>CAVRVD010000017.1:0-548499 GCA_963724535.1 uncultured Actinomycetota bacterium
GGTTTCCGATCATGGTGTCGTGTTTCTCGGAGTCCTGATAAGTCAGAAGAACTGGCCCGGTTCGTAGACCAGGAGCGAGTGGAAGTCCGCGACCAGCCGGGAGGTGGCTGGCAGGCCGAGCTGCTGGCGCACGGGGTCCAAGGCGGTCGTGAGGGCCGTGGACCAGGTCGCGCGGACCAGCCTTCGCGGGACCTCCCAGGCGTCGCGGACCTTCGGGTCGGTCAGGCTTCTCCCTCGACCGAACCGCGCCGGCGTAGCGAGCGTGACGAGTTCGCGTGCCTGCTCGGCCGGGACGGGAAACCGGATCCGCCCGATGCCCGTCACCTCCAGGCGCAGGTCGCTCCCCTTGGCGGCGAGCTAAACACACGGCGGGACTGGCGCTGCGACCCTGTTCGGCAGGCTGGCCAGTCCATCGGCGCACTGGAAGGCACGAACGCCAGCCTACTGACCCCTCGGACGAGGTCATGATCGGCGACATCCAGTCGATGAACGTGACGGACAGCGGGTCCACGGACAGCTGCGTGATCACGACGTACTCGAGCGGGGGCGTGCCCTGCGCAATGTGCCCGACGACGGGTCAGAACGATGCGCAGCCTGACGCACAGGGCATCCCCGTCAGAAGGGCATGGTTGTGGGCACGATGCGGGCCTGCGGGTGGGTGGGCCGAGGTGTCACGAAGGCGGCGAGCAGGTGTGGCTACTCACTGCCGCTAAGGCTAGAATTCTGGCCATGGAGACGACCTCTTTGGCGGATGCGAAGAACCGGCTGAGTGAGTTGGTCAGCGCCGTGCAGGGGACCTGGGAGCGGGTGACGATCACGAAGAACGGCCGCCCGGCGGCGGTGCTGATCGCGCCGGAAGACTTGGAGAGCCTGATCGAGACTCTGGAGATCTTGTCGGATCCCGAGGCCATGGCGGCAATCCAGGAGGCCAGGACGGGCACTGGTGAGCTGACCACGGGGGAGGAGATGGCTGCCCTCATGGCGCAGCGGCTGGGACGCGGCGCGGCGTGACGTACACGCTGCGGCTGCCGAAGGCGGCCCGGCGGGCGCTGACGGAGACGTTGCCGGAGCAGATCGCGGCGGCGGTGTGGGAGTTCGTGTCCGGTCCGTTGCTGGAGAACCCGCACCGTGTGGGCAAGCCGCTGAGGTTAGGGTTGGAGGGATTCTTCAGTGCGCGCCGTGGCCAGTACCGGGTGATCTACCGCATCGTGGAGGACGAGGTCGTCGTCGAGGTCGTCAAGATCTCCCACCGCACCGATGCCTACGGGTAGCGGCACCTGCTCGAGTAACGCGAGCATCGGCAGGCTGCCGAGCGTCGACTCCTTGACTCGGCCGACTAGGTGATCCCGTGAATCTTGACCGGACCCATCACCCCATCCGACGCACTCTCATGGCGCGAAGCGGCAGTAACGCTCGTGCCGCTCCGAGTGCGAGATCGGTGGGTCGCGCTCGGTCTGAGAGTGCATTGCCCGCGGGGGCGTGGCCGCGAGGCCGGCCACTCAACGTGCGGTCCTCTCGACCCGTGTCTTGATCCCCAGCATCGTTCGGCGAGTCATCACGAAGCTCACCACGCCGACCGGGGCCATTACCGTGCGCGGGAGAGCACTGCCGAAGGCCGTGCGTTCCCGCACGAGCAGCCGGGTACCACCCGACGCCGTCGGCCGCAGCGCGAAGGTCCACAAGAACTCCCACTTCAGCTGTTCGTCCCGACGAAGGGGCCGACCGGCGGCCAAGTTGGCGACCTTCAGCACCAAGGCCTCGTCCGGGCGCAAGTCGACGACGTACCACCCGCCGGTACGGTCCCGGCTTGCGTAGACAACATCGCCCACCTGGAGCTGCTGCCAGGCCGGGACGATGTCGTCTGCGCTGTGGATCTCGAGCCCGAACAGGTTCTCCAGCCAGTCGTAGCTGTAGAAGCCGCCGCGGTCGGCGCCGAGTTGCACGATCCACGGCCACACTCGATCGGGTGAGGCGTCGATGGTGATCGCGCGAGTTAGCTGTGTCGCGGGTTCGGCTACGAGCTCGTCCCCGGGAAGCGAGACGGCGCGTTCCTCCTCCGTCGCGCCCCATCGCTGCTGCCAGGGCTTGACCCACCGCTCGTACCCGACCACCGATGCCGCTGCGACGGCTGCTGCCGCCAGCCCACGTTTCATCCCGTCCGCCAACCAAGACGCCCACCATGTGCGATGACGTCGCCAGCCTGACCCGCGGCAAGGACCGGCGATAGGGGCGGAAGTCGCCGACCCACTACCTGGTGCAGCCGAATTCACTTGTCCGGAACGCCCGACGTAGCCGTGACCTCGGGGGACGCACTCGTTCCTGAACACCCTGCGATACCGACCGGCCGTGGAACCGCGCTCACGGCACCGGCAATCATCCTCAGCCGCGCTGAGTGCGGCTACGCTCGCCCGATCCTGCCGCTGACCGCGGCCATTACGCTCGTGTCGGTCTACTGGTTGAGATGGACCCGCTCCTAGTCCGTGAGCGCGCTGACGCCTTTCGGGCCAGCAATCCGGGTGCCGGCGAATGGCTCCGCTACATGGACGAAGGGCTCAGCACCACCGACATGAGGCGATGGCAAACGATCGTCAGCACTGCTGAGGAGTAGTGATGTTCCGGAACCGCGCGCCTGCCCCCGAACCGCAGCCGGCCTACATCGCGCAGTGCCAGCCGCTGTGGGTGATCTACGGACCGCCGATGGCACACCGCCGAACTCGAACTGGACCCCGATCTGGCCCAGACACCGATCCGATGGCGGCATCGTGACCGCGAACCGCGCCAAACCCGCTGACCAGCCGTCCAGGCTGCGCTGGATCCACTCCCGGGCCTGCTGCTCGGTCAGCGACTCGGCCATCATGGTGAACCGCGGGATACCCGGATCCCGGCACGACGCCGCCACCGCTTCCGCGTCGTGCAGCCAAGACGGCCTCAGCCGGACCCTGCGCCCGGCAAGCGGCGGATCAGGAGGCACCACGTCGACCATCCGCGAAGTCTCCCAGTCGCCAGGCTCGCGGACACATCCGGCCACGTCATGGTCAGCCGCCGACCGCGATCATGCCGCTGGCGCGGGCTCGGTCAGGGCGTCATGGTGCGCTGAGCTGAGCGCCAGGCTTGGTCGCGAGGTATCGGTGGACGCTGCCCCACCCGCCGATCTCGTCGTCCTGGACGTTCAACCCGGCGTTGGACAGCAGAGCCGGGACGTCACGGATGAGATCGCCGAAGGGTTTCCAGAACCGTTCGACGAGCACGGTGCCCAGCCGGTTGCCATCGCGCGGATAGTTGATGTCGATCAGGACGAGGCAGCCGCCGGGCTTGAGCACTCGGGCCAGTTCGGCTGCGGCCGCGGCTGCGTCGGGATAGCCGCTGAAGGCCATGGTGTTCACCACGGTGTCGAAGGTGGCGTCGGGGTACGGCAGTGCCTCAACCGTTCCCTGCCGCAGATCCGCCTGGACCCCGGCGCGGGCCAGATTGCGGCGTGCGACGGCGATGAGTGCCGGATTGAGATCGATACCGTCGGTGCGGTATGGACCGGCGTATTGGGTCAGTAGCCAGCCGGTTCCGAAGGAGACCTCCAAGACCCTGGGGCCATGGATCACGGGCACGGCCTGCCCGAGCCATCGTCGCCAGAGCGGGACCGCCTTGACCACGATGTCGTACGGGCGCGCGAAACGTGTGTAGAGCCGGTCATTCGCCACCGTGTACGCCCGTGGGTCGGCCGGTTCGGCGGAATATCGCGGATCACCGGGCGCCACACCACGATCTTCTCACCGTCCATGTTGGGTCATGGCGGAACCCGTTTCTCCGGATCCATGACCTCAGCGACGGCAGGCCCGTGTCATCTCCGCACATCCTGTGTCGAAGCCGAGGAAGAGGCGCTGACCAACGCCCGCAGATGCCGCCGAGTGCGCGGAGCACGACTGCGTTGAGCTCGACTCGCGGCACGTCGGCTACTGGCTCGACGGAGGCTGGGGAGTCGATGCCCTTCTTGGGGAGCAGACCAGGGCACACGGAGACCATGATGTCGTCATCCATCGCTGCGACCTGCAGCGTCAGAAGGAGCGCCGAACCATGATCCTGCCGAAGGTTCGGGACCTTCGCTTCGTGACGATTCGCCGGGGTGGGACCCTCACCGATTCGAATCATCATCTCCTCGCTCTGGCGATTCCTTCCTCCGCGAGCTCGCCGGCCCGGGGTCCCCGACCCACACCCCGAGGTGGGCCCTCTCGGTCAGTGCGAGCGTGTTGCCAGCTATCTGGCTCCCGGGAGGACAGGTCCATGGCGCGCTCGACGTCGGCCAGGGACAGGAACGCACGCCCGGTGGCCCACCTGAGGTGGGCCCCGGCGAAGCAGCAGTTCGGCGCGCAGCAGCGGGTCCGTCTCGTCGCTGGTCTCGGCGAGGAGTTCCTCGACGCTGCGCAGTTCGTTATCGAGGTCCCCGGCGCGGGCTGCGGCGTCCCGCATCTCCAGCAGGAGTTCCACCCGTGTCGGTGGAGCGACCGCGTGGTCGCGTAGTTCGAGGGCGCGACGCAGCAGGCGGATCTGCTCCTACACGCCGCCTGCCGCACCGGCCGCTGACGCGGCCCGCCGGGCCCACGCATACGCCTGACCTGAGTGGCCGGCGCGGTGGTGGTGATCGGCGATGGAGGCCAGCACGTCGACGTCGGCCGGGGCCTGTGAGTCGACGAGGCCTTCGAGGTGTACGGCGAACCGGGCATGCCAGGAGCGACGTTCGTCGTCCGCAACCCTGCGCTCCAGCACCTGGGCTTGCAGGGGGTGGTGGAACCAGTAGCTGCCGTCCCGGGCAGAGTCCAGGACCACTGCCGACTCGGCCTCACCCAGCAGCTCGGTCACATCACCGAAGGCGCTCTCGCCGGCCAGGAACGTGGCCAGCTCCACGGCACCCACCCGCCGCCCACCGATCGCGATCACCTTCGTCAGGTCCCGCGCGGGGCCGCTGAGCTGATGCCACGAGGCCAACAACGCTCCCTCGAGGTCGGCCGTGAGTGCATCGGACAGGCGACGGGTTTGGGGAGTCAACCCGGCCACGAGGAGACGGGTCAGGTAAGCGTTCCCACCGGTACGGGCGAGGACGTCGTCCACCAGGGACTGGTGCGGCGAGGCACCGAGCAGGACCGCGATCTGCTGTTCGGTGGTGGCGCGGTCGAAGGGACCCAGACTCACCTGCTGGAAGCCCGGCAGGCGTCGGACGTCGGCCAGCCACCGGTTCAACCGGTCACCCTCACGGATCTCCCCGTGCCGCAGCGTCAGCAGCACCGCGAGCCGGCGATCGACCGGCCCGGACAACAAATACATCAACGCATCCAGCGTGCTCGCATCTGCCCAATGCAGATCATCCACCACCAGGACCAGCGGCCGGTCACGGCAGCGTGCCGTCACCCACCCGTCGAAGACCAGCGGGACCCCGCCCACGGCCTCCATGCCGTCCAATGCCGGGACAGGTGCCTGACCGCTGCCGCTGGGGAGCCGGGCCAGCGCCGAACGCAGCGGTAGATACGGCACCGTCATCGACGTCAACGGCAACGCCGCCCCCCGCACCACCGTGACCTGTCCACCGACATCGCGGAGCACCTGGGCCACCAGCTCCGTCTTGCCGACCCCGGCATCGCCCTGGATCAGTAACGTGCCGGCCAGCCCCTCACCGGCACGTGCCACCACGGCGCACGCCGCGGCCAACTCCTCGACGCGCCCCACGAAGACCGGCCCGCCGGACGGGCCCCCCACGGGCACCCACCCAGTGTGACAGCCGCGGCCCACCGAATCTCAGGGGTTTCCGGGCCGATCTCAGGGGATCCCTCCGAAGCGGGCCAGGCAGGTCAGCGACGAAAGTCGAAGAGCCAGATCACCCCTTCGACCAGCGAGGTCATCATCATGAACACCACGCCCCTGCTGCGTGCCACCACCCTCGGCGCGATCGCCACACTCGCCCTCGTCGTCCCCTCCACCGCAAACGCCTGGGCCCGCCCGGACCCCGGCCCCCGACGCCCCCGACCACCAGACAGACCCCCGCCTACCCCTACTGCCCGCTCGAACGGATCGACCGTCAACTCGTCCGCTGCGACAACCTCACCGGAACCGGAGCCCTCGCCCCACTCGCCGTACCCGAACAGAAGTAGCCGCGGTCACCGGGTGCGCATCACCCGGCCCCGATTCACCAGACCCTGCCGCACGAACGAGGAACTCACCGACGACACACACCACGTCGACGAATCGGTGTCGTCGACAACCCACACAGCTTGACCCCCCCGAAGGGGTTCATCGGGCAGATGTCAGCCACCAGGCGGCCCTACGTCGTCCCACCGCCGCCCGGCGTCCAACCTCTGCCGCTGTGGGGACGCGAAGGCCACGTGTGCAGTCTGCTCGGAGCGACGATCCGGGCGACCGACTGCACGCTGCGGTGCACGCCTGGCCGGAGGACACCGCGACGGACCTCATCATCGAGACGATGCGCTCGACCGGCGACTGGACATCGTGGGTTCTCAGTCTCGACGAGACGACCCTGTGTTCAACGACTAGCCGGCCGCGCTGTCCACCCAGATCAGGGACGTGATCATGGTGAGGGCCAGCAGGCCCAACGGGAATAGAAAGCGCCTCGCTATGAGCCTTCTCCCTACCGACGTGTCGGACCGGGGCTGCGCACCGGGACCGTTGCCCCAGTGGCCCCTACCCGAGCATCGGCGCCAGCGGCGCGGACCTGAACGGGCGGAGAGTGTGGCCGAGAGCAGGCCCGCGGTCAGGGACTCCCATGACGGCGATCCCCGGCGCACCGACGAGCACGGTCTCCGAGCTCCTTGCGGCTCTGCGCCGTGACAGCCTCGTCGACAGCAGAACTGGTCAAGGGCGGTCTCCGCCAGCGATCGAGACGATGCACCGGGGCTTCTGTGATCCGAACGGTGCCTGGCACGCCGGCGCCGTCCCCGCCGGGTGAGGATGGGGGCATGGGCTCGGTCGAGGTGATCCTGGTGGTGCCGTCGCCGCTGCGGTTCTTCCTTGCGGCCAGGAAGCGGCAGGCGGAGGTGCGCCTGCTGGTGGACGGCACCTCGACGGTCGGCCACCTGTTGGCGGGGGTGGGGGTGCCGAAGACCGAAGTCGGCGGCCTGCTGCTGGACGACAAGCCGGTCGATCTCCGGTATCGGCCGCAGCAGGGGGATCGAATCCGTGTCCTCGCGGTGGCCCGGCCGCAGTCGGCACCGACCTCACCGCCAAGGTTCGTGCTCGACGTCCACCTGGGGACCCTGGCCCGGCGGATGCGGCTGCTCGGTCTGGACTCGGCCTACCACCGGCACGCCCATGACGAGGCCCTGCTGGAGGTGTCACTGACCCAGCGGCGGGTCCTGCTCACCCGCGACCGCGGCCTGCTGCACCGCCGCGCCCTGCGCTGGGGTGCGCACGTGGAGCACCAGGTTCCCGACGAGCAGCTACGCGAGGTGCTGGACCGGTTCGCCCCGCCGCTGAACCCCTGGACCCGGTGCCCGGCATGCAACGGGATGCTCCTCCACGTGGCCAAGAGTCAGGTGCAGGAACTGCTCCCAGCCGGCACGCGGCGCTGCTACGACGCCTTCCGCCGCTGCCAGGCCTGCGGGCAGGTCTACTGGCGCGGCGCCCACGGACCGCGGCTGGACCGCATCGTCGACGGCGCCGCCGCCTTCCTGGTCACGGTCTCCACGACGGGCAGCCTTGCGGGCCCACGCTTCTGATCTCGGGTGTCCGTCAGGGCGGGTGCGAATGGCTCTATGTGCTGTCGGGCCGATGGCGGCTCGTCCTCGGCGATCAGGCACTGGTTCTGGACATGGGGGAGGCGGCCGAGTCCGATACCCAGGTCCCACACTGGTTCGGCAGCATCGGTGACGGCCCCGAGGCGCAGTCGTACCCGATCCCACCTCGACTGACGACCGGCTGTCGCGGCGCGCCCGGGCGGGGGACCGCATGGGCTGCCGGTGCCGTCCTGCGTCCCGCGCAACCGTGGGTCGGCCGCGGTTCGCAGCGGTCCGCCCCAGTCCGCCCTACGCTGACCAGGTGGCGCTCCTGGGCACCAAGCTGCGTATGCCGATGCCGCGGCGCCAGCTCGTCGCCCGCCCGCGGCTCACCGACCAGATGCCGCTGGGGGCGACTCCGCTACCTCGCCTGGTCCTCGTCTCCGCGCCGGCTGGCTTCGGCAAGACAACCCTGCTGAGCCAGTGGCTCACCCAGTGGCTGACGGTCCAGCACGTCGAGCCCCGTCGTGTGGCCTGGCTCTCGCTCGATGCCGAGGACAGCGACCCACGGCACTTCCTGGCCAATGTGCTCGCCTCGATCCAGGCCACCGCACCTCAAGTCGGCGTGGACGCGGCTGCACTCCTTCAGACCGACGGCGTTGCGACGGCTCCGGGTGTCATGGTGAGCCTGATCAACGACCTCGACACCCTCGACGGACCAATCGTGCTGGCGCTCGACGACTACCACGTCCTCGAATCCCAAGACGTCCACGACGCGGTGACGTTCCTGCTCACCCACCTCCCCGCATCCGCCAGCGTTGCCATCACGACCCGCTCGGACCCGCCACTCCCGGTGGCGCGCCTGCGGACCCGCGGCGAACTGCTCGAGTTGCGCGCAGCCGACCTCCGCTTCACGCAGCCAGAGGCGGCCGCCTTTCTCAACGAGGTCATGGGCCTTGACCTCGAGGACACCCACGTCGGCGCCCTGGAGGGTCGGACCGAGGGATGGGCAGCAGGACTCCAGCTCGCAGCCCTGTCGCTGCGCAACCGCGGCGATGCCGGCGACTTCATCCAGGAGTTCACCGGAAGCCACCGCTTCGTCCTCGACTACCTCGTCGAAGAGGTGATGAACAGCCAGTCTGAACAGGCTCGCGCCTTCCTCCTGGAGACTTCGGTCCTCGGCCAGTTGACCGGCCCGCTGTGCGATGCGCTCACCGGTAGGGATGACGGGCGGGAGATGCTCGAGGCCCTCGAGCGCGGCAACCTGTTCGTCGTTTCCCTTGATGACCAGCGACAGTGGTACCGCTACCACCACCTCTTCGCCGATGCGCTGCGGGCGCGGCTCGCCGCCGAGCAGCCCGACCGGGTGCAGGCGCTTCACCGCGCGGCCGCCCGGTGGTACGCCGACGACGGTCGCCCCGAGGACGCGATCGCGCATGCCGTTGCCGGCCACGACCTCGAGCACGCGGCGGACCTCGTTGAGTGGGCCCTGCCCGAGGCCCGCCGACAGCGGCGGGACCGAACCATCCGGGGATGGGTACGAGCGCTGCCGGACGACGTCGTACGACGTCGCCCGGTCCTCAACGTCGTTGTCGCGTGGAGCCGGATGGACGCTGGCGACGTGGACGACGCGGAAGCCCGCCTGCGTGACGCCGAAGTCGGCTTGGAGAAGATGCCGCCCGACGCGCGGACTGCCGGCGAGGAGTTCCTGCGGTTGCCCATGACGATCGCGATGTACCGCGCCGCACTCGCTCAGGCCCGCGGCGACATCGTCCGTACGTCGGAGCAGGCGCGGCGCGTGCTCGACCTGGCGGGGCCCGACGACCACCTCGCCCGCGGGGCTGGGGCCGGGTTCCTCGGCCTGACCCTGTGGGCCAACGGCGAGCTCGCGGCTGCGGTCGAGACGTTCTCCGAGGCGTTGCGCAGCTTGAAGGCCGGCGGGAACCTGGCCGACGAGCTCGGCGGCACCGTCGTCCTGGCCGGGATGTGGCTGGCACGCGGCCGCCCCGACGAGTCCGGGCGCCTCCACGAGCGCGCGCTGGCCTCGGCCCGGGAGCGCCCGGACGTCGCGCTCCCGGTGATCGGCGACCTACACGTCGGGTTCGCCGACGCACTGCGTGAGCGGGGTGATCTGAACGCCGCCGCCGAGCACCTCCAGACTGCCCGGGACGTCGGCGAGGCCAGTTCCCTACCGGAGAACCGCCACCGCTGGTACGTCGCCATGGCCAGGCTCCGGCAGGCCCAGGGCGACCTCGATGCCGCGGCTGACCTGCTCGAGCAGGCGCATGCGCTCTACCTGCCCGGCTACTTCCCCGACGTACACCCGATCCCCGCGCTCCGGGCTCGGATCGACATCGCCCGCGGCCGGCTGGACCTCGCCCGGGACTGGGCCGGCAAGCAAGGCGTCACAACCGCCGGCGACCTGTCCTACCTGGCCGAATGCGACCACCTGACACTCGCCCGGCTACTGATCGCCGAGCACCGGGTCGACGAGGCACGTGCGTTGCTGGAACGGCTCCTCGCCGCGGCCGAAAGCACCGGCCGCGAGGGCAGCGTGGTCGAGATCCTGATGCTCCGCGCGCTCGCGCACCAAGCCGGGGGAGACCTGGACGATGCGATGGCCTCGCTCGCCCGGGCGCTGGAGACGGCCGTGCCGGCCGGTTACGCCCGCCTCTTCCTCGACGAGGGCTCGCCGATGGACGCGCTGCTCCAGGAGGCTGAGCAGCGCCAGCTGGCGACCGATCAGGTGCCGCGACTGCGCCGTACCTCCGCCACCACCCCGTCCGCTGGGGGCGAGCTGCACCACGTACTCAGCCAGCGCGAGCTCGAGGTCCTGCGGCTGCTCGCGACGGAGCTGACCGGACCCGAGATCGCGCGCCAGCTGTTCGTGTCGGTCAACACGCTGCGGACCCACACCAAACACATCTTCACCAAGCTCGACGTGAGCACCCGTGCGGCCGCCGTACGGCGAGCCACCGAACTCGGCCTCGTGTAGTCCGCACCAGCCGCCGGGTCCGACGGCGACGGGGCGGCCTGGCATTCGAATCACCAACGCGGTCACATCACGTGGTGATGTGTGGTCACCATGTCGCTTCTTACGGTCCTGGACATCGCCGGGCATCCCGCCCGGCCTCGCGACCGGGAGCATCGCCATGACCGTCACCACTACCTCCCTCACCCGGGCCGCCGGTGCCGCTGCGGTCGCCGCCGGATTGATCTTCATCGGTGTCCAGATCAACCACCCCCACCTGGACACCACCTCCATCGCCACGACCGACGTGGCCATCCGTGACTCGCTGAAGGTCCTGATGGCCGCGCTGGCCCTGGCCGGTCTCACCGGCATGTACCTGAGCCAGGTCCGACGGAACGGGCTGCTCGGACTCATCGGCTACCTGCTGTTCGGCACCGGCTACCTATTCATCATGAGCACCTCCTTCCTCGCCGCGTTCGTCCTGCCCTCCATCGTTGGGACCGACCCCTCCTACGTCCAGGACGTCCTCACTGCGGCCACGGGCGGCACGGCCACCGGCGATATCGGGGCGCTCGATGCGGCATTCCAGGTCCAAGGCGTCAGCTACCTGGCCGGCGGCCTCATCTTCGGCATCGCCCTGTACCGGGCACGGGTCCTCGCCCGCTGGGCGACCACACTTCTCGCAATCGGTGGCGTCGTCACCGTCGTCCTCTCGGTGATGCCGGACGCCTTCTACCGACTGCTGGCGTTCCCGAACGGCATCGCCATGATCGGCCTCGGCATCTCGCTGTGGCGCACCCAGCGGCACGCGCCCATCCCCACAACGGCGACCGCCAGCTCGACTCGGCAGCACGCCGGCCGATGACCCACCGACCCGTGTCGCCGAACCAGCCGGCTCGCGCGCCAGGCGACCGCACCACGAAGACGGGCTGGCCGGTCCCGGCGGCACTCCTAGGGTTGAGCGCCATCCCTCTCGCCGCTGGCACGTTCCGGCTGGTCCAACTCGCCGGCGGCCCAGAGGTGATGCCGGCCGACCACCGCTTCGCCGGGTTCCCTGCACCTCTGGTGGTCCACATCGTCGGTGCCGCTCTGTACGCGGTGGTCGGCGCCTTCCAGTTCGTACCGAGGTTCCAACGCCGCCACCTGACCTGGCATCGGAGAGCCGGCCGGGTCCTGACCGTCGCGGGGCTCCTGGTCGCCGGGTCGGCGCTCTGGGTGACACTGCTGTACGCCCAGAAGCCGAGCACCGGCGACCTGCTGTATGTGCTTCGGCTCGTGTTCGGTTCAGCGATGGCCGCCTGCCTGGTTCTCGGGTTCACCGCTATTCGCCGCCGCGACATCGCCGCACACCGGGCGTGGATGATGCGCGCCTATGCCATCGCTCTCGCTGCCGGCACGCAGACGTTCACCGAAGCCATCGGGGCGGCTGTGCTCGGCACCGGCGAGGTCCGCGGCGACCTCGCCAAGGGCGCCGGATGGGTCACCAACCTTGCCGTTGCGGAATGGGCCATCCGGCGCACCACCCGAGGCGACCGCCGGACGGGCGTCGCCCGTGAACGGGCAGGAGCACCCTCATGAACGTCACGACTTCTGGGTACGAGTTCCTGGTCAGAGGGCATCTGGACGATCATTGGGCCGGTTGGCTCGGGGAGCTCACCACCACCCGCAACGACGACGGCACCACAACCCTCATCGGACCCATCGCTGACCAGGCGCAGCTCCACGGCCTGCTCGCCGGCCTTCGAGACATCGGAGCGACCATCCTCTCGCTCGCCTCCATCGACACCAGCGAAGCAGCTGAGCGCAGCGGACACGGCGAGGGTAGGCCGCCTTCGACTTGGCCGGTACTCGAGCGCCCGCTGCACACCGAGCGGCTCAGGCTCCGGCCGGCAACAGTCGACGACGCTGACGCCTCCTGGGGACTCCGGCAGCTCGAGTCCGTCAGCCAGTGGCTCACCGGCGCCCCCGCCGACATCGATGGCTACCGTGCCCTCTTCGCCGAGCCGGAGCGCCTTGCCCCCACGGTCATCGTCGAGCTCACCGACGACTCCGGGGCGCAGACGATCGGTGACTTCATGGTCAGGCGCGTGGACGCACGGGCACAGACCGAGGTCACTGACCAAGCACAGGGTGCGCAGGCGGAGCTCGGATGGGTGCTCGACCCGGCGTACTCCGGTCACGGGTACGGGACCGAAGCCGCGCGCGAACTGCTTCACTACTGCTTCACGGATCTCGGTGTCCGGCGGGTGGTCGCGCACTCCTTCTTGGACAACGAGGCGTCGTGGCATCTCATGGAGCGGCTCGGGATGCGCCGCGAGGCGCACGCCATCCGGGAGTCCCTGCACCGGTGCGGCTTGTGGCTCGACACGGTCGTCTATGCGCTGCTCGCGGACGAATGGGCGTGCGCTGTGGCCCGCTGACAGTCCCTACAGCGCGCCGGGATCTGGCCGACGCCTCTACCCGGCCACGTAGGCTGGCGGACGACCTGGGCACACGTTGGCGAGCCTGCCGCGGACCCGTATCGCCACCGGGTCAAGGGGTCGTGGGTTCGAATCCTGCCGTCCCGACCACAAGATCTTCGGCCTGCGGATGCGCGGCGAACCGGAGCGGTTCGTGGCGACTGGGTTGACGATGAGACACGTCGAGTTCCGCGTCCGCGAGGCGTACGCTCGGTTCACGCGTGCGGGCCGCCGGGGGCGGCTGGTTGCGAGGAGGTGCCCATGACCTGGTCGGACCGGTTCGTCGTGTGGCGGGCGGAACGCCACCTCCGCCGCGCGGCCCGCTGTCGTCGGCGCGAGCTGTGGCGCGACCTGGCGCAGTACTCCACGCAGGCGGAGCGCGACGACCTCTTGGCGACGTTCGACCGCTACCCGGAGTCCGTCGCCGGCGAGTACCGAGAGATCCTGCATCGTCAGGCGGTCGGGGCGCGCCATACGTCCCGGGACTGGCCAGCCATGCAGTCGCGCTAGTGCTCCTTGGCGGCCAGGACTCTGACGTTGATCTTGTGTTGTCAAGCGGCGGCTCCCAACCGGATGTTGGTCTGCTTGGCCGGGGCGGGCCCCATTCGGGCAGGGCGTGCCGGCGCACCGAGGCGGCGCAGTGGACCTCCCTGTGTCCAGGGCCAAACGACGCCGGGACCCGGGACCGGGGCGGTGGCGTCGCCACCCGAAGTGGTGGATGGTGAAGTGGTCGCCAAGAGGAAGGAGACCGAGATGGGACCTCGCCGAGGGCAGACCCAAGACCGGCATGGGATGCAGGGTGTGTTCCGGCTGGTCTGGATCGGGCTGGTCGTGGCGGCCGTCGTGAAGGAACTGCGGATGGCTCCCGAGGAGCGCACCTGGCACGGCGTCGTGGCCGGCTTCGTCCCCTACGAGTTCCGCCGGCCGACGGGCGCCCGGATCCGGGAGCGAATCTGGGACCCCGAGAATGAGCATCTGTTCACCCCGCACGCCTTCGGCGTCGGTTGGACGCTCAACGTCGGCAGGGTCTTCGCCTTGATCCGGAAAAGGTTCTCCGACGAGGGCTGAGCCGCTTCAGGTGCTCGGGGTGAGTTCGGCTGCGGTGCCCAGCCACCGTCACCTCAACTCAGTAGCCCTCGGCCCGATACTGCACGCCGGGGGAGTCCTGGACGGCCGGGTTGAGGACTGTTCCGGCGTCGCGATCGTGCGAGAGCTCGGTGAGCAGGAACGCGGTGGTGTAATGCGCGACCACGTGGTGTGCCCGCTCTCGGTCCCACGCCGGATCCGAGCAGAAGCTCGTCGGCACCAGGCCGAGGACGGTACGCGGGGAGTCGCAGCCGCCGGCGAACAGCAGGTGCTCGGCGCCGACGAGGGTGATCTCGATCTTGTGGCGGCTCGACGTGTGGGCGTAAGCGGCTCCGGTTCCCCACTCGAACGGGGAGTCGGTGTCCGCGGTGCCTCCGATGGCCAGCACCGGGGCGGTGATCTCGGCCAGGCCGTCGGGCCCGAACATGGCCGCGTCCGCGGCCATCGGGACCACCGCGTCGACCCGCGAGTCGCCCCAGGATGGCCAGAGGCCCTCGGGGACCGGGCCGAGCCCGGCCTCCGCCGCCATGTCGGCCAGGTGAGGCAGGAGCGTGTTGCACTGGAAGGTCAGCGGATCGCCAGCGCCGGAGGCGTCGTGACAGGCTGCCTGGAGTGCGGCTGTGTCGAGACGCGCCCCGGCTGCGGCCAGCGAGGCGTAGCCGCCGTAGCTGTGCCCGACCATCGCCACCGAGTCGGTGTCCACCAGGCCTGCGAACTCGCCGTCTGCCTGTGTCTCGGCGTCCAGGTACGCCAGGACAGCGACCACGTCGAGAGGTCGCTCGACCGTGGATCGCCACAGCAGCCGCGGGTCCAGCGACTCGCGATGCTGGGGCGACACGACGACGAACCCGTACGAGGCGAGATGCTCAGCCAGCCAGGCGTAGCTGCTGCTCGTGATCGCGAAGCCGGGGGAGAGCACGACCAGCGGGTACGGGCCGTGCCATAGGTCAGGTTCGGCGCCGGGCGCGCCCCGGCCCGGGTACGTCGCCAGGGCGAGCGTGTGGTCCGCGCCGAGCATCGTGACGCCGTAGGAGTAGGTGAGGGCGGTCTCGGGTTCGTCATCGCGCGCTGCCGGGTACCAGAGCGTGAGAGGTAGCGGAGCCTCGTCGTCCGTCAACCGGCGCAGCCCGACCGGGTGCGGCCCTGCCGCGGCGAACTGCCCGATCGCGCGGTTCGCATGGTCGAGTCCGGCTGCCGGGACGGGCAGCGCGAGCAGGTACGGACCTGCCTGCGCCACCAGCCCCAGCACGACCAGCGTGACGAGGACGGCGCCGAGCAGGAATCTGCGCGTCGTCGTCACCGTCGCCGTGTCCGGCCTCATGGTTCGGTCCGGGCAGCGACCGAGCGCCGCGTCCACGCGTCGGCGTCCACGCCCTTGACCAGGAGCCAGATCGAGAACACCAGCTCCCCGGGAACCGCGAGCACAAGCACGACAGTGGACAGCACGTCGGCGAGGCCAGGGGCCACGAAGGTGCCGTAGCTCTGCGCGAAGTAGCCGAGCCCGGCGAGCATCAGCAGCGCACCTGCGAGCTTGGGGAAGAAGCCCGAGCGGTACACGAGAGCGCCGAGCAGCACCAGGTGCAGGGCGAAGAACAGACCCCAGAGGAGGATCACGGAGTCGTTGGCCTCCTGGAAGGCCAGCGCCAGGGCATCGCGCTGCTCGGTGTCGAACGCGGTCAGGTACCCCGCACCGCTGACCAGGACCAGCGTCATGATGCTGGTGACGAGGTTGCCGGCGGCCATCACGACTCCCTCGGCCGCCCGGGCTAGGGCCGCGGCCAGCGACATCGATCGGCTGACCGGTCTCAGCATCACGTAGAGGACGCCGGCAAGAGCGATCTCGATGAGGAAGATCGTTGCCTCTCCCGCCATGCCCCAGCGGAACAGGCCGTCGCGAGCAGCGATGTTCTGAGCGGTGGTCGCCGCGTCGCCCGGCACCACCAGCGTGGATCGCACCATGGTGGCCAGCGGGTACAGCACGAAGATCGCCAGGTACAGCGCCCCGGCGACGCGGGTCAGTCGCCGCAGCCTGGACCTCTGGGCAGGCGTCGCGGTGAGGTCGGGTTCGGTGATCTCTCGACCGGGGATCGTCTGGGTTTGCATGACTCGTCCCTCCTTCGTTCGTCGGTGATGTGTGCGGTGCTTCAACGCGGGCGGCAGCTCAGATCATGTGGAGATGACGACGCGGCCACGGGCGTGCCCGGTCTGGACGTAGCGGATGGCGTCGGGTGCGTCGCGCAGGTCATAGGTTGCGTCGATGACGGGCAGGACCTTCCCGGCGGCAGCCAGCTCGGTCACCGACTGCAGGTCCGCCTGATTCGGCTTCGAGAAGAGCGGGCGCAGGCTCTGTCGGACCCACGGAGACAGCGCCGCGGCACGAGCGAACCGGCCCATTCCGGTGAGCGAGCGCGGGTTCTGCCCGCCGACGACCACGTACCTGCCGTTCGGTCGCAGTAGCCGCCGGCTCGCCGACAGCGGTTCTCGCCCCGCCAGGTCGACGATCAGGTCGAACCGGGTCGTGGACCGGCCGACGTCGTCGCGCGTGTAGTCGAGGACGTGGTCGGCCCCCACGGAGCGGACCAGCTTCACGTTGCGGGTGCTGCTCACGCCGGTCACCTCGGCGTCCAATGCCTTGGCGATCTGGACGGCAAAGATGCCCACGCTCCCCGATGCGCCGATCACCAACACGTGCTGACCGGCGGTGAGGTGTCCCACGTCGCGCAGGGCCTGGAGGGCCGCGACCGCGGGGGTCGGGGTAGCGGCGGCCTGTTCGAACGTGAGGTTGGCCGGCTTGCGGACCAGCATGCTCGCCGGGGCGACGGCACACTCGGCGAAGGCGCCGTCCGACCAGCCGAACACCTCGTCGCCGGGGCCGAACCGCGTGACCGCCGCACCGACCGACCGGACTTCGCCCGCCACGTCCGTTCCGGGGACGGGGCGCTTCGGCCGCCTCAGCCCATAGGCGAGGCGGGCGGCGTACGGGATGCCTTCGACCGCGAGCGCGTCTCCTCGGTGGATCCCGGCGGCGCGGGTGCGGATCTGCACCGAGTGGTCGCCGATCAGCGGGTCGGCGAGGTCACGTAACTCGAGGGTGTCGGCGGACCCGTACGTACGGTGGACGATGGCTCTCATCTCAACTCCTGGCTGGGTGATGGACGTGATCCACCCTCACCCAGTGGTGTTGAGCCAAAGCTGCGAGAGCGTTGAGCCGGTGTCGGGCCGGGCACCGCCCGGTCGCGACCTGGCCGATCGCCGTCCCTGCCGGTTACGTTGGAACGATGGCGAGCAGCGGTCGGTGAGGTCGGACCATGAGAGTCCGGCTGTTCGGCGGGGTGGGCGCGATCGACGCCGATGGCGCCGCCCTGGACGTGGGTCCGGCCAAGTGCCAGGTGGTGCTGGCGACGCTGGCACTGTCCGTCGGGTCTTCTGTGCCCGTGCGCCGGCTGGTCGACGCGGTGTGGGGCCAGGACCCTCCCCGGACGGCGGAGCGAACGCTCCAGTCGTACATCGCCGGTCTCCGCAAGGTCCTCGGTGCTGCGACGATCGCCAGGTCCGCGGGCACCTACCGGCTCGACCTGCCCCGTGACGCGGTCGACGTGGCGCGCTTCGAGCGGTGTCTCGACCTAGGCGACGTCGAGGGTGCGCTTCGGGAGTGGACGGGCCCACCGCTGGCCGGACTGGCGGCTCCAGGGCTCGACTCGGCGGTCGTGGCTCTCACTGAGCGGTGGCTCGCCGCCGTGGAGCGCGACCTCGAGCGCCGCGTCGAGGACGACCCTGCCGGCTGCATCGGCCGGCTGACCGAGCTCACCGCGGCCCACCCGTTCCGGGAGGGGTTGTGGGCGCTGCTCATGACTGCGCTGTACCGGGTGGGCCGCCAGGCCGATGCATTGGCGGCCTACCGCACGGCGCACGACCAGCTCGCCGATCATCTCGGGGTCGAGCCGGGCCCCCGGCTCAACGAGCTGCAGGTGCAGGTGCTGCGCCACGACGACCAGCTCGCCAGCCGCCCGGCGTCAGCCACCCCGCCCGCTGCCGCGCGGCCCACCGGCACGGTGACGTTCGCCTTCGCCGAGCTCGAGGGCACGGCAGTCCTGTGGTCGGCGCAGCGCCTGGCCATGACCGAGGTGACGACCCGTCACCACGAGCTGGTGCTCCAGCTTGCGCGACGCCACGACGGCCACCTCTTCAGCCGCGGCGGCGACAGCTTCGGGCTGGCCTTCTCGCGGGCCGACCGCGCAGCATGCTGGGCGGGCGACCTGCAGGACGCCGTGAGATCGCAGGCATGGCCCGACAAGCTCGAGATCGCCGTCCGAGTCGGACTGCACACCGGTGAGGCCGACGAGCACGAGGGCGGGTACTTCGGTCCCGCGGTGAACACGGCGGCCCGTCTTGCCGCGGTGGGTCACGGCGGTCAGACCCTGGTATCCGCCGCCACCGCCAGCCTGCTCGATGGACACGACACAAGGGTGCTGCGTGACCTCGGGTGGCACGCGCTGGACGGCGTCGTCGCCGAGCAGCGGATCCTCCAGCTCGGCGACGACGAATACCCGCCGCTGCGCAGCCAGGACCGCCACCGCGGGAACCTGCCGCGCCGAGTCGGCCCGCTGATCGGCAGGGACGAGGAGCTCGACCGCATCGGTGAGGCACTCCTGCGCCATTCCGTGGTGACCCTGGTCGGCCCCGGAGGGATCGGCAAGACCCGGCTCTCCCTCGCCGCCGCACGCCGGGCGGGGTCAGGTGATGACAGCTGGCTGATCGAGCTGGCGGAGATCGATGCCGGCACGGACGTTGCCCGGGCCGTGGCCGAAGTGCTGAGCGTCGCCGAGCGCCAGGGAGTGCCACTGATTCAGGGCATCGTCGAGACTCTGCGAGCTCGCCGTGCCCTCCTGGTGCTGGACAACTGCGAGCACGTCGTCGAGGCCGCCGCCCACCTCGCGGAGTCGGTGGTGCAGGGCTGCCCGGACGTCCGCATTGTGGCGACGTCGCGGGAACGACTCGGACTCACCGGGGAACGGATCATCACGGTCCCGCCGCTGGAACCTACCGGGGCGGGCGTGGAGTTGTTCGTCGACCGGGCGAAGAGCGTCTCCTCGGCGTACGACGCCATCACCGACGTTGCCGCCGTCGAGGAGATCTGCAGCCGCCTCGACGGGATCCCGCTGGCGATCGAGCTCGCCGCGGCGCGCACCGCCAGTCTGAGCCCCGCGGACCTGCTCGAGCGCCTGCGGCACCGGCTGCACGTGTTGGACGGGACGCGTCGCAGCGGGGCGGACCGGCACCGCACGCTGTGGTCGGCCATCCGGTGGTCCTACGACCTGCTCTCGCCGGGGGAACGAACGGTCTTCGAGAGGGTGTCGGTCTTCGTCGGTGGGTTCGACCTGGCCGCGGCCGAGTGGGTTGCGGCCGAAGCGCAGCAGGACGCCGTCGAGGTGACCAACGCCCTCGGCCGGCTCGCCGAGCAGTCGCTGATCGTCGTCTCCTCCGGCCCCTTCGGCCGGTCCTTCCGGCTGCTGGAGCCGATCAGGCAGTTCGCGCGGGAGCGTCTTGAGGAGGCCGGGTCCTCGCAGCGGGTCGCCGAGCGGCACGCCGCGTGGTGCCTGTGCGAGGTCACCGGGATCCACGGGCTGCTCGCCGGTTGGGGCGAGATCGAGGGGGTCGCCCGGCTGGCGGAACTGTGGGCGAACCTGCGCTCGGCCGTCGACTGGGCGTGCGAGACGGATCGCCGCGTGCTCGCCCGCGACCTGATGACCCCGATCCTCTCCGAGATCGTGGTGCGAAGCAGCAACGAGATCGGGGACTGGGCGGAGCGCCTGCTGGCGATCACCCCACCGGACGACGAGGAAGGCCTGGTCTTCGGGCTGTACGCGGCCGCGCACCGCTACTCGATGACCCAGGACCCGGACTCCTACGAGCGCCTCGTCTGGCGCTTCGGAGAACCGGAGCACGTGCTCACCCATCATGGGCGGGCGATCGTGACGGAGGACTACGAGCTGATGGCGCGGTGGGCGCCCCGAGCGGTCGAGGAGTTCCGCGCCCGGGGGGACGACCACCTGGCCGAGCGAGCGGAGATCAACGTGGCGACGGCGTGGATGAACCTCGGGCAGCTCGAGCGCAGCGACGCCCGACTCGCCGAGCTGGTCACCCGATACCGGGACCAGGGCCCGGCGACGTTCCTCAACTGGACGCTGCTGCTGCTCGGCTACTCCGCGATGTTCCAGGGGGACCCGGAACGGGCCGACGCCTACTTCGACGAGGGCATCGCGATCGAGCTGCCGCCCCGGACGCACACCCCCAGTCAGCCGCTGCGGGCCCGGGCGGCGTTCCGGCGCGGCGACCACGACCGCGCCTACCGCCTCCTGCACGCCCACCTCGACGAGCTCCTTCTCACCGACAACATGCAGGCAGGAATGATGGACTGCGTCGAGTTCGTCACCATGATGACGAGCACCGGTCACCTCGCCGAAGCCGCCCGGGTACTCGGCCATCTCGAGTCCTCGCACCTGCTGGACGGTCCGGGTTGGCGGGCCCTGGTGGCCGATGCGGCCGAGACCATCTCGCAGACCCCGGGCGTCGAACCCGGTCCGGCCCTGCCCGACGACCGCAGCACGTTGGAGTTCATCCGCGAGGTCCTCGGCCAGATCATCGCCGGCTGACGGCGCCACTCGGAGTCGGAGGGTATGGTCGTGCGCCGTCAGGTCGTCTGGCGGCCAGCGTGGACGACACTCGAAAGGTAGGAGGCCATGCACCTTCGCCCACGTGGAATGGAAACGGTTGAAGCGCTGGTCGCCAAGGGTGTCGACATCCCCAACCCGCTCACCTTGGACATCGGCCCCGAGGTGAATGTGGACCGGATCAGCGGGGACGGCGTTCAGATCTACCCGGGGTGCCGGATCTACGGCGCGCAGACGGTGATCTCCTCAGGCGTCCGGCTGGGCGAGGAGGGACCGGTCACGATCAAGGACGTACGGATGGGTCCCGGCGTCCGGTTGAGGGCCGGGTACGCCGAGAACACGGTGTTCCTGGAACGCTCCGGGATGGGGTTCGGCGGACATGTGCGTGAGGGGTGCCTGTTGGAGGAGGAGTCGGGGACTGCGCACTGTGTCGGTCTGAAGCAGACCATCCTGTTCCCGTTCGTCACTCTCGGCAGTTTGATCAACTTCTGCGATGTGTTGATGGCGGGTGGGACGTCTCGCCGCGACCACAGCGAGGTGGGTTCCTCCTACATCCACTTCAACTTCACGCCCGATGGCGACAAGACCACGCCTTCGCTGTTCGGCGACGTTGCACGGGGAGTCCTGCTCGACCAGCCGCCGATCTTCCTCGGTGGGCAGGGCGGTGCGGTGGGCCCGGTTCACGTGGGATACGGGTCCGTGATCGCGGCCGGGTCGGTGCTGCGTTCGGACGTCCCGGACGGGCAGCTTGTGCTGGTCGCCGCACCCCCTGCTGTCCGGACCCCGGTCGGAAGACCCGACTACCGCAACGCGTACCGGATCGTGGCCAAGAACCTGGCCTACCTGGCGCAGCTCTGTGCGCTCGAGGCCTGGTACCGACAGGTGCGGCGGCCGTTCTTCGCCGTTCAACCCTTCGGCGAGCACGTGTACGCCGGTGCGCTCGACATCCTCGGCCTGGCCAGGCAGGAACGGGCCGCCCGGCTCACGGCGATGATCGCCAAGGTCGACGGCGACGACGGCGGATCCCGCACCCAGCTACGCGAACGCATCGGGCAGGTGCTCGCCGCCTATGCCGAGGAGCCCCGGTCCACCCCGGATGCCGGGCTGCTGAAGGGCCTCGGGCAGGCGGCGGCGGACGGCGTCGGCTACCTCGCCGCCATCCAGGCCCTCGAGCCAGACCAGGCCACGGAGGTGACCCAATGGCTGCAGGGCATCGTCGAGGACCTGTGGACCTCGGCGACCCGACAGCTGCCCGCTTTGGCCAGAATGCCACGGGCCTCCCTGCGCTCGACACCCGCCCCGACCGCGTCCACGCCTCCGCCCCCGGCGTAGTCCACGACGCCGCTGCCTCGCCGCATCCTCGTCTGCGCACGGCGGGCTTCGGCAAGGCGACCCTGCGGTGCCTGCTCTCAGCCGCGGTTGGAGACGCCGTCGTGTCCCGACGGGGGTGTCGCACCAGCCATGGGGGAGGGCGCCCGCCGTGACGCGGGCGCCCTCCGTGCCTTGACCTACGTAGCCGCCCCTACCCGACTCGTACCGGTTCCCGCAGCATCTCCACGGGGTGCGGCACCGGCCACTTCCAGGCGTAGACGACGACCAGGAGGCTCACCACGACCACGGACGCGGTCAACAGATGCATCCCCACTGACACGTCTTCCACGAAGCCGGTCACCCACAGGCCGGCGGAGAGCACGCCGAGAACGCCGTTCGTCCACCGGTTGGGCTGATCCGGCAGGATCAGTGTCGCGAACGCCATCAGCAACGGGACCAGAGCGAACCCCACCCACACCATCGTCATGGGGCCATTGGCGTCCATGCCCTCGATGGTGCCTGCCCTGAGTTCGTCGATCACGCCCGGTCCGGTCAGTTCCATGATCATGTGCAGCACGGTCAGGACGGCGACGGCGAGCCAGAGCAACGAGATCTGCAGCTTCCACATGAGTTGCGTCATGAGACCCACCTCCAAGACTCCCCTGGGAGTCCCACAACTCCAGACTACGCGCGCGCAGTCGTCGTGAGCTGAGGCGAAGGTCGTCTGCGCCGGTGGTCGCGACGAGGGGTGGTCAGGGCGCCTCGGGATCAGCGCATGACGTTCTCGTGCATCAGGTTTCGGGTCGCCGCGGCGTCCTCCGCCGACGGCAGACCCCACGCCACTGGGTAGCCGAAGACCTCGGCGAGCGTCGAGCTGGCGAACCGTCCGTCCAGGATCTCGATCTGGTCCGCCGTGACCAGACCCGGATGCTCCACGCCGCAGGCATGGGCCAGCTGGAGCAGCTCATGCCGCAACCCGCGGACATACGACGCCAGCCCGTCGGCCTTGATCTGCGGATCGAGGCCTCGGGACAGCCAGCCGGACTGGGTCGCGACGCCGGCAGGGCAGTGTCCGGAAGCGCAGCGCTGGGCCTGGATGCAGCCGATCGCGAGCATCGCCTCGCGAGCGACGTTGACCATGTCGCAGCCGAGGGCGAGGGCGACCATCGCGTTGTCCGGCAGGCCGCACTTGCCCGATCCGACGAACACCACCCGCTCGGCCAAACCTGCCTCGGCGAAGGTCCGGTACACCCGGGAGAAGCCGACCTTGAACGGGAAGGCCACGTGGTCGCAGAAGGACATCGGCGCAGCCCCGGTCCCGCCCTCGCCGCCGTCCACGGTGACGAAGTCGACACCCCGAGCGTCGCTGACCATGGCGGCCGCGAGCTTGACCCAGAAGTCCTGCTCACCGACCGCCGACTTGATGCCCACTGGCAGGCCGGTGGCGTCGGCGATCGCCTCCACGAAGTCCAGCATGCTGTCCACGTCGCCGAAGGCGCTGTGGCTGGACGGACTGACGCACGCCGTCCCGACCGGAACCCCGCGGATGGCGGCGATCTCGGGGGTCACCTTGGCCGCCGAAAGCACCCCGCCGAGACCGGGTTTGGCACCCTGGCTCAACTTGATCTCGATCGCCCGGACCGGATTCTCCTCCGCCAGGGCGACCAGGCGGGACAGGTCGAAGCGGCCGTCCGGGGTCCGGCACCCGAAGTACCCGGTGCCGATCTGGAAGACGAGCTCGGCGCCGTGCTTGTGGTAGCGGGAGACTCCACCCTCCCCGGTGTTGTGCAGGCACCCCGCCTCCTTGCAGCCGCGGTCGATCGCCTCGATCGCGTGCGCGGAGAGCGACCCGAAGCTCATCGCTGAGACATTCACGACCGACGCCGGGCGGAAGGCCTTGGCCCGGCCCTGGGCGGCACCGAGCACCTTGGCACACGGCAGAGCATCGTCGTCCGCGGCCGGGCGTGGCAGCGGGAACGCGGCGTGCTTGACGACGACATAGCTGGCGGCGAGCTCGAGCTCGTTGTCGGTGCCGAAACCGACATAGCCGCCCGTGCCCCGGGCCGTGCCGTAGACCCACTCCCTCTGGTCCCGGCTGAACGGACGCTCCTCGTCGTTGCTGGTGACGATGTACTGGCGCAGCTCCGGCCCGACCCCCTCGAGCAGGAAGCGCAGGTGCCCCAGGATCGGGAAGTTCCTCAGGATCGAGTTACGCCGCTGCACGACGTCATACGCGGCGATCAGCAGGAGGGCGACGACGAACGCCGCCACGGCCCACGCCATGCCTCCAGTGAGCCACGTCCCGACGCCCGCGCACAGGCCTCGGGGTGCGACGTCGGACACGTCCCCAGGTCAGCCGCCTGGCTTCGCCGCCGGCGAGTGCGATGGGGACGGGTGCCGAGATCCCTCGGACCACAAGCGCACCGTCAACAGGATCACGACTGCCACGACGAAGGAGAGCGTGATCGAGATCGACGCGGTTCCCTGGGTCGAGGCGATCCGCGAGCAGTGCCCACGTCACCACGGCATGCTGGACGGCCTTCTCGAGGCAGAGCAGCACCAGCAGGCGCCGTGGCCAGCGCCGGCCGCGACTGTGGGCTGCGTGTGACTTCGCCACGACGACCACCTGTGCGGCGCCCCGTCAGCCGTGGTGTCCGCGACCGTCCGCCGCGTTGGCTGCGCCACTGCTGCGTCGTCGTCGCCGGACCTGCTTGGCGATCCTGCGCCGCACAGCCCAGTAGGAGGGCGGCGCTCCCCGTTGCAGCGGTCGGCCGTCCACCAACACCTCGTCCGAACGACCGCAACGGATCAAGGTGTCGCGATCAGAGGTGTCGATCGTGGTGAACCGAACGTCCGACCCCAGCTCCTCGGCGACCCGCCGCGCCCGCTCGTACACCAGGTTCGCCGCCGGGCACCACCCGGAATGGAAGGCGGTCACCTCGACCTTCCCGCTCTCACCGATGGTCAAGGGCTGTTCCTCGACCCACCGAGGCTGCTTCGCCTGCGCGACGAACGGCTTCCACACCAGCTCACGCGCCCCGATGCGGTCAGCGGTCCGGTAGCCGTGCTTCTTGAACCACGATGCCCTCATCCACACCGGCAGATGCAGTCCCCACGCTGCCATCCCCTTGGCGCCCAACCCTTGAGCATCCTGCTCGGCGGCGGCCAGCAGAGCGGTTCCGATCCCCGCCCCCTGCACGTCCCCGACACCCTGTCGATAGCCATGCACCCAGATGCACAGGATCATGTAGAGGTCCTCGCCCTGGGCCGGGGACAGCTCGATGGGGACATACTGGATCATCCCCAACGGTCGGTCCTCGTCATCGACTGCGAGCTTGACCCGCAGCCCCCGATCACGTGCCTTCTCGTACCAGCGGGCCTTGTGGTCACCGGCCTCGTCCATCTCCGAGGACCAGTCCTCGAGGCACACGAAGTACGATCCCCGGTGCCGCGCAGCCAGGTCTACGACTCGTACCGTGGTCGCCTCGGACGCGTTGGGCCGCCATCGCTTGCCCATACAGCCACCCTGGTCCCGGCGGCGGCACGGCACCAGAGCACAACGTCGCTGCGGAGCTCCCCAGGCAGTCGAGCGGCTCCGAGCCCGACTCCAAGGCCCAGCGAGGTGGACGACGCTCTCGCCTGCTACAGCGTGCGGCCGAGGTTCTGCTGCAGGAACTTCATGGCGTACCAGCCGGCCTTCTCGTCCTCCTCCACGAACGCGACGAACTCGTGCTCGCGGTCCTGATAGGCGTAGGGGATGTCGATCCCTCGCTCCTTGAGCGCGTCGACCAGGGCCTGGACACGGTTGCCGTTGAGCTGGCCGCCGACGGCGATGATGTGGAAGTCATCCGATGTCTTGCCCTCAACGAACGGCAGGTAGTCCGCCGTATCGGCCATCGCGCCGTCCACCGACCAGACGGCAGCGAACATCTCCGGGTACTTCAGTCCGAACCGGAAGGCTCCATGACCACCCATCGAGAACCCAGCCAGCAACCGATAGGACGGGCCGGGCGTCACCCGGTACTGCTCCTCCACGTGGGGGATGAGGTACTTGATGAAGTTGTCCTCGGCGGGACCCGTCTCCCGGTTCTCCCACCGCCCGGTGGCGTAGCTGTCGGGGGTGACGATGATCGCGTCGTCCAGAACCCCCGCCGCCATGGCCTTGCGCAGCGACAGCGCGTCCTGCATGAACCCGATGTTGTTCTGGCCCTTGCCATGCAACGCGTAGAGGACCGGGTAGGTCTTACAGGCCGTGTAGTAGTCGTCCGGCAGGCTGATGCTGTAGTTCACGATCGTCTGTGCGCCGTCGTTCGCCGTGAACTGGGTGTCCTCCCGCAGCGGCCCGCTCCCCTCGGGAGTGCAGGTCGCGGTGGGCGAGGGGGTGGCTGAACCCCGCGCCGAGGGCGTCGCGGGTGACGTCTGAGTCGTCGGCGAGGGCTGCCCCCGACCCCGCAACAGGAACAGCGCCAGTACGACGGTGACGACGGCGAGGAGGAAGAGACCGGCGATGGCCGCGGTGAGCTGTGGACGACGGGATCGTGCGGTGTGGAAATGGGACACGTCTCACCGTATCGGCAGCACGGGATGCCGGTGTTCAGTGGTGGCATCTCCGGCGCCGGACCTGGGTGGTCCATGGAGCCTGGTGATGCGCCGTCCGATCTCGGCCATAGTCTCTCGCAGTTCGAGGGGGAGGAGCACCTCGATCTCGAACCCGAGCGCGAGCAGCTCGCGCACGGCGGCGTCGTCGGAGTCGAAGCGGAACGAGCCCACGACCCAGTCCGGGCGGTCGGGATGGGGCTCGGCCGAGGGGCGTGGCCGCCACGCCTCGGGCTTGCCGAGGACGAGGGCGAGCTGGAGGGCTGCGGGGGAGAGCCGCACCCGGACCCGGCGCAGGCGACCTCGCCCACCGGCCAGACCGGCCGGCAGCGCCGGCATCTGCTGGTCGAAGGTGTCGAGCAGCTCGAAGCCGCCCTGGGCGCCTCGGACGGCGAACACGGGTACACCCGCTCCGCTGAGCACCTCGAGATCGCGCAGCACTGTGCGGTGCGAGACCTCCAGCCGGCGGGCCAGGTCCGCGGCCGTCATCCGGCCGCCGCCGTGCAGCAACAGCAGCAGGTTCAGCAGGCGCCCGGCGCGTGGCATCAGTCCTCGTCCTGCTCCTCACGTCCGGCGGAATCCCGAGAAACGCCTCCCATATATGACAGATGATGGCATGTATGTCTTGGCAGAGTCCCGGGCATGCTGTCGTTCGAGGCCGCCACGCCCATCGCCGCACCGCTGCAGCACGTGTGGGACACCCTGCTGCGTACCGACCGCTGGCCCGAGTGGGATCCCAAGCTGGAGCAGGTGGACGGCGCGCTGACCGCGCATGGGCGCCTCACGATCCAGGTCGCCGAGGTCGCGCGGCCGTTCCGGCTGCGGGTCACCCGCTGGGAGCCGGCCCGGTCCGTCGTCCTCGCCGGTGGCATGCCGCTCGGGCTCTTCACCGGTACCCGCACCTATCACCTCGAACCCGAGGACGACCGGACCCGGTTCACCGTGAGCGAGCGCTACAGCGGACCCCTGGCCGCCCTACTCGCACGGACGATCCCCGATCTGCAGCCCTCCTTCGAGGCGTTTGTCGCGGGACTGCGCACGGCTGCCGAGCAGTAGCACCTGCACTACCCTGCGACCCACCCGAACCAACGCCGCCGGACCCACCAGAACGACAGGAGCGCCGTCCATGGCCGACCACATCGAGGGCTCTGGGACCCAGGACGACCCGTGGATCCTCACCACTGCACCCGGCACCTCGGAGTTCGACGCCTGGCGCGACGACACCGCCGACCCGCCTGCCCTGATGATCCGGGTCGGCTCGACGACCCTCAGCTACCGTTTGCGCTGCCTCGAGGACCTACACGCCATGCTCGCGGCCCACGGCGACTGGATGCCGCTCGGCAACACCGACGAGCAGAAGCCGGCCAAGCCGGGCACGGTCGAGGCGTGGGCCCGCGACGCCGACAACCCGGTCGGCGGCTGGTACGGGCTGCGCAAGGGATATCGGGGCCGGTTCGGCACCTACGTCCCACCGGTGCTCGAACACCTCGGCCTCGCCGAGGTCGAGCACAACCCCAGGAACAACCGGATGCGCGCGATCTGAGGCCGCGCAACAGGATTGATCAGCATCAGGCTGGGTAGGCTCGAACGTCACCGTCGAGCGAGGAGGCCACCATGATGCCCGAACTGCCCGTCGTCCCACATGCCGACCGTAGCCGGCCCGGGACCCTGGAGCTCGGCGCGTTCTCGGTCTCGCTGAACGTCGCGGACCTGGACGCCTCGCGGCGGTTCTACGAGACGCTCGGCTTCGTCGTCACCGGCGGTGACCCCGGGCAGAACTACCTGATCCTGCAGAACGGTGAGGCCACGATCGGGCTCTTCCACGGGATGTTCGAGGGCAACATCCTCACCTTCAACCCCGGCCTCACCGGTCGGATGGAGCGAGTGGAGGAGTATCTCGACGTCCGCCGGATCGAGCCGCGGCTGCGCGAGGCCGGCATCGAGGTCACCGCTGGCGTCGCCTCCGAGGCCGGCGAGAGCGGACCGGCCCACATCACCTTGGTCGACCCCGACGGCAACGCCATCCTCATCGACCAGTTCTTCTGAGGACGACGGCCGGCGTTGAGGCGACGGCGGCTCAGGTTGCACCGGCCGATCTCCCCGCCTTCTCCACACCGCCCGCCCACGAACGCCACCTGCCCGCGGCCAGTGTGGGTCGTGACCGCAGCACCCGGCGGAAGGCGGCCCGTGTTCGTCAAGATGATCCTGCCCGCGCTGACCGAGGCGACCAGCCCGTTCTGGCGACCGATCAAGTACTCGCTGTTCCCGCCCCTGGGGTTGGCTACCCTGGCGGGCTACCTCGACCCGGACGACGAGGTCGAGCTCGTCGATGACCACGTCCAGACCCTGCACACCGACGACCGTCCCGACCTGGTCGTGATCCAGGTCTACATCACCAACGCCTACCGGGCCTACGCGCTGGCCGACCACTACCGGGCCAGAGGGAGCTTCGTCGTCCTCGGCGGTCTGCACGTCACCGTGCTGCCCGAAGAGGCGGCCCGGCACGCCGACGCGATCTTCCTCGGGCCGGGGGAGCAGACCTTCCCCTCCTTCCTGGCCGACCTGCGGGCCGGACATCCCAAGCCCCGGTACGTTTCGACGACCGGTCGCACCCTCGACCACCTGCCACCGGTGCGCCGCGACCTGATCCCGCGGCACCGCTACCTGGTGCCCAACTCGATCGTGGTCACCCGTGGGTGCCCGCGGCACTGCGACTTCTGCTACAAGGACGCCTTCTTCTCCGGCGGCCGCGGCTTCTACACCCAACGTGTGGACGCCGCGCTGGCCGAGATCGAGCGGCTGCCCGGGCGACATCTGTACTTCCTCGACGACCACCTGTTCGGCGACCGCCGCTTCGCTGAGGGGCTGTTCGACGGGATGACCGGAATGAACCGTCTCTTCCAGGGGGCTGCCACCGTCGACTCGGTGCTGCGCGGCGACCTCGTCGAGCGAGCGGCCCGGGCCGGGCTGCGCAGCCTGTTCGTCGGCTTCGAGACGTTCAGCCCACACAACCTGCGCGACAGCAACAAGAGCCAGAACCTGGCCCGGGACTACGCGGAAGTCGCCCGTCGGCTCAGCGAGGCCGGGATCATGATCAACGGCTCGTTCGTCTTCGGCATGGACGACGACGGCCCTGACGTGTTCGAGCGCACCGTGGACTGGGCAGTCCGGAACGGCCTGACCACCGCGACGTTCCACATCCAGACCCCCTACCCGGGCACCCGGCTCCACCGGGACCTGGCCACCGCCGGGCGGATCACCAGTCACGACTGGGACTCCTATGACACCCGACACGTGGTCTATCGGCCGGCCAAGCTCACGCCCGAGCAGCTCGAGGCGGGCTATCACCGCTCCTATCGGGACTTCTACAGCTGGCGCAACGTCGCTACCGCCTCCTGGACCCACGCGCGGCGCGCAGAGGACCGGCGACGCGGCCTGCGGCACTCGGTCAACCACGCCGCCTACGCCCTGGGGTGGAAGAAGTCCGAGCCACTGTGGGACCTGGTCATCCGGGCCAGGCGGCTCGCCCTGATGACCCCTCTGTTGGAGGGGGTGCTGTCCTCACGGGGTCTGCCGCAAGTGCGCCATCAGCCCGTCCAGCGCGGGAAACCGGTCGCTCCAGAACGCCGCGACCAGCACCCGCGCCTGGTCCGGGTCCGTCGCCACCAGCAGGATCCGGGCCAGGGCCCGCCCGGTGTCGTCGACGACGAGTTCTACGACCTCCCGGTGCAGCGGTGAGAGCGGTTGCCCTGCCGGCCATTCCGCATGAGGGACCAGCCGGCGCCCGAAGGACGCCGGGTAGCCCACCGCCTCCTCGGTGCGGACGATCGGCGTCCGGCCCCGTCTGCTGTGTCGCGACCAGGAAGGGCTCAGTGCCTGCCGGAGACCTCGGTCTGGTCCCAGCGCAGAGCCAGGCCCAGGCTGACGGCGAAGCCCAGGACCAGCGCCAGACCCCAGCCGCCGTGACCGGCCGCGGCCAGGGCCACCGCGGCCAAAACGAAGATCAGCGCCTTGGCGACCTCGAGCCACGGTCGAGGGAGGCGGCTCGGCGCGCGCGGGGCGACAGCCAGGCCCCAGAGAACCATCACTGCACCCGGGGCGAGGACCGCCGCCGCCAGTCGCACGGGGGTGCTGGTGGAGATCGACCAGCCCCACACGGCAAACCCAGCCAGCATCGCCAGTTCGAGCAGGAACGCTAGAACCAGGTTCAAGCCCTTCAGCTGTCTCATGTCGCTCATGGTGCCCGACCGTGGCGGTCCCGGGCTCTGTCCGGGACCATTGACGGGTCCACTGAACTCCGGCCGCTGGCTAGCGTGGCGTGGACCGGCCGTCCGCGGCGCACCCAGCTCGGCGAGAGGGGCACGGCAATGATCAAGTACGTGTACAGCATCGACTACCCGGTCGGCGGCAAGCGGGAGTACCGCGACTGGGTGCGCTCCATCGCCGACACGCTGCAGGCGCCACCCGAGCTGCGCCGGATCGCCTCCTACGACAACATCTTCTCGGCCAGCCCGCAGCGGGTCGTCGAGTTCACCTTCGACACCTTCGAGGAGGGCGCGAAGTACTTCGAGCGCAAGGAGATCAGCAAGATCTTCCAGGGTGAGCTGCCCGCACACGGCATCAACATCCAGATGACGGTGCTGAAGACCCTGACCGACTACACCAAGGACTCCATCGGGGACGGGTAGCCCTCACGCACCGTGTGTTGTGCCCGGACCGGGGCGAGCACGGCCGAGTCCGCGCTGCCGGCCCGTGACCTCGGGCACGTCACGTCCCCACTCCGCACCCCGCCCGGCGTCATCCACAACCTCTGACCTGCCGTGGTGTGCCTGGTCGCGGTGAAGGAGCAGGATGAGCCCATGGTCTCGACCCAGGAGCTGCGCTCCCTCGGCGAACAGGGGCTGGCCGAGCTGCTTCTGCGGCGGCCGGACGTGCTGGTTCCCCGTCCGCCGCACGACCTGTCCGAGCTGGCGATCCGGCTCAGCCATCCGTACTCGTTGACCCTGGCCCTGCGTGGGCTCAACCTGCCCACCCTGCAGGTCGCCGAGGCGTTGGCCGCGCTTGGCCCGGACGCCGACCGCGAGCAGCTCGACGCCCTGCTCGGCCTGCACCCGCCCGGTTCGGACGCCGCCGTCCACGTGGGCGTCGTGGATGCGGGCCTGGCCGCCCTGGCCGCCCAGCTGCTTATCGAGGTCCGGGTGGACTGCGCCATCCTGGAGGGCTCGGAGGACACCGCCGCACTGCGCGGGCGGGTCCGGCTGGTCCCGGAGGCGGCGTCGCTGTGGAGCCGCCCGCTCGGTCTCGGACCACGTCTGGCCACCCTGCTGTCCGAGCGCACCGCGGGCGAGCTGCAGTCGGCGCTACGTGCCCTCGGTCGCCGCGCGCCGACCCGCAGGACCCAGTTGATCGACGAGCTGGTCGCGGTGCTCGGCGACCCCGACACCGTGGGCGACCTGGTCGCCGCGGCGCCCCCGGAAGTCTCCGAGCTGCTGCGTTCGGCGGCGTTCGGCCGACCGGTCAGGTCGGCGGCGGCGTTGCCGGGGTTCTGGCCCCAACAGGCTCGCCGAGACCCGGCGCGGTGGGCGGTGGACCGGATGCTCCTGGTCCCCGCGGGCTGGTACGACACCCCGGTCATGCCGGCCGAGGTGGCGCTGGCGCTGCGCGGCCCCCACTGGCACGCCCCGTTCACCCCCGAGCCGCCGTGCTTCGCCTGGGGCCCGATCGCCGAGCGGCTCGTCGAACGGGAGTCGGCGGCCGCCTCCGCCCATGCGGTGCGCACGGTCGCCGGCGTGCTCCAGCAGATCGGCGACACCCCGGTGTCCCTGCTCAAGAGCGGCGGGGTGGGAGTGCGGGAGCTGCGGCGGGTCGCCAAGCTCGTCGGCTGCCGGCCCGCTGAGGTGCGGTTGGCCCTCGCCCTCGGCTTCTGGGCCGACCTGGTCGGAGTGGAGCAGGGTCGGCTGGCGCCGACGGTCGACTTCGACGCCTGGCTGGTGAAGGACCCGGCGTCCCGGTTCGCCGACCTGGTGGAGGCCTGGATCGATCTGCCCGAGACGACCATGCAGGAGTCGGTGACGGCCTGGGCGCCACAGAGCGACGCCGCGGTCGGTGTGATTCGCGTCGTCGCCCTCGACACGATGAGCCGACACCCCGCCGGTGCCCCCGCCTCGGTGGAGGAGCTGGCCCGGCTCGTGCTCTGGACGGTGCCGATGTGCCGCAGCGCCGCGACGTCCCAGTTCTTCGACCCCCGCGGCGAGGCGTACGACGATGCGTTCGACGACTCCTCCGTCGAACCGTTCGCGCCCCGCGACCACGTCGGCCTGGACCACCGGTCAGGGCCCGTTGAGGACCAGGTGGCCGGCGAGCGGGAGTCCGCGGTCCGGTCGCCGGTCTGCGACATGCACTCGGAGCAGGCCCTGCGAGAGGTGACCGACACCCTTGGCGCGGTGCTGACCGAGGCCGCCTGGCTGGGGCTGACCGGGGCTGGGGCGCTGTCCGCCAGCGGTGCCGCGATGCTTGCCGGCGAGGATGTGGCCGGCGCTGCCGAGGCCGGGCTGGGTGCCGTCCAGGAGACGGCCCGGCTCCAGGCGGACCTCACCGCCGTCGTCCTCGGTCACGCCAGCGCCCGACTGACCGAGGTGCTCGATCGGATCGCCGACCGGGAGTCCCGATCCGCCGCCGGGACCTGGCGGTTCTCCCCGGTCTCCATCCGGCGCGCGATGGACGGCGGGCTCGACGAGGCGACCATCCTGCAGATGCTGTCCATCGTCGCCGAGGACGACGTTCCGCAGCCGCTGCGCTACCTGGTCACAGACGTCGCCCGACGCCACGGTCGGCTGCGCGTCGGTGAGGTCGCTGCCTACCTGCGCTGCGACGACGAGACCCTGGTCTGCGAGGTGCTTGCCGACCGGTCCTTGCGCTCGCTCGATCTACGCCGGATCGCTCCCACGGTGCTGGGCGCCGCCGCGCCGCCGGCCACCGTCCTCGCTGTGCTGCGCGCGGCCGGACACCTGCCGGTCGCCGAGGACGACGACGGCGCCGTGCGGGTCGAACGCCAGGAGTCCCGCCGGGTGCAGCCGGTTCCCGACCTACCGGTGGCCGCCGGGCTGGGCCTCGATGTGCAGCAGCCCTCGTTGGCACTGGACCTGGAGGCGATCGTCGGCGGCCTGCTGGCACGGCCGGACGAGCCGGACCGGCTCTATCTCCCGGCCGAGGGCGAGGAGCCGGACGGCGTTGCCGGTGGCAACGTCATCGACATGGCGGCCTTCGAGGAGATGCTGCGCCGCCGCGACAGCTGACGGCGCCTCGTCCCTGCGAGCCCGCTGCGCGCCCAGCGGGTGTCGCCGGTGCTGCCTGGGGCGCATCCCGACCGGTGCACGTAGTTTGGCTGCATGGCGTTCGGTCCCACGGCGGCGGGAGATGTCCCTGTCGCGCAACGGCTGCGAGTCGTCCCGGCCTACCTGCGTCGTCTCGACCACGGCGACGTGCAGCAGGTCGGCGACCCGGACGCCCTCGCCGACCTGGTCGCCGACGGCGGCGTGGTGGTGCTCAGTGGCGCCGGGCTGTCAACGGAGTCCGGGATCCCGGACTACCGAGGTCCGCAGGGGGCACTGCGCCGGCATGCCCCGATGACCTACCAGGAGTTCGTCGCCGAGGACGGCGGGCGGCAGCGGTACTGGGCGCGCAGCTTCATCGGCTGGCCCCGGATCGCCACGGCCCGCCCCAACGCCGGGCACCGGGCCGTCGCCGCCCTGGAGCGGACCGGGCTGGTCACCGGCGTGATCACCCAGAACGTGGACGGCCTGCACCAGGCTGGTGGTGCGCGGCAGGTCATCGACCTACACGGCCGCCTGGACCGGGTGATCTGCCTGACCTGCGGCGCCCGCACCCATCGCGCCGACCTGGAGCATCGACTGCGAGCGGCCAACCCCACCTTTGCTGACGAGGTGGCGGCGGCCGTCGGCGCCGGGGCGAGCGACGGCGAGGTGAACCCGGACGGCGACATCGTCCTGCCCGAGCACCTCGTCGAACGCTTCGTCACCGTCGACTGCCGCGGCTGCGGCGCCGACGCCCTCAAGCCCGACGTCGTCTTCTTCGGGGAGAGTGTTCCGCCCCGCCGGGTGGCCCGGTGCGCCGCGCTGGTGGACCGGGCGCGCTGCCTGCTGGTGCTCGGCTCGTCCCTGACGGTCATGTCCGGTTTTCGCTTCGTGCTCCGGGCTCACGACCAGGACGTCCCGATCGCCATCGTCAACTCCGGACCCACCCGCGGGGAGGGGCGGGCCGCCGTCCGCCTGGACGCCCCGCTCGGCGCAGTGCTCACCGACCTCGCAGACCGCCTGGTCGGCTGACCGGCCCCGTCGGCCGAAGATCACGTCGTTGACGTGGTCACCGGACCTTCGACGTCGACGGGCCGACGGCGAGCGGATGCGGTTGACTGCCCGGGTGAGGCGATCACCGGCCGGTCCCGGGCCGACCCGACGCTGGCTGTTCGGCGACCAGCTCGGTCCCCACTTCCTCGACGGTCCGGACCAGCCGGTCCTGCTCATCGAGTCGCGCAACGTCTTCGTGCGCAAGCAGTTCCACCGGGCCAAGGCTCACCTGGTGCTTTCCGCGATGCGGCACCGCGCGGCTGAGCTCGGCGAGCGCTGCCACTACGTCCGGGCCGGCACCTACCGCGAGGGCCTGGCCCGGGCCACGGCCGACGCCGGCCCGTTGGGCGTCGTCCACCCGACCTCATGGGCGGCGCTGAGGTTCGTCGAGGCGCTGGACGGCGTCGACCTGCTGCCCGCCCGCGGCTTCGCCACCTCGATGGACGACTTCGCGGCCTGGGTCGACGGTCGGGGTCGGCGGCGGCTGCTGCTCGAGGACTACTACCGCACCGCCCGGGCCCGCCTCCAGGTGCTCATGGACGGTGGGGAGCCCGCCGGTGGCCAGTGGAACTACGACCACGACAACCGTCAGCCGCCCCCGAGGGGCCTGCGCGGCCGCGACGGTCCTGGCCTGATCACCGCTGAGCCAGCGTGGCCGGCCGAGGACGAGATCGACGAGCAGGTGCGCACCGACCTCGACCGGTGGCAACGGGAGGGAGCCGTCTGCTTCGTCGGCGAGGACGGTCCGCGTCGGTTCGCCGCGACGCGCCAGGAGGCGCTGAGCGCGCTGGACGACTTCGTCGCCCACCGGCTGCCGGTCTTCGGCCAGTACGAGGACGCCGTGCTGTCCGGCGACGACTGGATGGCCCACTCGCTGTTGTCCGTCCCGCTCAACCTGGGCCTGCTGGACCCATTGGAGGTGGTCGCCGCCGCCGAGCAGGCCTACCGGGACGGCACCGCGCCCATCGCCTCGGTGGAGGGCTTCGTCCGCCAGGTGATCGGCTGGCGGGACTACGTGTGGCACCTCTACTGGCATCTCGGCGAGGACTACCGGCACAGCAATGCCCTGCGGGCCGACGACCCACTGCCGCACTGGTTCACCGACCTGGACCCGGACGGCACCGAGGCGAGCTGTCTGGCCGCGACCCTGGACGGAGTGCGCCGACACGGCTGGGTGCACCACATCCCCCGGCTGATGATCCTGGGCAACTATGCGCTGCAACGTGGTTGGGACCCGGCCGAGGTCACCGACTGGTTCCACCGGTCCTTCGTCGACGGCTATGACTGGGTGATGGTGCCCAATGTGGTCGGCATGTCCCAGCACGCCGACGGCGGGACCATGGCCACCAAGCCCTACGCGGCCGGCGGTGCCTACCTCAATCGGATGACCGACCACTGCGGCACCTGCCGGTTCGACCCGGCCGTGCGGGTCGGGGAACTGGCCTGCCCGTTCACCGCCGGCTACTGGGCGTTCCTGCACCGCAACCGGCACCGTCTGGACGCCAACCCGCGGATGCGCCAGGCGCTGCGTGGCCTGGACCGGCTCAGCGACCTGGAAGCGCTGCTCGAGCAGCAGCGGGATGCCGGCCGCTGACCCGACCGGCCGCACCGACCTGCGGTGCCCGGCCGAACCGGTGAGGGTCAGCAACCAGGACGGTCTCGTACGCTGAGCCCGTGCCGGGGTCCCAACAAATGGTCAGCGATCGGGTGCTGACCGTCCCGAACGTCCTCAGCGTGCTGCGCCTGGCCCTGGTGCCGGTGTTCTTCTGGCTGATCCTCACCCGACGCGACGGCCTGGCGATCGCCGTCCTGGTCGTGAGCGGGGTCACCGACTACCTGGACGGCGCGCTGGCCCGACGCTGGGGTCAGATCTCTCGCCTCGGCCAGCTGCTCGACCCGTTCGCCGACCGGCTCTACATCCTGTCCACGCTGCTCGCCCTGGCCTGGCGAGAGATCATCCCGTGGTGGCTGGTGGTCGCGCTGGTGGCTCGGGACGTGCTGATGGCGCTGACCATCCCGGTGCTGGCCCGTCACGGGTACGGGCCGCTGCCGGTGCATCTGCTGGGCAAGGCCGCCACCTTCAACCTGCTCTACGCCTTCCCACTGCTGCTGCTGGCCGAGGTGGGCGGCACGGTCGGGGCCGTGGCGCGTCCGGTCGCCTGGGCCTTCGCCTGGTGGGGACTGATCCTGTACTGGTACGCGGCCTGGCTGTACCTGCGGCAGATGCGCCAAGTGATCGCCGGGCAGTCCGGTGCGGAGGAACAAGACCATGCCGGGTGAGCACTCCCGGCGGCCCGACGCGTCGATGACACTGCTCGCCGAGGTGATGCAGCGCCCTCTCGACCCCGGCTATGCCGCGGCGGCCGAGCGCCGCGCCCACGGCTGGCGGCCGCGGCGGCGGACGCGGGCGCTGGTGGCAGGGATGGCGGCGGTGTGTGCGCTGCTGACCACTTGGTCGGTGGTCGAGCTGCGCCGTCCGACACCGGAGGTGGTCGCCGCCCGCCGCGCCGTGGAGGCCGAGATCGAGCGACGGGTCGAGGCCGCGGACCGGCTCCGGGAGTCGAACACCCGGGTGCGCCAGCAGATCGCCGCGGCGCGCCAGCAGGCCCTCGGTGGCGCCGGCGCCGCCGACGTCGAGACCCGGGTGACCACCCTGGCCCAGCTGGCCGGGGAGACTGCGCTGGCCGGTCCGGGGCTGCGGGTCGAGCTGACCGACGCACGGGCGGACGCCGACGCCACGAACGGGCAAGTCCTCGACCGGGACATCCAGGTCGTGGTGAACGCGTTGTGGGCCGCCGGCGCCGAGGCGATCGACGTCAACGGCTACCGGCTCACCACGACCAGCGCGATCCGTCGGGCCGGCGAGGCGGTGCTGGTTGACCTGCAGCCGGTGCTGCCGCCCTACCGGGTGCGGGCGATCGGCGAGCCCTCGGCGATGCCGGAGCGCTTCGGTGCCGGGGTGGGCGGGGCCTACCTGGACGTGCTGCGGCGGGACGGGATCCAGGTGCAGGTCACCACCTCCTCGATGCTCCGGGTGCCCGCCGCCGGGGATACCGTCGACCTCATCCATGCCCAGCCGGTCGGCCCCGAGGTGGAAGCACCTGCTCTGGAGGTGATGCAGTGATCGCCGTCCTCGGCCTGGTCATCGGCGTCGTGCTGGGGCTGGTGCTCGAACCCACCGTGCCGGCCTGGATGCAGCCCTACCTGCCGATCGCGGTGGTGGCCGCCCTGGACGCCGTGTTCGGCGGCCTGCGCGCCGTCCTCGACGGGATCTTCGACGACCGGGTGTTCACGGTCTCGTTCCTGTCCAACATCGTCGTCGCCGCACTGATCGTCTACCTCGGCGACCAGCTCGGTGTCGGCTCCCAGCTGGCGACGGGGGTGGTCGTCGTGCTCGGCATCCGGATCTTCTCCAATGCCGCCGCGATCCGTCGGCACGTGTTCAAGGCGTGAGCTGTCCAAGGGCGAGCGTTCAGGAGGCGAGGAGCAGGCGGTGAACGAGCACCCGCGGCACGTCGGTCGGCGCCGACTGCTCGCCGCGATGCGCCCCCAGGCCCGCAGGGGCCACGTGCTGGCCGGGTTGCTGTGCGCCGTGCTCGGCTTCGCCCTGGTCACCCAGGTGCGCCAGAACCCCTCCGAGCTGGACTCGCTGCGCAACAACGAGGTCATCGCGCTGCTGCAGGGCGTCACGGAGCAGTCCAACAAGCTCGAGGCCCAGGCCCGGGAGCTGCAGGGCCAGCTCGACGCGCTGCGTACCGGCTCGGACACCGAAGAGGTTGCCCGGCAGGTCGCCGCACAGCGGATCGAAGTGTACTCCGTGCTCGCCGGCACCCGGGCCGTGCGGGGTCCGGGCATCCAGCTGGAGATCGCCGATCCGCAGGGCGCGGTCAGCGCCGTCGTTCTGTTGGACGCCGTGCAGGAGCTGCGCGGCGCCGGTGCCGAGGCGATCCAGGTCGGGGACATACGGGTGGTCGCCCGCACGGCGTTTGTCGACGACTCCTCGGGCGCCGGGGTGCTGGTGGGCTCCGGGCGAGTCGATGCGCCGTACCGGATCCTGGCGATCGGGGACGCCGCGTCGCTGGGCCGAGCCCTGGCCATTCCCGGTGGGGTGCTGGAGCAGCTGCGCTCACGGGCCGCGGTGCCCACCGTCACGGAGCAGGACGAACTGCAGATCACGGCCCGCGACACTCCCGACCCGCCGCACTATGCTCGTCCGGCACCGTCGGCCACCCCGTAGCCGTCGGCCTGCCCGTCCGCGACGTCGGCGTACCGCGACCACGACAGGAGCACCCGCATGGCTGACTATCCCGAGGACCTGAGTTACACCAGCGACCACGAGTGGGTCCGGCTGGACGGCGACCGGGCCCGGGTCGGCATCACCGACTACGCCCAGGAGGCACTGGGCGACATCGTCTACGTGTCCTTGCCCGCCGAGGGCGACCAGGTCCAGGCCGGGGCCGAGTGCGGCGAGGTCGAGTCGACGAAGAGCGTCAGCCCAGTGGTCAGCCCCGTCTCGGGCACCGTGACCGCGGTGAACGCCGAGCTGGACGGCGCTCCGGAAGCGGTCAACTCCGATCCCTACGGCGCGGGCTGGATGTTCGACGTGGCCCTCGAGGGGGAGGCTGGTGAGCATCTGATGACGGCAGCGGAGTACCGCGACCAGCTCGGCTGAGCGTCCGGCCCGTCGGGACCATCGGACACGGGCCGATCTCGGTAGCGGGCCCGCTCTGTCTCACCCTGCCGTTCAGGGTTAGTCTTTTCTCTCGTCCACAACGCCCGGCCCACGGTGACTGGGATCCACGGGCCGAACACCGGACGTTCGACCACACAGGAGCGATGAAGATGACGGTTCCCCCCGAGGGGACGGGCCACGACGCCGACGCCGGCGCCGGGGCGGGGGACGGCCGTGAGGCAGCGATCGGGCCTGACTCGACGTTGACCTTCCACGCCGTCGGCTCCGCCGAGCCCGTCGAAACCACCGACAGCGGTCTGAACCAGGCCGATGTCTCAGCGATCGATGCGCTGCCGGCCGGTTCGGCGCTGCTCGTCGTCCAACGCGGGCCCAACACCGGTGCTCGGTTCCTGCTGGACGCTGACCGCACCACGGCAGGACGCCGGCCGGAGAGCGATATCTTCCTCGACGACGTCACGGTCTCGCGCAAGCACGCCGAGTTCATCCGGCGCGACGGCCAGTTCATCGTCCGGGACGTGGGCAGCCTGAACGGCACCTACGTGCAGCGCGACCGCATCGACGAGGCCGTGCTTAAGGCGGGCGACGAGGTGCAGATCGGCAAGTACCGACTCGTGTTCCACCCGAGCCCGCGAGACACCGGTCCTCGCGACCGGTGAGGCACGACCACCTACTGACGCACGATCCGCCACAGACGGCCCGACGGACGCGAGCAGCAGCGGGGAGGTGATGGCCCGTGCCCGAACCGGCACTGGGACGGCGCGGCGCGCCACGCCCGTCGTCGCGTTCGTCGATGAGCATCGGCGAGGTGCTCGAACGGCTTCGCCCTGAGTTCCCCGAGGTCAGTATCTCCAAGATCCGTTTCCTCGAGGAGCAGGGGCTGGTGGAGCCGGACCGGGCACCGTCGGGCTACCGCCGCTTCTCAGCGGCCCACCTGGAGCGGCTGCGCTACGTGCTGTCGGTGCAGCGTGACCACTACCTGCCGCTGCGGGTGATCCGCGAGCACCTCGACGCGATGGACCGGGGCCACGACTCGGCCGTGCTGCCGGGCGCTCCGGCGCTGGCCGACACGCCCCGCCCCCGGCTGGTGGAGCAGTCCGGGCAGGTTCAGCTGGACCGTTCGGCTCTGGCAGTGGCGGCCGGCGTGGACGGCGCGCTGATCGCTGAGCTGGAGTCGTTCGGTCTGATCGAGCCGGCGCCCGGAACGGCCCTGTTCGACGCCGACGCCCTGGCCGTCGTCCGCGCTGCGGGTGAGCTGACCGGGTACGGCCTCCGGCCGCGGCACCTGCGGATGTTCCGGACGGCGGCCGACCGCGAGGCGGACCTGATCCAGGCGGCCGTCGCCCCGCTGCGCCAGCACCGTGGCGAGCATGCCGGAGGTCGCGCCGAGGACGCCTCCCGGGAGATCGCGGCGGTCGCCGGGCGGCTACGCGAGGCGCTTCTCACGGCGGCGATCCGGCGCGCTACCGGCTGACCGGCAAGGGGTCTGGCCGGTCGTCAGGCCCGCGACCATCGGCTTGGGCGGCCCCATCGCGTGGGTAGACGGAGGCGGGGTACGGTGGCGATGTGCGCGAGCTGGATGTCGTCGGGGTCCGGGTGGAGATGCCCTCCAACAACCCGATCGTGCTGCTGCGCGAGCGCGACGGGGACCGCTACCTGCCGATCTGGGTCGCCGGCCCGGAGGCCAGCGCCATCGCCTTCGCCCAGCAGGGCGTCGAGCCACCCCGGCCGTTGACACACGATCTGCTCAGGAACGTCATCCTCGCGCTCGGCCGGACTCTGGAGGAGGTTCGGATCGTCGCCATCAAGGACAACGTCTTCCACGCCCAGCTGGTCTTCGACGGTGGCCTGGTGGTCGACGCACGCTCCTCGGACGCCATCGCACTGGCGTTGCGGACCGGGTCACGGATCATGGGTGCCGACGAGGTGCTCGAGGCCGGCGGTGTCGCGGTGCCGGACGAGGACGAGGACGAGGTCGAGAAGTTCCGCGAGTTCCTCGACCAGATCTCCCCGGAGGACTTCGGCGAAGAGGCGCCGGGGGGCCCGCCGCGTGATTGACTCCCGCTGCAGAGGCGTCGCCTCCGGCCGGTTCGTGACCCGATTGTGATGATGTCGGTGTTGCTGCGGGGTGGTCGTGCCGACGCCGCGTGCAAGTCGCCACGATGGTTGCCCTGACCGTGCCGGATGGTGCCGACACGCCGTACGGCAGCGTCGCCCGTCGTTGACCGAAGGCGGGGCGGGGCCTACCGTTCGAGAAGGAAAACGCCCTCGATGTAGTTCCACCGATGTACTGCCGATGCCATTAGTCTCAACCTCTACCTGAGGGTGAGATGGGCTTCGAGACCGAGGCATCGGCCCATCCCGGCGAGGGTGACCCGGACAGGAGGTCGGCGTTGAGCGGCACTCAGGACGCGAGCACGCGCCGTTCGAGCACGCCCCCCATGGCAGCGCCGACCCAGGAGCTGTTGTTCACAGACGACCTGCCGGTCCTGGACGACCAGATCGGCTACCGAGGCCCGACCGCCTGCCGGGCCGCGGGGATCACCTACCGTCAGCTGGACTACTGGGCCCGCACCGGCCTGGTCGAGCCGAGCGTGCGGACCGCGACCGGGTCGGGTACCCAACGGCTCTATGGCTTCCGCGACATCCTGGTGCTCAAGGTGGTCAAGCGGTTGCTCGACACCGGCGTCTCGTTGCAGCAGATCCGGGTAGCCGTCGGCCACCTGCGCGAGCGCGGCGTCGAGGACCTGGCCCAGCTGACCCTGATGAGCGACGGGGCCAGTGTCTACGAGTGCACCTCCGCCGATGAGGTCTTCGACCTGGTGCAGGGGGGCCAGGGGGTCTTCGGCATCGCCGTCGGCCGGGTCTGGCTCGAGGTCGAGGGCAGCCTGTCCGAGCTGCCCGGCGAGCGTCCGGACGGGTCGGTGCCCGAGGTCGACGGGGACGAGCTCGCCACCCGGCGTCGGCACCGCGTCAGCTGAGCCGTCGCCGGTGCCACCTGGAGCATCACCCGCCGCATCCTGACCACCCGCATCCTGACCGGCTGTCACCGTTCTGGTCGCGACTGAGCGGCTCCGCACCCACCCCGATCGGGCGCTGTGTGACGTTGCGCCCGTCCTATGGGCGCTACGTCACGTTGCACCCACGACGGACGGGCGGGTGGCGTGAGGGTTGGGGCTTTGGCGGGTGGGTCGGTCAGCTGCCGGCGGTGGCCAGGGCCCGGCGCGAGGAGCGGGAGCCGACCCGCAGCACCCGGGCGAGCTGGTTGTCGAATGCATCGGCGAGCTCCTTGGCCGCCGGACCAGGCCACCGATGGATGGGCTGGCTGGCTCCCTGGGCCTGCTGCAGCGCCGAGCGCTCCGGGATCGAGGGGCTGAGCACCAGGGGCCCGAACATCTCCGACAGCTCGGTGAGGCGGTACCGGTGTTCGGGTGAGCGGTCCCGGAAGCGGTTGACCAGCACTCCGAGCGGCTGCAGTCCGGGGGCCATGGCGCGGCGCAGCCCGTCGATGGCGCGCAGGGCCCGATCAGCCGCCGAGACCGAGAACAGCGCCGGCTCGGTGACCACGAGCGCCCGCTGGCTGGCCATCAGGCCGTTGCGGGTGAGGGCGCCGAAGGACGGCGGGCAGTCGATGAGCACCAGCCGGTAGTCGGCGACGTCCCGCAGCGCCGCCTGGATCTTGCTCAGCGACCGCTCGCTGCCGCGCGGGCCGTCCAGGGCCGCGCCGTCTATCGACCCGGCGACCACGTCCAGCACTCCCGGCGTGCCGCCGGACCAGCCGCTGGGGACCGCCACGTCGGTGACCGGGCGGCGCCGAGGGTGGCGCAGCAGGTCGATGACCCCGGTAGCGGGGCCCTCGGCCACATCCAGGCCAATGGTGGCGTCGGACTGGGGATCGAGGTCGATGACCAGGGTGGGCACCTGTCGGGCCAGCGCCGACGACGCCAGGCCCAGCACCACCGAGGTCTTGCCGACGCCACCCTTGAGACTGCAGACGCTGAGCACCATCACGCTCACGACGGTAGCGCGCCGCCGTCGCCACGGGATGCACCGCCCCGCTCGCCCCGGGTGCCGGATCGGGGTTAGTCTCGGCCTCGATGACCCGTCGATTCGCCGACCGCCACATCGGCCTTGCACAGCGCGATGTGGTGCAGATGCTTGCCGTCCTCGGCCAGCCCTCCGTCGATGCGCTGCTGGACGCCGCGATGCCGCCGGCGATCCGCAGTGACCAGCCTGTGGAGCTGCCCGCGGCCGCCTCCGAGCCCGAGGTGCTTGCTGAGCTGCGTGCCCTCGCGGATCGGAACACCGTCGCCGTCCCGATGATCGGGCTGGGCTACCACGGCTGCCACGTCCCCGCAGTGATCCAACGCAACGTTCTGGAGAACCCGGGCTGGTACACCGCCTACACGCCCTACCAGCCGGAGATCTCCCAGGGCCGGCTCGAGGCGCTGCTCAACTTCCAGACCATGGTCTGCGACCTGACCGGCCTGGCGCTGGCCAATGCCTCCCTGCTCGACGAGGCCACCGCGGTCGCCGAGGGGATGGCGCTGATGCGCCGCGCGGCGGCCAAGGGCGTCGGGACGCGGCTGCTCGTCGACACCGAGGTGCTGCCCGCCTCCCGCGCGGTGCTGGCCACCCGGGCGCGCCCGCAGGGTGTCGAGCTGGTCGATGTCGATCTCGGTCCGGACGGCAGGGGGCTGGACGGGGCGGATCTGGACGGCGCGTTCGGTCTGATGCTGCAGTACCCGGGAGGCTCCGGGGTGATCCGCGACCTGGCCCCGCTGGTCGAGGCGGCGCACGAGCGCGGCGTCCTGGTCTGCGTCGCCGCGGACCTGCTCGCGCTCACCGTGCTCACCCCACCGGGGGAGCAGGGTGCGGACGTGGTCGTCGGCACCAGCCAACGGTTCGGCGTCCCGCTCGGCTACGGCGGCCCGCACGCCGGCTACCTGGCGGTTCGGGCCGGGCTGGAGCGGTCGCTGCCCGGGCGGTTGGTCGGTGTCTCCCAGGACGCCGCCGGGGCGCCCGCCTACCGGCTGGCGCTGCAGACCCGTGAGCAGCACATCCGCCGGGAGAAGGCGACCAGCAACATCTGCACCGCTCAGGTGCTGCTCGCCGTGATGGCCTCGATGTACGCCGTCTACCACGGCCCTGCCGGGTTACGCGCGATCGCTACCCGGGTGGCCGGTCGGGCCGCGGCCCTGGCGGACGCACTGCGGACGGCAGGTGTCGAGGTCGTGCACGACACGTTCTTCGACACCGTGCTGGCCAGAGTGCCCGGGCGTGCTGACGCCGTGATCGCCGCGGCCGCGGACGACGCAGTGTTGCTGCGCCGGGTGGACGACGACCACGTCGGCATCGCCTGCGACGAGACCACGACCGCCGATCACCTGGCGCTGGTGGCCAAGGCGTTCGGCGCCGGTGCGGTGGCAACGCAGGAAGAGGTGACCCGCGAGCTTTCCCGGCTGCCGGACAGTCTGCCGGTTGCCCTGCGGCGGACCTCGGACTACCTGACCCATCCGGTGTTCTCGGCCCACCACAGCGAGACCTCGATGCTGCGCTACCTGCGCCGCCTGGCCGACGCAGACTTCGCCCTGGACCGCGGGATGATCCCGCTGGGCTCGTGCACGATGAAGCTCAACGCCACCACCGAGATGGTGCCGGTCACCTGGCCGGAGTTCGGCGCACTGCACCCGTTCGCCCCGGCCGAGCACGCCAGCGGCACCCGCGAGCTGGTCGCCCAGCTGGAGGCCTGGCTGGCCGAGATCACCGGCTACCACACGGTCAGCGTCCAGCCGAACGCCGGTTCCCAGGGGGAGCTGGCCGGGCTGCTGGCGATCCGCGGCTACCACGAGGCGAACGGCCAGACCGAACGAGACGTGTGCCTGATCCCCTCCAGCGCGCACGGCACCAACGCAGCCAGTGCCGTCCTGGCCGGGATGCGGGTCGTGGTGGTGGGTTGCGACTCCTCCGGGAACGTGGACCTGGGCGACCTGCACACCAAGGTCGAGACCCACCGGGACCGGCTGGCCGCGGTCATGATCACCTATCCGTCGACGCACGGGGTGTTCGAGGAGACGGTCACCGACCTGTGCGCCATCGTCCACGAGGCGGGCGGACAGGTGTACGTGGACGGCGCGAACCTCAACGCCCTGGTGGGGCTGTCCCGACCCGGTGCCTTCGGCGCCGACGTCAGCCACCTGAACCTGCACAAGACCTTCTGCATCCCGCATGGGGGCGGCGGGCCCGGGGTGGGACCGGTCGCGGTCGCTGAGCACCTGACGCCGTTCCTGCCCGGCCACCCGATGGAGTCGGCGCTGGCCGAGCGGTCGGCGGTCGGACCCGTCAGCCAGGCCCCGTACGGCTCGGCCGGCATCCTGCCGATCTCCTGGGCCTACATCCGGCTGATGGGTCCGGACGGTCTACGCGAGGCCACGGCCGCGGCGATCCTGTCGGCCAACTACGTGGCGGCGCGGCTGCGCGGGCACTACCCGGTGCTCTACGCCGGTCGTGGCGGCCTGGTCGCCCACGAGTGCATCCTCGACCTGCGCCCGCTGACCAAGACGACCGGTGTCAGCGTGGACGACGTCGCGAAACGCCTGATCGACTATGGGTTCCATGCCCCAACGATGTCGTTCCCGGTGGCCGGGACGCTCATGGTCGAGCCGACCGAGAGCGAGAGCCTGGCCGAGCTGGACCGGTTCTGCGACGCGATGATCGCTATCCGCGCCGAGGCCGACCGGGTCGCCTCGGGCGAGTGGCCGGCGGACGACAACCCCCTGGCGAACGCCCCACACACCGCACAGTGCCTGGTGGGGGAGTGGCCGCACCCGTACAGCCGCGAGCAGGCCGTGTACCCGCCGGGCGTGGACCCGGTCGCCAAGTACTGGCCGCCGGTGCGCCGGATCGACGGCGCCTACGGCGACCGGCACCTGGTCTGCTCCTGCCCCGCCCCAGAAGCCTTCCAGGACTAGGGACGAAGGCCTCGCGGCTGCCTAGGACGCGATCGTGGTGAGCGTCGATCCCCGGTCGGACTTGGCCACCTCGAGCCGGGTGCCGATCCGCTGGCGCAGTTCGGCCAGGTGGCTGACCACGCCGACGCAGCGCCCGCCCGTGCGCAGCCCGTCGAGGACGTCCATGACCTCCTCGAGGGTGTCCTCGTCGAGGGAGCCGAAGCCCTCGTCGATGAACAGGGTGTCCAGGGCCACCCCGCCAGCCTCGGCGGCGACCACGTCGGCCAGTCCCAGGGCGAGCGCCAACGAGGTGTAGAACGCCTCCCCGCCGGACAGTGAGGCGGTCTCCCGGCGCTGCCCGGTCCAGGCGTCGACGACCGCCAGCGACAGCCCGGCCCGGCCGCGGCCCCGCTCACCGGAATCGACGTGCTCCAGGGCGTATCGCCCCGAGGACATCTGCGCGAGCCGGGCCGTCGCGGCCGCGGCGACCTGTTCCAACCGGGCGGCGAGCACAAATGCGGACAGCGACATCCGCAGGGAGTTGTCGCCCCCGGTCCCGTCGGCGCACCGGGACAGCTCGTCGAGAGCGTCGAACTCCTCGCGCGCAGGACCTACCTGGGCCAGGTGTGCCACCAGCTCACGATGCAACCGCCCCAGCTCGGCGGCGGCGTTCTCGCAGATCGCCAGCCGGCGGGTGGCCTCCTGGCCCTGGATCCGGACCTGCTCCACCTCGTCGGCCAGGGCGAGCAGCCCCGCGCCGTCCAGGACCGCCGCGCTGCCCTCGTGCAGGGCGGTGAACCGCTCGTCGGCCAGCTGCTCGTAGACCGACTCGTGCTCCACCTGGTAGTCGATGACGGACCGCTCCAGCGCAGCGTGGGTGGTGTCGTCCAGCACCGCCGCCAGCGCCTCGTCGAGATCGTCGAAGCCGCCGTCCCGGGCTGCGGCCAGGGCGGTGGCCTCCACCTGCTCCCGGTGCGCGGCCGCCGTCCTGGCCTCCTGGTGGGACCGGACGGCGGTCTCCACGGCGATGAGCCGGACGGTCAGGCCCGCGCGGCGCACCGACAGGTCGCCGTCCGGACCGCAGACCGCCACCAGACGCTCCTGGATCACCTCGTACCGCGCCCGGTGCGTCCTCGCCTCGGCCGTGACCCGCTCCAGCTCCTGGGCGAGCGCGACGAGCTCAGTGGTCACCGTCTGCCGGTCGAGGCCAGACTCGGCGGCGGCCTGCTCGTGGCGGGCCTGCTCCTGCTCGGCCTGGCGAGCCTGCTCCAGGGCCGTCCGGGTCTGCCGGAGCTCCTCGGCCGCGGCAGCGGCGTCCAGTCCCGCGGCCTGCTCGGTGGCAGCGGCCAGCTCGGCCTGCGCACCCGCCAGCCGCGCGCCGGTCTGTGCGACCGTGTCGGCGGCCTGTTCAGCAGCCAGCCGCGCCAGCTCCTCCGCCGCCGCGTCGACCCGGTCGGGTCGGCTCGCCGCCGGGTCCGGGTGCTCGGTCGCACCGCACACCCGGCACGGCCGACCCTCCACGAGGGTGGCGGCCAGCTCGGCGGCCAGGTGCTCCAGCCGACGTTCGCGCAGATCCAGGTAGTGCTCGCGGCCGGCCGCGGCCCGTTCCCGCTCGTCCACCAGGCGGTCCCGCAGCGCGTCGACCAGGTCCGTGAGCCGGTCCCGGTCCACCACGGCGCGGGCCCGGCGCTCGACGTCGGCGAGCCGGGCGCCGACGGTCCGCCCGGTGACCGCCACCTCTCGAGCGGCCGCAGCGGCGGCTTCGTGCTCGGCGCAGCGGCGCTCGGCCGCGGCCATCGTTGCCAGCATCTTCTCCCGCTGCGCGTCCAACTGGTCGATGCGGCCGCTCAGCGAGCCCAGCTCAGCGAGCAGTCGCTCCCGCTCGTCGGCGTCGCCGGCCAGGTCGGCCAGCACCGCCAGGGCGTCCCGGATCCGGTCCCGCTCGGCCGTCAGCCGATCCCAGTCCGGTTCGCTCCAGTCCGGTTTGCTCCGGTCCTGCTCGGGTGCCTCCGAGGCGTTCGGCGCGTCCGGTACCGTTCGCGGACCGGACAGCGCCGTGACGGTGTCGGTCACCGCGACGAGCGCCGCATCGTGTGCTGCCCGGGCGCGGCGCAACGCCGGCGCCAGCGGCGCCAACGCCCGGGCCCGATCGGCGCGCCGCAGCCGGCTGCGAGCCTGCTCGACGACGGCCATCCCGGTGTCCAGGGCCTCCTGGCGGGTCACCAAGGCCTCGAACTCGGCGGCGAGCTGTGCCATCGCCTGGCCCTGATCATGCAGCATCTCGGCACGTTCCAGGTCGCTCAGGGCCGTGAGCTGGTCGGACAGCGCCTGCTCCCGGGCCTGGGTGAGCGTCGCGACCAGGTCAGTGACCCGGTCCAGCGGTGCGACGTCCTCGACCGGCGGGACCGGGACGCGCCGGTCAGCCTCCGGCGTCGTCGGCTCGGCCGGCACGTGCCGCGCCGCCGCGGCGGCGGCCTGCTCGGCCTGGGCGACCAGGCGCCGTCCGCCCTCCTCCAGGGCCCCCAGCTCGGCCCGGACGCGGGCCCGGTGCTCGCGCAACCAGTTCTGGACACCGGTGAACCGGTCCGTGCCGAACAACCGCTCCAGGAGGGTGCGCCGGGTGTCGGCGTCGGCGCGCAGGAACGCGGCGAACTCGCCCTGGGGCAGCAGCACCAGCTTGGTGAACTGGTCCGGTCCCATCCCCACCACGTCGTCGAGCAGGTGGGCAGACTCGTCGATCCGGGTGGACCGGGTCACCCACTCGCCGTCGACCAGCTCGCGGACCAGCACGCCCGCCTGGGCGGTGGTGGTCCCTTCGCCGCGGCGCTTCGGGCGTTCCCAAGCCGGACGGCGCTGTACCTCGAACCGGCGTGGGCCGACCGAGAACTCCAGCACCACCTCGGGGGCCTCCCCGGCCTCGGCGTAGTGGCTGCGCAGACCGCTCACCCCGGACCGGGCACCGGGCACCCGCCCGTAGAGGGCGAAGCAGACCGCGTCGAGCACACTGGTCTTGCCGGCGCCGGTCGCCCCGTGCAGCAGGAACAGCCCGGCCGCGGTCAGCTCGTCGAGGTCGACCCGCTGACGCTCCCGGAACGGCCCGAAGGCGCAGACCTCCAGCCGGTGCAGCCTCACCCGACCTCCCGTTCGGTCGCCGACTGCGCCGGGACACGGTCGGTGCCGTGTCCCGTCCGGGCCAGGTCGCGCCCGTCAGGATCAGGGCGAGCCGAATCACGGCGGACAGGGTCGTGCAGCGCCGCCACGCCCAGGGCCTCCACGTCGGTGAGCCGGACGGCAGTCATGGCACGGTTGAGCCAGTCCCGCTCGCGCTCGTCGGCGGGCCGGCCGCGAACGTGGTCAAGGAAGGTGGCACAGATCTCCAGGTCGCTGCGGCCGCCGACGCGGCGGCGGTAGGTCCGGTCGGTGGCCACGACGCGGCCCAGGTCGTCGACCGGCTCGAACCGCAGCTCGAGGGTGTGCGGGAAGCGGGAGCGCAGTCGTTCCATCGCCTTGGCCGGGCGATGTGCGTCGGTCAGCGTCACCTGGCACCAGGAGCCCTCGTGCGCCGCCAGGTCGCCGCGCCAGAGGAGTTCATCCAGCCGGCCGCGCAGGACGGCGAGCCGCCGCGGTACCGGGGCGTCGACCTCCACGACGCGCTGCAGACCGGAGGGGCCCAGATCCACGAGCAGGCTGCCCTTCACGTGGGCCTGCTCGGAGAAGGAGTAGGCCAGTGGAGACCCGCTGTAGCGCACCGACTCCGACAGCGCCTGGCGACGGTGCAGGTGCCCCAGGGCCACGTAGTCGACCCCGTCGAACACGGTCGCCGGGACTGCGGCCACGCCGCCCACCGTGATGTCCCGCTCGCTGTCGCTGACCTGCCCGCCGACGACGAAGGCGTGCGCCGCGACCACCGAGCGGGTGCCGTCGGGGCGGCCGGCCAGGTCGGCCCGAACGGCGGTCATCGCCGCGCCGAGGACCGCGGTGTGGGTGCTCTCGCAACCCAGCACCGGGGCCGCGACAGCCGGTTCCAGGTACGGCAGCGGGTAGATGGCCACGTCCCCGTGCTCGTCGGCCAGCAGCACGGGTTCGGCCGCCCGGGCTGCCTCGGTGCGGATATGCACCCTCGTGCGCTCCAGAAGCCGGGCGCCGAAGCCGAGCCGGCGGGCCGAGTCGTGGTTGCCCCCGGTGAGAATGACATGCGCCCCGGCGTCCACGAGCCGGTGCAGGGCCTGGTCGAGCAGGGTCACGACGTCCACCGAGGGCAGTGCCCGGTCGTAGACGTCGCCGCTGACCAGCACCATGTCCACCGACTCGGCCCGGACCACCTCGACGAGGTGGTCGACGAAGCCGGCCTGGGCGCCGAGCATCCCGACCCGGTGGAACGAGCGCCCCAGGTGCCAGTCGGAGGTGTGCAGGATCCTCACCTCGGTGACTCTAGGCAGCGGCGCCGACAGAACGCGGGAGGTGGCCCGGCCGGTCGTCGCACCGGCCTTCACCGGTCCGGTCCAGAGGCCGCCACCTGCGCCCATCATGTGGTCACCTCTTCCCGGCCGGGTCGCCGGTGTGCTTCCTTGGAGGCGTGGGCGACGAGGTCAGGAACATCACGTACACCCGTGAGGAGCGGCTTCGCTACCGGGAGAAGGTGCAGCTCTGCCTCGACGTGTTCGAGCGGATGCTGTCCTCCACCGACTTCGAGGCCGAGAACCCGCTGACCGGTCTGGAGGTGGAGCTGAACCTCGTCGACTCGCACTATCAACCGCGCCTGGAGAACACCTCGGTACTCGAGGAGATTGCCGATGAGGCGTTCCAGACCGAGCTGGGCGCCTACAACATCGAGCTCAACGTCCCGCCGGCCGAGCTGGTGCGCGACTCGATGCAGCAGCTGGAGAAGAGGCTGCGCGCCTCGCTCAACGAGGCCGAGGCGAAGGCCAACCGGCGCGGGGCCCACATCGTCATGATCGGCATCCTGCCCACGCTGGCCGCCGGGCACCTCGAGGACAGCAACTGGATGAGCCCGTCGGCGCGCTACGCAGCGCTCAACGACTCCATCCTGGGCGCTCGGGGGGAGGACATCCACCTCGACATTCACGGTGTGGAGCGACTGGCCACGTTCTGGCCGAGCCTGGCGCCGGAGTCGGCCTGCACCAGCGTGCAGCTGCACCTGCAGGTCGACCCGGCCGACTTCGCGCCGAACTGGAACGCCTCGCAGGTGCTGGCCGGACCCCAGCTCGCTCTCGGCGCGAACTCGCCGTACTTCCTGGGGCGCGAGCTGTGGCAGGAGACCCGCATCGAGCTGTTCGCGCAGTCCACCGACACCCGTCCGTTGGAGCTGAAGAACCAGGGTGTGCGGCCCCGGGTCTGGTTCGGCGAACGCTGGATCACCTCGATCTTCGACCTGTTCGAGGAGAACGTCCGGTATTTCCCGGCGCTGCTGCCCGAGGTCAGCGATGAGGACCCGCTCGCCGAGCTGGAGGCCGGCCGGCCGCCCAAGCTGCAGGAGCTGCGCCTGCACAACGGGACGATCTACCGCTGGAACCGTCCGGTCTACGCCGTCGTCGAGGGCCACCCGCACGTGCGGGTGGAGAACCGGGTGCTGCCGGCCGGACCCACCGTGGTCGACATCCTGGCCAACGCCGCCTTCTACTACGGCGCCCTGAAGGTGCTGGCCGCCGAGGAGCGCCCGGTGTGGTCGCACCTGACCTTCCCCACCGCGCACGAGAACTTCACCGAGTGCGCCCGCGCCGGGATGTCGGCGACCGTCTACTGGCCCGGCGCCGGGGACGTGACGATCGACGAGCTGGTGCTACGCAAGCTGCTGCCGATGGCCCATCAAGGTCTGGCCGAGCTGGGCGTGGGGCAGGAGGCGATCGACCGCTACCTCGGCATCATCGAGGGTCGCTGCCTGACCGGGCGCAACGGCGCCCGGTGGCAGTCCGCGGCGGTGCACAGGTTCACCGAGCGCGGCGCGGACCGTGCCTCGGCGTTGGCCCAGATGCTCGAGCTGTACTGCCAGGGCATGCACTCCAACGAGCCGGTGCACACCTGGCCGATGCCCTGAGGTCTGCTCGGAAGTGGTGCCGGAGCGTGTCCTCCGGCGATGGGGTGTGCCGCCCGCGGTGCAACCGTGACCGGCTGCCTCGGGCCGGGACGCCGTCCCCTACCCTGTGCGGCATGGCCCAGGTGAACACGCACAAGGTCGTCCTCGACGAGTCCGAGATGCCGACCCGTTGGTACAACCTCATCCCCGACCTGCCGACTCCGCCGCCGCCGCCGCTGCACCCCGGCACCATGCAGCCGGTCGGCCCGGACGACCTGGCGCCGCTGTTCCCGATGGACCTGATCCTCCAGGAGGTCACCACCGAGCGGTTCGTGGACATCCCCGAGGAGGTCCAGGACGTCTATCGGCTCTGGCGGCCCTCGCCGCTGTACCGGGCCTACAACCTGGAGAAGGCCCTCGGCACCCCGGCGCGGATCTACTACAAGTACGAGGGGGTCTCCCCGGCCGGCTCGCACAAGCCGAACACCGCCGTCCCGCAGGCGTTCTACAACGCCAAGGCCGGGGTGAAGAAGCTGACCACCGAGACCGGTGCGGGCCAATGGGGGACCGCGCTGGCCTTCGCCTGCGCCCAGTTCGGCCTGGAGTGTGAGGTCTGGCAGGTCGGCGCCAGCTACGACCAGAAGCCCTACCGCCGCATCATGATCGAGACCTTCGGCGGCACGGTGCACCGCTCGCCGTCCGACCTGACCCAGGCCGGCCGGGCGATCCTGGCCGAGCAGGCCGACCACCCCGGCTCGCTCGGCATCGCGATCAGCGAGGCCGTCGAGGTGGCCGCCCAGCACGAGGAGATCCGCTACGCCCTCGGCAGCGTGCTCAACCACGTGCTGCTGCACCAGACGATCATCGGTGAGGAGGCGCTGCTGCAGTTCGCCAAGATCGGCGAGACCCCCGACCTGATCGTCGGCTGCACCGGTGGCGGCTCCAACCTCGCCGGGCTGTCCTTCCCGTTCCTGCGGGAGAAGCTGGCCGGGCGGATGTCCCCGACGGTCCGCGCGGTCGAGCCGGCCTCCTGCCCGTCGCTGACCCAGGGCACCTACGCCTACGACTTCGGCGACACCGCGGGAATGACCCCGTTGATGAAGATGCACACCCTCGGCCACGGCTTCGTGCCCGATCCCATCCACGCCGGGGGGCTGCGCTACCACGGCATGTCGCCGCTGCTGTCGCACGTCTACGAGCTCGGCCTGATCGAGGCCCTCGCGGTGCCGCAGACCGAGTGCTTCTCGGTGGCGGTCCAGTTCGCCCGGGCAGAGGGCATCGTGCCGGCTCCCGAGCCGACCCACGCCCTCGCGGCCTGCGTCCGCGAGGCACTGGCCTGCAAGTCCTCCGGTGAGGAGAAGGTGATCCTGACCGCACTGTGCGGGCACGGCCACCTCGACCTGGCCGCCTACGACGCCTACCTCGGCGGGCGGATGGTCGACGAGAGCCCGGACGACGCCCGGTTCGCCGAGGCCCTGTCGCAGCTGCCCGAGGTGCCCGCCTGACCCGCATCGACGCCCCGGTCCCCTTCGACCCGGCCGACCCGGCGTTCCTGGCCGATCCGTACCCGCTCTTCGCCCGGTTGCGAGCCCAGGCGCCCGTGCACTGGCATGCCGGGCTCGGCCAGTACGTCGCGGTGAGCCACGCCGCCGCCGACGCGGTGCTCCGCAACCGTTCGCTGGGCCGGGTCTGGACGGACGCCGAGCCCGCGGAGGACTTCCCGGCGTTCAACCTGCTGCACCGCACCTCCATCCTGGAGAACGAGCCGCCCACCCACACCCGGCTGCGACGCCTGGTGGCCGGGGCGTTCGGCCGCGGCCACGTCGAGCGGATGCGGCCGTGGATCGACCGCCTCGCGCAGCGGCTGGTGGCCGATCTCGTCGAGCGGCTCGCCCCGGACGGCGGCTCGGCCGGTGCCGCCGATCTGATCGCCACGGTCGCCGAGCCACTTCCGGTCGAGGTGATCGCCGAGCTGCTGGGCGTGCCGGCAGCCGACCGGGGCCACCTGCGGCCCTGGTCCAACGCGATCGTGAAGATGTACGAGTACGGCCTGGAGGAACGCCGCCGCCGCGAGGCCGAGCTGGCCGCCGCCGCGTTCGTGGCCTACCTGCGCGAGATGGTCGCGACCCGACGCCGCAGCCCATGGGACGACGACCTGGTCAGCGACCTGGTGGCCGCCTCGGACGGCGCTGACCGGCTCAGTGAGGACGAGGTCGTCGGCACCTGCGTGCTCCTGCTGATGGCCGGGCACGAGGCCACCGTGAACGTCATCGGCAACGGGATGCTGGCCATGCTGGCCAACCCCGACCAGTGGCGCCGCGTCGTCGCGGACGCCGAGCTCGTGGTCCCGGCCGGCGAGGAGATGCTCCGCTTCGACTCCGCGCTGCAGCTGTTCGAGCGGACGGCGACCCGTGACGTCGAGCTGGCCGGCACGCTCGTCCGGGAGGGCGAGAAGATCGCTGCGCTGCTGGGTGCTGCCAACCGGGACCCAGCGGTCTTCAACGCTCCGGACACCCTCGACGTGGCCCGGACCCCCAACCCGCACCTGGGCTTCGGCGCCGGCATCCACTTCTGCCTCGGCGCGCCGTTGGCCCGGGTGGAGATCCAGTCCGTACTCGCGGCACTGCGCACGGCACTGCCCGGCATCGCCCTGGCCGAGCCGCCCCGGCGTCGTCCGGAGTTCGTCATCCGGGGTCTGGAGGCCCTGTCCGTCACCGGCTCCTGACCGGCGCAGTGCCTCCGAGGGGGTGAGTGCGCCGGACGGATCGTCGACCTCAGCCGATCGACCGGTCACGATGGGGTGAGGCGACGAGAACGGTGGACCGACCGATGAGGCTACGGCTGGGGCGCGGCAGCCACCTCACCCTGCACGCGACGGCGGGACGGGTGCCGATGCGGCTGCTGGGGGAGTGCGACGTCGAGTTCGACAGCGGGTGGTCGCTGCCGGTGCTCGCCGCGCTGCCGGACCTGGTCGAGGTGACCGGCGCCGTCCACATCACCACAGCCGTCGGGGTGCTGACCGTCGCCGCGCGACTTGCCCACGAAGGATCCGGTCTGATGCTGCGCCCGGTTGAGGCGGCGGCGGCCCGCACCGAGCAGCGTCGAGGTGCGGTGCGCGGCCCGCTGACCCTGCCGCTGCGCGGCGCCGTGCTCGAGGCGCCCTCCCGGCCGGACCTGGCCGACCTGGTCTTCGACGGGGTGACCGTCGACGTGAGCGAGAGCGGGATCAGCTTCACCGGCACCGAGCCAGTCGGCCCAGCGGGTCTGCTGAGCGCCGACGCCGTCGTGTTCGTCGAGCTCACGTTGCCCAGTGGACGGCCCGTGCCCGCCGTGGTCCGCCTGATCGGAGACGGCCGTCCGCTGCGTGGGCACTTCGCCGACATCGCCCGCGCCGACGCCGAGCAGTTGGTCCGGCTGGTCTTCGCCGAGCAGCGCCGCAGGCTCGCCGCGCAGGGCCGGCCGGGCTGAACACCCGACCCGACGGACTTGCGCGGACCGTCCCCCCTGACCGACGGGGACCGTGGATGCCGAGTGTGCTCGCCAGGGTGCTGAAGGCGTCGATAGGGTGCCCGGACCCGGCGTGGCTGCGAGGACGCGGCCGCCCGCCACTCGGTCCAGCTCCGGCCGAGGACCGCAGGGGAGGCATCCGGTGCTCACCAAGATCCTGGTCGCCACTCGTGAGGATGGGGAGCTGATCATGGTGGTGGAGCCGTGACCGATGGCCTGGACGCCGCGCCGACCATGGCGGGGCCGGACGCGACGGGGTCCCGCGGCGTGGCGCTGGTCCGCCGCCCGGGACCGCGGCTGGCCGAGGGCATCGTCACCCACGTCGAGCGCCGCCCGGTCGACGTGGACCGGGCCCGGGCGCAGCACGCGGGCTACTGCGCTGCGCTGGAGCGCCAAGGCTGGCGGGTGATCCAGGTGGCGCCGGCCGACGACCACCCGGACGCGGTGTTCGTCGAGGACACCGTCGTCGTGGTCGATGACCTGGCGGTACTCACCCGACCCGGGGCCGAGCAGCGTCGCGGGGAGATCCCGTCGATCGCGGCAGCGGTGCGCGGGCTCGGGCTTCGGGCCGCCCGGATGGCCGAGCCGGGCCTGATGGACGGCGGGGACGTGCTGCAGGTCGGTGACGTCGTCTACGTCGGCCTCGGCGGCCGAACCACGTCGGAGGGGATGAGGATCCTGCGGGAGGCCGTCGCGCCGCTGGGGCGGCGCGTCGTCCCCGTGCCGTTGCGCCAGGTCCTGCACCTGAAGTCGGCAGTCACGGCGCTGCCGGACGGCGCGCTGGTGGGACTGCCCGAGCTCGTCGACTGTGCGGTGCTGCCGCCGCTGCGGGTGCCGCCCGAACAGGAGGGGGCGCACCTCGTCCTGCTCGGTGGCGACGCGGTCCTGCTGTCCTCGGCGGCACCGCGGACCGCGGACTGGCTGGTCGGCCTCGGGTATGGCGTCGAGAGCGTGGAGATCGATGAGTTCGAGAAGCTGGAGGGCTGCGTGACCTGTCTGAGCGTGCTGATCCCGGCAAGGACCTGATGGGCACCACGGTCAACGCCCCGTCCTGGTCCGACCCCCACGAGCTGGCCGGACTCGTCGAACGCCTGGCCGAGGCCAACCACGGCATCCACGACCGGGACTGCCTCAACCTCAACCCGGCCACCAACCGGATGAACCCGCGTGCCGAGGCGCTGTTGGCAGCCGGGTTGGGCACGCGGGCTTCACTCGGGGACCCGGGGGACAAGTACGAGACCGGGTTGGAGGCGATCGAACAGATCGAGCTGCTGGCCGCGGACGCCGCACGACGCCTGTTCGGCGCCGCGCACGCCGAGGTGCGGGTCGCCTCCGGCGCCATGGCCAACCTGTACGCGTTCATGGCCACCTGTGCACCGGGCGACGTGATCATCGCGCCACCGGCGGACGTCGGTGGCCACATCACGCATCACCGGGCGGGTGCCGCCGGCCTGTACGGGCTGCGCACCGTCCCGGCACCGGTCGACCCGGTCGGCTACACCGTGGACGTCGAGGCGTTGGCGGCCCTCGCCGAGCAGGTCCGGCCACGGCTGATCACCATCGGTGGCAGCCTGAACCTGTTCCCGCACCCGATCGGCCCGGTCCGCGAGATCGCGGACTCGGTAGGAGCCAGGGTGCTCTTCGACGCCGCCCACCTATGCGGGATGGTGGCTGGTGGCGCGTGGCCGGCACCCCTCGCCGCGGGCGCCGAGCTGATGACCATGAGCACCTACAAGAGCCTGGGCGGTCCGGCCGGCGGGCTGGTGGTCACCGACGACCCGGCCCTGGCGCAACGGCTGTCACGGATCGCCTACCCGGGACTGACCGCGAACTTCGACGTCGGCCGCGTGGCGGCGCTGGGCGTGACGCTGGGGGACTGGCTAGCCGTCGGCCGGGACTACGCCCGAACGATGGTCGAGGCTGCGCAGGCCCTGGCTGCCGGGCTGCACGAACGCGGGGTGCCGGTGTTCGCCGCCGATCGCGGCTTCACCACCTCACACCAGTTCGCCGTCCTCGCCGCCCGCTTCGGCGGCGGCCAAGCCGCCGCCCGGCGGCTCCGCCGGGCCAACCTGCTGGCCTGCGGGATCGGGCTGCCAGTCGAGGCGGTCACCGGCGACCTCAACGGGCTGCGGCTCGGCACGCCCGAGACCGTCCGGCTGGGCATGACCGCCTCGGACATGCCCGAGCTTGCCGAGCTGATCACGGCCGGACTCGACCCGGACGGGGAGCCCGAGCGGGTCGCCAGCCGGGTAACCGCGTTCCGGTCCCGGTTCACCGGGGTGCACTTCACGGCGTGAGGTGCCCCGGGCGCACCGCGAGACGGGACTGACGGCGCATCCATGTGTCGGCGGCTCACCTGGGCAGCTGCGGCACAGTGGACATATGCATGGCATGTTGTGTCGGGGCTAACGTCCCGAACCCGGCATAGCCGCCGGGGCCGCTCGGGTTGCCAACGGTGGAGGGAGTCTCATGAGCCGTCATCAGGTCGTCATCATCGGATCGGGGTTCGGCGGGCTGTTCGCCGCGCAGGCGCTCAAACGTGCCGACGTGGAGGTCACCCTGATCTCTCGGACCACACACCACCTGTTCCAGCCCCTGCTCTACCAGGTCGCCACCGGCATCCTGTCCGAGGGGGAGATCGCGCCGAGCACGCGGGAGGTGTTCGCCCGCCAGCGCAACGTCCGGGTGATCCTCGGCGAGGTCACCGAGATCGACCTGGAGGCCCGGACGGTGACCTCCGAGCTGCAGCGCAGTGCCGAACACCTGCGGGGCTGCACCGTCACCGGGTATGACTCGCTGATCGTTGCCGCCGGAGCCGGTCAGTCCTATTTCGGCAATGACGACTTCGCCGTGTTCGCGCCGGGCATGAAGACCATCGACGACGCGCTCGAGCTGCGCGGCCGGATCTTCGGTGCGTTCGAGGTCGCCGAGCTGGCCACCACCCAGGAGGAGGCCGACCGGGCGCTGACCTTCGTCGTCGTCGGTGCCGGGCCGACCGGCGTCGAGATGGCCGGGCAGATCGCCGAGCTGTCGCGGCGGACCCTCAGGCGGGACTTCCGCAGCATCGACCCCGCCCGGGCCCGGGTGATCCTGCTCGACGCCCTGCCACAGGTGCTCAGCGCCTTCGGGGACGAGCTGGGGGAGAAGGCCCGACGTCGTCTGGAGGAGATCGGGGTCGACGTCCAGCTCGGCGCCAAGGTCGTCGGCGTGGACTCCACCGGTCTCGACGTCGAGGAAGTCTCCGACGGGGGCGGCGGGCAACGCCGGATCGAGGCACTGACCAAGGTGTGGGCGGCCGGCGTCCAGGCCTCGGAGCTGACCGGTCAGCTCGCCGAGCAGAGTGGCGCGGAACTGGACCGGTCGGGGCGGATCGCCGTCCGCGAGGATCTCACCCTGCCTGGTCACCCCGAGGTGTTCGTCGTCGGGGACATGATCACTTTGAAGGACTACCCGGGGGTGGCCCAGCTGGCGATCCAGGGTGGGCGGCACGCCGCCGAGCAGATCGGCCGCCGTCTCAAGGCCGTCGCCGATGGCGCCATCGACCGTCCGGAGTCCGTGCCGGCCGAGGAGTTCACCTATCTCGACAAGGGCAGCATGGCCACCATCTCGCGGTTCAACGCGGTCGCCTCGGTCGGTCGGTTGAAGCTGACCGGCTTCCTGGCCTGGGTGGCCTGGCTCGCCGTCCACCTGGTCTACATCATCGGGTTCAAGCACCGGGTGACCACGCTGCTGCACTGGGCGGTCAGCTTCATCGGCCGTGGCCGCGCCGAGCGGGCGGTCACCCAGCAGCAGATCTTCGCCCGCAACGCCATCCGACAGCTGGAGGACGGGGCGCGGTCGCGGTCCTCGGGGTGAGACGTCGGACTTGGCACCAAATATCCGCCCGCCGGTGCATCCCACGGGACCTCGAAGGCAGAAGTACGGTTCAGACCCGTCCGGGTCCACACCGCCGCTCCTGACCACGATTAGACGAGGACCGCCATGAGGACCATCCGTCGGATCGCTACCGCCACTGCCGTCGCCGCACTCGCCGTCGCCACCATTGGGGCCACCGGCGCCGCCGCCGGCACCCAGAAGTCGAACGGCCACCACAAGTCGACCGGCCACCACAAGTCGACCGGCCACCACAAGCCGGCCGGCCACAACAAGCCGCTGGGTACCCGCAGCATCGCCGACGTGCTGCTGTCGGACGGAAACCGCTTCGACCGCAACTGGAACGACTACGACATCCTCACCGAGGCGGCCCTCGCTGTCCTGAAGGCCAAGCCGAACAGCGGTGTCGGACTGCTCACCCAGGGCGACAAAGCGCTGACCGTCTTCGCCCCGACCGACCGGGCGTTCCAGCGTCTGGCCGCCGACATCACCGGCAAGCGGTACCACAGTGAGAAGGCTGTCTTCGGCGCGTTGACCAAGAAGCTCGACATCGACACCATCGAGACGGTGCTGCTCTACCACGTGGTGCCCGGTGCGACGATCACGGCCAAGCAGGCGCTCGCCTCGGACGGTGCGAAGCTCACCATGGCGTCCGGGGGCACGGTGAAGGTGGACGTGCGCGGCAAGGGTCGGATCGTGTTGCGCGACGCCGACCCGAACGACCGCAACGCGGTGGTGCGTCGGGCGGCCGTGGACATCAACGCCGGCAACAAGCAGATCGCCCACGGCGTCACCCAGGTGCTTCGTCCGATCGACATCTGAGCGGTTCGGTGGTGATCCCCGGGTCCGACCTGCTTCGCCGTGGATCGGTCCGGCGCCACTGCCAGGGCAGGGGAGTCGTCCCCGAGTAGGAGACTCGTGGTGCGGCCGCGGAGAGCGCGAAGCCCGCGGCCGCACCACGCTTTCCGCTCGGGTCGGTTCACGCCTAGGTCGGCACCCGGCTCTGGTGGCCAGGATCGCAGACTTCAGGACGGCGTCGATGCCGGCGCACTCGAAGGACACCTCCGCGCCGCGGCCGCCGGTCAGCTCCCGGACCTGGTCGACGATGTCGCCGAGCAGGTGGACCCAGCGCGGTTCGGCGACGACGTACCGGGCGAAGCCGCCGCCGTAGCCGGACAGGCCGACGAAGCCGAGGCTCTGACAGAGGTGGTACCGGCCGTTGCGGCACGGGTCGCACCGCCCGCACACGATGTAGAACTCCACGACGACGTTGTCGCTGACGGTGAAACCCTCCACGCCGGAACCGATCTCGGCGACGACGCCGGCGAACTCGTGGCCCAGCTGCACCGGGGGACGCTCACCGGTGAGCGGGTGGGGGGCCTGCACGGTGGGGATGAAGATCGGGCCTTCCAGGTACTCGTGCAGGTCGGTGCCGCAGATGCCGCACCGCTGCACCTCGACCTTGACGGTGCCCTCGCGGGTCGCCGGTTCCGGGATGTCATCGATCCTGACGTCGCCGCGGGCATGGAAGCGTGCCGCCTTACTCCTCGCTCCTTCCTAGGCGTGAGCCGGCGGTGGGTGCTGCGGTCACCAGCAGAGATCGGATCGGGCGAATCAGACAAGAGCTGCACCGCGTTGCAGGCGCTCGTCGGCGGACGCGGCTCAGTGCCACTGGCCGCGCTCGACCAGTATCTGCTTGAGGACGGCGGGCCGGTCGGTCATCAGCCCGTCCACGCCGAGGTCGAGCAGCCGGTGCATCTCCTCGGGCTCGTCGACGGTCCACACGTGCACATGGAGCCCGCGTCGGTGAGCGCGGGCCACGGTACGTGCGGAGACCACGGTGCGCCCGTTGTGGGTGACCGGCACCTGGGCGGCCAGGGCCGGGGTCGGCAGCGGCAGCCCGAACACCCAGGCGGCCACGCCGCGTGGGCCGAGGCTGGTGCACAGGCCGGGGCCGAGCAGCCGGCGGATGCGCCGCAGCCGCGCGTCGCTGAACGACCCCACGCAGACCCGGTCGAGCGCATCGCAGCGGCGCAGCGTCTCGACCAGGGCCGGCACGGCGCCGTCCGACTTGCAGTCGATGTTCACCCGGACGTCCGGCCAGGCGCCGAGCAGGTCCTCGAGCAGGGGGATGGGTGCCCGGCCGTCCACCATCGCCGAGTGCACCTCCTGCCACGGCAGGTCGGCGATTCGCCCGGGGCGCCCGCAGCTACGCGCCAGGTCCTCGTCGTGGAAGGCGACCAGGACGCCGTCCGCGGTGACGTGCACGTCGGTCTCGAGGTAGGTGTAGCCGAGCCCGACCGCGTCCGCGAAGGCCGGCATCGTGTTCTCCGGGGCGTCGCCGGCGCCGCCACGGTGGGCGAACGCGAGCGGTCCGGGCCAGTCCAGGAACGAGTGTCGTGCCATGACACTCACTATGGTTCACCGCGACGCACGTCCGGCGGGAGGGGTTCGTGATGGGCCAGGAGCACACCTACGAGGTCACCGTCACCTGGACCGGCAACACCGGAACTGGCACCTCGTCCTATGCCGGCTACTCGCGTGACCACGAGGTGAGCGTGCCGGGTGCCGCGACGATCCCAGCCAGCTCGGACCCGGCGTTCCGCGGTGACCCGACCCGGGTCAACCCCGAGCAACTGCTGGTCGCCTCGTTGTCGCAGTGCCACATGCTCTGGTACCTGCATCTTGCAGCGCAGGCCGGCATCGTGGTCACCGCCTACCAGGACGCCGCGACCGGGATGATACGGACCGAGCCCGACGGTTCCGGACGGTTCGAGCAGGTCACCCTGCGACCCAGGGTCGTCCTCGCCGCAGGGAACGACCAGGCGCTCGCGATGGACCTGCACGAGCGGGTCGGCGGCTACTGCTTCATCGCCCGATCGATGAACTTCCCGGTCCGGCACCGGCCATCCGTCCTCGCCGTGGGCTGACCCAGGCCTGCCCGCGCACGTCCCCGCATGCGTCCACTCGCCCGACCGGTCTCGCCGTGGCCACAAGGCGTCGGTTGCCGTGTCGAGTTCCTGGTCACCGTGAACGCGGTGCTGGTCGGGGCCCTGGGGCTGGGGCAGCGGCTGTCCGCCGTCCAGCTCCTCGGCGATCGGACGTCGACCGTTGCCGCGGCCGAGCCGACGCCGGGGATCCCCGCAGAGGTCAGAGCGGTCACCGCCCTAGGATCGCTCACCCGGCCAGATCGGCATCGGCCCGGGGGAGGGCGCCCCGGAGGTGGCATGAGCGGGTCGCAGCGAGAAGGACGGCAGCGGTGAGCGGCTGGCCGGCGGCGTGTAGGAGACGCCGACCCGGATCCGGCGCAGGTGCGGCTCGATCCCGTCGCGGCCGAACGGGGCGACCGCGTTGGCGCACTGGGCGCCGAGCCGCTCCAGGTAGGCGAGCTGGTCGGAGGTCGCGTCGAGCTGGGCATCAATCGGCCCCAGGTGTGCGGCGACCGCCGCCACCTCGCGGCGACGCAGCACGATGATCCGCCACTGCCCGAGGAACACCCGGAACTCGCGGACCAGCTGGGCGGCCTCCTCGATCCGGTGCACGACCGTGGTCAAGGAGTCGTTGGCCTGCTCGATCGCCCGGGCCATCGCGCAGATGTCGACCTCCACCGCGTCACACAGCCGGGGGATCTCGACCAGCGAGCGCTCCGGGGCCCGGCCGTCGACCGCCTCGGCGGCGAACACACCGACCATCTCGGTGTGCACCCTGGCCAGGCCGATCCGGAACCCGAGGTCGGCGACCTGGTGGCGCAACGAGGACAGCTCCGGTGCCAGGTGGTCGAGGGCGTTCACCGCCCCGGCCATCAACGGCGCCATCACCGTGGCGACGTTGAGCAGCACCGGGCTGGTGTCGGCCACCTCGGTGGACGCCACGCGAGCAGCCGCCACGGCTCGCTGCAGGCTCGTCGCCTGACCGACCACGGCTGGGATGGCGTGCCCGAGCTCGACGGTCAGGCCCTGGTAGGTCTCCAACCGGTCGACCAACGCGTCCAGCCCGGTGTGCAGCCAGCCGGCCCCGATCAGCACCTCGGCCAGGTGTCCGCCGGCGTGCGGCCGGGCGAACGCCGTGCCGAAGCTCGACCCGCGTGCGGCGACCTCGGCGGGCAGCGCCGCGAGCATGAACTCGTCATAGTCGGCGAAGCCGAGGTCGGCGAGGTGACGCTCGATCTCCCGGGCGCCGGCGACCGCGACCTGCGGGCGCGGCAGCCGCCGCTCGAGCAGGTCGTCCTCCATCCGTCGTACCCGCGAGTAGATCCGGTCGACGGTCGACACCAGAGGCCCCATGGGGGCCATCCGCACGGACAGGTAGTCCTGACCCAGGGGAGTGACGGTGGAGAACAGCCGGTAGGTGGCGCCGTCCTTGGCCCGGTTGAGGACGTAGGCGGCCGCCGGACGCCCCTCGAGCAGCCGGTCCCACAGCAGCCGGAAGGCACCGGCCGGCATGTGCGGGTGGCGCACCAGGCTGTGTGGCGCACCGGCGAGCTCCTCGGGGCGGTACCGGGAGACGCGCGCGAAGACCGAGTTCGCGCTCTTGATCACGCCGCGGCGATCGGTGGATGAGAACAACAGCTCATGGCTGTCGACGTGCCGCTCCCGCGAAGCCGTGCTCATGCCCGCCCCTGCCCACGCAGTGTGTCTCTTCTGTCGCCCTCTGTATAGCATCGTCGTGACAACAAGTCATATTCCGATTACGCACACATGCGTAGTTACACGATTGTGACTCAGGTGACCCAGCCATGGGTGATCACGGCAGCGCGCTCGATCCGACCTCGACGGCGACCTGCACGGTGGTGGTGCGGCGATCCCGAGTCGGTCGCGTAGGACGCGCGCAGCGCCGAGTGGGGGCCCGGGGTACCGGTTCGCTGCCTGCGGGGCTATTCCGTCTGATGGGGCTCCCGGAGCCAGTAACTTACATAATGTAGATTATCGGCGTTGCAGGAACCGGCGCGGGTCGGGCAATGATCGAATCCGTGACGCCCGACAGCCCGAGGGATCTTCACCAGCTCCCGCTCCCGGCCCGTTGGGTATCACTGGCGCCCTCGTCACCTCGCTACGCGGACATGTTGGCGTTGATCTGGGCCAGTGCCAGCAGCAGCCGCGGAACCGTCCAGGACCGGATGTGGCGAAGCTGCGCCTCGGAGTTGCTCGCCTGAATGAGGGACTGGGTGCCTGCCTCAGTCACGAACAGCTGAAGGAACATCGGGTTCGACCGGTTGGCGCTGCGGCTTCCGTCGGACCACTCCGCCGCGTCGCCGAGCCCAGGGATCGGCAGGCTGGCCTCGAGGGTTCCGAGCTCCGACCAGTTGTCCCTGCCGTTGAGGTCGGGCGACAGGAAGACGGTGAACATGAGCACGTCGGGGTCGCCCTTGGACAAGAACGAGCATGCCGGGTAGCCGGGCGTGGAGAACGGATACGGATTCGGATCGAGGACCAGCTCGGTCTCCAGGATGGCCCCGACCGCGTCGACGTCGATCGGTGAACAGTCCGCGGACAGGCGCTGCGCCATGCGCTGACCGGAGAGATCCAAGCCCTCGGCCGCCAACGCAGCCGCCGCGACATCGATGTCGTGCTGGCTGTTGCCGCCGGCGACCTCGGGTGAGGCGGCCAGGCGCTGAAGGGTCTCGTAGACCGCGGCCTGCGCGCGTGGACTGGATGCCACCGGTGTCGCCGCGGTGGCGGCGGGACGGGGCACGGGGACGTCGACGGGCGACCCACAGCCGGCGAGGCAGACGGTGCACCACGCGAAGGCCAGGACCGCCGCCCCGAGACTCCTACTCACCCGGCAAGACCGGCATGGTGGGCAGGGTGAACGGCCGCTCCCCCGGTGATCCACGTGGCCCGAGGCCGCGCAGCGCCACCGCCGTCGTCCCGGTCGGGACATTCCAGACCAGTCGGGTCTTGAAGCTCTGTCGCGACGTCAGGGTCCGCAGCGGGGCGACCACCGGGGCGAACGGACGGCCATTCATCACCAGTCGGAAGGAGTCCTTGGACAGGACTCCCTGGCCCCCGCCGACGCAGCTGCCGGCGCTCTTGGCGGGGCCGGCGGTGACCACACCGTTCAGCACCAGCCATCTCGAGCCGGCCGGCGCACGGTTCGTGACGGCGCCGCTCGTCCGCTGCAAATCCGCCGGGAGGTCGAGCGCGACGGATGCCTCGTCGATCGTCACTGTCCAGTTCACCGTGCACCCGGCCTGCAGTGCCCCGTTGTAGCCGAAGGCCGCCGGCGGGGTCACGGTGAGCGGGTAGGGCCCGGGCCCGGCAGCCGAGGCCAGCACCGGAATGGTGACCGGAACCGTGTCGGCGGAGAACCGCAACCTGAGCAGGTCGGCCGTGAGGGCACCGTCCACGGTGAAGCCGTACTCCCGAACGCTGGTGTCCTGCTTCTTGACCGACTGGGAGAAGTCGCCCTGTCGGTTGACCCGTTCCGCCGCGACCGGTGGCCGGTCGCCGATGAGCAGGGTCAGCCCCGAGTCGGGGAAGTTGACCTCATCGTTCGGGTCCTGGTTCACCACTTCCAGGCTCACGTACAGCCGGCGGGCCTGCGGATCGGTGGCCGTCGCGCCATCGCGACCCCACTGATCGAAGTCGAGGTTCGAGAGCGTGACGCCCGTGATACTGATCTTCAGGTGCCCGTAGGTGTTGGATCCGAAGGGGCCCGTGAAGGTCTGCAGCCCAGTGGAGCCGGCCGCCGTGACCACGCCGGCGGATACGGGTGCGCCGGGATCCGTCGCCGTCACCGCGGGTGCCCCTGCGACGGGACTCTCGTTGCTCCTGAGGTCGACGGATCCGGGAGTCAACTCCTCGGACCCGTCTGCGCAGGCCGTCAGCGAGAGCCCAGCCACCATCAGTCCGCTGACCAGGGACCGGCGTACGGACGAGCGATGTGCACAGTCGGGTCGATCCCCTGTCACGACTCATCTCCTGTCAAAGACGGCATCCGCGGTGTTTCCGCACCAGGTCGATACTTTCGTACCAGGTGAGTCGCGCCGGACACGTCGAATGTTCCCGCCCCCGGCGATGAATCCACTCTTCGTGGACTACGGCAGCTCGCGTGCCTAGACCCTGACCTCGAAGTCGAACTCGATCGTCGTCGAACGCCCCTCGGCGTCGCTGAGTAGCAGGGTCACCCGGCCTTGTCCCGCCCGCTTCGTGGTGACGGCCAGCGGATTGCCCTGCGTGATCTGCCCATCCGGTGCGATCCATCGGAAGGAGGCCGCACCGGTGGCCGCCGCCTGGAACGTGACCTGCTCGCCCACCGATGCCGTCGCCGGGCCGAACACCGCGCCCCGTAGGTCGCCGACGTGTCGTTCGACCTTGACCTGGCCGTTGCTCAACGTGGTCACCGTCTGCTTGTCCTGCTGACCGATCGTCCACCACACTCCGGTGGCGGCTGCAGCACCGATGATCAATGAAGCAGCAGCCGCGATCCAGTCTCTGGTGATCGTCCGGCGCACGGGTCGAGGCAGGTCAGCGTCGAGGACACGCGGGGCCTCGTCGGTCCAGGCGGCCTGGGAGCCCTCGGTCAGCGCGTCGTACCACTGCGCCATGGTCGCGAACCGTTCGCTCGGCAGGGCGGCCAGTCCGCGCTGGATGCACCGGGCGATCGGCACCGGCACCTCGGCGTCCGCCAGGGCGCGTGCCTGGGAGCCGGCGTCGTTCGGGGGCACCGCCGAGGTGGCGAGCCAGAACAGCAGGGCCGAGGCGCCGAAGATGTCCGCGCGGGTATCCACCCGGCTTGTCCCGGACCGTTGTTCAGGAGCGCTGAACCCCTCGGTCCCTCCGCCCAGCGTGAAACCGGAGCTCGCCACCAGGTCCTTGGCCAGCCCCAGGTCTGCGAGCTGGAGGCGCTCGCCCGCGGCGAGGAGCCCCACCGTCGCTGCCCTCGGCCCTCCGGCGGAGCTGATCAGGAGGTTGTCGGGGGTGACGTCGCGATGGACCAGGCCCTCCTCGTGCGCCCGGCCCAGGGCCCTCGCCAGGGTCTCTGCCACCAGGAGGAGGTCGCCGGTGTCAGGTCGGTGTCCGGCTCGCCGGTACTCCTGGACCCGGGTGCGCAGGTCCCCGCGGTCGGCGTAGGACAACACGATGAAGGGTTGGGCCCGGACGGTCTCACCCATGTCGTAGACGGTGACGACGGCCTGGTCGGACAGTCGTCGCAGCAGCTGGGCCTCGGTGATGAACCGTTCCCTGATATCGACGTCGAGGGCGTGGTTCTCCGCAAGAATCTTGATCGCGACGTCGGCGTCCAGCCGCTCGTCGACGGCCCGGTACACCGTGGCGAACCCTCCCGTGCCGATCGGGGCGACCAACCGGTAGTGACCCAGCCTGGTCCCCGGAGCCTCAGCCACCCTCTGACCCGATCTCGGGCTCGATCGTCGCGGCCAGCAGGGCCCTGGCACGGCTCAGGCGGGACTTCACCGTGTTGACCTTGAGACCCAACCGCGCAGCGATGTCGTCATAGCTGCGCTGCTCCACGTCCCGGAGCATCAGGACCGTGCGGTAGTGCTCGGGGAGCGCGGCGATGGCGTTGCGCAGGTCCATCCGGACGGCGATCATCGAGCTGATCCGCCGCGCCTCGGTGACCAGCTGCAGGTCGCTGGTCAGCGGCACCGTCTCCCGGCGGCGACGAAGGTGGTCGATCGCCGTGTGCCGTGCCAGAGCGTAGAGCCAGGTGGTGAACGCCGAGGCGGACTGGAACCGGTGCACCGAGCGAGCCACGCCGATCAGCACGTCCTGGTGGGCGTCATCGGCCTGATCGTCGTCGATCAGGATGCGCCGGATGGCGACCCGATCCAGGCGATGCTCGTCGACCAGCCGCAAGAGGATCTCCAGAGCGGACGACGAACCCTGGGCGGCGTGTGCGGCCAGGGCATCCAGACATGCACCTCGCTCCCCTGCTTCGCAGGATCGGAAGGAGCGCACCAGGTGATCGCCCGCGAGGCGATCGCCGGACGCGGCGGCCTCGACCATGCCCTGCTCCATGGCGGCCACCCTAGATCCGGCTCGTTCGACGCTGTCCGCCTCAGCCGCCCGCTGGGGAGGTTGCGCAGGTCATGGACATGTACCTGACTCGTCTCACGGTGTTCGCCAGGGCGACGCTCAGGCGCCGACGAAGGCCGCGAGGTGCTCGCCGGTCAGGGTGGAGCGGGCGGCGACGAGCTCGGCGGGTGTGCCGTCGAAGACGATCCGGCCACCGTCGTGGCCGGCGCCGGGGCCGAGGTCGATGATCCAGTCGGCGTGCGCCATGACCGCCAGGTGGTGCTCGATGACGATGACCGACTTGCCCGAGTCGACGAGCCGGTCGAGCAGGCCGAGCAGCTGCTCGACGTCGGCGAGATGCAGGCCGGTGGTCGGCTCGTCGAGGACGTAGACGCCGCCCTTCTCGGCCAGGTGGGTGGCCAGCTTGAGCCGCTGCCGCTCGCCGCCGGACAGCGTCGTGAGCGGCTGGCCGAGGCTGAGGTAGCCGAGCCCGACGTCGTCGAGCCGGTCGAGGACGGCGTGCGCGGCCGGCGTCCGCGCCTCGCCGGCGCCGAAGAACCCCTCGGCCTCGGTCACCGACATCGCCAGCACCTCGCTGATGTCGCGGCCACCGAGGTGGTACTCCAGAACCGATGCTCCGAATCGCTTCCCCTCGCACTCCTCGCAGGTCGTGGCGACGCCGGCCATCATCGCCAGGTCGGTGTAGATGACGCCGGCGCCGTTGCAGGTCGGGCAGGCGCCCTCGGAGTTGGCGCTGAACAGCGCCGGCTTCACGCCGTTGGCCTTTGCGAACGCCTTGCGGATCGGGTCGAGCAGTCCAGTGTACGTCGCCGGGTTGCTCCGTCGTGAGCCGCGGATCGGGGTCTGGTCGACCGACACGACGCCGTCCCGCCCGGACACCGAGCCGTGCATCAGCGAGCTCTTTCCCGACCCGGCCACACCGGTCACCACCACCAGCACGCCGAGCGGGATGTCGACATCGACGTCCTGCAGGTTGTGGGTGCCGGCGCCACGCACTGCCAGCACTCCCGACGGCGTCCGAGCAGCCGGCTTCACGCAGGCCCGGTCGTCCAGGTGCCGCCCGGTCGGCGTGCCGCTGGCCCGCAGCCCGTCGACGGTGCCCTCGAAGACCACCTCGCCACCGGCAGTGCCGGCGCCGGGGCCGAGGTCGACGACGTGATCGGCGATCGCGATCGTCTCCGGCTCATGCTCCACGACCAGCATCGTGTTGCCCTTGTCGCGCAGCCGCAGCAGCAGGTCGTTCATCCGCTGGACGTCGTGCGGGTGCAGGCCTGCGGTGGGCTCGTCGAAGACGTAGGTGACGTCGGTGAGCGCGGAGCCGAGGTGGCGGATCATCTTGGTGCGCTGTGCCTCACCGCCCGACAGCGTGCCCGAGGACCGGTCGAGCGAGAGGTAGCCCAGCCCGATCTCGACGAAGGAGTCCAGGGTCTCCCTCAGCGAGGCCAACAAAGGCGCCACCGACGGCTCGTCCAGCGCGCGGACCCATTCGGCGAGGTCGCTGATCTGCATCGCGCAGGCGTCGGCGATGTTGACCCCCTTGATCTTGGACGAGCGCGCCGCCGCGCTGAGCCGGGTGCCGTCGCACTCGGGGCACGCGGTGAAGGTGACCGCCCGTTCCACGAAGGCGCGGATGTGCGGCTGCATCGCGTCGACGTCCTTGGACAGCATCGACTTCTGGAGCTTCGGGATCAGCCCCTCATAGGTGAGGTTGATGCCCTCTACCTTGATCTTGGTCGGCTCCTTGTGGAGGAGGTCGTGCAGCTCAGACTTGGTGTACTTGCGGATCGGCTTGTCCGGGTCGAAGAAGCCGCTGCTCTTGAAGATGCGGCCGTACCAGCCGTCCATGCTGTAGCCGGGGATCGTCAACGCACCCTCGTTGAGCGACAGGCTGTCGTTGTACAGGACCGAGGTGTCGAAGTCGGTGACCGCGCCCCGGCCCTCGCAGCGCGGGCACATGCCGCCGGTGATGCTGAAGCTACGTCGCTCCTTGACGGTCCGTCCCGCGCGCTCGATGGTGACCGCACCCGCTCCGCTGATGGAGGCGACGTTGAAGGAGAACGCCCGCGACGAACCGATGTGCGGCCGGCCGAGTCGGCTGAACACGATGCGCAGCATCGCGTTGGCGTCGGTGGCGGTGCCGACCGTCGATCGGGGGTCGGCGCCCATGCGCTGCTGGTCGACGATGATCGCGGTCGTCAGTCCCTCGAGGACGTCGACGTCGGGCCGGGCCAGTGTCGGCATGAAACCCTGCACGAAGGCGCTGTAGGTCTCGTTGATCATCCGCTGCGACTCCGCGGCGATGGTGTCGAACACCAGCGAGCTCTTGCCCGAGCCGGAGACGCCGGTGAACACCGTCAGCCGGCGCTTGGGGATCTCGAGGCTGACGTCCTTGAGGTTGTTCTCGCGCGCGCCGTGCACGCGGATCAGATCGTGGCTGTCGGCACGGTGCATCCCGGGCGACTGCGTGCGCGTCCTCGTGGCCATGCTCATCATGTCTCCATCTGTCAGGCGGGCCGCCTTCGCAGTCTCCGTCGGCGGGCTCGATCCAACCAGCAGGCGTCAGACCAACCAGCGACCGTCGCACATCAGCTCGCGGTCAGGCATCTCGTTCACCTCGCGCCACGCCTGGATGCGGCGCGGGACCACACGGAACCAGCGGTACGGCGTAGCCAGAGCACGCGGGTCGAAGCCGGTGTGCGCGACGAACCGGTCCCCCCGCTCCTGCGGTAGCGCGTCGATCTCGAGGACCTCGACCTCACCCTCGATCATGGACACGTCACGGGTATGGCCCAGCGCCAGCCGAACGGCCCTTGTGGCGGCCAGGTTCCTGCCGGTCGGGCTGTCCGTCGGCGTGGCCATCAGCACCCCCTCGCCGTCCCAGTCGAAGGACAGCGGCACCAGGTACGGCGCAGCGTCCGCCGCGGCACTGGCCACCCAGACATCGACGTCATGGGTGAGCCGATGCTCGGTGTCGCGACGACGCTGCGCGCGCGATCGCGGGGATGCACTCATCGGTCGGGGACAGCTCGGGGACGCTCAGCGCAGTTCCTGGATGCGGATCAGGTTGCCCGCGGGATCGCGCACCGCGCAGTCGCGAACGCCGTACGGCTGCTCGGTCGGCTCCTGGACGATCTCCGCGCCGCTGGCCTGCAGCCGCTCGAAGGTGCCATCGAGGTCCTGGGTGGCCAGCATGAGCATGGCGTAGGTGCCTTTGGCCATCATCTCCGCGATGGTGCGACGCTCGTCGTCGGTGATGCCGGGGTTGGCGGCCGGCGGGTCCAGGACGATGGACGTGCCGGGCTGGGCGACGGGGCCGACCGTGATCCAGCGCATCGAGCCGGTGCCGACGTCGCCTCGGACCTCGAAGCCGAGGATGTCGCGATAGAAGGTCAGGGAGGCTTCCGGGTCCTCGTGCGGGAGGAAGCTCGCGTGAATGGTGATGTCCATGGCGGTCAGGTTAGTTGTGGCGCCGTGACCGGGGCTTCTCGATTCCTGACCGGTCTGGTCACCTGTTTCGCGACACAGGGCGGCATTCCCACGGTCGCGCTCGCCGCCTGGCGCCGGTAGGCGCTGGGCGGCATCCCGACCAGCTCGGCGAAGCGAGTGCTGAAGGTGCCCAGCGACGCGCAGCCGACCGCGAAACAGACCTCGGTGACGCTGAGGTCACCGCGACGCAGCAGCGCCATCGCGCGCTCGATGCGCCGAGTCATCAGGTAGCCGTAGGGCGACTCGCCGTATGCGCGCCGGAACTCGCGGCTGAGGTGGCCGGCCGACATGTGCGCGCCGCGCGCCAGCGCCTCGACGTCCAGGGGCTGCGCGTACTCCCGGTCGATCCGGTCCCGGATGCGGCGTAGCCGCGTGAGGTCGCTCAGGTGCTGCGCCGCGACGGGTCTGCTGGTCATGTCCGAGATCGTGCCAGGTCGCGGTATCGGTGTCGCTGCCCGCACCGACGGCGACGCGGCTACCGCCGGACGATGGACCCGACCGGTATCCGCACCGTGAACGTCGTGCCGTCGGTTCCGGAAGCGACGGCGACGTTCCCACCGTGAGCTCGGGCGATCGAGGCCACGATCGCCAGGCCAAGTCCCGACCCACCGCTGCCGCTGGCCCGGCCGCGGTCCACCCGGTAGAAGCGGTCGAACAGGTGCGGCAGATGTTCGGCGGGGATCCCCCGGCCGGCGTCGGCGACCTCGAGGCGCACCCACCCGCCGTCTGCGGCGGCCCGCAAGGTGATCGCCGTCCCGGCCGGGGTGTGCCGCATCGCGTTGGCGGTCAGCGCCACCAGCGCCTGGGTGAGCCGGTCACGGTCGCCGCGGACGACGAGCCGCGCCGGCGCGTGGACCACCACCCGGCGTTGCGGCGCGACCACCCGCAGGTCCGCGGCGACGTCCTGCAGCAGCGGGACGACGTCCACGTCGCCGATGGCCGCCAGGCCATGCTCCTCCAACCCGGTCAGGTCGAGCAGCCCGTCCACCAGCCGGCGCATCCGGGCGGCCTCAGCACCGATCCGTCGCATCGCGTCGGCGCTCTGGGCGGCGTCAGGTGCATGGCCGGGCGTGGCCAGCAGGTCGGTGTATCCCTGCACCGTGGTCAACGGGGTGCGCAGCTCGTGGGAGACGTCGGCGACGAACCGGGCCATCCGCGCCTCGGAGGCTGCTGTGGCGTCAATCATCGCGTTGAGCGCCGAGCCGAGCCGGCCGGCCTCCGAGCCGGGCTCCCCCGGCGGCACCCGGCGGCTGCGCTCGCCCGCTCGGATCGCGTCGGCCACCTGGGTCATCTGGCCGATCGGCCGCAGCCCAAGCCTGTCCACCCACCAGACGATCAGGCCGAGGACCAGCGCGACCAGTCCTGCGGCCAGGCCGAGCGTCAGGGCCAGTCGCCGGGTGGCCTGATCCAGCGCTGTCGTCGGCCAGGCCAGGTACACGGTGGCGCGCGGGGTCGCCAGGGTCATCGAGACCACCCGGGCCCGGCGTGCCTGACCCGACACAGTGGTCACCGTGCGCGGGGTCGTGAAGGTCTGGCCCGGCCGGATCCGCGGGACCAGGGCGGGGTCAGCGGCCGGTGCCAGCACGGTCACCACTCCCCCGGCGCCGACCGGTCCGGAAGACCGCCCCACCCAGACCTGCGACAGCGCTGCCGGTGTCTGGCCGGCGGCCGCAACTCGTTGCGAGGCAACGGCCACGGCGCGCGGCGTCGCGGCCAGGGCGACCAGCTCGGCGTCCAGACGGCGCACCGCGTACGCGCGTTGGGCCACCACCACGGCCACCCCCAGAGCGGCCAGCAGGACGGCGAGCGCCGCCACCGCGACCAGCAGCCGTCGGCGCAGGGTCATCGCCCCTCCCCTCGGGTCACTGCTCGGGACCACCGGCGGGGTCACGGTTCGCGAACGCTGTACCCGACGCCGCGCACGGTGTGGATCAGCTTCGGCGTGGCGGCGTCCACCTTCTTGCGCAGCGTGGACACGAACGACTCGACGATCGCCGACTCCCCGGCGAAGTCGTACTGCCAGACGTGGTCGAGGATCTGCGCCCGGCTGACCACCCGGCCGGCGTTGACCATGAGACAGCGAAGCAGGGTGAACTCGGTGGGAGTCAGGTACACCTCCTCCTGTCCCCGCCAGACCCGGTGGCTGTCCTCATCGAGAACCAGGTCGTGCACCTGGTGGCGACCGGTCGCGGTCGTGGCCACCGCGCCGCGCCGGCGCAGCGCCAGGTGGACCCGGGCCACCAGCTCCTCGAGCGCGAACGGCTTGACGATGTAGTCGTCGCCGCCGCTGGTCAGCCCCCGGACCCGGTCGGGGGTGTCCCCGCGGGCGCTGAGGAACAGCACCGGTGAGGCGAAGCCCCTGGCGCGCAACCCCTTCAATACCTCGAAGCCGTCCAGGTCGGGCAGCATGACGTCAAGCACCACCAGGTCGGGGTAGGTGGCGCCGCACCGCTCGAGCGCCTCCCGGCCGGTGGCCACCGCCGCCACCTCCAACCCGGCCAGGGTCAGCGCTGAGGAGATCAGGTAGGCGATGTTCTCCTCGTCGTCCACCACGAGCACACGCGAAGACATGGAGCACACCGTGCCACGTCCCTCTGCTGGACCCCTGGAGGTTCACTCGGGGTTTCCTGCAGGCCGGTGCCGACGGGACGGGTCGCGCCGCCTTCAGCAGATCCTCAGGTCCTCCTGCAGGGACCGCGAGGCTGCCCGGCCAGAGTCGGAGACATCGGGACCGGACCCGGGACCCCGACCGTACCGACCACACTCTGGAAGGACACACCTGCCATGTCGCTGCGCACCACACTCACCGCCGTCCTCACCGGCACCGCGCTGGTCGGCACCCTCGCCGTCCTCGGTGTGGGCGCCACGTCCGCCTCCGCCGCGGTGCCCGAGGCGGCACTGGCGGTCTCGGCCAGCGGCTCCCTCGACGGATCTGTCGGTGACGGCTCGCTCGCCGACGGATCGAGCCAGGTGGCGACTCCGGACGGCGCCACCTCGCCGCCGCAGGACACGATCCGCCAGCGTGCTCGGGCGTTCTGGCAGGGTCTGACCGACGAGCAGCGCCAGTGCCTGCGGGACGCCGAGCTCACCCGACCGCTCGGGCGCCCCACCGTCCAGCAGCGCGACGACCTGATCGCCGAGGTCCATGCCGCCGCCGACTCCTGCGGCATCACGCTCCCGACCCGGCCCGGTGCCCAGGCCCGTGAGCGCGCCCGGGCGTACTGGTTGGGTCTGACCGACGAGCAGCGCCAGTGCCTGCGGGACGCCGAGCTGACCCGACCGCTCGGGCGCCTCACCGGGCAACAGCGTGCCGACCTTCGCGAGCAGGTGCGCGGGGCCGCAGCCGGGTGCGGCGTCGACCTGCCGCAGGCCCCCGTGGCGGCGATGACGCAGTGACCAGCCACCCACCGAGTGACCCACCTGCCCGGTGACCCACTGGCCCGGCCCGCGGCATCCGGCCGTGGGCCGGGTGGAAGGGTTCGGGTTGCCCTCGCGTCAGGCCTGCCGCCTCGCGGGCCGGTTCACCCAACCGGGCGCTCCAGCCCGCCGTCCGGTCTGCCGTTTCCACCAGGGTGGACGTGGAGCGGACGGCGCGGGCTCACCGCCGTTCCGTCTCCCGGTGGTTGGTGCCACTGCTGGGCCTGGTCCTGCTCGCGACGCCACCCCTGACCGGGCCGGCCGTCGCCGACCCCAGCGACCCCGCTCCCCCGGCCTCGGTCGGTGAGCTGCGCGGCGCCGTCCAGGACCGGACGGACCAGGTCGATGCGGCCCGGGCCGAACTCGCCGACGCCTCGGCCGCGGCCTCCGCCGCCCTGGAGGAGTACAGCACCGCCGTGCGGGCCCACCAGATGGCCCACGCCGGGCAGGTCAAGGCCGAGCAGGCGTTGGCCACCGCTGATGCCGATCTGGCCGGGCGCCGCCGCGAGCTGGGTCGTTGGGCGCGACAGGCCTACTACGCCGGGTCGGGCCTGGCCGCCGACCCGTCCCTGGTCACGCTCCTCGGTGGCAGTACCGACGACGTCGCTCACTCCCGGCGGGTCCTGTCCGCCCTCGGGACCCGCCGGGAGCAGGCGGTCTCGGCGACCGAGGCGGCGCAGACGGCCCGACAGCGAGCCGCCCTGGTAGCCGAACAGGCCACCGAACAGGCGGTCACGCTGCTGCGTCGGGCCGAGCAGGCCCACGAGGCCCGCGACACGGCGGTGACCGCCCTGCGCGCCACCCTGGACCGGCAGGAGGCCCAGCTCGAGCAGGCCAAGGACGCGGCAGGCCGCGCCGCGGCGCAGGCCCTGCGCCTGGCCCAGGCCCGGGCGGTCGCCGGCCGGTCGGCCGGCGGCGCGAACGGCAACGTCGTCACCGGACCGGTGGGCAGCTGCACCGGCGGCCAGATGGAGCTGTACCCGAACGGGCAGATCCCGATCGAGGCGCTGTGCCCGGTGTGGGGGGCATCGGGGCAGCACCTGCGGGCCGACGCCGCCTACGCCTTCAACCAGCTGAGCACCGCCTACGCCCGGCAGTTCGGTGCGCCGATCTGCGTCACCGACTCTTACCGGTCCCTGGCCCAACAGGTGGCGGTCAAGGCCGCCAAGCCGCACCTGGCGGCCACCCCCGGCACCAGCAACCACGGCTGGGGCACGGCCGTTGACCTGTGCGGCGGCGTGCAGTCCTACGACTCGGTGGAGCACCGATGGCTGTTCCTCAACGGTCCGGGTTTCGGATGGTTCCTCCCGTCCTGGGCCCAGCGTGACGGAGCCAAGCCGGAGCCCTGGCACTGGGAGTTCGGCGGCTGACCGGGCCCTGGGTGCCGGTTCCGGCTCGCGCGATCGTTCGGGACGACATGATGTGCCGATGGACCCACCCGAGGTGACGGGACCGGACTCCGGCGGGCGACCCGACCCCGGCCGAGACGCGGGTGCGACCACCGACCGGCGCCGCGAGCAGCGCGCCTGGTACTGGTACGACTGGGCCAACTCCGCCTACGTCACCACCACCGCAACCGTGCTGTTCGGTCCCTATCTGACCACGGTCGCCAAGCGGGCGGCCTGTCCCGGCCAGGACACCGACCAGGTGTGCCGGACCGACCTCAGCGTGCTGGGCATCCCCGTCTCCCCCGGCTCGCTCGCCCTCTACACGGTCACCGTGGCCACCCTGCTGTCCGCGGTGCTGCTGCCGATCGTCGGGGCGGTGATCGACCGGACCGGTCGGAAGCGGACGATCATGGCCGGCTTCGCCTGGGTGGGTGCCACCGCGGCCGCCGCGATGGTCGCCATCGCGGGCACCAACTGGCAGCTCGGCGTGGTCCTGCAGCTCATCGCCGCGATCTGCCTGGGCTCCTCGCTGGTCGCCTACGACGCGATCCTCATCGATATCGCCGGACCCGACGAACGCGACCGGGTCTCCAGCCGCGGCTGGGCGCTGGGCTACCTCGGTGGCGGACTGCTGCTGCTGATCAACCTCGCGATGCTCTCCGGCGTCGGCGGGCTGTCCACCGAGGCGGCGGTGCGGGCCAGCCTGCTGACAGCAGGACTGTGGTGGGGCCTGTTCACGCTCATCCCCTACCTCGGGCTGAAGGACAGTCCCCCGCCCGCGCGGACCGCGCCCGCCGTACAGACCCCGGACGGCGCCGCGCCCGAGGCCGCGCCGCCGGCGTCCGAGCCAGCCACCAGCCGCAGCCTGTTGGTCGAGTCCTTCGGGCAGCTCGCCCAGACTTTGCGTCACCTGCGCGGCTACCCGCAGACCCTGCTGTTCCTGGTCGCATACCTGTTCTACAACGACGGCATCCAGACGGTGATCGCGGCCTCCAGCATCTACGGACAGGAGCAGCTCGGCTTCTCCTCCGACCAGCTGGTGACGACCATCCTCGTCGTCCAGTTCGTCGGAATCGCCGGTGCCCTGCTGTTCGGCCGGCTGGCGGCGCGCACCGGTGCCTGGCGGGCGATTCTGGGCGCCCTGGTGCTGTGGTGCCTGGTGATCGGGTTCAGCTACCTGTTGCCGGCCGGTGCGTTCGGGCGGTTCCTGGCCCTCGGGGTGCTCATCGGCATCGTCCTCGGCGGCAGCCAGGCGCTGTCTCGGTCCCTGTTCAGCCAGCTCATCCCTCGCGGGCGCGAGGCGGAGTACTTCAGCCTCTACCAGGCGGCCGAGCGGGGCACCAGCTGGTTCGGCACGCTGCTCTTCGGCCTGGTCTTCCAGCTCACCGGCTCCTACCGGAACGCGATCATCGCGCTGACCCTGTTCTTCGTGGTGGGTGGGCTGCTGCTGGCCCGGGTGAAGGTGCGCCAGGGGATCGTCGAGGCGGGCAACACCGTCCCCCGGGTGGTCTGAGCCACCGCGGTCAAAGGGCACCTGGGCTGACCCTGGTTCGCCAGGGCATCCCACCGATGCGGAACACCGCGCCGCTCGGATGCGTTGCGTACAGCGAACCAACGTTGCGGAACCGCCCTGGAACCCTGGAGGCAGCTGCCATGAGCGACCGGAGCATGCGGGGGACCCGGCTGGGTTCCCAGAGCCTGGAGAGCGAGGCCGGGGTCCGTCCGGCGGCGCGTCAGCAGGTCACCTTCAACTGCCCCAACGGGCACACCGTGGTCGTGCCGATGTCGATCGAGGCGGACCTGCCGGCCGAGTGGGAATGCCGCTGCGGCGCGAGAGCGCTGCGTCAGGACGCCGAGACCCCCGACAGCAAGCCGGTCAAGCCCCCGCGGACCCACTGGGACATGCTCATGGAGCGTCGGACCACCGCCGAGCTCGAGGTGCTGCTGGAGGAGCGGCTGAAGCTGCTTCGCAGCGGTGCGCTCACCCAGAAGCGCACCGCCTGAGGACCTGAAACCGCCGGAATCGCTTGACACCCTGAACTGTCCGTCTCGGGCACCGTCGGGAGTCCGGCGAACTTCCCGGCCACCCGGACGTTCAGGCCGTCAGCGCGTGGACGACGGTGTGCGGGTCGGGAACATCCAGCCGCATCATGCGGGCACCTCGGGCGCCGACCCCGGTCAGAATCCACTCCAGGTGATCGAGATCGGTGCCGTCGTCGATGAGCAGCAGGGTCCGGTCCAGGGTGCCGGTGCGGACGAGCAGCTCCAGCTCGTAGCGGGTCCCCTGACGCTGTGGTGTGAAACCGCGCAGGTCCATCAGGACGACGTCGCTGCCGCCCAGCAATGCCTCCACCGTGGGCCGCCATGCGTTCTCGAGGCAGAACCACTCCTCGACCCGGTAGCGGCCGTCCGGGTCCGGTCGGGGAGCTGACTCGGCCAGCCGCCGCGCCAGGTCGTCGGGCGAGGCGATGAAGCGGCGGCGCAGGCCACCGGTCATGTAGGCCAGGAACTCGTCGGGTTCCACGTTCGCGACGGCCAGATCAGGCCCGGCGATCAGACGGACCGGACCGATGTGCCGCCAGTGCGCGCTCACCGCGTCCAGCAACCGGCCCGTGGTTCGGGCGTCGCCGAAGACCCGCAGCACGAGCAGCACGGCGGGGGCCGGCAACATCGGCACCAGAAGCTGGAAGGCAGCGAACGCCAGCAGGCCGAGCACGGCGAATAGCGTCAACCCGATGAGCAGCAGCACGGGTTGGCCGGGGCTGACCACGGCGACGTACTCCAGGCAGAAGACCAGGCAGAGCGAGCCGAGCAGGAGCATATGGTCGGAGAAGCCCTGCCGTGCATACCAGCGGGCGAGGGCGGCAAAGGCCAGCCAGCCCAGCATTCCGGCCACCACGAAACCACCGAGCATGGTGCCCCAGAACACGGCGGAGGCGTCCGGGACGATGTTCAGGGCGGCTTGCGCGACGGCCTGAGATCCGAGGGTTCCGGTCACGGTGTACGCGCCGAGCAGCGCCGCCAGCCAGATCCCGAGGAGACTGACCCCGACGGCCCGGTAGCCGCGGGTGAGGAAGACGGCCACCACGAGGGTGGCCACGGCGTTGAAGACGGCCCAGAGAACGAGGGCATCTCGCGGGCCCCCACCGGAGGTGGTGGCTACCACCAGCGGCGCCAGGAGCAGAACACCCGCGACCCAGGCGGTCAGGCGCCGGTCGCCGTTGGAGGCGACCCACGCGGCTGGTGCTGCCGGCCAGGAGAACACCAACGCCATCAGAACGTAGCGCGGCAGGGTGACCTCCACCCCGTTCCACAGCAGGAAGAGCAGCGCATAGCTCAGACCCACGACGAGACCGGCGCCGACCGCGATGGCGATGTGCAGCCGGCGTCGGTGACCGAGGACGGCTGACAGGGAGGGGCCGAGGCGGCGGTCGACAGGCCGCAGTGGGCCGGGATACAGGTGTCGGTGCGTCCCTGGGCCTGTGGTTGGGACCGGCACCCGGACGGACATCAGGCGCACCACCGACCTGCGGTAGCGACCCAGCAGGACCAGCGAGGAGACGAGCGCCATCGCCGTAGCTGGGATGAGCGCGAAGAAGGTCAACGTCGAACTGTCGGCCATGGTGTCCATCTGCACCCCGGTCCCCGCCAACGACGAGCCCTACAGCTGTCTCCACTAAGGAATGGGCACGGGGCGCTCCTGATACCTACCCGCTCCGCTCATACCCGCCCCGCGCATCCCGCCGATGCCCGACCTTCACTGACGGCAACCGGCGTCACTGACGTCAACCGGCGAGCGGCCCGCCGTCCCCGCGGCCGTCGTTGTCGGTGTTGGTGTTGTCGGTGTCGTCGAGCGGCTCGTCGTGGCTCTCCAGCGGCTCCATGACGATCACCGTCCTGGGGCCGGCTCCCCCGACCAGCCCCTGCTCGCGCGCCCACTGCAACCACCGGGCGCGGACGGCGCGGCGCACCGCAGGCACGAGCAGCACCAGCCCGAGCAGGCTCGAGAGCAGGCCGGGAAGCAGGAGCAGCAGGCCGCAGAGCAGGTCGAAGCCCCGGCTCCCGGGGCGCGAGCGCAGCCGGGAGAGGAGCACCAGACCCAGCAGCCCCGACCCGCCCAGCACCGCGAGGGTCCAGCCGGTTCCGGCCCGGGCGGCGAACTGGACCAGGACCACTACCTCCGCCAGCGCGAAGACCAGGAGGGCCGCGAGCAGGCGTCGGGGCAGGCGCGGCGCGAGCGGGCCGCTACCGGCACCTGGCGGGACCGCACCGGGCGGCGGCGTGGTCATGCGTGCCGTCGAGTGATCCGGGCCAGAGTCCCGACCCGGCGCCGGACACCCCACACGGTCACCCGCCACAGCGCCTCGGCCACGATGACCTGGCTCATCTTCGAGGTACCGATCTCACGCTCGACGAACGTGATTGGCACCTCCTCGATACGCAGCCCGGCCAGGGCCGCCCGCCAGGTCAGGTCGACCTGGAAGCAGTACCCCTGCGACTGCACCTCTTCCAGGTGCATCCGCTCCAGGGCCGTGCGGCGGAAGGCCCGGAACCCCGCGGTCGCGTCCTGCACGTCGATGCCCAGGGCCAGGCGGGTGTAGAGGTTGCCGCCCTGTGACAGCAGCATCCGGTGCCGCGGCCAGTCCACCACCGACCCGCCCGGCACCCAACGTGAGCCGATCACAAGGTCGGCGCCGGCGGCGACCCGTTCCAGCAGCAGCGGCAGCTGCTCGGGTTGGTGCGAGCCGTCCGCGTCCATCTCGACCAGGACGTCGAACCCACGCTCGACGCCCCAGGCGAACCCATCGAGGTACGCCGCGCCCAGACCCTGCTTGCCCGGCCGATGCATCACATGGAGGTGGTCGTCGGTACGGGCCAGCTCGTCGGCCAGGGCCCCGGTGCCGTCCGGGCTGGCGTCGTCGGCCACCAGGACGTGGGCGAACGGAACCGCGCCGCGCAGCCGCTCCAGGATCGGGGGCAGGTTCTCCAGCTCGTTGTAGGTCGGCATCACCACGAGGGTGCGCAGGGGCTGCTCGGTCACGACGCCCGCCGTCTCAGCCACAGTCCGGCCAGGGCCACCAGCAGCCCAGCGCCCGCCACCAACGACTCCGGAACCGCCCCCAGGCGGGTGGCGATGGTCAGGTCGGTGCGCAACGGCAGGTCGGCCTGGAGGATCTCGGCGGTGAAGTGGCCCGAGCGCTGCAGCAGCGCCCCGTCCGGGGTGATCAACCCGCTGACCCCGACCGTGGAGATGTGCACCACGGCACGGCCGGACTCGACCGCCCGTACCCTCGACGCGGCAAGCTGCTGCACGCTCTCGTCGCTGCGGCCGAAGGTCGCGTTGTTGGTCTGGACGACGAGCACCTGAGCGCCGTCCCGGACCGCGTCGCGGACCAGGTCGTCGTAGACGACCTCGAAGCAGATCACGTCACCGAGGCGCACTCCCCCGGCGGTCAGCACCGGCGAGCCCGAACCGGCCACGAAGTCACGGCGGACCAGGTCCACCTTGTCGCTGATGGTCCGGAAGAACGAGCGGTAGGGGACGTACTCCGCGAACGGGGCCGGGCGCCGCTTGACGTAGCGCTGTCCGGCACCGGCGGCCTCGGTGCCGGTGGGCCCCCAGACGAGCGAGGCGTTGGACAGGTGGTCGGCCGGCTCGGCGAGTACCGCCCCCACCACCACCGGCACCCCGATCCGGTCGGTCGCGTCCTGGATCACCTCGGCGGCATCGGCGTTGCGGGTGGGGTCGATGTCGCTGGAGTTCTCCGGCCAGACCACGACGTCCGGCCGCGGGGCCAGGCCATCGCGCACCTGCTCGGCCAGCGTGTGGGTGAGCTGGACGTGGTTGTCCAGGACCACTCGGCGCTCGGCGTTGAAGTTCAGGCCGGCCCGGGGAACGTTGCCCTGGACGGCGGCGATCCGGGCGGTGGGCGCGTTCGGGTCGGTCGGGGCGACCGGGCGCGGGACGAGCAGCGGCAGGAGCATCACAGCCATCGCGGTGAGCAGGGCCCCGACGGCCTGACGCGGGGCGGCGGTGATCGCGACGACGGCCAGCGCCAGCGCCGCACCGGCGGCGGCGACCAGAGCGGTCACCGCCGGGGCACCGCCGAGCGCCGCCACACCGAGCACCGGGCTGTCGGCCTGGGAGAAGGCCAGCCGCGCCCAGGGGAAGCCGCCGAACGGGGTGCGGGAGCGCAGCGCCTCCTGGGCCACCCAGAGACCGCTGATCCCGACCAGGGTCAGCGACCCACCGGGCATCGTTCGGGCGGTGCTGCGGCCCACCGTCCACACGGCAGGCATGAGCGCGGCCATCGCGGCCATGTAGAGCGCCTGCAGCGTGGCCAGGGCGAACCACGGCAACGCGCCGACGTAGATGCCCGACCAGGACAGCACCGGCACGTAGCAGGCCCAGCCGGCCAGCAGGCCCAGCCAGGCCGCTCGTCCACTGCTCTGCCCACGCGTGGCCAGTGCGAGCACGGCGACCCCGACCGGGGCCAGGTACCAGGCGTCGGCGCCAGGCAGGGCCAGCCACAGAGCCAGGCCGGCGGCGACCGCCAGCATGGCGGCCACCACAGGGTGCAACGAAGCCGGTGCAGGCACGCGCGCGGACCGAGCCGGCTCGATGCCGGCGACGTCGCGGGCATCGGCCGTGGGCGCACTCACAGCACAAGCCTAGAGCGCCCGGCCGGCATGGGCAGGCCCGGTCCTGGCTGTTCCGGCCCGCCGGCCGGAGGACGCCGGGCAGGACGGGGCCCGCTGCGCTCTTCGGGCCGGGGCCGACCTGGTCGGGTGCGAGGGCGGCCTCGTTGTCTACTGAGCGCGCGGGCCCGAGTCGAACCTAGCGGCGTCCTCGATCATGTCAAACCCGGTCCTGACCTGCGCAGATGCCACGACAGCCCAGGTCAGGCGGGTTGTTCAGGGACGTCACTGAGCCCGATCCGTTACCAGTTGGTCGGCGTGTCCTTCGGCGCGTTGCGCCGCTCAGCGCTATGCGGGCCCACCGGTCGGGCCGGACGGCTCGGGAACCACGACCGTGCCTTCCGCGGCAGTGGCCACGATCGGCTCGGCCAGCACCTCTGCCGCCCCGGGCCCGGCGCCGTCCCGCCCACCCCGGCCCCGGCACAGCACGGTCGCGGTCAGCTCGAGATCCCGGCTGCGCCGCCCCACCCGGGTCACCGTTGCCGTCACCTCGAGCACGTCCCCGGCGCGCACCGGAGCCAGGAAGCGCACCCGGGAGTACCCCGCGAACAGCCCCTCGTCGCCGTCGGTGCGGATGCACACCTCGGTCGCCACGTCGCCGAAGCAGGCCAGGCTGTAGGCGCCGTCCACGAGGTCGCCCGCGTAGTGGGCGTGGCTGTACGGCACGTATCGGCGGTGGGTGACGGTCAGACCGAGCCGGGGGTCCGCGGCCGGCTGGGCGGTCACGTCGGGCACGGACGGGGTCATCGGGTCCTCCTCGGGGCCGGGACGAGCGCGTGGACCAGGTAGGAGGCCACCTCGCCGGGCGTGGTGCCCTTGCCGAACACGCGGTCGACGCCGAGTTCTGCGGCGGCTGCCTCGTCGAAGCGCGGCCCGCCGACGACGAGCAGTGGACGACGCTCGGCGGGGTAGGCCTCTCGGAACGCCGCGGACATCACCTGGGTGTTGCGCAGGTGGGCGTCCCGCTGGGTGACCACCTGGGAGACCAGGACGGCGTCCGCGCCCCGCGCCCGGGCCTGCTCGACCAGGTGCGGCACGTCCACCTGGGCGCCGAGGTTGTGCACGTTGATCTCCCGGTAGTACTCCAGGCCCTTCTCGCCCGCGAAGCCCTTGAGGTTGAGGATGGCGTCGATGCCGACGGTGTGCGCGTCGGTGCCGATGCACCCCCCGACGACCACGAGCTTTCGCCGCAGCCGGGTCCGGATCACCGCGTTGACCTCCCTGGGGCTGAGCAGCGGGTAGTCCCGTTCGGTGACGGTGACCGCGTCCAGGTCGACCACGTGGTTCACCCGGCCGTAGACCACGAAGAAGGTGAAGCCCTCCCCCATCGCCTTGCTGTGCACCACCATCGCCGGGTCGATGCCCATCGTCTTGGCCAGCTGCTGGGCGGCACCCTCGGCCCGTTTCCCCGCGGGGACGGGCAGGGTGAACGACACCTGCACCATGCCGTCCCCGGTGGTGTCGCCGTAGGGGCGGACCAGGGACCCGGAGGATCTGTGCCCGGACGACGTGTGACCGGACGACGTGTGACCGGACGAGGTGGTGACGGTCATCGTGTCGCTCCTTCCTCGAGCAGGTCGACCGCCGGGTTGAGGTAGCCGGGTGCGCGGCGGATCACGCCGTCCAGGCCCTTGCCGCCGTCCGCGGGTCGGCGCATCAGCCCGAAGGTGCCGTCGCCGATGGCCTCCAGCAGACCCTCCTCGGTGATCCGTTCGAGCAGGTCGACCGCCTCGTCCAGGACCGCGTGGGCCCGGCGGGCGATGAACCCGTCGGCCGGTGGGTGGAAGTCCTCGGCCAGTCCGGAGCACGCGTCCAATACATACCGCACGTTCTGCAGCGCCAGGTCCCGGTCGGACAGCCACGGGGTGACCACGGCCTCAGTCATCATCCCGACCAGCAGGATCGACTGGCCGGTGAGCACCCCGGCCAGGTTGAAGAAGCCGTCCAGCAGGTAGCCGCGAAACACGTCCCCGGTCATGTGCCGGGTCGGCGGCATCCACTTCAGCGGGGCCTTCGGGAACAGGGTGCGGGCCAGCAGCGCGTGAGCCAGCTCGAGCCGGAACGACTCGGGCAGGTTCGGGTCGATCTCGAAGGCATGTCCCAGGCCCAGCTGCCAGGGCTGCAGGCTGGCCTCCAGCGCGAAGTACTCGTTGAGCAGCTGGCTGACGGTGACGGTGTGGGCGGCCTGCACCGCGTCGGCGGTGGTGAGGTAGTTGTCCTCGCCGGTGTTGATGACGATGCCGGCCCGGGCGTGGATCTGTCGGGAGAACCGTTGGTCGACAAAGGTCCTGATCGGGTTGATGTCGCGGAAGAGGATCCCGTACATGGAGTCGTTGAGCATCATGTCCAGCCGTTCCAGACCCGCCAAGGTGGCGATCTCCGGCATGCACAGGCCCGAGGCGTAGTTGGTCAGCCGCACGTACCGGCCGAGCTCCCTGCTCACCTCATCGAGCGCGGCGCGCATGATCCGGAAGTTCTCGCCGGTGGCGTAGGTGCCGGCGTACCCCTCTCGGGTGGCGCCCTCCGGGACGAAGTCGAGCAGGCTCTGTCCGGTGGAGCGGATCACGGCGATGACGTCGGCGCCGGCCCGGGCGGCGGCCTGGGCCTGCACCACGTCCTCATAGATGTCGCCGGTGGCCACGATCAGGTAGATCCAAGGACGGCGCGGGGCGTCGCCCCAGCGGGCGATGAGCCGGTCCCGCTCCGCCCGGCGGCGGTCGATCCGCCGGATCCCGGCGGCGACGGCGACGCGGGCCCGTCGCCCGACCCGACGAGCGGCGGCGCCGTCGGGAAGGTGGAAGGCGACCGACCCGGCCGCGGCCTTCTGGGCCAGGACGCGCAGGTCGTCGGCCTCACCCCGGTCCAGGGCGTCCCAGACCGGTAGGGCCACCCCGTGCTCCAGCCCGGTCTGGGTCCGTACGGCGTCAAGGAGGTGGTTGACCCAGGGCACCCGCTCGGTGTCGGCGCCGGCGAGTCCGGCCAGCCGCAGGGTGGCACGCTCCACCGACACGGTGGTGTGGGTCCGAGCGATACGCACCACCGGCGCCCCGGCTCGACGTGCGAGCACCCGGGCCCGGCGGACCGTGGCGTCGTCCAGTGCAAGAGGTGCTGCGGCCATGCCGCCAGTCTACGAAAATCCTGACGTGGGACGCAGCCCTGAAGGATGATTCTCTGTCACAACGCACCGCTGACAGGATGATTTCCCGGCTAGCGGTCACAGATCCGGTCTCGGTGGACGCTCGGATAGGGTCGGGACCACTTTCGGCGCCGTTGCCGAGCCGTCTGCCCGCTCGCATCGGAGGTCTGCGTGGGATACGCGCTGACTCGCTGGCTGCTGGGGCTGGTCTTTCGGATCGTCTGGCGGCCGAAGATCATCGGCGCGGATCGGATCCCCACCGAGGGGCCGGTGATCATCGCCAGCAACCATCTCAGCTTCATCGACAGCGTGGTGATCCCGCTCGCCGTGCCGCGCCGGGTGCGCTTCCTGGCCAAGGCCGAGTACTTCAGCGGGCGCGGGCTGCGCGGACGCGTGGTCGCGGCCTTCTTCCGAGCCGTCGACGCCGTGCCGGTGGATCGGGAGAGCCATCTCGACGCCATGGCCTCCTTGAGGCTGGCGATGAGCGTGCTCGAGGACGGCAACGCCTTCGGCATCTACCCCGAGGGCACCCGGTCGCGCGACGGCCGGCTCTATCGGGGACGGACCGGCGTGGGCTGGCTCGCCCTGCAGTCGGGGGCTCGCGTGGTGCCGGTGGCGCTGGTCGGCACCGACCGGGTCCAGCCGATCGGTGCGCGCCTGCCCCGCCCGGCTCCGGTCCAGGTGCGGTTCGGCGAGCCCGTCGACCCGGGGCCGTGGATCGCCGCGGTCGCCGGCTCGGGGGGTGCAGGCAGGGCTCGACGCGAGATCACCGACGTCGTCATGGAGCGGATCGCCGCGCTGTCCCCCCAGCCGGCGGCGCACGCCTACAACGAGCGGCCCGCAGACTGAGCCGACGGACCTCGGCGCGGTCGGGGTCGGCGATCGGCGTGAGGTACCGCGCAGCCCGCGGCGGAGGTTGCTGGACCAGGTGCCGTGTGGGCGCGGCGGACGTGGGCCTGCGAAGCCGCAGTCCACCACCCGAGGCCAGCTGCGGGTCGGCGGGGGCCTCAGCGCGGTGGGTGTTGGGCTCCCCGGTGTTGCGCCACCCGCTCCTCGAACAGCGCCCGGGCCCCCGGGGAGGACCGCAGGACGTCGAGGGCGAAGTCGGCATGACCGGCGGCGTAGCCGTTGCCGATCAGCAGGGTGACGTCGGCGGCCAGGCCCTCGGCGCCGAGGGCGGCGGTGGCGAACGAAGTGGCCATCGAGAAGAAGACGACCGTGCCGAGGTTCGCCGTGGCCAGGATCGCGCCGTGCTCACAGCCGGGCACGTCGACGCAGACCACGGTCACGTCGGCCGGTCCCCCACCCGCGGCGACCGCCTCGGACAGGCCCACCGGGTCCCGTGCGTCGGCCAGGACCACGGCGTGGGCAAGGTCGGCCTCGAGCAGGCGCTGCCGCTCAGCTTCCACCGGGACGACTCCGATCACCCGGGCGGCCCCGGCTCGGCGGGCCGCGGCCAGGGCCAGGGAACCGCTCTTGCCGGCACCACCGACCACCGCGACCACCGGCGGACGCCCCTGGGCCACGTAGCGGGCGACCACCCGGTGGGTCAGTGCCGGCGCCCCGCAGACATCCATCACCGCAAGGGCCAGCTCGTCGGCCAGGTCGGCGGGCAGGTGGGCCGCGATCGAGCGACCGAACAGGACGGCATGACCGGAGCAGGGCACTTGCTCGGACACCCCGTCCCATCGGGCCAGGCCATCGGTCAGCATCAGTGGGGTCAGGGTGAGCGAGACCAGGGTGGCGATCCGGTCCCCCATCGCCAGGCCCAGGGGTGAGTCCGGGCCGACCTCCTCGACGGTGCCGACCAGCATGCCGCCAGAGCCGGTCACCGGGTTCTGCATCTTGCCCCGGGTGGCGACGATCTGGAGCACCTCGTCCCGCACGGCGGTCCCGTCCCCGTGGTGGCGGTCGAGCAGCTGGCGCAGGCTCGCGGCGTCCAGGTTGAGGCGCTCGACGGCGACCCGCACCTCGTCCCGGGCGAGCTCGGGTCGGGCGTCGAGACGCCAGGCGGCCTGCGGCAGGACGCCGTCCGGCTCCATCACCCGATGCAGCCCGACAGGGGAGGATTGGGGCCATACTGCGCTCATGACTGGAGATCCTACTGGGAATGAGTGGTTGGACAGAAGATCCTCCCGTTACTCTGGGGCGATGACGGACATCATGAGCCCGGTGACTCCGCCTGTGCAGCGCTCGCCCGATCCGGCCGTGCTGCCCGCCCCCGCCGGAGCCGGCCAGCCCTACGTGTACCAGCAGGTCGAGCTCGTCGAGCCCGATTGGACCCGGCTGCCCGGCTGGCGCGAGGTCCTGGCCGAGGACTGGCGAAGCGCCCAGTGGCAGCGCGCCCACTGCGTCAAGACCATCGCCCAGCTGCGCTCGGTGATGGGTGACCTGCTCAGCGACTCCTTCTACGCCGACCTGGAGCGCGATCAGCGCGAGCGGGCGACCATGTCGATGCTGATCCCTGCGCAGATGCTCAACACGATGGTGCCGGCGACCGGGGCGCCGATGCCGGCCGCCGGTGCAGACTTCACCACCGCCTTCCTGGCCGACCCGGTGCGTCGCTACATGTTGCCGGTGTTCTCCGACCGGCACCCGGTGTGGCCCAGCCACCCGTACGCCTCCCGGGACTCCCTGCACGAGCACGACATGTGGGTGGCCGAGGGCCTGACCCACCGCTACCCCACCAAGGTGCTCGCCGAGCTCTTGCCGACCTGCCCGCAGTACTGCGGTCACTGCACCCGGATGGATCTGGTCGGCACCTCCACCCCGGTCGTGGCCAAGCTGAAGTTCCAGCTCAAGCCCGTGAACCGGCTGGACGCCATGATCGACTACCTGACCCGCACCCCGGGGGTGCGCGACGTCGTGGTCTCCGGCGGCGACGTCGCCAACATGCCGTGGAGGAACCTCGAGGCGTTCCTGGACCGGCTGCTGCAGGTGGACTCGATCCGCGACGTCCGGCTGGCCACCAAGGCGCTGATGGGACTGCCGCAGCACTGGCTGCAGACCGACGTCGTCGAGGGCCTGGCCAGGGTGTCGCAGACCGCGAGGCGGCGCGGGGTCAACCTCGCCGTGCACACCCACGTCAACGCGGCCCAGTCGCTCACCCCGCTGGTCGCTGAGGCGACGTTGGCGATGCTGAACGCCGGGGTGCGCGACGTGCGCAACCAGGGCGTGTTGATGCGCGGGGTCAACGACAGCGTCAGGCAGCTGCTCGACCTGTGCTTCGCCCTGCAGGACGGCGCCATGATCACGCCGTACTACTTCTACATGTGCGACATGATCCCGAACAGCGAGCACTGGCGGGTCAGCCTGGCCCATGCCCAGGAGCTGCAGCACGGGATCATGGGCTACCTACCCGGCTTCGCCACCCCGCGAATCGTCTGCGACGTCCCCTTCGTCGGGAAGCGGTGGGTCCACCAGGCCCACTCCTACGACCCGGTGCACGGCGTCTCACTGTGGACGAAGAACTACCGCACATCGCTGGAGGCCATGGACGCCGAGGCGCTGCGGCGCACCTACCCCTACTACGACCCGATCGACACCCTGCCCGCCGCCGGCCAGCAGTGGTGGGGTGAGCAGTCGCGCGACTCGGGGTGAGTTCGGGATGATCGACCCATGGCTCAGTGGACGTTCACCGGAGAACCCCCGGTCTCCGACAGCGGCGGCGAGGTGACCCTGGTCGAGGGGTCCACCTTCTGCATCAGTGCCAGCAACGGTGATCTTCGTCCCGGGGCGGTGCACGGGCTGTTCTTCCGGGACACCCGGATCCTGTCCCGATGGGAGGTGCGCCTTGACGGGCTCGCCGTCCAGCCGTTGTTGTCGCAGCAGCCAGACCCGTTCTCGGCCCTGTTCGTCGGCCGCGCGGCCCCGCGTCCCGGCCGCGCCGACAGCACCGTGCTGGTGCAGCGGCGCCGCTACGTCGGGGACGGCATGCGCGAGGACCTGGTGCTGGAGAACCTGTCCGCCGAGGCGGTGGGACTGAACGTCACCGTCCTGGTGGACACCGACTTCGCCGACCTGTTCGAGGTCAAGGAGAACCGTGCGCCGGCCCACACCGGACGTGTTGCCGTCCAGACCGGTGACGCGTTCCGAGCCGAGTACCGCTGGATGGGCCACTCCCGCGGGGTGCGGGTGGTCGCCGACCAGCCCGCCGAGTACCTGCCGAACTTCGTCTCGTTCGCGGTCGTCATCGCGGCCCGCGGTCAGTGGCAGGTCTGCCTGCAGGTGCAGGGCACGGTCGAGGAGGCGACCGTGCCCGGGCGACACCGGTGCGGTGAGCCGATCGGCCAGAGCGACCCGGAGCGGGAGCTGACCGCCTGGCGCCGCCAGGGACCGGGGTTGTCCGGCGCGAACGAGGCGCTGCTGAGCACCCTGGCCCGCAGCCAGGAGGACCTGGGCGTGTTGCGGATCTTCGACCCGGACCATCCGGAGCGGGTGGCCGTGGCGGCCGGTGCGCCGTGGTTCATGTCGCTGTTCGGCCGGGACTCGTTGCTGTCGGCATGGATGGCACTGCCGATCGACGCCTCGCTGGCCGTCGGCACCCTGCAGACCCTGGCCCAGCACCAGGGCAGGCGCCACGACCCGCTGAGCGAGGAGCAGCCGGGTCGGATCATGCACGAACGACGTCAGGGCGTGGCCAACGACCTGATGCTCGGTGGCGGCAGCGTCTACTACGGCACCGCGGACGCGACCGCCCTGTTCGTCATGCTGCTCGAGCAGGCCTGGCGCTGGGGTGCCGCCAGCGAGGCTGTCGCTGCCCTGCTGCCGCATGCCGACCGGGCGCTGGACTGGCTGACCGGGGACGGTGACCCGGACGGCGACGGGTTCGTGGAGTATCGCCGGGCGACCGACCGCGGTCTGGTCAACCAGGGCTGGAAGGACTCCTTCGACGGGGTCAACTTCGCCAACGGCCGGCTCGCCGAGGCCCCGATCGCGTTGTGCGAGGTGCAGGGCTACACCTACGCGGCATTCCGGGCCCGCTCCCGACTGGCGGCCGCCGCCGGCGACGAGGACGGCGCGCGCTCCTGGTCAGAACGCGCGGTCAAGCTCAAGTCGGCGTTCAACGACGCGTTCTGGCTGCCCGAGCATGGCTACTACGCGATCGCGCTGGACGGTGACAAGCGTCCGGTCGACGCCCTCACCTCGAACATGGCACACGGCCTGTGGACCGGCATCATCGACCGCGACCGCGCCGGGCAGGTGGTGGACCACCTGATGTCGCCAGGGATGTTCACCGGTTGGGGCATCCGCACCCTCGCCGCCACGATGGGCTGCTACAACCCGATGTCGTACCACAACGGCTCGGTCTGGCCGCACGACAACGCCCTGGCCGTCGAGGGTCTGGTCCGGTACGGCTTCGTGGAGGAGGCGCAGCGGGTCGCCCTCGGTCTGCTGGACGCCGCCCAGCGGTTCGGCGGCCGGCTGCCCGAGCTGTTCTGCGGTTTCGACCGGGCCCGGTTCGACACCCCGGTGGCCTACCCGACGTCCTGCTCTCCACAGGCCTGGGCCGCGGCCACCCCGATCCATCTGCTCCGCTGTCTGTTGCGCCTGGAACCGGACCTGCCGCAAGGGCGGCTACGGCTGGGGCCGGTGCTGCCGCAGCGACTTCGCCCGCTGACGGTCGAGCAGCTGCCGGTCGGCGACGGACAGCTGTCGCTGTCCGTCGAGGCGTCCGGCAGCTGCTCGGTGACTCAGGCCCCGGACGGGCTCATAGTGCAACTGGCTGCCGGGGACGGGCCGCGGCCATCTTCTCCTTGAGCAGGCGCGGCCAGGTGGCCTCGTCGACGAGGCGGCGGTAGAGCCGCACGTGGTCCTCGACCATCCGGGCCATGCTGAACCGGCGCACCGCGGCGTCCCGGCAGTCGGCACGGTCGATCTCGTCCAGCCGGCCGTAGGCCTCGACCAGCCCGCCGATGTCATCGTGCAGGAAGCCGGTCCGGCCGTGCTCGACGATCTCCTGCGCCGCGCCGTGCGGCCCGGCCAGGACCGGGGTCCCGCAGGCCAGCGCCTCAGCCATCACCAGGCCGAACGGCTCCGGCCAACGGATGGGGTTGATCAGGGCCTCGGCGCGGCCGAGCAGCTCGATCCGCACCTGCTCGTCTGGCTCGAACATCAGCTCGACGTCATGCCCCAGAAGGGGTTTCACGGCCTGCTCGAAGTAGGCCTTCTCGGCCTCCTCGCGCATCTTGACCATCATCACCAGCGGCACCCCGATGGCCCGGGCGACCTCGACGGCGCGGTGCACGCCCTTGTCCGGGCTCATTCGACCAACGAAGGCGAGATAGCCGCCTCCGCCGGGGCCGGGCAGGTACGAGGTCGTGTCGATGCCGTGCGGGATCACGGCGGTCACCGGGATCTCCGGGGCGCTGGCCCGTTGCGGGTGGGAGATGCAGATCAGGTGGGCCCGGCCGGGGAGCCGCGAGTAGAACTGGCGGGCGGTGGCGTGGAACGGTCCGTGCATGGTGGTGACCACCGGGACGCCGTCGGGGGCGAGCAGGCTGCCCAGGAGCGGGCCGACGGTGGTGTGGTCGTGGATGACGTCGCAGTGGGCCAGGGCCCGGTAGGCGGCCTCGACATGCAGGCTCTCGAAGGTCGAGTCGCCGATGGGTTCGGCGGCCTCGGTGAACAGCCACGACCGGTTCACTTCACAGCGGGACTCCCCCACCGTGAACAGCTCGACCTCGTGGCCGGCCAGCGACAGGCCACGGGCGAGGTTGTCCACGACGGCCTCGGTCCCCCCGTAGCGGGGCGGGGGCACGGGGATCCAGGGAGCGGCGATCAGTCCGATGCGCACGGTTCCTCTTCTCTCACGGTTCCCGCAGGTCGGGCCTACCCCCGCGGGGGGCGCCGCAGCGCCAGGGCCATATAAGTGACCAAGTAGTGCGGTATCCCCGAAATACCCCTAAAGAGCGTCATAAGAGGGCTCTGTCATCGCCCGTTCGGGCGAATGGCATCGCAACGGCGTCACGTATCGTTGTCATGTGATAACTCAAAGTCGCGTTGTAGTCCATTGGACACGCCGGGTTCTGCGCCATACGGCCCACCCGTCCGGTCGTTCGAGTCCCCCGCCCCGTCGGCCGGGGAGCGTCCTGCCTGCCCGCGACGCCGATGCACCAGGTCGCTGGAGGCCATGAGCAGGACGGCCGGGGTCGCTGCGGCGAGCACGGTCAGCGGGTAGGCCACGACGGTCCAGCGCTGCCCCGCGCTCAGCTCAGCGGGGGCGGTGACCAGGGTGGGCAGGATCGCCAGGGCCGCCGATGGGACGGTCAGGCCCACCGTCGTCGCCCAGCGGGTGGCCGCCGGCAGCCGGCAGGCGCCCACCGCCGCGGCGCAGAGCACCATTCCGGCGAGCACCGCGCGCAGTGGACCGAGTTCGGTGCCCCGCAGCGCGGTCATCGCCTCGGGCCGCCACCAGGCCAGGGCGGCCCCGGCCACGACGACGGCACTGGCGACCAGCGCGGGACCCCGCCGCCACGTCGAACGCAGGCCATCGGTGCCGAGCAGGGCCAGGACGGCGACCCAGCCCGGGTGGACGGCGACCAGCCACCCGATCCGGGACAACTCGACGACGGTGATCGGGTCCGGCGCAGCGAGGTCGTCCAGCGCCTGGAGGCCGACGGACACGGTGAGCCACTCCCGGATCAGGCTCACGCCGTCCACGACGGCCGGCAGGACGGCCACCACGGCCGGCAGGGCGGCGGCCCCGCCGGGGTGGCGCGTGGCGCGCAGGGCACCGCCCTGGACGACGACGGCCAGGGCCAGCGCGGCGGTGATCACGGCGTGCCGGACCACCTCACCCGGTTCGGCCGGGAGCCCGGTGCCGGCGGCGGCCGCGGCCCGGTAGACCCAGGTACCGGCGGCCACGGCGAGGCAGATCGCGACGACCACCATCGGGATGCTGCGGCGGCGCACCCAGCTGCGGTGGCGCCGTCGGCGTGGTCGGGAGGTTCCCGGCGCCAGCGGCTCAACGGACTCCGGCCCCTGGTCGGAGCCGGCTGCGCCAGCGGGGGACGAGCGCTGGCGGGCGAGGTCACGACGCAGCCGGGCCCGTTCGCTTCGGGTGCGTTCGGCGCGCCGGCGCGGTCCGATCCGGGTGGCCCGGGGGGTACCGGCCTGCGCCACCCGGGGTGGGTGACCGGTCGGCCGGGGCAAGGTCGTCGGCCCGTGCATGGGCCTAACGTCGTCCGCCGACAGGCATACCTTGAGCCGAACGGGCGAGGCAGCTCGGCCGTGGCTGGTCAGCCAGGGTCAGGACAAGGCCCCGTCGAGGGTGGCGGCGGAGCCGATCGGGCGTGACTCGAACGCGGTGGACAGCACGATCGTGGTTCGGGTGGACACCTCCGCCTCGGCGCGGATTCTGGCCAGCAGCGACTCCAGGCTGCCCGGAGTGGCGACCCGCACCTTGAGGATGTAGTTCTCGTCGCCGGCCACCGAGTGGCAGGCCTCGATCTCGTCCAGGGCCGAGAGTCGTTGTGGGACGTCGTCGGGAGCCGCCGGGTCGAGCGGGGTCACCGAGATGAACGCGGTCAACGGCAGGCCGAGGGCATCGGGGTCGACGACGACGGTGTAGCCCAGGATCACGCCGCGTTGCTCCAGCCGACGGACCCGTTGGTGCACGGCTGATGTCGACAGTCCAGTGGCCTTACCGAGATCGGTGAAGCTCATCCGGCCGTCCTGGCTCAGCAACGAGACGATCCGTCGGTCGATCTGCTCCACGGTCCGAAAGGCTACGGCAGGCAGGCGACGGTCGGCACGATCCTCTCCCACCGATCCGCGCGCCGGAGCGCCGGCGGGCCGGCTCGGCGGATGGTCGTGGCAGGATCCTCGGATGAGCGCCACCCGGGCCGAGCGGCTGTTGCTGCTGGACTCCGCATCCCTATACTTCCGGGCCTTCTTCGGGGTGAAGGAGTCACTCACCGCGCCGGACGGAACACCGGTGAACGCTGTCCGCGGCTTCCTGGACATGGTGGCGACCCTGGTGACCCAACGTCGTCCGGACCGGCTCGTCGCCTGTTGGGACGAGGACTGGCGCCCAGCGTTCCGGGTCGCGGCGATCCCGTCCTACAAGGCGCACCGACTCGCCGACCCGGTGGCCGGCACCGAGCAGGCCCCGGACGAGCTCGAGGTGCAGGTGCCGGTGATCGTCGAGGCGCTGGAGGCGCTCGGCATCGCCCGCCTCGGTGGGCCGGGGCTGGAGGCCGACGACGTGATCGGCGTCCTGACCTGCCGGGCCGGTACACGCGGCGAGATCGGCGAGGTCGAGGTGGTCACCGGCGACCGGGACCTGTTCCAGCTCGTGGACGATGCTTCTGGGGTGCGAGTCCTTTACGTGGGCAAGGGAGTCCGCAACCTCGAGGTCGTCGACCAGGCCAGGCTGCAGGCGCGTTACGGGATCAGTACCGGCCTTGACTATGCGACGCTGGCCGCCCTGCGCGGTGACCCCAGCGACGGCCTGCCCGGGGTGCCCGGGATCGGGGAGAAGACGGCGGCAGCCCTGGCCGCCCGGTACGGGGACCTGGACGCGATCCGGTCCGCCGCCCGCGACGCCGCCAGCGACCTGTCCCCCGCCGTCCGCCGCCGTCTGCTCGATGCCGACGACTACCTGGACGTCGCGATGACCGTCGTGGAGGTGGTCCGGGAGGCGGACCTGGCCGATGTGGACGACGCGCTGCCACGCACCCCGCCCGACCACGCCCGCGTCCTCGAGGTCGCCGAGCGCTGGGGTATCGGCACCTCGCTCAGCCGCGTGGTGACGGCGATGGCAGGGCAGTAACGGCTGGGGGTCCGGCACAGATCCGTCGTACGGCCCATCCGGGCAGGTGCGTGCAGGCCCACCGATCGCGCTCGGCCGCGGTGTCGAAGGCGTACAGCAGGTGGGTCGGTGAGCCGGTGACACCTCGGTCGGTGGCGACGTGGCCCGCTCGGCCGCGGCGGGCCAGCTCGGACTGCTGCGCGGCGGTGATGACTCGATCCCGGTAGACGACCATCGGGGCGGAGTCGCGGGCCAGCACCGTGGCCCGCCCGGGCAGGCCCGCCGGGTCCCAGAGCTGCTGCGTGGCCGCCCCCGCGGCCATGGAACCGAGGGAACCGGCCAGCCACGCGACGGCGGCCACGACCAGCACGCGCCGTGGCGTGGGACGTTCGGTCACCGGCAGCAGCGTCACACCCGTCCTGTCGGCAGGTCCGGTGCACAGCTGACCCACCGATCGGGGCCAGGGTCGGGTCGGTCCGGTGCTCAGCCGGGGGCCACCTGGTCGACGACACCGCGGCGCACGGCGTCCATGGCCGCGCCAGCAGTACGGCGCATCGCCTCGTCGCCGGAGTCGCCGGCCGCGATGGAGATCTGGCCGAGCAGGTCCAGCACCTGACGGCACCAGCGCACGAAGTCCCCCGCGGCCAGCTCGCCGTCGATGTCCTCGAGCACCTCGTCGAGGTCGCGTCCGCGAGCCCAGCGATGGACGGCTCGGCACAGCCCCAGGTCGACCTCCCGAGTCGCCTCGAGCCGGTGCACCGTCTCCCGGTCGGTGAGGTCGGACCAGAGCCGCACCGTGGCCTCCAGCGCGGTCCGGACGGCGCCGGAGGGCACCCGGGGCGCGATCCCGGACTCGTCACGACGCGATTCATACACCACCGCGGCGGCGCAGGCGGCGAGCCCGGCGGCGTCCAGGTCGCGCCAGACGCCCTCGCGCAGGCACTGCGCGACCAGGAGGTCGGACTCGGTGTAGATCCGGCGCAGCCGGTGGCCGTGCCGGGTGACGACCAGCTCGCCGGTCCGGTCGCCGCGGGTCGTGGGGGCCGCGGCGAGGTAGCCGAGCTCCGCCAGCAGGTCGCAGACCCGGTCGAAGGTGCGGGCGATGGTGTTGGTGCGGCCTTCGATGCGCCGCAGCAGCTGCTCGGTCTCGCGCTGCAGCCGGTGGTACCGCTCGGCCCAGCGGGCGTGCTGCTCGCGGTCGGCGCAGCCGTGGCAGGGGTGGGTCCGCAGCCGGGCCCGGAGCCCGTCGAGCTCGTCGGCGGTGTCCGGCTCGATGCGACCGCGACGCCCCGATCGGGAGGGCGACAGGTCGACCGTCGGCAGAACGGTGCGCAGGGTCGCCGCGAGGTCGCGACGTGAGGCGGGACTGCGCGGGTCGAAGTTCTTCGGCATCCGGACCGTGGCCACCGCTTCGACGCCGCCTGGCACGTCGCCCAGACCGACCTGGCGGACCTGGCGGTTCTCGGTGATCACCCGCGGGCGCGGACCGTCCGCGTCCCCGCCCCGGCCCGGGTCGATGACCACGGCCCAGGCGGCGCGCCGCCCGCTGCCGAACCGGATCACGTCCCCGACGCGCAGCCTCTCGAGCGCAGCGATGGTCTCCAGCCGCCGGCCGCGGCTGGCCGAGCGGGAGGCGTCGGCCTCGACGGCACTGATCCGCCGGCGCAGCGCCATGTACTGCGTGAAGTCACCGAGGTGGCAGGTCATCGCCTCGGCGTAGCCGTCCAGGGCGTCCTGCTGGCGACGTGCCTGCCGGGCCAGGCCGACCACGGCCCGGTCGGCCTGGAACTGGGCGAAGGAGGTCTCCAGGATCTCCCGGGCCCGGATCTGGCCGACCTGGGCGACCAGGTTGACCGCCATGTTGTAGGTGGGTCGGAAGCTGGAGCGAAGCGGGTAGGTGCGGGTGCTGGCCAGCCCGGCCAGGGCGTTCGCGTCCAGCCCGGGGTGCCAGAGGACAACTGCATGCCCCTCGACGTCGATGCCACGCCGGCCGGCCCGCCCGGTGAGCTGGGTGTACTCGGCGGGGGTGATGTCGGCGTGGGTCTGGCCGTTCCACTTGACCAGCTTCTCCAGCACCACGGTGCGCGCCGGCATGTTGATGCCCAGGGCCAGGGTCTCGGTGGCGAAGACGCACTTGACCAGCCCAGCGGCGAACAGCTCCTCGACCACCTCCTTGAAGGTGGGCAGCAGGCCGGCGTGATGGGCGGCGATGCCGCGCAGCAGCGCGTCCCGCCAGGAGCCGTAGCCGAGCACAGCACGGTCGGCCTCGCCGATCGCGGCGGTGCGCTCGTGGACGATCTGGGTGATCCGGTGGCGTTCGGCCTCGGTGGTCAGGCGCAGCCCGGAGACCAGGCACTGGGTGACCGCGGCGTCACAGCCGGCCCGGCTGAAGACAAAGGTGATCGCCGGTAGCAGCCCGGCGCGGTCCAGGGTGGCGATCACCTCGGGCCGCCCGGGCGGACGGTGCCGGGTCGCCTCGCGCGAGGGCGCACGGCCGCGGCGTCCGGGGTCCCGGCCCCCGCTGCGCTGGCCGCCCCGACCCGACCCCGCGCGGCCCCCGGCGGGTCGGGCGGTGAGCGGGTACCGGGAGCGCAGCTCGGGGTTCACCCGCGGCGGGCGCCCGGCCTCGCCGTCCCTCGGATCGTCCTGCGGGGACTGGTCGGCGAACAGCTCGACGATCTCGCGGCCGAGCATGACGTGCTGCCACAGCGGCACCGGACGGTGCTCCCAGACCACCACCTCGGTGGCGCCGCGGACGGTGGCCAACCAGTCGCCGAACTCCTCGGCGTTGCTGACGGTGGCCGACAGCGAGACCACCGCGACGTGCTCGGGCAGGTGGATGATGACCTCCTCCCAGACCGGGCCGCGTTCGCGGTCAGCGAGGTAGTGCACCTCGTCCATCACCACGTAGCCGAGCCCGGCCAGGGTCGGTGAGTCGGCGTAGAGCATGTTGCGCAGCACCTCGGTGGTCATCACCACGACCGGGGCCTCGCCGTTGACGGTGGTGTCGCCGGTGAGCAGGCCGACGGCCTCGGCGCCGTGCCGGGTGACCAGGTCGGTGTACTTCTGGTTGGACAGGGCCTTGATCGGGGTGGTGTAGAAGGTCTTGCGGCGCTGGGTCAGGGCGAGGTAGACGGCGAACTCCCCCACCACGGTCTTGCCCGAGCCGGTCGGGGCGGCCACCAGGACGCCGCGACCCTGGGCGAGGGCGGTGCAGGCCTGCACCTGGAAGGCGTCGAAGGTGAAGGGGTAGCCGGCGGCGAAGGCAGCGACCTCGGGACTGTCGGCACCGTCGTTTTCGGCGCTGTCCGGGTGGTGTGCGCTGCCCGCGTTGCTGGCGAGCTGGCCGGGAATCTGCGCCGGGCCGCCCGCGGGCTGCCGCCCGCCGTCCGAGACCGTCACCGGACGAGCCTATCCAGACCCCGCCCGTGGCCCGGTGATCGAGGTCCGCGCCTACCATGCGGCCATGGCCCGATACGGCGCGATGTACGGTCCCGACTACACCTTCCTCGGGGTGCCCCCGTGCGACCTGGACGAGCCGAAGAGCTGGTCGGACAGCGAGGCTGTGCTGCTTGGGGCGCCGTTCGACGGTGGGACGTCGAACCGGGCCGGTGCGCGGTTCGGGCCGCGGGCGATGCGGGCGGCCTGCTACCTGGTCCATGACGGGTCGCGGCCGTCGCTGGCGCTGCGCACCGACGGGCTGCGCGACCTGCGCGTCGTCGACGCCGGCGATGTGGAGATGTACAGCGGCGACATCGCGACGTCCATGGCGGCACTGGAGCAGGCCGTGACCACGGTGGCGAGCGCCGGGAAGATCCCGGTCGTGCTCGGCGGGGACCACTCGATCGCCCTGCCGGACGTGACCGGGTGCGCGCGGGCGGTGGGCTGGGGCCGGGTCAGCGTGGTGCACTTCGACGCGCACGCCGACACCGGCAACGTCGAGTTCGGCTCGTTGCTCGGACACGGCCAGCCGATGCGCCGGCTCATCGAGTCGGGGGCGGCTCGGGGAGACCGGTTCCTGCAGATCGGGTTGCGGGGGTACTGGCCCGAGCCGGCGACGCTGGACTGGATGGCCGGGCAGCAGATGCGCTCGTTCGAGATGACCGAGGTGACCCACCGCGGGCTGGACGCGGTGCTGGACGAGGCGTTCGAGATCGCAGTGGACGAGTGCGAGGGAGTGTTCCTGTCGGTGGACGTCGACGTGGTCGACCCGGGGATGGCGCCGGGCACCGGGACCCCGGAGCCGGGCGGGCTGACCAGCCGACAGCTGTTGGACGCCGTGCGCCGGGTCTGCCTGGAGCTGCCGGTGGTCGGCCTGGACGTCGTGGAGGTCTCCCCCGACCACGACCACGCCGACGTGACCGCGCTGCTCGGCAGCCGGGTGGTGCTCGAGGCCCTGAGTGCCATCGCCCGCCGGCGAGCCGTGGTCCGGGGCGAGCTGGAGCCGTTCGATCCGGCCCGGCCGCTGCTCGATGGACGCCGACCCGAGGGTCACGGCTGATCCGCGAGACCACCTGCTGCCCGGTGCCCGCACACTGATCTTCACGCAGCGGCCCACGCTTCAGCGTGAAGATCACCGTGGACGCTTTCGGCTGCTCTGGCAACCAGACCCGCACACACTGATCTCCACGGTCGGATGTGAAGATCAGCGTGAAGGTCAGCGTGGGTCTGGTGTGACCTCGCCCGGCGCTGAGGCTCCGCCAGTCAGCAGCCGCAGCGCGCCGGGTACCACCGCAGCACTCCAGCGGCAGCGGGCCGAGCCGCTCGCCGTCGGCGTAGCCGACGATCCCGGGCGAGGCCAGCCGGACGGTCCGGACCCGATGGTGGACCACCGCCGGGTGCTCCAGATGGGTCCCGGACCAGACCTTCGGGTAGAGCCGGGCTAGTCCGAGCCGGCTGACCGGGCCGGCCACCACGACGTCGAGCAGCCCGTCGTCCATCACCGCGCCGTGGCAGATCCGCAGACCACCGCCGTAGGCCGGTCCGTTGCCGACCGCGACCAGGACGGCGCGGGTGTGCTGGAGCTCACCGTCCAGCTCGAGGGCGTACTCGCGTGGGGTGAACACCGGCAGCTCGCGCACGATCGCCAGGTCGTAGCGGATCCGGCCGCGCAGCCGCCGCCAGCCGTTCGCCCGCTCGTTGACGATCGCGTCGAAGCCGGCCCCCAGCACCCCCGCGAACCAGCCGCCGGCGCCGTCCGCGGTGGTCCACTGCACGACGTCCACCCTCCGGGTCCGCCCTGCCAGCAGGGCGTCCCGCACGGCGTGCGCCGCCGCGGCGGCGTCGCCGACCGGCAGCCCGAGCTCGCGGGCGTTGTCGTTGCCGGTCCCGGCGGCGACGATGCCCAAGGGGATCCCGGTGCCGGCGACCAGGTTCACCCCCAGGTGGACCATCCCGTCACCCCCCACGACCACCAGTGCGCAGCCGGGTGCGGCCAGCTCCTCGGTGAGTCGAGCCCGGAGCTGGGCAGCCGAGTCGGCGCAGTGGGCCACGACCTGCCACGGGGTCCCCGTGCCGGTGGCGGCGGCCTGCTGGAGCACCGACATCGCCGCGGCCTGGGCCGCGGACCCACGTCCGCCGCCCGAGGTGGGGTTGACCGCCACGACCACCCGGCTGACGGCCAACGACTCGGGTCCGCCCACCGGGGCCTGCCAGGACATCGCCTGCTGCCGGCGTCAGGTGATGTCGTCGAGCCGGTCCCCCGACTCGATCGGCGTCGGCGCCTCGACCGGGGCCGGTTCTTCGATCTCGCTCGTCTCGTCGTCCGAGATGTTCCCGAACGCCCCGCCCCGCTTGGCCCGGCGCCGGTCCAGCACGTGCGAGATGCCGACGGCGAGGGCGTACAGAGCGCACATCGGGAAGGCCAGGGCGAGCATCGAACCGGCGTCCGGGGTCGGTGAGGCCACGGCGGCGAACAGGAAGGTCATGAAGACCGCCACCCGCCAGCCCTTGGCCATCGTCCGGGCGCTGAGCAGCCCGGCCATGTTCAGGGCCACCAGGAACAGCGGGATCAGGAAGGCGATCCCGAAGACCATCACCAGCCGGGTGACGAAGGACAGGTACTCCCCCGCACTCGGCAGCACCGAGGTGCCGGGCTCGGCGAACTCGGCGAAGAAGCCGACCGCGTTGGGCACCACCATCCAGCCGAGGTAGATCCCGGACAGGAACAGCGGCACCCCGGCCGCCGCGAAGCCGATCGAGTGGCGCTTCTCCTTCTTGGTCAGTCCGGGCAGGACGAACGCCCACAGCTGGTAGAGCCAGACCGGGCTGGCGATGACGACGCCGAGGTAGACCGCGACCTTGAGGTGCAGGTTGAACGCCTGCATCACGTCGCTGTAGTTGATGTTCGCCGTGATCCCGCGCTCTTCGGCGATCTGCTGGAGGGGTTCCTGGACCTTGCGGAACACCCAGCCGTAGGCGTACCAGCCCGCCACCGACCCCAGGCCGATGGCCAGACCGGACTTGAGCAGGCGGTTACGCAGCTCCGCGAGGTGCTCGCGCAGCGGCATCCGCCCCTCGGGGTTCTTGCGTGCGCGCCGCGGCGTGGTCAGGGCCACGGCGCCGGGTCAGCCCTCTCGCCGCTGGTCGTGCGGCGAGGGCTCGGCGGCGGACCCGGTCTCCTTGGAGATCACCCGGCCCTCGACGGCCTCGGTGCGACGCGGCTCGGCGGCGTCGTCGTCCTTCATGTCGCGGACCTCGGACTTGAGGATGCGCATCGAGCGGCCGAGCCCGCGCGCGGCGTCCGGGAGCCGCTTGGCGCCGAACAGCATCACGATGACCAGGAGCAGGATGAGCAGGTGCACCGGTGAGTCGAACAGTCGGCCCATGTCGAAGTCGGTCCTCTCAGCTGTCGTTGTGACCCATGCTACGTCCAGCTGCGACGTCGGGGGCTGCCACCCGTGGCCGGGGGTGGTCCAGGTGGGTCAGCGGCGCCGACCCCGGGACTGCGCCCTGCGCAGGTCAGCCGGACGGTGGAAGACGGCCAGATCGCCCTGCTCCCCAGCCGTCGCGCGCTCGGCCGCCCGAGGGTCGAGATCCTCCAGCCGCTCGCTGAACTCAGCGATCTGGTCCGAGGCGGTGCCCAGCTCCTCGAAGAAGGCCACCGCCTTGCGCCAGAGCGAACGACCCTGCAGGAACAGCACGACGGCGCCGAGAACCGAGATCGCCACGAATACGACCAGCCACGCCCACCAGGCCATGCGGGCAGGCTATCCCAGGCGCCGGCCGGATCAGATCGGCGGGCTCACACCGCGGTCTCGGACTCGGTGGTCCGCGGCAGCTCGGTGCTGCGAATCGGGACGGCGGCCGCGGCGAGCAGGTCGGCCCGCTCCAGCCAGAGCGCGAAGTCGAGCACGTCGTCGTAGCTCAGCACCGGCCCGCTCCGCGCCTCGAGGACCTCGGCCGGCACCGTCCACGGCTCGGCGACAACCCCGCCGGAGATGAGCAGGGCCACGACATCCCTCCCGGCCGGTTTGCGCACCTCCTCCAGGCAGGTGCCGCAGATGAACGCGTAGTACGACCAGGCCTTCACCGAGCAGGCGACCAGACGCACCTGAGCCGGCGTGAGCTCGACATCGCCACAGCTCGGGCAGGACGCCTTGATCGTCGTCATGGTGCAGTTCCCCTTCGGTGCAGCGTCGTCGCCGGGTCGACCCCACAGGGTCGATGCCGGCCGGTCACGGGTCGGTCGCGGTCGGTCCGTCATCGCCTCAGCGCCCCTCCGCCCGCTGGCCAACCCGTCGGTTGCAGAAAGCGACTGCTTGAGCACTGTGCGTTAACAGTGGTGTCATCGTGACACCTGTGACGACTGTGACGACGACGCGACACGAGCGGTGCAGAGCGCCGGCGCAGAATCGGGGGAACGGGTGAGCGAGGACTCAGCCGGACCGGTACCCGGCCAGCCCCGCGGCGGCCAGCTCACGGACCCGTTCGACGACCTGGTCGGGTCCGAGCACCTGCGCCGTGCCCCCCAGACGCAGCACCAGCCGGGCCGGCCAGTCGGCCGTCGCGGACCGCAGAACGACGCGCAACGTCCCGTCCGGGCCCTCCGTCGCCGTCTCCACCGGGTAGTACTCCGCGACCCAACGCGCCGGAGGATCCAGGTCGATGGTGACCACGAGATCCTCTGGCGAGGCGTGGAACAGCTCACCGTCGTCCGGCTCGGGTCGATCCGTCCCGGTGGGCGGCGCGGCCGGCACCTCGAGCACCTCGACGCCGACCACCCGGTCCAGGCGGAACCGGCGCACGGCCTCGGCGCGGTGGCACCACCCCTCGAGGTACCAGTGGTCGCCCACGGTGAGCAGTCGACGTGGGTCGACCTCCCGTTCGGTGGTCTCGTCCCGGCTCGGCACCAGGTAGCGCAGGAACAGCCGCCGGCGCTGCTGCAACGCCTCCCGGACGGCGCGCAGCGTCGGCTCCGAGGCACCGCGGGACAGGTCGACGCTCACCGTCCCGGCCGTGGCGGCGCCGTCCCCCGCAGCCGCGGTCAGCTTGGTGGCCACCGACTCGACGACGTCCCGGTCATGCAGCCCCGGTACCTCCGACAGCGCCCGCAGACCGGCCAGCAGGGCGACCGCCTCGTCCAGGGAGAGGCGTAGCGGGCGGGCGATGGCGTCGGCGTTGCGCAGGAAGACCCGACCCGACTCCCAGTCCGCCTCGATCAGGTCGTCGGGCAGGTGACCCGGCGTGCCGCAGACGAACAACAGCTCCAGATCCTTCACCAGCTGGGCCTCGCTGACCGCGAAGTGGGCCGCGGCCTGCGCCAGCGCCACCCCCTGGTGCTCCAACAGCCACGGCACCAGGGACAGCAGCCGGGACAGCCGCGCGGTCGCGCTGGTGCTCATCGACGGGGGCTCCGCTGCGACGGCGCACCGGTACCGGCCCCGGGCGCCACGGTGTGCCGGGCCTGGACGGCGCGTAGCCGCTCCCGCACGGCCTCGGCGAGGTCCGGCGGGTCGAGGACGACGACGTCCGGTCCGTAGCCGGCCAGCTCCTCGGCGAACCGGGCCACGTCCCCCACGGGCAGCTCGAGCAGGTCGGCACCCGTCTCGCGGGCGTCCGGGCGCACCCGCAGTGCCATGGCGCGTTGCGGTCCCAGGCGTAGCCGCGCCGTGCGGGAGTCCGACTCGCCGCGACCGCGACCAACCATCGCGGCCGGGTCGATCCCCTCCGGGACGACGACACTGCCGGCCGAACCGATCCGTCGCACTGGCAGCTGGATCCGGGACAGCCGGAACACCCGGGGGGCCTGCCGGTCCAGGTCGCGGCCGACCAGGTACCACCAGCCACCCCGGTTGGTCAGCGCCCAGGGCGCGACCCGGCGTTGTTCCACCGGCGGGGCGTGCGCAGGTGTCCCGCCGTCCTGTGCCGGCCTCGCCCGGATCGGCTTGCGGTAGCCGAAGCCGACCGGCACGCCGTCCCGAGTCGCCGCGTAGAGCGGTTCGAAGGCCGCCTCACCCGCGCGGACCCGCGGCTCCAGCCCGGCCAGGCGCTCGGTGTCCACACCCACCCCGAGCGCCTTGAGCTTGACCAGCGCGCGGGCGGCCGGGCCGGCCAGGGTGGCCTGCTGCCAGACCCGGCTGGCCAGGGCCAGCACCGAGAGCTCGACCGGGGTCAGCTCGACCAGCGGCAAGGGGTAGGCGTCCCGATCGATCCGGTAGCCGACCTCGTCGTCGAACCAGGCCTCGTAGCTGCCGGTCACCAGCGGCACCCCGAGCTCGCGCAGATCCTCCTTGTCCCGCTCGAACATCCGGTCGAACGCCTCGGTGGACTCGCAGGCCTCGTACTGCGGCACCGCATGCCGGATCTGCTCCTTGGCCAGCCAGCGCCGGGTTGCCGACAGCGCGATGACCAGGTTGAGCAGCCGTTCGGTACGGTTCGTCGACATCGTCGACGACGCTACCCGAGCCGCGGGCCCGGACAGCGTCCATCCACAGGCCCGACCCAGCGGGACACCGGGCCGGCGGAAGGGGCCGCGGTGATCCGCTGGCGCGAGGGCCAGGTGGTCAGCCTCGACCGGGACTGGCCCGGCGCCCAGGAGTGCACGGTCGAGGTCCTCGACCAGGCCGCCGGGACGCGGAGGCAGGTGCGTGCCCTGGCCTACCCGGGGCTCGTCGGCCCGCTGCGCGTCGGCGAGGCCGTGCTGCTGAACACCGCCGCACTGGAGGCCGGGCTCGGCACCGGGGGCTACGCCTTGGTGGTCGCGCCGCGGGACCGGCTGCCGGCCCTGGCCGAGGTGGACGCGCGGTCCGGGTCCACGGCACCCGGCCACCTGGTCAAGGCGCGCTACACCCCGTTGCAGACCATGGTGCTCGGCGTCGACGAACCGGACTCCCCGCACCACGACCTGCTGCGCGAGGCCGATGACCTGGCCGGGATGCCGGTGGTGGTCGCCGACCTGCACTCGGCGCTGCCCGCCGTCCTGGCCGGGGTGCGCAGCCGACGGCCGGACCTGCGTGTCGCGTACGTGATGACGGACGGCGCGGCGTTGCCGGCCTGGTTCTCCCGGACCGTGGCGGGGCTGCGCGAGACCGGGTGGCTGGCGTCGTGCATCAGCACCGGCCAGGCCTTCGGCGGCGACCTGGAGGCGGCCACGGTGCACACCGGGCTGCTCGCCGCCCGACTGGTGGTCGAGGCCGACGTGGCGGTGGTCGCCGCGGGGCCGGGGGTGCTCGGTACCGGCACCCGGTGGGGGTTCAGCGGGGTCGAGGTGGGTGAGTCGGTGAACGCTGCGGCCACGTTGGGCGGGCGCCCGGTGGCCGCACTGCGGATCTCCGGCGCCGACGTGCGGGAGCGACACCGCGGGGTCTCCCACCACAGCCTGACCGCGCTGGGCCGAGTGGCCCTGGCCCGGTGCGACGTCGTCGTCCCAGTGCTGGAGGACGTCGACGCACCGCTCGCGGCCCGGGTCCGGGACCAGGCGCGTGGGCTGGGCGCGCCGGCTGGGCGGCACCGGTTGGTCGAGGTCGACCTGACGGGGCTGGCGGCGGCGCTGGCCACCTCGCCGGTGCCGTTGTCGACGATGGGCCGGGGCCTGGACGAGGACGCGCCCGCCTTCCTCGCCGCGGCGGCGGCCGGCGCCCACGCCGCGGACCTGGCGGCGTGAGCGCGCCCGAGGACGCGACGGCGTCAGGGGGCGACGACCTCGACGCTGCGCATCGCCACCTGCGGCGAGGCCCGGACGACGTCGCTCAGCCCGGCGCCGACCGGCGCGGGGGTGCCGGGCCCGGCGTGCACCATCGCCAGCAGGAGCAGTCGCGTGCCGGGGACGACGCCGCTGAGGTCGAGGTCGAACGAGACCACGCTCGGCCGGCTCACCTCCGGCGCCACCGCGGGACGGCGGATCGACACCACCGGGTCGGCCACCGCGTACCCGGCCGGGAGCGCGGCCGCGGGCAGCGGCCCGCCGCCGGCCGGAGCCGCGGCCATCGCGGCCTCGATCGCCGCAGCGGCGGCCGTGAGCAGGATGCCCGGAAGCACCGGCCAGTCCGCCGGGTCCGGCGGGAGCGGCAGGGTGAGCAGCAACACCGCCACCCCGGCCGCCGGCTGCCCGACCGCCCCGCGATGGTGCACGCACACCTCGACCTTCGACGGGCCCGCGCGCAGCGCCACGCTCGCCGGTGACACCGCCGCCGCCATCGGCCCGCCCGGGCGCGGCGTCGGCTCGCCCACGATCCGCTCCACCAGGTCCAGCTCGGTCGGCCCGCCGTCCGCCCACGGGTCGGACCAGAACCCGGCCTGAACGTCGGCGTGGTTCCACAACGCCTGGTCGACACGGGCCTGGTCGGACATCCCCCGCGCCACCCGGATGGCGCGCAAGCGCCGTCTGAACGTCGCTGTCCACCGCCCGTCGGGAACGACCAGGGGATCGATGGCGTGCAGCGCCGTCTGCACCGCCCACAGCTGGAAGCGATCCTGCGGCCTGCGGGTCCAGGGCGCCGCCGCGGTCATCGGCGGCGCCGGCGCCGGGGAGCTGGGCGCCGGGCGGGCCCGGATGTCCGGGCTGGCATGCCAGCCGAACGTGCCCACCGGCGTGCCGTCCGGGTGTGGGGCGGGCTGCCCCGTGCCGGTGCGGAAGTCCCGGGCCCGGGCATCGGTCCAGTCCAGGTGCCACTCGGCGTCCACCGCCGCCCGCCCCCGCTGCGGATCCTCCATCGGGGTCGGCAGCAGGCGCCGGGCGTCGTACGGGTGCGCCCGCAGGTAGGTCAGCGGCGCCAGGTCGGCGTCCACGTCGACCTCCCACACCCCTCGCGACTGCAGCGCGGCACGCATCAGCCGCACCGTCCCGGCGCCGTCCGGCGTGGGGTAGGACACGATCTCCAGATCCTGGACGGCGGCCTCGGGCAGCCCGTTGACGAACGGGTCCCAGTGCCACGTGGGCGCGGCCGCCGTCCCCCCGAGGGTGCCCTTGAAGACCCCCACCGAGGTGCCGACGTAGACCACCTCCGGGTGGGCCGGGTCGACCACCACGGCGTAGGCGGTCGCCCGGACCCCGGCGCCGCCCGGTGCGGGACTGCCGAGCGTGGTCGGGTGCCAGGTGCCCGTGCCGTCGAACCACCACAGCGGGTCCAGGGGGTTCGCCGTCGCCACGTACAGGCTGCCGTGCGGACCGTTGCCGTTGTCGTGCGCCGCGAGGTCGTTGAGGCTGCCCTGGGTCGGCAGGTCCGGTCCGGCTGCGGCGCCCACCACGGGCGGCGCGGCGAGGCGGCGGTAGATCCGGGTCCGCCGCCAGCGGCCGTTCCCAGGATCGCGGTCCAGCCGATGGACCGAGCCCCACATCATGGCGTACAACCGGTTCTCGCCGGCCCAGCGCAACACCCGGATCCCGGGCGCCCAGGTGTCGACCGTGCCGGCCGGCATCGGTCCCGGGGGGATCACGTCGGTCGCGGTGTCGGGGGCGTCACCGGCCCGCGGGTCGGTATGCGAGGGCAGGGTGACCGCATCCACCCGGAACACCCCGGCGCCGGCGTCCAGGCGGGTGTTCAGCCAGCGCTCGGAGTACCAGACCCTGGTGGTGCCCACCGCGAGCTGGGTCACCCCGTCGCCGGCCCGACGGATCACCGCGGGGTTGGTGTAGAAGCGGGTCGCGTTCTGCTCGGTGACCTGGGGTGCGTTCGCACCGGTCCGCCAGGTGGGGTTGCGGACGGCACCGCTCTGGTCGATCCAGGTGACCTGCGTGCCGTTGACGAAGTAGCGCTCCGAGGCTCCCGGGTCAAAGGTGACACCGCCCCCATCGCCGGAGGTGCTGGCGCGACACCACACGCTCTCGCCGATCCGCATCTGGATGCCGTTGTCGTGGACCCCGGCCAGCACCACACCCGGATGGGTGGGGTGCGAGCCGACGAAGCCGGGTTCGGTGACCCCCAACCCCGCCGCCCGGGAGACGTAGCTGAGCGCTGCACCGTCCGCGGTCGAGCGCCAGACGCCGCCGTCGCAGCAGACCAGGACGTGTCCGGCGCCGGCTCCTCCCGGCTGGATCCAGCGCAACCGGTGCACGTCCGGGTGCACCTCGGCGCCGACCCAGCTCGCGTCGAACTGGTTGCCGCCGACGTAGGTCGTCCGCCAGGAGTTGGCCCCGATCGGCGGCGGCAACCGCAGGTTGAACCGGTACAGGGCCGCCGCCGGCGAGGCGGTGTCGATGCTGCTGGTGACCGAGGCGCCGCCGATCATGATCCGCTGCGGGTCGGCGGGATCGACGGCGATCGCCATGTCGTACTCGGACTGCCCCGGTGAGCCGCCGAACAGCTGGCCCGGCAGGATGGTCACCCGGCGCGCCGCGGCATCGCCGTCCACCCGCCACAGGCGGGGGGCGTTGACCAGGGCGTACAGGACCGTCGGGTCGGAGGGCGCGCCGGCCAGCGCGATCCGCAGCAGCCCGGTGCGTCCGGCCACCGTGCTGGCACCCGGCAGGTCGACCCGGACGAACGGCCCCGCGGGGCCGTTGTCGCTGCGCCACAGGCCCTTGATCCGCTGGTCGACGTTGGCCCCGGCGACCGCGACCCAGAGCCGGTCCCCCGCGGCCGTGCGGACCCAGACCACGTCGGTCACCACGGCACCGAGGCTGCCCGGCCCGGTCGGTGGTTCCCAGGCGGCGACGGTGACCAGGCTCCACGGCTCGCCCACCGCGGCCGGGTCGCGCACCATCAGGCCGCGGGTCGTCGCGGCGACCAGCCGCCGCGGGGTCGCCGGGTCCTCGGCGAGGCTGAACACCCCGGCGCCGAGCAGGCCGGGGTCGGGCGCGTTCGGCTGGGCCTCCCTGGTCCACGGGTCCGCGCCGGGATTCGCCCGGCCGGCGCTGACCGGTCCGACGGCGTGCAGGACCCCGACGCCTCCGTAGTTGGCGATGTAGCCGAAGTCGCGCGGCTGGACGGCCGGGTGGGCCTCGCCGGTGGCCAGCCACACCTCGTCGAGGGCGACGTCGCCGCCCGCGTCGAACCGGACGTGCACCGCGCCGCAAGCCAGCGTCGACGAGGCGACATTGACCGACGGCAGCGGGGAGGTGGTGTACTGCGCCACCGGCTCCCAGGTGGCGCCGGCGTCGCCGGAGTACCACAACCCGCCCAGGGCGGACGCCGCGTACAGCCGGTTCCCGTCGGCGCTGACCGCCACGTCGCGAACCCGGCCGGCGACCCGCGGGTCGGCGTCCCCGCTGCCGCGCAGGGTGCCGCTCGGGCCCAGGGGAAGCCAGACCCGGCCCGGCGTCGCCGGAGCCAGCCCGGCCAGGGGGGGTGCCGCTGCGGCCCGCACCGTCCTCACGCCGCGCCGCCGCGCCGCCGCCACCCGGTCGGCGGCCGCCTCCGACATCTCCAGCGCCTGCGTCGTCTCGGTCGAGCCGAGGATCTCGGCCCCGGCGTTGCGGCCCGCGACGAAGGCGCGGCGCTGCGCGGACAGACCGCGCCGCCGCCTCGGCACCGCCGGCCAGTCGTAGCGGCTCACGACGCCCCCTCCGGCCCATCGGGCACCGGGTTCGGGTCGACCCGGATCCAGCCCTCGCGCAGGACCGACGTCCGGTCCGGCAGGAGCGCGGCCTGGGTGGCAGCGAGGATCGCGTCGTCCCGCCAGGACAGCGGGCCCTCGCGGGAGGTGAGGACCTGGCGCTCGCCGAGGGCGGAGACGGTGGGCAGGCGCACCTCGCCGGGATCGACGAGCACCGGTCCCACGCGCACCGACGGCGACAGCCTCTCCAGCCCGCCGCTGAACCAGGCCCGCGACAGCCGCAGCGCCTGCCGGGGGACGACGCCCGCGGTCACCGTCAGCGCGGACCCGGGCAGCATCAGCAGGGTGAGCAGCCGCGGCGTGCCGGGGTGGAGCACAAGCTCGGCGTCCGTGGCCAGGTAGGGGTGGTCGATCGGGTCCGGCGTCGGCAGGGACGACGTCGTCCCCCACGCGCCGAGGTAGCCCTTGCCCCTGCCGGCCTCCAGCGCGGCGTCCCGGACGACCTTGTCGACCACATGGCAGCGCCGGTAGTCGTCGTCGACGAACCAGCCGAGCACCCCGTCGTCGGTGCGGGTCAGCTCGCCCAGACGTACCCGCACACCCGCCCGGGCGAGGTCGGCGAACGCCCGCGCCCGCGCCGTCCGCTGCTCATCGGTGAGCGTCAGGTCGTCGAGGTCGTCGGCGACGTCCAGCTCGACGGTGAGCCGGACGACCGCTACCGGGCGGCCGACCACCGACGCCAGGCCCGACGAGCCCGCACCCGCTACCGGGTCGACCGTCCACAGCGTGGTGTCCATCGCGCGCAGGAACGCCGACAGCGCGGACTCGCGCGGGCCGTGCGGACCGACGTCGTCCGCGGGCCGGCCGGCCCGGGCCCGGGCGTCGGCGCCGACCATGCCCGCGGCGAGCAGCCCGAGTGGGGCCTGCTCGGCGGTCAGACCCTCACCCGGCGCGGCGTCCGCAGGCAGCGGCCGGCCGGGGGCGCACTCCCACATCACGCCGCCGCCGCGGGCGTCGACGGACAGCTCGCCCAGGGGGGTTCCGGCGGCGCCGAAGACCTCGATCGACTCGTCGACGTGGTCGGGTAGCAGGAAGCCGACCACAGGGCTGATCTGCTTGTCCGGCTCCACCTCGTCGACGACCGCGTCGACGGCAGCGGCCGGGTCGGTGGCGGCGGCGTCGACGAACCGGGTCAGGCAGCGCACCGCGGCCGAGAACCGCGGCGCACGGGCCAGGGCGCCCGGGCGGCCCGGCACCGCGGACCGGGCCGGCACCGCGACGCCTCCGGGGCCGTCCAGCCCGTCCAGATCGAGCACCCGGCCGAAGGCGTCGACGACCCGCGCCCCGGTCAGCCGGACCGACCCGGCGCTGAGCAGGCGGGGCAGATCCACCGGGGTCGGCGCCGCGACGTCGCCACGGTCGTCACGCAGGCGCAGCGCACTCGACGGCAGGCCGAGCAGCGCCCGCCGGACGCCGTCCAGCGCCCCACCGAGCAGGTCCAGCGCGGCGGCGTGCCGGCCGAGCGCGGCCAGCCGGGCCTGCGTCGCCTCGTCGGCCTCGCCCTGCCGGTTGCGGTCGCGGGCCGCCTCCTTCTCGAGCCAGTCCCGCACCGCCCCGGCCAGCGCCGTGCCCGGTGCGGTGGTGAGCGGGCAGCGTCCGGAGACGATGACGGGGTCCGGTTCGGGCGGCGGCCCGTCTGGGCCCTGCTCAAGGTCGACCGGGCCGAGTTGCCAGCCGGTCAGGTCGTCGGCCGGAGCGACCTCGGCGCGCCACTCCAGCCACATCGGGACCCACGGCTGGGCCCACGCGGTGAGGGCGACGAGGTCGGGCTCGACACCCTCGAGCAGGGAGTGCCGGCGCAGCAGCTCGCTGATCCGGGCCTGCACCGGGTCGAGGTCGCCGCGGCCGAGGGTCAGCTCGGCACCCGCCTTGCCGAGGTAGCCGCCGGAGGGGTCGAAGCGCAGGGCGAGCTCGACGCCGAGCCGCTGCCCGGCCGGGGCCCGGGGCACTGTGCGGCCGCCGGCGCGGACCGCGACCCCGGTCAGCCACTCCACCAGGTGCGGGGAGAGCAGCAGCGCCTCCCGGGCCAGCGCCAGGCTCTCGGTCGGGACCGCGCCGCTGCCGAGCGTGGGCAGCAGGTCGCCGCCGGCGACCAGCCCGGCGTACCCGCGCACCACCTGCGACCCGCGCCGGCAGGCGAGGCGCTCGTCCGGGTCGGCCCGACCGTCCCCGCCGTGCCGCAGCCCGCGGCCGGCGCCGACCAGCCCGACCACCGGGTCGAGCGGGATGTACCGGCGGGGGGCCGGGCGCTCGACGAGCTGCTCGCCGGCCTGGGGCGGCCGCGAGGCCGGAGCGCCGGCGGGCTTGCCCTTCGGCGGCGGGGTGGTCCCGGCGACCACCCGGCTGACCTTCTCGGCGCGCGGGTCGGCGACCGGCGGCGGCTGCTTGGTCAGGGCCTCGGCCCGCAGGCGGGTCAGCGACGAGGGCTCCTCGCGAAGCAGTGCGCCCTTGATCGCCGCGTCGGTGACGAAGACCAGCCGGCCCGGCGCGCCGGACCGGTCGGAGGCGGTGGGCCGGCCCGGCCGCGGCGGGACGGCGGCGCGACCGGTGAGCACCCGGTCGACGATCGGTGGCTCGCGGGGGTCGACGGCCGCGAAGCCCGCGGTGTGCGACCGCTCGTCCATCGCGACCAGCCCGTTCGGGTCGGACAACTGCGCGACGAGTCCGCCGGACAGCGCCGACAGCAGCCGTTCGAGCGCGAGGCGCTGACTCCTCTCGAGGTCACCCGCGGCACCGATCGCGGCGGCGACCAGGTCGTCGACGTGCTCACCCAGGGTCAGCGCGACGGCGTCGCGCTCCGGGCGCAGGTCGACGTCCAGGCCGCCCCCGGCCGGCGGCAGCGGCACGGACAGGACGGCACCATGGAGCAGGGTCGACGCCTCGACGCCGATCCCCCGCCCGGTGACCCAGCGACCGGCCTCCCGGGCCAGGCTGAGGGCGCCGATCGACTGGAACGCCGAGGTGGTCGAGGCCTGGTAGGCCGGCCGGGACAGGTTCTCCGGCCCGATCGCCCGGGCGGCGGCCCGGACGCCGTCGCGCCGGAAGGCGCTGCCCGACCCGGTCGGCAGCCGGTCGCGCACCGGTAGGCCGAGGTCGGCCAGCCGGCCGAGCGGACCCTGCTGCTCGGTGTGCTCGGCGCCGCCGCCGGTGGCGATCCGCCAGCCCAGCTCGCTGGTCCGTTCCGCCAGGCCCCCCTCGGTTCGGATGCCGTCGAGGGGGTCGAGCTCGGGGTCGGACCACCAGCCGACGACGAGGTAGGTCGCGGCCGCTGCGGCCGGACCACCGGGCAGGGCGCCGCCCAGCTCGGGGTCGGCCGTCACGTCGTCCAGCGGGTCGTGCCAGGCGAAACGCCCGAAGCTCGCGTCGTAGGCGCCGGTCCAGGTCAGCGACCCGCCGGCGGTCCCGGTCAGTTCCTCCGGCGCCAGCAGCCGGGCCGCCGGCAACGCCAGCGGGTCGCCGTCCGGTCCGGTCGCCAGGTCCCGGACGGTCCCGGTGGCGGCGTCGACCAGCCAGCCGCGCACGTGCGCTGGGCCGTCCCCCGTGGCCGGGGCGAGCAGGCGCACCACCGCCCAGCGGTCCGGCAGGGCCGGCAGGTCCAGGCCGCCGCCGGCGCGGCCCCGCGGGTCCTGGAGGCGGCCGCGCAGCAGCCCGTCCGGCAACGCCCACTGCAGGTGTACCCCGGCCGCGCGCCGTCCCGGGGTGGCCAGCGGGTCGGGGCCGTCGACGACGGCGGTGTCGAACTCGTGGCCGGGCGAGAGCGGACCCGGCAGCAGCACGGCGTCGTCCCCGCCGCCGGGGACGACGAGCGCCTGGACGTCGACCGGCACCAGCACCCGGGACTCGCGCAGCAGGTCGGTGTCCCAGGTGGCGATCGCGGCGAGGTCGACGTCGGTGCGGGCCAGGGCGCTGAACCGCTCCGTGGTCTGGGCCTTGAGCACCAGCTCCGGCTCGTAGGCGACCATGCTCAGTCCACCCCCTGGAACCGGCGCAGCAGCTGGGCGACGTCGATCCGGGGTGAGAACAGCGCGTCGGCGGCGACCGGCTCCTGGCCGGCCAGGGTGCGGTCGCCGAACACCGCCCGGAAGGGGAACTGCAGCATCTGCAGCGCGAACTCGGCGGCGTCGAGGTCGCCGCCCAGGTTCGGGTCGGCGTCAGTCATCCGCTTGGCCAGCACCTGCAGGTGGATCACCCCGGGTGCGTTCGCCCGGAACGGCACGTCGACCGGCACCGGCGGCTCGAGCCGGCGCCCGTCGCTCGCCGAGCGCAGGAACACCTGGGCGGCGACGTCGCCGACCGGGGCCATGGTCGCGACGGCGGCCGAGACCACGCCCGGCACCGGGTCGAGCACCTCCAGACCGGTGCCGGACCCGACCCACGCGATGCTCGCCCCGGTGCTCGTCACGGGGACGTCGAGGAGGGCGTCCTCGCCGTGGGTCGCGGCGGTCGTGGCCAGCACGGTGCGCGACAGCGGGTCGTGGAACCGGATGCCGGAGGGTACGTCGAGGCTGCGGATCCGGTCCAGGGTCAGTCGGACCGTGCCGGCCAGCTGCATCCCCTGCTCCTCGACGCCGAACTGGATCCCAGCCCGGGGCTCCTCGATGTGCACGACGGATGGCACGCCGTCGAACAGCACCAGGAGCACGGCGGGGGCGAGCCGCTCCATCCGCAGCAGCCCGAGCCGCTTCAGGGCGACGTCGTGCTCCTCACCGACCTCGTCGTCCGGGACCGCCGGGTCCTGCGCCAGGTTGTCCTCCCCGTAGCCGCGCACGTGCAGGGCAGGCCAGCCGGAGACGAGGCGGGAGCGCAGCACGAACCCGCAGATCGACCCGGCGGAACCGGTCGGGACGGCGCTGCCGGGCTCGACCCCGGGCAGGCGGACCAGCCGCTCGGCCTCATCGATCTCGTCGCGGACGATGCCGTGCAGCTCGGTGAGCGCAGCCCGGTCGGCGGTGGTGACGGTGCCGACCGACAGAGCGCCCTGGACCAGGGCGTCGGTCCAGTCCCGGTCGACGTAGAAGAACCGGATCGACTCGGCGGGCAGCAGCGAGGCGTCGGCCACGAGGTGGCCGAACGGGACGCCGGCCAGCAGCCGCAGCCGGCCCAGCCACAGCCGCAGGTCGCGGGGGACGACGCGGGGCCCGGCGTCCGGGGCGTCCTCGCCGATGACGCGGACGAGGGAGGCCGACAGCAGCCCAACCGCCTCGGTCATCAGGGCCCGGACCATGGCGTCGGCGCGGATCGCCTGCACGGTGCTCATCGCGGTCGGCTCCCGTCGGTGCTGTCATCGGTGCTGTCATCGGTGCTGTCGTCGGTGCTGTCGGTGCCCTCTGTCGGGGCCACGGCGAGCTCCTCGGCCCGGGCGCGCAGCAGCGCGTCGAGGGCGTCCGGCGCCTGGGTGCCGTCGCCCCGGCCGGGGGGCGCGACCGCCGTGGGTCCTGGCGCGGTGGGCCCCGCCAACGGCCCGACGGACCGCCTCAGCGCGCCCGCTGCCACCGTCGCCGCCTCCTCCTCCAGCCGCGCCCGTAATGCCGCGGTCTGCCCGGCCCCGTCCAGACCGTCGAGCACCCGCACCGGCGCGGCGGCGACCGCGTCGAGCACGCCGTCCGGGTCGTCGGCCGCGACCTCGAGGCCGAAGCCGTCGAGCAGGGCCCGCTGCCCGCCGTCGAACACCCGGCCGAGGTGGCTCGCCGCGACGCCCGGGTCGGCCACTGGCCGCGGTCGGCCGAGCAGGGTGTCCGCCCCCTCGCCGAGGGCCTCGACGAGAGCCCGTGCGGTCCGCGCGGCCACCGACGGCGCCCGCAGGCCCGCGCCGACCGCGGCCAGCGGGTCCGGCCGGTCGACCGCATCCTGCAACGAGCCGGGCAGGTCCGCGGTCGCCGTCGCGGCCACCGTGGACACCCGGGCCGCACCGAAGGCCTCCTGCCGCCACCGGGCCAGCGAGGCCACCACCCCCGGCTGGGACAGGGCGAGCAGCCGGCCGATCTCGAAGGCGGCGGCGTAGCCGAGGTCCTCGCTGCCGTCCGGGACGACGCGGCGCAGCTGGTCGGCGTGGTGGGCCAGCGGGGGCGGCGGCGCCGGGTCGTCCGGGTCGGTGTCCGAGTCCTCGGGGGCCTGCGACCGCGGGACGGCGGCGGCTGCGAACGGGCCGCGGAACCAGGCCTGGGCGGACTCCCCGGCCCGGCTGACGTGGTCGAGCCGGACGTGGCCGGTCTCGGCGACGAGCGGCAGCTCGCGGGTCACCCCGGGCTGTGCGGTGTTGCCGGGCGCGGCCGGGACCTGTGGGCCGATCGGGTCGCCGTCGGGGGTCTCGGCGCCCTGGACGACGTGACCCAGCATGCGCACGTGCACGTTGGTCGCCAGGTACTGGAAGTCGCCCCGCTCCTCGCAGGTGAACGACCAGTAGGCCAGCACCGGGAAGCGCAGCGTCGGTACCAGGAAGCGGCCGATCGAGAAGCCATCGGCCAGGGCCAGCTTGCGGGCCAGCCCGGCGTCGGCGGCGTGGGTGGTGAACGCCGCAGACGTGGCCGCCGACCACGCCGTGCCCACCGTCGCCGCCCGGCCCTGCGCACCGGTGACCAGGTCTGCGGCCTGGGTCGCGGCCGAGACGGTCCCGGCCAGTGCCCGGGGCAGCTCCTGGTCCCGCGGCTCGGCTCCGGCCAACGGCAGGTTCATCAGCGCGGCGTCCAGGCTCGTGCCGTACGTGCCGTAGGTCGTGCCGCCGGTCGTCCCGGCGTAGTGCGGCCGGTAGTCGGCCACCGCGCGGACCGAGGCGTAGGTGAAGGTCAGGTCCCGCTCGGGGATCACCGGCAGCTGGGGGTACTGCTCCTCGAGGTTGACCAGACAGGCCAGGTACCGGGTGCCGGGCTGTGGGAGGCGGTTGCCCATGACGACGGCCAGCCAGCCGTCGTCGTCGCCCAGGGCCAGCTCGGTGTCGGCCAGGTCGACCTCGCGGACGTGGCAGAGCAGGTGCAGGTCCTCCTCGGTGGGAAAGACCTTGTCCACGACGTCCTTGGTCACCTCGAGGCAGGCGCCCTTGGGGACGTCGGCGTCATCGCCGAGGTCGACGTCACCGCCGACGCAGTCGGCCACGGGCACGTCGGTGAGCAGCTGGCCCTCCCCCTCGGCGATGAGCACCAGCGCCAGCCACGGCGTCGGCGTGGTCGTCACGTCGCCGTCCAGGTCGGGCGAACGCTCCCAGGGCAGGGTCCGGCGGCGCAGCACGATCTGCGGCAGGCGCGAGGTGAACGAGCCGCGCGCGCCGGCTGGCGGGAAGGTGGACAGGATCTGGTCGGGCGGCATCGCGTACCGCGGCGAGGTGATCTCCACGCGCGAGCGCAACGGCTCGACGGCGCCGGGCATCCCGCCGACCGAGCCGGTCAACAGGTACGACCCGGCCGGCACCGGGGGCTCGACGAACGGGACCAGACGGAAGTGACCCGGTGGCAGTGTGGACATCACGGCCCCTTCCAGACGACGACGCTGTCCCCGGCGACGACCGGGACCGGGTCCGGAACGACCACTGGGAACCCGCGGTCGGCCACCGCCTCCCCGAACGTGGCCGGGCTCACCCCACGCGCGGCGGCGACCCCGACGAGGCGCCGGGACGGCCCGGTGGTCACCGTGACCACGAGCGGGCCGGGCCGGCGCTCAGCCACGGGGGCGACCACCCGGAACACCGCGACGGCGCGCGGCCCGTCGGCGACCAGGACCGGCGGCTCGGGGGCGCCGTCCGCACCGACCGGACGACGCGCGCCCTCCAGGCCGAGCGCGACGTCGTCCGCCTCGCCACCCTCCAGGGCCACCGCGACCAGGTCGGCGGGCCCGGCGAACCGGGTGACGACGGCGCTGGCCCCGCCAACGATCGCGTCGGCGGCCACCCAGCCGACCCGGACCTGGGCGTCGCGCCGGGACGGGACCCGCCCGCCCGCGGCCAGCACCGCGTCGGCGCCGAGGAACACCTCACCACCCAGGTAGGGCAGTGGCGCGTCGTTCGCCCAGCCGGCGACGAGCGGGCCGGTCTCCTCCGCCGCCCGCCCGCGTGGGCGGCCCAGACCCACCAGCGCCACCCGTCGGGTGCCTGGCGGCACCGGCAGGCTCTGGCCCGCCGTGAGCCGGACGTCGGCCTCGACGCGCCCGCCCGGACCGACGGCGACCACCCGGACCACACCGTCGCGCACGCCCACCTCGGGACGGCGGTCCACGTCGACGTCGCGGTCGGCGTCGGGCAGCGACAGCAGGTGCACCTCGCCGGCCGGCACCCGCACGCCCCGGCCGAGCCGCTCGCCGGCCGCCCGCAGCCGGGCCGCCGTGGCCGGCGAGGCCCCGCGTCCCGCGACGGCCTCGGTGCCGGAGCGGCCCGAGCGGGTCGGCGGAACCACCCGGGTCGGCAGCACAACAGCGGTGCCGCGGACGCCGGGCCCGTCCCCGCCGAGCGTCACCGCGCCGGCCGCGGGGGCCGCGCGCAGCAGCCTTGCCGGGACGGCGGCGGTCATCCGGGCGTCGATGTCCGCGAGCACCGGTGGGGCCGAGCGGACGAGCGCGTCGACCTGGTCGAGCAGCTCCGGGCCGACGGTGGTGCTGGGGCCCACCGGGATCGGCCCGCCCTGGGGTCGCCCGGTCGCGTCGACGACCTGCTGCTCGGCGACGACGTCGGACACGGCGGCGGCGAGCACCGCGGAGACGACGGGCGGGCGGAGCGGCAGCGCCGCAGGGAGCTCGGGCGCGACGGGGGTGACGGTGGCGTTGCGGGGGCCGCGGCCCAGGCCTTCGCCGAGCGAGCCGAGCAGCGGCGGGGCGGCGCGCGATCCCGCCCACGCGGCGACGTCCGAAGGGCTTCGCCCGGCCCGGGTCCGGAGCAGCTCTGCGGCGACCTCGAGGGTGCTCCGCCCGCCCAGCGGCGGGATGGTCCCAGCCAGCAGCTCGGCGGCCCTGCCGAGGTGACGCCGCCGCGGCAGCGCGCCCTCGGTGACGAACGGCAGCGGACGGCGCCGCCGGAACGGGTCGACCTCGACCTGGCGGTACTCGATCGCACCCGTCCCCGCAGCGATCGCGACGGTCGTCCGGATCAGCAGCCGGTCGACGGCGTTGATGACGTCGCCACCGGGCACCACCGCGTCGTCCAGGTCCTGCGCCGGGCCCCAGGTGCCGATCGCGAAGTACCCCTGCTTGAGCGCGTCGACGGTGAGCTTGTCCGCCCGGTCGATCGGGGTGTCGTGCTCGGGTCCGACGAACGTCAGAGCGAGGCTCGGCCGGGCCGCGGCGCGCATCGGCGCCGCCGAGATCTCCGGCACGGTCGGCAGGTTCTGGCTGCTGCCGGCGATGTCCAGCTCGCGGATCGGAGCCGTGCTGGAGATGGTCAGCTCGAACTCCGGCACCACCCGGAACGGGTTGGCGTCGCTGCCGTCCGGGCTGCGGGCCCCCCCGGTCGCGGCGTCGCCGGTCGGCGGCACCCCGCCCTTGCCGGTGATCGCGCTGAGCACCGCCGCCGTGCCGGTCGAGACGGTCTCCAGGTACTTCTCGACGAAGGTCGACCAGTCGATCGCGTCCGGCTGTGAGCCCTTGTCGCCGAACTCGACCTCGAGGTCGACCGGTCCGACCGAGAACGTCGCCCTGGCGTGGAACGGCGGACCGGTCACGGTCACCCGCGCGGACAGCGACACCGAGATGGTGATCTCGCCGATCCAGACGTCGATCGTCACCCCGGCGCTGATCGAGGCGTAGACCGTGACCTCGAACCAGAACGGGTCGAAGAAGACGATGCCGTCGCAGCCGAGCACCAGGTGCGCCCAGCCCGGGCCGACCTCGGCGCTCACCTCGATCTTCGCGCCGGCCATGAGGGCCTCGGAGGTGAGCGCGAAGTACGACTCGCCGGTGATCGAGATGTAGCCGTACAGGTCGACGGCGATGCCCAGGCGCGGCACCACCGGGTAGCCGTCGCGGTGGAAGCTCGGGTGGTAGCCGCCGAGGGTGAGCACGAACTGGCCCTTGTTGGCCCCTCCGAACCACGACGCGAACGCGAACCCGCCGGTGAGCCGGATCGTCGGGAACAGCAGCCAGGAGTTGTCGGTCAGCTGCGCCTGGACCAGGATCACGCCGTCGGCCGTCGAGACCCGGGCGAGCAGCCCGAGCTCGACGCTGACCAGCGCGGCCTCGGGCCGCGGCAGGGCCATCCGGGCCAGGCCGAGCAGGGCCAGCTCGAAGCCGTCGCCGATCTGGACGGCGACCACGGCCACGCCGTCGACGAGGGCGAACGAGGTGAACGACAGACCCGCGGCGAACCAGAACGTGCCGCGCTCGGCGGGGAAGAAGGTCCGCACCTGCTCCAGCTCGGCCATCGGATCGCCCGGCCGAGCGGCCGGGTCGAGGGCCTTGATGAACGGATAGGTGCCGAACTGGGACAGGTCACTGGGATAGGTCAGGGCCCGGTTGATCCCGAAGCCGCCGCCGATGCCGGTGATGAAGAATGCCGGCGGGCCGCCGATCGGACCGTTCACCGCGCCGAAGAGGAACAACGAGGCGTACTGGTCGCCCTCGGGCCCGACGAGCCCGTACCCGCCGTAGACGGAGATGCCGTAGACGGCCATCCGGGCCATGAGCAGGCCGAGGTACTCGGTGCCGCCGCCGGCCGCGGGGAACTTGCGCAGCCCGCCGGCGAGGGCGATGCCGCCGACGTCCGCGGTGACGGCCAGGCCGGCGAGGTCGACCGCCCAGGCCTGGGGCGACAGCGGCGAGCGCAGCGGGTCGGCCGAGACCAGGTAGGTCAGGGAGAGGTCGTCGACGGTCGCGGTGAGGCCGAGCAGACTGACCTGCCCGTCGATGAGCAGACCGACGCTGGTCAGGGTCGACTGGGTGGTCGTCACCGTCAGACCGACCTGCTCGACGTAGATCGGGCCGAAGCCCTTCTGGATGACGACCCACCACGGCCCGATGCCGTCGCCGGCCGACAGGCCGACCTGCACGTCGCCGTCGCCGTGCTTCTGCACGGAGATCGCCGGCGAGAACCGCGGCGTCGGCGACTCGCTGCCCGAGCCCATCAGGCTGTTCGCGACCGCGTTGTCGCCTCCGCCCGCGCCGGCGAGGCCCACGGCCAGCCCGCCCAGCTCGAGCCGGGCGCCGCCGGAGGCCTCGACGCTCCCGCCGGTGACGGCGACGTCGGCGTAGACGTGGACGGCGACCCCGTCAAGGGTGATCCCGGCGTCCAGCAGCGGTCCCGACGTGCGGCCGAGCCGCAGCCCGATCCCGCCGACGGTCAGCCCCGGACGCGCCTCGACGGTGCCGTTCGCGCGGACGGTGAGCAGGTCGAGGGTCAGCCCGCCCGGCACCGGCCCGGACGGTGCGCCGATCCAGGCGGTCAGCTGGTCCAGCGAGGCGGTGACGTCGGAGCCGCCGAGGTCGAACGGACGGGCCAGGCCGAGGGTCAGCCCGTAGGTGGTGGCGCCGCCGCCGGCCGGCTCGGCGTGCGCGCGCAGACTCAGCGCATCGTCGACGACGACCTCGGCCCCCGGTGCTCCGGCGAGGTTGGCCAGCAGCGTGCCGAGCCGGGGCAACAGCTCGTCGACATCGAGCAGGGCGGCGTCGAGGCGTGCGGGGTCGACGGTGTCGAGCAGGACACCGGTCAGCAGGTCGCGCGTCGTGGTGCCGAGCAGGGGGGCGTCCAGCGCGGTGCCCACCTCGGGGACGGCGAGCACGAACGCCCCGGCCAGGTCGAGTACCGCGGCGACCACGGCGGCCGTGACCTGCTCCGGGGCGGTCGACTCGACGGGCGAGTCGGTCCCGGTGCGGGTGAGCAGGGTGAAGCCCGCAGGGTCCAAGCTCCAGCGGCCGAGCAGCAGCCCGTCGGCGCCGACCGCGAGGCCGACCTCGACGGCCCGGCCGCCGGTCGGGGCCCGGCCGGCGCGGACGCGGGCGAAGGGCCGCAGCACGACCACGCCGGCGTCCAGCTGCGCCGGGCCGACGGCGACGTCGAGTGCGGCCAGGCCGGCGCCGTCCACCTCGGTCGAGGCGACCAGCTGATCGATGCCGGGCAGGCCGGTGCCGGTCACTGTGACCCGCACCGCCGCCGTCCCGGGCGTCCAGCGGACGACGACGTGCCGGGCCCCCGGGCCGAGGGTGAGGACGAGGGCGCCGCCGGTGGCGGCGACGCTGCGGCTGGCCGCGCCGCCGAGCAGCGGGTCGAGCGCCTGGACGAGCAGGTCGAGGCCGGCGCCGACCAGCGCCGCCGTCCGGGCGGCAAGCGCCCCGGCCGGGTCGGTGCCGAACGCCGACAGCGCGTCGGCATCGAAGGCGAGCGGCGCCCCGGTCCGCAGCCCGAGGGCGTCGCCGACCCGGACGAGGAGCCGGCCAGCCAGCTCCTGCGGAGTGGTCGGTGCACCCGGGGGGTCGTGCTGGGCGAGCGCGTCGAGCAGGTGCGGCAGGGCATGGACGGCGGCGCCGACCGCGGCGTCCGCGACCGCCCCGCCCAGGCCTGGTCCGGCGGGCAGGATCGGGATGGCGACGCCGCCGTCTGGCAGCAGGTCGAGCGTGACCCGAACGGCACCTGACCCGCCGGTCACGCCGAGCGCCACGCTGCCGGTCCCGGCCAGCGTGCCGGTGACGGCGATGTCCGGCTGTACGGCGACGCCGCCGGTCGTTGCGGCCGTCAGGCCGAATCGTCCACCGAGGACCAGGCGTTCGGCTCCGACCGCGCCGGTGAAGGCGCTGGCGTCGACGTCGACCGCCAGGCGCAGGGTGCCCGCGTCGTTCGTCGCGATGACCGCAACGCCGGCGGCGACGTCGAGCCGTCCGGGCCCGCCGGTCACGCCGAGCAGGTCGCGGACGGCGTCCAGCGCCGGGGGCAGGACCGCGGCCAGCCCGGCCGGACCGCTTGCCGCGGGCAGCCCACGCAGCCAGGCCGCCGGGTCGGACACCAGCCCGACCGGCAGCCGTAGCCGGCGCAGCGGGACCTCCTCCGGCGCCAGCTCGGGGTCGACGGGCAGGGCGTCGGTGAGCAGGCCGAGGACGTCCAGCAGGACCTCGAGCGCCGCGCCCGCGGCCGGGGCGGCATCGGCAAGCGCCCGCCGCAGCACGTCGAGCAGAGTGCGGGCCAGGGCTGCGGGCGCGAGGTCGGCGAGCAGGCGGCCGATCGCCGCCGGGTCGGCGCCGGGCCACAGCGGCACGTCGGCGACCGTGGCCGGGCTGCCCGGGCGGGCCACGCGCAGGCGGGCGGTCAGCGCCTCCTCGGCCGCCGGGGTGAGGTCGAGCAGCAGGGCGAGCGCGGGCACCGGGACGCCCGGCAGGCCCGCCGGTCCGGGCGGGTCGGGCAGGTCCGCACCGAGGCGCAGCGACAGGCTCGGCTCGCCGGCGGCGAGAGCGGCCGAGGTCGCCCAGCCGACGGCGCCCGTGCCGGCGGCGGTGATGGTCGCGGAGCGGGCGGCGAGGTCGACGGTGGCACTCGCGGTGACTGCCCCGGACGTCTGCGTCCACGTCACGCCGTCCGCGGCCGTGGCGGCGTCGCGCAGGTCGCCGGCCAGGGCCCGTAGGGCCGCCGCCAGGGCCGAGCGCCGCAGGGTGTCGGCGGCGACGGCGGCCACGGTGCCGGCCGGGTCGAGGAGAACCCGGTCGAGGGTCACCGCGTCCAGCCCGCCGTCGTTGCCGACCAGCCCGATTGCGGTCATCGCGTCGAGCAGCCCGGCGAGCACCGGGTCGGCGTCCGCCGCGGTGGTCAACCGGGCGACGGTGGCGCCGAGCAGCGCCCGCACCTCGGGCAGCGCCGGCGTGGCGTCGCCCGGCGCGACAGGTCCGGCCGCCAACGTCCAGCGCGCGCGCCGCACCCCCAGCGCGAGCGCGTCGTGCAGGTCGATCCGCGCGGTGGCGGCCGCGCCGCCCAGGGGCAGGTCGATGCGGGCGGTGAGCCGGCGCAGCCCGAGCGGCCGGTCACTGCCCGGGGTGCGGCCCGGGTCGGGACCGCCGAGCAGCCAGGCGCCGTCCGCGCCGCCGAGGGTGAACCGGACGACGACCGCGGGACCGGCCGGGGACGCGCCGTCCGGTGCCCCGGCGGCCCCGGCGAGGTCCAGGTCGAGGGTGAGGCCAGCGGTCAGGCCGGCTCGGGCGACCGGCGGCAGCAGCGGCCAGCGGGCACCGAACCGGGTCAGCGTGGGCGCCGCGAACGGGCTCTCCGCGCGGGCCCAGGCGCGCTCGACCAGCCCGGTGACCACGGACGCGGTGATCGCCCGGCGCACACTCTCCTCACCGAGGGCACCGACGCAGGCGTGCACGATGACCCCGGCGACGGGGGTCGGCGCCAGCGGGAGACGCAGCTCGGCCAGCGGGTCGCCGAGGGTGTCCAGGTGCTGCCAGACCCCGAGGACCCGCCGGGCGAGGGCGAGGTCCTCGTCGTCGGGCTCGTCCTCGGTCAGCGGGGGTAGCAGGGCGGCGAGCAGGCGCAACGCGTCGGCGCCGGGGAGCCGGTCCAGGGTGTCCACGGTGAGCGTCGTCCACGCGGTCGCGACCGTGACCACGGCGTCGATGCCGACCCCCTCGGCGGCGAGGGTGGACGCGGCGCGGACCGCCGGGTGCCCGGCCCCGCCGTGGGCGAGGACGAGCAGCGGCCCGGCGGCGGCGAGCGGACGCAGCACGGCAGCGAGCCGGCCGGCCTGGCCGAGCACGCCGTCCGGGTCGACGGCGCCGGAACCGGTGACCCGGCACGCTGCGCGTCCGCCGAGCCGCACCGCCCAGGAACCGGTCGGGTCGGCCGGCAGGGTGAGGCGGAAGGCCTCGGCGGGCAGGCCGGCGGCGGTCAGGTCGACGGCGTGATCGTCGGCCACCACGGGTAGGACATCTGCATCGCCGGTCACGTCACCCGACGGGTCGACGGCGACGTGGACGACGGTGGCCGGCAGCTGCCCGACCACCGACGTGAGGTCGAGGTCGGCCAGCGCCATGGTGTGGTCGGCGTCGCTGAGCCGATGCGCGACGACCCCGGCCGGCAGGTCGGCCTCGACCAGCCCGACGAGCCCGTCGGTCCCGGTCCAGCGGACGACGAGCTCCTCCAGGCCGGTGACCAGGTCGCCACGGCCGGCGAGCAGGTCGGCCAGCACGTCGTCCTGCTCGGACTGCGCGGCCAGCCCGGCGACGAGGGTGGCACTGGCCAACGGCGTGTCGCCGGGCTGCCAGCCGTACAGCGGCGAGGCGTAGGGCACTAACGTCGGGTCCGGCCCGTCCGGACCGATCCAGGCCAGGAGCGAGGGGACGGCGTCGCCCACCGCCTCCAGCACGGTGCCGAGCAGCGGCAGCCGCCACGGGTTCGCCGCCGCCCCGGCGCCGACCCGGCCGGCAAGCGGGCTGAGCAGGCGGGCCAGCAGGTCGAGCAACCCGCGCAGCGAGGACGTGTCCGAGCCGACGTCGAGCAGGACGCGCAGGTAGGTCTCGAGCTCGGCCGCGGGGTCGTTCGCCAGACCGGCCAGCGACAGGCGGGGTCCGGTCGGCAGCGGGCTGCCGCCGGCGGAGGTCCCGGCGTTCGGGCTCCACCCGAGCATGCGGACGGCGTCGGCGACCCAACCCGGTCCGTCGCCGACCTGGACCGTCGGGTCGGTGGCGACCAACGCCTCGGCGGCCGCTCCGACCAGGGTCTGCATGGCCGCCCAGCCCACATCGTCGAGGGTCAGCCGGCCGTCCGCTCCGACGACCGGCACCGGGAGGTCGAGCAGGCTGCCGTTGCCCAGGACGAGCCGGGCACCGACCGCGACCGGACGCACCCGGGCCCCGGCGCCGGCGGACCAGCCGACGCCCAGCCCGAGCTCGTCGGCCAGGAGCGCGGTCGGCGGGCTGCCGACGGAGACGGGCCCGCCGCCGGCCCCGGTCAGCACGACCCGCCCGCCGGCGATGGGCAGGAACGCGGCGTGCGGCGCCGAGGCGGCGCCGAGGCCCAGCTCGACGATCGTGGCCTCGGCCACCGCGGTCACGGCGAGCCCGGAGGAGACCAGGTCGGTCGGCCCGACGACGGCCGCCACGGCCAGGCTGAGCACGTCGTCGACGGCCCACGCGGCCAGGGACACCCCATCGGTGACCGGCACCCGCCACGGGTCATCGACGGTGCCGCCGCCGGTGACCGGCAGGGCCTGCGCGGCGGTGTCGGCGACGAGGTCACGCAGCGCCTCGAGCACCGTCCGGACGTCGTCGGCCGCGCCGGCGAGCAGGGTCCGCCAGCGCTCGGCCACTGCGCCCAGCGGGTCGGTGAGCAGCCGCGCGGGGTCGACGGTCGGCAGGGCCAGGGCCGCGGGACGGGGGATGCCGAGCACCAGAGCGACGCCGTCGCCGGCCGCGCCGAGACCGTCGAGCAACGACGCGACGGCGTCGGTGACGACCTGCCCGACGGCCGCGGCGAGGGCGTCCGGCGAGGTGAGGTCGAGCACATCGAGGTGGGTCTCGCCGACGTCGGCGTCGTGGGCCTCGACGACGAGCACGGGACGGCGGGAGGTATCCAGGGCGAGCCCGACCCGCAGCTCGCGCACGCCGACCCGGTCCAGGCCGGTGCCACTCGGGGTGAGCAACGCCGACCCGCCGGTGCCGGACAGGCGCGCCGTCAGCGACAGCCGGGGCACGGCGAGCGCGCTGCCGCTGCCGAGGTCGAGCCGCACCGGGTCGACGTCCAGGGCCAGCCGCACCCCACCGGCACCGGCGACGTCGAGGGTCACCGTCGGGGTGAGGGTGGGCAGTGCTCCGGCCCCGGGTGCGGTCGCGACGCCGAGGCGCAGTGTCGCGGGCGGCAGGCTGACCTCGACGCGAGCGGCCGCGCCGGTCCCGACGACCGAGCCGCCGGTGAGGGTGGCCAGCCCGCCCAGCCATGTCGTCCGGGCGGTGCCGTCGCCGAGCAGTGCGGCCAGCCAGTCGACGAGGGCAGGTGCGCCGCGGGCGAGCAGGTCCTCGAGCGGGAAGTCCGGGACGGCGTCCTGCGCCAGTCCGAGCAGAGTGGCCAGGCCGCGCAGCGGCTCGGCCGGCGCCAGCGCGGCGGCCTGCGCGCGCACGAGCCCGAGCACCAGGGCGACCAGGGCGTCGTCCAGGTCGTCGAGGCCCTGGGCGCTGACGGTGACGTCGGTGGCGGCGGTGGCACCGGGCAGACGCAGCCCGCGGAGCACGAGGCCGAACCGGGGCTCGTCGCCGGCCCGGGTGGGTACGCCCACGTCGAGCGCGGCGGCGGCCAGGGCGACGTTGGCGCTGCTCGTGCCGGACGGGAAGGTCAGGTCCAGCGCGAGGTCGACGAGGGCACCGGGCGTGCCGGGCACGACAGTGACCCGCCCGCCCGCGACCGGCTGCGCGAACAGCGGGACGACGGCCTCAACGTCGCAGCCCACGCCGGACGCGCTGATCATCGACACCCGGGCGCCGGCGCCGATCGTGACCCGGTCGGTGCTCGCCTCGATCACGGCGTAGGCACTGAACCGGCCGTCCTCCACGGTGACCAGGGGCAGCCACTGGCGGCCGCGGGAGTCGGTGGCGGCCCGTTCCCCGCCGAGGACGTCGTCGAGGAAGGAGACGAGGGCCTCACGCTGACGCGGCTCGCGCAGGACCGCGGACAGGTGGTCGCCGGGGCGCGCGAACCAGTCCGGGGTCAGGTCGCCGCCGTCGACCAGCCCAAGCGCCGTGGCCAGGCCGGTGAGGTCGCCGAGGTCGACGCTCACCGCGTCACGCTCCCGGCCAGGCGGTCGATCGGGTGTCTGGCCTGGGGCAGCACGGCCAGGCCGTTGCGCGCGGCGACGAGGGCGACGGGCACCAGGCCGGCACCATCGAGGTCGCGCCCGGCGTGGGTCGCGAGACCGCCGACGACGTCGACGACGGCCTGCCAGGCGAACGCCGTGAGGGCCTCGCCCCAGCGCCGCACCACCACGGGCGGGCCGTCAGGGTGGCTCGGGGCCGCGGCGAACAGGCCGGTCGGCCGGTCCGCCGTGCCGACGACGAGGCTGACGGTGACGGTTCCGGCGCGGTCGGGGAGCTCCTCGCAGCGCACCGGCAGCGTCAGCCGGACCTCTCCATCGGCGAGCACCACCCGGGCCCGGGCCACCTCGACGAGGAGGGCGTCGGCGCCCTCCTGCCACAGCACGCTCGCGGGCAGTCGGGCGTCCGGGGGCGGGACCCTGCCGGTGGCCGCGGTCGCGGCGGCCTGGCGCAGCGCGGTGACGACGAGGGCGTCGACGCTCTTGGCCGGCACCGGGACGGCGTCCCCGACCGAGCCGGGTTCGAGGTCGAGCTCCGGGACCAGACCGGGGCACCGTTCGCGGAGCACCTTGAGCAGCTCCAGGCACTTGTCGTCGACCCGCGCGGAGGCACCGTCCGGGACGTCGACGCCGGCGAGCTCGCCGTCCAGCCGGGCCAGCGCCCGGTGGAAGGTGTTCTCGTCGTCCGCCACGGGAGATCCCCCGGCCTAGACGTCGGATGTCGGGACGGCGGGTCCGCGCAGCCGGCGAACCACCAGGACCGCGCCGGTCGCGCAGGCCGCCACGAGCGGGATGTCGACGAGCAGGAACTCCCAGCCGACCCGGTACTCGCCGCTGACCACCGTGGCGGCCGCCCCGAGCACGACTGCGGCCAGGGCGACCACCCAGGCGCGTCGCCGCGGGGCGAGCCACGCCGTGGCAGTGCCGACGAAGAGTCCTGCGGCGACCGGGAACAGCTCGTTCATCGACATCTGCCTCTGCTCGGGCCGCGCGCCTCGGGCCGAGGGGCGGCGGGGTTGAAGCACAGGAGGAGACACAACGGACTGAGGGTGCGAACGTGGCGACTGCCCGTTGATGTGACGGAGGCCACGAGTGGGCCAAACCAACACCCTTCCGGACGTCAGTGTCAAACAGCGGGCGAGGGCCGCGGGCGGCCGTCACGGACTCCTGGAGGAGCGCGCTCGCGCCCCGCTGGCCGCCGCGCTGGACGCCCCGCCCGGCTGGGGGCGAAACCCCGGCCCGCACGCACCGGTGTCGAACGGCCTGGGCCTTGCGCGGGCTGCGGTCAGATCGCCCCCGCCAGGGCGAAGCCGCCGAAGATCAGGACGACGTTGAGCGCAGCGACGAAGGCCCCGACGATCCCGGCCACCCGGGCCGCCCCGGTCAGCGGACGGGCGCCGCGGGTCAGCCCTGCGCACCAGGCCGCGCAGGCGCCGAGGACGCCGGGTGCGCCGGACCAGAAGAACACCAGGGTGACCACCGAGAGGACGGCGAGCACGATCGCGCCGATCGCGGCGCGCTGCTCCGTCCGCGACAACGTGGCGGCGAGGACCAGCCCGAGCGCCAGCGCCGAGGTCCCGACGATCCCGATTCCGATCATCGACTCGACCGGGCCGTCGTTCTCGTACGGGTCGGTGTCGGTGAACACGATGATGCCGAAGAAGATCAGGATCGGCATCAGGACGCAGAGGACGTAGACAAGGCCCACAAGCACCGGTCCGCGGGGCAGGGTGACCGGACGCAGCTGGACGCTGGATGGAGCGGACATGGTGACCTCCTGGGTCGCACGGACCGGGCCGTACCCGGCGGATTCCGCCAGCGTCAGGTCGGTCCCGTCCCACAGGCCAGTCCTTCTGCATCCCGCCTCGTCCTGCAGTGTCCCGGGATCCATCCCGGCAGTGTCCCTGCCTGTCCCGGCACTACGCCGATCTCTACCGGCCGAAGCCCGCTGGGCCCATGCTGGGCGGGTGAGCAGTCCATCGCCGGCACTTCCGGTCGCCGGCCCCGGTCTGTCCCGGTCGGTGCTGGTGGCCGCAGCCTGCTTCGTCCTCGGTGCGGGGGCCGCCGCGGCCGTGGTCGCCTACCCGCAGCAGCGCGCCGCGGTCGGCACCCTGTTGCTGCCCTGGCCGGTCTTCGGGGTCACGGCCGGAATCCTCTTCGACCAGAACCGGTTCACGGCGCTGGCCCGGGTGTTCGCCGCGCTATCGCTGGTGCCAGTGGGCGTCTTGGCGCTGGCCTGGTGGACTGCGGGGGCGGCGTCGCGGCCGGCTCTCGACATCCGTCCCGCGCTCGGCGCACTCGCCGGGCTGCTGGCGGTCGCCGTGCTGGCCGGAGTGCCCGGCGCGGCCCGTGCGGTGCAGCGGATCCCGGTGCTCGCCGGGGCGGGTCTCGTCGCTCTCACCGGGGCGGTGGCGCTGTTCGCCGCGACCAGAACCCAGCCCGAGACGACGGCTCTGTCCGCCGGTGGCTGGACTCTGGTCGCCGCGGGCTGCCTCGGGGTCTGGGTCGAGGTCGGCCGCGCCGCCCGAACTGACCCGCGGATGGCTCGGCGCCGCACGACCTGGCTGCTGGCCGCCGTCGTCGCGGCCTCGGTCACCGCCCTGGCCGGCTGGCTGCTGCTCCCGGACGACGCGGCCGGCTACGTCACCGCGGTCTGCTGTGCCCTCGTGGCGATCACGGTGACCCGGCTGTGCCTGCTGGAGGAGTTCCGCCCGCTGGACGAGCACCTGCTCGACGTCGTCCTCGTGCTGGGTGTGGTCCTGACCGCTGCCGGGGTCGGACTGCTGATCCGCCTCGGCGCGGCGTGGGCCGGGATGTCCTCGCCAGGGACCTCAGCCACGCTGGCCGCCATGCTGACCGCGGCAACGGCTACGCCGGCCGCGCTGTGGGTGCGTCGCTCGGTGTTGGCTCGCCGCTACGGGGCCGGCGTGATCTCCCCGGCCGACGTCGCCGTCATCACCGCCGACCTCCGGGTGCAGGCCGATCCGCGTGGGCTGCTCGACAAGGCCGCGCGGATGGTCGCCTCGGCCAGCGGCTGCCGCGAGGCCAGGCTGGTCCTCGGCGAAGAGCTGCCCGAGGTCGGCGCGGACTGGGTGGTCCATCCGCTGGACGTCGGTGGGGAGCGGGTCGGAGCCCTCGCGGTGAGATCCGGTGGCACCGAGGGACCCGAGCCACGCCAGGAGGAGGTGGTCGCTCGACTGCTGCCCACGGTCGCGTTGGTGGCCCGGGCTGTCGCCCTCGCGGTCGAGGCCGAGCTGGCGCGGCGGGACGTCGCCCGCGAGCGCGACCTCGAGCGCCGCCGGATCCTGGCCGACCTGCACGACGGTCTCGGGCCCGTGCTGGCCGGGATGAGCATGCGGCTGCGAGCGGCGCTGCGTGCGGACGGCGCGGCGGCCGACCCGGCGCTGCTCACCGACCTCGCCGACGCACTGGCGGCCGGCCGAACCGACCTGCGCCGGATCGTCGCCGGGATCACGCCGTCCGCCCTGGACGGCGGCGACCTGGCCGCGGCGCTGGAGCGGCTGGTGGCCTCGTTCCGTGACCACAGCGACGGCGGTCCGGCGCTGACCCTCGACGTCGCGCTCGACGCCCGGGTCCCCGAGCCGCTCCAGGTCGCCGTCTACCGCTGCGTCGCCGAGGGCGTGACCAACGCCCTGCGCCACGCGAACCCCTCCGCGATCACGGTCCGAGTGGTGTCCCAGGATGGCCTGGTCACGGTGGACGTGGTCGACGACGGGGCCGGTGGCCGGATCGTGCCCGGCGTGGGTCTGTCGTCGTTGCGGGACCGGGCGGGCAACCTGGGCGGTCGACTCCAGGTGTCACCGGCCGAGCCGACCGGAACCCTGGTGCGGCTGGAACTGCCGCGAGCGGAAGAAGTTCCGGCGTGACCGGCGTCCTCGTCGTCGACGACCACCCGATCGTGCTGACCGGGCTCGCCGCGTTGATCGAGTCCGATCCGCAGCTGACGGTCGTCGGGACGGCGCGCTCGGTCGGCGAGGCACGGGCCCTGCCGGACGACGCTCGGCCCGCCGTGGCCATCCTCGACCTGCAGCTGCCCGACGGCGATGGGATCAGCCTCGGGACCGAGCTTCGTCGGCGCTGGCCCGACGTCCGGGTGCTGATCCTGACCATGCACGCCGACGTGGCGACGGTGATCCAAGCCCTGGCCAGCGGGTTGAGCGGGTACCTGCTCAAGGACGCCGATCCGGAGGACGTGCTGGCTGCGGTGCATTCCGCCGCGCGTGGCGCGCTGGTCATCGGCCGGGGCGCGAGCGACGCGGTGGTCGCGGCAGCCAGCTCCGCGCCGCGCACCGATGCCCTCGCGGCGCTCGACGCCCGGGACCTCGAGCTGCTCGAGCTGCTGGTGGCGGGCCTGCCGACCTCGCAGATCGCCTCCCGTCTCTACCTGGCGCCCAAGACGATCCGCAACCGGGTCTCGGAGCTGCTCGGCAAGCTCGAGGTGCGTTCGCGGGAGGATGCCGTGGCCCTTGCTCGTGCCGCCGGCCTCGACCGCCGGCCCAGGTAGCCTGGGCCGCCCTCAGGGCTTGCCGACGCCCGACGTGATCTCCGTCGACGGCGCCGAGGTGGAGGATCGCTCGACGTTCGCCACCCCGCACGTGCCGCGATGAGCTCGTCGGACGCTGCCGCTTCCCGCTGGAACCGTCCCAGCTGCCCGCGCGCGTGCGCCGCCCGCAGGTGCTCGTGGGCTCGGTCGATCGGCCGGCGGTCCCACAGCGAGGGGTCCTGATCGGGAGCGGGACGAATCGTCCCTGCCGCTCCGCCCGGGCCAGGCGTGTGTGGGCACCAGTGAGCTGAGCACGTCTGCGAGAGGCAGTGCCGCTGAGGGCAAGTCGACGCGTCTGCGGCCCGGTCGTCCCCCAGTCGATCGCGTCGGCACCGAGAACGCCCGGCCGATCTGTTCCGCGGTGAAGCCGGGCACCGTGTTGAGCATCAGGGGGTACGTACACCGCGATCGATCGCTGGGTGGGTACAGACCAGCATCTAGCTCGAGCCGCCGATCGGGGATCGCGTCGACGTCGACCGCGTCGACGTTGCACCAGCGCGTCCTGCACGCCGCCGATGGAGTGGGTCCGCTGAGCCTGGGCCTGCTCTGGCGCGCGGCCATCGGCAGCGAAGGCCTCCCGCGCCTCAGCAATCGCCTCCTCGCTGACCTCGCCGTCGGCCGGCTCCCGGTAGCCGAGCAGACGACGTCCACATCGTCACCTACGGGACAGAATCCGAGGTGACCCGGCGCCTGTCGGCGGGCTCGTCACGGGGTGGCGCGAAGGCGGGGCCGCGGCAGGCTCGTCCGCTGCGCGCGGTAGCAGGGCCACACGGACCCGCAGACGACACAGAAGCCCTGCTGGCATTCGTGGGCGTGGGCGGTGCCGGCCCTCGTGGCCGGCCTGGCCAGCGTCATGTTGGGCACGATGACCATCTCCTCTTCCGTCTGTGGTCCTTGGGGGAGTACCCCTGGTTGTTTCCACCTTCGCCCGCAGGGACATCGGGTACATCGGGGTGAACCCCCATGCCTGCGGGCCCCGCAGGGGGGAACACCGGAGCAACTCCCGTCAACCACCACCTGCAGGAGGGAGCTGCACCGGGGTCACGTACATCTGCTGACTGCATCTGGTCTTCGATCTCCGCTCCGGCGAGTAGCCCGAGCAGCAGCGGTGCGACCAGCAGGACCACCCGCAGGATCGAGCCGGCCAAGGCCGGCCCGAGGAGACCGCCGTGCCGAACGCGGCGTTGCTCAGCGCCAGGCCGGACGTGATCTCCGGCAAACGCGGGACGACGTGGCGAACGCTGCACAGTTGAGGAGGAACAGCAGCCCGACAGCCGTCCTGGCCCGATGCGCCGCGGCGTCCATCAGGGACGCGCTCATGGACGCAGCGTGACCGCCGAGGCCAGCCTGAGCGGCATCACACCCACCCCTAGTGGGCGCTGCGTGACGTTGCGCCCCCCTGACGGGCGCTGCGTGACGTTGCGCCCACTCCGCCGGCGGGGATCAGGACACCGCGACCAGGTCGACGACGAAGATCAGGGTCTCGTTCGGCCCGATCGCCTGCCCGGCCCCCCGGTTGCCGTAGGCCAGGTCCGGCGGGATGACCAGACGGCGCCGTCCGCCGACCCGCATGCCCACGATGCCCTGGTCCCAGCCGGGGATGACCTGGCCGACCCCGAGCCGGAAGTCCAACGGTCGTCCTCGGCTCCAGGAGGCGTCGAACTCCTCGCCGGTGGAGAAGGACACGCCGACGTAGTGGGCGGTGACGGTCCGACCGGCCTCGGCGTGCGGCCCCGTGCCCTCGATCTCGTCGACGATCTCCAGCTCGGACGGCGGCTCGCCGCCGGGGAAGTCGATCTCGGGGCGGTCGCGGTCGGTGGGCAGCTGCATCAGGGTCACCTTTCGGGGTGGGGGTCAGGTGGCGTCGAGGATGTCGACGACGAACACGAGGGTGTCGGTGCCCTCGATGTTCGACTCCGGCTTGCCCTCAGCGCCGTAGCCGTCGTCCGGGGGGATCACCAGCAGGACCTGGCTGCCGACGGTCTGGCCGACCAGGCCACGGTCCCAGCCGCTGATCACCCGGCCGGTGCCGATGGCGAACGACGGCGGGGTCGGCAGACCCCAGGAGGAGTCGAACTGCTTGCCGCCGCGCCAGATCACCCCGAGGTACTGCACGGTGATCTGCTGACCGCGGGCCACTTTGGCGCCCTTGCCGGCGATCAGCGGCTGGACGACGAGGCTGCTCGGTGGGGCGGACTTCGGCAAGCTGATCGTGGGCTTGCCGTTCTGGTCCAGCTTCACGGTCGGCAGCCCGGCCTTGGGCTTGACCGGGCTCCCGCTGGCCCGGGTCAGCGGCTGCTTCGCCTCCTTGAGGTCGACGACCAGCACGATCGTGTCGGTCGGCCCGATCCCGGCGGCCGGCATGCCGTCCAGCCCGAAGCCCTTGGCCGGGGGCACCGCGATCAGGACCCGCGACCCGACGGGGGTGCCGACCAGTCCGTCGACGAGGCCCGGCAGGTTGTAGGTGGAGTCGAGCACGAAGCTGGTCGGACGCTTGCCGAAGGTGGTGTCGAACTCGACCCCATCGGTGCCGTTGACCCCGACGTAGTCGATGGTGACCCGTTGCCCGGCCGCTGCCTTCGGGCCGGTCCCGGCCGACAGCACCTTCCGCTGGGTCTGGCTCACCGACAGCGGGGTGGGGACCGTGACCTCGGGCTTGGCGTCCTTCCCCCCGGTGACCTCCACCTGGTCGACGGAGATACTGGGGACGACGGTGTCGGGTGCCGGGGCGGACGTCGACTCGGTGCACCCGGTGAGGGCCAGCAGCGCGGCCAGGAGCACGATCAAGGCACGCATGATGCGCCAGCCTAACCCCGGTGCACCCGGCTCACCGCATCCGCATGGCGCACCGGCGCCGGGGCCTGGGTCACATGCTCTGGATCAGTCGTTCGACCCGTTCGTCGACCGAGCGGAACGGGTCCTTGCACAGCACCGTCCGTTGGGCCTGGTCGTTGAGCTTGAGGTGCACCCAGTCCACCGTGAAGTCGCGGCGGCGCTCCTGAGCCCGGCGGACGAAGTCGCCGCGGAGCTTGGCCCGGGTGGTCTGCGGCGGTACCGCGGTCGCCTCGAACACCTCGATGTCGGCGGTCACCCGTTCGGCCAGGCCGCGGCGCATCATCAGGTAGTGCAGGCCCCGCTCGCGGTGGATGTCGTGGTAGGCCAGGTCCAGGCGGGCCACCCGGGGCGAGGACAGCGGTAGGTCGTGGCGGCCACGGTAACGCTCCACCAGCCGGTGCTTGATCACCCAGTCGATCTCTCGGTCGACCAGGGACAGGTCACCGGTCTCGACGGCCCGCAACCCCCGCTCCCACAGGTCGAGCACCCGCTTGACCACATCGGTGTGCAGCCCGCGGGAGTCGACGAAGTCCTTGGCCCGCTCCAAGTAGTCGGTCTGGATCTCCAGGGCGCTCGCCTCCCGGCCGTTGGCCAGGCGCACCCGGCGGCGTCCGGTCAGGTCATGGCTGACCTCGCGGATCGCCCGGATCGGGTTCTCCAGGGTGTGGTCGCGCAGCACCACTCCGGCCTCGATCATCCGCAGCACCAGGTCGGTGGCGCCCACCTTGAGCAGAGTGGTGGTCTCGGACATGTTCGAGTCGCCGACGATGACGTGCAGCCGCCGGTAGCGCTCGGCGTCGGCGTGCGGCTCGTCCCGGGTGTTGATGATCGGGCGGGACCGCGTCGTGGCGCTGGAGACGCCCTCCCAGATGTGGTCGGCCCGCTGGGACAGGCAGAACACCGCACCGCGTGGGGTCTGCAGCACCTTGCCCGCCCCAACCACGAGCTGACGGGTGACCAGGAACGGGATCAACACGTCGGAGAGCCGGCCGAACTCGCCGTGCCGGCTGACCAGGTAGTTCTCGTGGCAGCCGTAGGAGTTGCCGGCAGAGTCGGTGTTGTTCTTGAACAGGAACACCTCGCCGGCGATGCCCTCCTCGTGCAGGCGGCGCTCGGCGTCCACCAGCAGGCCTTCGAGGATCCGCTCCCCCGCCTTGTCGTGCACGACGAGCTGGCGCACGTCGTCGCACTCGGGGGTGGCGTACTCGGGGTGGGAGCCGACGTCCAGGTACAGCCGGGCTCCGTTGCGCAGGAAGACGTTGCTGGACCGGCCCCAGGAGACCACCTTGCGGAACAGGTAGCGCGCCACTTCGTCCGGGGACAGCTTGCGTTGGCCCTCGAAGGCACAGGTGACCCCGAACTCGGTCTCGATCCCGAAGATCCGGCGGTCCATGCCTCCACTCTAGGTGGCGGCCGTCGAAACCCCTACGGCTCGTCGTCCTCCGGTCCCGACGGATCGGGTGACGACCCCGGTTGGGTCGTGTCCGGTTCGGTCGGGTCCGGCTCGGTCACCTCCGGCGGTGCGCCGCCGGGTGCGACGCTCTCGGCCTGGGTGCTGCCCGGCTCGGCGCCACGCGGTCCGCCGGCCTCGCCGGTGAGGGTGTCGTGCAGGCCCGGCCGCGCGTCGTCGGTGTGCGGGGCGTCGGTGATCGGGTCTCCCGGGGTGAGCAGCCGGTCCAGGAGGTGACCGGCGAGCCGGCGGAACGCCCGGCGAGGACGCTGGCGGTCCAGGATCGCCACCTCGAGCTGCTCGGCCGTCAGGGTGCGATCGGTGCTGGTGACCGGGTCCCGGGCCAGCAGCCCGACGGCCAGGGCGAGCACCTCCGCCAGGGTCATCCCCGGCCGCCAGCCCTCCTGGAGGCCAGCGGTGATCTGCTCGGCCTGCCCGCCCATGGCCACGAACGGGCCCTCGTCGCCCACCGAGCCGTCATAGGTCAACCGGAAGATCTGGTCCCGCTCCGCCGTGGCACCCACCTCGGCGACGGCGATCTCCACCTCGAGCGGCTTCGGCTCGGTGGTGAAGACCGCACCGAGGGTCTGCGCATAGGCGTTGGCCAGGCCCCGGGCGGTGACGTCGCTTCGGTCGTAGGAGTAGCCGCGCAGGTCGGCGTAGCGGACGCCGGCCACCCGCAGGTTCTCGAACTCGTTGTACTTGCCCACCGCGGCGAAGGCGATCCGGTCGTAGATCTCACTGATCTTGTGCAGGGACCGGGACGGGTTCTCGGCGACGAAGGCGATCCCCCCCTCGTAGCCGAGAACCACCACGGGCCGACCGCGGGCGATGTTGCGCCGGGCGTAGTCCGCCCGGTCCTTCATGATCTGCTCGGGCGAGGCGTAGTAGGGCGGCATGGTCATCGGGTACCACGCTCCTGCAGCAACCGGTCCACCGCCGCGGCCAGCCGGTCGTCGTCCACCCGGTGGTAGCCGGACTCGTCCACGATCGCGACCACCGGGTAGATCCGGCGGCGCTGGTCGGGGCCACCGGTGGCGGCGTCGTCCTCGGCGGCGTCGACCAGCGACTCGAGCGCGATGTCGACGGCGGCGTCCGCGGTCAGCCCCGGCTCCCAGCGCTTCTTCAACGTGCCCCGGGCGAACAGCGAGCCTGAGCCGACGCTGTGATGGTCGCGTTCCTCGTACCGGCCGCCGGTGACGTCGTAGGAGAAGATCCGCCCGGTGCGGTGGTCGATGTCGTAGCCGGCGAGCAGCGGGACGACGGCCAGGCCCTGCATCGCCATCCCGAGGTTGCCGCGGATCATGGTGGCGAGCCGGTTCGCCTTGCCGTCCAGGGACAGCAGCGCCCCCTCGATCTTCTCGTAGTGCTCCAGCTCGACCTGGAACAGCCGGACCATCTCCACGGCCACCCCGGCGGTGCCGGCGATCCCGACGCAGGAGTACTCGTCGGCCGGAAAGACCTTCTCCATCTCCCGGTGAGCGATGAGGTTGCCCATGGTGGCCCGCCGGTCCCCGGCCATCACCACGCCGCCGTCGAAGGTCAGTGCGACGATCGTGGTGGCGTGTGGCAGCTCAGGCATCGTCCCGGCCGCGACCGAGAGCGCGGCCTGGCCACGGCGTCCGGGTAGCAGTCCCGGTGAGTAGGCGTCGAGGAACTCGGTGAACGAGGATGACCCGGACGATGTGAACGCCGCGGGCAGTCGGCCCGCGGCGTCCGCACCGGCGCCGGTGTCCGTGCGTGGTGTCACTGCCCACCCTTCTGAACAAAGCCCTTGACGAACTCCTCGGCATTGGTCTCCAGCACGTCGTCGATCTCGTCGAGGATCGCGTCGACGTCGTCGTCCTTGACCTGCGCCTGGCCCGCCGACGGTGGTGGTGGCGCGTCCTCCGGCTCGCCGTCCCGCCCGCGAGGTTCCTTCTGCTCCTGACCGGCCATGTCTTTCCTCCTTCGCCGCCCTGCTGGAGATCCTAGGCGTCCGGGCGCCGGCGCGCCGACGGGTGGGGTCAGGTGGCCAACGCGTCGAGCAGCTCCGCCGCGCTCGGGCTGCGCTCCAGCAGGTCCCCGACGTGGTCGCGGGTGCCGCGGTGCGGGTCGAGGGTGGGCACCCGCTGCAGCGCGCCACGACCCGGGACGTCGAAGATCACCGAGTCCCAGGACGCCGCTGCCACGTGCTCCCCGTAGCGGGCCAGGCAGCGGCCGCGGAAGTAGGCCCGGGTGTCCTCCGGCGGCTCGGTGACGGCCCGGACGATCTCGTCGTCGGTGAGCAGTCGCTCCACCTGGCCGCGTTCCACGAGACGGTGGTAGAGGCCCTTCTCCGGCCGCACGTCGGCCCACTGCAGGTCGATCAGCTGCAGCCGGGCGGAGTCCCAGCCCAGATGCTCCCGATCGGCGAAGCCCCGCAGCAGGCGCAGCTTGGCCACCCAGTCGAGCTCGCGGGCGCAGCCCATCGGGTCCCGCTCGAGCCGGTCCAGCATGTCGGCCCATCGGCGCAGCACCTCGACGGTCTGGGGGTCGGCGTCGGCCCCGTACCGGTCCTCGACGTAGCTGGCCACCTGCTCGTGGAAAAGCCACTGCAGCTGGACGGCGGTCAGCGATGTTCCGTCCCGCAGCCGCAGGGTGTGCTGCAGGTCGACGTCGTGGGAGACCGCGTGCAGGCTGGACACCGGCCGGTCGACCGACAGGTCGCGGGTGAAGGCCTTCTCCTCGACGAGTTCGAGCACCAACGCGGTGGTGCCCATCTTGAGGAAAGAGGCCACCTCGCACAGGTTGGCGTCACCGATGATGACGTGTAGTCGCCGGTAGCGGTCGGCGCTGGCGTGCGGCTCGTCACGGGTGTTGATGATCGGCCGCTTGAGGGTGGTCTCCAACCCCACCTCGACCTCGAAGAAGTCGGCGCGCTGGCTGATCTGGAACCCGCTGCTGGTGCCGTCCTGACCGATGCCGACCCGGCCGGCGCCGGCGAAGACCTGGCGGGAGACGAAGAACGGGGTCAGGTGCCGGACGATGTCGGCGAACGGGGTCTCCCGGCGCATCAGGTAGTTCTCGTGGGTGCCGTAGGAGGACCCCTTGTTGTCGGTGTTGTTCTTGTACAGGTTGATCGGGCGCAGCCCGGGGGTCTGCCCGATCCGGCGGACCGCCCGGAGCATCACCACCTCGCCGGCCTTGTCCCACAGGACGGCGTCGCGCGGGTTGGTCACCTCCGGGGAGGAGTACTCCGGGTGGGCGTGGTCGACGTACAGGCGGGCGCCGTTGGTCAGGATGACGTTGGCCAGCCCGGGGTCATCGGGGGTGTCGGTGAGCTGGCTCGGGTCGGCCGCCTCACGGGGGAACTCCCAGCCGCGCGCGTCGCGCAGCGGGGCCTCGTCCTCGTAGTCCCACCGGGCGCGCCCGACGCGGCTGCCCAGCGGGGCCGCGTAGGCGTTGACCACCTGGCTGGACGACAGCATCGCGTTCGCGGTCGGGTCGCCCGGCACGGAGACCCCGTACTCGGTCTCGATGCCCATGATGCGGCCCATCGTCCGCAGGATGCTCACACCTATCAGCCTACGAGCCGCTGCCGACGACCGCTGTGGCACGCGGCGTGGTGCTGCCGACAGCGAGGCTCCCTCCCGGCCGGTACCAGGGCCCGACCGGTCAAGGCGACAGCCGCCACCGGAACGGCCAGAGCTGGGCCGAGGCCGATGCCGTCGGTGGTCCGCGTCGAGAGCGGGCTCGTCGAGCTCGGTCTGCAGCTGTCGGGTACGACCTACGACGATGTGCAACCTGGGGGTGCGCGTCCCGGACCCAATGGCAGTCGGGATGAGCTCCCAGGTCGCCCGGCACCGAGACCCCGCACTCGGTCTCGATGCCCATGATGCGGCCCAGGGGTCGTCGGCCGGTGTGCGGCAGGGCGTCGGGTCGGAGGTGGGCTGCCCGGTGGCAGACTGGGATGCATGGACCGCAGCGACACCGACCGCTCCCCCGGCTCCCCCCGCTCCCGCCACACCGACCGGGGTCGTTCGGCGGAGTCGGCCGAGGCGGCGACCCGGCCCGGCCCGGCGACGCCGCTGGCCGCCGGTGCCGACCTGGTCGCCGTTCTGCTGTTCGTGCTGCTTGGTCGACGCGCCCACGACTCCGGTGGACTCGTCTCGGGCACCCTTGAGGTCGCCTGGCCGTTCCTGACCGGGACGTCGTTGGGCTGGGCCGTGATGGTGCTCACCCGCCGTCCGGCTCCGACCTCGCTGCGGGGCGGCCTGGTCGTCCTGGTGGCCACGGTCGTGGTCGGCATGGCATTGCGTCGGGCGACCGGCGGGGGCGTCCAGGTCTCATTCGTCGTCGTCGCCACGACCGCCCTGGCGCTGTTCCTGATCGGCTGGCGGCTGCTCGCCGCCCGGCGCGCCGTCCGCTGACTGCCGCGCGTGACCGCTGAGCAGGTCGCCCGCTACGACCCGGACGACCCGGTCGGCGTGGTGACCGGCAGCGCCCCCAGACCCCTCGTCCGCTCGCACAACCTTCCGCATGCGGCCACCGCCGTCCTGGTCCGCCGCAGCGACGGGCGTCTGCTCGTGCACCGACGCAGCGCGGCCAAGGACCTCTGGCCGGCAGCGCACGACGCCGCCTGCGGTGGGCTGGTCCTGGCCGGTGAGACCCCGCTGGACGCGGCCTGCCGTGAGCTCGCCGAGGAGGTCGGTATCCGCCTCCCACCGGGCGACCTGCGGCCGGTGCTCACCTCCTGGTACCGGGACGAGGACACCCACTACCTGGCCCACGTGTACGAGACCGTCTGGGACGGCGAGGTCCACCACGCCGACGGCGAGGTCGAGTGGTCCTCGTGGTGGAGCCAGGAGCGGCTCCTGACGGCACTGGCCGACCCGACGTGGCCGTTCGTGGCGGACACCCGACACCTGCTCCGGCTGATCGTCCCGGCGCCGGTGGCGGACCCGGGCCCGTGGCCGGTCGGCACGACCGTCCTGTACCGCTTCGGTCGGTTCGGCCGGGCCACCTTCGTCCGCCCGGCCAGCGTCGTCCACGACGGCGTCGACGAGCTGGTGCTGTGGCTCGCCGCCGGGACTCAGACGGTGCGCCAGGTGCACGCCGACGGCCGGGAGCTGCGGGACGCGTCGGTGCCCCAGCGGGCTCACGGACCGCGGGTGCGCCGGACCGGGCGGTGGCGCGACCAGGGAATCTATGTGCGGATCCCGGCGGCCGGCCCGGGCTGGTCGCTGTGGCACTTCTTCGACGCCGACGGCTCGTTCCGCGGCTGGTACGGCAACCTCGAGGCGCCGCAGGTGCGTCGCCGGACAGCGCACGGAACCCTGCTGGTCGACACCGCCGACCGGGCCCTCGACGTCTGGGTGCCGCTGGTCGAGGGCAGGCCGCATCCGCAGTGGAAGGACGAGGACGAGTTCGCCGCGTTCACCGGGGCTCCGGGGCGATGGGGTGCCGACCTGGTCCCCGACATCCGTTCCGCCGGGCAGCGTCTCGTGGACCTTGCGCTGGCCGCCTCAGCGCCGTTCGACGGACGTTGGTGCGTCGTCCCCGACCCCCTACCCGCCCCTCGGGACCTGCCCGTCGACTGGGATCTGCCGCACGTCGCCGGCCCCTGACCCGGCCCGTGGCTCGATCGCCATCGGGTCGACCACCATCGGGTCGACCGCCGGGTCGACCGCTGCAGACGTCTGGGCCCGGCCCAACACCCCGACCAGCCGCAGCGACAGCGCGGCCAAGAAGCACAGCCCGGCCGTGAGCTCGACGCACTCCTCCAGGGTCTGCTCCCACCGTTCGGCGGTCAGGCCGAGCCGATCGGGGTCGACGGAGTCCATCCCGACCGCGACCGCGGCGAGGACGACGCCCAGCACGAACACGCGCAGCGCCGCACGATCGGGGCGCAGCCCGGTCAGCACCCGAGGCAGCACCAGCAGTCCGATCACCGCGACGCCCAGCAGCAGGAAGTCGCCCGGGCCGATCCAGGTGGCCAGCGGCAGCCGGACGTCGCGTGGCGCGAGGACGCGGTCCCGGACCCGTTCGTGGACGGCGAACCGCTCGTCCAGGGCCAGCACCCAGAGGGCGAGCCCGAGCGCCAGCCAGGTCCGTCCGGCGCCGGCCCTGCTGGCCGCCGGCCCCAACCGGACCGTGAGGGCCAGAACCAGGCACACCCCGCCGGCCAGGACCAGCACGACGGACTGGAACCAGGTCATCGGGGTCTGCTCGGCCGCGATGTAGTGCCACCAGCGCGCGCCCCCGGCCAGGGCCAACAGGCCGGGCAGCACCAGCGCGGTCACCGGCACGACGACGATCAGGAACCGGCGCACCCGGCGGACTGCGGTGGCCTCCCCGTCGTTCTCGCTCACCGCGTCGGACCCGGTCACGACGCCGCCACCACGGCGAGCTGCGGCCGTTCAGCCTCCCGCGCCTCCAGCTCGTCCAGCGCCGCGTGGACGGCCTCGCCGAGCATCACCGCCCCGCGGCGGAGCGCCTCGTCCCGCCACCAGGCGCTGTGGCCGGTCTGCAGCACCCGCCCCTCGGTGAGCAGGTCGCCGTCCGCGGTGGGGTCGACCACCACGTCGTCCACGGCGTACCCGCGCAACCGTCCGTCGCGGATCGCCACCAGGGCCGCCGCGGTGTCCACCCGCGACGGGCGGGCGATGCTGACCAGCAGCGCACCCGACCGCATCCGGGCCAGGGCGGCGGCGTCCACGATCGCCGGGGTGCCAGGCACGGTGGATGCGCACACGGCGACGACGTCGCAGCGACCGAGCAGCTCGTCGACGTCCACCACGGACAGACCGGCGGCACCGGCAGCCCGGCGGGCCGCCGGGTCGATGTCGCAGCAGAGCACGGACAGGCCGATCCCGGCGGCGATCCGGCCCAGGCGCCGTCCGATCCGGCCGGTGCCGACCACCCCGAGGGTTCGACCGGCCAGTTCCAGCCCCCGCAGCGAGGTCGACGGCGACACCAGCCGACGGGACCGGTCGTGGGCCAGCGGGATCCGGCACGACAGGGCGAACATCAGGCCCAGGGCGTGCTCGGCGACGGCGACCGTGGCGTAGTCCGCCAGGGTGGTCAGCCGGACGCCGTGGGCGGCGAGCAGATCGACGTCGACATGGTCGTACCCGGTCGCGTAGAGGACGACGTGGCGCAGATCAGGACATGCCGCCAGCAGCGCGTCGTTCAGGGTCGGGAGGCAGGCATTGGTCGCGACCAGGACGTCGACATCGCGCAGCAGCCGTTGCGCCTCGACCGGGCACGGTGGTCCCGGCCGCTGCACGAACCGCGGTCTCGCCCGCTCGGCCAGCCGACGCCGGGCCGGCCCGGTCAGGCTCTGGCGTCCGGCCCTGCTCAGAATCGTCACCTGGTGCACCGTCGCCTCCCGTCCCGGGTCGTCGTGGACGACTCTAGGACGCCTGGGCGCCGTTCCACGGTTGCCTCGCAGCTGCGCCGGGGCGGTGGTTCCGGGCGGAGCAGGGCGGGTCAGAGGTACTGACCGGTGTTCGCCACGGTGTCGATGGTGCGGCCCGGCTCGGTGCCCTGCTTGCCCTGAATGATGGTGCGGATGTAGACGATCCGCTCACCCTTCTTGCCGGAGATCCGGGCCCAGTCGTCCGGGTTGGTGGTGTTCGGCAGGTCCTCGTTCTCCTTGAACTCGTCCACGCACGCGATCAGCAGGTGGTCGAGGCGGATGCCGCGCTGGCCGGTCTCGAGCAGATCCTTGATCGCGGTCTTCTTCGCCCGGTCGACGATGTTCTGGATCATCGCTCCGGAGTTGAAGTCCTTGAAGTACAGGATCTCTTTGTCCCCGTTGGCGTAGGTAACCTCAAGGAACTGGTTCTCCTCGGTCTCGGTGTACATCCGTTCCACGGCGCGCAGGATCATCGCCTCGACGGTGGCCTTCGGGGAGTCCCCGTTGGCCGCCAGGTCGTCGGCGTGCAGTGGCAGGGTGTCGATCAGGTACTTGGAGAAGATGTCGGTGGCCGCCTCGGCATCCGGCCGCTGGATCTTGATCTTCACGTCGAGCCGCCCGGGCCGCAGGATCGCCGGGTCGATCATGTCCTCACGGTTGGAGGCGCCGATCACGATCACGTTCTCCAGCCGCTCCACCCCGTCGATCTCGCTGAGCAGCTGGGGCACGATCGTCGTCTCCACGTCGCTGCTCACCCCCGAGCCACGGGTGCGGAACAGCGAGTCCATCTCGTCGAAGAACACCACGACCGGGGTGCCCTCGGAGGCCTTCTCCCGGGCCCTGGCGAAGATCAACCGAATGTGCCGCTCGGTCTCGCCGACGTACTTGTTCAACAGTTCGGGGCCCTTGACGTTGAGGAAGTAGCTCTTGGCCTCCTTGAGCCCCTTCGCCTCGGCCGCCTTCTTGGCCAGGGACTTGGCCACCGCCTTGGCGATCAGCGTCTTCCCGCACCCCGGCGGCCCGTAGAGCAGGATGCCCTTCGGCGGCTTCAGACCGTGCTCGCGGAACAGGTCGGGGTGCAGGAAGGGCAGCTCGACGGCGTCGCGGATCTGCTCGATCTGGGCGGCCAGGCCACCGATGTCCTCGTACTCGATGTCCGGCACCTCCTCGAGCACGAGCTCCTCGACCTCGGCCCGTGGCACCTTCTCGAAGATGAACCCGGAGCGGGCCTCCATGGTGAAGGCGTCGCCGACCCGCAGCTTCTCCCCGATCAGCGGACCGGCCAGGTGGACGACGCGCTCCTCGTCGGCATGCGCCACGACCAGGGCTCGGTCCTCCTCCAGCAGCTCCTTGAGCACCACGATCTCGCCGGTGCGGTCGAACTCGCAGGCGGCCACCACGTTGAACGCCTCGTTGAGCATGACTTCCTGGCCCGGACGCAGCCGGGAGACGTCGACCGAAGGGCTCACCGACACCCGCATCTTGCGGCCGGAGGTGAAGATCTCCACCGTCGTCGTCTCCGGGCCGGAGCCCGGGCCGCCGTCCTCGCCCTCGTCCGGGGCGACCGCGCTGACCAGCCCGAAGGTGTTCGGCGGCTGGGCCAGCCGGTCCACCTCGGCCTTCAACGCGACGATCTGGTCGCGGGCGTCGCGCAGGGTGGAGACGAGCCGTTCGTTCTGGGCGGACAGCTGGGCCACCTGGGAGCGCAGCTGACCCAGGTGCTCAACGCCAGCGGCATCGGCCCTGTTCTGGCCTGTGGTGTCGTCGTTCCCGCTCACAGCGGCACCTCCGTCCCTATACGTCCGTCCCGGACGCCCGACACGTCGTCGAGCCTGTTTCGACCCTAACCCGAGCCCCTCACCACGCGCCCGATGGAGTTCAACCGACGGCGGCGCCAGGTCGTTCCCACCTGCGCCGATTGTCCTTTGGCCAGGGCTCACCGACCCTAACCGGCCCATCCACCAGGGGCCAGGGTCTCAGGACGTGGCGCGGCGCACGCCACGCCGGACCTTGCGTTCGGAGACCTCGCGCTCGCCGAGGTCCTCGGCGGTCCAGCCCTTCTCGTCGGCCGTCCAGGTCTGCCAGGCCTGCTCGACCTGCTCGCCACCGTCCCGGGTCGAGGCGGCCGGGCGGCGCCGGCGCGCCGGGGGTCCGACCCCGTCGGCGAGCCGCCGGGCGCTGAGCAGGAACCCGGTGTGCCCGACCATGCGGTGCTGCGGGCGCACCGCCAGCCCCTCCAGGTGCCAGCCGCGCACCATCGACTCCCAGGCGCTCGGCTCCGTGAAGGTCCCGCTGGCCCGCAGCTCCTCGGCCAGGCGGGACAGCTGGGTGGCGGTGGCGACGTAGCAGACCAGCACCCCGCCCGGGGTGAGCACCCGGGTGACGGTGTCCAGGCACGCCCACGGGGTGAGCATGTCCAGCACCACCCGGTCCACCACGCCCGGACCGTCCGGCCCGGCCAGATCCAGATCGGCCAGGTCGCCCACAGTCAACCGCCAGGCCGGGTGCGGCCCGCCGAAGAACGTCTCCACGTTGATCCGGGCGATCTCGGCGAAGTCGGCACGGCGCTCCACCGAATGCACCGCACCCGTGTCCCCGACCGCGCGCAGCAGCGACATGGTCAACGCGCCGGAGCCCACCCCGGCCTCAAGCACCCGGGCCCCCGGGTAGATGTCGCCCATCGCGACCACCTGGCCGGCGTCCTTGGGGTAGACCACCGCCGCACCGCGCGGCATCGACAGCACGAAGTCGGCCAGCAGCGGACGCAGCGCCAGGTACTCCACCCCGGCGGTGTTGCGGACGACCCAACCCTCCGGTCGACCGATCAACTCGTCATGGTGGAACAGCCCGCGATGGGTGTGGAACTGCTTGCCAGCGGCCAACGTGATGGTGTGCATCCGACCCTTCGGGTCGGTCAGCTGCACCCGATCACCGACCCGCAACGGGCCACGGCGCGCCGCTGCTCCGGTCGGCTGGGCCGGGGGGACGCCCGGGGCGTCCGTGCTGGGCTCGTCCATGGACGGCGAGTCTAGGTGGGCTCCTGCTCGGCCCCGCGGCCCACGTCGTCCGGGCGGCGCGGCCGCGCCGGTGAGCCACCCAGCAACCGTCCCGAGCGACCGGTCTGCAGGCCCGACACCTCCGCCACGACGTCGTCCCAGAGCAGCACCCCGCGTACCGTGCCGGTCGCGTCGACGACGACGTACTCGTGGTGCGCGTGCGCCTGCAGATGGCGAACCAACGAGTCGGCGGCCAGCGAGTCCTGGACGACGGCATGCGCGGGTAGGACCCGCGCCACGGCCGCCGCGGGCGTCCGGGTGATCAGCTCCGAGGGCACGGTGGCGATGGCCCGGCCATCCAGGACCGCGGCCGGATGATCGTCCGGGCCGAGCAGCACCACCTCGTCGACCGAGCTGAGCTCGGCCGCCTGCAGGGCCTCGGCCAGGCCCGTCCCGGCCGGTACCGCCACCGCCGGCCGCATCAGTCGGGCGCGCGTTGACCTTCTGGGATCGCCCCCGCCAGGTCGCCAGGGCGATCGCCTGGCTGGCGCCCTGCCAGAGCATCGCGGCAATCAGCAGCACCCAGACCAGCGAGGTGAGACCCACCCCCTGGCCCCGGGTCAGCGGCAGCACGACGGCCCAGAAGACCAGCCCGGCGGCCACCGCCCGCCCGGTCCAGCCGGCGGCCACGGTTCCGGCGTCCCGCCGTCCGGTGATCTTCCAGATCAGGGCCTCCAACGCCCGGCCGCCGTCCAGCGGGAGACCCGGCAACGCGTTGAACACGGCGACGAACCCGTTGGCCAGCACCGCACCGCTCAGCAGCAGCTGGACGATGCCTCCCTGCGGCAGGCCGGGGCTGACCAGCACCCCCAGGACGGCGAGGGCCGCGTTGGTGGCCGGCCCGACCAGGCTCACCAGGGCGCTGCGACCCGGTGTGCTCATCTCCTGGTCGAAGGCGGTGTGCCCGCCCCACAGGTCGAGGACCACCCGTGTCGGCGGGGTGCCGACCGACCGAGCTGCCACCGCGTGGGCGAGCTCGTGGAGGAACACCGACGCCAGCAGCAGCAGCGCAGCGCAGAAGGCCACGATGTAGACCCCGGCGTCGCCCAGCTGCGGCGCCTGCCGCTGTACCGCCGGGGCATAGAAGTAGGTCACCAGGGCGGCGATCAGGAACCACGAGGGCATCAGGAGCACCGGTGCCCCGAGCACGGTGCCGATCCTGATCCCGCCGCTCAGCCCGCCGCGCTCAGAAGCGTTCGCCACTCCGTGACTCTACGCGCAGCGTCCGCCCGCGTATCGTCGTGGTCGGGGGAACCCTGAGGCAGCCGCCGTCGCCACTCAGGGGCGAGCCCTGATGCCCCGGCTGCCGGAGCCTGACACGATCGATGTCGTACCTCGGCGACGGCGGCGCTGTCCGTAGGTCGGTTGCGCCGCCGATCACCTGTCCAGCGTTTCGATCAGGCATCCGACCAGGAGGTTCACCGTGGGGTCCCACGTTGCGCCGGCGTCGTCCGTCGGCGAGAGTGACGAGCGATCCGACGGGCCGGTCGCCGTCGCGTTCGCCGATGACCTGACCAAGGTGTACGGAACCGGAGAGGCGCAGGTCACCGCGCTCGACAAAGTCACCGTCGCCTTCCAACGGGCCCGGCTGACCGCAATCATGGGTCCCTCGGGTTCGGGCAAGTCGACCTTGATGCACTGTATGGCTGCCCTGGACTCGCCGACGTCAGGGCGGGTGGTGATCGACGGGGTCGAGCTCGGCGGTCTGCGCGACCGCGAGCTGACCCGGCTGCGCCGTGACCGGCTCGGATTCGTCTTCCAGTCCTTCAACCTGGTGCCCACGCTGAGCGCACGGGAGAACATCACCCTGCCGCTGGACATCGCCGGCCGTCCGCTGGACACCGAATGGTTCGACACCGTGATCGACACGGTCGGGCTGCGGGACCGGCTCAGCCACCGCCCGAGCGAGCTGTCCGGCGGCCAGCAGCAGCGAGTCGCCTGCGCACGGGCGTTGGTCAGCCGACCGGCGCTCGTCTTCGCCGACGAGCCGACGGGCAACCTCGACTCGCACGCGAGCGCGGACATCCTCTCCTTCTTGCGCACCAGCGTCGACAGCTTCGGCCAGAGCGTCGTGATGGTCACCCATGAGCCGATCGCCGCGGCCTATGCCGACCGGGTGCTCTTCCTCGAGGACGGCCGGATCGTCGACGAGCTCGAGTCGCCGACCGCCGACAGCGTCCTGGAACGGATGCGCGCGTTCGACCACGGGATCCGGCGGAGCTGACCGTGCTGCGGCTGACCATCTCCAGCGTGCGGGGCCACATCCTGCGGTTCCTGCTCACCGCGTCCGCGGTAATGCTCGGGGTGTCGTTCGTCGCCGGCACCTTCGTGCTGCGCGACAGCATCGACTCCACGCTGAACTCACTGTTCACCCAGGCGCTCAAGGGCGTCGACGTGCAGGTCAGGGGGGTCGAGTCCGGTCCGGGCGGACAAGGGACCTCGGGCCGAGCGTCGCTCCCGCTCGACCTGGCGACGACCCTGTCCGACGTGGACGGCGTGCGCCGCGCCTCCCCCGACATCCAGGGCGCGGCGCTGGTCGCCGGCGCCGACGGGCTACCCGTCCGCAACGGCGGTGCGCCGGGGCTCGGGTTCCCCTTCCGCGCCGACGACCCCGCATTCAGCCTGGTCGCCGGCCGCGGGCCGTCCGGACCGGACGAGGTGGCGCTGGAGACGTCGACCCTCGCCGCCTCCGGTCTCTCACTCGGTGACCGAACCCGAGCGGTGATCGGATCCGACGTGCGCGAGGTGACGATCAGCGGCGAAGTGGTCTTCGGTGCCCTCTTCGGGGCCACGGCGGTCCTCGTCGACGAGCAGAGCGCCAGAGAGGCGTTCGCCCCGGACGGTGTCGTGTCGGCGTTCAGCCTGACCGCCGATCCGGGCGTGAGCGAGGAGGAGCTCGCTCGCCGGGTCGATGCAGTGCTGCCGGCGCAGGCCGAGACCGTGACCGGCGCGGTGCTGGACCAGGAGGCCCAGGAGGACCTGAAGACGGGGTTGGGGTTCTTCACCACCTTCCTGCTGGTGTTCGCCGCGGTGGCCCTGTTCGTCGGCTCGTTCATCATCGTCAACACCTTCTCGATGCTGATCGCGCAGCGGACCCGGGAGCTGGCACTGTTGCGCGCCGTCGGTGCCTCACGCGGCCAGGTGATGCGCATGGTGCTCGGTGAGGCAGCGGTGATCGGAGTCCTCGGCTCGATCCTGGGCGTCGGGCTGGGCCTGCTGATCGTGGTCGGGGCGAAGGCGGCGATCCGTTCCGGCTTCGGCGCCGACATCGGCTCGGACCTGCCCCTGGCCCCCACGACCGTGCTCTGGAGCCTGCTCGTCGGCACGGCGGTCACCCTGGTGGCCGCCGCGATCCCGGCCCGGCGAGCCGCTCGAATCGCGCCGGTCGCCGCGATGCGCGATGACCTGCCGATCCCGCCCAAGGGCCTGCGCCTGCGCGGGCTGATCGGCGGCGCGATGGCGGTGGCCGGCGTGACCCTGCTCGCGGTCACCGTGGCGCGGGACCAGGTCAACTGGCCGCTGGTCGGTGTCGGCGCCGGCCTGGCCGTGATCGGTGTCGTGGTGGCCGCACCCTTGGCGACCCGCCCCGTCATACGGCTGGTGGCGTGGCCGTTCGCGACGTTCGGCGGCGTGGTCGGCCGGCTGGCCCGGGAGAATGCGCTGCGGGTTCCGCGGCGCACGGCCAGCACCGCGAGTGCGCTGATGATCGGGCTGGCGCTGATCAGTGGGCTGTCAGTGATCGCCGAGAGCGTCAAGGCGAGTATCGCCGACATCGTGGCGGCCGAGGTGACCGCGGACTACGTGCTGAACGCCGGCGGCGGCGTGCTGGTGCCTGACAGCGTGGCCGGCGACGTCGCCCGGCTACCCGGAGTGGCGACGGTGTCCCCGGTCGGCGGCGTCGGGATTCGCGTGGGCGAGGACGACACCTTCGCCTCGGTCGTCGACCCCGCGACGGTCGGTGAGGTGGTGGCCGTGCGCATGGTCACCGGTGACCTGACCGCGCTGGCCCCGGACACGGTGCTGGTCTCGCAGAGCTTCGCCGAGGATCGCGGCCTGAGCATCGGTGGCTCGGTGGACGCGACCGTGGGCGGGTTGGCCGAACGGGCGCTGACGGTCGGCGGGATCTACCAGGACAGCCAGCTCATCGGTGATGCCGTGGTCGCCCGCGCCCTCTACGAGCAGGCAATCCCGGTGGCCGCCCGCGGGGACTTCGCGGTGTTCGTCAACGCCGAGCCGGGGGCCGACCCGGCCGCGTTGCGTGCGGGCCTGACCGACGCGGTCGCCCCGTACCTGGTGGTCTCGGTGGACGACGGCGAGGAATACGTGGACGCCGCCACCGGCCAGATCGACCTGTTGCTCAACCTGCTCTACGTGATGCTGTTGTTCAGCGTGGTGGTGGCGGTGCTCGGCATCGTCAACACGCTGGCCCTGTCGGTCATCGAGCGCACCCGCGAGATCGGTCTGCTGCGCGCGGTGGGCCTGGGCCGTCGCCAGCTCGCCGGGATGATCACGATCGAGTCGGTGGCGACCGCCGTGTTCGGCGCCGTGCTGGGCACCGGGCTCGGCCTCGGGCTCGGCCTGGCCATGCAACGCGGACTGCGCAACCAGGGGCTGGACGTGCTCTCGGTCCCGTGGGCGACCGTCAGCGTCGTGCTGGTGGCCGCCGCGTTGGTCGGGGTGGTCGCGGCGGTGCTGCCCGCCGTCCGGGCGGTGCGGCTGAACGTACTGCAGGCGATCGCCACCGAGTGATCGTGGACCCGGAGCTCGAGATTCGGGAGGTCTACGCGGTGACCGAGCGCAGCGAGGCCGGGCTGAGCCCCTCCAGAGTGGTCAGCACCGGCCCGGGCGTGTGGTCGACCAAGGGCACCAGATGCTCGACGGCGATCAGCGGCACCCCGGCGGCGCGGGCCGAGGCGACCCCGTTCGGGCTGTCCTCGATGGCCACGCAGTCGGCCGGGGCGACGGCGAGGCGGCGGGCCGCCTGCAGGTAGGGCTCCGGGTGCGGCTTGCCCTGGTCCACCTCGTCTCCGCAGACCAGGACGGCGAAGGTGCCCGGCGGCAGCTGGCGCAGCACCGCCTCCGCCAGGCTCCGGTACGACATCGTGACCAAGGCGTTCGGCACGCCAGCCGCCACCAGGGCCTCGAGCAGGTCTCGAGCGCCGGGCCGCCACGGGACGACGTCCCCCACCCGGCGGTTCACGCCGTCCAGCAGCTCGTCGATGATCTTCTCCGGCGGCAGCGGTACCCCGCCCTGGGCGGCGATGACACGGGCCGAGGTGAGCAGGTCGTTGCCGACCAGCGAGTGCGCCTGCTCCAGGGTCCAGCTGCCGCCGTAGCGGGTGACCAGCTCGATCTCGCACTCGATCCAGTACGGCTCGGTGTCCACCAGGGTGCCGTCCATGTCCCACAGCACCGCCGCGGGCAGGCTCTGACTCATCACGCGACGACATGTCTCATCGAAGTGGTATGCCGGCTCGTGATGGCAGGGCTCGTGGTTGGTGCGGTCATGTCGCGTTGAAGTACTTCGCCTCGGGGTGATGCACCACCAACGCGTCGGTGGACTGCTCCGGGTGCAGCTGCAGCTCCTCGGACAGCTTGACCCCGATCCGGTCGGGTCGCAGCAGCGCCACCAGGGTGGCCCGGTCCTCCAGGTTCGGACAGGCCGGGTAGCCGAAGGAGTACCGAGAGCCCCGGTAGCCCTGCCGCAGGATGGCGTGCAGGTCGGCGTCGTCCTCGACGCCGAAGCCGAGTTCGACCCGGGTCCGGGCGTGCCAGTACTCGGCCAGCGCCTCGGTGAGTTGCACCGACAGGCCGTGCAGCTCGAGGTAGTCGCGGTAGGCGTTGTCCGCGAACAGGTCCGCGGTCGCCTCGGCCACCTTCGGGCCCATCGTGACCAGCTGGAAGGAGACCACGTCCGGACCGCCGAGCTCCTCGGCCTCCTCACGGCTGCGGAAGAAGTCGGCCAGGCACAGCCGCCGGTCACGGCGCTGCCGGGGGAAGGTGAACCGGGCCCGCTCGCTGCCCGGCTCGCCACCGGCTTCGATGGCCGAGGCCTCGTCGTGCAGCACCACCAGGTCGTTGCCCTCCGAGACGCAGGGGTAGTACCCGGCGACCACGGCTGCCTCCAGGATCCCTTCGGTCTGAACCCGTTCCAGCCACATCCGCAGCCGTGGCCGGCCCTCGGTCTCGACCAGCTCCTCATAGCCGGGACCTGATCCGCCGCGGGCGCCCTTGAGCCCCCACTGGCCCACGAACGTGGCCCGCTCGTCGAGGTAGGACGCGTAGTCGGCCAGCGCGATGCCCTTGATGATCCGCTCCCCCCAGTACGGGGGGGTGGGCACCGGCAGGCCGCGCTCGACGTCCGAGCGGCGGGTCGAGGAGGTGTCGGTGCCGTCCTCGGCCGTGACGCCGCCGGCCCGGACTCGGCGCGGGCGGCGCGCCGGCAGCTCGGCCCCGGGTACCCCACGCTTGACCGCGACCACCGCGTCCATCAGCCGCAGCCCCTCGAAGGCGTCCCGGGCGTAGCGCACGTCGCCGGCGTACAGCTCGGCGAGGTCGTTCTCGACATAGGCGCGGGTCAACGCCGCCCCACCGAGGATCACCGGCCAGCGCGTCGCCTCCCCCCGGGCGTTGATCTCCTCGAGGTTCTCCTTCATCACCACGGTGGACTTGACCAGCAGTCCGGACATGCCGATCGCGTCGGCGTCGGACTCGTGAGCGGCCCGCAGGATCTCCGAGATCGGCTGCTTGATCCCGATGTTGACCACGGTGTAGCCGTTGTTGGACAGGATGATATCGACCAGATTCTTGCCGATGTCGTGCACGTCGCCCCGCACGGTGGCCAACACGATGGTCCCCTTGCCACCGGATCCGGAGCCGTCGATCTGCTCGATGTGTGGCTCCAGGTGGGCTACCGCGGTCTTCATCACCTCGGCCGAGGTCAGCACGAACGGCAGCTGCATCTCCCCGCGGCCGAACAGCTCGCCGACCGTGCGCATGCCCTCCAACAGGTGGTCGTTGATGATGTCCAGGGCACTGCTCCCGGAGGCCAGGGCCGCGTCCAGGTCCTCGGTCAGTCCCTTGGGCTCGCCGTCCACTATCCGCCTGGCCAGCCGCTCCCCCAGCGGCAGCCCGGCCATCTCGGCGGCCCGGTCGGCCCGCACCGACGCGGCATCGACGCCCTCGAACAGGTCGAGCATCCGGGCCAGCGGGTCGTAGACCACCACTCCGGTCTCGTCGTGGCGGCGCCGGTCGTAGACCAGGTCCAGGGCCACCTCGAGCTGCTCGGCGGGGATGCGCGAGATCGGCAGGATCTTCGCCGCATGCACGATCGCCGAGTCCAGCCCGGCCTTGACCGCCTCGTGCAGGAACACCGAGTTCAGCACCACCCGGGCGGCGGGGTTCAGACCGAAGGAGATGTTCGAGACCCCGAGCGTGGTCTGCACCCCGGGATAGCGGGCCTTGACCTGGCGGATCGCCTCGATGGTCGCGGCGCCGTCGCGGCGGGTCTCCTCCTGGCCGGTGGCGATCGGGAAGGTCAGGCAGTCCAGCAGGATGTCCTCGACGGCCATCCCCCACCGACCCGTGAGCGTCTCGACGAGCCGGCTGGCAACGGCCACCTTGTGCTCGACGGTGCGGGCCTGCCCGGTCTCGTCGATGGTCAGCGCCACCACCGCGGCGCCGTGCTCGCGGACCAGCGGCATGATCCGGGCGAACCGGCTGCCCTCGTCCTCGCCGTCCTCGAAGTTCACCGAGTTGATCACGGCGCGGCCGCCGAGCAGCTCCAGGCCGGCCTGCAGGATGGCGGGCTCGGTGGAGTCGAGCACCAGCGGCAGGGTCGAGGCGGTGGCCAGCCGGCTGACCACCTCGCGGGTGTCGGCCACCCCGTCCCGCCCGACATAGTCGACGCACACGTCGAGCAGGTGCGCGCCGTCCCGAGTCTGGCTGCGGGCGATGGCGACGCACTCGTCCCAGCGCTGCGCGAGCATGGCCTCCCGGAACGCCTTGGACCCGTTGGCGTTCGTCCGCTCCCCGATCGACAGGTAGGCGGTGTCCTGCCGGAACGGCACGTGCTGGTAGATGCTGGCCACCCCCGGTTCGGGGCGGGGCCGGCGGGGCGCGGCGGGGCGGTGGGCGACCCGGCGCACGACGTGGCGCAGGTGCTCGGGGGTGGTGCCGCAACAGCCGCCGACCAGGGTCAGGCCGAAGTCGCGGGTGAACGCCTCATGCGCATCGGCGAGCTGCACCGGGGTGAGCGGGTAGTGGGCGCCGTCCCGGGTCAGCTCGGGCAGCCCAGCGTTCGGCATGCAGGTGAGCGGGATCCGGGCGTGCCGGGACAGATGGCGCAGATGTTCGCTCATCTCGGTCGGGCCGGTGGCGCAGTTCAGCCCGATCGCGTCGATCCCGAGCGCCTCCAGCGCGGTCAGGGCCGCGCCGATCTCGCTGCCGACCAGCATCGTGCCGGTGGTCTCCACGGTCACCTGGACCAGGATCGGCAGGTCGGCGCCGGTGGCGGCGAGCGCCCGCTGCGCCCCGATCACGGCCGCCTTGGCCTGCAACAGGTCCTGCGAGGTCTCCACCAGCAGCGCGTCCACGCCGCCCTCGACCAGACCGCGGCACTGGGTCTGGTAGGCGTCGCGCAGGTCCGCGAACGGGGCATGGCCGAGGGAGGGCAGCTTGGTGCCCGGTCCGATCGAGCCGAACACGTAGCGGGGATGCTCGGCGGTGCTGTAGGCGTCGGCCGCCGTTCGCGCGATCCGGGCGCCGACCAGGGCCAGCTCCTCGATCCTGTCGGCGATCCCGTACTCGCCGAGGTTGCCCAGATTGGTACCGAAGGTGTTGGTCTCGACCGCGTCGACCCCGACGTCGAGGTAGGCCTCGTGCACCTCCCGCACCACGTCGGGCCGGGTGACGTTGAGGATTTCGTTGCAGCCCTCGTGGCCCTGGAAGTCCTCCAGGGAAGGGTCGGCGGCCTGCAGCATCGTGCCCATGGCGCCGTCAGCCACCAGGACGCGTTCGGCAAGAGCACGACGTAGGGACCGGTCGGGTTCGCTCATTGCGCAAAGTCTACGGGCGTCGAACGGTCAGGTCGTTCGCCCGAACGGACCGTTGCCGCCGTCAGGGTCCGTTCGGGTCGGAGCCGGAAGCGCCGTTCGTCGCCCCCGGCGGCCCCGGCGCGGCCGGGTCAGGTGCCCGCCGGGCGCGCAGCAGCCCCTGCGCGGTGCCCCAGATGCCACGCCGGAAGGCCAGTACCACCACGACGAAGACCGTGCCGGTGATGATGCCGATGCCGTTGAACCCCGAGGTGACCAGCCGGTCCTCGAGCAGCACGACCAGGCCGGCACCGACCGGCCCACCCCACAGGGTGCCCATCCCGCCGAGCACGGAGATCAGCACGACCTTGCCGGAGGTCGTCCAGTACAGCTCCTGCAGAGAGGCGAAGCCGTGGCTGATCGCGAAGATCCCGCCGGCCAGCCCGGACAGCCCGGCGGACGCGACGAAGGCGAGGAGCTTGTACACCTCGACGTGGTAACCCAGGGCCCTGGCCCGGGACGGGTTGTTCCGGATCGCGACGATCACCCGGCCGAACGGCGAGTGGACGATGCGCCAGGCGAGCCACATCCCGGCGAGCAGGATCGGCAGTGCCGCGTAGTAGAAGTAGAAGGAGTCGGTCTCGACCGCCTCGATCCCGAAGAACGAGGTCGGTACCGCCTGCAGTCCGTTCTCACCGCCGGTGAGGTCTCGCCACTGGTTGGCGAGGAAGTAGAGCATCTGGGCGAAGGCCAGGGTCACCATCGCGAAGTAGATGCCGCTTCGGCGCACCGACAGGTACCCGATCGGGACTGCCAGCAACATGGCGAAGCCGGCCCCGGCCAGCACCGCCACCGGGAACGGGACGCCGGCGTGGATGGCGACCAGACCGGTGCTTGGTCAGTCCGCGAGTGCGCAGCAGGACGCGACGCGCTCCCGCCCCATCCTCCACCGGCCCTCCTCCCACCTGTTGGCCCGACAACGGGCAGCTCGGGTCCAGCGAACCAATCATGTGGATCAGGGCGAAAGGTTCATACACCCTGCACGCCGCATATCTGACATCGAGACCGGCTGGACAGGGCCGGGACGACACCGCGCCCAGCGGGCCGCTCGATGCCGTCGGTCGGGGTGACCTAGGCTGAGCCGTCAGCCCTCGGCCCGGGGGACGGTGGGTCGGGCAGACGATCCGGGGTCGGCGACAGGTCGAGCGGGACGCGTCGACGACGGTTGGCGTGGAAGCGAGGGAGCGGACGTGAACGAGCGGTCGTCGTTGCCGGCGCTGCGCGACGCGGTCATGCTCGCCGCCTTCGAGGGCTGGAACGACGCCGGGGAGGCAGCCAGTGGGGCTGTGGCCCACCTGCAGCGGGTCTGGCAGGCCGAGCTGGTCACCGAGCTGGACCCGGAGGACTACCACGACTTCCAGGTGAACCGGCCGGTGGTCAGCCTGACCGAGGACGGCGAGCGCCACCTGACCTGGCCGACGACCCGGATCTACCGCGCCCGCCCGCCCGGCACCGAACGCGACCTCGTCCTGGTCTGCGGGGTGGAGCCGAGCATGCGATGGCGGGCCTACGTCGCCGAGCTGCTCGGCATCGCCGACGCGCTGGAGGTGCAGACCCTGATCACCCTGGCCGCGCTGCTGGCCGACGTCCCACACACCCGGCCGATCCCGATCACCGGGACCAGCGAGGACCCTGGCCTGCAGCAGCGCATGGGTGTGGAGTCGTCGACCTATGAGGGCGCAACCGGGATCGTCGGGGTGTTCCAGGACGGCGCAGCGGAGTCGGGTCTGTCCGGGCTGTCGTTGTGGGCCGCGGTCCCCCACTACGTCGGCCAGCCCCCCTCGCCCAAGGCCACGCTGGCCCTGCTCCGGCGGATCGAGGAGGCCCTGGACCTGACCGTTCCGCTCGAGGACCTGCCCGAGGACGCCCGGGCCTGGGAGCACGGGGTGGACGAACTCGCCGAGGAGGACGGCGAGATCAGCGCCTACGTGCGGCAGCTCGAGGACGCCAAGGACACCGCCGATCTTCCCGAGGCGAGCGGTGAGGCGATTGCCCGCGAGTTCGAGCGCTACCTGCGCCGGCGCGGCGGCGAGCCCGGTCAGGCGGGCGGCTGACCGCCAGCGGCCGACACTGGAGACATGACGACTCCGGACCAAGATCAGCAGACCCGCGATCCTGAGCAGCGGGGCGAGCAGGCCCAGCACGTACCGGTGGCCGCGACGAGCCGGTTTCGTCTCGTCGCGCCCCGATGGCGCCGACACCCCGGCGTGCGCTCCGCACGGTCAGCTCACGACGGGCGAGCGGGCGGCCGATCGGATGCGCAACGGGATGGGCTCGTGGACCTTCGTCTTCTGCTCGTTGGCCTTCCTGGCGCTCTGGATGGGATACAACGGCAGGCGAGGGTTCGACCCGTACCCGTTCATCCTGCTGAACCTCGTGTTGTCGTGCGTGGCGGCCATGCAGGGAGCGATCCTGCTGATTGCCGCCCGCCGTAGTGACCAGATCTCCAGCGAGCTGGCAGTGCACGACTACCAGACCGACTCCCGCGCGGCGGAGGTCCTCGATCGGATGTCCGACGAGCTGGGTCTACTCCGCGCGGAGCACGCCCGGCTGACCGCGATGGTGGCGGCAATGGGCACGCCGGGCCCGCCGCCTCGCTGACCAGTGGGCCCGTGGTCTCTCAGCGCCCTATCAGCCGCGCGATGCACAGTGGTGGCAGAGCCGTCGAACACCTCGCTCGCGGCCACGTGGAACGGGAGAGCACGATGGAACGCGGATACGACAGGTTCGACCTTCTGACCGGTCTGTTCGGCCTGCTCATCGCCTTGGCCCTCCTCGGTGCCCTCGTTGTCGCCGCGGTGCTTCTCTGGCGTCGTTTCGCGCCCGGGGCCGCCGAACGACAGCAGCAGCTCGGCGCCGTCTCCCCAGCGGCCACCTTCAGGCATCCGTCGGCCATGGCCGAGCAGACCCTGGCCGAACGACTGGCCCGCGGAGAGATCGATGTCATCGACTACGAGGAGCGGATCGCTGCGTTGCGACGCAACCTCCCCGCCGTCGACGCCTCGACCGCGAGCCCGCCGGCCGGGAGTCCACCACCGCCCCCGTCCTCTTCCTGAGACGACAGGCCGCCGCTGACCCCGTCACCCAGGCAGTCATGGATCCGGTCCTTCACCGTGACCTTCGCCAACGGGACGTCCTCCCCCGCTGGGCCGGGCCAAGGCCGTTTCTGCGGGGTAGGACCTATGGTCAGCCTGGGGTTGGCCGGCGCCGGCGCCGTGAGCCGGAGCGCGGCCTGCGGTATCGGGCATCCTGTGCCGATGGCCGACAGTGCAGCCGCCCCCGTCGGGGCGGCGAGGGTTCCCGTGCTGAGGGTCGCTCTCATCCTGATCAGCCTGTTCCTGGCCGTTCATCTGGTCATCCCGCAGGTCGCCGGCCTCGAGGCCACGGGCAAGCGGCTGGCCGACGGGAGTTGGTGGCTCCTCGGCCTCGCGCTCGTCCTGGAGATGGTGAGCTTCGCCGCGTACGGCGAGCTGACACGCTCGGTCCTCGCCTCCGGTGGGACGGAGATCGGTCGATGGCTGGTCCAGCAGGTCACCATGGTCGGGACCTCCCTGGGCAAGACCCTGCCGGGTGGGTCCGCGCCCGCCACCGCTGTGATCGTCAAGGCCCTGGTCGGGCGCGGCGTTCCGGGTCCGGCCGCCGTGGCCGGCATGGCAGCTGCCGGCGTGCTCTCCTCAGCGGTGCTGGGCGTCCTGCTCATCCCGTCGTCCCTGGCAGCGCTCGGATCGGGTGAGGGAACCGGAATCGTCCTGGGCGCCCTGGGCGCAGCCCTGGTGGTGGTCGCCGCCGCCGGACTGATCCCGGTGGCCGTGCGGGCACCCGACCGGGTCGGCGGATGGACGGGCCGGCTGCTGCGGCCCCTCGCCAGGGGGCCGGTGGGCCGGTGGGTGGACCCGGACGTCGTCGCAGCCTGGGTGGCGACCGGACTGCGGTCGCTGCGCGGCCTGGCAACCAACCGTCGAGCACTCGCCGTCGCCGGCGGATGGGCGACGCTGAACTGGCTCGCCGACCTGGCCGTGCTGCTGGTCCTGGCCATCTCCTTCGGCGTGGAGTCGGCGCTGCTGACGGTGCCCTTGGTCTACATCATCGGCCAGCTCGCCGCGGCCGTCCCGCTGACCCCCGGCGGAGTGGGCGTGGTGGAGACCGTCATGATCGGCACTCTGACCGCCGCCGGCTCGTCGGCGGCCTCCGCCACCGCAGCGGTCCTCGGGTGGCGCCTGGTCAGCCACTGGCTGCCGATCCTGGTCGGGTTGGCCCTGCTGCCCGCCCTCCTTCGCCAACCCGTCGACCGGGGCGGAGCCGCGCCGTGAGCTCGGTGATGGACGCCCTCGTCGCTATGCCGCCGTGGCTGGTTCTGGCTCTGGTGTTCGCCCTGCCCGCGCTCGAGGCGTCGGTCTTCGTCGGACTCGTGGTCCCGGGAGAGATCGCCGTGGTGCTCGGCGGCGTGGTCGCCCATGGCGGCGGCGTGCCGCTCTGGGCAGTCATCGTCGCCGCGGCGGCCGGTGCCGCCGTGGGCGACCAGGTCGGGTTCCTCGTCGGGCGTCGATTCGGCACCGCCCTGCTCGAGCGGGTTCCGGCACGGCTTCGAGGATCCGGTGACCTCGACCGCGCCCTGTCCCTGGTCCGCCGTCGAGGCGCCGTCGCGGTGGTGCTCGGCCGGTGGGCCGCAGCACTGCGTGCCCTCGTCCCGGGAATAGCGGGCATGAGCGGGATGGCACAAGCCCGGTTCACGCTGGCCAATGTGGCCGGCGGGTCGGTCTGGGCGGCCACCGTCGCTGTCCTCGGATTCGCCGCCGGCGCCTCCTACCGCTCGCTGGAGCAACGTCTCGGGTACGCCAGCGAAGCGGTCCTGGCCATCGCCGTGCTGGCACTCGTGGTCTGGCTGGTGCGGAACCGGCGCGTCCGAACCGAGGGCGGACCATCATGACGGAGTCGGGACTGCCGAGCACTGGGCACGAACGCCGATGGCCGGCAACCGTTACCGTCGCCGCGGTCCTGGGCCTGCAGCTGGCCCTGCCGAGCGAGGTGACCTCGGCGGCCTGGTGGCTGCTTCCGGCTCTCGAGGCGGCGCTGCTCATACCCGTGGCGGCCGCCAACCCGATGCAGCTGAAGCGGGACACCCCCTGGCTGCGTGGGGCGGCGCTGGCACTCACCGGGGTACTGGCCGCGGCCAACGCGGTGCACCTCATCCGGCTGATCGCCGTCCTGGTCTCGGGCAGCCAGATGGCCCCCCGCACCCTGGTTCAGGCCGCACTTCTGATCTGGGTGACCAACGTGGCCACTACCGCCCTGGCACTGTGGGAGATCGACGCCGGTGGTCCGTTCGCGCGCGACCTCCGCCATGCCCGCCCGCGAGAACGCCCGGACCTGCTCTTCCCGCAGCTGACCGGTGTCCCGGGCTGGGACGCCGCCACGTGGCGACCCTCCTTCGTCGACTACCTCTTCGTGGCCTTCACCTGCGCCACGGCGTTCAGCCCGACCGACACCCTGCCGCTGTCGGCGCGGGCCAAGTTCGTCATGACCGTCTCGGCAGGCGTCTCCCTGCTCACCCTGGCCGTCGTCGCCGCCCGCGCGGTGAACATCCTCTGAGCGCCTGTCTCGGCTGTCGGGAGTAGTCGTTCGGCGTGGCGTGGGAGTGAAGCTTCCAGGTCCTGTCGCCCTCATGTCACGACGCCTTGCCCGACCACGAACCGCCTGAGGTCAATGACAGGCTCTCAGACACGACGCGGTCGCGGTCCGCGGGCTGAGCCAACTCGAGTGAGGCTAAGCCGAAGCGGCGATCGGCCCCGCTGTTACGTTCAGCGGATGGGTGCACTCACGGTGCAACTGCGAGACCCGGCCGCCGTTGACCTCGCCGTCGCGGGCGGGAAGGCAGCGGGCTTGGGCAAGCTGGTCCGCGCGGGTTTCAGCGTTCCGGACGGGTTCGTGGTGACGACCGCTGCCTATCGTCTCGCCGTGGGCGCCCTCCCCGGCCCCCTCACGCCCGCCGGGGTCGCCGCCGGCCCGGTTCCCGACCGGGTATCCCGGGCCATCCACCAGGCGTACGCCGACCTCGGGGCCGGCCTGGTCGCGGTCCGCTCGAGTGCCACCGCCGAGGATCTTCCCGGTGCGGCGTTCGCTGGACAGCAGGACTCGGTTCTGGGTGTCGTCGGCCCGCAGGAGGTGGTGAACGCCGTTCGGACCTGCTGGGCATCCCTGTGGGGCGATCGCGCCGTCGCGTACCGGGAGCGGCTGGGGATCGTCCCCGAGACCGTCGCCATGGCGGTGGTGGTCCAGCGGATGGTCGACGCTGACTTCGCCGGGGTGATGTTCACCGCGAATCCCATCACCGGATCGCGCCAGGACGTGGTGATCGACTCCAGTCCGGGTCTGGGTGAGGCGGTGGTTTCCGGGCTGGTGACCCCGGACCACGCGGTCATCGACGGCAGCGGCCGCATCGTGGAGCGCAGGCCCGGCCGCGCGGAGGTCGTCATCACCCTCGCCGCCACGGGCGGGACGACCCAGGAACCGGCCGACCCCGAAGCCCCGGTACCCGCGCTCGACGCGGTGGCCCTGACCGGGCTGGCCGCCACCGGACGCGAGATCGCTGCTCACTTCGCCGGGCCGGTGGACGTCGAATGGGCCATCGGCCGCGACGGTGCGGCCATCCTGCAGGCCCGCCCCATGACCGCGCTGCCGCCACCACCGCGGAGCCTGAATCGCCTCCAGCGCAGCGTCGGACCCGTGATCCTCGAGCTGCTGCCGCGGCGCCCGCGCCCGATGGAGCTCACCGTCTGGACCCTGCCGGCGGTGGGCTCGGTGATCGAAGAGCTGGTCCGCGGACTGTTCGGCGCGCAGCTGCGCTTCGCCGACATGCTGCCCAGCCGTGACGGGGTGGTGACCGAGTTCGTCCCCCCGAGCCCACGACCGACCTGGCGCACGCCGCTGTGCGTGTGGCACACGTTCGCCAGGACCACGCGCAACCCCGCAGGCTGGGCCGACGACCCGCTCGCCCGGCGGCACGACACGCAGTCGCAAGCCCTGGCGGCCTTGGAGCCGCAGCGACTGACCTGGAGGGAGCTGGTGTCGGTTCCTCCACGAGCGGCCGCGACGACCAGCCTGGTGGCGACCATCCGCGTCGCCTACATCCCCGGCGCCGCCGCCGCGTCGTCACGGCTCAGTCTGGCCTTGCGTCTGCTCGGTCTGAGTCGCCACTTCAGCGACATCGTCGCCGGGGCGCCAACGGGCACCCGCCAGGCCAATGATCAGCTGCTCGCGATCGCCGAACAGATCCGCGCCGACCCCGTGCTGGCGCAAGCGTGGCTGAGCCGGGACCCGGACGAGCTGGTGGGCTTCGTCGCCACCGACCCCGCTGCCCGGGTCGTGCGCGCCCGGCTGTCCAGCTTCCTGGAGCAGTACGGTCACCGGGAGACCTCCAGCGTGCTGCTGCTCGACCCGACGTGGGGTGAGCGCCCCGCTACCGTGCTCGGGATCATCTCGGTCCTGGTCCGCGAGCCGGCCGGGGGCACGGAAGGCGATGATGCGTCCGCGGCCGCACTGGCCGAGGTCCTGGCCCACCCCCTGGTCCGTCGCTTGCGCCTGGCGCGGCCGGCTGCGCCGGCTCGCCACGGTCGCCCGCGCGGGAGTGGCAGCGCGGGAGGACACGCACCTGGCGGGCTCACGCCAGCTCACCGTCGTCCGCACGACCGTGCTCGAGGTGGGCCATCGCCTGGCCCGGCACGGCTGGCTGGCCGACCCGCACGATGTGTGGTTCCTCCTCTGGCAGGACGTGGCCGATCTCCCCGATCCCTCGATGGCCGATCCTGATCCGCAGCTCCGGCAGCGGGCTCGGCGACGGCGGCGGGCCTACGACGAACTCGCAGCCAGTCCCCTCATCGCCACCACCACGCTCTACCCGGATCGCGTCCGAGGCGCTGGCGACGCCCTGGTGAGCGGCACTCCCGGCGGTGGCGGCCGGGCCAGTGGGGCGGTCCGGGTGATTCACGGACCCGACGAGTTCGTCACCCTGGCTCCGGGCGAGGTGCTGGTGGCGCCAGGCACCAACCCATCCTGGACCCCGCTCTTCGCCAGGGCCAGCGCCGTGGTCGTCGATCACGGCGGCCCCGGGTCACACGCGGCAGTCGTCGCCCGCGAGTACCGTCTCCCGCTCGTCGTGGGCACCGCCACCGGCACGTCGGTGCTGACAACGGGAACGCCCGTCGTCGTCGATGGCGACCATGGCCTCGTCCTGCCGGCTGCGGACTGAGTAGCCCTCGCGGCCCGACACCTCCTCCGGGGCGGGTGAGCGTCGGACTGCGACCACCGCTCTCCCCCAGCCCTCTCAGCCCTCTCTCAGCACAGGCTCAGCCATACTCCGACGGTGGGCGTGGACCTGAGCGGAGTGCGGCGCAGGCGATGGCGCCGGATGGCGCCGGCAATGGTGATCATCTCCGTCGGAGCGGTGAACGTCGTCGACGGGCTGGTCCCCGCCCTCGGCAGGGAGATCGTCGAGCTGGCCCCCGCTCTGCGCATCCCCACGATCCCGGGCGCCCTGCCCACCTCCCGGGTCGCCGCGGTCGAGCTCGGCGTTGTGCTGCTCCTGGTCGGGCGCGGGCTGCTTCGCGGGTCGCGGACGGCGTGGGCGCTGGCGACCGGCGCAGCGGCGGTGGCGGCCCTGCTCCCCCTCGTGCGTGGCACCCTCACCGTGACCGGGCTGCTGTCCGCGGCGGCGCTGCTCCTGCTGCTGGGTACCCGGCGCTCCTACCGGTTCCGCCCACCGCGGCGGGAGCACCGCTGGTGGCTGCTGCCGGCGGGGCTGCTGGGCGGACTCGCGCTCTTCGCGATGGTGGGCTACGCCGAGATCGACCAGCTCGCACCGGCGCCGATGTCCGAGCGCCTCACGGTGATCGCCCGGACCATGCTCTTCCTCCCGGGGAGAATCGACCAGGGGCACCGGCTGGTCGAGGCCTACGCAACGGCCCTGCAGGTCGGCCTGGGCATCGTGCTGGGCGTTCTGGTGCTGGCTCTGCGCCGACGCGTGCGCGATGACGAACCCGCCCGGGACGCCGTCCGGGACTTCGTCGTCCGCAACGGCAGAACCTCCACCGCCCCCCTGCTCGCCCTGCCGGACAACGTGCTGCTGCCGCTGTGTTCCGGCGATGCCCTGGCCGCGGTCGGGATCCGCGGCGGGGTCGCAGTCTGCCACGGCGGGCCCGTCGCGATGCCGGGGCGGGAGGCCGAGGCGCTGGCCGAGCTGACCGCCTACTGCGAGGAGTCAGGGCTGACCCCCGCACTGCTGGCCGCCGACACCGCCGAGCGCAACCTGGCGACCGCCGCCGGCTACTCGGCGATGCAGATCGGCGTCGAGGCCGTGCTCGACGTCCCGTCGTTCTCCACCTCCGGCAAACGCCGCTCCAACGTGCGGCATTCGGTGTCCCGCGCTCGCCGTGAGGGGGTGAGCGTCGTCCGTTACGACACCTCCGCGCGCACCGCCACGCGTACGCGGCAGGTGGCGGCGGTCAGCGAGCAGTGGCTGCTCGACAAGGGCGGCCCGGAGCTCGGCTTCACCCTCGGCCGCTTCGACCCCGGACGGCTCGATGACCAGGAGGTCTACATCGCCGTCGAACAGGAGGGTGGTGAGGGCGAACACGTGGTCGCCTTCGTCACCTGGCTCCCGTACGACGAGGGTCGGGCCGCCGTCCTGGACCTGATGCGCAGAGCGCACCACTGCCCCCCGGGCGTGATGGAGCTGCTCGTGGTCGACAGCGTCGGTGACTTCGCCCGCCGTGGCCGGGTCAGGGCGAGCCTCGGCGGCGTGCCGCTGGCGACGACCGAGGACCGGGAGGGGCTCTCCCAGCGGCTGCTCGGGTGGTTGTACGAGCACGGCGGCGTCTACGAGGCGGCGGGGCTGTTCCGGTTCAAGGACAAGTCCGCCCCCGTCTGGGAACCGATGTGGCTGGCCTACCCCACGCGCGCGCACCTGCCCAAGGTGTCCGTTGCGGCCCTTCGGGCATTCCTGCCTCCCACCGCCGTCCGAGACGCCCTGCAGGCCCGACGAACACGAGAGCAGGCAGCCGCGTGCGGCCGCTCGAGGAGATTGCCGCGCTCCGGGTCCTGGAGAGGAATCGGCGAAGGTGCCCCACGGCGCGCGGGTGAGGTGACCGGGGTGGGCAGGTGGACCTCAGCGGGTGGCCGAGGTCAGAGCGACCCCGAGCAGGGCGTCGACCGCCTTGGCGGCCAGCGCGGGCGAACGGGGCACGTCACCCCCGTCGGCGAGGGCTCGGTCCACCCAGACGTCCACAGCGGCCAATGCGCCGGGGGCGTCGAGGTCGTCCGCCAGGCGCTCCCGGACGGTGGATAGCAGCGGTTGGGCGTCCGGCCCGCGTAGGAGGCGGGCCGCCCTGCGCCACCGGCCCAGTCGGTCGGTGGCCCGGGCCAGCTGGTCGGGGGTCCACTCCCAGTCGCTTCGGTAGTGGTGGTCCAGCAGCGCCAGTCGGATCGCCATCGGGTCGGCTCCCTCGGCCTGCAGCCGGGAGATCAGCACCAGGTTGCCGCGCGACTTGCTCATCTTGTGCCCGGTGTAGCCGACCATGCCGGCGTGCGCGTAGAGCCGCGCGAACGGCCATTTACCGGTCAGCGCATGCGCGTGCGCGGCGCTCATCTCGTGGTGCGGGAAGACCAGGTCCGAGCCGCCACCCTGGACGTCGAAGCAGCCGCCCAGCTCGGCCAGGGCGATCGTGGTGCACTCGATGTGCCAGCCTGGCCGCCCCCTGCCCAGGGTGCCGCCGTCCCAGGCCGGCTCCCCGGGCCGCTCGGCCCGCCACAGCAGCGGGTCGAGGGGGTCCTTCTTACCGGGTCGGTCCGGATCGCCGCCGCGCTCGGCCGACAGGGCTCGCATCACGGCGTCGTCCAGGCCGGCCACGGTCCCGAACCGGGCGTCGGAACGCACCGAGAAGTAGACGTCGTCCTCCACCCGGTAGGCGTGCGAGGAGGCCAGCAGCCGCCGCACGGCGTCCACGACCAGCGGGATCGTCTCGACCGCCCCGAGGTAGACCTCCGGGGGGAGCACCCGCAGCGCGGTCATGTCGTCGGCGAACAGCTGGATCTGTTCGTCCACCAGGTCCCGCCAGTCCACACCGGTGGCCTCGGCCCGTTCCAGCAGTGGGTCGTCGATGTCGGTGACGTTCTGCACGTAGCGCACCTGGTGCCCACCGTCCCGCCAGGACCGGTTCAGCAGGTCGAAGGCGACGTAGGTGGCCGCATGTCCGAGATGGGTGGCGTCATAGGGAGTGATCCCGCACACGTACATCCGCGCCGCAGGCTCGGTCGTGGACGGCGCGGTGCGGCCGGTCGCGGTGTCCCACAGGCGCACGGTCGGGCCGCGCCCGGGCAGGTGGGGCAGGATCGGGGCGGGCCAGCGGGTCACGACCCGAGCGTAACCGGCGGCCCGCTTGCTGACCCGTCGGGCGGTCGGCGTCCCGGTGGCCCGCACCCCGTCACACCGGTGGCCACGGGATGGCCGGGTAGCGGCCGGGAGTGGGCCGCGGGAACCGGCGGGTCGCCAGCAGCCGCTCGACGCGGTGCCGGGTCTGCTCCACCTCGGCCTCGCTCACCAGCGCTGCCAGCTGCCCGGCCAGGGACCGCGCGACCCCGGGGTCGCGCAGGTCGGTCGCCAGCCGCCCCAGCCGTGCCAGCTCCGGATCGCCGATCCGGGCGCCCGCCCAGCCCCACAACACGGTGCGCAGCTTGGGTTCGAGGTTGAAGGTCAGCCCGTGGTCCACCCCGAGCAGCAGCCCGCTGGTCGGCTCCCGCAGCACGTGCGACACCTTGCGGTCGGCGTTGTTCACCACCACGTCGAACAGGGCCATGCCGGCCAGCTCGGCGTCATCGGCGTGCGCGAGCACCAGCGCGGTGCCGTCGAAGCCCTCCGCCTCCAGGACCGAGATCCAGCCGTCCGGCAGGTCGGCAGGAGCACACACGTCGACCACCCCTCCACCGACCAGCCCGCCCTCGACCCACAGCTGTACGCTGCCCGTTCCGTGTGGGCCGTCGCGCAGCACCGTCGCCGGTACCAGGTGCCAGCCCGCGGCCGCCGACAGCAGGTACGCGGCGACCTCGCGTCGGGCCAGCGTGCCCCGCGGGAAGTCCCACAGCGGCCGTTCCCCGGCCACCGGCTTGTAGACGCACCGGCGGGTCACGCCGTCCAGGCAGACCTGCGCCAGCAGCGTGGCGTTGCTCGCGTCCACCAGACGGCCGACGACGTCGAGGTCACCGCGCGCCAACAGCTCGAGCACCTGGTCCTCAGCCGAGGGGCCGACCGGCTCCGGCGCCGGCGACTCGTTCGGTGGCCGGCTCATCCGGACCGACCGGACCGGTTCGGGCGGATCAGGTCACGGCGACCGGGTCGCGGCGTGCGGGTCAGCGCCGGTACCCGTTCGACCTGGGGCAGATGTGGCCCTCGGGGTCCAGCGGACCGGCGCAGAACGGACACGGAGGACGACCGGCGGCCACCAGCGCCAGCGCCCTCTTGGCGAAGGCCCGGGCCGCGGAGCCGGACAGGCTGACCCGAAGCACCGCGCCGTCCTGTTCCTCGGGGTCCGCCTGGTCCGCAACGTCCTCCTCCTCGTCCGGGCTCAAGCCCTCGGAGAAGCACTCGATGACCACTCGCTGGCTCTCCGCCTCCCAGGCCAGGCTCATCGCCCCGACCCGGAACTCCTCCTCGATGGGGGTCTCCAGCGGTTCGTTGTCCTCGGCGTCCGTCGGCGTGAGCGCCGGGACCGGGGCATTGCCGCCGCTGCGGCGCAGCACCTCGTCGAGCAGTTCGTCGACCCGCTCGGCGAGAATCGAGACCTGGGCCTTCTCCAGTGCCACGCTGACCAGTCGGCTGCCGAGCCGAGCCTGTAGGAAGAAGGTGCGCGAGCCCGGTTGACCGACCGTCCCGGCGACGAAGCGCTCGGGTGGGTCGTAGTCGAAGACCTGGCGGGGCATGACGACGACCTTATGCCGAGCCGGCGGTGCCCGTCTCGCCGCCCACCACAGCGTCGGAGGAGCCCGCCCGAGGGCGCCGACGGCGGCGCTTGGCGGGGGCGAGCGAGGCCAGATCACCGCCGGTGTCGTTGACCCGGACGACGAACGGGCGCAGCTGTGTATACCGCACCACCGACACCGAGGCCGGCTCCACGACGAGCCGTTGGAAGGCGTCCAGGTGGGCACCGAGGGCGTCGGCGAGGATCGCCTTGATCACGTCGCCGTGCGACACAGCCACCCAGACCGCGTCCGCGCCGTGCTCGCCGGCCACCGCCGCGTCGTGCGCGCGGACGGCCGCGACGCTGCGCTGTTGCATCGCAGTCATCGACTCCCCGTCCGGGCCCGGGAAGGTCACCGCCGAGGGGTGCGCCTGGACGACGCGCCACAGCGGGTCCTTGGCCAAGTCCTTCAGCCGGCGCCCGGTCCAGTCCCCATAGCGGCACTCCCCCAGCCGATCGTCGACCTGCACCGGCGGACGGCGCGTCGCCGGCCGGGCCTCGAGCACTGCGTCGGCGGTCTCCCGGCAGCGCTGCAGCGGGCTGGTCACGACCGTGGCCAGGGGCAGAGCCGACAGCCGCGCCCCCAGCGCGGTCACCTGGTGGCGGCCGAACTCGTCGAGCCCGACACCCGGCGTCCACCCCGCGAGGGTGCCGTCCACGTTCGCCGTGGTGCGGCCGTGACGGAGGAGCAGGACGACGGGCATCCCCCGAGGGTACGGGGCCGATCGACGAGCGCGGCGTCTGGACTCAGGTGGCGCTGAGCCAGCCGGCTGCCAGTGCCACGAACAGGGCCAGGCCCAGCGCCACCCGGTAGCCGACGAACAGGGTGATCGGATGGCGGGCGACGAACCGCAGCAGCCAGGCGATCGATGCGTAGGCGACGACGAAGCTCACCGCCGTCCCGACGGCCAACGGTCCCAAGCCCACCACCGCCGTGTCCACCGAGCTCATCTCGAACAGCCCGGCGCCGGTCAGAGCCGGGATGGCCAGGAAGAACGACAGCCGGGTGGCGGTCACGCGGTCGATGTCCTGGAGGAGGCCGGCGCTGATCGTGGCTCCGGACCGGGATACGCCGGGGACCAGTGAGAAGCACTGCACAAGCCCGATCACCAGCACGTGCCGCAGGGTGAGGTCGGCCTCAGTGAGCTTCTGCCGGCCACGCTTCTCGGCGAGATACATGACCGCACTCCAGGCCAGGAGCCCGGCGGCCACCACCCACAGGCTGCGCAGCGGGCCGGTGATCACGTCCCGCAGGGTGTACCCGGCCACCGCCACCGGCAGCGACCCGGCGATGACGTACCAGGCGAACCGGTAGTCACGGTGCTCGCGGCCGGTCGCCGAGGCCAGGCCGCGGAACCAGGCTCCGCCGAGCCGGGCGATGTCTCGCCAGAAGTACAGGAACGTCGCGCCGATCGCACCCAGCTGGATGATGGCGGTGAAGGCCGTGACCGCCCGATCGTCGACGGGCAGACCGAGCAGCTTCTCGGCAATGGTCAGGTGCCCGGTGCTGGAGACCGGGAGGAACTCGGTCAGGCCCTCGACGATCCCGAGGATGACGGCGTCGAGGTAGTCCAGGCTCACGCTCACTCGAGTACCCCGGCGACCTCCGCCGCCTCGGCGACGGTGCGCAGGGTCTCCATCCGTGGTTCCAGCCCGGTGGCAGCCGGGCTGACACTCAGAGTGGTCACGCCCACCTCGGCGTAGGCCTGGATCCGCTCGGCGATCCGGGCCCGGTCGCCCAGCAGGCTGGTGGCGTCGATCAGCTCCACCGGCAGCGCCGCCGCCGCCTCCCGCGGCTGCTGGTCCAGGAACAGGTCCTGGACGGTCTGGGCCGCCTGCTCGAACCCCATTCGTCGGACCAGGGCGTTGTAGAAGTTCTGCTGCCGGCTGCCCATCCCGCCGACGTAGAGCGCGGTGTAACCGCGCAGTGCGTCAGCGGCCCGGGCGACATCGGTGTCAATGCTGACTCCCACCGTCGGGACGACGTCGAAACCGGCCATCGCATCGCCGTCCTGGCCCGCCCCGGCACCTTGGCGGGCCTGGCGGATCGGGTCCAGGGACAGGGCCGCGTGCTCGGGGCTGAAGAAGATGGCGAGCCAGCCGTCGGCGATCTCGCCGGCCAGCGCCAGGCTCTTCGGCCCCACCGCGGCCAGGTAGACGGGGATGTGCTTGCGGACCGTCCGCACGGTCAGGTGCAGCGGCTTGCCGGGCCCGTCCGGCAGCGGCAGCGTGAAGTGCTCACCGGCGTAGCTGACCCGCTGCCGGCTCAAGGCCATCCGGACGATCTCGACGTACTCGCGGGTCCGGCCGAGCGGTTTGGCGAACCGAACGCCGTGCCAGCCCTCGGAGACCTGCGGCCCGCTCACCCCCAGCCCGAGACGGAACCGTCCACCCGACAGGGTGTCCAGGGTGGCTGCGGTCATGGCGGTCATCGCGGGGCTGCGCGCCGGGATCTGCATGACCGCGGCGCCCACGTCGATCTGCCGGGTGTGCGCCGCCACCCAGGCCAGCACCGTAGGAACGTCGGACCCATAGGCCTCCGCCGCCCAGCACACGGCGTACCCGAGCCGGTCGGCCTCCTGGGCCAGCGCCAGGTTGTCCGCGTCGTTCGGTCCGCCCCAGTATCCGAGATTCAATCCGAGCCGCACAGGTCGGAGCCTAGCGCCGACGACGCACGCTCGGTCAGTGGGCACGGGCGCCGGCGCGGCCCGGTAGGTTCTGCGGTCGTGGAGTCTCGCCTGGTCGGTCGCAGCGGACTGATGGTCTCCCGGCTCGGGTTGGGCACCTTGACCTGGGGGCGGGACGTCGACGAGGTCGACGCCGCCGACCTGTTGAAGTGCTTCCTGGACGCCGGCGGCACGCTGGTCGACACCGCGGCGTCCTACGGTGAGGGCGCCGCCGAGGAGCTTCTCGGCTCGGTGCTGGCCGGAACGGCCCCGCGTGAGGATGTGGTGCTGTGCACCAAGGCGGGCGCCTCCTGGCACCGCGGCACGCCGTCCACGTTCCCGTCCCGGACCCGGTTGCTGGCCGACCTGGACGGCTCCTTGCAGCGTCTGGGCACCGACTACGTCGACCTGTGGCTGGTCCGCGGCTGGAGCGAGGCGGTACCGATCGCCGAGACGCTGTCCGCCCTCGAGGTGGCGGTGACCTCCGGACGGGTCCGCTACGTCGGGGTGTCGAACTACACCGGCTGGCAGCTGGCCCAGGCCGCCACCCTGGCCGGTCTGACCGGACCCGGGCTGGTCGCGGCCCAGACCGAGTACTCGCTGATGCACCGCGATCCCGAACGCGAGCTGCTGCCCGCGGCCCGGGCCCTGGAGGTCGGTGCGCTGGCCTGGTCTCCGCTGGGACGTGGCGTGCTCAGCGGCAAGTATCGCAGTGGCACCCCGACCGACTCCCGCGGCGCGACCGCGCACCTGTCCGGGTTCGTCAACGCCTACCTCACCGCCCGCGGACGGCGCGTGGTCGACGCCGTGGTCACTGCCGCGCAGGGGCTCGGCTGCTCACCGGTCGATGTCGCCCTGGCCTGGGTGCGCGAGCGGACCCCGGTCGCTTCGCTCCTGCTCGGCGCCCGGACCAGCACCCAGCTTCAGGAGTGCCTGGTCAGCGACGAGGTCGACCTGCCCGCCGAGATCGTCTCGGCCCTGGACGAGGTCTCCGGCACCGGCTGAGGGGCTTCCGGCGCGGCCCCTGGGTCCCTCGGCTACAGCGGCAGGTCGTGCCGGGCGCCGGTCCCGTCCGGCGAGGCCTCGGACACCTCGGAGTCCTCGTCGTCGGAGTCTTCGTCGTCCTCGTCGTCCTCGTCGTCCTCGGAGTCCTCGTCCTCGTCGTCCTCGGAGTCCTCGTCCTCGTCGTCCTCGGAGTCCTCGTCGTCGAGATCGATCACGTCGTCGTCGTCGAAGTCGTCGAGCTCCTCGTCCTCGTCGAGCTCGTCGGCGTCCTCGGAGTCGTCGTACAGAACGAAGGGAGTGACCTCGTCATAGGCGGTGTACAGCGCCTCGTCATAGGTCTCGAAGGCATCGGCCAGGGTCTGATACGCCGAGACCACCGCAGGGTCCGCCTCCCCCTGCCGCCGGCTCGCTGCCAGCAGGTGCGCCTCGAGCGCCGCGGTGAGCCGGTCCAGCGCAGCCCGAGGATCCGTCGTCATGACATGACCGTAGCGGTTCGGGGTGACGCCGTGATGACATGGAGGCGATGACGGAGCTGTGTCGATGATCGACCCCACCATCGCGCCCACGCTGCGCCGGGTCGATCCGTTGCCCGAGGACCTGCCCGGCGGCGACTACGAGTACCGGATGATGGTGCTGCCCAGGCCTGTCGGCCGGACCCAGGTGCAGCGGCTGCTCGCCGAGCTCGCTGAGCAGGAGCACTGGGAGGTGGCCCAGGTGCGGCTGACCTGGGGCGGAATGCGGCGGGTGTGGGTGCGGCGCCGGATCATCCGGGTGGTCCGGACGGCATGAGGACGCGATGACGGCCGGTCGGGCGAGCGAGCTGGGGCTACCCGGTTGTCACCGCCGCGCTGGCCTCGAGCGGTCCGGCCTCAGCTGGTCTCGACGAACCGCCGCAGCACCCGGACGCCGAACCGCAGCGCGTTCAGCGGGACCCGCTCGTCGATTCCGTGGAACATGCCGGCGAAGTCCAGCCCGGCCGGCAGACGCAGCGGCGCGAACCCGTACCCGGTGATCCCCAGCTCGGCGAACGCCTTGTTGTCGGTGCCACCGGACAGGCAGTAGGGCAGGACGGCACAGCCGGGGTCCTCGTCGGCCAGGGCCTGGGTCATCGCCTCGACGAGGTCGCCGGCGAACGGCACCTCTAGGGAGATGGCCTGCTCCACCACCTCGACGTCCACCTCCTCGCCGGCCAGCTCCCGAACGGTCTCGACGAGCTCGTCGAACCGCCCCGGCAGGTAGCGCCCGTCGACCAGGGCCGTGGCCGTGCCAGGAATCACGTTGTGCTTGTACCCCGCCTCGAGCACGGTCGGGTTGGTCGTGTTGCGGATGATCGCCCCGATCCACGCCGCCGTGTTGCCCAGCGCCGCGACCAGGGCATCGGTGTCGTGGACCGGCAGCTGGACACCGGTGATCTCCGCGACCCCGTCGAGGAACTCGCGGACCGTCGGCGTGATCTCCACCGGCCAGGTGTGCTCGCCGACCCGGGTCACCGCGGCGGCCAACCGGGTGACGGCGTTGTCGGAGTTGATCTGCGAGCCGTGCCCGGCCCGGCCGTGCGCGACCAGGCGCAGCCAGGCGATGCCCTTCTCGGCGGTCTGCAGCAGGTAGAGCCGGCGTCCGGCCAGCTCGACCGAGAACCCGCCGACCTCGCTGACCGCCTCGGTCACGCCGTCCAACAGGTGGGCGTGCTCGCGGACGACGTACCGCGCCCCGTAGTTGCCGCCCGACTCCTCATCGGCCAGGAACGCAACCACGAGGTCCCGCGGTGGCTTCCGGCCACTGCGGGCCAGCTCGCGGACCACGGCGAGGATCATTGCGTCCATATCCTTCATGTCGACCGCGCCGCGACCCCAGACACACTCGTCGCGGACGTCGGCCGAGAACGGATCGACCTGCCAGTCCGAGGCCTGCGCCGGGACGACGTCCAGATGGCCGTGCAGCAACAGCGCCGGCCGGCTCGGATCGGCACCGGCCAGCCGGGTGACCAGGCTGGTCCGCCCGGGGGCGGACTCGACGACGGTGGGCTCCAGCCCGACCTCGGCGAACCACTCGGCGACCAGCTCGGCGGCCTTGCGCTCGCCTGGTCCAGAGTTGTCGCCGTAGTTGGAGGTGTCGATCCGGATCAGCTGGCGGCACAGGTCGACGACCTCGTCCTCGGCGTTCGCGGCCTTCGCAGTGTCGTCCGGCGCCGGGGTGGGGTGGTTGGTCGGCTGGTTCACCACGGTCCTCCTGCAACTCGCAGACCCATGGGCCGACGGGCCTGATGACCGCCACGCTAGCCGCCCGCACCGCCCGTTCGGTGGTTCGGGCCGTTCGGGTGCTGCGTGATAGCCTCGGCTGCGCCGATCGGCCTGGTCAGGTCGGGCTCGGCAAGCCCTGTCCGGGTGGCGGAATTGGCAGACGCGCTAGCTTGAGGTGCTAGTGCCCTCTAAGGGCATGGGGGTTCAAGTCCCCCCTCGGACACACTCTCGAAACGGTCTCTGACCCGACTCATACCCTCCGCACGGCCGTTGAGGCGGCGGGTAACCGATGGCCCGAGGACCCGCCGCAGCGGATGGCCGCGGTGCGTGCCGTCGCGGCCGGTGGGTCGGTGATCGACCCGGCGGTGGTCGAGATATTCGTGGCCACCAGCGGCCGGCGGCGAGGAGGCTGTCGCCCTGGTCCTGATGGACATCAACCTGTCGGGGATCGACGGGATCGAGGCGACTCGGCGAATCGTGGGGCTGCGACCCTACGACCTCACCCCACGCCTGCTGCGCGGCGTGCTGGAGGACTGAGCGACGTCGGTCGAGCGTCTCAGGTCGAGCGTCGCAGGGCGAGCCGGGCCGCCTGCCAGCCGCCCATGCCATGGACTCCCCCACCGGGGGGCGTGCTCGCCGATCCGATGAACAGGCCCGGCACGGGGGTGGCCCAGGGCCGCAGCGACAGCACCGGTCGCGCCGCGAACTGCCGTACGTCAGCGGCGCCACCGGCGATGTCGCCCCCAACGAGGTTCGCGTCGAACGCCTCGAGAGCCTTGGTCGGCATGCAGTGCCGCGCCAGGACACGCTCGCGGAACCCGGGAGCGAACCGTTCGATCTGCGCCTCGATGGCCGCCGTCTGGTCGAGGTCGGAACCGTTGGGCACGTGGCAGTAGGCCCAGAACGTATGCCGACCGGACGGCGCCCTGGACGGGTCGGCGACCGTCGGCTGCACGCACAGGACGAAGGGCCGCTCGGGGTGCCTGCCGCGCGCCACGTCACGCTCGCCCGCAGCGACCTCCTCGAACGTGTTGCCCAGATGAACGGTGCCTGCCCCACCGACCCGCGGATCCTGCCACGGCACCGGAGCGTCCAGCGCCCAGTCGACCTTGAACGCTCCGGGGCCGTACCGGAACCGCTCCAGCCGGCGGCGGTAGCCGGCCGGTAGCCGGTGCCCCGCAACCGCCAGCACCTGTCGCGGGGTGAGATCGAGAACGACGATCGGGGACGGCGGCAGCTCGTCGAGCGTGGTCACCCGCATGCCGGTGCGGATCTCGCCACCGAGCCGTTCCAGCCGGGCGGCCAGCGCGTCCGCCAGGTTCTGCGACCCGCCGCGAACGACCGGCCAGCCGACGCTGTGCGCCAAGGCCGCGAGCAGCGTCCCGTACCCGGACGTCACCGGCCGGCTCAGGGAGAGCACCGAATGGGCGGCCATCCCCGCGAACACCGCTCGACCCCGGCTCGTCCGCAGCCCCACGCGGCCGACCCAGGTTGCGGGGAGCACACCTGACAGGCCGTACCGCAGGGCCGCGATCGGCGCTTTCGGGATGCCCAGCGGAGCCAGCAGGGTGTCGACCAGCGGCAGGCCGGCCGCAGCCGTCGCTCCGACGAGGAAGCGCCAGGCCTGGGCATCCCGGCCGAGCTCCAGGGCGGTGCGCTCGGCGTCCCGGTACACCAGGGCCGCATCGCAGCCTTCCACCGGGTGCGCCGCGGGAACCGGCGGATGGGCCCACTCGACGCCGTCGTCCTGCGGGCGGAGCTGCCGGAACGCCGCCGACGCCAACGCCAACGGAAGCACGGTGGCGCCGACGTCGTGCCGGAACCCTGGCAGGGTCAGCTCCTGCGACCGCAGACCGCCACCGACCCGATCGGCGGCCTCGACCAGCAACACCGTGCGGCCGGCGACCGCCAAGGTCACCGCAGCGACCAACCCGTTCGGGCCCGCGCCGACGACCACGGCATCCACGCCGTCCGGTGCGGTCACGGCGTCACGATCTCGTCCCGGGGTGCCATCGCCTCCGGCGCCGCGCCGGTGGTCCCGCTCTCCGCCGCCGGCTGGGCATCGTCGTTCCGAGGACGCCCTCCCAGAACCGGCCCAGGACCCGTGGGTCCAAGGCGTCGACAACGACGTTTCCAAGTAACACCCCACGGTTGTACCACTGGCTGCGGGTGGGCCCGGAAGGCGGCTCAGGCCTCGGGGTCGCGACCTGGTGACGGCCTCGCCGACGGCCTCGACGAAGAGGTCGCAGCAGCGCCGCGGAGAAGTCTGCGCTGGCATCCCGGGGCAGCAGCGAGGGCACGGTGTCGATCGCGACGAGGTCCAGCGGCGGGCCGCCGTGCAGCCGGCGCACGGGCCGGGACGGCTGCGGCGGGATCAGCCCGTGCAGGTGGCCGGGTCCAGCACCGAGCCCAGCGCCATCGGCACGGTGCCCTTGGACCTGATGTCATCCCAGGCGGCCACCTCGCGCCGCTCTTCGAGGCCTCACCCGCCCTTGGCCACCACGTCACCCGCTTCTGGCAGAACCCGCAGAGGGAGATCGCGGCGTTGCGTGGGCGCGCTCTGAGTCGGTCCACCGCGGATGCCGCTGGCCGGGGGCAGTTGCGCCGCAGCACCGCTGTGCTCAGCCCTGTCGCGCCGGGAGTAAGCAGAACTCGTTCCCGGAAGGGTCACTGAGGATCCGCCACGGCAGGTCACCCCAGTCCGGGTGGAGTTCACGCCCGCCGAGGTCGCGGACCCGGGACACCACAGCGTCGGCGTTATCACCGGATTCCAGGCGGAGGTCGAGGTGGAGCCTGTTCTTACTCGGACCCTTCGCTGCCCGTTCCGGGCACAGCTCGATCAACGGGCCGCGTCCCGACGGGTGGCGCATGGCACCCGGCATGGCGGTGTCCTCCACCACCCACCCGGACAGCTCAATCCAGAACTCAAGGTCCCGGGCCGGGTCACGGCTGTCGACGGGCAACGCGGCGATCGGTCCAGACCGGGAATACTCCGGCCGAGCTTCCATCACACAGAACGCGTTCCCCTCCGGGTCAGCCATCACGACCCAGGGCACATCGTGCTGCCCGATGTCGAGATGCCTCGCGCCCAGGGCGAGTGCCCGTTCGACAACCTCGGTCTGCCGTTCACCTCCCGCGATATCGAGGTGTATCCGCGGTCCAGGCGTCGGAGGGTCTGGAACCGGCTGGAAGCAGAGGTCGAGCACTGGGCCATCTGGCACGCTGAGGCGGGTCTCGAAGGCGTCGGCAGTGTCGGTGAGAGTCGCCGTTCCGAGGACGCCCTCCCAGAACCGGCCCAGGACCCGTGGGTCCAAGGCGTCGACAACGACGTTCTCAAGTAACACCCCACGGTTGTACCACTGGCTACGGGTAGTCCAGAAGGCGGCTCAGGCCTCGGGTCGCGACCTAGTGGCGGCCTCGCCGACAGCCTCGACGAAGAGGTCGCGGCAGCGCCGCCACACCGACAGCTCCGCACTCGGCGACGCCGCACCGTTCGCCAGGTCGGCCAGCGCCGGCAGCAGCGGGGTCAGCGCCGCGGAGAAGTCTGCGCTGGCCTCCCGGGGCAGCAGCGAGGGCAGGTTGTCGATCGCGAGGAGGTCCAGCGGCGGGCCGTCGTGCAGCCGGCGCACCGGCCGGGACCACGTGGTCACCTCGTCGTAGATCGGCAGCACGTTGCAGGCCGAAGTGACGTCACAGCTGACGTCGCCGATGACGGACAACACCCGGGACGGATCGGCAACGTCCTCGGGTCGAACGAACGCCGTCCCCGGGCTCGTGGCGAGCACGGTGTTGACGAGCAGGTCATGACCGAGCAGCGCCGCCCGGTCCAGCTGCCGGGTCTCGGCGAGATCCCAGGCTGTGGCCTGCAGCCCGGCCGCGGCCAGGGCGTCCCGTGCCCCGCTACCGCTGCGCCCGAGCGCGCCCACGACCAGGGCCCGGCGGTGATCTGTCTCGGACGGCGCCAGCGCGGCCTCCAGCTCCGCACGGCTCATCGGCCGAAGCGGCGCCTGCAGGCGGCCTCGGGCATGCAGGACGGCCAGGGCAGCCCCGACGAAGCCCGCCCAGTAGCCGAAGGCGACCAGTCGCCGTCCGGTCTCGTCGAGCAGGTACTCGACGTCCAGTAGGGTCCCGCCGCCGGCGGCGAACCGGCGCAGCAGGGCCCGCGCTCCGGTCTGGCCCTTGTAGGCGTGGGCGAAGTAGACGTGTCGGTGTCGCAGGGCCACAGGCTCGTCCGGCAGCTCCTTGATGCCCAGGACGACCACGTCGTCCGGCGCGTCCACCCAGCTCCCGGCCGCGGCCACCCGGCAACCGACCGCCGCATACTCCTCGATCCCGAACACCCGGTGCGCCGACTCCTCGACCACCACCGTCAGGCCGGCCCCGACGAGCGCGGCCGCGTCCTGCGGCACCACCGGGGCCCGCTGCTCGGTGACTCGTTCCTCGCACCGCATCCAGATCATCACTGGCATGAACGGAGCCTACGGCCGGGCACACTTCCTCGACGGCGACGGCGACGGACTGGTCGGCTGCGGCGGGATCAGCCCGTGCAGGTGGCCGGGTCCAGCACCGAGCCCAGCGCCATCGGCACGGTGCCCTTGGACCTGATGTCGTCCCAGGCGGCCACCCCGGTCCGGAAGCCCGTGTTGCGGTAGGAACGCACCGCGCCGCTCGGGGACAGGCCGTAGAGCACCCCGTTGCCCACCGGCAGCAGGTCCGCGAAGCGCCAGCCCGTCCCCACTGTCCTCGCGCCCTGCCAGCTCACCGGCCCGGCCTCAGGGTCGGTGTGTCGGTACCAGTACAACCGGCCCCCGTACTGGCGGTACAGGGTGCCGTCGCCGTTCGGGGCCAGTACCTGCGGGCCGTGCCACCCGACCCCGACGGTCCACACGCTCCAACCGCCTGCGCCGGTCAGCCGCCCGTGATGCCGGTAGATCTTCAACGCCCCCGTGGAGGTCACCACGTAGAAGGTGCCGTCGGTGGACACCTCCACCGCGGTCAGGGCAGTGCCGAGGCGCCAACCGGTGCCGATCGGCCGACCCGACCCCGCCAGCCAATGGCCGGTCAGCGCGTCGTATCGGTACCAGCGCAGGTTACCGCTGGTGTCGATCAGGTACACGACGCCGTCGCCGCCGTGCCCGATCCACCGGTAGGAGCGAGTCGACCAGCCCGACCCGGCGATCGAGCCGCTGGTCAGCGTCGCATCGCCGGTCAGGATGGACGGGTCGAGCACGGTGCGCAGGTACCCCGAGGCGTCGGCGACGAACCCGGTGGCCGGTGAGCAGACCGGCGAGGTGGGGGTGGGTGACTGGAGCAGCCGCACGGGAGAGGCGGTGTCCCCGGCCCGCCGGGTCGCCGGGTACTGGTACAGCACCGCAAGCCGGTCGGTGACCATCGTCCGAGTCGTGCTGCGGTAGGCGACGTCCTGGGGGTGGGCCGAGCGCAGGACGGCGACCACGCCGGCGACGTGCGGCGCGGCCATCGACGTTCCCGAGAAGGTGGTCAACGCCGTGTCCGAGGCGATGCTCGCCGAGGTGACGGAGACCCCCGGCGCCCACACGTCCAGACCCGCGCCCCAGTTGCTCCAGGACGCCGCGACGTCCTGGGAGTCGACGGCGCCCACGGTCACCGCCGAGGCCTCCGAGGCGGGGCTGGAGCCGGCCAGGTTCTCGCCGTAGTTCCCGGCGGCCACCACGGCCACGATGTCGGCGGCGGCCAGGGTGCGCACCGCCTGGTTGAGCACCGCGCTGTAGGGCCCGCCCAGGCTCAGGTTGACCACGGCGTCGTAGCCGGCGTTGGCGGGGTTCTGCTTGTGCGCCAGGACCCAGTCCAAGCCCGTCAGCACGGTGGACAGGTCGGAGGACCCGTCGCAGTCGAGCACCCGCACCGGGACGATCCGAGCCTTCTTGGCCACGCCCGATGTGGTGCCGGCGACGGTGCCGGCGACGTGAGTGCCGTGCCCGCTGCAGTCCGAGACGTTCCCGTTCGGCAGGGCCTCGCCCGGGTCGGTGTGCAGGGCGAAGTTGCGTCCCGACTGCACCCGACCGGCGAACTCGGTGTGCGTCGTCCGGATCCCGCTGTCCACCACGTAGACGTTCACCGAGGCACCCTGGGCGCCCGCCGCATAGCTATACCGCGAGTCCAGCCGGATCGGGGTACCGCCCTGGTCGAGCCGGTCCAACCCCCACGGCGGGTTCACCTGGGTGTCGGCGGCGCGCAATGTCACGTTCGGCTCGATCCGGGCCACGCGGGGGTTGCGGGCCAACGCCGCGAGCTGCGGCTCGGTCAGGGCCGCGGTGAACCCACGCGTCACGCGGGAGAACCGGGCCTGGACCTGCACTCCCAGTGTGGACGGGACGTCGTCCACCGCGGCGATCGACACTCCCGGGACATAGCTGACCACGTACGAGGCAGCCGCGGGAACGGCTGCCGGGCGGGCCCGCCCGGTGGACGCGGCGACCGGCGGGACGGCCACGAGCGGCAGCGTGGCGCCGAGCATAGCCACCGTGACCAGGACGCGTCGCATGGTGTGATCCGCTCGTTCGAGGTGCGCGACCCGCTCCCGGGGCGGGCGGCCGCGACCGGTCGGCTGGCCGGCATGTCCCCCGTCGGTCGGGCGGGCCCCCGCTTGAGCCGAGGCCGGGCACACCCCCTGATCGGCCGATCGCCATGGCCCGAACCGCGTGGCGCCGTGCGGTGCCGGGAGGTGACGCAGCCTCGCTCACGGCCAGAGAAGTCCGGGGGCGACGAAAGAGCAGCTGGACAGAGTTGTCGGGTTTGACGCCGAATCAACGCGCTGCGTAGCCTCTCGACCACGATGACTGCCGCGCGCCGCGTCTGAGACTCGAGGCTTCCGATGGCCTGTCCGCATGCCCCAGGGTGCCCACTGTTCCCCTACCTGAACGCGAGCCTCGGGGCGTGGCGGGTGTCCTACTGCGACCACAGCAACGGCTGGCGGGGCTGTGCCCGGTTCCTCCTGACCGGTCAGGGCAAGCCGGTTCCCCTGGCGCTGCTGCCCAACGGGAGGATGCCGGTGGCGATGCTGCCCAGCATGCAGCGCGCAGACACCCTCCAGGTGACGCACCAGCTGCCGGCACAGGGCCCGGTCGGCGAGAACGGGCAGCCTGCCCGCACTCTCGCTGCAGAGCCGGCGCACCAGGATTGGACCCGGCAGGACCGGACCGAACAGCACCAGATCGAGCAGCACCAGATCGAGCAGCACCAGATCGAGCAGCACCAGATCGAGCAGCACCAGATCGAGCGGGACTGGACCCAGCAGGACTGGGGGACCGCCCCACGGCCGCCGTGGTGGCGCCGCCTGCTCGCCTGGCTCGGAGGGACGGAATGACCTACTGGCCCTGGTGGCTCGGAGCCCTGGCCTTCGGTGTGATCACGGCCGGCTACGCGGCCTGGACCGGACGCACCCTCGGTATCTCAGGCGCTTGGCACAGGGTGCTGACCTGGCGCGAGGCGCGCGCGGTCGAGCGTCTGGACGCCGAGTGGAACGACAACGTCGACCTGCGTGCGGCTCTGGCCGCGGCCACCCACGACCAGTTCGGCTCCGCGGACCGCGCCGCGGCAGGCGCGAGCCCAGCCGGGGTGTACCCGCTCGCCACGCTCGTCGGTCAGGCTCGCACCGGCCCGCCGGCGCAGCTCGACCATCCGTTGCCGCGCCGCCGGGCCGTCCGTCGCACCACGGCGCGCCGTCCGCTGTCGCCCGTCTTCGGCGCCACGCTGCTGGTCTCGGTGTTCGTGGGCGGGCTGCTCGCCGCGTCGACCTCCGGCCGCTTCGAGCTGCGTACCGACATGGGTGAGGGCTACAGCCGGATCGTGACCGACAGCCCGGCGCTCATGGTCGCCCTCCTGTTCCTGGGTGGGGTACTGGTGGGCTTCGGCACCCGGATGGCGGGCGGCTGCACCTCCGGGCACGGCCTGACTGGGTGCAGCCGGCTACACCCGGTCAGCCTGGTGGCCACCGCCGTGTTCTTCGGGACCGCGGTCGCCACCTCGTTCCTGCTCTGGAAGGTGATCTGATGCGCACCCGGGCCTGGCTGCTGCTAGGGAACGTCCTGTTCGGGCTCGCCTTCGGCTACGCGCTGGCCAACATCGGATTCGCCGACTTCGCCGAGCTGAACGCCATGTTCACCTTCCAGGACCTGCGGATGTTCCTCACCTTCGCCGGGGGCGTCGCCCTGGCCATGGTGCTCACCTTCGCCTTCCTGCGCCGCCGCGAGCCCGCACCGCCGTTCCATTCCGGGGTGGTGCCCGGCGCAGTGATGTTCGGGATCGGCTGGGCCATCTCCGGCGGCTGCCCGACCATCCCGCTGGTGCAGCTGTCGGCGGGGCTCCTGCCGGCGGTGGTCACCCTGACCGGCATCGCCACGGGCATGGCACTGCAGCGCCGGGTGAATGCCCGATACCTGCACATCGACAGCGGCTCGTGCGGGATGTGAGCCCGGCCCAGGACCTTTCGTGGAGGAGCTATGCGAGCTGCCGTCATCACTGCACCTGGCCAGGTCGAGGTCACCGACCTGCCCGACCCGACACCCGGCCACCGTGAGGTGGTGGTCGCTGTCGCCGGTTGTGGAATCTGCGGCACCGACCTGCACATCCGCGACGGCGAGTTCGCCCCCACCCTGCCCGTGGTGCCGGGGCACGAGTTCGCCGGCGAGGTGGTGGCGGTGGGGGCCGAGGTCACCGAGGTCGCCGTCGGTGACCGGGTCGCGGTCGACCCGTCGCTGTACTGCCATGAGTGCCACTACTGCCGGATCGGGCGGGACAACCTCTGCGAACGGTGGGGGGCCATCGGGGTGACCGTGGCCGGCGGGGCCGCCGAGTACGTGGCCGTGCCGGCGGCGAACTGCGTGCGGCTGCCGGCCGGCTTTCCCGTGGCCGACGCCGCACTGGTCGAGCCGCTGTCCTGCGCGGTGCACGCCTTCGACCGGCTGCCCGGGCGCCAGGGTGACAGCTATCTGATCTACGGCGCCGGGACGATGGGTCTGATCATCCTGGAGATGGCCAAGCGGGCCGGCGCATCGCGGATCGACCTGGTCGACGTCAGCCCGGCCCGGCTCCCGACCGCCCGACAGCTGGGCTGCAGTGCCGCCGTCGGCTCCGCCGACGAGCTCGAGGCTCCCCGAGGCTGGGACGTGGTCATCGACTGCACCGGCGTCGTGGCCGCGATCGAGGACGGGCTGGACCGGGTCGGCAAGGGCGGGACCTACCTGCAGTTCGGCGTGCCCGGGGAGCAGGTCAGGGCTCGGTTCTCCCCCTACCGGACCTACCACGAGGAGATCACCATTCTCGGGTCGATGGCGGTGCTGCACTCCTTCGACCGAGCTGCGGACCTCTTTGTCGGCGGCCTGCTCGATGCCGACGTGCTGATCAGCGACCGGCTCCCGCTGGAGCGCTATCCCGAGGCCATGGACACCCTTGCCGCCGGCGTCGGACGCAAGATCCAGGTCGTGCCGAACCCGGCGTGAGGGTCGGTCAGTTCCGCAGCGTCGCCAGGTAGTCGTCGATCCGGCCCATCGCGTCGGTGAGGTCCTCGGCCGAGGGCAGGGTGACCAGCCTGAAGTGGTCGGGGTCAGGCCAGTTGAACCCGGTGCCATGGGTGACCAGGATCTTGGTCGCCCGCAGCAGGTCGATCACGAAGGCCTCGTCGTCCTTGATCGGGTAGACGTCCGGGTCCAGGCGGGGGAAGCAGTACAACGCACCGCGTGGCTCCACACAGCTGACCCCGGGGATCTCGTTGAGCAGCCTGGAGGCCAGCTTCGACTGCTCGTAGAACCGCCCACCCGGGACGATCAGCTCGGTGATCGACTGGTAACCGCCGAGCGCGGTCTGGATGGCGTGCTGCGCCGGGACGTTGGCGCACATCCGCATGTTCGCCAGCAGGGTCAGGCCCTCGATGAAGTCGGTCGCCAGGTGCTTCGGGCCGGAGATCATCACCCAACCGGCGCGGTAGCCACAGACCCGGTAGGCCTTCGACAACCCGCTGAAGGTCAGGCAGAACACGTCGTCTCCGGCGTGGCTGGCCGCGTGGTGATGGACGGCGTCGTCGAAGAGGATCTTCTCGTAGATCTCGTCGGCCATCACGACCAGGTCGTGGCGGCGTGCGATGTCGACCAGGGCCTTGACCATCTCCTCGGAGTAGACCGCCCCGGTGGGGTTGTTCGGGTTGATGATCACCAGGGCGTGGGTGTTCTCGGTGACCTTGCTCTCGATGTCGGCCAGGTCGGGCGCCCAGCCGTTGGCCTCGTCGCTCAGGTAGTGCACCGGCACTCCCCCGGCCAAGGACACCGCGCCGGTCCACAGCGGGTAGTCCGGGGCCGGCACCAGGATCTCGTTGCCGTCGTCGATGAACGCCTGCAGGACCATCGAGATCATCTCGCTGACCCCGTTGCCGATGAACACGTCCTCGACGCCGGTATCGGTCAGCCCGCGGGACTGGTAGTACTGCGCCACCGCGGTCCGGGCGGAGTAGATCCCGCGTGAGTCGCTGTAGCCCTGGGCGTCGCGCAGGTTGTGGATGATGTCCTGGGCGATCGCCTCAGGGGCCTCGAAACCGAACGGCGCCGGGTTGCCGATGTTGAGCTTGAGGATCCGATGTCCCTCTGCCTCCAGCCGCTCGGCCTCGACGAGGATCGGACCCCGGACGTCGTAGCGGACGTGCTGGAGCTTGGCGGACTGAGCGATCGGACGCATGCACGAAGTGTGACAGGCCGCGACACCCAGGACCGCACCCGGTCAGCCGGTGCGGTCCTAGCTGGTCACGTCCCGGCTCGCGAACCGGGCCCAGGCGGCGAGCCAGAACACCACGACGTAGACCGCGAAGACGAACAACCCCTGGCGCACGCTCTCCCACGCGATCGGGTCGCGGAAGAAGTCCCCGAAGGCCATCCAGTGATCCACCACCAGCCAGGGATGCAGCCAGGCCACCTGGGAGATCCCGTCCAGGATCCAGGACACGATCGTAAAGATCATCAACGCGATGGCCGCCGCGATCGGCTGCTCGGTGAGGGTGGAGATGAACAGCCCGACGGCGGCCAGCGCGGCCAGCCCGGCGGTGAGGTAGGAGCAGACCAGGGCCAGTCGCCACAGCCCCTCACCGGTGGACACCTGGGTGCCGGACAGGGTCAGCACCGGCCCGGTCCCGAACAGGGCCACCCCGACCAGCACTCCGGGCACAGCAACCGCCAGCACCGCCCACAGCGCCCCGATGCACAGCGATGTGTACTTGACCGCCAGCAACCGGGCCCGCGACACCGGCACCGTGAGCAGGTAACGCAGTGTGCCGGTGTTGGCCTCCCCGGCGATCGAGTCGCCGGCGACCATGGCGATCGCCAACGGCAGGAACATGGGCAGCTCGACGGTGAGCGCGGCCAGCGCCACGAACAGCCCGTTCTCGGTGACCTCGCGCAGGAAGGGCGGCCCGCCGCCGCCGTCGTTGGTCGCCCGCACCACGATCGCCATGATCACTGGGACGGCGGCCAGCACCGCCAGGCCCGCCCGGTTGCGCAGCCGTCCGCCGACCAACCCGAGCTCCGAGCGCAGCAACCGCGTCGAAGGACGGCGGAGGCCTGCGGTGCTCGTATCTGTCGGCGCCGGGGCGTCCAGGCGGGTGAGCTCAGCCGCTGACATCGAACCCGTCCCCGGTCAGGGCCACGAACGCCTCCTCCAGGCCGGGACTGCCCATCGTGAACCCGAGTACGCCGACCCCGGCGTGCACGAGGGCCGCCACGATCTTGTCGGCGGCCACCTCGCCCGGCACGCCGACCACCTCGCTGCGGCCCTCGGGCTGGGCTCGCTGCGCCACCTCGAGGACGCCGCACTCACGCAGCACCGCGGCGGCGCCCTCGCCGTCGTGGGTGAGCACCCGGCAGGTCGTCCGCTGCGCCTGTTGGATGTCGGCCATGGACCCCTGCGCCACCAGCCGGCCTTGGCTCATCACGCCGACGTGAGTGCAGATCTGCTCCACCTCGGCGAGCAGGTGGCTGGAGACGAAGATCGTCGTCCCGTCGGCGGCCAGCGAGCCGATCAGGGAGCGCACCTCACGGGTGCCCTGGGGGTCCAGGCCGTTGGTCGGCTCGTCGAGAACCAACAGGTCGCGCGGGACCAGCAGGGCCGCGGCGATGGCCAGCCGCTGACGCATGCCCAGGGAGTAGGCCCGGTACTTCTTCCCGGCGGCGGCGCTCAGCCCGACCCGATCCAGGGCGACGTCGATCCTCGTTCGTGCCGTGCGCGGCTCGGCGGTGAGGTCGGCGGCGTCGAGTCGGGCCAGATTGGCCCGGCCCGATAGGTAGGGGTGAAACGCCGGACCCTCGATCAGGCAGCCGACCCGGCGCAGCACCTCCCGAGCCTGCTGCGGCATCGGCGCCTCCAGCAGGTGGCTCGTGCCGGAGCTGGGTCGAACCAGCCCGAGCAGAATCCGGATCGTCGTGGTCTTGCCGGACCCGTTCGGTCCGAGGAAGCCGTAGACCGCGCCATGCGGCACCTGCAGGTCGAGGGCGTCGACGACCACGTGCGACCCGAACCGCTTGGTCAACCCGGCCGTGCGCACGGCCGCACCGGCTGGGGCCTGGCTCACGAGGTGGTCGCCAGTGCCTCGTACACCGCGTCGGCTCCGACCGCCCCGATCGCCAGTCGACCGTTGTCGGTGACCACGGCGGTGAACAGCGTGCCCTCGAGCACCCGCCCCGATCCCCAGGAGCCGGACGTGCTGGGCAGCTGGCCGAGCACGGCACCCAGCTCAGGCGGCAGGCCGGCGAGCGGACCCTCGGTCGCGTTGTCCGATGGGGCCGGACTGACTACGACGGTCTCCCAGCCGGTGCCGACCACGGCCGGGCGGACGTCGCCGTCGCTGCCGGCGTCCGGGCCGGTTCCGGGGGTGCGGTCCGGGGATGGCAGCGCGGCGTCGCCACCAACCGGCGCCGAGGGCTGGCCACCCTCGGTGACCTCGGTGCCGGGCGGGGGGGTGAAGACGAACTGCCGCGGGTCCGGGGTCGTGAAGTCCACGCTGGTGAAGCCCACTTCGAGGGCGGGCTCGGACATCCGGGTGGAGAAGACCTGGACCTGCACCGGGACGAGCTCGGCGGCGTCCACGGCGATGGTCACCCGGTCGACCAGGGTGACCTCGCTGCGTGGGGTGAGCACCAGCTCGTAGGCGGCTCGGCCGGCGACGGTCGTCGGGCCCGGCGTGCTGACCTCGGTGGTCGGCTCGATGGCGGCCAGCGCCTGCGCAGCGGCGTCCTGCGGGGTGCTCGGCAGCGGCGTCGGCGCGGTTGTCGAGTGCGTGGGCGAGCCCGGCGCGTGCTCGGGAAGGGTGTAGTGGGTCGCCGCCTTGTCCTGGCTGGACCAGACCCACAGGTCGCGGCCGTTGCGGATCACGTCGGACTCGCCGAGGCTGCCGACCAGCGCCAGCCGGGCCTGCTCGGGGCCGGCGTACCAGACCCGCCAGGTGTGCGTGCCGGAGATCGTCGCGCCTAGGTCGGCGGCGCCACCGCCACCGGGCAGCGGCAGCTCGGGCAGGCCTAGGTTCGCGGTCTGCACGACCGTCCCGGACATACCCGGCGCGCCGTCGGCGACGGCCTGCTGGACGTCGACCAGCAACTGGGCCGCCGAGCGCGGTTGCAGGTCGGTGTCGGCGTCGGCGCGGCCGCCGACCAGGGCGGTGCCGGCGACGGCCAGGACGGCGGCCGCGATCGGCGCGGTCCACCGCAGACGGGGGTGGGCTGTCAGCAGGCTCATGACTCCATCATCACCCAGGGTGCCTGTGAGGCACCTGAGAGCCGGCACGGAACTCCCGGGGGCACCCGGCACGGCGAGGTGAGGGCATGCCATGGTGACCGGGTGCGGGTGCTGATCGTCGAGGACGAGCGGGCGATGGCCCAGGCCCTGTCCCGCGGCCTGCAGGCCGAGGGTTTCACCGTGCAGACGGCCGAGGACGGGCCGTCCGGGCTCAACGCGGCTCGGTTCGGGGACTTCGACGCCGTCCTGCTGGACGTCATGCTGCCGGGCATGTCCGGCTACACGGTGGTTCGCACGCTGCGTGCCGAGGGTAACTGGGTCCCGGTGCTCATGGTCTCGGCCAAGGACGGCGAGTACGACCAGGCCGACGGGCTGGACTACGGCGCCGACGACTACCTGACCAAGCCGTTCTCGTTCGTGGTGCTGCTGGCCCGGTTGCGTGCCCTGTTACGTCGCGACCCGGTGCCTCGGCCCGCGGTGCTGACCGCCGGCTCGCTGACCCTCGACCCGGCGACGCACACGGTCCGGGACGACGGGCGAGTCGTCGACCTGGCGCCTCGCGAGTACGCGCTGCTGGAGGCGCTGCTGCGCGCCCACCCCGCGGTGGTCGCCAAACACCGCCTACTGCACCAGGTCTGGGGCGAGGCCGACGACGCCGAGGCGAACGTCGTCGAGGTCTACGTCGGCTACCTGCGTCGCAAGCTCGGGCGGCACCGGATCCAGACGGTGCGCGGAGTCGGGTACCGGATCGGAGACTGACGTGCGCACGGCGACGGCGACCCGCAGCGAGCGATGGAGCCCGCGCGGGCGGATGACCGTGCGCGGGCTGGCCTGGCTGGCCACGGCGGTGCTGACCGTCGGGCTGGCCCTGTACCTGGCGACGACGGTGGCGCTGAGCCGCTCCACCGACGCCGAGGCCCGCGACGCCGCCGACCGGGTCGCTGAGCTGGTCGCCGCCGGCCGACTCCCGCAGGTGCTGCCGGCCGCTCCCGGCCAGGTGGTCCAGGTGCTGGACGCCGAGGGGCGGGTGCTCGCCGCCAGCCTGGCCGCCGACCGGCTGACCGCGGTGGTCACCCAGGCCGAGCAGGAGCGGATCGCGGCCGGTGAGGTCGTTCTCGTCCCGGGTCACCGGGCGGCACTGTCCGCTCGGCTGCGGGTGGTGGGAGTGCCGGTCGCGACCGGGTCCGGCGACCGGCTGGTCGTGCTGGCCACCCCGACCACCGGCCTGGACGCCACCGGGGCCGCGCTGCGGCGTTGGCTGGCGGTGTTGTTGCCGATCTCGGTGGTCCTGCTGGCGGTGCTGCTGTGGCGGCTGGCCGGCACCGCGCTGCGTCCGGTCGCCCAGGCCCGGCGCAGCCAGCGGGAGTTCGTCGCCGACGCGGCGCACGAGCTGCGCAGCCCGCTGGCCAGCATCCGCACCCAGCTCGAGGTCGCCCGGCACCTCGGCGAGGGCGGCAGCCTGCCGGACGACCTGCTGCCCGAGGTGGACCGGCTGTCCCGGCTGGTGGAGGACCTGCTCACCCTGGCCCGGTCGGACGCCGGGCAGGACGCCCAGCCGGAACCCGTCGACCTCGCCGGGATGCTGTCGGACCTGGTCGCCCGCCGCCTGACACCGCGCGTGCCGATCACGGTCGACTGCGCCCCCGGGATCACCGCGTCGGCCGTCCCGCAGGACCTGCGCCGCGCCCTGGACAACCTCCTCGACAACGCGCTGCGACACGCGCGGACCGGCGTGGAGCTGCGCGCCGTCCCGGCGACGAACTGGGTGGAGATCAGCGTGACCGACGACGGAGCGGGGATCCCGATGGCGGAGCGCGAGCGGGTCTTCGAGCGCTTCACCCGCCTGGACGAGGCCCGCGACCGCGATCGCGGCGGTACCGGACTGGGCCTGCCGATCGCGCGGGAGCTGGTGCTGCGCAACGGCGGTGAGGTGCACCTGGTCGACCCGGCCCAGGGGCCGGGGGTGGCAGTCGTGGTCCGCTTGCCTGAGGCCCCCACCGCCGGGTGAGCGGCACTGCCCTCGGGTCCGGCGGGGCGGTCAGCGCTGCCCGGTGCCGGTCAGTCGACGCCATACCCAACCACTGCCGGCCTCCTGCCCGGTCCGGACGTAGTCCAGAGCGTTCACGTTGGACACCGTCAGCGCCTGACGGCGGTCGGCGCCGGGGCCACCGGCGAACAGCAGCTCATCTCCCCGGCGCAGCTCGGTGTCCTCCTCCGGCAGGGCCTCGGTCCGGTCAACCCGCAGCAGCATCAGCGCCAGCAGCCCCAGCCGGTGCTGCCGGTCGGCGCTGTCACACAACAGGTGGCTCAGCCGGACCGGTTCGCCCAACTGCAGGGCGGCGTGGACCGCGGGGGCGGCATCCGTGTCCAGGCTCAGGTCCCACAGCTGAGGCACCCGACCGTCGCCCAGCTCCAGCAGCCGACTGGCCAGGTCGGCGCACCACGGAGCGGGTCGTTGACGCACGTCCTGCAGGAACAGGTTGAGCAGCGGCGTGGTGATCACCGCCAGGCACTCCTCGGCGATCAGCCGGGTCGAGACGAGGGCGAAGTCGGCCTCGGAGGCGCTGAACAGCAGGTCGTTCGCGGCCTCGTTCTGGCGGCAGACCACGTACAGGTCGGGGTTGAGCTCGGTGGCCGTGATGACGATCGACAGGTTGTTGACGTCCGAATCGGTGCCGGCGACCAGACCCATGGCCGAGTGCACGCCGGCGTCGACCAGCGAGTCAGCCTCGGTGCCTGCGCCGATCTGTGCGTGCACGGCCAGCCGGCGCAGCTCGGCCATGTCGGTCTCGGTGAGCCGGGGGTCGATGACGGTCAGCTGCAGCCCCAGTGGGTGCAGCGCCGCCACCACCGCCCGCCCGAACCGACCGTAGCCGCAGACCACCCACCGTCCGTACGGCGGGCGGTGCGGGGCCGGCACCGAGTCGCCCGGCAACGCGGTGAGCAGCTCCATCAGCCGGTACCGGTCCGGCGAGGCGATGGACATCGCCATCTCCTCGGCGAACTGGCGGAACGGGTCGATCACCCGGTCGGTGCCGAAGGAGATCATGTTCCGCGCCACGGTCGGGTCGGTGGTGCGGGCGAGCACCGGGTGGTGCGGGTTGAGCAACCGGGAAGCGATCGCGACGGCCAGGTTCGCCTTGTCGTCGTTGGTCACCGCGACCACCCCGCGGCACAGCGGGTCGGTGATCCCGGCCCGGACCAGGTTCTCCGGCAGGGCGGCGTCGCCGCGCAGCAACAGTGGGTTGGTGGCCAGGTCCTCCAGGTCGAGTTCCTGCACCCGGCGCTCGTTGATCTCGACGATCACGAAACGCCGGTTCAGCTCGGCCAGGCCCCGGGCGATCAGGGTGCCGGTGGTTCCGGCTCCGCAGACGATGTAGAAGGGCTCGGCCAGCCGACGCACCTGCCGGGTGAACTTGTTGGCGCCTAGGGCTGAGCGAAAGGCACTGTCCTGCAGCAGCGCCAGGATGGTCACGATCGCGTACGACCAGCCGACCACGGCCAGGTAGATGCACGCGGTCACCCACAGCCGCTGGGCGTCCGAGAACGGCACGGGGATCTCCCCGAAGCCGATCGTGGTCGCTGTGTAGCTGACGAAGTAGAAGGCGTGGAACACGCTCAGCGGCTGCGCCCGGTTGCCCTCGGCGTCCACGCCGGGGATGAGGATCAGCCCGATGATCGTGATCGTGTAGATGGCGATGAGCACGATCAGCGGCGCTCGCATCCGGCGCAGAACGAGGAAGACGGTACTGCTCATCGCACCTCCTGCAGCGCGACGCCGACCGGTCCGTACATGATCAGCGCCGCATCATCACCGTCTCGGCAATGAGAATGATCAGCGAGACGATATTGGCCAGCAGCGCCCCGCCCGACAGCGAGACCACGCTGGAGGTGATGTGCACGGTCATCCCGGAGCCGGTCACGTGCACGGCGACCACCCAGGTGACCGCCGCGGCGATCAGCTGCAGGTCCGCGACCAGGCTGGTGGCCAGGTGGACGGCACCGATCTGGGTCCGGTCGCCGAACTTCAGGACCGTGGCAATCAGGCTGACCACAAGGGCGCCCAGCAGCTCGTAGATGTTGTGCAGCTCAGGGCGACTGGGGTCGCCGATGAAGTAGCCGAAGTTCAGAGTGGCCGCCAGCACGATGAAGAAGCCGAAAACCACCTTCTCCAGGTTCATGCCGTGCCCCCACCACCCTTCACATCGGTCCTGCGCGCTTCGACGCCGGTGAGCCTAGCGCCGTCCAGCGACTCGGCGAGGGCGCGACAGGCGATCTGGACCGCCTCCCAGGTCGGCGAGAACGGTGGGGCGTAGGACAGGTCGAGGTAGGCGACGTCGCCGACCGTCATCCGGGCGAACAGGGCAGTGGCGAGGGTGTCGATCCGCTTGGCCGTGCCGGCACCGCCGGCCAGCTGGCAGCCGAGCAGCCGTCCGTCCGCGGCATCCGCGAGGACCCACACACTCATCGGGGTGGCCTGAGGCATGTAGCCGCTGGCGGTCGTCGAGTCCAGGCGCTTGGTGACCACCTCGACGCCCAGCCGCTCCCGCGCCCAGGAGGGCATCAGCCCGGTCCGACCCAGCTCCACCTCGCCGGCCCGGGTGACCGCGGTGCCGACAGCACCCGGGAAGCTCGCCGCGCCCCCGGCGATGTTCGTGCCGGCCACCCGCCCACACTTGTTGGCGTGCGTGCCGAGCGGGACGTAGAAGGGCGCGCCGAGCAGCAGGTCGTGGACGGCGGCGCAGTCCCCGGCCGCCCAGACTCCGTCGCCGATCCGTTGCTGCGCGTCGGGCACCAGCGCGCCGTGCACCTGCGGACCACCCACCGGCAGGCCCGCACCGATCGCGAGCTCGGCCCGGGGACGCACCCCGATCCCGATCGCCACGACGTCGGCCGGGTACTCCTGGCCGCCGACGCACAGAGCGTGCGGCCGACCCTGCGCGTCGTTCTCGACACCCGACACCTCGACCCCGGTGATCACCTGGACGCCGATAGCCTCCAGGCCGCGGCGGGCGGCCTCGGCGGTCCGCGGTTCCAGGGTGGCCGACATCAGCGCCTCGCCGCGGGTGACCAGAGTTGTACTCACCCCGCGGCGGGCGAACGCCTCGGCCGCCTCGACCCCGATGTAGCCGCCGCCGACCACCAGGGCGGTCCCGGGCCGCTCGGCCAGCAGCCACTGCCAGGTGGCCCCGTCGTCCAGGGTCTTGACCGGGTGCACGTGCCGATGTCCGACTGCCCACTCCGGCAGCACCGGCGCCGCGCCGGTGGCCAGCATCAGCTGGTCGAAGCCGACCACCGAGGTCGTCCCGTCGGCGGCCCGGACGTCGCAACGTCGCCCGGCGAGGTCGATGCCCACCGCTTCGTGCCCCATCCGCAGGTCGATGCCTGCCGCCCGGTGCTCGGCGGCCGTCCTGGCCACCAGCGCATCGGCCGAACCGACGTCCCCGGCCATCCAGTACGGGATGCCGCAGGCGCTGTAGGAGGTGTGTTGGCCGGTCTCGAGCACGACCACCTCGAGGGGTCGACCGCGGGCACGCGCGGTGCGCAACGCCTGATGCGCCGCGGACATCCCGGCAGCGTCCGCACCGATCACCAGCAACCGCTGCGACATCCTGGGAGCATCTCACGCGGCCCCGTCCGCATGGGGCGCGACAAGCTCAGGTGCGGGTCATCGACCGGCGCAGGTCCCCGTTCAGCTGGGAGATCACGTCGAGCGGGATCTCCTTGGGGCACGCCTGCGCGCATGCGCCGACGTTGGTACAGCCGCCGAACCCCTCGTGGTCGTGCTGGGTGATCATCTTGACCACTCGGCCATACCGCTCGGGCTGACCCTGCGGCAGCTCGCCGAGGTGGGTGACCTTGGCGCCCATGAACAGCATCCCCGAGGCGTTCGGGCAGGCGGCCACGCACGCGCCGCAGCCGATGCAGACCGCGGCGTCGAAAGCCCGGTCGGCGTTCTTCTTGGGCACCGGCGCGGCGTGCGCCTCGGGGGCGGCACCGGTGTTCACCGAGATGAACCCGCCGGCCTGGATGATCCGGTCGAACGCGCTCCGGTCGACCACGAGGTCCTTGAGCACCGGGAAGGCCTCGGCCCGCCACGGCTCGATGGTGATCGTGTCGCCGTCGGAGAACGAGCGCATGTGCAGCTGGCAGGTGGTGGTGACCTCCGGGCCGTGGGCCTCGCCGTTGATCACCAGTCCGCACATGCCGCAGATTCCCTCACGACAATCGCTGTCGAAGGCGACCGGCTCTTCGCCGCGGGCCTGCAGGTGCTCGTTGAGGACGTCCAGCATCTCCAGGAACGACATGTCCGGAGAGACGTCGTCCAGGTCGTAGGTGACCAGGGAGCCCTGGGTCTGGGTACTGGGCTGGCGCCAGATCCTGAGTGTGATCTTCACTTGTAGCTCCGCTGCTTCATCTCGACGAACTCGTAGACCAGGTCTTCCTTGTGCAGCACGGGGGCATCGTCCTCGCCGCCCCACTCCCAGGCCGCGACGTAGGCGAACTCGTCGTCGTTGCGCAACGCCTCGCCGTCCTCGGTCTGCGACTCGGACCGGAAGTGGCCGCCGCAGGACTCCCTGCGGTGCAGGGCGTCGATACACATCAGCTCGCCGAGCTCGAGGAAGTCGGCGACCCGGCCGGCCTTCTCCAGGGACTGGTTGACCTGCTCATTGCCGCCGAGCACCCGCAGGTTCGTCCAGAACTCCTTGCGCAGCTCACGGATCCGCTCGATTGCCTTGATCAACCCGGGCTCGTTGCGCTCCATGCCGCAGTGGTCCCACATGATCTGGCCAAGCTCCTTGTGGAAGGAGTCGACCGTCCGGGTGCCGTTGCAGCTCAGGAAGTGGTTGATCCGCTGGCGCACCGACTCCCGGGCCTCGACCACCTCGGGCGCGTCGTCGTCCACGGCCGGGAACGGTCCGGCCGCCAGGTAGTCGCGGATCGTGTTGGGCAGCACGAAGTAGCCGTCGGCCAGACCCTGCATCAGCGCCGAGGCGCCGAGCCGGTTGGCGCCGTGATCGGAGAAGTTCGCCTCGCCGATCACGAACAGCCCGGGGATGGAGGACTGCAGGTCGTAGTCCACCCACAGCCCGCCCATCACGTAGTGCACCGCGGGATAGATCCGCATCGGAGTGGCGTAGGGGTCCTCCCCGGTGATCCGGGCATACATGTCGAACAGGTTGCCGTACTTGGCCTCGACGGCCGCCCGGCCCATCCGCTTGATCGCATCGGCGAAGTCCAGGTACACCCCCAGCCCGCCGGGGCCGACACCTTTGCCCGCGTCGCACTGGTACTTCGCGGCACGCGAGGCGATGTCGCGGGGAACCAGGTTGCCGAACGCGGGGTAGATCCGCTCCAGGTAGTAGTCGCGGTCCTGTTCGGGGATCTGGCGAGGGTCCTTGTCCTTGTCCGCGACGTCCTTGGGCACCCAGATCCGGCCGTCGTTGCGCAGCGACTCGCTCATCAGGGTCAGCTTGCTCTGGTGGTCACCGGAGACCGGGATGCACGTCGGGTGGATCTGGGTGTAGCAGGGGTTGCTGAAGTAGGCGCCCTTGCGATGCGCCCGCCAGGTCGCGGTGACGTTGCAGCCCATCGCGTTGGTGGACAAGTAGAACACGTTGCCGTAGCCGCCCGAGGCGAGCACCACGACGTCCGCGAGGTGGGTCTCGACCTCGCCGGAGACCATGTCGCGCACGATGATGCCGCGGGCCTGGCCGTCCACGACGATCAGCTCGAGCATCTCATGGCGGGGGTACATCTCCACGCTGCCCTCGGCGATCTGCCGTTCCAGCGCCTGGTAGGCACCGATCAGCAGCTGCTGGCCGGTCTGGCCGCGCGCGTAGAAGGTGCGGGAGACCTGCACCCCGCCGAATGACCGGTTGTCCAGCAGCCCGCCGTACTCCCGGGCGAACGGGACCCCTTGGGCCACACACTGGTCGATGATCCTGGTGCTCACCTCGGCCAGCCGGTACACGTTCGACTCCCGGGAGCGGTAGTCCCCGCCCTTGACCGTGTCGTAGAACAACCGGAAGACCGAGTCGCCGTCCTCCTTGTAGTTCTTGGCGGCGTTGATGCCGCCCTGCGCGGCGATCGAGTGCGCCCGGCGCGGGGAGTCCTGGTAGCAGAAGGACTTCACGTGGTAACCGGCCTCGCCGAGGGTGGCGGCGGCCGAGGCACCCGCCAGCCCCGTCCCGACGATGATCACCGACAGCTTGCGTCGGTTGGCCGGGTTCACCAGCTTCTCCTCGAAGCGGTGCGTGGACCAGCGGTCCTGGATCGGGCCCAACGGAGCCCTGGTGTCCCGGACCGGAGCGCCCCCCTGGTAGTAGCCGTCGATCAGTGCGTGGTTGTCGTCGCTCATGGTCGCAGTCCTACTTCACGAGTCCGAACAGGATGGCCAGCGGCGGTAGCGCGAACCCCACCACGACCAGCGCGGCGATGAACACGCCCGCGGTCTTGGCGTTCTGCCGGGCCCGGGGCGAGGTGGTCCAGCCGAGGGTCTGGGACGCGCTCCACACACCATGGTGCAGGTGTAGTCCGAGGGCCGCCAGCGCGACCAGGTAGATCAGCACCACCCACCACAGCTGGAAGCTGGCTACCACCAGTTGGTACGGGCTGTCGCCGATCTGCTCCTCACTGACCGCGGAGTTGAAGTTCACCTTGGCGATCGTGAACTGGATCAGGTGGAAGATGATGAAGGCGAACAGGGCGACCCCACCCCAGCGCATCCACTTCGCGCGCATCGCCACGGCCCCGGCCTGGCGCACGGCGTACCGGGTGCTGCGGGCCTGCCCGGCCTTGCTCCACAGGTAGAACGCCGAGTAGGCGTGCCCGACCAGGGCGAGGATCAACGCAGCACGGAACAACCACAGGAAGCCCGAGTAGGGCAGGATCGGCTCGCCCAGAGTGCGTAGGTGATGGGCGTAGGTGTCGAACGCCTCCTGCCCTCCGAAGATCTTGAGGTTGCCGTACATGTGGGCGAGCACGTAGAAGACGAACAACGCCCCGGTGACGGCCATGAGCATCTTCATGGCGACGGTGGTCCGTCGCGCGCTCGCGTCTGCGATGTTGAGTCTCTGCTGGGTGACCACGGCCTCACCGTAGCGCCTGGGCCCGGCCCCGGTGAGGATGGGTACGTCACGTTCGACGAGGCGTCACATCGGCACGATCGTCGGTACGCCCACCGCTCACCCGTCGCCCGCTCACCCGTCGGCGGCGACTGCCGCCGAGGGCGGCGAGCAGCCGCCCCAGCCGGACGGCCAGAGCGGGTGGCACCACCGAGTCCGGCTCCTGAAGACCGGGTCTGGCCAGCGCGTCCGGGACCACCCGGACGACGGTGCCCACATTGCGAACCATGATCGTCTCCTTCCACGGGGTGCGCTCACGCAGCCATCCGGCGGGCCGGGCTGGCTGCGCGTGCTCTGACGGTGCGTGCACGCCACGGCGCGGCGAATCGATACCCGGCACCGCGCATCGCGACGGCTGGCGTCCTACCTACGGCTGACTCCGGTCGCATGGGGCCCGAGCGGGTGGCCCGGTGACTACCCTGGACCGGATGATGTGGCGTCGGTCGGGCCGGGACTCATCCCGCACACTCACCCTGCACGTCGGTACCCCCAAGTCGGCCACGACCTACCTGCAGGCGCTGCTGGGCTCCGCCCGCCGCGAGCTGATGGCACGGCAGGTGCTCTACCCCGGCGCCGCCTACCTGCCCGCCGGTGGCCTCAACCACCAGCCGGCGGTCTACGCCCACGCCGGACCGGAGGTGCGCTGGATCAGCGACGCGGTGCGGACCCGCGGCGAGCGGCTGATGCCCAAGCTGGTGGCCGAGCTGCGCACACACCGCGGACCGGCTGTGCTGTCCGCCGAGGCGCTCGCCTCATTCTCCTGCGGCAGCGCAACATCGCTTCTGGACGCGCTGGGCTATCCCCGCGACCAGGTTCATGTCGTCGTCACCGCCCGGGACTTCGGCCGGCTGCTGGCCAGCGTCTGGCAGGAGAACGTCAAGAACGGCGCCATGACCACCATGGGCGACTACCTCGAGTCGGTGGCTGCCCTGCGCGGGGCCGGCGAAAGCCCCTTCTGGACGGCGTACGGCCTGCCCGAGCTGGTGGACCGGTGGGCCACGGTGGTCGGCCTGGACCACGTCAGCCTGGTCACGGTGCCACACGCCGCCCGTCGCGACGAGCTGTGGCCCAGGTTCTGCCACGCGATCGGCGTTCCCGATCTGCCCGAGCCGGCACCCCCGGCCGACTACCGGCGCAACAACGTCTCGTTGACCCCCTCCCAGATCGAGCTGCTTCGCGAGGTCAACACGATCCTGGAGTCGGAGGAGCTGACCCACCGCGACCGCCAGAAGCTACGGGAGCGGTTGCTCACGGCGTGGATGTCCGCCCCCGGCCGCCAGGCCCGTCCACTCGAGCTCGGCGAAGCGTTGCTCGCCGACGTGCGGCGCTGGGCCGCCGAGGACGTCGCGACGCTGCGGGAGCGCGCCGACACCGGGTTGCAGGTCCACGGGGACCTCGACGAGCTGCTGCCGGTCGCGGCCCCCCTCGGCTCCAGCGCCGGGGAGTCCCGGCCGCCGAGCGTCGCTGACACGGCGCACGACGTCCTGGCCCTTGTGCGTGATGGGGAGCCGGAGTCGGTCGGTCGGTGAGCGGCACGTTCGGTGGCACCCACAGTCCGGTGCCGCGGCGCGTCGCCGCGCGTCCAGAGGCGGGTCGGGCCAAGATCTGAGTTGCAGCGAGTAGCAACTTAGCGACGGTATGTGACGACTCGACGAGGAGAGAACCAGATGGACCTGGGACCTGACGACCCGGGCCAGACTGGGGCCCCGCCGCCACAGCGGCACGCTCCGAACCCTGCGGTGGGCGGTCCAGATCACGCCGACCTGCGAGCCGGCGACCCGCAGTACCCGCCCCGCAAGGACTCCGCCGGGGCGGCCGAGCTAGCCGACCGGCTGCGCTCCCAGGGTGTGGTCGTGGTGGCCGGCCAGGCCCTGGCCGGCTCCCGCCCGGAAGGGGTGGACCTGCTCGGCGCGCTGCCCGTCCTGGCCAGCGAGCTCGCCGCCGAGTGGCGCGACGCCGCGGACTGGCTGCCGATGCTCAGCCCGAACCGCCTGCAGCTGCGCTCGGCGGCCGCGGTACTCACGCATGCCGCGGTGACGGCCGAGGCCGACGCCGTGGCCGCACCGGCGCTGGACCTGGCGGCGGTCGCCCGCGCCGCTGCGCTGCGTGCTGGGCTGCGCCCGCCGGAAGCCACCGACAGCGCCCACCCCGACTCCGGCCAGTCGACCGAGGCCACCGCCGCCCTGGACCGGACCTGGGCGGTGTTGTGCGATCTGCGCGCCCTACTCAGCGGCGGCCCGCTCGACAGCCGGTCCCTGAGCGTCGTCCCGAGTGCCGCCGTGGTCGCTCCGGAACAGGGCCGGGCCCTCGGCCCGGCGCTGCATCGCGCCGCGTGTGCCGGCGCGCTGGTCGGGCTGTTGGGGGCGTGGCTGCCCCCGAGCCGCCCGGACCCGGTCGCGACGGCGGATCAGATGCTGGAGGCGGTCAGCAGCTTGGCCCGGCGGCCCGAGGACCAGGCCTGGTGGGCCGCACTGGTGACCCTGGGCCGGGTGGCGGCATCCCTGTCCGTCGCTGCCCACTTCGCGGTCGCCCGCCACAGCGGTCCCGGGCCGGAGGCCGCCGCCCTGGTCGTCTCCGAACCCGCGTTGGCCGAGTTCGTGGACCAAGCCCTGGCCGCCGTCCGGGGCAGCAGCGACGGCGGGGCGGAACCCGTTACGCCGGCGACCGATCCACCGACCACCGACCGTCCGTCCATGCCGCCCCAGGCCTCCCCCTCCCAGCAGGCCCGGGCCGCTGCCGAGCGGGCGGCCGCCGAACGCCGGGCCACCCAGCAGGCGTTCATGGAACGGGCCCAGGCCACCCGCGCGGCGCGGGCCGCCCGCCCTGACGCCGCCTCCACCGCCGAGCCCGCCGTGCTTCGACCGGACGTCGTGGCCATGGCGCCGACCGGGCAGGGGCGGGCCGAGCCGGAACCCGAGCAGGAGGAGACCGGCCCGGGGACCTCCCCGCCGGACTCCTTGGGGCCGGACTCCTTGGGGCCGGACTCCTTGGGACCGGACCCCCTCGGACCGGACCCCCTCGGGGCAGGACCCCTCGAACCGACACAGGAGATCGAGCTGCGACCGTGGGTCTGGGACACGCTGATGCGCCCCCGGTGAGCCGGCTCAGCGCCGCTTGCCCGCTCCCGATCCGCCGACCTGCCAGCGCAAGGTGCGGGTCTCGGCGTCGTCCAGGTCGAACAACAGCCGGTCGGCCACGGACCTGCGGCTCACCAGCGGCTCCCACTCGCCGCTCAGCTCAGCGGCGACCCAGACGAAGCCGACCGGGGCCTGCCGGGCACCGATCGCGACCACGTGCAGGGTGACCGCGCGCCGCTGGCCGTCCTTGCTGAGCAGGCTCCATTCCTGGTGGTTGGGCAGGCCCGACCGGGTGATCTCCAGCAGGGGGTCCACGCCAACAGGGGTCCTCAGCTCGGCGGCGACCGCCTCCAGATCGGCCGGGTCGGACAGCACCTCGCAGTGCCGTCCGGCGATCTCCTCGGTGCGGTAGCCGAGCAGCTTCTCGGCCGCTCGGTTCACCTGGACGATGTGCCCGTCCGGATCGAGCACCCAGATGGCCCGGTCGCGCACTCCCCGGCACACGGCGTCCAGGCTCTCCCGCAGGACGCCCACCTCCTCGCGCAGTGCGACATGGGCGGACGCCGTGGCCCGGACGAGGGTGAGGTCGCGGACCGTGAGGTAAACGGTCAGGTCGTCGTCCTGGACGGCCGGGGCGAGCCAGACCGCGACCGGCACCCGAGCGCCGTCCAGCCGCACGGCGGTGGCCTCGATCCCCGGACCCACCGGTCCCGGGCGACGCCGACCGGTCAACCGGCGATCGGTGGCCTCGTCGATGACCTGGGCCAGTCCAGGCAGCAGCGTCTGGGCGCCGAGCCCGACCAGTTCGGTGCGGGTCCGCCCGAACAAGGTCTCGGCCGCGGCGTTGGCCAACACGCAGGCACCCTGTTGGTCAAGTCCCACCACGGCGTCGGAACACGCATCCAGGACTGCCCGGACGTTCTCGTCCGCGGTCGTGGTCCGGGACCGTTCCGCACGGCCCAGGTACCGCAGCAACCCCCGTCGCGCACGCGCCACCCGACACATCCTCCGCCCGACGACGGCGAGCAGAGACAGCCTGCGACCGCCGAAGGCCGCACGCAGTGCACTGCAACGCCAAGAAGAGTGAACCATTCGAACCCGGCTCGGCCGCGGTCGTCGCCGCGGTGTGTTCCACCTCGACCTTCGAGACAGAACCGCCCAGGTTGCCCGACCCGACAAAGATTACATGAAGTACATGATCGAACACTTTCTGTGAGCGGGCGTGTTGCCGGGCGATCCGGGACCGCCGAGACGCCGGCACGTGGGAACCGGTTGAATGGGACCTGTGTCGTCGACCCCGCCGCCCGTTCCTCCGGACGGGGCCACCCTCGAGGGCCCGCTGGCGGTCGAACGCGTCGGCGGGGACGAGGAGGTCGCCCGGCTGCTGCGCCGTCCGGAGTCGCTGCGCTGCGTCTACCAGCCCGTGGTCGACCTGCGGACCGGCGAGCAGGCCGGCTACGAGGCCCTGACCCGGATCGCGGACTGGCCTGCGCGCTCTCCCCAGCCGTGGTTCGCCGCCGCAGCCCGCAGCGGATTGGCCGGCCAGCTCGAGGCCGCCTCGCTGGTCAACGCGTTGCGCGGACGTGTGGAGCTGGGCCCCGAGCAGTTCCTGGCGGTCAACGTGGTGGCGCCGTTCCTGGACGACCCCCACGTGCTGGGCGTGCTGCGCGAGCAGAAGGACCTGGGTGGGATCGTCGTCGAGCTGTCCTGGCCGGAGGGCACCTCGGCCGCTGACAGTGCCCCGAGCAGCGAGGTGGCGGCGCTGCGGGTCGAGGGCCTGCGGATCGCCTGCGACGTGGCGGAGGCCGGCCGGGCCGAGCTCGAGCGGCTGGACCGGATCAAGCCCGACCTGGTCAAGCTGGAGGCAGCCTTGGTCAAGGGGGCCCACGCCGACCCGGTCCGGGCCCGGCTGATCCGGCTGGTGGTCTCGATGGCGTCGGGGATGGGTGCGGTCGTCCAGGCCGAAGGGGTGGAGAGCCTGGATGACGCCCGTTACATGCAGGAGGTCGGCGTCCGGCTGGCCCAGGGTTGGCTGTTCGGACGGGGACGACCGTCGTTGCTGCCGCCCCCGCCCGAAGTGGCCACCTGGCTGCGGGCGACCTGGGCCGAGACCGTCTCCCAGACCCGCACCGGTCGGCTGGCCCGCCCGGTGCCCACTGCCCGAGAGGACGACATCGCGGGCGCGGAACGCCTCGACGAGTCCGATCACGGCACCGGCACCGGCACCGGCACCGGCGGCTGGACAGCACGGCTGGATGACCAGGGCCGGCTGCTCGCCCTGATCGGTGCGGACGGCGCCGAGGTGCCGGCCAGCCGGCTGCTGCGGCTACGCGCGGCCCAGGACCTGCGGGCCGCGGCGCTACGGGTACTGGCCTCCGGGGTTGACCGGCGCCTGGCCGGGCCGCTGGTGATCGCCGACGAGTCCGGCGCCTTCGTCGGGATCACCGACGTGGACACGGTGATGCGCGAGGTGCTGGCAGAGGTGAACGCCGGCTGAGCGGTCCCACCCGTGGCCGACGGTGCCCCCGACGGCGTCCGTGGCCGCGGGACGTTGGACCCCAGTTACCCCCACGGGGTGTTGCCTAGCGTGAGTGAAATGAGCGCCAGCCAGGTTCTCGGGGCCGCTCTGCCGGAGCAACCCGGCCGGCTCGCCGATGACCTCTTGCGGGCCGCTGAGGCGGCACGGTGGGCTCCTTCCATCCGCAACAGCCAACCCTGGCGGTTGCGCCGTCTGGCCGACGCACTCGGCGTCCTGGAGGACCCGAGCCGCTGGCATCCCGACACCGACCCCCTGGGCCGGGACCGGGTGATCTCCTGCGGCGCCGCCGCACTGAACGCCCGGGTGACACTGCAGGCACTGGGTCGCCAGGTGCTCCTGGACGTCACGGCGCGCCGGGGCGACCCGCTGCTGGTGGCAACCGTCACGGCGACCGGCGTCGCCGGGCGGCGCGAGCGCGACGAGACGGCGACGACCCTGGCCGGCGCCGTACTGGAGCGGCGGACCCACCGCCGGATCTACCGCTCGCACGCGGTCGCCGAGGACGACGTGCTGGCGCTGCGTGGGGCGGTGCAGGCCGAGGGGGCACGACTGATCCTGCCGGACCGGGACACCCGGCGACGGCTGGCCCACCTGATCCGCCGTGCCTGCCGCGGTGCACCCGGCCTATCCACTCTGCCCCCCGAGGATTTCGAGGACGACCTGGCCCGGAGCACGGTCGTCGCCGTGTCCACATCCGGCGACAGCCGTCAGGACTGGGCGTTGGCCGGGGTGGCGCTGCAGCGAATGCTGCTGACCGCCACGACCCGCTCGCTGGTGGCTTCGTTCACCGACCAGCCGTTGCAGCATCCGGACCTGCGCGCCGAGGCCGCAGACCTGCTCGCGGCGCCCGGTATCCCCCAGGTGCTGCTGCGGATCGGTCGAGCCCTCACCGACACGCCGGTGACCCCCCGCCGTCCGCTGGCTGAGCTGCTCTGCTGACCCTGCCCGTCCGGCGCCGTCCGGGTCGGACCGCCCATAACGCCACGGCCGCGGCGGCGGCGACGTTCAGCGAGTCCACTCCGCCCGCCATCGGGATCCGAACGCTGAGGTCGGCCGCGGCGACCGCAGCCGGGCTCAGGCCGTCGCCCTCGGTGCCGAGCACCAGGGCCAGCCGGTCCGGGCAGTCACCCTCCAGCTCGGCCAGACCCACGGCGTCGTCGGTCAGGGCCAGGGCAGCCACGGTGAATCCGGCCTCCCGCAGCGCCCCCATGTCCCCTGGCCACTGACGCAGCCGCACCCAGGGCACCTGGAAGACGGTGCCCATCGAGACCCGGACCGCCCGCCGGTACAGCGGGTCGGCACAGCGCGGGGTGACGAGCACCGCGTCGGCGCCGATCCCGGCCGCGGAACGGAACACGGCGCCGACGTTGGTGTGGTCGACGACATCCTCCAGCACCAGCACCCGGTGGGCGCCGGCCAGGACCTCGGGCAGCGGCAACGGCGCCGGTCGGTGCATGGAGGCGATCGCACCGCGGTGCAGGTGGAAGCCGGCGAGCGTGGTCAGCACGTCGTCGGCACCGACGAAGACGCCCGCGCCCCCGGCGGCGACCAGGTCGACCAGGTCGGCCAGCCGGTCCAGCCACCGCTCGGTCAGCAGCAGGGCCCGCGGCCGGTGGCCGGCCTGCAGGGCCCGACGAATGACCTTCTCGCTCTCGGCCAGGTACAGACCGCCCTCCGGTTCCAGCCGTCGACGCAGGGCCACGTCGGTCAACCGGGTGAAGTCGGCCACCCGTGGGTCGTCGGGGTCGGTGACCCGCTGCACCGGTGCGGTCCACGGCGTTTTCGGGGCGGTCACGTCGTCACCAGCCGGGCGATGGCGATCGCCGCGACGACGACGATCACAGCGCGCAGCAGTACCGGCGGCAGCCAGCGGCCCAGTCGCGCTCCGGCCAGGCCACCCAGGAACGACCCCCCGGCGATCAGGGCGATCACCACCGGGTCCGCGTTCTGCGGGCTGACCAGGAGGAACACCATGGCCGCCACGGTGTTCACCACGACCGACAAGACGTTCTTCAACGCGTTCACCCGTTGCAGGCTCTCGGTCAGCAGCGAGCCGAGGATCCCGATCAGCAGTACCCCCTGGGCGGCGCCGAAGTACCCCCCGTAGACGCCGGCCAGCGCGGTGGCGAGCAGCAATACGGCCTTGACCCGCCCTGACGGCGCCGTGCCGGGGGCCCGCCGGGCCGCCGCCCGTCGGGCCATCCGCGGCTGGACCAGGACCAGCACCAGCGCCAGTGCGATCAGCACCGGCACCACGGCCTCGAACGCCGACTCCGGCAGCCGCAGCAGCAACAGTGCGCCGATGACCGCGCCGACCAGGGACATCGGGGCGAGCCGACGCACCAGGTCACTTTGGCCGGCCAGCTCGCGGCGGTAGCCCCAGGTGCCGCTGATGCCTCCGAAGACCAGGCCGATGTTGTTCGACACGTTGGCGGTCACCGGCGGGTAGCCGAGGGCCAGCAGGGTGGGGAAGGTGATCAACGTGCCGGACCCGACCACGGTATTGATCGCGCCGGCCCCGACGCCGGCGACGAAGATGGCGAGCGCCGCGGTGACCTCCACCGGGTGAGGCTATCCGGACACCGGTCAACCGCCGGGGCCCGGACGCCGAGAAGCAGACGGTGAGGCGGGAAGGTCGGTCAGGACGCCGCGCCCGGCAGGTGCTCGTCGTGCTCGCGCTGACCGGTGCCATGACGGTGGCCCCGACCGGGCCGGCCACCGCGACCGGTGACCCGATGCCCGGTATCTCGACCGCAGCGCGCGCCGAGGCCGATCGGGTGGCCGGTCAGGTTCGGGTGCTCACCGGAGAGTACGGGCGCCGCCGCCAGGCCGCCGACCGGTCCGCGGTCGAGCTCGCCGCGGCCTTCAGCGCAGCCCGACAGGCCGATCGGGAGGCCGCCGAGGCCGCCGAGGCGGTGCGCCGAGCCCGGGTCCGCCAGGCCGCCCGGGTGCGGTCGCTCTACCGCAACGGCGAGGTGAGCGTGACGCTGGCCGTGCTGACCGCCTCCTCCGGCGAGGACGCACTGTGGCGGGCCACCGTGGGACGTCGGATCGGGATCGGCGTGCTGCACGCCGCGGACGCCGAGGTGCAGCAGTCGCTGGCCGCCGACCGGCATGCCGGCCGGGCGGCCCGGCAGACCGAGCGGGCAGGCCGACGTCTGGCCCAGGCCCAGGACCGGTTCGACGAGGAGGCACGCGCCGCGCAGCTGGTGCTGGAGGCTGCCGAGCGCCGGCTGGCCGACCTGTCGGAGCGGGCCCGCCGGCTCGCCGCCGCCGAGCGGGCGGCTGCCGAGCTGGCCGCTGCCCGTGCGGCGGCCCGGGCCTCGGCCCGGGGCCTGGGACCGGTCGACGCGCTCGGCATCCCGGCGGACTACGCCCTCACCTACCGGGCGGCTGCCGGCCGCTGCCCCGGCCTGCGCTGGAGCCTGCTGGCCGCGCTGGGCCAGGTGGAGAGCGGGCACGGCCGGAACAACGGGCCGTCCTCGGCCGGCGCGGTCGGTCCGATGCAGTTCATGCCGGCCACGTTCGAGGCCTACGGCGTGGACGGCGACAATGACGGCGTCAGGGACCCCTGGAACCACGCCGACGCGATCCCGAGCGCCGCCGCCTACCTCTGCGTCTCCGGGCTGGACGAGACCCAGGCCGGGGTGCGCCGGGCGCTGCTGGCCTACAACCACGCCGAGTGGTACGTCGACCTGGTGCTGGCCACCGAGCAGGCGATCATTGGCCAGGCGGCACCGTAGACGGCCCCTCCTGAGAGGTCGACGGCATCTGGTCCGGCACTGCCGGCGCGGTGGCCGTAGGGGCCGGCTCAGGGCGCGCGGCACGACGAGGGGGGCTGGCCTGGCGCGCCGCACCCTCGGCGTCCGCGACCGCCCCGGCCGCTTCGTCCCGGGCCCGCTTCAGTGCAACGGACGGGTCCTCCAGGTTGGGGGTCAGCAGATCCGATGCCAGCCCGCTGCCGGTGACCTTCCCAGGCTCCCAGGTGCCCTCGGCGTCCGAGTCACCACCGAGCGCGTTGCCGATACCCCGTAGCGCCTGGGTCAGTTCGCTGGGGACGATCCACACCTTGTTCGACGGCCCGTTGGCGATCTGCGGCAGCACCTGCAGGTATTGGTAGGCGAGCAGCTTGGAGTCCGGGTTGCCGCGGTGGATCGCGTCGAAGACCTGCTGGATCGCCCGGGCCTCGCCCTCGGCGGTGAGGATGGCGGCCTGCGCCTGGCCCTCGGCCCGCAGGATCGCGGACTGCCTGTCGCCCTCGGCGGTGAGGATCTGGGACTGCTTGACGCCTTCGGCGTTCAGGATCGCGGCCCGCCGGTCCCGCTCGGCCCGCATCTGCTTCTCCATCGAGTCCTGCACGCTGGCCGGCGGGTCGATCGCCTTGAGCTCGACGCGGTTCACCCGGATGCCCCAGCGCCCGGTGGCCTCGTCGAGGACGCCACGCAGCTGGGCATTGATGTTGTCCCGGCTGGTCAGCGTCTGCTCCAGGTCAAGCGACCCGATCACGTTGCGCAGGGTGGTGACCGTCAGCTGCTCGATGCCCTGGATGTAGTTGGCGATCTCGTAGACCGCCGACTTCGGGTCCGTGGGCTGGAAGTAGATCACCGTGTCGATGTTGACCACGAGGTTGTCGGAGGTGATCACCGGCTGCGGGGGGAAGCTGACCACCTGCTCGCGCAGGTCGACCACGGCCCGCGGCCGATCGACGAACGGCACCAGGAAATGCAGCCCGGGAGTGAGCGTGCGCGAGTAACGTCCCAGCCGCTCGACGATCACCGAGGTGGCCTGTGGCACGATCCGCACCGCACGGGACAACGTGGTGAGAACGAACAGGACGAGCAGCAGCAGGACGACGAGTCCGGCGACGTTGGGTAGATCGAACATCTGCGTTGGCTCCGTTGTCTCGGAGGCGTCGCCCGGCCGGGCGAGGCCTGTCGGATGGACGGCAGTGGTCCTACATGGCGGGGGTGCTGGGAAGCACGGTGACCACGGCCGTGGCGCCCTCGATGCGGGCCACGTGTACGGTGCTGCCGGCCGGTGCCGGCTCGTGGCCCACCTCCATCCGGGCGCTCCACAGCTCCCCGGCGAGCTTGATCTGCCCGGTGTCGGCGATCCGGGTGAGTGCCTGCGCCGAGCGACCGACGAGGGCGTCGGTGTGCATGCTGATCGAGGGCACCCGGTTGGCCATGTACCTCTTAAGCGGTGGTCGGGCACCGAGCAGCAGCAGCACCGTTGCCGCGGCGAAGGCGAGCACCGAGATGGTCACGTTGCCGGTCAGCACGGCAACCACGGCGGCGGCGAGCGCCCCACCGGCCACCATGAGGAAGATGAAGTCGAGGGTGAACATCTCGATGACTCCGGCGGCGATCGCAAGAGCCACCCAGAGCAGGCCCAGCGAGTCCCGTGCCCAGTCCACCGCTACCTCCCCGGTGCTGACGATGCGAGGGGGGCGGAAGACATCCCCACCTCGACCCTACCTATCCGTTCCGTGACCCAGTCTTCGTGACTCGGGCCGTCCCGGCCACCGGACAGCTGTCCCGACCGAGGCGCCCACCGGCCTCACTCAGTCATACGCTTATACGCCGCCCAGCGGTTCCCGGTGCGCTGCACCGACAGGCTGACGCCGAAGGTATCGCTGAGCAGCTCGTCGGTGAGCACCTCCTCCAGCGGCCCGGAGGCGGTGACACTGCCCTGGCGCAGCAGCAGGGCGTGGGTGAACCCCGGGGGGATCTCCTCGACGTGATGGGTGACCAGCACGATCACCGGCGAGCGCAGGTCGCCGGCCAGCTCGGCGAGATCGGCCACCAGGGTCTCCCGCCCGCCGAGGTCGAGCCCCGCGGCCGGCTCGTCGAGCAGCAGCAGCTCCGGGTCGGTCATCAGCGAGCGGGCCAGCTGGACCCGCTTGCGCTCCCCCTCACTGAGGGTCCCGAAGGTGCGACCCGCCAGGTGGTCGACCCCGAAGGCCGCCAGCAGGTCCCGGCCGCGACGGTGATCGGTGTCCTCGTAGTCCTCCCGCCAGCGGCCCGCGACGGCATAGGCCGCGGTCAGCACGACATCCTCGACCTGCTCCCCCGGCGGCAGGGTGTCGGCGAACGCGACACTGGACAGACCGATCCGTGGTCGCAGCTCGAACACGTCCACCTCGCCGAGCCGCTCGCCGAGCAGCCAGGCCACACCCTCCGTCGGGTGCATCCGGGCGCCGGCGATCTGCAGCAGGGTGGTCTTGCCGGCACCGTTCGGACCGAGGATCACCCACCGCTGACCATCGGCCACCCGCCACGTGATGTCGTCCAGGAGCTTGGCCCCGTCGCGCACGACGGTGACCCCGATCAGGTCGAGCACGTCCGCCATTCCTTGACCCTAGGGGATCGGCTGCTCGACGGTGCGCCGTAGGCTGGCGACGTGCTCCACGTGCCGCGCGCTGTCCGGTTCGCGGCCTGGGCCACCGCGGTCCTGCGCGGCCGGGCCGACCTCGGTCGGCTCACGGACGCGGTGACCGATCCCGACGACGACACCCATCGCGTCGAGGGTGTGCCCGGTGACGCGATGGCCGGGCTGCTGGAGCAGCTCCGAGAGTGCGGTGCCACCGCGGCCCGGGCCGTGCTGCCGGTCCCCGGAGACGTCACCGGGCTGCCCGGTCCGGCCGCGTTCAACGTCGCCGCCTGCTCGGCCGGCGCCGCGGTGCTGAGCATCGGCGGGCGACAGGCGATGGGCATCGTCCCGCACGAGGTCGGCTATGGCTCGACCACCGAGCCGGGAGTCCTGGTGACCTGGTCGGTGTGGCAGGTCCACCACCGCCCACACGCCGAGGTCGCCGACCTCGGCGAAGCCGACCGCGCGCTGCGCAGCGCCCTCATCGAGGCCACCGAGGTGCTGTCGGAGCTGGATGTCGCGCGATCGCGCCCGGAGGTCGCCGAGCTGTGGGCGGACCTGGCCGGTGCCGGCATCGACCCGGGCGCGCTGCCGCCCGACGTCCCGTCCCGCGCCGTGCTGGTCCTGACCTCGGCGCTGCGGCTGCGGGCCATCGTCGCCCTGGCCTTGGCCGACGACGGCGGCTCGGTCAGTGGTTGGGAGGCGCAGCAGCGGCGCGGGACGCTACGGCAGCTGGACGGCGTGGCCCGCCACGCCGTCCACGCCGCCGCCACGCCTCAACCCCCGCCGGCCGAGCGGGCACAGGCTCAGCGCACCGACTGGTAGACCTGCACGGTCCGGTCGGCGATCGCCTCCCAGGAGAAGTGCTCCTCGGCCCGCCGGCGCCCGGCCCGCCCCATCTCCCGGGCCCGGTCCACGTCGGAGGTCACCTCGGTGAGCACCTCGGCCAGGTCGGCCACGAACGCCTCGGGGTCACGCGGCGTCCCGGTGCCGTCCTGCACCTGGTCAATCGGGACCAGCCGTCCGGTCTCACCGTCCACCACCACCTCGGGGATGCCCCCGGTCGCGGTGCCGACCACGGCCGCCTCGCAGGCCATCGCCTCGAGGTTGACGATGCCGAGCGGCTCGTAGACCGAGGGGCAGATGAAGGTGGTCGCCGCCGACAGCACCTGGCACAGCTCCTCCCGCGGCAGCATCCGTTCGATCCACACCACCCCGCTGCGCTCGGCCTGCAGTTCGGCGACCAGGCCGGAGACCTCGGCCATGATCTCCTCGGTGTCGGGGGCCCCGGCACAGAGCACCAGCTGCACGTCCTTGGGCAGCAGCCGGGCTGCGCGCAACAGGTAGGGCAGGCCCTTCTGCCGGGTGATCCGGCCGACGAAGACCACGCTGGGCCGATCCGGGTCGATCCCTAGCGCCCGGACGACGTCCGGGTTCTCGTCGCGCCGCCAGCCGGACAGGTCGATCCCGTTGTGGACGACGACGACCTTGTCCTCCTGCACGTCGGGGTAGCTGCGCAGGATGTCCGCGCGCATCCCGGCGCTGACCGCAACCACCGCGGCAGCGCCCAGGTAAGCGGTCCGCTCGGCCCACGACGACAGGGCGTAGCCGCCGCCGAGCTGCTCGGCCTTCCACGGCCGAAGCGGCTCCAGGCTGTGCGCGCTGAGCACGTGCGGGACGTCGTGCAGCAGCCCGGCCAGGTGCCCCGCGAGGTTGGCGTACCAGGTATGGGAGTGGACGACGTCCGCGCCACCGCAGTCGGCGGCCATCGCCAGGTCTACCCCGAACGTGCGCAGCGCCGCGTTCGCCCCGGCGAGCTCGGCGAGGTCCGGGTAGCCGCTGACCCCCTCCTCGGCCCGCGGTGCACCGAAGGCCCTGACCCGCACGTCGACGCGTTGGCGCAGCGCGGCGGCGAGGTTCTCGACGTGAACTCCAGCACCCCCGTAGACGTCCGGCGGGTACTCCCTGGTCAACAGATCGATGCGCACGGATGTCACCGTAGTGCGAAAGCCCCTGAACCCCCTAGGGTCGCTGTATGGCGAATCCCAAGGTCATGGCCATCGTTCTGGCTGGCGGCGAGGGCAAGCGTCTGATGCCATTGACCGCCGACCGGGCCAAGCCGGCGGTGCCGTTCGGCGGCACCTACCGACTGGTCGACTTCGCACTGACCAACCTGATCAATGCCCGATATCTGCGCATCGTGGTGCTCACCCAGTACAAGTCCCACAGCCTGGACCGGCACATCTCCCAGGCCTGGCGGCTGTCGACGATGCTCGGCAACTACGTCGCCCCGGTGCCCGCCCAGCAGCGGGTCGGCAAGCGGTGGTACCTGGGTAGCGCCGACGCGATCTTCCAGAGCCTGAACCTGGTCCGGGACGAGAAGCCGGACATCATCGTCGTCGTCGGCGCCGACCACGTGTACCGGATGGACTTCGCGCAGATGGTCAGCGCCCACATCGAGTCCGGAGCCCGGTGCTCGGTGGCCGCGATCCGCCAGCCCATCTCGATGGCCGACCAGTTCGGGGTGATCCAGACCGCGGCCGACGACACGCGCCGGATCGGGGAGTTCCTGGAGAAGCCGAAGAACCCGCAGGGCCTGACCGACGCCCCCGACCAGGTGCTGGCTTCGATGGGCAACTACGTCTTCGACACCGACGCCCTGATCGAGGCGGTCACCGAGGACGCGGACGTGGAGACCTCCGAGCACGACATGGGCGGCGACATCGTCCCCTACTTCGTCGACCGCGGGGAGGCCGCCGTCTACGACTTCATCGAGAACGACATGCCCGGCTCAACCAACCGCGACAAGGACTACTGGCGCGACGTGGGGACCCTGGACGCCTACTTCGAGGCGCAGATGGACCTGGTCTCGGTGCACCCGGTGTTCAACCTCTACAACTACGAGTGGCCGATCTACACCTACCTCGGTCCGTGGCCCCCGGCGAAGTTCGTACATGGCTGGCACGGACGGATCGGGCACTCGGTGAACTCGATCGTCTCGCCCGGCTGCGTGGTCTCCGGGGCGCTGGTGGAGAACTCGGTGCTGTCCCCCAACGTCGGGGTGCACTCCTGGGCGACGGTCAGCGACGCCGTGCTCATGGACAACGTCGAGATCGGCCGGCACGCCGTGGTGCGCCGCGCCATCCTGGACAAGAACGTCACGGTCACCGAGGGTGCCCGGGTCGGCATGGACCCCGACGAGGACCGCGAGCGCGGCTTCGTGATCACCGAGTCCGGCATCACGGTCGTGGCGAAGGGCAAGACGATCAAGGCATGATCGAGCCGTCCGCCAGCCCATCCCCCGAGTCCACCACCGCGGTTCGCACCCCCGGCACCGAGGCGCCCGGTCCCCGGCCGGTGCGGATCGGCGTCCAGCTCCAGCCTCAGCACGCCGACTACGGCGACATCCGGCGCGCGGTGGCGCAGGTCGAGGCCGCCGGAGCCGACGTGCTCTTCACCTGGGACCACTTCTTCCCGCTCTACGGCCCGCCGGACGGACAGCACTTCGAGTGCTGGACGATGCTCGGGGCCTGGGCCGAGGCGACCAGCCGGGTCGAGATCGGCGCCCTGGTGACCTGCAACAGCTACCGCAACCCCGAGCTGCTCGCGGACATGGCCCGCACGGTGGACCACATCAGCGGCGGTCGGCTGATCCTGGGCATCGGCGCCGGGTGGTTCGAGCGCGACTACGACGAGTACGGCTACGACTTCGGGACCGCGGGCTCGCGGCTGGCCGACCTGGAGTCGGCACTGCCGCGGATCGAGCGCCGGCTGGGCGTGCTCAACCCCGCTCCGCTGCGGCCGGTCCCGGTGCTTATCGGCGGAGGCGGAGAGCGCAAGACACTGCGCTACGCCGCGCGGCACGCCGACATCTGGCATGGCTTCGGCTCGCCGGACACGTTGGCCCGCAAAGTGTCCGTGCTCGACGAGTGGTGCCGCGCCGAGGGCCGTGACCCGTCCGTGGTCGAGCGCTCCACCGCCGTGGAGAAGGGCCCTGAGCAGGTCGGAGAACAGCTGCTCGGGCTGGGGTTCACCCTGTTGACAGTGGGCCTCAACGGCCCCGACTACGACCTGGGCCCGGTCCACGACTGGCTCACCTGGCGTGACGGGGTGAACCGACGCGGCTGAGCCCGGACCGACTGGGGCAAGCCCTCAGGTGCGCGGGACCGCGAAGCTTTCCAGCACCGCCCGGCCCGGCTGCACCGAACGCCACGTCCCGGTGACCCTCAGCACGGCCACGGAGCTGGTCGGGAACTTGGTCGCCAGCCGGGACAGTCCGGTCGGGTCCGAGCCGGGCCCGGCCAGCATCAGCGCGGTGCCGGACAGCGTCGGCTCGTGGCCGACCACGGCGATGGTGGTCACCGAGCTGGGGCAGGCCCGGACCAACGCGAGGACGTCATTCGGCCCGGCCACGTACAACCGCGGCTCGAGCCGCACCTCGGGCTGCGGGTCGAGCTGGGCGGCCACGATCTCCCAGGTGTGCCGCGCCCGTTGGGCGTCGGAGCAGAGCACCAGGTCCGGGCGCGGTCCCTCGGCGCGGAACCACTCACCGGCCGCCTGGGCGTTGCGCCGACCCCTGCCGGCCAATGGCCGGTCGTGGTCGGGAACCCCTGAGGGATAGGCGGACTTGGCGTGCCGCACCAGGACGACGCGACGGATCGTGCCGCGTCCCCCGGCGACCCGGTCGGTCGCGGTAGCGCGCTGATCGGTCGTGCCACGGGCAGCAGCGGTGGAGGACTTATCCGATGGCATGGAAACCTCCGTCGACATGGACGATCTCGCCGGTGGTCGCCGGGAACCACGGCGACATCAGTGCGACACATGCCCTGGCGGTCGGCTCCGGATCGGTGATGTCCCAGCCGAGGGGGGCCCGCTGGGGCCAGGTGTCCTCGAAGGCGGCGAAGCCGGGGATCGACTTGGCCGCCATCGTGCGCAGCGGCCCGGCGGCCACCAGGTTCACCCTGATCCCCTTGGGTCCCAGATCGCGCGCCAGGTAGCGGGAGGTCGACTCGAACGCCGCTTTGGCCACCCCCATCCAGTCGTAGACGGGCCAGGCGACCGAGGCGTCGAAGGTGAGGCCGACGACGCTGGACCCCGGCCCCATCAGGGGCAGGCAGGCGGCCGCCAACGACTTCAGCGAGAAGGCTGAGACCTGAAGGGAGGTCGCCACGTCCTCCCAGGGGCAGTCGAGGAACCCGCCGCCGAGAGCGCTCTGCGGGGCGAACCCGATCGAGTGCAGCAGACCGTCCACGCCGTCCAGGTGCTCGCCCACAGCGGCGGCAAGGGCGTCCAGGTGGGCCTGGTCGGTGACGTCCAGCTCGACGACGGGCGCCTCGGCCGGCAGCCGCCGACTCACTGTCCGGGTGATCTTCATCTGTCGCCCGAACGAGGTGAGGACGACGTTGGCGCCCTCTTCCTGGGCCAGCCGCGCCACGTGGAAGGCGATCGAGGCGTCGGTGAGCACCCCGGTCACCACGAGGTTCTTGCCCTCGAGCAAGGCCATGTCAGATCCTTTCCGTCCCATCGGGAGGGCCCAGGGTGATGGTGGAGCCGATGCGGTCCGGTGCTTCAGTGCCCCATCCCGAGGCCACCGTCCACGGGCAGTACCGCTCCGTTGACGTAGCCCGCCTGCGCCGAGGCGAGGAACCGCACGGCATGCGCGACCTCGTCGGCGGCGCCGAAGCGCCCGGCCGGGATCATGCCGGCGTACGAAGCGCGCCGTTCGGGTGGCAGCTCGGCGGTCATGTCGGTCTCGACGAACCCCGGCGCGACCACGTTGGCCGTGATCGCGCGCCCGCCCAGCTCCCTTGCCACCGAGCGGGCCACGCCGACCAGGCCGGCCTTGCTGGCCGCGTAGTTCACCTGGCCCTGTCCCCCGTACAGGCCGACGACGCTGGAGACCAGCACGATCCGGCCACGGCGCATCCGGACCATGCCCATCGCCGCGCGCCGAACGCAGCGGAACGCACCGGCCAGGTTGGTGTCGACGACGTCGTCCCAGTCCTGGTCACTCATCCGCAGCACGAGCTGGTCCTTGGTGATGCCGGCGTTGGCGACCAGGACCTCCACAGCACCCTGCTCCGCCTCGACGGCGCTGAACGCCGCGTCCACCGATGCCGTGTCGGTCACGTCGCAGGGCACCCCGAACAGCCCGTCCGGTGCCGAGCCGGTGTGGTAGGTGATCGCGACCGTGTCCCCGTCGGCGGCCATGGCCCGAGCGATGGCCAACCCGATCCCCCGGCTGCCCCCGGTGATCAGGACGCTGCGGGCCATGTGCTCCTCCTCGGGTGCGGTGACCAGGTGTGACCCCTACCGTAGAGCCATGGGGTACCGCTCCGGCGGGCAGAAGCCGGTCCACAGCATCACCGCTGCACCGCGCTCGCACAGCCAAGACATCGACCGACGCATCCGTCGCTACATCCTGTCCATGACGATCCGGACGCTGTGCCTGCTGCTGGTCGTGCTCATCGACCACCCGGTTCGGTGGGTCTTCGCCGCCGGGGCGGTGTTCCTGCCCTACGTGGCGGTGGTGATGGCCAACTCAGGACGGCGGCGCTCGGCCACCGTCCTCACCCCGGTCGACCGACTGGCGCTGACCGGCTCGACGGTGCCGGTACCGCGGTCGGGTGACGACGGCTGGTCGGGTGACGACGGCTGACCGGGGCCGCGGTCCGAGCCGGCTGACCCGGTGACCGTCCGGCGCCCCTGCGTTGTGAGAATGGGCCGGTGACCCCTCCCGGCACGACGGCCGCGGGCCCGAGCGAACCCCGATCGGGCTCCCGGTCGCGGCGGCCCACCGGTCCGGAGCTGCGCGCTGCGGCCGGGCTGCTGCGGGAGCCCGGCTGGGCACTGGCTCTGCTGGGTGTCATCGCCCTGTCGGTGGTGTTCACCCTCCTGGGTAACTGGCAGTACGACCGACACGAGACCAAGGTGGAGCGCCGCGACCGGGTCACTGCGAACTACGACGGGGCCCCGGTACCCCTCGACGACGTCCTGGTCGACGCCGGCCAGCGGCTCGAGGCGGGCCAGGAGTGGATCCCGGTGACCGCGACCGGACGCTACCGCGGGCAGGACACGGTGCTGGTGCGCAACCGCCCGCTCGACAAGAGCTACGGGTTCGAGGTTCTGGTGCCCCTACAGCTGCCCGACGGACAGGTGCTGATGGTCGACCGGGGCTGGGTGCCCAACGGCCGCACCGGCGCGGCACCCGACGCGGTGCCCGAGCCGCCGACCGGCCCGGTCGAGGTGACCGTCCGGCTACGTCCCGGGGAACCGGGCCTGGACCGCGCTCCCCCAGCCGGGCAGCAGCTGCGCATCGACCTGCCCCGGATCGCAGAGCAGATCGGCGAACCGCTCGGCGCCACGCTCTACCCGGTGTACGGCGTACTCGTCGAGGAGCGGCCCGGCGGTGCCGCACCACCCACCCCGCTGCCCCGGCCCGAGGTGGGCCTGGGCATCAACCTCGGCTACGCCGTCCAGTGGTGGGCGTTCGCGGTCGCCGCCTATCTCGTCCTGGGTCACTACCTGCTCCGCGAGGTCCGCCGGCGTGCTGGTGAGCGCCCGGTGGATCGTGCCCGGCGCCGGTCCGTCGACGAGGAGTACGAGGACCGGCTGAACGCGTGAGGCGCGGGCGGCTGCGCCCCGACGGACTCAAGACGTGGGGACCGCGTCTCGATAATCCACTGCGTGCCGGCGGCACGGCACACCGAGGTGGTGCCGACGGCGATCAGCCGTCGAGCGCCGATGGAGTGGCTGCATGGATCTTGGTCTGAGCGACCGCGTCTACGTGGTCGCCGGGGCCTCGCGAGGCCTGGGCCGGGCCTGCGCCCTGCAGCTCGCGCAGGAGGGCGCCCGACTGGTGCTGGGCGGGCGCACGGAGTCTGCCCTGGCCGCGACGGCGTCCATGGTCGGCGGTCCCGAGCGGGCGATCGCGGTCAGCGGTGACCTCAGCGAGCCGGGACTGGACACGTGCCTGGCGGCCGCAGCGGTGGCTCGCTACGGACGGCTGGACGGGGTGCTCATCGGGATCGGTGAGCCGTCGGCCCAACGTTTCGCCGAGACCGACGACGGACACTGGCGGCTGGCGTTCGAGTCGGCGTTCCTGGCCCCGCTGCGACTGGCTCGGACGGTGGCCGCCAACGTCTCCCACGAAGGCGGATCGGTGGTCTTCCTGCTCTCCTCTGCCGCCCACCACCCCCAACCCGGCCAGCTGCTCGCCAACGGTCTGCGGCCTGGGCTGGCGATGGCCGCCCGGACCATGGCCGAGGAGCTGGGTCCACGCAACGTGCGGGTCAACGTGCTGCTGCCGGGCTTCCTGGACACCGGCCGGGCCCGCGAGCTGGACGACGCGGCCGGCGGTGACACCGTCCGACGGGGCAACGAGGAGCGCACGGCGCTGCGCCGGTACGGCGACCCGCTCGAGCTGGCCCGCCCGGCGGTCTTCCTGCTGTCCCCGGCGGCGAGCTACGTCACCGGCTCGGTGCTCGCGGTGGACGGCGGGCTGAGCGGCTTCGGCTGAGCCGCACGCCCTGGAACCGGCGGGCCGGTCCACGGCGACTCATCGACCGAGGCCGCCGGCTCAGTGCTGTCCTGCTCAGTGCTGTCCTGCTCAGTGCTGTCCTGCTCGGTGCTGTCCGGCTCGGTGCTGTCCTGCTCGGCGAACTGGGTGCGGTAGAGATCGGCGTACAGGCCGCCGCGAGCGAGTAGCTCGCTGTGCCGGCCCCGCTCGACCACCCGACCGTCGTCGATAACCACGATCAGGTCCGCCGCGCGCACCGTGGACAGCCGGTGGGCGATGACCAGCGCGGTCCGACCAGCCAGGGCCCGGTCCAAGGCCCGCTGCACCGCCAGCTCGGACTCCGAGTCCAGGTGCGCCGTCGCCTCGTCGAGGATGACCACGTCGGGGCCCTTGAGAAGCAGCCGGGCCAGGGCGATGCGCTGCTTCTCGCCGCCGGAGAGGCGGTGGCCGCGGTCGCCGACCACGGTGTCGAGCCCCTCCGGCAGGGAGGACACCACGGCCCACACCTGGGCCGCCTGTAGCGCCTCGACCATCTGCTGTTCGGACGCCTCGGGTCGGGCGTAGAGCAGGTTGGCCCGCACCGTGTCGTGGAACAGGTGCGCCTCCTGGGTGACCACGCCGACCGCGGCATGCAGCGAGGACTGGGTGATCTCGCGGACATCGTGCCCACCGATTCGCACGCTCCCGCCGGTGACGTCGTAGAGCCGGGAGACCAGCGTGGTGATCGTGGTCTTGCCGGCTCCGCTCGGTCCGACCAGGGCCACCAGCTGGCCGGGCTCGGCCCGCAGGCTCACCCCGTGCAGCACCTCCGTGCCGCCTCGACGGTCGGCCAGGGCGACCTGCTCCAGGGAGGCCAGGGAGACCTCGTCCGCCGCCGGGTAGCGGAAGGACACCTCGTCCAGCTCCACCGCCATCGGGCCCCGGGGCAGCTCGAGCGCGCCGGGCCGATCGGCGACCAGGGGCTGCAGGTCGAGCACCTCGAACACCCGCTCGAAGCTGACCAGTGCGGTCATCACGTCGATCCGTACCGTGGACAAGGCGGTCAGCGGGCCGTAGAGCCGGGCCAGCAGCGCGGCCAGGGCGAGCAGCGTTCCGATCGTCATCTGTCCCGAGATGGTGAACAGCCCACCCACCCCGTAGACCAGGGCCGTGGCCAGGGAGGCGACCAGGGTGAGAGCGGTGAAGAAGATCCGGTTCGACATGGCGATCCGCACCCCGATGTCGCGCACTTGGCCGGCCCGCTCGGAGAACTCAGCGTCCTCGATGCTCGGCCGGCCGAACAGCTTGACCAGCAGGGCCCCGGCCACGTTGAACCGTTCGGTCATTCGCGAGCCCATCTCGGCGTTGAGCTGCATCGACTCTCGGGTCAGGTACTGCAACCGGGCCCCTACCCGCCGGGCCGGCAACAGGAACAGCGGCAGCATGAGCAGCGAGGCCACGGTGATCGGCCAGGACAGGTACAGCATGGCGCCGGCCACCAGGACCAGGGAGACCAGGTTGGACACCACGCCGGACAGGGTGGAGGTGAACGCCTGCTGGGCACCGATCACGTCGTTGTTCAGCCGGGAGACCAGGGCCCCGGTCTGGGTCCGGGTGAAGAAGGCCACCGGCTGGCGCAGCACGTGGCCGAAGACCTCGGTACGCAGGTTGTAGATCAGCCCTTCGCCGATCCGCGATGAGAGCCAGCGCACGGCCAGTCCGGTCACGGCGTCCAGCACGGCGACGGCGGCGATGACCAGAGCCAGCTGCACGACGAGGGCGGAGTCCTTCGGAGTGACCCCGTCGTCGATGATGCGGCGCACCAGCAGCGGGGTGAGGACCACGAAGCCCGCGTCCAGGACGGTCAGCGCGAGGAAACCGGCGATGATGCGTCGGTACGGCCGGGCGTAACCGAGTACTCGGCGCCAGGTGCCCGGCGCCAGCCGGCGCTCGCGGACCTCAGGATCACGGCTGTAGGAGCGCAGCGTCGACCAGGCAGAGTGACCGGACACGTCCCTCCTCCCGGTGTCGAAGCGATCGGCTACCGGCGCCAACCACCGGGAGGGCGGATCACTTCCCCAGCCCGGCCCGCGCGGCCAGGGCCTGGATCCGGCGCACCTGGGCGATGCGCTCGGCGGCGAGCTGGTCGGTCAGGTCCGGGCGCGCTCGGCGCAGCAGGTCACGCGTGGCCAGCACCGCCGCCGACTGCTCGCCGGTGACCACGACCGCCAGGTCGTCGACCGCCCGCGCCAGCGCATCGAACTCGACCACCCGCTGGACCAGTCCGCACTGCAGCGCCTCCGCCGCGGGGACGTCGCGACCGCTGGCGCAGATCTCCAGCGCGCGGCCGTAGCCGACCGCCTCGACCAGGCGTGCGGTGCCGCCGAGGTCGGGCACAAGTCCCAGCTGCGGCTCCCGCATCGAGAACCGGGCGTCGTCGGCGGCCAGGCGCAGGTCGCAGGCCAGGGCGAGCTGGAATCCGGCCCCGATGGCGTGGCCGCGCACCGCGGCGATGCTCAGGTAGGAGGAGGTCGACCAGTGCCGGAAGGCGTCCTGGAAGCCGGCGATCTCCGCTGCCGCGGCCTCGTCATCCAGCATTGCCAGTCGGGCCAGGCCGTCGGTCGAAGACGGCGAGAAGGCCGCCCGGTCCAGACCGGCCGAGAACGAGGGACCCTCGCCGCGGATCACCACGACGTCGGCCCGCCCGTCCAACCATCGGGCCAGAGCCGCCAACGCCCGCCACATGGCGGGCGTCTGCGGGTTGTGCCGGTCCGGGTCGACGAGCACGACGTCGGCGCGGCGACCGGACACCTCGAGCCTCAGGTGGACCTGCGCCAGCTCGTCCGCGGTGAGGGGCCCCCCGCCACCCGTCGACCCGATCTGGCGCGGGTCCTCGGGTGCGACCCCCATCACCGTCAGCGCTTGGACTTGCCGCGGGTGGCACCACCCCGGCTGCGCAGCTGCACGTCGTTCTCGGTGAGCAGCCTGTGGACGAAACCGTAGGAACGACCGGTGGACTCGGCCAGTGACCGGATGCTCGCGCCGTTCGTGTACTTCTTGGTGAGTTCGTTGGCGAGCTTGGTGCGGTCAGTTCCTGTGATTCGAGCGCCCTTCTTCATGGTGTCGCTCACCGTTCCTCCTCGGCAGGTTGTCGATGCGGGACCTTCATCGTCGGGCGACCGGAAACCTTTGACAGCAGAGGCTCTTTGGCCGTCGGTGCCGGTTGTTGCGTGGGCCATGACACTCGCCCGTTGATCACGTGACATCGGATTATGCCATCATCGACCACCTGGTCGTGGTCGTTCAACTCGCAACGATCACGGCGGGGCAGCGATCACGGCGGGGCAGCGATCGATGGTGGTCCTACGATGTCAGGTCCGCCCGTGGCCGGCCACCGGATGGGCGAGGTCGCTCAGGCCAGGGCCACCAGGTCCAGGTAGTCGCCCCCCCATAGATCCTCCTCACCGTCCGGAAGCAGCACGACCCGTTCTGGCGCAAGCGCTTGCACCGCCCCCTCGTCGTGGGTGACCAGCACGACCGCGCCGGCGTAGCGGTGCAGGGCGGACAGCACCTCCGCACGGCTGGCCGGGTCCAGGTTGTTGGTCGGCTCGTCCAGCAGCAGCACGTTGGCACCGGAGACCACCAGCGTGGCCAGCGCCAGCCGGGTCTTCTCCCCCCCGGACAGCACCCCGGCGGGCTTGTCGACGTCGTCGCCGGAGAACAGGAACGAGCCGAGCACGGAGCGCACCTGGGCATCGGTCAGGTCGGGCGCGGCGCTACGCAGGTTCTCCAGCACCGTGCGCTCGATGTCGAGCGTCTCGTGCTCCTGGGCGTAGTAGCCCAGACGCAGACCGTGCCCCGGCAGTACCGCGCCGGTGTCCGGCGCCTCCAGGCCGGCGAGCAGCCGCAGCAACGTGGTCTTGCCCGCTCCGTTCAGACCGAGGACGACGACCCGGCTGCCCCGATCGATCGCCAGGCCGACGTCGGTGAACACCTCGGTGCTGCCGTAGCTCTTGGACAGCCCGGTGACCTGCAGCGGCACCCGCCCACAGGGAGCGGGGTCGGGAAAGCGCAGCTTGGCCACCCGATCGGTGCGGCGGGTCTCCTCCAGCCCCTCCAGCAGCCGGGTCGCCCGGCGGGCCATGTTCTGTGCAGCCACCGCCTTCGTCGCCTTGGCGCGCATCTTGTCGGCCTGGGCCATCAGGGCAGCGGCCTTCTTCTCGGCGTTGGCACGCTCTCGCCGCCGCCGCCGCTCGTCGGCCTCCCGCTGCTCGAGATAGGCCGACCAGCCGACGTTGTAGATGTCCAGCTCGCACCGGTTCGCGTCGAGATGGACGACCTTGTTCACGCAGGCCGCGAGCAGCCCGACGTCATGGCTGATCACCACCAGCCCACCGGACCAGGCCGCCAGAACCCCCCGCAGCCAGGCGATCGAGTCTGCGTCAAGGTGGTTCGTCGGCTCGTCGAGCAACAGGGTGGCAGCGCCGGAGAACAGGATCCGGGCCAGCTCGACCCGGCGGCGCTGCCCTCCGGACAGGGTGCCCAGTGGCTGGCCCAGCACCCTTTCCGGCAGAGCCAGGCTGGAGCAGATGGTGGCTGCCTCGCTCTCGGCGGCGTAGCCGCCGTGACTGGTGAACTCCGCGTCGAGGCGGGCGTAGCGGGCCATCGCCGCGTCCCGGGTCTCCTCGACGGCGCTGGCCATCTCACCCTCGGTCCGGCGCATCCGGCGCACGACGTCGTCCAGGCCGCGGGCCGACAGCACCCGGTCCTTGGCGAGCTGGTCCAGGTCGCCGGTGCGTGGGTCCTGCGGCAGATAGCCCACCTGGCCGGTGCGGGTGACGGTGCCGGCCACCGGCTGGGCCTGACCGGCCAGCACCGTGGTCAACGTCGTCTTGCCGGCCCCGTTGCGCCCGACCAACCCGATCCGGTCCCCGGGCGCCACCCGGAACGTCGCCGAGTCCAGCAGCAACTTGGCACCGGCACGCAGCTCGATCCCCTGCGCGACGATCATCGAGGGCCTTCCTGGGTTGCTGCTGCGGACCTGGGACGTGCCGAACCGGCCGGTGGGTGGCCCGGACGGATTGCCGCTCGGACGCGGGAGTCGATTCTACGGTCCACCCACCGGGTCGGGTGCCAGCCGACCCACGGTCACGGCATCCTCACCAGTGCCCCCAGCAGTCCCGCTTCGACCCGCTCACCGCGACAGGCACCGGATACGGTATGTCCGGCGGTGAAGATCACCGTGGCGGTCATGGTGACGACACGGCACCGGGCGTCAGGACGTGGAGGCGGCGTGCCCATCGACTTCGAGAACTCCAACGTCGACATTGGCGGGGTCGACGACCGCCGCGGCGGCGGCATGGGCGGAGGCCTGGCGATCGGTGGCGGCACCGGCATCGTCGGTCTGATCGTCTTCCTGCTGTGGAGCCTGCTCGGCGGCGGCACCGGCTCGGCAGGCGTGGTCCCGGTCGACACCGCGCCCCAGGGCGGCCAGGCGGGCGAGTCCGCCGAGGAGCTCAACGCCCGATGCAACAGCGAGGGTGCGCTGCAGGAGTACACCGACTGCCGGCTGATCAAGGTCTACAACGTCGCGGACGACGTCTGGGAGGCAGAGTTCGCCCGACGCGGCATCGAGTACGTCCGGCCGCGGCTGGCCTTCTTCTCCCAGGCCACCCAGACCGGGTGTGGCCCGGCGAGCGCCGAGGTGGGGCCGTTCTACTGCCCCGCCGACCAGGAGATCTACTTCGAGCTGGGCTTCCTCGACGTCCTGCAGCAGAAGTTCGGCGCCAGCGGCGAGTACGCGCAGGCCTACATCGTCGCGCACGAGTTCGGTCACCACCTGCAGACGATCCTCGGAATCGAGCCGCAGGTGCGCCAGATCCAGCAGCGCAACCCAGACCGCGCCAACGAGTTCTCGGTCGCCATGGAGCTGCAGGCCGACTGCCTCGCCGGGGTGTGGGCCACCCTGTCCACCAGGGTCGAGGGCAACAGCATCAACCTGACCGAGCAGAACATCAGTGAGGCACTGAACGCTGCGGCCGCCGTCGGTGACGACCGGATCCAGGCCAAGACCCAGGGCCGGGTCGACCCGGAGGGCTGGACTCACGGGTCGGCGGCGCAGCGTCAGCAGTGGTTCTCCACCGGCATCAAGAGCGGTGACCTGGACACCTGCAACACCTTCACCTACTACAAGCTGACCCGGTGACCGCTCGCGACCTGGCCCTGGTCGCCGCCTTCGCCGCCCTGGTCGCCGTCCTCGGTGCAGTCGGTCTGCTCTACCCGTTCGGAGCAGCGGTGCCGATCACCGCGCAGACCCTTGGGGTGATGCTGGCCGGGTCGGTGCTCGGTGCCCGGCGCGCAACCTTGGCGGTCGCGGTGTTCCTGACCCTGGTCGCCGCTGGGTTGCCCTGGTTGGCCGGCGGCCGCGGCGGCCTCGGTGTGTTCGCCGGTCCGAGCGCCGGCTTCCTGCTCGGCTGGCTGCCCGGCGCAGCTGCCGTCGGTGCCCTGGTGGCCCGGCGGCCCGCGGTCGGCCGGCGCGGCACCCTGGTCTGGCTGGTGCTGGCGAACGCGGTCGGCGGGATCGGCGTGATCTACGCGCTCGGCGTGCCGATCCTGGCCTGGCGCGGCGGTCTGTCCCTGGCCGCCGCGGCCACCGGCAGCGCGGTGTACCTGCCCGGCGACCTGGTCAAGGTGGTCGTCTCTGCCGTGGTCACCGCCGCGGTGCTGCGCGGCTACCCGGGCGTGGTCCCGGGACGGGCCCGCCGCGAACCCGACCGTGGTTCTCGGCGCTGACCCGATCGGCCCACTGTCGCCCCGCTGTATCCACTGTGACTCTCCTCCATCAGGGGCACAGTGCACTATCAGGGGCACAGGGCACTCGGGAGGATGCCAGTGGCCCAGCGTGCACGTGTGCCTCCGAGGCCGGCCCGCAGGTGCCACCCACGTGGCCCCCAGGTGGCACCCGGCCTGCGGACGCCGGGCTAGCCTTCCCCGGTGAGCACGTTGCACGCCCGGTTGGTCGACCTGGCGCGTCAGGACCCGGAGGCGGTGGCGCTCATCGGTCCCGACGGCGCCCGGTGGACCCGCGCGGCGCTGCTCGACCGGGCCGCCATGATCACCGCAGCAGGACCGGGGCCCGGCGCGAACCCTCGGCCCGACGAGCCGGTAGCCACCGTCGTGGACCAGCTCGCCGCGCAGGCGGGCGGCGACCCGGTGCTGCACCTGCACACCTCCGGCGGGACCAGCCGGGCCAAGTCGATCAGCCGGACCGCGGGCTCGTGGCTGGCCAGCGTCCCGGTGCTCGACCGTCTGGTCACGGCCGCCGCCGGGGCCGAGCGCAGCGGCAGGTTGCTCTGGGCGCCGGGTGGGCCGTCCTCGACCCTGACCCTCTACGCGCTCTGGCAGGGGCTGGCCACCGGCGTACCGGTCCTGGCCGGCGGAGAGTGGCGGGGTGTGCCCAAAGCGCTCCGTGGCCCGGCGGACCGCAGCGTGCTGCTGCACGCCGTCCCGGTGGTGCTCGAGGCGGTGCTCGACGAGCTGGAGGGCCGGGCCGGGCGCCGGGCCGGCTGGCTACGCGTGGCGGTGGTGGCCGGCGCGGCCCCCTCCCCCACGCTGCGTCGTCGTTGCACGCGGCTCGGCGTCCACCTGGTGGAGTACTACGGGGCGGCGGAGCTGTCGTTCGTCGCGGTGGACGTCGACGGCAGTGGGCTGCGTCCCTTCCCGGGCGTGCAGGTCAAGGTCCACGACGGTGCGTTGCGGGCTCGGTCGCCGTACCTGGCCGAGACGGTCGACGGGCAGCCGGTGGCCGACGATGAGGGGTGGGCCGGGGTCGGCGACCGAGCCGTGCTGCTCCCGCACGGTGTCCTGCGGCTGCGGGGCCGGCCCGGCACGGCCAACGTGGGCGGTCACACTGTGCACCTCGCCGACGTCGAGGCGGTGCTCGCCGCCGTCCCCGGCGTTGCCGAGGTGGTCTGCCTGGGTGTTGCGGACCCGCTTGTCGGAGAACGGGTCACGGCGGTCGTGCGGCCCGATCCCGGCATCGACCCGGTCGCCGCCCTGCGGGCCGCGGCAGCCAGTCTGCCGACCGCGGCGCGACCCGCGCGGCACCACCTGGTCAGCGAGCTGCCGCGTACGTCGTCCGGCAAGGTCGACCGGGCCGCTCTGGCGGACCGGTGGGCTGCGGCGCTGCGATGACCGCCCGTGGAACGGGTGCGGTGGTGGTCGCCGCCCGGCGCACCCCGGTGGTCTCGGTGCCGGCCGATCCCGGCGCCCGCCGCCGGGCCTTCGCCGTACACGACCTGGCCGCTCCGGTACTGGCCGCCCTGGTCGACGACCTGGGACCGGCCCCGCCCACGGTGGACGACGTGGTGCTCGGCTGCGCCCGAGGGCCGGGCGGTGATGTGGCCCGGGTGGCGGCGCTGGCCGGACTCGGGGTCGAGGTGCCCGGGGTGAGCGTGGACCGGCAGTGCGGCTCCGGGCTGGAGGCCGTGCGGCTCGCCGCGGCACTGGTCGGCTCCGGTGCCGCGGACGTCGTCCTGGCCGGCGGCGTGGAGAGTGCCAGCGCTGGCCCGAAGGGGCGTGCGTCGTTCGCCCCTCCTGGCTTCCCGGATCCCGAGATGGGAGTGGCTGCAGAGGATCTGGCCGGTCGTCGCGGTATCGATCGGCACCGGCAGGACGCGTATGCGTTGCGCTCACACCGGCGGAGTGTGGCTGCCGGGGACGCCGGGGCGTTCGACGCCGAGCTGATCGCCCTGCCGGGGGTGGCGGTCGACGACCGGCCGCGACGGACGATGAGCTCGGGTCTGCTGGCCCGATTCCCGCCCGCGTTCGCCGAGGGCGGGTCGGTGACCGCGGGCAACTCGTGCGGGATCAGCGACGGCGCCGCGGCGCTGGCCGTGGTCAGCGAGCCGGTCCGGGAACGGCTCGGCCTGCCGGGGTTGCGCGTGCTGGGCAGCACGGTGGCCGGCGTGGACCCCGCACTGCCCGGCCTAGGACCGGTACCTGCTATCCGGAACCTGCTGCAGTACAACGGGATTCACCTGACTGACGTCGCGCTGGTCGAGATCACCGAGGCGTTCGCCGCGCAGGTGCTGGCCTGCACCGACGAGCTCGGCCTGGACCCGCTGGGGCGGGACGCGGAGCGGGTCTGCCCGCAGGGCGGGGCGATCGGCCTGGGGCATCCGTGGGGGGCGTCCGGGGCGCTTCTGGTCGTCCGGCTCTTCGCCGAGCTGGTGCGGGTCCCGGCACCGGAGGGCGCGCTGGGGATCGCGACGTGCGCGGTCGGTGGCGGTCAGGGCATCGCTGTCCTGGTGGAGCGGGTCGGCCGACGTCCCCACGGACAGGTGGGCTGAGGGTGGACGTCCGGGTCGAGGCGGTCAGCCACCGGGTCGGCGGCCGGCTGGTGCTGGAGGCGGTCGACGTCGCCCTGGCCGAGCGGCGGGTCGGGGTGGTCGGGTTGAACGGCTCCGGCAAGTCGACGTTCGCCCGGCTGCTCAACGCTCTGGTGGTGCCGACCGCGGGGCGAGTGCTCGTCGATGGGCTGGACACCGCCCGCGCGGCGGTTGCGGTACGACGCCGGGTCGGGTTCGTGTTCACCGATCCGGACGCCCAGATCGTGATGCCGACCGCCGGGGAGGACGTGGCGTTCTCGTTGCGCCGCAGAGGCGTTGCCAAGTCCGAGTTACCCGCGGCGAGCGAGGCGGCGCTCGCCCGGTACGGCCTCGCGGGCCGGGCGGACGCCCCGGCGCACCTGCTCTCCGGCGGCGAGAAGCAGCTGCTCGCCCTGGCCTCGGTGCTGGCCTGCGAGCCGGCGCTGGTGGTCTGCGACGAGCCGACCACTCTGCTGGACGCCCGCAACGCCCGCCGGATGGGTGCGCTGCTGGCCGGGCTGGACGCATCGGTGCTGCTGGTCACCCACCACCTGGACACCCTCGCCGACTTCGACCGGGTGCTGGTGCTGCACGAGGGACGCCTGGTCGCCGACGACGTCCCGGAGGCTGCGCTGGCCGCCTACCGGCGGCTGGTCGAGGAGGGGCCGTGAGCGGCGCGCTGGTCGGGCTGTTCGTCCCTGGGGAGTCGGTGGTGCACCGGACTCGGCCAGGGGTGAAGCTGGCGACGCTGGCGGTGGGGCTGACCCTGGTCACCCTCGCTGGGTCGGTGCCCGCGGTGCTCGCTGGCCTGGCGGTGGTCGCGGCGGTCGGCGCGCTGGCTCGGCTCGGCGGGCGGGTGGTGCTCGCCCCGGTGCGCTCTCTGGTCTGGGTGCTGGGCGCGCTCGGCACGGTGCAGCTGTGGCTGTCCGGGTGGCGGACGGCCGTCGTGGTCTGCGGGTCGATCCTGGTCGCAGTACTGGCCGCCAACCTGGTCACGCTGACCACCCGGACCCAGGACCTGCTGGACGCCCTGGTCGCCGCGCTCGGTCCGCTGCGTCGCTTCGGCATCCATCCGGAGCGGGTGGGGCTGCTGATGTCGTTGGTGATCCGTACCGTGCCGGTGCTGGCCCGGATCGCCGGGGAGGTCCGCGAGGCCCGGATCGCCCGCGGCGCCCAACGCTCGGCTCGGGCGCTCGCCGTCCCGATGGTGATCCGGACGGTGCGGCACGCCGACCGGCTGGGTGAGGCGCTCGTGGCACGGGGCGCCGACGACTGAGCAGTCCAGAAGACAGCTGCCGCGGCCGCAGCGGCGACCAGCACCGAGAGGCACCGCACCACCAGGTAGCCGCGACGCTGGACGACGTCCAGGTCGGTGAACCGCGAGTTGAACGGCACCGTGAGCCGAACCCGGTAGGATCTGCACGCCGGTCTGGGAGACCCCCGGCTCCTGGAGCAGCTCGTTGACGTTGCGGTTGAGGCGGTCGGCGGCCGTCTCGGCCGGCGTCGACCCGTGCGGACCACGTTCCCGGGCCATCAGCGGCCTCCGGCGACGTCCACGATCGACCCCGTCAAGTAGCTGGCGGCGTCCGAGAGCAGCCACACCACCGCCTCGGCGATCTCCTCAGGACGCCCGGGCCGACCCATCGGGATGCCCTCGGCCGCCTGCCGCGCCCGGTCGGCGTCGCTGCTGTCGGCATGGATGTCGGTGTCGACCACCCCGGGGCGGACGGCGTTGACCCGCACTCCCTCGCCGGCGACCTCCGTGGCCAGCCCCACCGTGAAGCTGTCCACTGCCCCCTTGCTGGCCGCGTAGTCCACGTAGCGACTCGCACCGCCGCTGCGCGCCGAGCCGCTGGAGACGTTGACGATGGCCCCGCCGCGGCCACCGTGTCGCATGCTCATCCGGAGCACGGCGAGCTGGGTGCAGGTCATCGTGCCGATGACGTTGACGTCGAGCATCCGTCGCCACCGCTGGATGCTCATCCGCTCCACGTCGTCCAGGCGGGCCGCGACGTCGACGATCCCGGCGTTGTTGACCAGGCCGGTCAGCCGGCCCAGCTCGCCGTCCACCCGCTCGAACATCGCCCGAACCTGGCCGTGGTCGGCGACATCCGCCGCAACGGTGATCGCTCGCCGGCCGAGGTCGCGCACCTGCTGGGCCACCTGCTCGGCCGCCTCAGCGTTGCGGGCGTAGTTGACGGCCACGTCCCAGCCCTCGCCCGCCGCCGGTGACCAGGAGGACGCCGGACTTCTCGCTCACGATCGCTCCGGTGGGTAGAGGGTGATGGTGACCCGGGTCAGCAGGTCCGGCAGAGCGGTGACCAGGGTGCGGTCGGGGTCACCGACAGCCAGGTGGACGGCTCGGGGCAGCCCGGCCAGCGACCGCAGCCGAGGGTCGGCGAGCACGGCGTCGATGAGCGGCCGGTCGCCGCCGGTGGCCAGCCACACCGGCGGCCCGGACCGCTGCGGCACGTCGGCCAGCAGGTCGTGGGCGACGCCGGCGACCGCGGCGACCAGCTCGGCGGTCTGCTTCTCGCGCCGCCGGGCATACCGCTGCTGCGACCAGCCGCCGGCCGCCGTCCGGCCCTGGACGCGGCGCCGGCCCAGCCTGGCCTCCGTGACGGTTGCGGCGGGTCCGGCCGCCGCATCCAGCTCGGACCGGACGACGGCGCAGGCGTAGCCACCCCGGCGCACCAACAGGACCAGGGTGCGGCGCGCCGCAGTCAGGTGAGTGGACGCGTCGTCCAGCGAGCTGCCGGCCCAGGGCGGGTACGGCAACATGATCTCGGCGTGCTCGCCGTCGTTGCCGAACAAACTCAGGCCCTGCCTCGTGCACTGGCAGCGGTACCCGCCGTGGCGGCGGTCGAACCCCTCGACCCAGCGAGCCAGGCGGCCACCTGGCACCGTCACGGTCCGCACGACGGGACCTGCCTGGGACCTAGACGTTGAAGCCCAGGGCCCGCAGCTGTTCGCGGCCGTCATCGGTGATCTTGTCCGGACCCCACGGCGGCATCCAGACCCAGTTGATCCGCATGCCGTCGACCAGGCCCTCCAGCGCCTGGTGGGCCTGATCCTCGATCACGTCGGTCAACGGGCAGGCCGCGGAGGTGAGGGTCATGTCGATGACGGCCTGGTTGTGCTGGTCGATGCTCACCCCGTAGACCAGGCCGAGGTCGACGACATTGATCCCGAGCTCAGGGTCGACGACGTCGCGCAGTGCCTCCTCGACGTCGGCCACGCTGGTCGGGCCTGGCTGTGCGGTGGTCTCAGTCATCAGCATCCTCCTTGGTCGTCGCGGCACGAGCGGCCAGCACCGCGGCCTCGAAGGCCGTCCAGCCCAGCATCGCGCATTTCACCCGGTTCGCATGTCTGCCGACGCCGGCGAAGGCCGCGGCATCACCGAGCAGGTCCTCATCGGGTTCAACCTGGCCGCGGGAGCGGACCATGGCCCGGAACGCCTCGACCACCCGTTCGGCGTGGGACAGCGGGGTCCCGGTGACCAGGTCGTGCAGCATCGAGGTCGAGGCCTGGCTGATCGAACAACCCTCTGCGGCCCAGGACAGGTCCTCCACCCGGACCGGGCCCTCGACGTCGTCCACCCCGGACAACGCGACCCGTACGCTCACCTCATCGCCGCACAACGGGTTGAACTGGCGGCTCTCGCCCAGTGCTGCCCCCGGGGCGTCCCGCAGGCCGTGACCGTGCTTCTCGCGGTAGTGGTCCAGGATCACCTGCTGGTACAGCTGGTCGAGACTGCTCATCGGTCCGCTCCGAAGTAGGAGCGCACCTTGGCCAGGCCGGCCAGGAAGGCGTCGACCTCGCCCGGTGTCGTGTAGAGGTACACGCTGGCCCGGGTGCTGGCCGTGGCACCGTAACGGCGGTGCACCGGCTGGGCGCAGTGGTGGCCGACCCGGACCGCGACGCCGAGGTGGTCCAGGAACTGGCCGACGTCGTGCGGATGCACGCCGTCCACCACGACGCTGACGGCCCCGGAGCGGTCCTGGGCCCGAATCGGCCCCAGCACCCGGACTCCGGGCACTGCGCCGACACCGTGCAGCAGCTGGGCGGTCAGGCCATGCTCGTGCGCGGCGATCCGGTCCAGGCCGATCCTGCGCAGGTAGTCGACGGCCGCGTGCCAGGCCACGGCCTGGCTGACCGGCGGCGTGCCCGCCTCGAACCGCTGCGGCGGCTCGCGGAACGTTGCCCACGTCATGGTGACCTGTTCGACCATCGAGCCGCCGGTCAAGAACGGCGGCAGCGCGGCGAGCACCTCGCGGCGTCCGGCCAGGGCGCCGATCCCGTTCGGTCCGAGCATCTTATGCGCCGAGAACACGGCCAGGTCGACCCCGAGACGGTCCAGGTCGACGCGCTGATGCGGAACCGACTGGCACGCATCGAGCACGGTCAGCGCTCCGACCGAGCGCGCGGCCTCGACCAGGTCGAGGACCGGGTTGACGGTGCCGAGCACGTTCGAGACGTGCGTGAAGGCGACCACCCGGGTCCGCTCGGTGACCAACGGGTGCGGCCCACCGGTCAGCTGGGCCAGGTCGAGCCGGCCGTCCTCGGTCAGCCCGATCCAGCGCAGGGTGGCACCGGTTCGGGCACAGGCCTGCTGCCACGGCACGAGGTTCGCGTGGTGTTCCATCTCGGTGACCAGCACCTCGTCACCCGGGCGCAGGGCCAGCTCGCCCGAGCCGGGCCCACCGCTGACCCCGTAGGCGACCAGATTGATCGCCTCGGTGGCGTTTGCGGTCCAGACCAGCTCGTCGGCGTCCCGGCCGACGAACGTCGCCAACGCCGTTCGAGCGTCCTCGTACGCCGTCGTCGCCTCCTCGGCGACCGCGTGCGCACCCCGGTGGACCGCGGAGTTCGATCGCTCCAGGAACTCCCGCTCGGCATCCAGCACCGCCCGTGGCCGCTGGCTGGTGGCGGCGGAGTCGAGGTAGACCAGCGGCCGGTCGCCCACCGAGCGGGACAGCAGCGGGAAGTCGGCGCGGATCCGCTGCAGCTCGGCCGCCTCCAGAGGCTGGGCTGGCGTCGAGGTCTCGACGGACATCGTGATCGGTCTCTTCAGCCGGTGTGGGCCGCCGCCGGGGTGAACCGGTCGTACCCCTCGGCCTCCAGCCGCTCGGCGAGCTCCGGTCCACCCTCTTCGGCGATCCGGCCGTCCACGAAGACGTGCACGAAGTCGGGGCGCACGTAGGACAGGATCCGGGTGTAGTGCGTGATCAGCAGCATGCCGACCTCACCGGTCTCTCGCACTCGGTTGATCCCCTCGGAGACCACCCGCAGGGCGTCGATGTCCAGACCCGAGTCCGTCTCGTCCAGGATCGCGATCTTCGGCTTGAGCAGCTCGAGCTGGAGGATCTCGTGCCGCTTCTTCTCCCCGCCGGAGAACCCCTCGTTGACGTTGCGCTCGGCGAAGGTCGGATCGATCCGCAGCGCCTCCATGGCGGTGCGCATGTCCTTGACCCAGTGCCTCAAGCTCGGCGCCGCGCCGTCGATCGCGGTCTTCGCGGTGCGTAGGAAGTTCGACACGGTGATCCCGGGCACCTCCACCGGGTATTGCATGGCCAGGAACAGCCCGGCCCGGGCCCGCTGGTCGATGCTCATCGCCAGCACGTCCTCCCCGTCCAAGGTGACACTGCCGCCGGTGACCGTGTACTTGGGGTGCCCGGCGACCGAGTACGCCAGGGTCGACTTGCCCGACCCGTTCGGACCCATGATCGCGTGCGTCTCACCGGCCCGGACGGTCAGGTCGACCCCGCGCAGGATCTCTTTGGTGCCGTTCTCGGTGTCGACACTGACATGCAGGTCGCGGATCTCCAACGTGGGCATGGAGTTTCAGCTCTCCTCAGAAGTTTCGGACGCTTTGATGGTGCCGGCCACGTCGACGAGCACATGGTCGCCGTCGACGGTTACCGGGAACACGGGGACGGGGCGGATCGCCGGCAGGGCCAGCGGCTCGCCGGTACGCAGGTCGAACGTGGAACCGTGCAGCCAGCACTCGATCGCGCAGTCCTCGACCTCACCCTCGGCCAGGGAGACCTCGGCATGGGTGCAGGTGTCGCCGATGGCGTGCACGTGGCCGGCCTCGTCACGCACGACGGCCACCGGGACGCCGTCTAAGACCACCCGGACGGCGCCGACCTGGGGCAGCTCGGCCAGGGTGACCGCCTTCTGCGGGCTCACCGGCTCACCTCCGCCTCGACCGTGTCCATGGAGCCCGTGCCCATCGAGTCCATCGAGCGCGCCAGCTCGTCCTCGATCGCCGTGGCGAGCCGCTCGCTCACCCCGGGGATCCCGATCCTCTGCAACAGCTCGATGAAGAAGGCGCGCACCACCAACCGGCGTGCCTCGTCCTCGGGGATGCCGCGCGAGCGCAGGTAGAACAGCTGCTCGTCGTCGAAGCGGCCGGTGGCGCTGGCATGTCCGGCGCCGACGATCTCGCCGGTCTCGATCTCCAGGTTCGGCACCGAGTCTGCGCGGGCGCCGTCAGTCAGCACCAGGTTGCGGTTCAGCTCGTAGGTGTCGGTGCCCTCGGCCTCGGCACGGATCAGCACGTCGCCGATCCAGATCGTGTGGGCGCCGTCCCCTTGCAGCGCCCCCTTGTAGGTGACGTTGCTACGGCAGTGCGGCGCCGCATGGTCGACGAAAAGCCGGTTCTCCTGGTGCTGACCCGCGTCGGCGAAGTAGAGGCCGAGCATCTCGACCTCGGAGCCCGGTGCGGCGAACCGCGCCGACGGGGCGACCCGGACCACGTCGCCGCCGAGGGTGACCACGACGTGCTTGAGCCGTGCGTCCCGGCCGAGCCGCGCGTGGTGAGCGGAGAGGTGGACGGCGCCGTCGTCCCAGTCCTGAACTGTGACCACGGTGAGCGAGGCGCCGTCCCCCACGTCGATCTCGATGTTCTCGGCGAACGTGCCACCACCGCGGAAGTCGATGACAACTGCCCCACAGGAGCCTCGTTCGGCGGCGACCAGGGTGTGCGCGTACCCCAGGCCGCCCTGCCCGGTGACCGTGACGTGGGCCGGCGTGGCGACCACCTGCCCGGCGGGCACGGTGATCACGAGTGCCCGGTCGAAACTCGACCAGGCCTGCGCGGCTACGCGGTCCTCGGGGGTGCCCGCCTGACCGAGCCGGGCGTCCGTGCGCTCCACGTGCTCCACCCGGAGCTCATCCGGCGCATCGACCGCGACGCGTGCCGGGGCACCGGACGCCGCGGCCCCGGCATGCAGCTCGTGCAGCCGGTCCATCGGCGTGAACCGCCAGTCCTCCTCGCGACCGGTCGGCACGGCGAAGTCGGACGGGTCGAAGCTGGCCCGGCGTTCGGCGCGGGACTGCACCGGCACGACGTGGTCGGGCATGAGCTGGCGCTGGGAAGCACCGACGGGATCGGTGGTGGTGGCTGTCATCAGCCGACGGCCCCTTCCATCTGCAGCTCGATGAGTCGGTTGAGCTCGAGGGCGTACTCCATCGGCAGCTCGCGGGCGATCGGCTCGACGAAGCCGCGCACGATCATCGCCATCGCCTCCTCCTCGCTCATCCCGCGGGACATCAGGTAGAACAGCTGGTCGTCGCTCACCTTGGAGACGGTCGCCTCGTGGCCCATGGTGACGTCGTCCTCGCGGACGTCGACGTACGGGTAGGTGTCACTACGGCTCACCGTGTCGACCAGCAGAGCGTCGCAGCGCACCGTCGAGGCCGAGTGGTGCGAGCCCTCCAGCACCTGGACCAGGCCGCGGTAGGAGGTGCGGCCCCCGCCGCGGGCCACCGACTTCGACACGATCGAGGACGACGTGTGCGGCGCCGCGTGCACCATCTTGGCCCCTGCGTCCTGGTGCTGGCCCTCACCGGCGAAGGCGATCGACAGGGTCTCGCCCTTGGCGTGCTCGCCCATCAGGAAGACCGCGGGGTACTTCATGGTCACCTTCGACCCGATGTTCCCGTCCACCCACTCCATCGTGGCGCCCTGGCCGGCGGTCGCCCGCTTGGTGACCAGGTTGTAGACGTTGTTCGACCAGTTCTGGATCGTCGTGTACCGGACCCGGGCGTCCTTCTTCACGATGATCTCGACCACCGCGGAGTGCAGTGAGTCGGACTTGTAGATCGGTGCGGTACAGCCTTCGACGTAGTGCACGAAGGAGCCCTCGTCGGCGATGATCAGCGTCCGCTCGAACTGGCCCATGTTCTCGGTGTTGATCCGGAAGTAGGCCTGCAACGGGATGTCGATGTGCACGCCCTTGGGCACGTAGATGAACGAGCCGCCGGACCAGACCGCGCTGTTCAGGGCGGCGAACTTGTTGTCGCCCACCGGAATGACGCTGGCGAAGTACTCCCGGAACAGGTCCTCGTGCTCGCGCAGGCCGGTGTCGGTGTCGAGGAACAGGACGCCCTTGGCCTCCAGGTCCTCCCGGATCTGGTGGTAGACCACCTCTGACTCGTACTGCGCAGCCACCCCGCCGATCAGGCGCTGCTTCTCCGCCTCGGGAATGCCGAGCCGGTCGTAGGTCCGCTTGATGTCCTCGGGCAGCTCCTCCCAGCTGGTCGCCTGCTTCTCCGTGGAGCGCACGAAGTACTTGATGTTGTCGAAGTCGATCCCGCTCAGGTCGCTGCCCCAGGTCGGCATCGGCTTCCTGGCGAACAGCCGCAGACCCTTCAGCCGCATGTCGAGCATCCAGGCGGGCTCGTTCTTCTTCGCCGAGATGTCGCGGACGACGTCCTCGTTGAGGCCACGCCGGGCGCCGGCTCCGGCGATGTCGGAGTCCGCCCAGCCGTACTCGTAGTGACCCAGGCCCTCGAGCTCGGGATGGGTCGTGCTCGTCGACTCAGGACTCATCGGTTCTGCCTTTCACTGGTGGACTCGTTCGAGAGCTCTGTCGGAACTGCTGCGTGGGTGGGTCGGTCGGTCGGGATGTACGTGGTGCACACGTGTTCGCCGTGAGCAAGGGTGGCCAGCCGCTGGACGTGCACGCCGACCAGCTCGGAGAACATCTCGGTCTCGGCCTCGCACAGCTCGGGGAAGGAGCGCGCGACGTCCTGGACCGGGCAGTGACCTTGGCATAGCTGGATGCCGAGCTGACCCACCGGTCGGGTGCTGGCGGCGTAGCCGTCCCGGGTCAGGCCACGAGCCAGCACGCGGGCTCGGCGCGCAGGATCCTCGCCTGCCGCCTCGACAGCCTGCCGGTGTCGCTCACCCAGCTCACCGGCGCGCTGCTCGGCGAAACCGCGGACGGCGTCCGGGCCGGCCGTCTCGGCCAGATAGCGCAGCGCCCCGACGGCCAAGGTGTCGTACCCGCTGGCCATCGCCGCGTGACCGGCGTCGGTGAGTACGAACGCGCGGGCGGGACGTCCGCGCCGGCGTCGCTCGCGCGGTGGAGCCTGCCAGGTGGTGACCAGCCCGGCGGCCTCGAGCAGGTCGAGATGCCGACGGATTCCGGCCGGCGTCATGTTGAGCTCAGCGGCGAGATCCGCGGCGGTCACCGGCCCGCGCCGCAGGATCTCCTGCGCGACGCGATCCCGAGGACTTGCCGCAATTTTCACAACACTATTATTGCGTTAATCGGTCGCCAGCTCAACTCGGGGTCGGTCTCGGATGCCTAGACTGTCCGGTCGTGGACGCGGTCGTCGAGGTGAGCTCGTTGGTGGTGCGCTACGGCCGACGTGCCGTGGTCGACGATCTGTCCTGGACCGCCGAGCGGGGCCGGGTGACCGCGCTGCTCGGCCCGAACGGCGCCGGCAAGACGACCACGATCGAGTGCTGCGAAGGTCTGCGCCGTCCGGACGACGGCACCGTCCGGGTACTCGGGGTCGACCCGCGGACCGCCGGACCGGAGCACCGAGCCCGGGTCGGGGTGATGCTGCAGGACGGCGGACTGCCCACCGGAGCCCGGTGCGCCGAGGTGCTCGAGCATGTCGCCGCGCTGCACGACTCCCCGCACCAGCCAGGTTCGCTGCTCGAGCTGCTCGGGCTGGGCCCGCATGCCCGGACAACCGTCCGCCGCCTGTCCGGGGGCCAGCGCCAGCGGTTGGCCCTCGCCGTCGCCCTGGTGGGCCGCCCTGAGGTGGCCTTTCTCGACGAACCAACGGCTGGGCTCGACCCGCAGGCCCGCCGCGCCGTCTGGGACCTGGTGACCGCAGCCCGCACCGACGGCTTGACCGTCGTGCTGACCACCCACCACCTGGAGGAGGCCGAGCGACTCGCCGACCACGTCGTGGTGGTCGACGCCGGGCGGCTGGTGGCGCAGGGCTCGTCGGCCGAGCTCACCGACGATGGGGCCCGCACCCTCGAGGACGTCTTCCTGGACCTGACCGGCCGGGAGGTGCGATGAGCACCCTGCGGGCGGGCACTGTGGACCTGACGCCCCACCCCCGGCCGGCGCCGACCCGCCGACGGGTGCGTGCCCAGGCCGGGTTCGACGCCCGGGTACTGCTGCGCAACGGCGAGCAACTGCTGCTGACCCTGGTCCTGCCGGCCCTGCTGTTGGTGGCCCTGACCAGGCTGTCCTTCCCCGACCTCGGCGCGGGGCGCCGGATCGACGTGGTGGCCCCCGGGGTGCTCGCGCTGGCGGTGATGTCCACCGCGTTCACGGGTCAGGCGATCGGCACCGGGTTCGACCGCCGGCACGGCGTGCTGCGGCTACTGGCCACCACACCGCTCGGCCGGACCGGGCTGGTGGCCGGACGGGTGCTGGCGGTGCTCGTCGTCCAGGCGGTCCAGATCGCCGTCCTCGGCGGCCTTGCCCTGGTGCTCGGCTGGCGGCCGGACCCCCTCGGGCTGGTCTGGGCGGTGCCGCTGGTGGCCGCAGGCACCGCCGCGTTCGTCACCCTCGGCCTGCTGCTCGCCGGCACCCTGCGCGCCGAGGCGGTGCTCGCCGGGGCCAACCTGGTCTGGGTGCTGCTACTGGCCGGCGGTGGCGTCGTGGTGCCGACCCGCACCCTCGGTGGCTGGGGCGAGGTGGCCCGGCTGCTGCCGTCCGGGGCCCTCGGCGACGGTCTGCGCGCTGCCCTGCTCGACGGCCGACTGGACGGCGTGGCGTTGCTCGTGCTGCTGGTCTGGGCCGGCCTCGCCGCGGTGGCCGCGGGCCGCCTGTTCCGCTGGGACTGACCGAGCGGCCACGACGGACGTCACCGACGCCGTCTGCGGTCTTCGCCGGGGACAGCCGGACGACGAGGCGCAGCCCCACCCAGGCGCCGGCGGGCAGCCCGGCAGAACTAGGCTTGGGCCCATGACCAGCCCGGCAGCGCATCACCCCGCAGTCCAACCCGGCGACGACCGATCGGTTCGGTGGGGGCTGGTCCGGGCGGTGCTGTGGGTGAACCTGGCGGTCGAGGTGCTCATCGTGGTGACCGGTGGCCTGGTCCGCCTGACCGGCTCAGGTCTTGGGTGCCCGACCTGGCCGGAGTGCGTCGACGGGTCGATCACCCCGGTGGTCGAGCAGGCCGAGGGTTTCCACAAGTACATCGAGTTCGGCAACCGCACCCTGACCGGGGTACTGGGCATCGCCGCGATCGCGGCCCTGCTGGCCGTGCGGCATGTCGTCGTCCGCCAGCCGGTGACCGCCGGACGGCGCGGGGTACTGGTGCTGGGCGCCATGCCGCTGGTGATGGTGCTCGCCCAGGCCGTGCTCGGCGGGATCACGGTGCTCACCGAGCTGCACCCGGCCATCGTGGCCGCCCATTTCCTGCTGTCGATGGTGACCATCGCGGTGTGCACCTGGCTGGTGCTGGTGGTGGTGCCGGGCACCCAGGGGGCCGGACGGCCGGTGCACCCGCTGGCGGCGGGGGTCGCGGTGATCGGCGCGCTGGTGCTGACCCTGGGCACCATGGTGACCGGCACCGGGCCGCACTCGGGCGACCTGGACCAGCCGGCCCGGTTCGACCTCGACCCGCTGTGGGCGAGCCGCGTGCACTCCCTGTCGTCCTGGTTGTTCCTGTTGGCGGCGGTGGCGGCCTGGGTGCTGCTGCCGCACGCGCGGTCGCGAACCCGGTGGGTGTTCGGCATCGCCGTGGCCCAGGGAGTGGTCGGTTACCTGCAGTACCTCAACGGGTTGCCCGAGCCGCTGGTGCTGTTGCACATGCTGCTGGCCTCGCTGCTCGTGGTCGCAGTCACCGCCCTGATGAGCGCCTCAGGCGGTACCGGTGACCAGGTGATGCGCCGCGCCCCCACCGATCGGGGCCTGACCGATCGGGACGCCGCCGAGCAGAGCCGCTGACCAGCGCGGCCAGGTCAAAGCCGGCCGGAGCAGCGATGAGCCGGTCAGAACAGGGAGAGCGGCACGAACGGGTCGATGGCGACCGCGACGAACAACACCGTCAGATAGGTGATCGAGTAGTGGAACAGGCGCATCGGTGCCAGCTTGACCGCGGGGTCATGCACAGCGGCGCGGGCCCGGTGCAGCAGCCGGTGCGCCTCGAGGACGAACACCCCGCCGGACAGCACCGCCGCCGTCAGGTAGACCACCCCGGTCGCCGGCGCCAGCAGCAACGACACCGCAACCATGGCCCACGAGTAGACGACGATCTGTCGGCCGACCGCGACCGGTGAGGCGACCACCGGCAGCATCGGCACCCGGGCGGCGGCGTAGTCGCCCTTGAACCGCATGGACAGCGGCCAGTAGTGCGGCGGCGTCCACAGGAAGATCACCATGAACAGGACCATCGGCTCCCAGGACAGCGAGCCGGTCACCGCCGACCAGCCGATCAGGACCGGCATGCACCCGGCCGCCCCGCCCCAGACGATGTTCTGCGGCGTCCGGCGCTTGAGCAGCATCGTGTAGACGAGCACGTAGAAGGCCATCGCGGCGAAGGCGAGCCCCGAGGCCAGCCAGTTCACGGCCAGGCCGAGCACCGCGACCGCCGCCACCCCGAGCACCGAGGCGAAGGCCACCGCCTCGACCGGTGTCACCTGCCCGGTGACCAACGGCCGGTTCGCCGTCCGGTTCATCACCACGTCGATGTCCCGGTCCAGGTAGCAGTTGAACGCGTTCGCGCTGGCGGCCGCCAACGTGCCCCCGACCAGAGTCGCCAGTACCGTCCAGAGCGGGGGCAGACCGGACGCGGCGAGGATCATGGTGGGGACGGTGGTGACAAGTAGCAGCTCGATGACGCGGGGTTTGGTCAGCGCCACCAAGGCCTTGGCCGTGGCCAGCGGGCGGCGCCGCGCCGGCACCAGGAACAGCCCGCTTGTGGCACTCACCTGCGGCCTGGGATCGACAGTGGTCACCGACGTCCTTGGGGTGTCGAGGGCTGGGGTGTCGAGGGCTGGGGTGGCGGGCTGGTGGGCAGGGACCACTGTACGCGGCGGCCCCACGACCCGTGGCCCGGGGGACTGGGGCTTAGGTCACCATCCGCGCCGGCCGCTAGGCTCGCCGAACGACAGCCGGTTGCCTCCGACCTGCACCGTCACCCGAAGGGCCGACTGAGGCGAGCGTTGCGTCCCGAGCCGCCCAGGGACCACATTCACAGACCGTTCACGAGGAGAGGTGACGACCGGTGAGCACGCTGGACTGGACCGACCGGGACCGGACTGATCAGGGTCGAACCGACCTGGACTGGACCGAGGACGACCGCCGCGCCGTGGACACGGTGCGGGTGCTGGCCATGGACGCCGTCCAGCGGACCGGCAATGGTCACCCGGGCACGGCGATGAGCCTGGCGCCCCTGGCCTACCTGCTCTACCAGCGGCTGATGCGCCATGACCCCAACGACGACCGCTGGCCCGGCCGGGACCGGTTCGTGCTGTCCGCCGGTCACTCCAGCCTGACCCAGTACATCCAGCTGTACCTGGCTGGTTACGGACTGGACCTGGACGACCTCAAGGCGTTGCGCACCTGGGGCTCGCTGACCCCCGGACACCCCGAGGTCGAGCACACCAGAGGCGTCGAGATCACGACCGGACCGCTCGGCCAGGGCCTGGCCAGCGCCGTGGGCATGGCCTACGCCGCCCGCCGCGAGCGCGGCCTGTTCGACCCGGACGCCGCCCCCGAGCAGAGCCTGTTCGATCACACCATCTGGGTCATCGCCTCCGACGGGGACCTCGAGGAGGGGGTGAGCAGCGAGGCGTCCTCGCTGGCCGGGCATCAGCGGCTGGGCAACCTGGTGGTGGTCTACGACGCCAACGAGATCTCCATCGAGGACGACACCGATGTCGCGCTGAGCGAGGACGTCGCGGCCCGCTACCGCGCCTACGGTTGGCACGTGCAGACCGTCGACTGGACCGGCGGTGCGGGTGGGGCGGCCGGCAAGGACGGCGGCTACCACGAGGACGTCCCGGCGCTGTACCGGGCGCTTCGGGCCGCCCGGGCCGAGACCGACCGCCCGGCGCTGGTGGTGCTGCGCACGGTGATCGCCTGGCCGGCGCCGACCGCGACGAACACCGGAAAGGCCCATGGCGCGGCGCTCGGCGAGGACGAGGTCGCCGCCACCAAGCGAGTGCTGGGCTTCGAGCCCGACCGGACCTTCCAGGTGGACGACGCCGCGCTTGCCCGGACCCGCCAAGCGCTCGACCGGGGCCGGCACATGCACGCGCAGTGGGACCAGGCCTTCGCCACCTGGAGCGAGGCCAACCCGGACCGGTTCGCGCTGTGGCAGCGGATGCGCGAGCGCCGGCTGCCGCAGGGCTGGGACCAGGCCCTGCCGACCTTTGCGGCTGGCGCCGAGCTGGCCACCCGCAAGGCCTCGGGTGAGGTCCTCAACGCGATCAAGGACGCCCTGCCCGAGCTGTGGGGCGGCTCGGCGGACCTGGCCGAGAGCAACAACACCCCACTGGAGGGTGAGACCTCGTTCCTGCCGGCCACGGTGAACACCCCGATGTGGGGCAAGGGCGACCCGTACGGACGGGTGCTGCACTTCGGCATCCGGGAGCACGCAATGGGCTCGATCCTGAACGGGATCGCCCTGCACGGGGGTACCCGGCCCTTCGGCGGCACCTTCCTGGTGTTCAGCGACTACATGCGCCCCGCCGTCCGGTTGGCAGCCCTGATGAGGCTGCCGGTCACCTACGTCTGGACCCACGACTCGATCGGCCTGGGTGAGGACGGACCGACCCACCAGCCGGTCGAGCACCTCGCCGCGCTGCGGGCGATCCCGGGCCTGGACGTCGTTCGGCCTGCCGACGCCAACGAGACGGCTTTGGCCTGGCGCACGATCCTGGGGCACACCGGCCGGCCGGCCGGGCTGTGCCTGAGCCGGCAGAACCTGCCGGTGCTCGACGCGGCGTCGGTGACCGGCGTCCCCCGCGGCGGCTACGTGTTGGCCGAGGCCGAGCGCGACGGCGGCGCCACCACCCCGGAGGCGATCCTGATCGGCACCGGCTCGGAGGTGCACCTGGCCCTGACGGCCCGTGACCTCCTACAGGCGGACGGCGTGCCGACCCGGGTGGTCTCGCTGCCGTGCCGGGAATGGTTCGACGCCCAGGACGACGACTATCGCGACGAGGTGCTGCCCCCGGGCGTGCGTGCCAGGGTGTCGGTGGAGGCGGGCGTCGCCCAGGGCTGGCGCGAGCTGGTCGGCGACGCCGGGCGCATCGTCTCGCTCGACCACTTCGGTGCCTCTGCCGACTACGAGAGGCTGTACCGGGAGTTCGGCATCACCGCCGAGACGGTTGCCGACGCCGCCCGGCAGAGCCTGGCTGCCGCAGCGACGGGAGGACAATGATGGACACCACCGGCAACCACGCCATAGCCCGCCTGGCCGAGCACGGAGTCTCGGTCTGGCTGGACGACCTGAGCCGCGAGCTGCTCGAGACCGGTGAACTGGACCGGCTGATCGAGCGCGGGGTGGTCGGGGTCACCTCGAACCCGACGATCTTCGCCGCCGCGCTGGCCAAGGGCGAGCGGTACAGCGACCAGATCATGGCCCTGTCCGAGCGCGGTGTGGACGTGGACACCGCCGTCTTCGAGATCACCACGGACGACGTGCGTGCCGCCTGCGACCGCTTCGCCGGTGTGTACGAGCGCACCGACGGCATCGACGGGCGGGTCTCGATCGAGGTCGACCCGCGGCTTGCCCGCCAGGAGCAGCGGACCGTCTCCTCCGCGCAGCGGCTGTGGGCCACCGTCGACCGGGCCAACGCGATGATCAAGATCCCGGCCACGGTCGAGGGCCTGCCGGCGATCACGGCCGCGCTCGCCGAGGGAATCAGCGTCAACGTGACCCTGATCTTCTCCTTGGAGCGCTACCGCGCGGTGATGAACGCCTGGCTGGCCGGGCTCGAGGCAGCCCATGGCTCCGGCCGGGACCTGAGCCGGATCGACTCGGTGGCCTCCTTCTTCGTCTCCCGCGTCGACTCCGAGGTCGATGCCCGGCTCGACGCGATCGGCACCGAGCAGGCCCGGGCCCTGCGTGGGCAGGCGGCCGTCGCCAACGCCCGGTTGGCCTACCAGGCCTTCGAGGAGGTCACCGCGACGTCCCGGTGGCAGGTACTCGCCGACGCCGGCGCCCGGCCGCAGCGACCTCTGTGGGCCTCCACCGGGGTCAAGGACCCGCGCTACCCGGACACCCTGTACGTCACCGAGCTGGTCGCCCCGCACACCGTGAACACCATGCCGGGCAAGACGCTGGACGCCGTCGCCGACCACGGCGAGATCGCCGGGGACGCCGTCCGGGGGCGCTACGAGGAGGCCGCCGCCGTGCTCGACAAACTGGCCGCGCTGGGCATCGACTACACCGACGTGGTCAGCACGCTGGAGCGCGAGGGCGTCGACAAGTTCGCCAAGAGCTGGAACGAGCTGCTCGCCACCGTCAACGACGAGCTGGCCAGGGCGGCGGCCTTCGCCTCGACTGAGGAACGCGAGGCATGAGCCGCCGCCGGAGCGCGACGATCGAGCGAGGAACGAGCGCTGAGGAGCGCGACGGATGAGTCCTGCCACCATCGCCAAGGGCCGCAACCCGCTGCGCGACCAGCGCGACAAGCGCATGCGCCGGATCGCCGGCCCGTGCGGCATGGTCCTGTTCGGGGTGACCGGCGACCTGGCCCGCAAGAAGCTGATGCCGGCCGTCTACGACCTGTCCCAGCGGGGTCTGCTGCCCCCGGGTTTCGCCCTGGTCGGTTTCGCCCGCCGGGACTGGGCCGACCAGGACTTCGAGCAGGTGGTGCACGACGCCGTCCGCGAGTACGCCCGCACCCCGTTCAAGGAGGCGGTCTGGCGCCAGCTCGCCGAGGGGTTCCGGTTCGTGCCCGGCGAGTTCAGCGACGACGACGCCTTCGACCGGCTGGCCCGGACCATGCAGGAGCTGGACGAGATGCGCGGCACTGGGGGCAACCACGCGTTCTACCTGTCCATCCCCCCGAAGTTCTTCCCCGTGGTCACCAAGCAGCTGTCCCGGTCCGGCCTGTCCGACCAGCCGGGCGACACCTGGCGCCGGGTGGTGATCGAGAAGCCGTTCGGCCACGACCTCACCTCGGCGCGTGAGCTGAACGATGTGGTGGAGTCGGTCTTCCCGCCGGATTCGGTGTTCAGGATCGACCACTACCTCGGCAAGGAGACGGTGCAGAACCTGTTGGCGATGCGGTTCGCCAACCAGATGTTCGAGCCGCTCTGGAACGCCAACTACGTCGACCACGTGCAGATCACCATGGCCGAGGACATCGGGATCGGTGGCCGGGCCGGGTACTACGACGGCATCGGCGCGGCCCGGGACGTCATCCAGAACCACCTGCTGCAGCTGCTGGCGCTGACCGCGATGGAGGAGCCGGTCTCCTTCGACGCCCAGGACCTGCGCGCGGAGAAGGAGAAGGTGCTCTCCGCCGTCCGGTTACCGAAGGATCTGGCCCGCAACACCGCCCGCGGCCAGTACGCGGCCGGCTGGCAGGGCGGGGAGAAGGTGATCGGCTACCTCGAGGAGGACGGCGTCTCCGCCGATTCGACCACGGAGACCTTCGCGGCCGTGCGGCTGGACATCGACACCCGGCGCTGGGCGGGGGTGCCGTTCTACCTGAGGACCGGCAAGCGGCTGGGGCGGCGGGTGACCGAGATCGCGGTGGTGTTCAAGCGGGCCCCACACCTGCCGTTCGAGCACACCGCCACCGAGGAGCTGGGCCAGAACGCCCTGGTGATCCGGGTGCAGCCGGACGAGGGCGTGACGATGCGGTTCGGCTCCAAGGTGCCGGGCACCCAGATGGAGGTGCGCGACGTCACCATGGACTTCGGCTACGGGCACTCGTTCACCGAGTCCTCCCCCGAGGCCTACGAGCGGCTGATCCTCGACGTCCTGCTCGGTGACCCACCGTTGTTCCCGCGGCACGAGGAGGTCGAGGTGTCCTGGCGGATCCTCGACCCGATCATCGACTTCTGGGCGGCCAAGGGCCGTCCGCAGGCGTACACCTCGGGTGGGTGGGGGCCGGACTCCGCGCACGCGATGATGGCCCGTGACGGGCGCAGCTGGAGGCGGCCGTGATCATCGACATGCCTGATACCACCACCGGAAAGGTCGCCCGCAGGCTGATCGAGCTACGCGAGAGCGGCGGCGCGATCGCCCTCGGCCGGGTGCTGACCCTGGTGATCGTGACCGACGACGGCGAGTCCGAGCCCGCGATCGAGGCCGCCAACGACGCCAGCCGCGAGCACCCCTGCCGGGTGATCACCGTCGTCCGCGGCACCCGGCGGGGGTCGAACCGGCTAGACGCCCAGATCCGGATCGGTGGGGACGCCGGTGCCAGCGAGGTCATCGTGCTGCGTCTGTACGGCCAGCTCGCCGAGCACGGCGACAGCGTCGTGGTGCCTCTGCTGCTTCCGGACGCCCCGACCGTGGCCTGGTGGCCGGGCCAGCCCCCGGAGTGCCCGGCCGACCACCCCATCGGCGCCATGGCACAACGCCGGATCACCGACGCCGCCCTGGCCGCCAAGCCGATCGCCTCCCTCGAGCACCGCGCCGTCCACCACGCCCCGGGCGACACGGACCTGGCCTGGAGCCGGATCACCCTGTGGCGCGGCCTGCTCGCCGCCGCCCTGGACCAGCCGCCGTACGAGCCGGTGCGATCGGCGACGGTGACCGCCGGGTCGGACAGCCCCAGCGGCGACCTGCTCGCAGCGTGGCTGGCGCTGTACCTGAAGTGCCCGGTGACCCGGGGGCGGGCCAAGGCCGGGTCGGGACTGACCGGCGTCCATCTGGACCGGTCCTCGGGACCGGTGGATCTGGTCCGCCCGGACGGGCGGGTGGCCACTCTGACCCAGCCCGGCCAGCCCGAGCGCCGGATTGCGCTGGCTCCGCGCCCGGACCGGGACTGCCTCGCCGAGGAGCTGCGTCGGCTCGACCCGGACGACGTCTACGCCGCCGTGGTCACCAAGGGCCTGGGTCTGCTGCGGGAGTCGCACGGCACCTCGCGCCCGGCCACCGAGCGGCGAACCGCTCGGCCGGCCAAGAAGACGACTACCAAGAAGAAGGCCGCCACGAAGGAACCGGCGAAGCAGAGGACGGCGAGCGATCCCCTCAACGCATCGCCCAGCACGACAGCCACCCGGTCATGACCGCCCCCAGCGTGGTCGTCCATCGTGATCCCGACCTGCTGACCAAGGCGGTGGCCGCGCGCCTGGTCACTGCCCTGGTCGACGCCCAGGCCTCGCGCGGCCGGGCGCACCTGGTGGTGACCGGGGGCGGCACCGGGATCGCCACCCTGGCCGCTCTGGCCGCCTGCCCGGCCCGGGACGCGGTGGACTGGGCGGCCATCGACGTCTGGTGGGGCGACGAGCGGTACCTGCCGGCCGGTCACCCGGACCGCAACGCCACCCAGGCCTGGGCCGCGTTGCTGTCGCACGTGCCGGTGCCCGCCGATCGGGTGCACGAGATGCCCGCCTCCGACGGCGGGTTCGGGGACGACGTGGACGCCGCGGCCGCCGCCTATGCCGAGGTCCTGGCCGAGCAGGCCCGGCCCGAGGACCATTACCCTGCGCCATCCTTCGACGTGCTGCTGCTCGGGGTCGGCCCGGACGGGCACATCGCCTCGCTGTTCCCCGAGCACCCCGGACTGCATTCCGAGGCGGCGACGGTGATCGGCGTGCGTGGCAGCCCGAAGCCGCCAGCGGTGCGGATCTCGCTCACCATGGCGACGATCCAGCACGCCCAGGACGTCTGGCTGGTGGCCGCGGGTGCAGAGAAGTCGCCGGTGGTCGCGCTGGCGCTGTCCGGCGCCGGCGAGCTGGCCGTGCCCGCCGCCGGCGGGCGGGGCCGCCGCCGCACGCTGTGGCTGCTGGACCGTGCGGCCGCCGAGCGGCTGCCGCCGGCACTGACCCGGATCGCCAGCCCGTGACGCCCGGCAGCCGCCGTCAGTGGATGATGTTGCGGTTGCGCAGCGACTCCAGGGCCTCAGCCAGGATGGCCTCGCCGTCGGCGTCGCTGCGCCGTTCCTTCACGTACGCCAGATGCGTCTTGTACGGCTCGTTGCGTGGCGCGGAGGGCGGGTTGTGCGGGTCCTGACCGGCCGGGAAGCCGCACCGGGGGCAGTCCCAGACCTCCGGCGGGCTGACGCCGACCTCCTCGGAGAAGCTGGGCTGGGTCTGGTGGCCGTTGGCGCACCAGTACGAGACCCGGAACCGCGGTGCGGCCTCGCCCCGCTCGGCCTCCCCCATCGGTCCGGCACCGACACGACTCCCCCGGATGGCGTTGCCACTGGCCACCGAAACGACCCCTTCTATGTTGCCGAACCTGTCGACATGGACCTGGTCTGATTGACATGGATTGGTCTGACCGTGACGCCTGGTGCCGCTGGCCTGCCGTCGAGCTGGTGGGGCTGCTCCGTTTCCGCTGACACCACAGCGCCGCGCGACAGATTGGGACTCCTTGCGGGTTGGGACTACTCGGCGAACCTCTGCATGACGCCGAGAAGGACGATGACGGTAGTCCAGATCAGACCGACGGCGATGGTGAACCGGTTGAGGTTGCGCTCGGCGACGCCGCTGGATCCCATTGACGACGAGGCCCCGCCGCCGAACATGTCGGACAGTCCTCCGCCCCGGCCCTTGTGGAGCAGGATCAGGAGGGTGAGGATCAGGCTGGTCAGCAGGAGCAGGACCTGCAGGGTGAGCCGTGCCGCGGTCATGGCGACAGGGTAACCCAGCCTCGGCGACGTTCCCGACGCCGAACCGCCATCGGATCAGCGGTCACGCCGTGACGTGACTGCGGTAGCGCGCGATCGCCGCGAACTCCCCGGCGTCCAGGCTGGCACCGCCGACCAGGGCACCGTCGACGTCCGCCTCGGTCATGATCCCGGCGATGTTGTTGGCCTTGACCGACCCGCCGTAGAGCACTCGGACCCCGTCGGCGAGCTCGGTGCTGTACAGCTCTGCGAGTCGGCGGCGGATGGCGCTACACACCTCCTGCGCATCGGCGGGGGTGGCCACCTCGCCGGTGCCGATCGCCCACACCGGCTCGTAGGCGATGACGATGCTCGAGGCCTGGTCGGCGGGCAGCCCGTCCAGACCGCCGTCCAACTGCGCCAGGGTGTGCTCGATGTGCCGGCCCTCCTTGCGGATCTCGAGCACCTCTCCGACGCACATGATCGGGGTGAGGCCGTGCCGATAGGCCGCCTTCACCTTGGCGTTCACGACCGGCTCGTCCTCGCCGTGGTACTCGCGACGCTCGCTGTGGCCGACCACCGCGTAGCTGCAGCCGAGCTTGGCCAGGAACGCCCCGGAGACCTCCCCGGTGTAGGCGCCGCTGTCGTGCGCGGACAGGTCCTGCGCGCCGTATTTCAGTGACAGCTTGTCGCCGTCGACGAGAGTCTGCACCGAACGGATGTCGGTGAACGGCGGGATCACCGCGACCTCGACCTGCTCGTAGTCGTGCTTGGCGTCGGACAGCGTCCAGGCCAGCTTCTGCACCAGGTGGGTGGCCTGCTGGTGGTCGAGGTTCATCTTCCAGTTGCCCGCCATCAGCGGGACCCGGGCGGTCGTCATGTGTCTCAGCCCTCCAGAACTGCGATGCCGGGGAGGGTCTTGCCCTCCAGGTACTCCAGCGACGCGCCGCCGCCGGTGGAGATGTGGCCGAACGCGGACTCGTCGAACCCGAGCTTGCGCACCGCAGCCGCCGAGTCGCCGCCGCCGACCACCGTCAGGCCACCTGCGGCGCTCACCTCGGTCAGGGCCTGGGCCACGGCCCGGGTCCCGGCCGCGTACGGCTCCATCTCGAACACGCCCATCGGCCCGTTCCAGAACACGGTCTTGGCGTCGGCCAGCTTGCTGGCGAACAGCTGGGCGGATTGCAGGCCGATGTCCAGACCCATCCGGTCAGCCGGGATCGCGTCGACCGAGTACACATCGTGCTCGGCGTCGGCGGCGAACGCCGTCGCCGCGACGATGTCGACCGGCAGCACCAGTTCGACGCCCTTCTCCCGGGCGGTGGCCAGGTACCCGCGCACGGTCTCGATCTGGTCGGCCTCGAGCAGGCTGGTGCCGACCTCATGGCCCTGGGCCGCCAGGAAGGTGAACACCATGCCGCCGCCGATCACCAGCCGGTCGGCGGTGTTCAGCAGGTTCGCGATGACCCCGAGCTTGTCGCTGACCTTGGAGCCGCCGAGCACGACGACATACGGGCGGGCCACATCGTCGGTGAGCCGGCGCAGCACGTCCACCTCGGCTCCGACCAGGCCGCCCATCGCGTGCGGCAGGCGTTGGGCGACGTCGTAGACGCTGGCCTGCTTGCGGTGGACGACCCCGAAGCCGTCCGAGACGTACAGGTCGACCAACGCCGCGAGCTGGTCGGCGAAGGCGCCGCGCTCGGCCTCGTCCTTGCTGGTCTCACCGGCGTTGAACCGGATGTTCTCGAGGACCGCGACCTGGCCGTCGGCGAGCCCCTCGACGGTGGCACGGGCGGACTCGCCCACGGTGTCGGAGGCGAAGGCGACCTCGGTGCCGAGCAGCTCACCGAGGCGCACCGCGACCGGGCGAAGGGTGAACTTCGGGTCGGGAGCCCCCTTGGGGCGACCGAGGTGGGCGACGACGACCACGCGCGCGCCAGCGTCCGCCAGCGCTTTGATGGTCGGGATCGAGGCCCGGATCCGACCGTCGTCGGTGATCGTCGACCCGGTCTCCTTGTCGAGTGGCACGTTGAGGTCGGACCGGACCAGGACGCGCTTGCCGCGCACCTCGCCGAGGTCGTCGAGCATGGTCATGCTGGCTGCTCCCAGGGTCGGTCAGCCGCGGCCGGGCGCCCGGACCGTGACCCGGGCGCCCGGCCGTCTGGCTGGGTGTCGATGATGGACGACGTCAGGCGCCGACAATCTTCGTCAGGTCGATGAGGCGGTTGGAGTAGCCCCACTCGTTGTCGTACCAGCCGATGATCTTGACCTGGTCACCCTGGGCCGTGGTGAGCGCGGAGTCGAAGGTGCACGACGCGGGCGAGGTGACGATGTCCGAGGACACGATCGGGTCCTCGGTGTACTCCAGGATGCCGGCCAGCGGACCCGCGGCCGCCTTCTTGAACGCCGCGTTCACCTCGTCCTTGGTCACTTCGCGGCCCAGCTGCACGGTGAGGTCCGTCGCCGACCCGGTCGGGATCGGCACCCGCATCGCGAAGCCGTCGAGCTTGCCCTTCAGCTCGGGGATCACCAGCGAGATCGCCCGGGCGGCGCCCGTGGTGGTCGGGATCATGTTGGTGGCCGCGGCCCGGGCCCGACGCAGGTCCTTGTGCGGGAAGTCCAGGATCACCTGGTCGTTGGTGTAGGCGTGGATCGTGGTCATCAGGCCCTTGACGATCCCGAACTCGTCCAGGAGCACCTTGGCCATCGGCGCCAGGCAGTTGGTGGTGCACGAGGCGTTGGAGATCACATGGTGCGCCGCGGGGTCGTAGTCGCCCTCGTTGATCCCGATGACGACGGTCCAGTCCTCGTTCTTGGCAGGCGCGGAGATGAGCACCTTCTTGGCGCCGGCGTCGATGTGCGCCTTGGCCTTGGTGGCGTCGGTGAAGTGCCCGGTGGATTCCAGGACGACGTCCGCGCCGAGGTCCTTCCAGGGCAGGGCGCTCGGGTCACGCTCGGCGAGAGCCTTGAACGTGTTGTCGCCCGCGGTGATCGAGTCCTCGCTGTAGGACACGTCCCCATCGAGCCGCCCAAGGATCGAGTCGTACTTGAGCAGGTGGGCGAGCGTCTTGTTGTCGGTGAGGTCGTTGACCCCGACGACCTCGACGTCGGCGCCCGAGGCAAGGAGCGCGCGGTAGTAGTTGCGGCCGATCCGGCCGAAGCCGTTGATGCCTACCCGAACAGTCACGAAGAGACCCTCCCTGGGGCGTTGCTGATGTCAGCTGTCTAATCTGTGGCCGGCACATCCTTCGCGGAAGCGCCGGGTCTGCTGTGTGGTCGGGGTGCTCGACCGGGGACGACGTCGTCGTCCTGAAGCAACCCTATGGGTTGGCGGCACCCGTCACCCAACCGGCGACCCACCCCTGAGCCAACCGGCTCTCCGCAGCGGTCACCCGGGCCGATGGTCCCGCGGTATTCGTGATCACTTCATGATCATATCCGTGGCCATTGGCACGCCATCAGCCGGCCATCGGGTGTTCACCCGGGCTCAGGCGTCCAGCATGTCGGCGGTGAGGTTGGCCTCGGTGCCGGGCACTCCGAGCTCGGACGCCCGCTTGTCGGCCATGGCGAGCAGGCGGCGGATCCGGCCCGCCACCGCGTCCTTGGTCATCGGCGGGTCAGCGAGCTGGCCGAGCTCCTCGAGACTGGCCTGCTTGTGTGCCAGCCGCAGCGTCCCGGCCGAGCGCAGGTGGTCTGGGACGTCGTCGCCGAGGATCTCCAGGGCGCGTTCCACCCGAGCCCCGGCAGCCACCGCGGCTCGCGCCGAGCGGCGTAGGTTGGCATCGTCGAAGTTCGCCAGCCGGTTGGCGGTCGCCCGTACCTCGCGGCGCATCCGCCGCTCCTCCCAGGCCAGGACGGCGTCGTGCGCCCCGAGCCGGGTCAGTATCGCGCTGATCGTGTCCCCGTCCCGGATCACCACCCGATCGATGCCGCGCACCTCACGGGCCTTGGACTGGATGCCGATCCGACGGGCGGCACCGACCAGGGCCAGGGCCGCCTCCGGGCCGGGACAGGTGACCTCGAGTGCCGAGGAGCGGCCCGGCTCGGTGAGCGAGCCGTGGGCCAGGAACGCCCCGCGCCAGGCGGCCTCCGCGTCGCAGGTGGCTCCGGAGACGACCTGCGGCGGCAGCCCCCGGACCGGGCGGCCCCGCCCGTCGAGCAGGCCGGTCTGGCGGGCCAGCGATTCCCCGTCGCGAACCACCCGGACCACGTAGCGACTGCCGCGGCGCAGGCCGCCGGGAGCCAGCACGATCACGTCGCTGGTGTGCCCGAACACCTCGGCGATGTCCTTGCGCAGCCGGCGGGCCGCGTTTCCGGTGTCGAGCTCGGCCTCCACCACGATTCGACCACTGACGATGTGCAGGCCGCCGGCGAAGCGCAGGGTCGCCGACACCTCGGCCTTGCGACAGCAGGGCTTGGTCACCGGCAGCCGGCTCAGCTCGTCCTTCACCACTGCCGTCAAAGCCATGTCGACATCCTGCCATCGGGTCGGGCCGGTTATTGCGCCGGGCGGGGGACCAACCGGTGAGTCCCGCGGTCAGCCGTTCGGAGGACCTTGTTCAGCGATCATGAAGCGACCGGCGCGCGGACGGGGTCGGGCGAGCACGCGCACCGGTCACGACCCAGGCCTGCCCGGCGTCACCGCATCCGGTCGCCGACGTCGCCGACACTGCCGGTGAACACGTCGCGGTAGGCGGCGGCCAACCGCAGCGTGTCGTGCCGCGCCGAGCCGTCGCCGCGGCCCACCTGTCGCATCACCAGCCGGGCTCCGAGCCCGGCCGCGGCGCGGTCGAGCGCGTCGGCGTCCTCGACCGCGCTGGGGTCGGCAAGCACCACGTCCAGGCGCAGGTCCGGGGCATGCGCGGCCAGGATCCGCAGGTGCTGCTCGGCACTGAGCCCCTCGGTCTCACCGGGCTGGGTGCTGAGGTTCATCGTGACGCAGCGTCGGGCATCGCTGGCCGCCAGGGCTGCCGCAAGCTCGGGTACGAGCAGGTGCGGCAGGACGCTGGTGAACCACGACCCCGGGCCGAGCACCACCCAGTCGGCGGCCCCGATCGCCTCGAGGCTCTGCGGGCAGGCCGGGGGCTGTTCGGGCAGGAGTCGCACGGTCGCCACGTCTCCCGGCGTGGTGGCGACCGCAACCTGCCCGCGGACCGCGCGACAGGCCTGCGGGTCGGCCGGGTCGAGGCCGCGGACCATCGCCTCGATGTCCAGCGGGACGGCAGCCATCGGCAGTGCTCGGCCCCGCGCCCCGAGCAGCCTGCCGACCCAGTCCAGCCCGGCCACGACGTCCCCGAGCAGGTCCCACAGGGTGACGATGAGCAAGTTGCCCAGGGCGTGCTCGTTGAGTGGGCCGGTGCTGTGGAAGCGGTGCTGCAGCACGTCCCGCCACAGCCTTCCCCACTCCCCGTCGTCGCACAACGCAGACAGTGCCATCCGCAGGTCACCGGGCGGCAGCACGCCGAGCTCGCGACGCAGCCGGCCGGAGGAACCGCCGTCGTCGGCCACGGTGACCACGGCCGTGAGGCGGTCGGTGAGGTGGCGCAAGGCCCGCAGCGACGCCGCGAGCCCGTGCCCGCCGCCGAGGGCGACCACGGCCGGACCGGACGGGCCGCCCCGTGGTAGACGGCGCACCTGGTGGGTCACCGGGACGGCGGCGGCTGACGGCTCGGTCATCACTCCCGCCCGACGTCGCGGTGCACCGTGCTGGCCGCGACCCCGGTCTCGGCCAGCAGGCCGGCCAGCGCCTCGCTCATCGCCACCGAGCGGTGCTTGCCACCGGTGCACCCGATCGCCACCGTGGCGTAGCGCTTGTTCTCCCGTGCGTAGCCGGCCAGCACCAGGGACAGGCAGTCCCGGTAGGCGGTCAGGAACTCGGCGGCGCCGGCCTGGGACAGCACGTAGTCGCTGACCTGCCCGTCCAGCCCGGTGTGCAGGCGAAGCTCGGGGATCCAGTAGGGGTTGGGCAGGAACCGGACGTCGGCGACGTGGTCGGCGTCCAACGGCAGGCCGTACTTGAAACCGAACGACATCACGGTGACCCGCAGCGCCGGCTCGTCCCCCGCGGCGAAGACCTGGGTGACCTTGGCGGACAGCTGGTGGACGTTGATGTGCGAGGTGTCGATGACCGTGTCGGCGATCGAGCGGAGCTCGGCCAGCTGCTCGCGCTCCCGTTGAATGCCGTCCAGCAGCCGTCCCGAACCCTGCAGCGGGTGCGGGCGCCGCACCGATTCGAAGCGGCGAACCAACGACTCGTCGGCGGCGTCGAGGAACAGCAGCCGATGGCTGTGCCCGCGCCGGTCCAGCTCGGTCAGGGCGTCGCTGAGCCGGGTGAAGAACGCCCGCCCGCGCACGTCGAGGGCCACCGCCACCCGGTCATGCTCACCGGCGGCCTCCTCGATCAGCTCGAGCAGGGAGGGGATCAGCGCCGGCGGCAGGTTGTCGACCACGAACCAGCCGAGGTCCTCCAGCACGTTGCCCGCCGTCGACCGCCCGGCCCCGGACATCCCGGTGATCACCAGCAGCTCAGTCAAGAAGCTCTCCCGTCGCCGTGTCGAAGACCGGCATCCCTGCCCGTCGCTCCTGCAGCCGCGCCTCGGACTCCTCCTGCGGGCCGGGGTCTCGCCCCTCGGGCCCGGGCCCGGCCAGCGCGGCCGCCACCGATGCTGCCACGGTCGGGCCGATGCCCTGCACCGCAGCGATCTGCGCGACACCCGCGGTGCGCAGCCGTTTCAGCGAGCCGAACTCCTTGAGGAGGGCGCGTTTGCGGGCCGGCCCCAGCCCGGGCACCTCGTCCAGCACGCTGGCGGTCATCGCCCTGCTGCGTCGTTGCCGGTGGTGGGCGATCGCGAACCGATGCGCCTCGTCGCGGACCCGCTGCAACAGGTACAGGCCCTGGCTGCTTCGGGGCAGGATGACAGGGACGTCTTCGGCCGGCAGCCACACCTCCTCCAGCCGCTTGGCCAGGCCGCACAGCTGAACGTCGTCGACGCCGAGCTCGGACAGGGCCCGGGCGGCGGCAGCCACCTGGGGCGCACCGCCGTCCACGACGACCAGGTTCGGTGGGTAGGCGAACCGACGTCGGGGCTGGTCGATGTCGCCCTCGGCATCGGGATCGTCGTCCGCCGGGCGAGCACCGGCGCCAGGGGTGTCGACGGCGCTGGTGCCACGGTCCGGGCCGGTCGAGGTCTGCTGGCCCTCGAGGTACCGGCGGAACCGGCGGGTGATCACCTCGTAGACGGCGGCCACGTCGTCCGGCCCCGACGTGCCGTCCAGGTCCTCGCCGGCGCCCGGGGAGCGACCGTCCCCGCGGATGATGAACCGGCGGTACTCGCTCTTGCGCGCCAGCCCGTCCTCGAAGACCACCATCGAGGCGACCACGTGCTGCCCGGAGATGTTCGACACGTCGTAACACTCGATCCGCAGCGGTGCGGTGGGCAGGTCCAGGGCGTCCTGGATCTCCTGCAGAGCAACGCTTCTCGTGGTCAGGTCACCGGCGCGGCGGGTCTTGTGCAGGGTGAGCGCGGCCGCCGCGTTCCGGTCGACGGTCTGCAGCAGGGCCCGTTTGTCCCCCCGCTGCGGCACCCGGACGGCGACCCGGGCACCACGTCGACCGGACAGCCACTGCTCGAGCTGGTCGGCGTGGTCCGGAAGCACCGGCACCAGCACCTCGCGCGGGATCGCGGCGCGCGCCGCCGCCTCGGGCGCAGTCGCCACGAGGTCACCGTAGACCTGCTGCAGCAGGTGCTCGACCAGGTCGGCGGTGGTGACGTCCTCGACCTTCTCGACCACCCAGCCGCGCTGCCCGCGCACCCGGCCGCCGCGGACGTGGAAGACCTGGACCGCGGCCTCGAGGTCGTCCTCGGCCAGGGCGAACACGTCGGCGTCGGTGCCGTCCGGCAACACCACCGCGTTGCGCTCCAGGGCGCGGTTCAGGGCGGCGATGTCGTCACGCAGCCGGGCTGCCCGCTCGAAGTCGAGCTCCTCGGCGGCGGCGTGCATCGCCCGCTCCAGCCGGCGTACGAACCGCTGGGTCTGCCCAGCCATGAAGTCGCAGAAGTCCTCAGCCAGGGCGCGGTGCTCCTCGGCGTCCACCGCGCCGACGCACGGGGCCGAGCACTTGTCGATGTAGCCCAGCAGACACGGTCGGCCGGACTGGCGGGCCCGCTTGAACACCCCGTTGCTGCAGGTTCGGACCGGGAAGACACGCAGCAGCTGGTCGACGGTCTCCCGGATCGCCCAGGCGTGCGCGTACGGCCCGAAGTAGCGGGTGCCCCGGCGCTTGGCGCCGCGCATCACTTGGACCCGCGGGTACTCCTCGGCCATGGTGACGGCCAGGAACGGGTAGGACTTGTCGTCGCGGTAGCGCACGTTGAACCGCGGGTCGAACTCCTTGATCCAGGAGTACTCCAGCTGCAGCGCCTCGACCTCGGTGCCGACCACAGTCCAGTCCACGCCCGCCGCCGTGGTCACCATGGTCTGGGTCCGAGGGTGCAGGGAGGCCGGGTCGGCGAAGTACGAGATCAGTCGCTGGCGCAGGCTCTTCGCCTTGCCGACGTAGATCACTCGGCCGTGCTCGTCACGGAACCGATACACCCCCGGGGAGTCCGGGATCTCCCCGGCCCGGGGACGGTAGGTCGTGGGGTCGGCCACGCGCGTCCCGCCCCGTCTACGCCGTCGCCGGGACGCGACGCCGCCGGCCGCCCTTCGCGGCCTTGGCCGGTGCCACGCCCCCTCGATGGAGGACCCGGGTCAGGAACGCGCCGGTGTGACTGCCCGGGTTGCCGGCCACCTGGTCGGGGGTGCCCGCGGCGACCACCCGGCCACCACCGGACCCGCCCTCGGGGCCGAGGTCGACGATCCAGTCCGCGCTCTTGATCACGTCGAGGTTGTGCTCGATCACGATGACCGTGTTGCCCTTGTCGACCAGGCCCTGAAGGACACCGAGCAGCTTGCGGATGTCCTCGAAGTGCAGCCCGGTGGTCGGCTCGTCGAGGACGTAGACGGTGCGACCGGTGGACCTCTTCTGCAGCTCGCCGGCCAGCTTGACCCGCTGCGCCTCACCGCCGGACAGCGTCGGTGCCGGCTGGCCGAGCCGGACGTAGCCGAGCCCGACCTGGACCAGGGTGGTCATGTGCCGAGCGATGGCCGGGACCGCGGCGAAGAACTCCGCTGCCTCCTCGATCGGCATGTCGAGCACGTCCGCGATGGTCTTGCCCTTGAAGTGCACCTCGAGCGTCTCCCGGTTGTACCGGGCCCCGTGGCAGACCTCACAGGGCACGTACACGTCCGGCAGGAAGTTCATCTCGATCTTGATGGTGCCGTCGCCGGAGCAGGACTCGCAGCGCCCGCCCTTGACGTTGAAGGAGAACCGGCCCGGCTGGTAGCCGCGGATCTTCGCCTCGGTCGTGGCGGCGAACAGCTTGCGGATGCTGTCGAACACCCCGGTGTAGGTGGCCGGGTTGGACCGCGGGGTCCGCCCGATCGGGCTCTGGTCGACATGGACCACCTTGTCGAGGTGCTCCAGACCGGTGACCGTCTTGTGCCGGCCGGGCACCTGCCGGGCCCCGTTCAGCTTGTTCGCGAGCACCGTGTAGAGGATGTCGTTGACCAGCGTCGACTTCCCCGAGCCGCTCACGCCCGTGACGGCGACGAAGCAGCCCAGCGGGAAGGAGACGTCGATGCCGGCGAGGTTGTGCTCCCGGGCGCCGCGCACGGTGACCTGCCGGGCTGAATCGACCGGACGGCGCACCAGCGGCAGGGCGATCTCCTTGCGCCCGGACAGGTAGGCCCCGGTGAGGGAGTCCGGGTGCGCCAGCAGCTCGGCCACCGGGCCGGAGTGCACGATCTGGCCGCCGTGTTCGCCGGCCCCCGGTCCGATGTCGACCGCCCAGTTGCAGGCCCGGATGGTGTCCTCGTCGTGTTCGACGACGATGAGGGTGTTGCCCAGGTCACGCAGCCGGGTGAGGGTGTCGATCAGCCGCCGGTTGTCCCGCTGGTGCAGCCCGATGCTCGGCTCGTCCAGGACGTAGAGGACCCCGACCAGACCGGAGCCGATCTGGGTGGCAAGACGGATTCGCTGCGCCTCCCCACCGGACAGGGTGCCGGCGGCCCGGTCCAGGGAGAGGTAGTCCAGCCCGACGTCGAGCAGGAAGCCGAGTCGGGCATGCACCTCCTTGAGCACCCGCTCGGCGATCTGCCGCTCCCGGGCGGTGAAGTCGACCTCGCCCAGCACCGCGGCGGCCTCCCGGATCGGCAACGCGCAAAACTGCGAGATCGAGCGGCCGCCGACCAGGACCGCCAGCGACTCCGGCTTCAGCCGGGCGCCCTGGCAGGCCGGACAGGGCACCTGGCGCATGTACCCCTCGTAGCGCTCCCGGCTCCAGTCCGACTCGGTCTCGCCGTGCCGCCGCTGCACGAAGGCGATGGCCCCCTCGAACCCGGTGGAGTAGGACCGCTCCCGCCCGTAGCGGTTGCGGAAGCGGACGTGGACCTTGTGGTTCTGGCCGTGCAGCAGGGCGTCCCGGGCTCGTTTCGGCAGCGCCCGCCAGGGTGTGTCCACCGTGAACCCCAGGTCCTCGCCGAGCGCCCGCACCAGCCGCAGGAAGTAGTCCGCCGACCCGGTGCTCCACGGGGCGATCGCCCCCTCGGCGAGGGTCAGGTCCTCGTCGGGGACCACCAGCTCGGGGTCCACCTCGAGCCGGGTACCGATGCCGGTGCACTCCGAGCACGCACCGTAGGGGTTGTTGAACGAGAACGTCCGTGGCTCGATCTCGAAGGAGGACAGCTGGTGCTCGTTCGGGCAGGCCATCTTCTCGCTGAACCGGCGCTCGGCGTCCGGGGAGCCCGCCGGTTCGTCGACCAGGTCGACGGTGAGCAGGCCGCCGGCCAGGGCCAGGGCGGTCTCCACCGAGTCGGTGAGCCGCCGACGCGCCGACGTCTTGGCGACCAGCCGGTCGACGACGACGTCGATGGTGTGCTTGAGCTTCTTCTCCAGCTGCGGCGGCTCGCTCAGGGAGACGGTCTCGCCGTCCACCCGGGCCCGTGCGAAGCCCTTGCTCTGCAGCTCGCGGAACAGGTCGGCGTACTCGCCCTTGCGGTCGCGCACGACGGGCGCGAGGACCTGGAACCGGGTGCCCTCGGGCAGCTCGAGCAGCTTGTCGACGATCTGCTGCGGGGTCTGCCGACCGATCGGCTCACCGCAGGTCGGGCAGTGCGGTCGCCCGGCCCGGGCCCAGAGCAGCCGCAGGTAGTCGTAGACCTCGGTGATCGTGCCGACGGTGGACCTCGGGTTGCGGTTGGTCGACTTCTGGTCGATGGACACCGCTGGGGACAGACCCTCGATGAAGTCGACGTCGGGCTTGTCCATCTGGCCGAGGAACTGCCGGGCGTAGGCCGACAGCGACTCGACGTACCGACGCTGGCCCTCGGCGAAGATCGTGTCGAAGGCCAGTGACGACTTGCCCGAGCCGGACAGACCGGTGAAGACGATCAGTGCATCGCGCGGCAGGTCGAGCGAGACGTCCTTGAGGTTGTGCTCGCGCGCACCCCGCACGATCAGCCGGTCGGTCATGCCCACATGCTAAGTGCGCCCGCCGACAACCTCTGGTCGAGCGGGTCGACGGCCGGGCCCGGCCGGAGCAGCGCCTCGGCACCCGCCAGGCGAGGCGGACGGTGACCCTCAGTCCTCCTCCGTCAGCATTCGGCGAAGGAACGTCCTGGTCCGCTCGTGCTGCGGGTCGGTGATCACCTGGGCCGGTGGGCCCTTCTCGACCACCAGGCCGTCAGCCATGAACACCACCTCGTCGGCGACCTCCCGGGCGAAGGCCATCTCGTGGGTGACCACGATCATGGTCATTCCCTCGGCGGCCAGCTCCCGCATCACCTCGAGCACCTCACCGACCAGCTCGGGGTCCAGCGCGGAGGTGGGTTCGTCGAACAGCATCAGCTTGGGGCGCATCGCCAGCGCTCGAGCGATCGCCACGCGCTGCTGCTGGCCCCCGGACAGCTGGCCGGGGTAGGCGGCCGGCTTGTCGGCCAGGCCGACCCGCTCCAGCAGCTGCAACGCCCGCTCCTGGGCTTCACCGGACGGCTCCCGTTTGACCTGGACAGGCGCCTCCATGACGTTGTCCAGTGCAGTCTTGTGCGGGAACAGGTTGAAGCGCTGGAAGACCATGCCGATCTCCCGGCGCTGCGCGGCGATCTGCTTGTCGTGCAACCGGTGCAGCCGGCCGCCTCGCTCTCGGTAGCCCATCAGGTCGCCGTCCACCCAGATCCGGCCACCGTCGATGGTCTCCAGCTGGTTGATGCAGCGCAGGAAGGTGGTCTTGCCCGAGCCGGACGGGCCGAGCAGGCAGACCACCTGGCCGGTGTCCACGTCCATGTCGATGCCCTTGAGCACCTCGGTGCCCTGGAAGGCCTTGCTGACGTTGACCGCGTGCACCAGCGGCATTCGCGAGGTGTCAGTCCCGGTGGTCGTCGAGCTCATCAGGCGCCACCCATGCCGCCGCCGCGGGCGAACCGGTTGTTCTTCGGCTTGGCCTGGCCGAAGCCGCGACCGAAGTACCGCTCCAGGTAGCTCTGCCCGACCATCAGGATGCTGCAGATGATCAGGTACCAGAGCGTGGCTGCCACCAGGGCCGGCATGATCTTGAAAGCCCGCTGGCCGAACTGGTAGGCCTGGTAGTACAGCTCGATGATCACCGGGACCGCGACCAGTAGCGAGGTGTCCTTGACCATGGCGATGGTCTCGTTGCCGGTCGGCGGCACGATCACCCGCATCGCCTGGGGCAGGACGATCCGGCGCATCGTCTTGGCGTTGCTCATCCCGAGCGCCTGGGCTGCCTCCTGCTGGCCCTTGTCCACCGACAGGATCCCGGCCCGGGCGATCTCTGCCATGTAAGCCGCCTCGGACAGACCCAGGCCCAGGATCCCGACCCAGATGGTGCTGGAGATCGCGTTCCAGTTGATCCCGAAGAAGGTCATGTCCCAGTCCAGCCCGAGAACCGAGGAGATCTCCTGACCGAACGGGATGCCGAGTCGGATCTCTGGGTAGAGGAAGGCGACGCCGACGCCCAGGATGACCAGCAGCACGTACCTCGGCATGGCACGGAAGAACCAGGTGTAGGTGAAGGAGACTCCGCGCAGCACCGGGTTGTCCGACAGCCTCATGATCGCGATGACCACGCCCATCCCGACTCCGAGGATCATCGACCCCACGGTGCCGAGGATGGTGCCCATCCACAGGCCCTCGATCACCGGACTCTGCTGCATGATCTGGAACGCGAACGGGAAGTCCCACCGCTCGTTGCTGACGAACGAGTTGACCACCATCGCCACCAGGACGGCGATCACCGCGATGGCGACCCAGCGGCCCGGGTGCCGGACCGGCCGGGCGTCGATGACGCCGGGCCGGTCGGGCTGGGTGGCGGCTGTCACGGGTTGACCTGGAAGTCGCTTATCGCTCCGGACTCGTTGCCCCAGTTGGCCAGGGCCTGCTTGTAGGCGCCGTCGGTGTCGATGGCCTTCAGCGCATCGGCGATTGCCTGGGCGAACTCGGTCTGGTCCTTAGCGATGACGAATCCATAGGGGGCGGCGTCGTAGACGTCACCGACCGGCTCCAGCTGCCCGTTGGTCTCCTTGACTGCGTACAGTCCGACCGGGGAGTCGGCCATCATCGCGTCGGCCTTGCCGGAGACGACCGAGGTGGTCACCTTGCCCTGGTCGGCGTCCACGATCGGGTTGATCGCCGGCTTGCCCGCGTCGGTGCAGGCCTTGCTGCGGGCCGGCAGGTCCTCATCGGCCTGGACGGTCCCGGTCTGGACGCCGACGTTGAGGCCGCAGGCGTCGGCCGGGTCTACGCCCTTGGGGTTTCCCTTGGTCACGACCCACTGGGTTCCGGCGCTGAAGTAGCTCACCATGTTGACCTGCTCCTTGCGCTTGTCATTGATGGTGAAGCTGGACACGCCCACGTCGTACTTCCCGCTGTCGACGCCGAGGATGATCGAGTCGAACTTGGCCGGCACCCACTCGACGTCGACCCCGAACTTCTGGGCGACGGCGTTGAAGATGTCGACGTCCATGCCCTGGACGGTCTTGCCGTCTTCGGCCAGGAACTCGTTCGGGGCGTAGGTGGCGTCGGTGCCCACCACGATCTTGCCGGAGGACTTGACGCTCTCCGGGAGCTTGGCGGCCAGGGCCTCGTCCTTGGTCTGGGCTGCCACGGAGGCCTCGCCCGTGCTGGTCGCGGTATCGGACGTCGAGAGCGAGTCCGATCCGCACCCGCCAAGGAGCATTGCCCCACCGATGAGGCCCACAAAGAGAAGATTTCCGGTGAATCGGCGTGTCATTGGGAACTCCTGCGCTGCCTCGGGGTGGACATCGACATGATCTCGGGGGCATGCTGCCCGTTCGGCCAGGTCGATGGAAGCCTTTCGGCCCCAAAGCAACCCAGACGTTACGGCGGGCCCTGCGTTGCGTGCGGGCGCGCGGACAGCTGACGTGACGAGCCCGGGCGACGATCAGCCCTCGAGCAACGGCTGCGCCCAGTACTCCCCCTCGGCCACGCCCGGGGGGATCGCATACACGGCAGAGCCGATGTGAGTGATCCACCGGTTGAACAGATCGGCCTCGGCCAACCGAGCCTGCACCGGTACGAACGCCCTGGCAGGGTCGGCCTGGTAGGCCGCGAACAGCAGGCCCGCATCCGGACGGCCCTGGGCGTCCATCCCCTCGTCGTAGGAGTACGGGCGGCGCAGCATCATCTCCCCTGGTCGGGCACGGGCGAGGCGGATGTGTGCGTTCGGTTCGATCACCGGGAACCCGGAGGCGTCCACGGCGTCCAGGTCCGGCTCGTCGCGCTCGGCCGTCCCGGTCAGCGGTGCGCCGGTGTCCAGCCGGCGGCCGATCACCTGCTCCTTGCCGGGCCGTTCGAAGGCGTCCCAGGCCTCCAGGTCCATCATGATCCGGCGCAGGACCAGCACCGTGCCCCCGGTGAACCACTGCGTGCCGCCGCCGGCGGCCCAGACCGCGCCGGCGAACTCCGCGGTGCCGGGCACCGGGTTCACGGTGCCGTCGACCTGCCCCATCAGGTTGCGTGCCGTGCCCGTGTCAGTGGCGCCCGGCGAGGTGAACCCGCGCTGTGCCCAGCTCACCGTGGCGAAGGAACGGGCGTCCTTGACCAGCATCCGAACGGTGTGGGCGAGGGTGACCGGACTGTCGGTGCACACCTGCAGCAGCAGGTCGCTCTGCCCCCACTCCGGCCGCAGCGCGTCGGTCCGGAACTCCGGCAGTTCCTGAACGGCCTGCGGACGACGGCCGGCCACGCCGGCGACGTCGAAGACACGCGGCGCCATCCCGAAGGTCACGGTCAGCCTGGCCGGCTGCTCGGCGAGCTCGGGTTCGGTGTCGCCGAGTGCCGGCCGGCCCTGGGTGAGCCGGGTCGCGTCGTCGGTCAGCACGGTGAGCATCCGGACCAGGGCGGATCGGTCAGTGCCGGGACGCAGGTCCAGCCCGAGGAAGCTGGCGTGAGCCTGGGCCGGCGTGGCGATACCGCTCTGGTGGTGGCCGTGGAAGGGCTCGACGGCGGCCTGGGCCTGCCCGTCCCGGATGCGGTCGTCCACGGCGGCATCCGGTGCGGTACGGGTGCGCGACCCGGCGCTCGGCGAGGTGCCGGCCGGGGCGGCCGCGGCGAGCCCGAGCCCCACCGCGACCGCACCGCCTGCGACGCCCGCCGAGCCGGACAACAGCTCTCGACGGGACAGCCGGCTCATGACGACGCGCCTGCCGAGCTCATCGACTCGCCCATCGAGGCCCCGGGACTGGGCTCGTAGCTCTCGTTCCCGGCGGCGAACTCCTTGGCGATGCCGGAGACGGTGACCGACTCTGCGCCGGCCAGGGTCAAGGTGACCTCGACCTGGTCGCCGGGCACGATCGGCGCGGGCAGGTTCATCAGCATCACGTGGTCGGCCCCGGGGGCCAGCTGGTGGCTGCCGCCGGCCGGGATGACGAAGCCACCGGCCTTGGGCTGCATCTTCGCCTCGCCGTCGACTGTCACCACCTCGTGCAGCTCGACCATCCCGGCCACCGGACTGGAGCCGCCGGTCACAGTGATGTCGGCGTCCGTGGTGTTCCGCAGGGTGCCGAACAGCGCGGTCATCCCGGACGGCGCCGCCTTGACCCAGCCGTCGGCCAGGGTGAGCGCTGCCGAGGCGCTGCCGGCCTCGCCGGTCGTGGCCACGGCCGGGTCGGCCGCGATGGTGCCGGAGGCCTCGGTGGAGACATCGGTCGAGCCGCACCCGGCGACCGAGGCCGTCACGGCCAGGGTCAGGGCGACGAGCAGCGCCGGCACCGGGAGCCGCCGTCGCGGGGAGGATATGAACGGGAGTGTCATGGAATGCGCTCCTTCGCGTCCGCCGCGGACCGGCGACCGGACCCCGAGACGGGGAGCCGACAGGCCGGCGGGCAGGCGCCAGTTATCGAGAGTTGTCGTCAGGGGCGCCGTGCAGGACGGCGCGGAGTCATGGACGGAGTCAGCCGTGAACGACGTCTGCCCACCTCGGGTCGCAGCCGACGCTGCCGTGCCCGACGGTCAGCAGGCGGACGCCGACCACGCCGGGGGGCCCCTCGACCCGCCACCACCGGTGCGCAGCAGTCGGGGCAGTCGAGGTCGGGTGCCCTGGGGCCAGACCCGGGCCGGCCGCGACACCGTCGCCGGCCGGGCGGCCAGCACCGGGGCCAGCCAGAACACCCAGGTCAGGATCAGGGTCAGCAGCTGCTCGCCGTGGCCGAGCAGAACGGCGGTGAGCACCGCTGCCGCCAGGTGGGCCGTGGTCATCAGCAGCGGGTTGTGGGGATGCGCGGTATGGGTGGCCACGGTCTGACCCGACGCAGCCGCCACCACGGTGACCGCGGCGTCGCCGGTGCCGTGACGGTGGGCGAGCGGGGACTCGGACACCCGTGGGGAACCCGCGACCAGGAAGGCGAGGTGCTGGACGAGCTGGACGCCGGTCAGCGCGGCGGCGACCACCCAGCCGGGGCGACGCTGCCAGCCGAGTACACCGATCGCGACCGCCGACAGCACCCCGACGGCGGCCAGGGCCGGCCACGGGGTGTCCGCGACCAGGGCGGTGACCTCCCGCCCGGACCCGACGGAGTGGGCGGCGGCACCCATGGCCGTGCTCGTGGTCGCGAGCACCACCAGCCGGGTCCGGCGCCACAGCATGTCCTGATCCTAGATCGGCGCAGCGGTGGGTCGGACGGCGGGGGCCCGCGCCCGTCCGTTGGGCCCATTGGGGGTGGCCGGGGCCTCGGGTGACTGCCAGGCTGGGCCGATGGCGTACACAGGCGCGGTGCAGCCGCACGGTCCGACCGCCGTCCGGAACCTGGGCGATGTGGTGATCCGCAAGGCGAGCGTGTCCGAGCAGGACAACAACTGCTACCTCTTCACCTGCCGACGCAGCGGCGGCCAGCTCCTGGTCGACGCGGCCGACGACATCGACCGGCTGCGGGCTCTGGTCGCCGAGGGCGAGCAGGACGGCGGCCGCGGCCTCGAGACGATCGTGACCACGCACCAGCACCAGGACCACCACCGGGCCCTGGCCGCCATGGTCGAGGCGACTGGCGCCCGGACCCTGGTCGGGGCCGAGGACGCCGAGGCGTTGCCGGTGCCGGTGGACCAGCAGCTGCGACACGGTGACACCATCGGCTTCGGTGATCAGCACCTCGACGTGATCGGTCTGCGTGGGCACACGCCGGGGTCGATGGCCCTGTTGTTCACCGCGTCCGACGGTGGCCGGCACCTGGTCACCGGCGACAGCCTGTTTCCCGGAGGCCCCGGCAAGACGACCGAGCCGGAGAGCTTCCGCAGCCTGATGACCGACCTGGAGGAACGCGTCTTCGGCGTGTTGCCCGACTCGACCTGGGTATATCCGGGGCACGGAGACGACACGACCATCGGTGCCGAGCGCGGCTCGATCGGTGAGTGGTGGTCCCGCGGCTGGTGAGGAGTCGGTGACCGGACCGTCCGGTCGGCGGGGCGTCGGACCGGCTGACGGCTAGGCCGGTCCGGACGGCAGGTCGGGCTCGGTCGAGGCCCGGCGGCTGGCGGCCAGACTGGCCAGCGTGGTCAGCGCCAGCACGCCGATGATCACCGACAACGAGAACCGGATGGGGACCTGCGGCGCCCAGGTCACGGGCTCCCCGCCGTTGATCCAGCCCACGTCGTTGACGTGCAGCGCCTCGAGGACCAGCTTCACCCCGATGAAGCCGAGCACCACCGCCAGGCCGATGGACAGGTACACCAGGCGGTCCAGCAGGCCACCGAGCAGGAAGTAGAGCTGCCGCAGGCCCATCAGGGCGAAGATCGTGGCGGTGTAGACGATGAACGGGTCCTGGGTCAGCCCGAAGATGGCCGGGATGGAGTCGAGGGCGAACAACAGGTCGGTGGTGGCGATGGCGATGAACACCAGCACCATGGGGGTGACCAGCCGCCGCTCCCCCACCCGGATCAACAGCTTGCGGCCCTCGTACATCGGCGCCATCGGCAGGACCCGGCGGGCCTGACGGATCAGAGCGTTCTCCTCGAAGTCGCTCTCGTCGGTCTCCCCGTGCCGCAGCAGCTGGACCGCGGTGTAGATCAGGAAGGCACCGAACAGGTAGAACATCCAGCTGAACCGCTCGATCGCGGCCGCCCCGAGCACGATGAAGCCGCCGCGCAGCACCAGGGACAGGATGATGCCGATCATCAGCACCTCCTGCTGGTGCCGACGGGGCACCGAGAAGCGGCTCATGATCACGACGAAGACGAACAGGTTGTCCACGCTCAGGCTGTACTCGGTCAGCCATCCGGCGAGGAACTGTCCGGCCGGTACGGACCCGACCACCACCAGCAGCAGCACCGAGAACACCAGGGCCAGGGTGACGTAGAAGGACACCCACAAGGTGCACTCACGCATGGTCGGGACGTGGGGGCGACGTACGACCAAGGCCAGGTCGAGGGTCAACAGGAGCCCGAGGGTCACGAACGTGACGGCTTCGAACCAAGCAGGCACCGTTCCTCGATCTCAGGTCGCAGGGCAGCCCCGTGCCAGCGGTTCTGGTACGGGAGCACCGGTAGGCCGGGGTCGATCAATGCGGACATGATGACATCGGCGGGGCTCGGTGACGGACCCGGAGTCGTCAGACGCTGCCGGCGGCCCGCATGCCCCGAAGCTCCTTCTTCAGCTCGGAGATCTCGTCGCGCAACCGCGCGGCCAACTCGAAGTGCAGCTCGGCGGCGGCGGCCTTCATCTGGTCGGTGAGCTGCTGGATGAGGTCGGCCAGGTCGGTCGCCGGCAGGCCACGGAGCTGCTCGGTGTGGGCGCCGACGGGCTGGGCGGACCGCATGCCGGGCACCGGCGCCTTGCCCCGGCTGCGCTGCCGGCCACCGCCGATCGAGGCGCCGGAGCCACCCAGCAGCCGCTCGGTGTCGTCCTCCTCGCGGGCGATCAGGTCGGTGATGTCGGCGATCCGCTTGCGCAGCGGGGTCGGGTCGATCCCACGGGCGGTGTTGTAGGCGACCTGCTTGTCCCGTCGCCGGTTGGTCTCCTCGATCGCCTGCGCCATCGACGCGGTCACTCTGTCGGCGTACATGTGCACCTCGCCGGAGACGTTGCGGGCGGCCCGGCCGATCGTCTGGATCAGCGACTTGGCCGAGCGCAGGAAGCCTTCCTTGTCGGCGTCCAGGATCGAGACCAGTGACACCTCAGGCAGGTCCAGGCCTTCGCGGAGCAGGTTGATCCCGACCAGCACGTCATAGTCTCCCTGGCGCAGCTCGCGGAGCAGCTCGACCCGGCGCAGGGTGTCCACCTCGGAGTGCAGGTAGCGCACCCGCACCCCCTGCTCAAGCAGATAGTCGGTCAGGTCCTCGGCCATCTTCTTGGTCAACGTGGTGACCAGCACCCGCTCGTTGCGCTCGGCCCGGTCCCGGATCTCGCCGAGCAGGTCGTCGATCTGCCCCTTCGGCGGCTTGACCACGACCTTGGGGTCGACCAGCCCGGTCGGCCGGATGATCTGTTCGACGACGCCCTTGCCGCGGCTCAGCTCGTAGTCGCCGGGGGTGGCCGACAGGTAGACGGTCTGGCCGATCCGCTCGAGGAACTCCTCCCACTTCAGCGGCCGGTTGTCCATCGCACTGGGCAGCCGGAACCCGTGGTCCACCAGGGTCCGCTTGCGGCTCATGTCCCCCTCGTACATGGCCCCGATCTGCGGCACCGTGACGTGGGACTCGTCGATGACGAGCAGGAAGTCCTCCGGGAAGTAGTCGAGCAGCGTGTTCGGAGCCGACCCGGGGCCACGACCGTCGATGTGCCGGGAGTAGTTCTCGATCCCGGCGCAGGACCCCACCTGGCGCATCATCTCCATGTCGTGATCGGTGCGCAGCCGCAGCCGCTGAGCCTCCAGGAGCTTGCCCTGGCGCTCCAGCTCGGCCAGCCGGTCGGCCAGCTCAGCCTCGATCCCGCCCAGGGCGCGCTCCATCCGCTCCGGGCCGGCCACATAGTGGGTGGCGGGGAAGACGTACATCTCCTGCTCCTCGCGGACCACCTCCCCGGTCATCGGATGCAGGGTGTAGAGCCGGTCGATCTCGTCACCGAACAGCTCGATCCGCAGGGCCAGCTCCTCGTAGACCGGGATGATCTCCACGGTGTCCCCGCGGACCCGGAACGTGCCGCGGGCGAAGGACAGGTCGTTGCGGGTGTACTGCATCTGCACGAAGCGGCGCAGCAGGTCGTCCCGCTCCACCTCCTGACCGACCTTCAGCCGGACCATCCGGTCGACGTACTCCTGGGGCGTGCCGAGACCGTAGATGCAGGAGACCGACGCGACCACCACGACGTCGCGCCGGGTGAGCAGCGAGTTGGTCGCCGAGTGGCGCAGCCGCTCCACCTCCTCGTTGATCGAGGAGTCCTTCTCGATGTAGGTGTCGGTCTGCGGGACGTACGCCTCCGGCTGGTAGTAGTCGTAGTAGGAGACGAAGTACTCGACGGCGTTGTGCGGCAGCAGCTCTCGGAACTCGTTGGCCAGCTGCGCGGCCAGGGTCTTGTTCGGCGCCATCACCAGCGTGGGCCGCTGGACCCGTTCGATCATCCACGCGGTGGTCGCGGACTTACCGGTCCCGGTCGCGCCGAGCAGCACGACGTCCTTCTCGCCGGACCCGATCCGGCGGGCCAGCTCCCCGATCGCCTCGGGCTGGTCCCCGCTCGCGTCGAAGTCGGAGACGACGCGGAACGGGGCGACGGTGCGCTGCAGGTCGGTGACGGGACGCATGCCCTACACGGTAGGTGCCGGCACCGACAACGCCACCCTGGGGACCACCCGGACCAGGGTCCCGGCCCGTCCCGGGTCACAGCTGCCATAGAGGTGCGGCCCGATGGGCGCGTAGCCGGCGGCGCAGACGGCGTCTTCGACGTCCCCCGGCGAGGTCGTGCCGACCTCGATGCCGGACGGGGTCCAGCGCACCTCGGCGTCCACACCTCGCAGCGGGTCGCCGAGGGCGACGCGCAGCCGGGCCTGGAGTCGGTGCCGGGTCGTCTCGCTCGGGGTCGCGCCGGACCCGCACCCGGCGGTGCCGGGGGCCGGACGGCGCGCCGCCAGGTTCTCGGCGAAGGGCAGCAGCCGATCGCCCCACAGGGCCTTCACGGCCGCCTCCAGCTCGCGCGGCGAGCCGCTGTTGTCCAGCCAGATGTCCGCCGCGGCCCGGCGGTCGGTCACCGAGGCCTGGGCGGCGATCCGCGCGCGGGCCTGGTCCTCGGGCAGGCCCCGCGCGACCAGCCTGGCCAGGCGTACCTCGACCGGGGCGTCCACGACGACCACCAGGTGGTACTCGGCCGACATCCGCTTCTCCACCAGCAGTGGCACGTCGTGGACGGCGATGGACGTCGGGGCGCCGTCCCGCGCCGCGGCTGCGAACAGCTCCGCGGTTCGGGCCGCGATCTTCGGGTGGGTGATCGCCTCGAGCCGGCCCCGAGCCTGCGGGTCCCCGAACACGATCTGGCCCAGGGCCTGTCGGTCCAGAGCGCCGTCCGTCCCGATCACCCGATCGCCGAAGGCCTGCCGGACCTCGGCCAGGCCCTCGCTGCCCGGTTCGACGACCTCTCGGGCGATCCGGTCGGCGTCGGCGACCACGGCACCGAGGTCAGCGAGGCGCCGTGCCACGGTCGACTTCCCGGCCCCGATCCCACCGGTCAGCCCCAGGCGCAACACATCGGCCAGCCTACGCACCTCGGCGCTCGAGATCCGGCCATGAGCGCACGCCCCGGGCGGGCGGCGAGGCGACGGCCCGGCAGGGTCAGTAGGCCCCACGCCGGGCCAGGACGGCGACGACGGTCCGGGCGATGATCGACAGGTCCAGCCCGAGCGACCAGTTCTCGACGTAGGACAGGTCGAGCCGGACCGACTCCTCCCAGGTCAGGTCGGAGCGGCCGGAGACCTGCCACAGCCCGGTGATGCCCGGCTTGACCAGCAGCCGCCGGTGCACGTCACGATCGTAGGCGGCCACCTCGCCGGGCAGCGGGGGCCGCGGGCCGACAACGGACATCTCCCGGCGGAGCACATCGAAGAGCTGCGGCAGCTCGTCGAGGGAGTACTTGCGCAGGAACGCCCCGACCGGGGTCACCCGGGGGTCGTCGCGGATCTTGAACAGCGGACCCTCGCCGTGCTGGTTGGCCGCAGCGAGATCGGCGAGCCGCTGCTCGGCGTCGACGTACATGCTGCGGAACTTGGTCATCCGGAACGGCCTGGACACCTTGCCGACCCGTTCCTGGCGGAACAGCACGGGGCCGGGCGAGGACGCCTTGACGGCCACCGCGACGGCCAGCAGCACCGGGGCCAGCAGCACCAGCAGGGTCAGGGCCAGCCCGTAGTCGAGCAGCCCCTTGGCGATCCGGCGCAGGCCGGTGAACTCGGGCTCGTCGACGTACAGCAGCGGCACGCCGCCGACGGTCTGTAGGTGCATCCGCGGCGCGGCGACCTCGGTGAGCCGCGGGGCGACCATGAGCTGGTAGCCACTGCCCTCGAGCTCCCAGGACAACCGGCGCAGCTCCTCCTCGCTGACGTCGGACCAGGCGGTGAGCAGGATGGTGTCGGCGTAGTGGCGCCGGGCCGCGCCTCGGGCGGCCTCAGGCGGCCCAGCCACCGGGACCCCGCCGACCTGATCCCCGCCGGCCCGCGCCACGCAGGCCGCGACGACCTGGACGCCGCCGTGCGGCTCGCGGCCCAGACGCCGGATGAGCTCGTCGACCGAACGTTCCAGGCCGATGACGACGACGCGCTGGGCGCAGCGGCCGCGCCGGCGCAGGGCGAACAGGGCCTGGCGCGCAGCAACGTGCCAGAGCACCGAGGTGAGCAGCGCGAGCGGTGAGCCAACCAGCACCAGCCCGCGGGTGGGCGCGGCCACGGCGTAGGCGGCGGTGCTGGTGAGCGCCAGGACGACGACCCCGGCGGCGGCCAGCCGGCGGAACTCCTCCAGTCCGGCACCGACGAACCGGTGCTCGTAGACCCGCCCACCAGTGACCACGATGAGGAAGACCAGGACGAACAGCGGGATCCATGCCGCCCCGTGGCCGCCGTCGGCCAGGACCCCGGCGACGGCGCTGAGACCTGCCAGGAGCAGGTCCCCGGCGACCAGCACGACCGTGTACCGGCGGCGCCAGCGGGGGCTGACCCGCCGACGGGCGACGAACTGGGACTGCTCGCGCGGCGGTGCCGACGGCTCGGGCTCCTGGTCGGGCTCCTGGTCGGGGTGGCCGACCTCGTAGTGCCGACGCTCGGCCAGCTCGGTGTCCGAGGCCCGGACGGCGCGCAGCTTGGCGGCCAGGGTGCCTTCCGGTGCGGACGCGGTCGGCCTGGGCACCGGCACCGGGGGCCGGGTCTTCTCGGTCATGAGCTCCCCCAGACACTGCGCCAAACGCCGAACCACCCGTCAGCCGGGTCATCGGCTGCCGGGTGGTTCGGCTTGAGAGCGGGCTCGGCGGTGCCGGAGCAGGCCCTCGACGACGGTCAGCTGCCGCCGGTGAGCTTCTCCCGCAGAGCGGCCAGGGCCTCGTCGGAGGCGAGGGTGCCCTCGGCCACCGGCGGCTGCGTGGTGGTGTAGGTCGACGGTGCCTCACCGGCCTCGGTGCGGGCCTCGGAGTCGGCCTTGGCGGCATCGTCGATCTGCTTGCGGTGCGCCTCCCAGCGGGAGTGGGCCTCGGCGTACTGCGACTCCCACTCTTCGCGCTGGCTCTCGTAGCCCTCGAGCCACTCGTTCGTCTGCGGATCGAAGCCCTCGGGGTACTTGTAGTTGCCGGCCTCGTCGTACTCGGCGGCCATCCCGTACAGCGAGGGGTCGAACTCGGCCGAGGTGCCCGTGGCGCCGTCGTTGGCCTGCTTGAGGGACAACGAGATCCGACGACGCTCCAGGTCGATGTCGATCACCTTCACGAAGATCGAGTCGTTGACCTGGACCACCTGCTCGGGGATCTCCACGTGCCGCTCGGCAAGCTCGGAGATGTGCACCAGGCCCTCGATGCCCTCGTCCACCCGGACGAACGCGCCGAACGGCACCAGCTTGGTGACCTTGCCGGGCACGACCTGGCCGATGGCGTGGGTGCGGGCGAACTGCTGCCAGGGGTCTTCCTGGGTCGCCTTGAGCGACAGCGAGACCCGCTCCCGGTCCATGTCGACGTCGAGCACCTCGACGGTGACCTCCTGGCCGACCTCCACCACCTCTCCCGGGTGGTCGATGTGCTTCCACGACAGCTCGGAGACGTGCACCAGGCCGTCCACCCCGCCGAGGTCGACGAAGGCACCGAAGTTGACGATGGAGGAGACCACGCCGGAGCGGACCTGACCCTTCTGCAGGGTCTGCAGGAAGGTCTGGCGGACCTCGGACTGGGTCTGCTCCAGCCAGGCCCGGCGGGACAGCACGACGTTGTTGCGGTTCTTGTCCAACTCGATGATCTTCGCCTCGATCTGCTTGCCGACGTACGGCTGCAGGTCGCGGACCCGGCGCATCTCCACCAGCGAGGCCGGCAGGAAGCCGCGCAGGCCGATGTCGAGGATCAGGCCGCCCTTGACCACCTCGATGACGGTGCCGGTGACGATGCCGTCCTCTTCCTTGATCTTCTCGATCGTGCCCCAGGCGCGCTCGTACTGGGCGCGCTTCTTGGACAGGATCAGCCGACCCTCCTTGTCCTCCTTCTGCAGGACCAGGGCCTCGATCTCGTCTCCGACGCTCACCACCTCACCGGGGTCGACGTCGTGCTTGATCGACAGCTCGCGGGATGGGATGACGCCCTCGGTCTTGTACCCGATGTCGAGAAGGACCTCGTCGCGGTCCACCTTGACGATCGTTCCGGCGACGATGTCGCCGTCGTTGAAGTACTTGATCGTCTCGTCGATGGCGGCGAGGAAGTCCTCGGCCGTACCGATGTCGTTGACGGCGACCTGGGGGGTTGTCGGGGCGGCGGGACCGGCGCTCTCGGTCGATCCGAGGGTGGGGCTCATCGTGGGGCTGGTGGTCATGGAGGAACGGCTCCGTTTGCGGGCAAGGTTGAGTGGGCGGATGGAGTTGGGGCGCGTCGAACTGACATGCCGTCGGCGAGCGCCGCGTGCGGTCCAGCAGGCCCCGAGTCGGTGGCGTGCCGCCAGCACTCGGCTGAGGGATCGGCCAGTCGGATCGAGGACAGTCAGAGTCCGCGCACACGCCGTGCGCCTCGGTTACCCTACCGCTGCCGCAGATCACGGGTCAAAGCCCGCGCGAGTGGTGGCGGACGGCATCGAGCGGTCGTGGCAGCAGGCAAGAGGGGGCGCAATGGACGAGTGGGCGGCGCACCTGCTCGACGACGTGCCGGGCCTGCGCGCCAGGGGCAGCCGATAGCGTCCGGAACGTGGGCAGGTGTGGGGACGTCGTGCTTCGTTCTCGGACGTGGCGTATGCGTCGCGTCTCGACTTCTCTGCGCACCGGTGCTGCCCTTCTCGCCGCGGGTGTTCTTCTCGTCTCCTGCTCGGACGCCCCGGCCGCCGGCCCGGCCCCGAGCACAGCGACGCCATCCGTCGCGGCCGACGTCGTGCAGCTGCGTCGCGACGAGGTGCTGCAGCGTGTGTCGGTGGCCGTGGAGAACCGCGGCGCGACCGCCGTCGTGGTGGACAGCGTCCGCCTGGAGGTCGACGGTTTCCGCCTTCCCGGCACCATCCGCAACGACTCACCGGTCGCGGTCGGTGTGGTGGTCAACTTGCCAGTCCCCTATAGCGGGGTCGACTGCCCGGCGACCGGCCGGCGACAGGTGGGCCGGCCACAGGTGACTCTGCGAGTTCACACCCCAGACGACCTGCGGCCGCGCACCGTGCGGCTCGCAGCGGTGTCCGACGACGGGCTGCTGCAGCGCATCGCGGATCGCACCTGCGACGTGGAGCGCGTCAAGCAGCAGGTTGACCTGAGCTTCGCAGACCAGTGGCGGATCGAGCAGAAGCGCGACGGTCCGCAGGCCCACGGACTGCTGCGCACCCGCCTGCTCGACGGCCCTGCCCGCGACGTCACGCAGGTGGCCGGCGCGATCCTCTACGGGCTGCGGCCCGACGAGGGCGCGAGCACGCCGCTCGCGGCGCTGAGCCCGGAGCAGCCTGCCGCGAGCGTCCCGGTCGTCGTCTTCGCCGCCCGCTGCGATCCGCACACCATCGGCGAGGTCAAGAAGCCCTACGAGTTCCTGGTCTGGGTGACGATGCCCGGCGGCGAGGAGATCGCCGTCACCCCGGAGGTGGGGCAGGCCACCAAGGACGCGCTCCGCGGTGTCTGCGCCTTCTGATCGAGCGCGTGGCGGGCTGCTACGGCCCAACGAGGTGGTTGCAGGAGCACGGGGTGGACGCTCCTCGTGATCGCCCAGGGGAGCGCCGTCCACAGCGGGCTGGGCCGATCCACGACGCCTCCCGTTGCCACGCTGTCCCCGCTGCCGAGATCACCCGCGATCTGGTCCGGCCTGGCACAGGGTCGGCCGAAGTGCGCTCGGCGGCACCCCGCGCTGCAGGATCTCGACCACGCGGCACGGCCCGACGCCTCCCGAGTGGTCAGGCGACGAAAGAGGCGTGGAGGAAGGCCCGGCGGGCTATAGTCCAGTGCCGCTGAGATCCGCTCCGCTGCTCGGGTCGCTTTCGATTCGAGGGGTCGCAGGTTCCGCCGATGGAGGTGCCCTGTGCTCAGGTCAATAGTGCGAGCACTGCTCGCCCTCGTCGCCACTGCGCTGGTCCTCGTCGGCGTCGTGGCCAACCCGGCTAGTGCCGCCGACGAAAGCGTGCAGGGGCGCCTCACCTATCAAGGCGAACCGGTCGCGAACGTCACCATCTCGGTGGAGGGCGAGGGCTTCTCGGCAGACGGCACGTCGGGGGCCGATGGCTCATGGCAGGTACCCGTGCCCGGGCCGGGCAGCTACTCCGTCACCCTGGCCGAGGGCACCTTGCCGGAGGGAGTCGACCTGCGCTTCCCCGACCGCAACCCGCTGAACACGACGGTGGCATCCAGCCAGCAGAAGCCCATCATCTTCGCCCTAGGGGAGAGCACGCGGACGGTGCAGAGCCGCTGGGGGTTGGCCGCCCAGCGGTTCGCCTCGGGGATCCGCTTCGGCCTGCTGCTCGCCCTGGCCGCGGTCGGGCTATCGCTCATCTTCGGGACGACGGGCCTGACGAACTTCGCCCACGGCGAGCTCGTGACCTTCGGCGCGCTGGTCGCCTACTTCTTCAACGTGATCGCCGGCGTCCCCCTTGTGCTCGGCTCGATCCTCACCGTGATCGTGGCGGGGATCGCGGGCTACCTTCTTGACTCGGTGCTGTGGGCGCCGCTGAGAAACCGCGGCACCGGGTTGATCGCCATGATGATCGTGTCGATCGGGCTGTCGATCTTCGTGCGCTACACGTACCTGTTCTTCTTCGGCGGCAACACCCGCACCTACCGCGACGCCCAGGGCCAGACGGGAGTCCTGCTCAACCTGTCCTGGCTGGACTTCGCCAGCATGGGCCTGGCCATCGTGGTGCTCCTGGCGGTCGCGTACGCCCTGCTGCGCACCCGAATCGGCAAGGCGACCCGTGCCGTCGCGGACAACCCGGCCCTGGCGTCCGCGTCCGGGATCGACGTCGAACGCGTGATCAAGGTCGTGTGGTTCACGGGGGCCGCGCTGGCGGGCCTGGCCGGCGTGCTGCTGGGCGTGGCCCAGCAGGTCAACTGGCAGATGGGCTTCCAGATTCTGTTGCTGATCTTCGCTGCCGTGACCCTCGGGGGTCTGGGAACGGCGTTCGGGGCGCTGGTGGGGGCGCTCATCGTGGGCCTGTTCATCGAGCTCTCCACCCTGTTCATCCCGACCGAGCTGAAGAACGTCGGCGCACTCGGGATCCTGATCGTGATCCTCCTCGTGCGGCCCCAGGGTCTCCTGGGCCGGCGCGAGCGGGTCGGCTAACCGGACCGGAGGTCGTTTCATGGACTGGGGAACCATCCTCTCCAACGCCCTTCGCGCATCGTTGGGCCTCGAGACGATCGTCTACGCGCTGGCCGCCATCGGCCTCAACGTGCACTTCGGCTACACCGGCCTGCTCAACTTCGGCCAGGCGGCCTTCGTCGCGATGGGCGGCTACGGCCTCGCCATCACGGTGACGATCGTGGGTCTGAACTTCTGGGTCGGCATCGTCGTCGGCCTGGTCGCCGCCGTGCTGCTCGCCCTGATCCTGGGCGTGCCCACCCTGCGGCTCAGAGCCGACTACCTGGCCATCGTGACGATCGCGGCCGCGGAGATCGTCCGATTATTCTTCCGGGCGTCGTCACTGGACAAGCAGACCGGCGGCTCGGACGGACTGCAGGCGTTCTCCGACGACTTCTACGCGCTGAACCCGTTCCCCAACGGCACCTACGGCTTCGGGCCCTGGCGGTTCAACGAGCGCCTGAGCTGGATCCTGCTCGTCGGATGGGTCACCGTCATCCTGGCCTCGCTTGTGATCTTCCTGCTCACCCGCAGCCCCTGGGGGCGGGTGATCAAGGGGATCCGGGAGGACGAGGACGCCGTCCGGAGCCTGGGCAAGAACGTCTACGCCTACAAGATGCAGTCCCTGGTCCTTGGCGGGGTGATCGGAGCCCTGGCCGGATTCATCTTCGCGTTGGGACGGGCAGCGGTGCAGCCCGACCTCTTCGGCACCGAGTTCACCTTCTTCGCCTACACCGTGCTGCTGCTGGGCGGGGCGGCCCGGGTCCTGGGCCCCGTGGTGGGGGCGGCCATCTTCTGGGTCGTCCTGTCGTTGACCGACAATGTGCTGAACCAGGCCATCCGGACCGGGGCCATCCCGTCCTCCCTGATCAGCACTACCCAGACCGGCCAGGTTCGGTTCATGCTGGTGGGCGCGGCGCTGATGCTGCTCATGATCTACCGACCACAGGGGATCTTCGGCGACAAGAGGGAGTTGGCACTCGATGCCCGCTGAGCCGTCCTCCGCACCCGCCGGTGCGCCCGCCACGACCGTGGCCGGAGCCGCCGCCCAGGCGCTCGCCGACGTCGCCCACACCCCCGGCGTGGCCAAGCCGGACCCGATCCTGGTAGCGGACTCGGTCCGCCGTCGCTTTGGCGGTCTGGTGGCGGTCGACGTCGACCACGTGGAGATCCAGCGTGGAGTGATCACCGCGCTCATCGGCCCGAACGGTGCCGGCAAGACCACCTTCTTCAACCTGCTGACCGGATTCGACACGCCCAACCAGGGCGACTGGACGTTCAACGGCAGCAAGCTCGCCGGCGTGGCGGCCTACAAGGTCGCCCGCCGGGGGATGGTCCGGACGTTCCAGCTGACCAAGGCGCTGTCCCGGCTCACGGTCATCGAGAACATGCGCCTGGGCGCCAAGGACCAGCGCGGCGAGGGGATCTTCCGAGCCCTGGTCCGCCCGCTGTGGGGTGCACAGGAGGAGAGCATCACCGCGCGGGCCGACGACCTGCTCGCCCGGTTCACGCTCGACGCCAAGCGCGGGGACTTCGCGGGCAGCCTGTCCGGCGGGCAGCGCAAGCTGCTGGAGATGGCCCGCGCGCTGATGGTCGAACCCGAGATGGTCATGCTCGACGAGCCGATGGCGGGCGTGAACCCGGCGCTCACCCAGTCGCTCCTGGGCCACGTCAAGGACCTGCGCGAGCAGGGGATGACCGTGCTGTTCGTCGAGCACGACATGGACATGGTCCGGGACATCTCCGACTGGGTGATCGTGATGGCCCAGGGGAAGATCGTCGCCGAGGGGCCCCCGCATGCTGTGATGGCGAACCCGGCCGTGATCGACGCCTACCTCGGCGCCCACCACGACGCGCCGCTGAGCCGGGAGGAGGAGCGTGCCTTTCTCGAGGAGGACGAGGAGGTCCTCGCCCACGAGCTCGCGCTCCACCCCGAGGAGACGCACGGCGAGGAGAAGCCATGAACGAGCAGCCCCAAGGCGGCGTTGCGCCAGCGACGACAGACGCCGAGCTCGCGGCGGGGCGTGAGACACACCTGACTGCCGCCGAAGGTGCCCTCGTACGCGCCGACGACCTCGTCGCGGGCTACCTGCCCGGGGTCAACATCCTGAACAACTGTGACCTCTACGCGCAACGCGGCGAGCTGGTCGGCATCATCGGCCCGAACGGCGCCGGGAAGTCGACACTGCTCAAGGCGCTGTTCGGCCTGGTGAAGATCTCCACCGGCACGGTGACGCTCGAGGGGCAGGACATCACCGGCTTCAAGGCCAACAAGCTGGTCAGCCGCGGGGTCGGCTTCGTTCCACAGAACAACAACGTCTTCCCCAGCCTGACCATCGAGGAGAACCTCCAGATGGGGCTGTACCAGGCCCCCAAGCGGTTCACCGAGCGGTTCGACTTCGTGTCCGACCTCTTCCCCGCGCTGCGCGACCGCCGGTCCCAGCGCGCGGGGTCCCTGTCCGGCGGCGAGCGGCAGATGGTGGCCATGGGTAGGGCCCTGATGATGGAGCCGTCCGTGCTGCTGCTCGACGAGCCCTCGGCGGGCCTGTCCCCCGCTCTGCAGGACGAGGTCTTCATCCGCACCAAGCAGATCAACCGCACCGGCGTCTCGGTGATCATGGTCGAGCAGAACGCCCGCCGCTGCCTGCAGATCTGCGACCGCGGCTACGTGTTGGACCAGGGACGCAACGCCTACACGGCGCCCGGTCCCGAGCTGATGAACGACCCCAAGGTCATCGAGCTGTACCTCGGCACGCTCGCAAAGGCCTGACCCCCGGCGCCTGCCGGCAACGACACGACACCGACCGGCGTACCCGTACCACCCCCGACCACGGGGAGGGGCCCGGCCTGCCGGCCGGGCCCCTCCCCTTCCTGCATCCCGACGTCTGTCGGAGCAGAGTGGTCAGATCTTCCCGGTCTTGGCCTCGAGGAACGTGTACTTGTTGTCCGCGCCGTACTCGTAGATGCCGATCGTCGCCTCGGTCGGGTCACCCGCCTCGTTGAACTCGATCGGGCCGGAGACGCCGTCGTAGTCCAGGTCCGTGCCCGCGTCGATCAGCTTCTTGCAGTCCGCGAACGTCGTGCACTTCTCGCCGCCCTCCGAGACCTCCTGGAGCTTGCTGGCGATCCCGGTGCCCGAGTCGTTCTTGGCCGCCTCGGCCGCCAGCGCGATCAGCGTGGCCGCGTCGAAGGACTCCGGCGCGTAGCTGAAGTCCTTCAGGGCGGGGTCAACCTCGAGCAGGCGCTTGCGGAACGTGTCGTCGGCGAGGACCCCTGGCAGGGTGCCCTTGACGCCCTCCAGCGTCCCGGGTGGGAAGGTGTAGGAGTTGGACAGGTTCCCGTCGCAGAAGTAGACCTTCGACATGTCGAAGCCCTGCTTCACCAGCTCCGGCACGATCTTGGTGGCCTCGTCGAACGAGATCAGTGCGATCCCGTCGGGCTTGGCGGCCAGGACCTCGCCGACGTCGGCGGCGAAGTTTGCCGCCTTCGGGTCGTAGATCTTCTCCGCGACCACCTGGCCACCGCCGTCTTCCACAGCCTTCTTGACGTTGGCGGCAAGGCCCGTCCCGTAGGAGTCCTGCAGGGCCAGAATGCCCACGTTGGCGTTGCCGTCGGACAGGATCAGGTCACCGAGGACCCGACCCTGCAGCACGTCCGGCGGTGCGCTCCGGAAGTACAGGCCCTTGTCGTTGTAGGTGGTGAAGGCGTCCGAGGTGTTGGCGGGTGAGAACATCACCACGCCGTTCTGCGTGATCTTGTCGATGACTGTCAGCGACACCGACGACGACGCCGCACCGATGACGGCGTCGGCCTTCTGGCTCAGCAGGCGGTCGACGGACTGCGAGGCGATGTCGGTAGACGTGTCGCCGGAGTCCGAGTCGATCTCCGTGACATCCTTGCCGAGGACGCCCCCGGCCGCATTGATCTCCTTGACGGCGAGCTGTACCCCGGCGAACTCCGGCGGGCCGAGGAAGGCGAGCGAGCCGGTCTGCGGCAGCAGGGTGCCCAGCACCAACTGGCCGTCACCCTCCGCCGCCGTGGCGCCGGCGCCGGCGGACGAGCTGGACTCGCTGGACGTGGCGGACGTGTCGTCACCGCCACAGGCGGCGAGGGCCAGCGAGGCGGCACCCATCAGAGCGGCGGTTCGCCACAACGGTGTAGTGCGGATCATGCAGTGTCTCCTTCGGTAGGCCCGGCGTCGCGTGGGCGACTGCACGGACAATGAGTCATGTGGACGCTAGCGCAGAGCGCAGCACCCCACGACAAACGAACCCATGCCGCAACACCCTCGTGTCGAAAGCGTTATCGGACGGGGTCACGCCCTGTGGCGCTGCACACACATCTGGATCACCAGAGCGCCCGGATCATCCGATCCGTTGGGAAATGCCCCACCCGCCAAGGCCTCCGCCGGTGTTCCCTAGTGGCCGGCCTCGTGCCACGACCGCCCGACCCCCACCGACACGTCGAGCGGTACCGACAGCTCGGCGGCGCCCGACATCGCTCGGCGGACCAGAGACTCCGCGGCTTCACGTTCGCCCGGTGCCACCTCGAGGACGAGCTCGTCGTGCACCTGCAACAGCATCCGGCTACCCATTCCGGCATCCCGCAACCCGCTGTCCACGGCCAGCATCGCGACCTTGATGATGTCGGCGGCGCTGCCCTGGATCGGGGCATTGAGCGCCATCCGCTCGGCCATCTCGCGGCGCTGTCGGTTGTCGCTGGTCAGATCGGGCAGGTAGCGACGACGTCCGAGAATGGTCTCGGTGTACCCGGTGCGGCGCGCCTGGTCCACCACGCCGCGCAGGTAGTCGCGCACGCCGCCGAACCGGTCGAAGTAGTCGTCCATCAACGCCCGGGCCTCGTCGACGGCGATGTTCAGCTGCCGCGACAGCCCGAAAGCGCTCAGCCCGTAGGCCAACCCGTACGCCATGGCCTTGATCTTCGAACGCATCGCCGCTGTCACCTCGTCGGTGCCGACCCCGAACACCCGCGAGGCCACGAAGCTGTGCAGGTCCTCCCCCGATCGGAAGGCCTCGATCAGGCCCTCGTCCCCCGACAGGTGAGCCATGATCCGCATCTCGATCTGGGAGTAGTCGGCGGTCAGCAGACACTCGTACCCAACGCCCACCACGAACGTCTCTCGGATCCGGCGGCCCTCGTCGGTGCGGATCGGGATGTTCTGCAGGTTCGGGTCGGCGCTCGACAACCGTCCCGTGGCCGCGATCGTCTGGCTGTAGGTGGTGTGGATCCGCTCGTCGTCCGAGACCGACCGCAGCAGGCCCTCGACGGTCACCCGCAACTTGGACGCGTCCCGGTGCCGCAACAGGTGCAGCAGGAACGGATGCTCGGTCTTGGCGTAGAGATCGGCCAACGCTTCGGCGTCCGTGGTGTACCCGGTCTTGGTGCGCTTGGTCTTCGGCATACCGAGCTGGTCGAACAGCACCGTCTGCAGCTGCTTGGGAGACCCCAGGTTGATCTCGATGCCGATGACGGCGAAGGCCTCCTTGGCCGCCGCCGCGACCGCATCGGCGAAGTAGCCCTCGAGGTCCGACAGCGCGGCCACGTCGATCGCGATCCCGGCGGCCTCCATCCGCCCCAGCACGTCGATCAGGGGTAGCTCGACCTCGGCCAGCAGCGCGCTGCCGCCCCGATCGGTCAACTCTGCGTCCAACGCTTCGGCCAGTTCCAGCACGGCCCGGGCACGCACCATCGCGGACTCGGCGGCGGCGGCGCTCACCTCGGCGCCGGTGTCCACCGAGTCGACATCCAGCGCCAGCTGGACCCCGCCACCGGTGGACGTCGCCGCCGGGTCGTGCTCGACCCGCAACTCGCGGCCCAGATGGCGCAACGTGAGATCGGCCAGGTCGTAACTGCGCTGGTCGGGACGGCACAGGTAGGCCGCCAGCGCGGTGTCGCTGACCAGCCCGGTGGCCGGCATGCCACGGGCGGCCAGGGCGGCCAGTTGTCCCTTGGCGTCGTGCATGACCACCTGGTGCCGCCGATCGGCGAGCCAGGTGGCCAGTGCTTCGGTCGCCGACTGGTCCGCCTCGACCAGGTCGACATAGCCGGCGGTGCCGTCGGCACCGGCCAGAGCCAGGCCCAGGGCGTCGCCGGTGCCGCGCCCCCACTGACCGATCACCAGCAACCCGGTCCGGCCACCGGCCGGGCCGTGCTCGGCCAGCCAGCTGCCGACGGTCTGTCCGGTGAGCCGGGAGGCCTCCAGCTCGAATCCGCCCTCGGCCTCGGGCTCGGGCGAGGCGAGGTAGTCGAACAGCCGGTCGCGCAGCACCCGGAACTCCAGACCGTCGAAGACCCGGTGGACCTCCTCGCGGTTCCAGGAACGCCACCGCAGGTCTTCCAGCCCCACCGGCAGCTCCAGATCGTCGACCAGCCGGTTGAGACGCCGATTGGTCAGCACCTGGTCGAGGTGGTCGCGAAGGTTCTGGCCCGCCTTGCCGCTGACCTCCGGCGCGTGCCCGACGATCCCGTCCAGGCCGCCGTAGGCGGTCAACCACTTCGCCGCCGTCTTGTTCCCGACCCCCGGCACCCCGGGCAGGTTGTCGCTGCTCTCCCCCACCAGCGCAGCCAGATCGGGATAGCGGCCGGGGTCGACCCCGTAGCGTTCCCGAACCACCTCCGGGGTCATCCGGATCAGCTCGGAGACCCCACGCACCGGGTACAGGATCGTGACGGCATCGGTGACCAGCTGGATCGCGTCCCGGTCGCCGCTGCTGATCACCACCTGCCAGCCGGCGGCTCCGGCCTGCCGGGTAAGGGTGGCGATGATGTCGTCGGCCTCGTAGCCCTCCATCTCGAGCGCCGGGATCTGCAGCGCGGCCAGTACTTCTTTGATCAAGGCGACCTGGCCGGAGAACTCCTGCGGTGAACTCGACCGATTCGCCTTGTAGTCGGGAAAGACCTCGCTTCGAAAGGTCTGCCGCGATACGTCGAAGGCCACCGCGACGTAGTCCGGCTGCTCGTCGCGCAGCACGTTGATCAGCATCGAGGTGAAGCCGTACACGGCGTTGGTGGACTGGCCGGTGCGAGTCGAGAAGTTCTCCACCGGTAGGGCGAAGAAGGCCCGGTAGGCCATCGAATGCCCGTCGACCAGCAGCAGCCGCCCCGGCTGCGCCGCCCCGCGATGGTCCGCGTGCGGGGAATCGAGGTCGGGCGTCGCAGGAGGGCTCACGCCTGACACCCTAGGCCTCATGTCCGACAGCACGAATCTCGCCGACCAGCTGAACGAGGCCATCCCGGGCACCCTGGTCGAGCGCCTGGGAATCGCCCTCCACGAGGTGACGCCGCACCGCGTGGTCGCCACCATGCCGGTGGCCGGCAACACCCAGCCCTACGGGCTCCTGCACGGCGGCGCCTCCTGCGCGCTGGCCGAGACCTTGGGTTCAGTCGGCGCCGCCATGCACGGCCGGACGCTCGGCAAGATCGCTGCCGGAATCGAGATCAATGCCACGCACCACCGAGCAGTACGCACCGGCACGGTCACCGGGACCGCGACCGAGCTGTTCCTGGGCGGCTCGCTGGCCACCTACCACGTCGAGATCACCGACGAGTCCGGACGGCTGGTGTGCACCGCCCGGATCACCTGCATGCTGCGCGACCGACCTCCTCGGTGAGGGTCGGCCGTCGAGGACAGGCGTGCCGCTCAGGAGACCGGCACGACCTCCACGAGAGCCTCGACGCCACCCTGCAGCGTCAGGACCGTGATCTCCCTGGCCGAGGTGTCACCACTGATCGGGTCGATCCTGATCTCCGTGCCGATCACCGACTCGTCGGCCGGGATCGTGATCCCGTCACCCTCGAATACCGCATCCACGACGCTCTTGCGCGTCCCGTCCGACCTTTCGATAGCAGCCAGGATCACCTGCATGGCGGCGACGCCGTAGAGCGCATAGCTCGACGCCGGCTCGCCGTACTTGTCCTCGTAGTCCTCCAGCAGCTTCGCCGCAGCACCGCCCCGGCTCGCCAGCTGATCTCGCGACAGACCTGTGAAGGTCAAGTACATCCCCTCGCCCTGCGGCAGCTCCTGCAGCTCGGAGTAGCCGGTGAACCCATCGGGTCCGATCAGCTTGACGGCCGTGTTGCCCCCCAGCGTGGCCACCTTGTCCTTGATCAGCTGGCCGCCGTTGTTGTCGTAGATGCCAGCGACGTAGACCAGGTCGGGGCTCAACTCCTTGATCTTGGTGAACAGCGCCGAGTAGCTGGTCTGCCCGGCGTCCCAGGGCTCGCTCCCGAGCACCTCTATGCCGACTCTCTTGGCCTCCTCCACGAAGGCCTGGGCCAGACCCCGGCCGTAGGTCTGGCCGTCGTGGAGGACGTACACCTTCGCGACGCCGAGCTTGCCGGAGGCGAACTGTGCCGCGGCGGTGCCCTGGTAGTCGTCGGTGGCGATCACCCGGGCGTAGTTCCGCCGACCGGTCGGGAAGTACCGCTCCGGCTCACCGGGCTCCGCCTCCTTGGTCAGACCCGGGTTGGTGTTCGCGTGCGAGACCATCAGCATCGGACCGTTCGGGTCCTGGTTCAGCACCGGCGCCGCGATCTTGGCGCACTCGGAGTTGTAGGTCCCCATCACGGCGATCTCGTCGGCGTTGGCCACGTGGTCATTGGCGTTCTTGGCGCAGGTCCCCTCGTCCCAGGTTCCGCTGGCCTGCGTCGAGTCGTCGTAGGGCTTGAACTCGATGGTGAAGTCCCCCGCTGCGTTGCCGATCTGGTCCAGGTACAGCTGGATCGCCTTGTTCGTGGAGTCCGAGACGTCCTGGGACGTACCCTGCAGCGGCAGGTCGCTGGAGACCACCAGGGTCTTGCCTTCGCCGCCCCCCTCACCCCTGGTACAGCCGCCCCCGGCCGTCAGCGCCATCGACGCCACCGCGACGCCTACGACGACTCGAACAGCCTGCCTCATCTACCTACCTCTTCCATGCCTTTGTCGATGAGCCCCCGACCAGGGCCGCGTCGGTCCGGGAAGGTACCACCCGGTGGGCTCACGACACGGGCTGGGCCTTGACGAAGGTCTCCTTGCGGGTCAGCGACTGCTGGTTCAGCCCTCCGTCGTCCGAGTCTGCCGGACCGCCGCCGACCCCTCGGCCGGTGTCGCGGACTCGAGAATGGCGCTGGCCACCTCGCGCATCGTCAAACGCTTGTCCATGGAGGTCTTCTGGATCCAGCGGAAGGCCTCGGGCTCGCTCATCCCGAACTTGGCCTGCAGCAGGCCCTTGGCCCGGTCGACCAGCTTGCGGGTCTCGAACCGCTCGCTCAGGTCGGCGACCTCGCTCTCCAGCACCCGGATCTCGGCGTGTCGGCTCAGCGCGATCTCCAGCGCCGGCAGCAGGTCGGCCGACCCGAACGGCTTGACCACGTACGCCATCGCGCCGGCGTCTCGGGCCCGTTCGACCAGCTCCCGCTGCGAGAAGGCGGTCAACAGCACCACGGGGGCGATCCGCGCCGAGGCGATCCGCTCGGCGGCCGTGATGCCGTCCAGAACCGGCATCTTGATGTCCATGACGACCAGGTCCGGGGTCAGCTCGGTGGCCAGCCGCACGGCCTCCTCGCCGTCCCCGGCCTGGCCGACAACGTCGTAGCCGGCCTCGCGAAGGATCTCGACGATGTCGAGCCGGATCAGCGCCTCGTCCTCGGCCACCACGACGCGGCGTGCTGGATCGGCCGGGGCGTCGGCGGCCAAGCCCGCAGCCCCCCGCTCGGCCGACGGGGTGACCTGGGGAACCTCGGGATCGGAAGCCACGGACGACAAGCCTAGTGACTCGCGGGCGTACCGTCAGCCGCAGCGCGTGCCGAGGCTGCCCCGGGCTAGGCTGGCCGAGCGCCCTCCCGGCACCCGGCCGTGCGTGGGCCCGGCCGGGTTGGTGGAATCGGCAGACACAGCGCACTCAAAATGCGCCGCTGAAAGGCATGCGGGTTCGAGTCCCGCACCCGGCACACGTCTTCCGCGCAGCTGACCGGACCGCGGCGGGCCCGATCCGCCGTCCGGTCAGCGCAACAGGTAGTCGGGCAGCGAGCCTCTGCCCGCCTCGCCCATCTGGTGCACCCGCAACGCGTTCAACGAACCACGCACCCCCGGTGGTGACCCGAAGACCATCACCACCTGATCGCCCACCGTGCAGTGGCCGGTCTCGAGCAGCAGCTCGTCCACCTGGGCGACCATGTCGTCGGTGTGATCCACCGCGGCCGTCAGGAAGGTCTCCACGCCCCAGGTGAGGGCCAGCTGGGAGCGGACCGCCGGGTCTGGGGTGAAGACCAGCAGCGGGATCCGGCACCGCAGGCGGGACATTCGACGGGCCGAGTCCCCACTGGCGGTGAAGGCCACCAGGTACTTCAGGTTCAGCAGATCACCCACGGTCGCCGCGGCGTGGGTCACCGCTCCGGGCCGGGTGCTCGGCAGGTTGGCCAGCTGCGGGATCCGGCCCAACCCCTCCGACTCGGTGGTCTGGATGATCCGGGCCATGGTCCGGACGGCCTCGAGCGGGTACTTGCCGACGCTGGTCTCGCCGCTGAGCATGATGGCGTCCGCGCCGTCCAGGACGGCGTTGGCACAGTCCGAGGCCTCGGCTCGGGTCGGCCGCGGCAGGGTGATCATCGAGTCGAGGACCTGGGTGGCCACGATCACCGGCTTGGCGGCCCGGCGGGCCAGGTGGACCGCGCGTTTCTGCACCATCGGCACCTGTTCCAGGGGCAGCTCCACCCCGAGGTCCCCGCGGGCCACCATGATCCCGTCGAACGCCTCGACGATGTCCTCCAGATGGTCGACCGCCTGGGGTTTCTCGATCTTGGCGATCACCGGGACCCGGCTCCCGAACTCGTCCATGATCCGGTGCACGTCCTGGACGTCGGAGGCGCTGCGGACGAAGGACAGCGCGATCAGGTCGGCACCGATCTTCAGGGCGAACCGCAGGTCGTCCTCGTCCTTCTCCGACAGTGCCGGGACGCTGACGGCCACCCCGGGCAGGTTCAGCCCCTTGTGGTTGGAGACCTGTCCGCCGACCTGGACCTCGGTCACAACGTCGGTGTCGGTGACGTCGACGACGCTGAGCACCACCTTGCCGTCGTCGACGAGGATGGTGTCACCGGGAGTGCAGTCGCCGACGAAGCCCGAGTAGGTGGTCGAGGCACGCTGCGCGGACCCGTTGACGTCCCGGATGGTGATGGCGAAGGTCTCGCCCTCGCCGAGCGTCACCGAGCCGTCGGCGAAGGTGCCGAGACGGATCTTGGGACCCTGCAGGTCGACCAGCACCCCGACCGCACGCTGCACCTGGTCAGAGGCCGCGCGGACCTCGTCGTAGCGCTCCTTGTGCTCGGCGTACGAGCCGTGGCTGAAGTTCAGCCGTGCCACGTCCATCCCGGCCAGGACCAGCTCCTCGATACGTCCGTCCACGGCAGGACCCAGGGTGCAGACGATCTTCGCGCGACGCATGGTGGACGTCTTCCTCTCTCGTTGCCGCGCTCGGCTGCTGCGTGGGCAGGCCGGTGGACCGCGAGGGTCAGACCGTCAGCGGCCGCGCCGAGGGCGGAATCGGTGCAGGTAGCACGGTACCCCCGGTGAGCCACCGATCCACCGCCGCGGCGCATGCGCGCCCCTCGGCGATGGCCCAGACGATCAGCGACTGACCACGCCCGGCGTCGCCGGCCACGAACACACCGGGCACCGAAGAGGCGTAGTCCTCGCCCCGGGCGATGTTGCCACGGGCGTCGAGCTCCAGACCCGCATCGTCGACCAGCTGCCGCACCAGACCGGCGCGCTGCGGACCCACGAAGCCCATGGCCAGCAGGACCAGCTGCGCAGGGATCTCCCGTTCGGCGCCCTCGATCGGGACGAAGGTGCCCTCGGAGAACTCGACCTGGACCAGCCGCAGACCGCGCACCCGCCCCTGCTCACCCAGGAAGGCCTCGGTCGCCACGGCATAGACCCGCTCGCCGCCCTCCTCGTGGGCGCTGGAGACCCGGTAGATCATCGGGTAGGTCGGCCAGGGCTGGCTTCCGGGGCGCTCCTGCGGGGGCCGCGGCATGATCTCTAGCTGGGTGACCGATCGGGCACCCTGACGCAGGGCGGTGCCCAGGCAGTCCGCGCCGGTGTCACCGCCGCCGATGATCACCACGTCCTTACCCTCGGCGCTCACCAGGGGCGCGGAGGCCAGCTGCGCCTCGTCGCGGGCCGCCCGGTTGGCCGGGGGCAGGTACTCCATCGCCTGCAGGACGCCGTCCAGCTCGCGGCCGGGCACCGCCAGCTCGCGCCAGTCGGTGGCCCCGATGGCCAGTACCACGGCGTCGTAGCGGTCCCGCAGCGCCTTGGCGGTGATGTCGGCGCCGACGTCCACCCCGGGGCGCAACCGGGTGCCCTCGGCCTCCATCTGGGCCAGTCGGCGGTCCAGGTGGCGCTTCTCCATCTTGAACTCGGGGATGCCGTAGCGCAGCAGTCCACCGATCTTCTCGGCCCGCTCATACACCGCCACGGTGTGCCCTGCTCGGGTCAGCTGCTGGGCGGCGGCCAGACCCGCCGGGCCGGAGCCGACCACGGCAACGGTCTTGCCGGAGAGCCGGTCCGGGGGCTTGGGGGTGACCCAGCCACGCTCGAAGGCCATGTCGATGATGGAGACCTCGACCTGCTTGATGGTCACCGCCGGCTGGTTGATCCCCAGCACGCAGGCGCTTTCGCACGGGGCCGGGCAGAGCCGGCCGGTGAACTCCGGGAAGTTGTTGGTGGCGTGCAGGCGCTCGATGGCCAGCTGCCAGTCGCCGCGCCGGGTCAGGTCGTTCCACTCCGGGATCAGGTTGCCCAGCGGACATCCGTTGTGACAGAACGGGATCCCGCAGTCCATGCATCGTCCGGCCTGGCGCCGCACCATCTGCTCGGTCTGGGCCGGATCGTCCTCGTAGACCTCCTTCCAGTCCGCCAGCCGCAACGGGATCGGGCGACGTGTGGGCAGCTCCCGGTCGCGGGTGGTCAGGAAGCCCTTGGGGTCAGCCACGGGACGCCTCCATGATCCGGGACCAGACGACCTCGCCGTCCAGGTCCAGTCCTTCGCTCTCGGCCTGACGACGCACGGCGACCACGCGGGCGTAGTCGCGTGGCATCACCCGGGTGAACCGGGTCAGCACCGCGGGCCAGTCTCCGAGCAGCTTGCGGGCCACCGGCGAGTCGGTCTCCTCGTGGTGGCGCCGGACGAGGGAGAGCAACAGCTCGCCGTCCTCGTCATCGGCGCCCACCGGTTGCAGGTCGACCAGCTCGGGGTTGACCCGCTCGGTGCGCAGGTCGAGTACGTAGGCGGTGCCCCCGGACATGCCGGCGGCGAAGTTGCGGCCCGTCCGGCCGAGGATCACCACGGTGCCGCCGGTCATGTACTCGCAGCCGTGGTCGCCGACCCCCTCGACCACCGCGACGACCCCGGAGTTGCGCACGCAGAACCGCTCCCCCACCTGGCCGCGGACGAACAGCTCACCCGACGTCGCGCCGTAGGCGATGACGTTGCCGGCGATGATGTTCTGCTCGGCTGGGAAGGTGGCGGCGCGGTCGGGGCGGACAACCACCCGGGCGCCGGAGAGACCTTTGGCCAGGTAGTCGTTGGCGTCCCCGTACAGCCGCAGAGTGATCCCGCGTGGCGCGAACGCCGCGAACGACTGGCCGGCCGACCCGGTCAGGGTGATGTCGATGGTGTCCTCGGGCAGACCGTCGGCACCCCACTGCTTGGTCAGCTCGTGTCCCAGCATGGTGGCGACAGTGCGGTTCACGTTGCGGATCGGCAGGTCGATCCGGACCGGCTCGCGACGCTCCAGCGCGTCGGCGGCGAGCTCGATCAGGGTGTGGTCGAGGGCCTTGGCCAGCCCGTGGTCCTGCTCGCCCGTGCAGTGCCGGGCCATCTGGGCGAACGAGGGCGGCGGGCTGACCTGGGCCAGGATCGGCGACAGGTCCAGTCCGGCGGCCTTCCAGTGGTCGACCGCCTCGGTGACGTCGAGCAGGTCGCTGCGCCCGATCGCCTCGTCGAGGCTGCGCAGCCCCAGCGCGGCCAGGTACTCACGCACCTCGGTGGCGATGTACTCGAAGAACGTCTGCACGAACTCGGGCTTGCCGCCGAACCGGGCGCGCAGCTCCGGGTTCTGAGTGGCCACCCCGACCGGGCAGGTGTCCAGGTGGCAGACCCGCATCATGATGCAGCCGGAGACCACCAACGGCGCCGTGGCGAAGCCGAACTCCTCCGCGCCGAGCAACGCGGCGACCAGGACGTCCCGACCGGTCTTCAGCTGACCGTCGGTCTGGACGACGATCCGGTCCCGCAGCCCGTTCAGGACCAGCGTCTGCTGGGTCTCGGCCAGGCCGAGCTCCCAGGGCGCCCCGGCGTGCTTGAGCGAGGTGAGCGGGCTGGCTCCGGTGCCGCCGTCGTGGCCCGAGATCAGGACGACGTCGGCGTGTGCCTTGCTCACCCCGGCCGCCACCGTGCCGACCCCGACCTCGGCCACCAGCTTCACGTGCACCCGGGCCGAGGGGTTGGCGTTCTTCAGGTCGTGGATGAGCTGGGCCAGGTCCTCGATCGAGTAGATGTCGTGGTGCGGCGGCGGCGAGATCAGGCCGACGCCGGGCGTGGAGTGCCGGGTCCTGGCCACCCACGGGTACACCTTCGGTCCCGGAAGCTGGCCTCCCTCACCGGGTTTGGCGCCCTGGGCCATCTTGATCTGCACGTCGTCGGCGTGGGTCAGGTACATACTCGTGACCCCGAACCGCCCTGAGGCCACCTGCTTGATCGCGCTGCGCCGGGCGGGGTCGAGCAGTCGGTCGACGTCCTCGCCGCCCTCGCCTGTGTTCGACTTGGCACCGATCGCGTTCATCGCGATCGCCAGCGTCTCGTGGGCCTCCTGGGAGATCGACCCGTAGGACATGGCCCCGGTGGAGAACCGCCGCATGATGGACTCGACGGGCTCGACCTCCTCGACCGGAACTGGCGGCAGCCGGCCCTCGCGCAGCCGGAACAGCCCGCGCAGGGTCATCAGCCGTCGGGACTGCTCGTCGACCCCGGTGGTGTACTGCTGGAAGACGTCGTAGCGCCGCTGCCGGGTCGCATGCTGCAGCCGGAAGACGGTCTCGGGGTCGAACAGGTGCGGCTCACCCTCGCGGCGCCACTGGTACTCCCCACCGATCTCCAGGCGGCGGTGCGGGTCACGGATGCCGTCGGCCGGGTAGGCGCGGGCGTGCCGTTGGGCCACCTCCTCGGCGACCACTGACAGGTCGATCCCGCCGAGCTGTGAGGTGGTGCCGGTGAAGTAGGCGTCGATGACCTCCTGGCCGAGCCCGATCGCCTCGAAGACCTGCGCCCCGGTGTAGGAGGACACGGTGGAGATGCCCATCTTGCTCATCACCTTGAGCACGCCCTTGCCCAACCCCTTGATCAGGTTGCGCACCGCCTGCTCGGCCGTCACGTCGGTGATCACGCCGCCGCGGACCAGCTGCTCGACCGACTCCATTGCCAGGTAGGGGTTGACCGCGGCCGCGCCGTACCCGATGAGCAGGGCGACGTGGTGCACCTCCCGCACGTCCCCGGCCTCGACCAGGAGCCCGACGTGGGTGCGGGTCTTCTCCCGGAGCAGGTGGTGGTGGACGGCGCCGGTGAGCAGCAACGACGGGATCGGTGCGAGGTCGGCGGTGCCGTCCCGGTCGGACAGCACGATGAACCGGGCGCCGTCGGCGATCGCCGCCGACACCTCGGCGAAGATCTGCTCCAGCCGCACGCGCAGCCCGTCGCCCCCCTGAGCCACCGGGTACAGACCCTTGATGATCACTGTGGCGTAGCCCGGCAGGTCGCCGTCGGCGTTGATATGGACGATCTTCGCCAGGTCGTCGTTGTCGATCACCGGGAAGTCCAGCACCAGCTGGCGGCAGTGCGCCGGGGTGGCGGCGAGGACATTGCGCTCGGGGCCGATCGAGATGCTCAGCGCGGTGATCAGTTCCTCGCGAAGCGCGTCCAGCGGCGGGTTGGTCACCTGAGCGAAGAGCTGGGTGAAGTAGTCGAAAAGCAGCCGGGGCCGGTTGGACAGCACGGCGATCGGTGAGTCGGTACCCATCGAGCCGATCGGCTCGATCCCGGTGCGGGCCATCGGGGTGAGCAGGATCCGCAGCTCCTCCTCGGTGTAGCCGAAGGCCTGCTGACGTCGGGTCACCGAGGCGGGCGTGTGCATCACGTGCTCGCGCTCGGGCAGGTCGGACAGGAAGATCCGGCCGGCGTGCAGCCACTCGTCGTAGGGGTGCTGACCGGCCAGCTCGCTCTTGATCTCCTCATCGTCGACGATCCGGCCGTGCTCGGTGTCGACCAGGAACATCCGGCCCGGCTGCAACCGGCCCTTGCGCACCACCCGGGCCGGGTCGATGTCGAGCACGCCGACCTCGCTGGCCAGCACCACCAGACCGTCGTCGCTCACCCAGTACCGGGCCGGGCGCAGACCGTTGCGGTCCAGGACGGCGCCGATCAGGGTGCCGTCGGTGAACGCCACGCAGGCCGGGCCGTCCCAGGGCTCCATGAACATGGAGTGGAACTCGTAGAAGGCCCGCCTGGCCGGGTCCATCTCGGCGTGCTTCTCCCAGGCCTCCGGGATCATCATCAGCACGGCGTGCGGCAACGACCGCCCGGCCAGGTGCAACAGCTCAAGCACCTCATCGAAGGTGGCCGAGTCGCTCGCCCCCGGGGCGCACACCGGGAACAGCCGCTCCAGTTCGCCCGGGACGACCTCACTGGACAGCATGCTCTCCCGGGCCTTCATCCAGTTCCGGTTGCCCATCACCGTGTTGATCTCACCGTTGTGGGCGATGATCCGGAACGGGTGCGCCAGCGGCCAGGAGGGGAAGGTGTTGGTGGAGAAGCGGGAGTGGACGACGGCCAGCTCGGTGGCGAAGCGGCGGTCGGACAGGTCCGGGAAGAACGGCTCGAGCTGACCGGTGGTCAGCATCCCCTTGTAGACCAGGGTGCGCGCCGACAGCGACGGAAAGTAGACGTTGGCCTCGTGCTCAGCGCGCTTGCGCAGGCAGAACGCCATCCGCTCCAGGGCCATGCCGACCACCCGTCCTCGGGCGGAGGCGACGAACACCTGGCGGAACCGCGGCTGGCAGGCCGCCGCGGTCTCGCCGACCAGGCCGGCGGTGGTGGGTACCTCTCGCCAGCCCAGGACGGTCAGCCCCTCCTCGCCGGCCAGCCGCTCGACGACGGCGACGGCTTGCTCGCAGGCAGCGTCGTCGTCCGGCAGGAAGGCGGTGCCGACGGCGTAGCCGCCGGGCGTGGGCAGCTCGAAGTCGACCACCTCGCACAGGAACGCATGCGGCACCTGGGTGAGGATGCCGGCGCCGTCCCCGGTGTCCACCTCGGCGCCGACGGCTCCGCGGTGCTCGAGGTTGCGCAGTGCGGTCAGGGCGTGCTCGACGATGTCGTGCCCGGGCTCACCTCGCATGGTGGCGACGAAGGCCACCCCGCAGGCGTCGTGCTCGCGGCTGGGATCGTACAGGCCGGTCACCGGACCGGCTGCGGGGCGGGCGGAGAACCGCTGGAAGGGCGTCAGCATGAGCTTCACCTCGTCGTCCGTCACATACACCCGAAACGTCACCGTCGATATCTCGGCACAGGCCGGAGCGGTGTGCTGATGTGCAGGTTTGTGGGACGTCAGTGGCCCAAGTGTGTGCCGACACTCTAACCGGTGACGGCCCGCTCGACCACGAGCTCCCGCCCGGGACGGCGTCGTGAGCTGACCACCAGGTAGACCAGCGCGCCGGCCCCGACCAGCACCGACGTCCACACGTTCAACCGCTGCCCGAGCACGATCTGGGCCTCGTCGACGCGCAGCAACTCGATCCACAACCGGCCGGCGGTGTAGAGCAGGACATAGAGGGCGAAGACCCGTCCGTGGCCCATCCGCCAGCGCCGGTCGGCCCACAGCAGGACGGCGCAGACCGCCAGGTTCCAGAGCATCTCGTAGGCGAACGTCGGGTGGTAGGCCCCTGCCTTCAGCACGGCCTGGCCGGCGGCGTCGGTGACCGCGCGGCCGGCGCCCTGGTCGAACTCGTGCACCTGCAGACCCCACGGCAGGTCGGTCGCCCGGCCGTACAGCTCGTTGTTGAACCAGTTGCCGAGTCGGCCGACCGCTTGGGCGGCGACGATCCCCGGGGCGATGGAGTCGGCCAGCGGAGCCAGCCGGACGCCGGCCCGGCGAGCCCCGATCCAGGCACCGACCCCGCCGAGGGCGACCGCGCCCCAGATGCCGAGCCCGCCGCGCCAGATCATCAGGGCCTCGACGGGGTCGCCACCGGCTCCGAAGTACGTCGGCCAGGAGCTCAGGACGTGGTAGATCCGCCCGCCGAGGATGCCGAACGGCACCATCCAGGCCGACACGTCGATGATCACGCCGGGGCGGCCGCCGCGAGCCTGCCAGCGCCGCTCCCCGATCCAGATCGCGAACACGATGCCCGCCAGGATGCACAGCGCGTAGGCCCGCAGCGGGATCGGGCCCAGGTACCACACCGACTGGTCGGGGCTGGGGATGGTGCTCGGCAGGCTCCCCGGGGAGGTGCCCAGGACGGCGAGCGCCCTCACCCGGACCGGCCCCCGCGGACCCCGGCGGCCAGGTCGGTGGCCAAGGCGCGCACCGCGGCCACGCCGTCCCGTGCGGTGTCGGCGTCCGCGAGCGCCCGGACGAAGGCGGTGCCGACGATGACCCCGTCGGCGAACCGGGCGACCTCTGCGGCCTGCTCCCCGGTCGACACCCCGAGCCCGACGCAGACCCGTTGCGCGCCGGCCGCCCGGGCGCGGTCGACCAGCTCTGCGGCGTCGGTCCCGACCCGGTCCCGGATCCCGGTGACACCCATCGTGGAGGCGGCGTACACCCAGCCCCGGCAGGTTCGGGCGGCCAGCTCCAACCGGTCCGGCGTGGACGACGGGGCGACCAGGAAGACCCGTTCCAGGTCGTAGGTGTCGCTGGCCGCAACCCAGTCGGCGGCCTCGTCCGGGATCAGGTCGGGCGTGATCACCCCACAACCGCCGGATCCGGCCAGGTCCTTGGCGAAGGCGGCCACCCCGTACCGGTCGACGAGGTTCCAGTAGCTCATCACCAGCACCGCAGCGCCGCTGGCGGCCAGGTCCTCGACCACCCGAAAGGTGTCGACGAGTCGGGTCCCGCCGCGCAGGGCGGCGGCCACGGCCGCGGCGATCACCGGACCGTCCATCAGCGGGTCGGAGTAGGGCGGCCCCATCTCCAGGACGTCGGCGCCGCCCTCGACCGCGGCCCGGGCCGCCGCCAGCGAGGTGGGCAGGTCCGGGTACCCGACCGGCAGGTAGGCGACAAGGGCGGCGCGGCCCTCGGCGCGGGCGGAGTCGATGGCCTGTGCCGACGTCCGCGAGGCGGTCACGGAGTGGACCCGTCGGCACCGCCGTCGATGCCGAACCAGTCGGCGGCGGTGGCGACGTCCTTGTCGCCGCGACCGGACAGGTTGACCAGCACCACGCCGTCCGGGCCCAACCGGCGGCCCTCCCGGATCGCGCCGGCCAGGGCGTGGGCACTCTCGATGGCCGGGATGATCCCCTCGGTGCGGCACAGCAGGCGGAAGGCCTGCATCGCCTCGGCGTCGGTGACCGGCTCGTACCGAGCTCGACCGATCTCGGCCAACCAGGAGTGCTCCGGACCGACTCCGGGATAGTCCAGTCCGGCCGAGATCGAGTGGCTCTCGACGGTCTGGCCGTCGGCATCCTGGAGGATGAAGGTGCGGCTGCCGTGCAGCACCCCCGACGATCCACCGGTGATGGACGCCGCGTGCCGGCCGGTCGCCACGCCGTCCCCGGCGGCCTCCAGACCGACCAGCTCGACACCGGCGTCGTCGAGAAAGGCGTCGAAGATGCCGATCGCGTTGGAACCGCCACCGACGCAGGCGGTCACCACGTCGGGCAGCCGGCCGACGAGGTCCATCACCTGCTGCCTGGCCTCCCGGCCGATCACCCGGTGGAAGTCGCGGACCATGCTGGGGAACGGATGCGGTCCAGCCACCGTACCGATCAGGTAGTGGGTGGTGGCGACGTTGGTGACCCAGTCCCGCATCGCCTCGTTCATCGCGTCCTTGAGGGTCCGCGAGCCACTGGTCACCGGGACGACTCGGGCCCCGAGCAGTTCCATCCGGGCCACGTTGAGGGCCTGGCGGCGCGTGTCCTCCTCGCCCATGTAGACGACGCACTCGAGGTCGAACAGGGTGGCCGCAGTCGCGGTGGCCACGCCGTGCTGGCCGGCGCCGGTCTCGGCGATCACGCGGGTCTTGCCCATCCGCCGGGTGAGCAGGGCCTGGCCCAACACGTTGTTGATCTTGTGGGAGCCGGTGTGGTTGAGGTCCTCGCGCTTGAGCAGGATCCGGGCGCCGCCGGCGTGCGCGGCGAACCGGGGGGCCTCGGTCAGCAGGCTGGGCCGCCCGGTGTAGGTGCGGTGCAGCGCCTCGAGCTCGGCGGCGAAGGCCGGGTCGGCCACTGCCCGCGCGTACTCGGCCTCGAGCTCGTCCAGGGCAGCGACCAGGGCCTCGGGCACGAACCGGCCGCCGAAGCGACCGTAGTAGGGGCCGGTCTGCTCCGAGAGCCGGACACTGCTCTGTGCGGTCGGGGGCCGCGCCGTGCCGGGGGCCTGCGCCGTCACTTGCGGGCCGTCCGCAGGGCAGGGTGGGCCCCGGCGGCAACGAGGTCGGCCACAGCGCTGCGCGGGTTCTTGCCGGTGACCAGGCTCTCCCCGACCAGGACGGCGTGCGCCCCGGCCCGGGCGAAGGACAGCACGTCGTGCGGGCCCCGCACCCCGGACTCCGCCACCCGCACCACACCGTCCGGAACCAGCGGGGCGACCCGGGCGAACTGCTTACGGTCGACGTGCAGGGTCCGCAGGTCGCGACAGTTGATCCCGATCACCCGGGCGCCGGCGTCCACCGCCCGCGGCACCTCCTCGGCGTCGTGTACCTCGACCAGCGCCGTCATGCCGAGCGAGTGCACCCGTTCGACGAGGGAGACCAGGGCTTCCTGCTCCAGCGCCGCGACGATGAGCAGGACCATGTCGGCCCCCGCCGCTCGGGCCTCCCACACCTGATAGGCCGAGACGATGAAGTCCTTGCGCAACACCGGCACGTCGACCGCGCGTCGCACCGACTCGAGGTCCTCGATGCTGCCGCCGAACCTACGTCGCTCGGTGAGCACGCTGATCACGCTGGCGCCGCCGGCCTCGTAGTCCCGGGCCAGCGCGGCCGGGTCGGCGATCGCCGCCAGCGCCCCCTTGCTCGGGCTGGACCGCTTGACCTCGGCGATCACCCGGACGGCGTCGCTGTCCTTCAGCACCGACAAGGCCGGCAGCGCAGCGGGTCGCCGTTGGGCACGCTCGCGCAGCTCGTCCAGCGGAACGGCCTGCTGTCGTTCGACGAGGTCGTCTCGTACCCCCGAGATGATGTCGTCGAGGACGGTCACCAAGGCCCCCTATCCGCGGTCAGCACGCCACGATGGTACCTAGCCGTTCTGGTGGTCCGGGAATCGCCGGCCTCGGTGGTCCGCTGCGACACGGCTGACCCGCATGCCGACCAGCCCGACCGCCGAGCAGCCCGACGGCACGCCACAGGTCCGCCTGGCGTCCCGACTGAGGTGCGCGGACTCGGACGTGCCGGCGCCGTGACGTCAGCGGTCGGGGTCGGGGCGGGCGGCGGCCTGGGCGCCGTAGCCCATCGCGGCAAGCACCTTGCCGGCCACCGCACCGAGGACAACCACCACAGCACCGACGACGAACAGCGAGACACTGCTCATCAGCACGGCAGCCGACATGATCAACGAACCAATCATGATCACGATGACGCTCGTCCACGCCGCCGTGCTGTTGCCGTGGCCCTGCTGGTGCTCGTGCACCTCGCCGTCATCGGTCCGGCGGCTCGCGCTGTCGGCCATGGGTCTCCCTTCGCCGGAGTCATTCTGGCAGGTCGGTCCCGGAGCCGGAAGGTGGGGTCGGTCCTCCAGACGGACGAGCGGAACCGGGCTCGCGCCGGGTGGGATCCTCCCCCCGGTCCAGGGCGGCCCAGGTGTGCGTGACGCCGTCCTGGGCCGCCCCCGGACGGGTCGGCGACTCGCGGCGGACCGGCGACTCGGGACTGGCCGAGGTCCGATCGAAGCGGCTGGCGGCCGCGGACCGGGACGGGGTGATCCGCCACGCCGCGGCGGCCGAGCCCAGCAGCAGCAGGCCGCCCAGCAGGGCCGTGGCGGCGAGTGGCCGTACCCCGACGGTCTCGAACTCGACCGTCGTCACGGCGCTCTGCTGGCCGGCGACCCGGCTCAGAGCCGGACGGGGGTCGACCAGCACCGAAGCGACCAGGGCCAGGATGGCGGCGCCGCACCCGCCGAGCAGGACGGCGAGCAGCCGGGCTGCGGTGGGTCCAGCGAGCAGCAGAGCTGCGGCGGCCGCGGCGGCCACCAGGGCAAGGGCGGGGACGGCAGGCGCCAGGTCAGCGCCGTCGGCGGCCAGCTCGGCCGACCCGGTGGCCGCAGCGGCGACGAACCGGCCCTGCACCCAGGTCAGGCTCGCCGCGCCGAGCACCGCTGCGGACCCGGCCAGGGCGAGCACCGGCGCGGCACGCCGTCCGGTCATCGCGGTCATGGCCCCCGCGGTCATCGGGGGGAGGCGAGGGTCGCGGCGGTGGCGACCGCCCGCAGAGCTGCCGCCGCCTTGTCCCGGCACTCCTCGTGCTCGCGCGCCGGGACCGAGTCGGCCACGATGCCGGCACCCGCCTGGACGTGGGCGACGCCTTCGCGCAGCAGTGCGGTCCGGATCGCGATCGCCATGTCCATGTCCCCGGCCAGGTCGAAGTAGCCGACCACGCCGCCGTACAGGCCGCGGCGGACCGGTTCGAGCTCCTCGATCATCTCCATGGCCCGCGGCTTGGGGGCCCCGGACAGGGTGCCGGCCGGGAAGGTCGCGGTGAGCACGTCGTAGGCGCTGCGCCGCGGCGCCAGGTCGCCCTCGACCACCGAGACCATATGCATCACGTGGCTGTACCGCTCCACAGTCATGAGGTCCACCACCTCGACCGAGCCGGGCAGGCAGACCCGGCCGAGGTCGTTGCGGGCCAGGTCGACGAGCATGATGTGCTCGGCCCGCTCCTTGGGGTCGGCGAGCAGGTCGTCGGCGAGCGCGTTGTCCTCGGCCGCGGTGGCCCCGCGCCACCGGGTGCCGGCGATCGGGTGGGTGACCACCCGGCCACCGGTGACGGTGACCAGCGCCTCCGGGCTGGACCCGACCACGTCCAGTCGCCGGCCCTGCGCGTCCAGGGTGCGGTAGAGGTACATGTACGGGCTCGGGTTGGAGGCCCGCAGGATTCGGTAGACGTCGAGCGCGTCGGCCGGGCAGTCCAGGTCGAACCGCTGAGCCAGGACCACCTGGAACACCTCGCCGTCGCGGATACCCTCCTTGCCGGCCTTGACCGCCTGCACGTACTCCTCCGGGGTGCTGCGGCACACCGGGTCCGGCTCGACAGCGGCGTGCACGGCAACGGTGCTCGGCGCGGGGACGACGAGCTGGCGGGTCATCCGGTCCAGCCGGGCCACCGCGTCGGCCCAGGCATCGTCAACCCTCTCGTCGGTGCCGTCGTGGTTGACCGCGTTGGCGATCAGCCGCAGGGTGGCGTCACTGTGGTCGAGCACGGCCAGGTCAGTGGCCAGGCTCATCGACAGCTCGGGCAGTCCGAGGTCGTCGACGGGTGGGTCGGCGACGGGTGGGATCGGCTCCCAACGCCGCACCGCGTCCCAGGAGACGAAGCCGACCAGCCCACCGGTCAGCGGCGGCAGCGCCGGGGCGGCCAGGTCGGCGCCGTCCAGGCGGGGGGTGCCGAGCACCTCGAGGGTGCGGCGCAGTGCGGTGAGCGGGTCACCGTCGACGGGCAGGCCGACCGGCGGCTGCCCGATCCAGTGCGCCTCGCCGTCCCGGCTGGTCAGGGTTGCGGCACTGGCGGCGCCGACGATGCTCCACCGCGACCACACCCCCTGCTCGGCGGACTCCAGCAGGAACGTCCCCGGCCGGTCGCCGGAGAGCTTGCGGTACACCCCGATCGGGGTCTCCCCGTCGGCGAGGAACCGGCGAGTCACCGGGATCACCCGGCGGTCTCGGGCCAGACGGCGGAAGGTGGCCAGGTCGGGCCAGGTCACGCCCAGGTCGCCGCTCACCGGACCCCCTCGCTCTCGGCGTCCTGAGCGGCCACGTCCTGAGCGGCCACGTCCTGAGCGGCCACGTCCTGGTCGGCCACGTCCTGGTCGGCAGGGCCGGTCACCACCGCGAACCCGCCGGAGTCGAAGCACGAGCGCAGCCCGGTGTGACAGGCCGCACCCACCTGATCGACGCTGACCAGCAGCGCATCCCCGTCGCAGTCGACGTGAACGGCCTTGACGAACTGGACATGGCCGGAGGTGTCGCCCTTGCGCCAGTACTCACCCCGGCTGCGGCTGAAGAAGGTGACCCGCCCGGTGCTCAGAGTGCGGTGCAGCGCCTCGTCGTCCATCCAGCCGACCATGAGCACCTCACCGGTGTCGTGCTGCTGGACGACGGCACAGACCAGCCCGGCGGCGTCACGGCGCAGCCGGGCAGCGATGTCGGGGGCGAGCTGGCCGGTCACGGCCTCGTTCCTGTCACCCCTCGATCCTGTCACCCCCGGTGACATCGCTCACCCCGGTCGTCTGCCACTGGGTGCCACGGCGCGGGGCGGGCGACGGCGCGATGCGCCCCTGCCGGGGTGGCTGGTAGACAGAGGACATGAGCGGACACAGCGCCCAGGAGCGACAGGCTCTGGTCGAGGCCCTACTGGCGGCCGGACCGGATGCGCCCACCCTATGCGAGGGCTGGACAGCGCAGGACCTGGCCGCGCATCTGGTGGTACGCGAGCGCCGCCCTGACGCCGCCGTCGGCGTCGTGGTGCCGTTCCTGTCAGGTCGGGCCGAGAAGGTGCGCAAGGAGTACGCGGCCAAGGGCTTCGACGACCTGGTCGAGCGGGTGCGCACCGGTCCGCCGCCCACCAGCCCGTTCGCACTTCCCGGGGTGGACGAGAAGGCCAACCTGGTGGAGCACTTCGTGCACTGTGAGGACGTCCGCCGCGGCACCCCCGGCTGGACGCCACGCAACCTGCCGGTCGACCTGAACGAAGCCCTGTGGAAGCAGCTGTCCCGGGTGGCCCGGCTGGCCCTGCGGCGAAGCCCGGTCCCGGTCCGGCTGATCCGCCCGGACGGCGCCGAGATCGCCACCGGCTCCTCCGGGGTCCCGGTGAAGCTGCACGGCGAGGTCGGCGAGCTGGTGCTGTACGTCTACGGCCGGACGACCGCCTGCCGGGTTGAGACCACTGGTCCTGAAGAGCAGGTGGCCGCGTTCCGGGCGACGAAGCTGGGCATCTGAACGCTGGGCATCTGAACGCTGGGCATCTGCAGGGGCCCCTGCCACCGGCTGCCACCGGCTGGCACCCACATCGGCACACACTGATCTGCACACCCACCCCACCAGGCCACCGTGAAGATCAGCGTGCACACCAGCGGCTGCCCCAGCACCCACATCGGCACACACTGATCTGCACACCCACACCAGCAGGCCACCGTGAAGATCAGCGTGCGCACCAGCGGCTGCGGCGACGCCTGGAGCGGTGCACGCGGGCCAACATCCGACGCCGGCTAGCGAACGATCAGCCCGGCATCGGCCATCGCGGCCTTCACCTGACCGATGGTGAGCTGACCGAAGTGGAAGACGCTGGCCGCGAGCACCGCGTCCGCGCCGGCGGCCACCGCCGGGGCGAAGTGGGCCACGTCGCCGGCGCCGCCGCTGGCGATCAACGGCACGCTCACCTCGCGGCGCACTGCGGCGATCATCTCCAGGTCGAACCCGGCCTTGGTGCCGTCGGCGTCCATCGAGTTGAGCAGGATCTCCCCCGCGCCTAGGGCAGCCGCCTCCACCGCCCACTGCACGGCGTCGATCCCGGTGCCGCGCCGGCCGCCGTGGGTGGTCACCTCGTAGCCGGAGGCGGTGCGCACCCCCTCCCGGCAGCGGCGGGCGTCCACCGAGAGCACCAGCACCTGGGCGCCGAAGGTGTCGGCGACCTCGGCGATCAGCCGAGGCCGGGCGATCGCCGCGGTGTTCACCCCGACCTTGTCGGCCCCGGCGCGCAGCAGCCTGTCGACGTCCTCGGCGGTGCGTACCCCACCGCCGACGGTGAGCGGGATGAAGACCTCCTCGGCGGTGCGGGAGACCACCTCGTAGGTGGTGGCCCGACTGTCCGCCGACGCGGTGACGTCGAGGAAGGTGAGCTCGTCGGCGCCCTCGGCGTCATAGCGCCGGGCCAGCTCGACCGGGTCTCCGGCGTCACGCAGGTCGGCGAAGTTCACGCCCTTGACCACCCGGCCGGCATCGACGTCCAGGCAGGGGATGACGCGGACGGCGCAGGACATGGCCCCAGCGTAGGGTCCCTGGATGACGCGGTTCGGCGCCGAACGGCTGGTGGTCGCCGTCGACGGACGCACCGGCAGCGGCAAGACGGCGCTGGCCGACCGGCTGGCGGCCCAGATCCGGCGTCGCGGCACTGCGGTCGTCCAGGTGCACCTGGACCAGGTCTATCCGGGGTGGTCCGGCCTCGAGGACGGCGTGCGGCTCGTCGCCGACGGCGTCATCGAACCGTTCGCCCGCGGCGCCGAGGCAGTGCAGCTGACCCGCTGGGACTGGACGGCGGGCCGTGAGGGCCCCGTCGAGCACGTCCTCGTGCCGGCCGGTGCGGTGCTGCTGCTCGTCGAGGGGGTCGGCGCCGGTGCCCGACGCTGCCGGCAGGCGGCCGGGGACCTGCCCTGGCTGCTGGTCCTGCTCGAGGCGCCCAGCGCCACGCGGCGCTCCCGGGCGCTGGCCCGCGACGGAGATACCTTCGCCCCGCACTGGACCGCCTGGGCCGCTCAGGAACGTCGTCATTTCGGCCGAGAGCACACCCGTGCCCGTGCTGACCTGGTCTGGTCCACCCGGGCGCAGGCCGTACGCTGAGCGGGTGACGTTCGCAGGCGACGAGCCGCTGCTCCTGCGGCGCGGCCTGCGCCCTCCCTCCCGATGGCTCATGGCTCTGACCACTGGGATCGCGGTCGCCGCGATCACCGTGCCGGCGATGGTCGGCATCCACATGACCGTGGCCGCCGCTGTGCCCCGACCCGCCACCCTCGCCCTCGCCGCGGTGCTCGTCGTCCTGGTTGTGGCCCTGGTCGAGAGCGTCGCCGCTCCGGCGCCGGAGGACGGACGCCGGACCACGCGGGTGCTCCTGGCCTCCCTTGCCGGCCAGCTGGCCGGCCACGCCGTGTTCGCCGCATCCTCCGCCGCCGGCGGCTGCCTTCCGGTGATGGGCCGCGGTGCCTCGCTGGGCCTCAACCTTGCCCTGCTGCGGGAGGACCCGTCCTGTCCCGCCGGGACCTTCGTGGTCACCGGGATGGCGACCACCGCAGCCTCGGTGCTGGTCGGCGCCGTCCTGGTGCTGCTGGCCCAGGTCCTGACCGGCGGTCTGAGCGCCGCCGCCGTACACAGCGCCGATCGCGCCGTCCACCTTCTCTGCGGCCTCGCCGGGCAGCTGATCCGCCTGGCGTGGCTGGCCCGGCTGCTGGCCCGGCTGGATGGACGGGTGCCGGTGGCTGCGGCCCCTGCGCCGATCGTGGTGGACGGGCCCGATCGTCCCGATCATTTCCACCAGTGGGTCGGTGCCGTCGGGGTGCTCCGCGGCCCCCCGCTCGCGCAGGTCTGACCCGCGACCGTCAGTCCGATCCGTCGTTCCGGCGCATAACGCCGGACGAACCCTGCGGAGCATGCCATGTCGGAGTCGATCCCGTCCGTGTTCGCCCGGTGGCAGCCCTGGCTGTCCACCGCGGTCCGGCTGTCCCTGGCCGGTGTGTGGTTCTGGGCAGGGTGGCCCAAGTTCGTCGACACCGAAGGCACCGTGCGCAGTGTGCGGGCCTTCCAGCTGATGCCGGAGGCGTTGGTCCGCCCATTCGCCTACGGGCTGCCGGTACTGGAGCTGGTCGTGGGCGCGCTGCTGCTCATCGGGCTGGGTACCCGGCTCGCCGCGGCACTGACCGGGGCGCTGATGGTGATGTTCCTGTTCGGCATCGTCATGGCCTGGGCCCGGGGACTCAGCATCGACTGCGGCTGCTTCGGCAACACCGGCGCGACGGTCGCCGACCCGGTGCCGGGCTACATCCGCGACATCCTGCGCGACCTGGCCCTGTTGGGCCTGGCCGCGTTCCTGTTCTGGCGGCCGCACAGCCGCCTGTCCGCCGACGCCGCCCTCGGCGTCACCACCGCGATCGACCTCACGCACAACGAGACGACTGGAGCATCCCGATGACCAACGCCCGTACCGCCAAGAGTGCCCGGGAGAAGGCGGCCGAGCTGCGCGCCGAGGCCGCTCGCGCCGAGGCCCGTCGGCGCACGATGACGATCACCGCCGCCGCGGCCGCGGTGATCGCCGTGATCGTGGCCGGTGCGATCCTGATCAAGAGCGCCTCCGACGACCAGAAGGCCCGTACCGAGGCTTCGCAGCCGGCCAACCTCTACGACAGCGGGATGCTGGTCGGCAACTCGACCGCGCCGGTCACGATCGAGATCTACGAGGACTTCCTGTGCCCGCGGTGCAAGGATGCCGAGGAGGCCAACGCCGCGCAGATCGACACCTGGGTCACCGACGGCAAGGCCAAGGTGGTCTACAAGCCGGTATCCATCCTCGACGACGCCACCGATCCGAAGGGCTACTCCACGCGCGCGGCGAACGCGGTCGCGGCGGTGCTCAACCACAGCCCCTCAGCCTCCCCGGCGTTCCACAAGGCCCTGTTCGACAACCAGCCGCCCGAGGGCGGCCCGGGCCTGGACGACGAGAAGCTGATCGAACTGGCCGTCGCGGCCGGTGCCGACCAGGCTGTGGTCGAGCCGGCGATCCGCGAGCAGACCTACGCCGACTGGGTCGCCACGGCCACCGACACGTTCTCGCAGCGGTTCGCCGCCTCCGGGAGCGTGGGTACGCCGACGTTCGTGGTCGACGGGACGCGCCTCGAGAGCTGGGCGCCCGACCAGGTGAAGGCCGCCGTCGAAGGTGCTGTGCCGCAGCAGTAGCCACCACTTCAACCCTCTGAGCGGGAGCGGCGCCGGCTGCCGGGACACTGACACCGCGACAGTGCCCGGCAGGCATCAGTCGTCGCGGGCGGTGCGGCTGTTCAGGGCGACCAGCGTGGCCAGGCGCTGCGCCTCGCTCTGACCGGCCGCGCCGTCCGCGCGCTGGACGGCCATCACCGCCAGGGACTCGCCGTCGGCGAGGTCGAGGCTGACCCAGGGCGCGCCGTCCCCGAAGTGGACGGCGACGACCTGCGGCCAGGACAGCCGCGTCGTCCGGATCAGGTTGTGCACCACCAGGTGGGTCGACTCGGGCCGGGCGCTGACCTGCCCGAACCTCCACAGCACGAGCGCGACCGTCACCGCGAGACCGATCATCTGGGCCCGGTCGTACCAGGCGAAGGCGACCGGCCCGGACCCGGGCAGGATCAGCGCGATCACGGTGAGGACCACGAGCTGGAACATCGCCACGCCGTAGGCGACCCGGCGAGCCCGACGGGGCACGAACGGTCGGTACAGCTCGGGATGCCCCATCCCGGCGCCGCTCATCTCGGGGGTGCTCGTCATCGCTGCCTCACAGCCGGCACGCGTGGATGCTGGTGACCAGGATCGCCCGGGCGCCGAGGGCGTACAGGTCGTCCATGACATGGTGGGTGCGGTGTCGCGGGACCATCGCCCGGACGGCGACCCAGCCCTGCTCGTGCAGCGGTGAGACGGTCGGGGACTCCAGCCCGGGGGTGATCTCGCAGGCCTTCTCCACCAGATCCAGCCGCACGTCGTAGTCCATCAGCACGTACTGGCGGGCCACGAGAACGCCGCTGAGCCGGCGCAGCAGCACCTGGGCCTCGGCGCCGAGCCGGCACAAGGGGTCCTCCCCGTCGGTGAGGGACGCGCCGTTCGGACCGATCAGCACCGCCTCGGAGCGCAGGATCGGCTCTCCGAATGTCTCCAGGCCGGCCGCGCGCAGTGTGCCACCGGTCTCGACGACGTCGGCGACGACGTCCGCGACGCCGAGCTGCACCGCGGTCTCGACCGCGCCGTCCAGGCGGACCACCTCCGCCTCGACACCGCGCCCACCCAGGTAGGCGTCGACCAGGCCCGGGTAGCTGGTGGCCACCCGTCGTCCGGCCAGATCGTCAGCCGCCGCGAAGGTGGCTGGGCGGGCGGCGAACCGGAACGTCGAGTCGCCGAAGCCGAGCGGCATCAGCTCGCAGGCGGGTGCACCGGAGTCGAGCAGCAGGTCCCGGCCGGTGATCCCCAGGTCGAGGGTGCCGGCACCGACATAGACGGCGATGTCGCGCGGACGCAGGTAGAAGAACTCCACGCCGTGGTCGGTGTCGGACAGCATCAGCTCGCGCGGGTCCCGCCGCTGCCGGTAACCGGCCTCCTTCAGCATGCCGGTGGCATCGGTGGACAGCGAGCCCTTGTTCGGGACGGCGACGCGGAGCATGGGGTCCTTCTCTGTCGGTACGACGGCTCTGTTGGTAGGAGGTCGGTGCGATCAGACGGTCGGCAGGCAGGGTCCGGCTGGGGCTTACAGATGGCGGTAGACGTCGGCCAGGGTCAGGCCGCGGGCCAGCATCAGCACCTGCACGTGGTAGAGCAGCTGGGAGATCTCCTCGGCGGCCCGGTCCGGACCCTCGTGCTCGGCGGCCATCCAGGCCTCGGCGGCCTCTTCGAGGACCTTCTTGCCGATCGCATGCACACCGGCGTCCAGCGCCACGACGGTGCCCGAGCCCTCGGGCCGGGTCTGCGCCTTCTCGGCGAGCTCGGCGAACAGGGCCTCGAACGTCTTCACGGCCTCAAGGCTAGGCCCTGGCTCGGAGGGCTCGGCACGCCGGCCAGAGCCACCGCGGTCGCCACCGCGGCACAGGCCGCCTCATGGCCCTTGTCCTCGCGCGAGCCGGGCAGCCCGGCCCGATCCCTGGCCTGCTCGTCGGAGTCGCAGGTGAGCACCCCGAACCCGACCGGGACGCCGCTGGCCGCGGCGATCTGGGTCAGCCCGTCGGTGGCGGCCCGACAGACGTAGTCGAAGTGCGGGGTGCCGCCGCGGATCACCACTCCCAGCGCCACCACCGCGTCCACGGTGCCGCTGGCGACCAACCGGGAGGCGGCCACCGGCAGCTCGAAGCTGCCCGGAACGGCAACCTCGACCACCTCGGTGACGGCGGCGTCGGCCAGCGCCCGCCGGGCCCCGGCGACCAGCCCGGCCATCACCTCGGCATGCCAGGAGGCGTGCACCAGCCCCACCCGCAGCCCACGGCCGTCGACCGCCACCGACGGTGCGCCCTGTCCGCTCATCGATGTCCCCTCCTCATAGCTGGTGGCCCAGCAGATCGCGCTTGGCGCGCAGGTAGGCCCCGTTGTACTCCGACTCCCCCACCACCAGCGGCACCCGTTCGGCCACCTCGATCCCGAACCGGGTCAACGCGGCCACCTTGTCCGGGTTGTTGGTGAGCAGGCGCAGGCGACGCAGACCCAAGTCGGACAGCGCGGCGGCCGCCGCCCCGTACTCGCGGGCGTCGACCGGCAGCCCCTGGCTGAGGTTGGCCGCGACGGTGTCCAGCCCGCCGTCCTGCAGCTCGTAGGCGGCCAGCTTGGCCAACAGGCCGATCCCGCGGCCCTCGTGCCCGCCGAGGTAGACAACGGCGCCGCCCTGCTCGGCGACCAGCTGCAACGCGGTGTCCAGCTGCGGGCCACAGTCGCAGCGCAGCGAGCCGAGCGCATCGCCGGTCAGGCACTCCGAGTGCACCCGCACCAACGGGTCCCTCGACGTCCCGTTCCGGCTCTGCCCCTCGTGGAGCAGGACGACGTGCTCGGCAGCGGTGTGCCGGTCGCGGTAGCCGACGGCCCGGAAGATGCCGTGCCGGGTCGGCAGCCGGGTGGTGGCGACCCGTTCGACCCGGTGCTCAATGCGTTCCTCGCCGCGCCAGCGGCGGTAGGCGATCAAGTCCTCGATGGAGATCAACGGCAGGCCGTGGTCGTCGGCGAGGCGGCGCAGCGCGGGAAGGCGCATCAGGGTCCCGTCGTCCTCGACGACCTCGGTGATCACGCCCACCGGGGAAAGGTCGGCCAACCGGCACAGGTCCACGGCGGCCTCGGTGTGCCCGGCCCGCTCGAGCACCCCACCGGACCGGGCCCGCAGCGGGAACAGGTGCCCGGGCCGGATCACGTCCTTCGGTCCCGAGGCGGGATCGGCGAGTACGCGGGCAGTGCGGGACCGGTCGGCGGCGCTGATCCCGGTGCCGACCCCGGAGGCCGCGTCCACCGAGACCGTGTAGGCGGTGCGCCGGGGGTCCTCGTTGTCGGTGACCATCGGGGGCAGGCGCAGCCGATCGGCCCACGGTTCGGGCATCGGCACGCAGAGCAGCCCGGAGCCGTACCGGACCGCCCAAGCCACCCACTGCTCGCTGGCGTGCTCGGCGGCCAGGATCACGTCGCCCTCGTTCTCCCGGTCCTCGTCGTCGACGACCAGCACCGGCAGCGCACGGCGCAGGGCGGCCACGGCGTCCGGGATGCCGTCCAGGCGCACCAGGTCGGTCACGGCCGGCTCACTGATCGGGTCACCACTCATCGGGTCACCAGCTCGGGCTCGGACCGCTCGGGCCGGCGGGACAGCCGCAACCAGACGGTGAAGCCCCAGATCACGAACGCGCCGTAGACCAGGTAGAGCAGAGCCGATGGGTACAGCTGGGCCCGCAGCAGCAGCGGCACGCCCACCACGTCCACGGCGAGCCAGATCAGCCAGAAGTCGACCCAGCCCCGGGCCATCGAGTACATGGCGAGCACCGACCCGGTGAAGATCCAGGCGTCGGCCCAGACCGGCTCGAAGGAGCCCAGCGCCCGGAACACCGGGGTCAGCACGGCGACCCCGACACCGGCGACGAGAAGCAGCCCGGCCCGCTCGTGCCAGGTCGCCCACCGCGGCTGGACGGCGCCGTCGTCCCGGTCGTGACCGGACCGCGCCCGCCGGGCGGCCCGCGCGGTGCGCCAGCTCCACCACCCGTAGCAGGCGACGATCACGAACATCACCTGCCGGCCGGCCTGACCGAGCAGGTTGGTGCCCTGCGGGGTATTGAACGCCGCACCGAGGAACACGGTGAACAGCAGCACGTTGCCGACGATCCCGACCGGCCAGGCCCAGATCCGGCGGCGCATCCCGCCGATCGCGCTGGCCAGGCCGAAGGCGTTGCCGACGATCTCCCGCCACAGGATGTGGTACTGCCCGATGGTCAGCTGGGCGTCCAGCAGCTGGGTCAGCAGGTCGCTCCGGGCGACCGGATCGGCGCTCACGGTAGCGCCTTCTCGACGGCCGGCCCCACCAGCCGGGCGACGTACTTGGCGAGCACGTCGACCTCGACGTTGACCGACTCGCCGACCGCTCGGCCGCCCAGCGTGGTGTCGGTGAGGGTCTGCGGGATGAGGCTGACCGTGAAGCCGGCCGGGTCGTCGGCCACCTCGACGACGGTCAGCGACACCCCGTCGACGGCGACCGAGCCCTTCTCCACCAGGTAGCGGACCAGGTCTGGCGGGCAGCCGATCCGGACCACCTCCCAGTTCTCACCGGGCCGGCGCTCCAGCACGGTCCCGACGCCGTCGACGTGCCCCTGCACGATGTGCCCACCGAGCCGACCCCCGGCGGCGACCGGACGCTCCAGGTTGACCGGGGCGCCGGGCCCCAGCACGCCCAGGCTGGTGCGGCGCAGGGTCTCGGCCATCACGTCGGCGACGAACGTGCCGTCCGGGCCGGGTGGGGCGGTCACTGTCAGGCAGACCCCGTTGACGGCGATCGACGCACCCACCGCGGCGTCGGCGGTCACCACCGGCCCGCGCACGGTGATCCGGGCCGAGTCGGTGCCGTGCCTGAGCTCGACGACCTCGCCGAGCTCCTCGACGATTCCGGTGAACATCTACTGACTCCCGCTCTGCTGTGGACTGGGGTACTGCTCGGGACTGGGGTACTGCTCGGGACTGAGGTGCCGCGCTGGACGGGCCGTGACCAGGACGTCGTCCCCGATCACCTCGACCCCGACCGGACGCAGCCGGACCGTGTCGGCGATCGTGCTCACGCCCAGGTCGGCGACGGCGGCCGGCCCGGCGCCGAGCAGGGCCGGGGCGAGGTAGGCGAGCACCTCATCGACCAGCCCGGCCCGCCAGAAGGCGCCGGCCAGGGTCGGTCCGCCCTCGAGCCAGACGGTGCGCACCTCGCGCTCGAACAGCTCGGTCAGGACGACGGTCAGGTTCCGGGTGCGGAACCGGACGGCGGGCTGCGCGCCGTCCGTGGCGGTCAGCACCCGGGCCGTCGCAGGCAGGTCACGTTCTCCGACCACGACCCGAAGGGGTTGCCGAACAACGGCTTCGACGGGTTCGGTGGCCCCGTCGACCGGCGACGCCGATCCGAGGCGGACGGTCAGCAGGGGGTCGTCGGTGAGCACGGTACCGGTGCCGACCACGATCGCGTCGACCTCGGCCCGGCGGCGATGGACGTCGCGCCGGGCCGGTTCCCCGGTGATCCAGCGGCTGGTGCCGTCCGCGGCCGCGCTGCGCCCGTCCAGCGTTGCCGCGAACTTCCAGACCACATGCGGTCGACCGAGCCGGACGGCGTTCAGCCAGCGCCGGTTGAGCTCCTCGCAGTCGTCCGCCAGGACACCGGTGACCACCTCGACGCCGGCCCGACGCAGCCGATCCAGACCGCCCGTGGCGATCGGGTTCGGGTCTGCGGAGCCGACGACGACCCGGGCGACGCCGGCGTCGAGAAGGGCCTGGACGCACGGCGGGGTGCGGCCGGTGTGTGCGCACGGTTCGAGGGTGACCACCGCCGTCCCCCCGGCGGCGGCGCCTGCGGCGGCCACCAGGGCGCCGACCTCGGCGTGCGGGGTGCCGGCGCCGCGGTGCCATCCCTCGCCGACGCGCGCCCCGCCGGCGTCGAGGACGACACAGCCGACCCGTGGGTTGGGGCCACGCACCGGTCCGCGGGCGGCGAGGTCCAGGGCCCGCCGCATGGCTGCGTCCAGCGCCGCGCCCACGTCGTGCCCGGTGCTGGTCGCGGTGGTCCTCGCGGTGGTCAACTGACCCTCCTGCCGGCGCGGCGAGTGCCGCGGGCTCCGGGTCGACAGACGGCGAGCGAGACCGGCGGCGCCCATCGGGCGGACCGGACTGCTCGGCCGGCGTGCACCTCCCATCCGGACTCTCACCGTCGGTCCTGGAGTTCCACCAGGTCAACCGATCGCTGGCTGCGATCGGGTCGCGGACTGTCACCGCCGGTTCGGACTTTCACCGACCCCGGAGCACGCTGCGTTGGTGTGCTGGCTGCCGTACACGCCTTGGTACGGCTTGCCGAACATCCCTTGCCAGCCCAGTATGCACCTCCGTCGTCGTCGGCGCCGGGCCAGGAGTCCGGGGCCGAGTGGGACGGCCGGGTGGGTCAGCCGGACGCCGGAGCGCCGCAGGCGGCGGTGGCCAGGCCGCGCAGGGTCTCGATCCGGTCGGCGGCATCGCTCGCGCCGTAGACCGCCGAGCCGGCGACGAACACATCTGCCCCGGCCCGGGCGCAGGCCTCGATGGTGTCTGGGCCGACTCCGCCATCCACCTGGACCCAGACGTCCAGGCCGGAGGCGGCGATCGCGTCCCGAGCGCGGCGGACCTTCGGCAGGCAGGCGTCGAGGAACTCCTGGCCGCCGAAGCCGGGCTCGACCGTCATCACCAGGAGCATGTCGAACTCGCCGAGCAGCTCCAGGTAGCCCTCGATCGGGGTGGCCGGTCGGACGGCGAGGCCGGCCCGGACACCGGCCTGGCGCAGCCGCCGGGCCAGCCGGATCGGCGCGGCGGCCGCCTCGGCGTGGAAGGTGACGCTGCTCGCCCCGGCCTCGGCGTAGTCGGTGGCCCACCGGTCCGGGTCGGTGATCATCAGGTGGCAGTCCAGAGGCAGCGGGCTGACCTCGGCCATGGCCTCGACCACCGGCAGGCCGACGGTCAGGTTGGGCACGAAGTGGTTGTCCATCACGTCGACGTGCGCCCAGTCGGCGCCGGCGATCCGCTGCAGCTCCTCGCCGAGTCGGGTGTAGTCGGCGGACAGCAGGGACGGGGCGATCTGGATTCCCATGACGAAGCTCCTGTGCCTGCTCTGCGACGGCTACTCAGCGACAACTACTCAGCGACGCCGGCCATGGCCGTCGTCGCCGCTGGCCCAGCGCTCCCAGGCGGTCAGCCAGACCGACTCGGTCGCCGAGAACTCCCGGTGCCGCTCCCGGGCGAGGGCGGCGTCGTCCGGCAGCGGGGTCGTGGTGAGCGTCCAGACCCGACCCCACCACTCCTGCGCCCGACGGCTCGGCACGTCGGAGTCGAACACCGTGTACCGGGCCATCTCCTCGATGGCGCGCACGACGAGCGCGCGGTCGCTGAACCAAGACGCGCGCTCGGCCAGGTGCAGGGCCTGGTTCACCATCGCCGCCACGGCGGCCTCGGCCTCCGGCGCGTCCTGCTTGGCGTAGTGCACCTGGGTGCGCACCGCCGCGTCCCAGCGCTGCCCCTGCTCGGGACTGCCCTGACCGGGGCCGACGATGCCGAGGTCCGGGGTGTCCCGGCCGGCCGGTTCCTCGAGCCGCACGTTCAGCCAGCTCCGGACCAACGCGATGTGCGCGTCCAGCCCGTGCGCGGGCACCTCGGAGTCGACCTGGTCGGGAGTCATGAAGGCGGCCGCCGCCATCGCCTTGAGCTGGTGCTCCTCCCAGGCGTTGACGTAGGGGCGCAGATCGGCGATCTCGCTGAGCTGCAGGGTGCCCGGGTCCACGCCGCGGGCCAACACCGTGACCACCCGGCCGGGCGAGGTGGTGATGTGGGCCGCCCACAGCCGGCCCTGGCGGCGCAGGTGCGCCGGCACCGGCAGGCCCTCGACCACGATCAGGCCGTCGGCCTCCATCGGGATGTTGAGCCGCAGGCCGCCGGCCGGGGTGAGCTCGGGGGCCGTGGGCGGATCCTGGGTGACCTCCTCGCCGAGTCGGGTCGCCTCGGCGGCGATCAGGTCGGCCAGATCGTCGAGCGGGCGTTCCGGCGGGCCGGAGATGGTGAGCACGAAACGGCCGGCCGAGCCCAGCGCGTCGCCGTAGCCGAGCAGGAGGCGGTTCACCTGGCCGCCGGAGTCGACGACGTCGACCAGCCGGGACGGGGTCAGCGCCGGGTGGGACAGCCCCATCACCGCGAACGGCACCGGCTGGCGCAGCAGCCGGCGCACGTGGTCGACGAAGGCGGCACGCGCGATCGCGTCCTCGGTCCCGCCGGGCCCGTCGGCGATGGTCATGTCCCGACCCTACCGTCCACCGACGCAGCCGGTTCGGGGCTCAGCCCTGCCCGACCGGACATCTGCCGGGTCACCCGGGTGGCCTGTTGGACCCGGCCGCCCCGGTGCGGCGCAGCAGGCAGAGGAACATCGCGTCGCAGCCGTCGATGTGTGGCCACAGCTGGGTCGGCCCACCGAGGCGGACGGCGGACGGGGCGCCCGCCGCGCAGCCGCGCAGCAGGTCACCGACCACCTGGTGGGTCTCGGCCGGGTGCGGCGAGCAGGTCACATAGGCGACCACCCCGCCCGGGCGGGCCAGTTCCAGAGCGGCGCGCAGCAGGTCGCGTTGCAGTATGCCGAGGGCGCCGACGTCGGCCGGGCGGCGCCGCCAGCGCGCCTCCGGCCGCCGGCGCAGCGCACCCAGCCCGGTGCACGGAGCGTCGAGCAGCACCCGGTCGTAGCCGCCGGGGGCGAGAGCGGACAGCGCGGCGACGTCCCGACCGTCCCCGGTGCGCAGCACCGCGGCGTCCGGATCGGCCAGCGCCGCCCGGACCAGGGCGGCGCGGTGCGGGGCCACCTCGTTGGCCACCGGCCTGGCCTGGACGGGCAGCTCGCCACGAAGGCGTCGCACGGCATGCAGCGCCGCCAGCAACGCGGTCTTGCCACCGGGCCCGGCGCACAGGTCCAACCAGAGCCCGCCGTCCGGGCCGTCCAGCGGGGCATCGGCCAGGTCGAGGGTGACCACCTGGCTGCCCTCGTCTTGGACCCGGGCCCGTCGCTCGGTGACCGCCGGCAACCGGGCCGGGTCGCCGCCGATCCGGACGGCGTACGGGCTGAGCGAGCCCGGCTCGATGCGAGGGGTCGAGCCCTGCGGCTGCGCACCGGCCTGTTCGACCAGCTCGGCCACCTCGCACAGGCCGGGTAGCGCGACCAGGGTGACTGCGGCCGGGGTGTTGTCGGCGACCAGCAGGTCCGCCAGCTCGCCGGGGTCTCGTCCGGCGGTGCGCAGGGCGTCGCGCAGGGCGCGCACGATCCACTCCGGGTGGGAGTGCACCAGGGCGAGCCGGGTGTCCTGCCCGGCGTCGTCCGGGACGATCCGGGCCAGCCAGCCGTCCCGATCGGTCTCGGCGACCCGCCGCAGGACCGCGTTGGCGAAGCCGGCCGCGCCCTGGCCGACCTCGGACCGGACCAGGTCGACGGTCGAGGCGACGGCGGCGTGGGCGGGCACCCGGGTGGCGAGCAGCTGATGGACGCCGAGCCGCAGCGCATCCAGCAGCGGCGGGTCGACCTGGTCCGGCGGCCGGTCGAGGCACTGGGCCAGGACGGCGTCATAGGTGCCGAGTCCGCGCAGGGTGCCGTAGCCGAGCTCGGTGGCGAATGCGGCGTCCCGACCGGTCAGCCCGGCCCGGCGCAGCCGGACCGGGAGCACCAGGTTGGCGTAGGCGTCGTCCTCGGCGACGGCACGCAGGGTCTGCCAGGCGACGAGGCGCACCGGGTCGAGCCGGGCCCTGGCCCGGTTGCGGGTCACCGGCCGCGGTCGGCGGTCCCGGTCGGAGTGGGACGACCTGGGTGAGCGGGGTGGCCGGGGCGGCTGCCGGTCCGGCGGGCTCACCCGAACCGCTCCCCCGGCTCCGGCCGGACGCCCCGGGCCCAGTCGGCGGCGGGCATCGCCCGGCGCCCGGGGGGACGCACCTCGCCGAGCAGCACCGCGGTGGGCGCCTGCCCCGAGCCGCGGACCCCGACCGCGACGAACCGCTTGGCCACCTGGAGCTGCCCAGGCGCCAGATCGGGGCGAACGGCGCCGCCGTCCCCGGAGCCAGGGGTGCACCGCCGGACCGGGCCCAGGCCGAGGCGCTCGCCGCGCCACGTCGTCCAGGCCCCGGGATCGGGGGTGCAGGCCCGGATCCGGCGGTCCACGGCGAGCGGCGGTTCCGTCCAGTCGATCCGGGCGTCCTCGACGGTGAGCTTCGGGGCCAGGCTGACGCCGTCCGCGGGTTGTGGACGAGCCTGCAGCGTGCCGTCCTCGACGCCGTCCAGGGTGGCCACCAGCAGCCCGGCGCCGGCGTCGGCGAGCCGGCAGAGCAGGTCACCCGCGGTGTCGGTGGCCCGGACCCGTTCAGTGAGGACGCCGTACACCGGTCCGGTGTCCAGGCCCTGCTCGAGCGCGAAGGTACTGGCACCGGTGACCTCGTCCCCGGCGATCAGGGCGTGCTGCACCGGAGCGGCGCCGCGCCAGGCGGGCAGCACCGAGAAGTGCAGGTTCACCCAGCCGTGCCTCGGGATCTGCAGCGCCGCCGGGGGAACCAGGTTGCCGTAGGCGACGACCGGACAGCAGTCGGGTTCGAGGTCGCGGATCGCCTGCAGCGCAGCGGGTTCGGACAGCCGAAGGGGCTGCAGCACGGGCAGGTCGTGGGCGTGTGCCCAGCGGGCCACAGGCGAGCGGGCCAGGGCGCGGCCACGTCCGGACGGCGCGTCCGGTCTGGTCAGTACACCGACCAGCTCGTGGCGGGAGGCGGTCAGGGCCTCCAGTGCGGGGACGGCGACGTCCGGGGTTCCCGCGAAGAGCAGGCGCATCAGCAGGTTCCGCGTCTCAGCAGACGTGCGTCACAGGGCGCGGCCGAAGGTGGCGTGCGGGCTGGCCTTGACCACCGGGACCGGGCCGCCGGACCACTCCGCCTCTCGGATGGCCTTGAGCGCCAGCTTGCGCTGCTCGCGGTCCATCCGGTCGATGAACAGGATCCCGTCGAGGTGGTCGGTCTCGTGCTGGATGGCGCGGGCGAGCAGCTCGCTGCCCTCGAGGATGACCGGCTCTCCGTGCTGGTTGAAGCCCGTGGCCACGACCCGCATCGCCCGGGGGGTGTCGAAGGCCAGGCCGGGGAAGGACAGGCAGCCCTCCTCGCCGTCCTGCATCTCGCTGGACAGGTCGAGTTCGGGGTTGATCAGGTGGCCCAGCTCGCCGTCCACGTGGTAGGTGAACACCCGCAGTCCGACGCCGATCTGCGGGGCGGCCAGCCCAGCTCCGGGGGCATCCATCATCGTCTCGGCGAGGTCCTTGACCAGGACCCGCAGCTCCTTGTCGAAATCGACCACCGGTTGCGCCGGGGTGCGCAACACCGGGTCACCGAACAGTCGGATGGTCTTGATCGACACAGGTCGGGTTCCTCACACGGTCGCGGACGGTTCAGGGTGTCAGTCTAGGCGTCGGCGGGGTGCAGATCGGCTCGCTCGGCCGGGTCACCGCTCGCGCACGAGCAGTTCTCGGGCGCGCTGCCGGCCCGGTTCGTGGTCGGGCACGCCGTGCTCGCGGCGGCCCTCGGCTACGAAGCGGCTGAGCTGTTCCGCCCCTGGCGGGCCTCGGCAAGATCGAGCGCGATGTCCAGGGCCGGCGCGGAGTGGGTCAGCGCACCGATCGCCAGGTAGTCGACGCCGGTCCCGGCGACCTCGCGGGCGTTCTCCAACCGCAGCCCGCCGCTGGCCTCGGTTCTGGCTTCATAACGACGTGCTATGGCGACGCTGTCCCGCATGGCGTCCAGTGTCATGTTGTCGAGGAGTACCAGCTCGGCCCCGGCGGCGCAGGCCTGCTCCACCTGCGCGACCAGCGTGCACTCCACCTCGCAGACGACGTTCGGGGACCGCCGACGCACCGCCTCCAGGGCGGGCACCACTCCCCCGGCGGCCAGCACGTGGTTGTCCTTGATCAGCGCCTGGTCGCTCAGGGACATCCGGTGGTTCAGCCCGCCGCCGCAGCGCACCGCGTACTTCTGCAGCGCCCGCAGGCCTGGCGCCGTCTTGCGGGTGTCCCGGATCTGCGCGTCGGTGTCGGCCACCGCCTCGACCCAGCGGGCGGTCAAGGTCGCGATCCCGGAGGCGTGGGTCAGCACGTTGAGTGCGTTTCGCTCGGCGACCAGGATCTGCCGGATCGGCCCGCGCACCTCGGCGATCACGTCCCCGCGGCGCACCCGATCGCCGTCCGCGGCCCGCTCGTCCAGCCTCAGCCCGTCGAAGCGGGCGAACACCGCGCGGGCCACCGGCATCCCGGCCAGCACGCCGTCCGCGCGGGCCACGAGCTGACCGGCGCCCATCGCGTCGGCGGCGATGGTGGCCTCTGTGGTGACGTCGATGCCACCGGCCAGGTCCTCGGTGAGCGCCACCTCGGCGATCCGCTCGGGCTCGCCGTCCGGCAGCGGTTCGATCGGGTTCCGGGTGGGCCTGGTCTCGGGGGTGCTGGTCATGGCCGGACCGCCGCGGACGTGCCGGCGCCGAGACTGACCGGAGTGGCCGGGTCGGTCACCGGCTCACCCAGCCAGCTGGTCAGCCGTCCCTCGAGGGTGGTGGACAGGATCCGCCGGCGCCAGGCCTGGACCGGACCGTCGACGTCGGTACGGCGGTGGCAGCCCCGGCTCTCCGCCCGCGTCCGAGCGGCGGCGACCAGCGCCACGGCGACGGTGTGCAGGTTGGTGGCCTCCCAGGCGTACATGCCCGGCTCGACGGAGGCGGCCGCCGAGTCGGCGAGCAGCCGGTCGAGGTGGCCGGCCAGGTCGGCGAGCTCCTCAGGACGGCGGACCACGCCGGCCTGGCGGGCCATCGCGCCGGTCAGCTCGTCACGACGGGCCGGGTCGATGAGCAGGCAGGGCCGCTCGTCGGCGTCCGGGGTGCGCCGCGGCGGCGGCTCGGTGAGCAGCAGCCGGGCCAGGCGCCGGGCGACCACCATCGCCTCCAGCAGGCTGTTCGAGGCGAGCCGGTTCGCGCCGTGGACGCCGGTGCAGGCCGCCTCGCCGAGCACGTACAGCCCGCGCATCGAGGTCCGCCCGGACATGTCAGACCTGATCCCGCCACAGGCGTAGTGGGCGGCCGGGGCGACCGGGATCGGGTCGCTGACCGGGTCGACCCCCGCCTTGCGGCAGCCCTCGACGATGTTCGGGAACCGGCGAAGCAGCCTCTCCCGGCCGAGGTGGCGGGCGTCCAGGTAGAGGTGGTCGACGTCGAGCTCGGCCATCCGGGCGGCGATCGCGGCGGCGACCACGTCGCGTGGCGCGAGGTCCTCCTGGGGGTGCCTGCCGGCCATCACCCTCGTGCCCTCGGCGTCCACGAGGACGGCACCCTCGCCGCGGACCGCCTCAGAGACCAGCATCTGGCGGCCGGCGTCGTCGGTGGTGTTCGCCAGAGCCAGCACGGTGGGATGGAACTGGACGAACTCCAGGTCGGCGGCCGCCACCCCGGCCCGCAGCGCGGCAGCCAACCCGTCGCCGGTGGACACCCAGGGGTTGGAGGTCTTGGCGTAGACCTGGCCGTAGCCCCCGGTGGCCAGCACCGTGGCCCGGGCGTGGAGCTCGCCGATCTCGTGGCTGGCGTCGGAGTGGCTGCTGCCGGTCCATCGCGAGACCCGAGCGCCGGTGACCCGCCGCCCACCGGGTGCCTCGGCGTCCGCGGTGGTCAGCAGGTCGAGCAGGAAGGTGCGCTCCCAGACGCCGATGTCGTCGGCGGCGGTCACCGCGTTCTCCAGGGTCCGCTGGATCTCCAGGCCGGTGGCGTCGCCGCCGGCGTGCACGATGCGGGCCTTGGAGTGGCCGCCCTCCAGCGTGTAGGACAGGGCGCCGTCCGCGGTCCGGTCGAACGCGGCGCCGCTGGCCAGCAGCCCGTTGACGGCGTTGGGGCCATCCTCGACGAGGATCCGCACCGCGTCGGCGTCACACAGTCCGGCACCGGCGACCAGGGTGTCCGTCAGGTGCTCCTCGGGGTCGTCACCCGGGCCGCCGGCGGTGGCCACGCCGCCCTGGGCCCACCGGGTGCTGCCGTTGCGCAGCATCGCCTTGGTGACCACCTCGACCCGCAGTCCGTGGTGGGACAGGGCCTGGGCCAAGCCGAGCCCGGCGATCCCGGAGCCGACGATGAGCACGTCGGTGGTGCGGGTGAAGGTCGGCTCGGCGCAGGCCAGTCGGGCGCTCACCCGAGGCCCGTCGGCCGAGGCCGCGGACACGCCGTGGTCGTCCAGGACCTGACCGGACGGCGAGGGCACGCCGCCCGTCATCACTCGCCGCCGCGCGAGGGGTTGCCGATGGCGATCATGCGCTCGACGCTGGCCCTGGCCCGCTCGGCGATGTCCTCGGGCACGGTGACCTCGTCGCGGCCGGTGCGCAGGCAGTTCAGCAGCCTCTCCGTGGTGATCATCTTCATGTAGCCGCAGACCGCGCGGTCGGTGATCGGCAGGAACGTGGTGCGGGGGTTCTCCTTGCGCAGCTGGTGCAGGAGTCCGGTCTCGGTGGCGACCAGCACCCGGGGGGCCGTCGCCCGGCCGGCCTGGGTCACCATGCCGCCGGTGGACAGGATCCGGACCCGTTCGGGTGCCACCGAACCGGAGGCCACCAGGTCCAGAGCCGAGGTGGCGCAGGCGCACTCGGGGTGCACCAGCACGTCGGCCTCCGGGTCGGCGGCGAGCCGCTCGGTCAGCATCTGCGTCGTGATTCCTTCGTGGACGTGGCACTGGCCGAGCCAGATCTTCATGTTCGTGCGGCCGGTGACCCGCTGCACGTGGGCACCGAGGTGGCGGTCGGGCAGGAACAGGATGTCCTGTTCCTGCGGGATCGAACGGATCACGTCGGCAGCGTTGGAGGACGTGCAGCAGATGTCGGTCTCGGCCTTCACCGCGGCGGAGGTGTTGACGTAGGAGACCACCGCGGCGCCCGGGTTGGCCGCCTTCCACGCCCGGAGCTCGACGGCGTCGATGGTGTCGGCGAGCGAGCATCCCGCCCTGGCGTCCGGGATCATCACCCGCTTGTCCGGGGAGAGGATCTTGGCGGTCTCGGCCATGAAGTGGACGCCGCAGAACACGATCTCCCGCTGCCGCGCCGAGGCGGCGATCCGGGACAGGTAGAGGGAGTCCCCGACGTGGTCGGCGACATCCTGGATCTCGGCGATCTGGTAGTTGTGGGCGAGGATCACCGCGTCCCGCTCGGCGGCCAGGCGACGGACCTCGTCGGCCCACTCCTGGCGGTCCACCACCTGTACCTCGCCGGGTTCGTGCAGCGGTACGGCAGGCCCCGCGCCGTCCGGTGTCGCTGTCCTATCGGACTGCTCAGCCATGGCCGCTCCTCACGCCGATCGGCCCGACACCTGGTTTTCGTCCAGTGGTCGAGAATTGCTTCGAAACAGTAGCATCCCCCTGTGCCCGCCACAGCCTCGCAGACCCTCGTCGGGGTCGGCCATGAGGTGCTCGCCGTCGTGCTCCAGGTCCGTGACGGGCGTCTGCACGTGCTGTTGTGGCAGCGGGCACAGGATCCGCAGAGCGGGCGGTGGGCGCTGCCCGGGGGTGGGCTGGCGCCCTGCGAGGACCTCGACGCCTCGGTCCGCCGCCAGCTCGCCGAGAAGGTGGACGTGCGCGAGCTGAGCCATCTGGAGCAGCTGGAGTCCCTGGGCGACCCCGAGCGTGTCCCGGACCGACGGATCGTGGCGACGAGCTACCTCGGGCTGGTGCCGGCCGGCGCCGAGCCGGCGCTGCCCGAGGACACCCACTGGCACCCGGTCGAGGCGTTGCCGCTGGCTGCCTTCGACCATGCCGGGATCATCGAGGCAGGCCGGAACCGGTTGCGCTCCAAGCTGTCCTACACCAACATCGGCTTCGCGCTGGCCCCGGCGACGTTCACCATGTCCGAGCTCACCGGCTACTACCGGGCGGCGCTCGGCCACGAGGTGGACGCGACGAACCTGCAGCGGATCCTGCTGCGCCGCGCCCAGATCGAGGCCACCGGGGAGCGGCTGCGCTCCGGTCCGGCGGGCGGGCGCCCGGCTGCGGTGTTCCGGTTCCGCACCAATGCCCTGTTGGTGACCGACGCGTTCGCGGTGCTGCACCCGCCGCGCTGAGCGGGTCCCTGCCCGGCCGGTGGAACCGGCTCAGCCGATGTGACGCGGGTCCACCTGGATCCGGACGGCGCCGTGCTCCTTGCGGGCGCTGCGGACCCGTGCGGCGGCGCGCAGCGCCGCGGTCAGCTGCGGCCCCCGCTCCGCGGGTGTGCGCACCAGGACGCGCACCGGGTCCGGGTCCAGCGGGAACCCGGTCTCGACAACGGCCTCGTCCGTGGCCGACGGACGCCGGCCGGGCAGCGGGATCGGCCCGAGCACCTCGACCGGCGGCGCTGGCTCCGCGGGCCGCGCGGCACCGGCTGTGCGGGCGCCGGGCAACCCCGTCCCCGAGATCCCGGTGCCGGACAGCCCTAGCCCTGCACCGTCCAGCAGCGCGATGACCGCCGAGGGGTCGCCGTCCAGGCTGACCGTGCACGAGGCCGGCGGCAGGGCGAGCTCGGCGCGCTGGTCGAGCTCGCGGTCGGCGAACCCGGCCGGATCCAGCCTGACCATGGCCTGCACCGCGGGCGCGGCCGGGTCGGCACAGATCACCACCTCACCGCCGGCACCGGCCGGCCGGACCAGCGCCGCGGCGGCCGACCAGCGGCGCAGTGCCTCCTCGCCCGCCCGCAGGTCGGGCCGAGCCAGGACGAGATCGCCGTCCAGCAGGACCGCGGCCGCATAGCCGGCGGCGGCCGGCGGCTCGACACCGCTGGTCGCGACCACGATCGCCGGCCGCTGCCCCACCTCGGGCAGGCGGCGGTCCGGCCGGGACAGCACCACCGCCGTCCCCGGGAAGGCCCGGCCCAGCTCCTCGGCGGAGCGGTGCACCCCGATCTGCCGGGCTCGTACCTCAGCCGCGCCGCACTCCGAGCAGGCCCACGGCACGAGCTGACGCCCGCACCAGCCGCAGCCGAGGACCCCGTCCTCGCCGAGCCGCACCGGTCCGGCGCAGTGCGGGCAGCGAGCCGCCCGGCGGCACCTCGCGCAGGCCACGGCCGGCAGGTACCCGGCCAGCGGGACCTGGACGAGCACCGGGCCGGTGTCCAGCCCACGACGGACGGCGCGCCAGGCCCCGGTGGGCAGTCCCAGCCCGCCCGGGGCCGGCTCGGGACCGGCCGCATCCATCGCGGTGACCACCCGCGGCCAGGACCGGCGGCGCGTGGTCCGGTCGGCCTCGACCAGCCGTGCCCAGTCTGACCGGACCCAGGCCGACGCCTCGGCGCTCACCGTCCACCCGCCGACCAGCAGCGCCGCACCGGCCTGCTCGACGCGCAGGCGGAGCACCTCGCGACTGTGCGGGTAGGGGGAACGGGGCTCGGCGTGCGAGTCGTCCCCGTCGTCCCAGATCACGGCCAGGCCGAGGTCGGCGACCGGGGCGAAGGCGGCCGAGCGGGTGCCGATCGCCAACGGCACCTCGCCCCGGCGGCAGGCCAGGAACGACCGGTAGCGGGCGGCCGGACCGAGGTCGGCCTCGAGCCGGACGTGCCGGCCGGGGCCGAGCCGGTCCAGGACGACTCGGTCCAGGACGTCGACGTCGCGCCGGTCGGGCAGCACCACGACGACGCCCCGGCCGGCGTCGAGGACGACGGCGGCGGCCTCGAGGATTGCCTCGGCCCAATGGGTGGCGCCGGGCAGGGCGGCCCAGACAGCTCGCGGCGACCGGCCGTCGCCCAGCCGGGACAGCAGGGCCGCACCCGCGCGATACGGCTGCCACGCCTCATGATCGCCATCAGGGTGCGGTGATGAGCTACCCGGCGGGCCGTCTGCGCACGTCGGCGACGACGTCTCGCCCTCGGTGGTGGCGTGCCGGGGTGGGACGGCGAGCCGCAGCACGTCGCTGAGGGTGCCGGCGTACCGATCGGCCACCGCCCGGGCCAACCGCACCACGTCCGGGGTGAGCACCGGCTCGGCCGAGACCACCCGCCGCAGTGGGGTCAACGGGCCGTCGTGGTCGGAGTCGACGCGCCGCTCCAGCACGTAGGCGTCGACGTCCTGACCGGCGAAGCGGACCTTGACCCGGGTGCCCGGCGCCGCGGCGTCCGCCATCGAGGCGGGCACCGCGTAGTCGAACGGCCGGTCCAGGTGCGCCAGTGGCGAGTCGACGACGACCCGGGCAACCGGACGGTCGACCACCTGCTCGTCCTGACCTGCCGGTGCCGTCGTGGCGCTGGCCCGGTCGCCGGTCGCACGGTCGGTCACCGCACGTCGCGCCGAGCCGTCACCCGACCGCGGCGCGCAACGCCTCGACCCGGTCGGTGCGCTCCCACGGGAAGTCGACGCCGTCTCCGGTGCGGCCGAAGTGGCCGTAGGCCGCGGTCGGCAGGTAGATCGGCCGGAGCAGGTCGAGGTCTCGGATGATCGCGGCCGGGCGCAGGTCGAACACCTCGCGCACCGCGGTCTCGATCCGGGCCGGGTCGACCGTCTCGGTACCGAAGGTCTCGACGTACAGGCCGACCGGGTGAGCCTTGCCGATCGCGTAGGCCACCTGCGCCTCGCAGCGGCGGGCCAGGCCCGCGGCCACCACGTTCTTGGCCAGCCAGCGCATCGCGTAGGCAGCGGATCGGTCGACCTTGGAGGGGTCCTTGCCGCTGAACGCGCCGCCGCCGTGCCGGGACATGCCACCGTAGGTGTCCACGATGATCTTGCGACCGGTCAGCCCGGCGTCGCCCATCGGACCACCGATCTCGAACCGCCCGGTCGGGTTGACCAGCAGCCGGTGGCCGCCGGAGTCCAGGCCGGCCTCCTCGAGCACCGGCGCGACCACGTGCCGGGCGACGTCGGGAGTGAGCAGGTTCTCCAACGAGATGTCGGCGGCGTGCTGGCTGGAGACCACCACCGTGTCCACGGCCACCGGTCGGTCGCCCTCGTAGGCCACGGTGACCTGGGTCTTGCCGTCCGGGCGCAGGTAGGGCAGCTCGCCCTTGCGGCGGACCTCGGCCAGCTGCTGCGCGAGCCGGTGAGCGAGCCAGATCGGGAGCGGCATCAGCTGGTCGGTCTCGTCGGTGGCGTAGCCGAACATCAGGCCCTGGTCGCCGGCGCCCTGGGCGTCGAGCGGGTCGACCTCGCCCTCGACCCGGCTCTCATAGGCCGCATCGACGCCCTGAGCGATGTCCGGCGACTGGGCTCCGATGGAGATCTCCACGCCGCAGGAGTTGCCGTCGAAGCCCTTGGTCGAGGAGTCGTAACCGATGTCGAGGATGGTGTGCCGCACGATCGAGGGGATGTCGACATAGGCCTCGGTGGTCACCTCACCGGCCACATGCACCAGCCCGGTGGTCACCATGGTCTCCACGGCCACCCGGCTGGCGGGGTCCTTCTCGAGCAGCGCGTCGAGGATGGCGTCGCTGATCTGGTCGCAGATCTTGTCCGGATGGCCCTCGGTGACGGACTCGGACGTGAACAAACGGGTCACAGTGCTCCTGTCGGGGGCAGCGGCGGCTGGCTGTGGTGCTCCTCGAGCGGGCCGGGTAGCGCCGCTCGACGTCAACTCTACCGACGGTACCGACACCGGCTCGCCGTTCCGCTCCCGGACTGGGCCGGTCAGGTCACGCGGGCAGGACCGGAGGCAGCCGCTCAGCCCACGCCTGTGCTTCGCGCCGCCAGGCCAGGACGGCGTCCCAGACCGCGTCCGCGACGTCGTCCTTGCTACCCGGCGGCACCAGATGCTGCCCGCCGGCGGCGTCCAGCACGGTGACCTCGGTGTCCTCACGGCCGAAGACCCGGCCGGCGGAGACGTCGTTGACCACGAGCAGGTCGCAACCCTTGCCGGCCAGCTTGGCCCGGGCATGGTGCAGGACGTCGCCGTCGCCGTCCCCGGTCTCGGCGGCGAACCCGACGACCACCTGCCCGGGCCGTCGACCCGCCACCAGCTCGGCCAGGACGTCCGGGTTGCGGACCAGGTGGAGGGTGGGCGCGTCGTCCGACCCGGCGTCCTTCTTGATCTTGTGCTGGGCGACGTCGGCGGGTCGGAAGTCGGCCACCGCCGCAGCCATCACCACCACGTCGCAGCGGCCGGCCGCCGCGATCATCGCGGTGCGCAGCTGCGCGGTGGACTCCACGGTGACCAGGTCGACCCCGGCCGGGGCGGGCAGGGCCACGTTGGCCGCGACCAGCTCCACGTGCGCCCCGCGGGCCGCGGCTGACGCGGCCAGGGCGTACCCCTGCCGGCCGGAGGACCGGTTGCCGAGGTAACGGACCGGGTCGAGTGCCTCGCGGGTACCGCCGGCCGAGATCACCACCCGCAGTCCGGTCAGGTCCGGGTCCGCGGCGCCGCGGCGCAACAGCCGGACAGCCACGGCGTGGATCGCCTCGGGCTCGGGCAGCCGGCCCGGCCCGGTGTCGGCGCCGGTGAGCCGGCCCGAGTCCGGGTCGAGGACGACCACTCCCCGCTCGCGCAGGATCGTCACGTTGGCCCGGGTGGCCGGGTGCTCCCACATCTCGGTGTGCATCGCCGGGGCCAGCAGCACCGGGCAGCGGGCGGTGAGCAGGGTGGCGGTGAGCAGGTCGTCGGCCAGGCCGTGCGCGGCCCTGGCCAGCAGGTCGGCGGTGGCCGGCGCGATGACCACCAGCTCGGCCTGCTGGCCGATCCGTACGTGCGGGACCTCATGGACGCCGTCGAAGATGTCGGTGGCCGCCGGGTGGCCGGACAGTGCCGCCCAGGTGGCCGCGCCGACGAACTCCAGGGCCGCCCTGGTGGGCACGACGGTGACGTCGTGGCCGGTCTCGGTGAACCGGCGCAGCAGGGCGCAGGCCTTGTAGGCCGCGATGCCGCCGGTGACCCCGAGCACGACACGCGGGCTCGGGTCTGCGGGGGCTTCCTCGACGCCGTCCTCGACAGAGCGAGGCGCGTCGACGCTCACCTCACGCCTCGGTCGGCTCAGCGGTGAGCAGGCCCTCGTTGATCTCGCGCAGCGCCACCGACAGCGGCTTCTCCTGGACGTGGGTCTCGACCAGGGGTCCGACGTACTCCAGCAGGCCCTCGCCGAGCTGGGAGTAGTAGGCGTTGATCTGGCGGGCCCGCTTCGCGGCGTAGATCACCAGCGCGTACTTGGAGTCGGCCGCCTTCAGCAGGTCGTCGATCGGCGGGTTGGTGATGCCTTCGGGGGCCGCGGTGGTACCGGACACGCAGGTTCTCCTCAGCTGTGTGGGGCCGTCTGGCTCGCCGTGCCGGGACGTGAGCCGGTCGGCGGTGGGTCAGTCCGAACCGGCGTGACAGTCATCGGTGAGCGGACCCGGGGTGGGTGTCGCAGCGGGTATTCCCATGCATTCTACGAGGTGATCGGTGGCGCGGTGGACGTCGTCGTTGACGATGGTCACGTCGAACTCGCTCTCCGCAGCCAGTTCCTCACGTGCCGTGTCCAGCCGGCGGGACCGCTCGGCGTCGCCCTCGGTACCCCGGCCGACCAGGCGGCGGACGAGCTCCTCCCACGAGGGCGGGGCCAGGAACACGAACAGGGCCTCGGGCAACCGCTGGCGTACCTGGCGGGCACCCTGCAGGTCGATCTCCAGCAGGGCCAGCCGTCCGGCGGCCAGCGCGTCGAGTACCGGACGCCGGGGGGTGCCGTACCGGTGCCGACCGTGGACGACGGCCCATTCGAGAAGGTCGTCGGCGTCGATCATCCGGTCGAACTCGGCCTCGGAGACGAAGTGGTAGTGCCGTCCGTCCTGCTCTCCCGGGCGCGGCGGCCGGGTGGTCGCCGAGACCGACAGCCAGATCTGGGGGTATCGCTCCCGGACGTCGGCGGACACAGTGCCCTTACCGACCGCCGTGGGTCCGGCCAGGACGGTCAGCCGCATCCACCGTCCCTGCCGGGGCATCCCCGGCTGATCAGCTCCCCCGGACGGTCCGCTGCCCACCGGGATGGGTCAGCGGGAAAAGCGCTCGACGAGCGCGGAGATCTGGTTGGACCCCAGCCCGCGGACCCGACGGGACTCGGAGATGCCGATCTCCTCCATGATCTGGCGGGCGCGCACCTTCCCGACACCGGGCAGCGCCTCCAGCAGGGCGGAGACCTTCATCTTGCCGATCACGTCGTTCGCCTGGCCCTCCTTGATCACGTCACCGAGGGAGCCCTGGGAGTACTTGAGGCGGTTCTTCACCTCCGCCCGAGCGCGGCGGGCGGCGGCGGCCTTCTCCAGCGCGGCGGCGCGCTGCTCGGGAGTGAGCGGGGGCAGTGGCACGGGTCACCTCGGTCGATCATGGTCCGTCACGGAGATCGCAAGCCTCGAACCTACCCACTTGCGCCGGTCACGAGCAATGCGCGCGCTCACGCTCCGACATGTGTCGCTACCGCAGGCCACACGCCTCGCCCGGTTGACGACCCACCGTCGGCAGCGCAGCCACTGCACCGTGGCCCGTGGACCGCGAGGGGTCACCACAATCTCCCGTAACGGACAATTCAGGCGCCAAGCTGACCTCTCGGCGCGATTGCAGGGTGGGCCGGCCGGCTGGGTAGCGTCCCGGTCATGCGGGCAGCGGTGTACGAGCGGTTCGGCGGGCCGATCGAGGTGGTCACGGCGGCCGATCCGGTGCCCGGCCAGTACGACGCCGTCGTCGAGGTACTGGCCACCGGGCTGTGCCGCAGTGACCTGCACGGCTGGCTCGGCACCGACCCGGACATCGTCTGTCCGCACGTCGGCGGGCACGAGTTCGCCGGACGGGTGGTGGCCGTCGGGGACGAGGTGCGCCGGGTCGGGGTGGGTGAGCGGGTGGTCGCTCCTTTCGCCTGCGGCTGCGGGGGCTGCGAACCCTGCCGGGCAGGTGAGCACCAGGTCTGCCGGCACCAGGAGCAGCCGGGTTTCACCCGCTGGGGCGCGTTCGCGCAGCTCACGACGGTGCCCTGGGCCGACGTCAACGCCGTCCCGGTGCCCGATTCGGTGGACGACGCGAGCGCAGCCCTGGTCGGCTGCCGGGTCTCGACGGCGTATCGCGGCGTGGTCGAGCGAGGTCGGCTGGCAGCCGGTGAGGTGCTCTGCGTCGTCGGCTGCGGCGGGGTGGGGCTGGCCGCGGTGGCGATCGGCCGAGCGCTGGGGGCCGAGGTGGTGGCCGTCGACCGTTCCGATGCGGCGCTGGCGTTGGCGTTGCGGATGGGCGCCGACCGTCTGGTGAGCGCACCGGACGCCGACCCGTCGGCGGCGGCGGTGGCCGGCGCCGTCCACGACCTGACCGGAGGCGCCCACGTTGCGGTGGACGCCCTCGGGAACCCGGCCACGGCGGCGGCGTCGGTAGGAAGCCTGCGCCCGCTCGGTCGGCACGTGCAGATCGGGCTGTTCGGTTCAGCCACAGTGGATTTCCCGATCAGCCGGGTGATCCGCGACGAGATCGAGGTGCTGGGGGTGCACGGGCTGTCGGCGTCCCGGCTGCCCCAGGTCCTCGATCTGGTCGGCTCCGGCCGGCTCGACCTGGGCCCGATGGTCACCGCCAGGATCAGTCTGGACGACGTGCCGCTGGCGCTGCCGGCGATGGAGGCGTTCGCCAGTACCGGGGTCAGCGTCGTGACCTCGTTCTGACGCAACGGCTCAGCGCGGCGACGGCCGCACCATCAGCCACATCGGTGGACCGCCGTCGTACAGCGGACCACCCGGCGCCACGAGCGCGAAGCCGTGGCCCTGGTAGTAGGCGACGTTGGCCGCCTTCCCGGTCTCGAGGTACACCTCCTCACCCGCGGCGTCCGCATCGACGAGGCCGTCGGCCAGCAGCTGTGACCCGACGCCGCGGCCTTGCTCCGTCGAGGCGACCCCGAGGACCTGCAGGTAGCGCACGGGCGTGGCCGGGAAGACCCCGTCGATCGCCTCGCCGAAGCGCTGCACGTCACGCGCCCGCGTTCGCAGGCGAACCAGCATCGGGAGCATGCGCGGCACCGCCCGTATCTGCCGCCACGCACTCATGGGATATCGACCGGGCAACTGCCACACCGCCCCGCCCACAACTCGTCCCCCGGTCAGCGCAACACGAGCCTGGCTCCCCGAGGCAGCGAGCGCGACGCCCACGAGTGACCGCAACGCCGTGCGCCGATCCTCGGAGTCGGGTAGGACCACGGTCCACCCGGGGTCGTCGGCCAGTGCCTCCACCAGCACGTCCCGCACGGCGCCGAACTCACCGTCGGCCAGTGGGCGAACGACGACGTCGACCACGTCAGGCTCCCATCGGGCGAAGAGGCTCCTTGATAGCACTCAGGGGACGCCAGGGGGCAGTGGGCTAGCGAGACGATCGCGCGCTGCGCGTCGATCCGGGGTCCAGGAGCAGCGTGACCATGGCGTCGGCGAGCCAGGACTCGTAGGCGTCCGGGGCCCAACCCTGGATGTCGACGAGCGAGACGTACAGGTCCGGGTCGTTGAGCGTCCACAGGACGTCGCTGGCCGTCCCCTGGGTCAGCCCGCGGCGTAGGGCCGCGGTGACGACATCTCGTTCGACGACCATGGCGGCGCCGGCGCGGCGCCCACGCAGCCACGACGACCACAGCTGCGCCACCTCGGCGGCCGAGTCGCTCGCCCTGCGGACAACCTCCACCACCTGTCCCGCCCGGGCGCCGATGAGCACGCAGGCGCGCGCGTAGGCGGCCAGGACGTCGGGGGCGGTTGGGGCATCCCAGATCGGCGTGAACCAGGGTCGGTCACGCACCGGGACCGGCTCGTCGTCCCCGGCCAGCGCCTGGTCGAGCACCCGCGACAGCAGCGCGGGCTTGGTGCCGAAGGCGGCCACCACGGTGGGCCGGGCCACGCCGGCCCGCTCGGCGACGTCCGACAGCGACGTCCCGTCGTACCCGCGTTCGAGGAACAGCTCGGTGGCGGCGACAGTGATCCTCTCCTTCGTGCGCCGGGCACCCTCGGCCCGTACGGACGACGCATAGGGCCGCCGCGGCGCCGCCGCGCTCTCCTTGACATCGCCGTCCACGTCGTCATACTAACCAAATATTCATCATACTGTTAGTATATCGAATAGGGAGTGACCATGACCTCGGCAACCACCCCGCAGACACCGCCCCAGCCGCCTTTCGTCCTGCGCCCCGACGAGGGCGAGGCGCTGTGGTTCCTCGGCAACCTGGTGACGATCAAGGCGACCGGTGCCCAGACGCACGGGGCGCTGACGGTGGCGCAGTTCGTCAACCCCGCCGGCTTCGCCCCGCCGCTGCACCGTCACCTGCTCGAGGACGAGATGTTCTATGTGCTCTCCGGGACGGCGCAGTTCCGCTGCCAGGGCCTGAGCCGTGAGGCCGGGGCGGGCGACTTCGTCCTGCTCCCGCGCGGTGAGGCACACACCTTCGTCGTCGGCGCCGACGAGCCGCTGCACGCCCTGCAGCTGACCACTCCCGCCGGCTTCGAGGATTTCGCGGCGCTCGCCGGGGCGCCGGCTCTGGAGCGACGCCTGCCGGACCCCGGCCCCCTCGATCCGGCGGCCCTCGGGCATGCCGCGGCCATGCACCACATCGAGATCCTCGGGCCGCCACCACTCGGGTGACCGTGCCAGCGGGTACGTGTCGTAGAGCTGGATCCTGTGACATCACGAGCTAGTGGTGCTACCCACAGAAACGTTTCCGCAGCACGCGGTCTCAGGGTCTCGTCTGCGCCCTGGACCGTCGGTGGCGGCTCCTAGTGGCCGCCGGTCCTGTCCGCTCAGTCGCGCGGCCGGCGACCCATCACGTACAGCCTGGACGTGGTCTCGTCGCGGGTGACCAGCGGACCCCGTAGGTACCACTCGACGTCGGTGAGCCCGGCTGCGGTCATCGCGGCGACCACCTCAACCTGGTCATGGAGCACGATGTCCAGCTCGGCCGGATGCCCGAACCAGGAGGTCACCCGGCGCACCTCCCGACCAGCATGCAGCCCGAGCACGAGCACGCCGCCGGGCGCCAGCGGACGGGCGAGCGCCGCGATCGCCGACGGCAGCTCGGACCCGGCGAGATGGATCAGCGAGTACCAACCGACGACGGCACCCCACCCGTCCGCGGTCTCCGGGCGCAGCAACCGGCGCAGGTCGCCCACGTCGTACCGCACCTGTGCGAACCGCGCCCGGGCCTGGTCGACCATCTCCGGAACGAGGTCGATCCCCCGCGCCTGCGCCCCCGACATGGCCAGATACGCGGCGACGTGCCCCGGTCCGCAACCGGCGTCGACCAGCGGACGGCGGCCGGCCTCGGCGGCGACCCGGTCCAGCAGCCAGCGCTCGAACGGCAGGTCGGCCAGCTCGTCGACCGAGGCCTTGGCGTAGTCGGTGGCGACGGCTGCGTAGGCCGATCTAACCCGCTCGTCGCGAACGTCCGACCCCTCGGCCAGCGGACTGTCCCGATCGACCTCCGGCTCGCCCGCCGGCGCGCCGTCCATCTCCGCCACCGGACCCAGCAGGTGGACCCAGCGGTGGTCGTGTCGGCCGGCGCGTCGTTCCAGCCGCCGAACCAGTGGGTCATTCCGGTCGGCCAACCGTCGCAGGCAGGCCTCCACCTCGTCCCGGTCGTCGAAGGCGTGCAGCCGCTCGGCCCGGGTCCTGAGCTCTCCTGGCGACTGCGCGCCGCGCAACAGCAGCACGGTCAGCAGCGCCCGCTCGTCCACCGCCAGGTCGAGCACCTCGTCGAGTCTCTGGTGGTACTTCAGGGTGCGTCGCCCGATGTCGGCCCAGACGATCCGCAGCAGCCCGCGGTCGCGCAACCCCCGCGCCGCGGTCTGCACGACAGACTCGTCGAGGTCGGTCACCGGGTCGCGGCTGGAGGTCTGGTTGCAGGCGGTGCGCAACGCGTTCAGGGTCAGCGGGTAGGCGGCCGGGACCGTGACCTGCTTCTCCAGCAGGCTGCCCAGGATTCGCTGTTCGACGGCGTCCAGAACCGGCAGGTCGGCCATGGCTGCCAGCCTAGCTAGGGCGACCGATGACCCACCGACGCCCGGCCACGGCGGACGACCGGCACCGGCTATCCCAGGGCGGAGGCCACGTCGTCCTTGGTCGAGGCTGCCGCGGCCCGCAGGCCGTCGATCGACGGCCCACACCGCAGCACCTCTCGGCTGGACGACGGCAGGACGGCGGGCAGAGCCGCACCGAACACCCGGCGCAGCTCGGCCGGTCCGGCTCCCTGGGCGCCGACACCGGGAGCCAGGAACGGCCCCTTGACCCGGGACAGGTCGTGCGCGGCACCCGCGTCGTCGATGGTGGCACCCACGACCGCGCCCACCGAGCCGAGCCGGTCCTCGACCGCCGCGGTCGCGTTCTCGGCAGCGATCGCGTCCAGCATCGTCTGGGCCACGCTGCGCCCGTCCGGGCATCTCGCGTGCTGCACCTGCGGACCCTCTGGGTTGGAGGTCAGGGCCAGCACGAACACTCCCCGTCCGGTCGCCGCGGCGAGGTCGAGCAGCGGCCGGAGCGACCCGAAGCCCAGGTAGGCCGACGCGGTCACCGCGTCCGCCGCCAGGGACGAGCCGTCCCCCGCGAACGCGTCGGCGTATGCCTGCATCGTCGAGCCGATGTCGCCGCGCTTGGCATCGGCGATGGTCAGCGCCCCGGCCGAGAGCGACTCGGCGAGAACCCGTTCCAGAACCGCCATGCCCCGCGAGCCGTGCCGTTCGAAGAACGCGCACTGCGGCTTGAGCACGGCGACCCGGTCGGCCAACGCCTCGACCACGGTGAGGGCGAACCGCTCCAGCCCGGCCACGTCGTCGGTCAGCCCCCAGGCCCGGAGCAGGCCGGGATGCGGGTCGATCCCCACGCACAGCGGACCCCGCTCGGCCATCACCCGCTGCAGCCGGACCCCGAACGGCTCGCGGGGCGGGGTGGTCCCGGCCGGCCCACCCCTGGCCGACGTCACTGCATCCGGCGTCCCCTCAGTCACCGTGCGCTCTCCCCACCGCATCCTGGAACCGCACGAACCCACGCTGCGCCAGTGCTTCTCGCAGCTCCTCGTGCACCCGGGCCGGTGCCGCCGGGTCGTGGAAGGTCGCCGTGCCCACCTGGACGGCGCAGGCCCCCGCCGCCACCAGCTGCAGCGCGTCCAGCCCGGTCAGCACTCCCCCGATCCCGACGATCGGCGCCGTCGGGATCCGGCCGAGCCGCATCGCCGCGTGCACCTGGTAGATGCAGCGCACCGCGATCGGTCGGATGGCCGGACCGGACAGGCCGCCGGTCACCCCGGCCAGCACCGGTCGCAGCGTCCCGGTGTCGATCACCATGCCGAGCGCCGTATTGATCATCGCCAGGCCGTCGGCGCCGGCCTCCAGGCAGGCGCCGGCGATCTCGACGATGTCGGTGACGTCAGGGGACAGCTTGGCCAGCACCGGCACCCGCCCGGCCACCACGTCGACCACCCCGGAGACCACCTGGCCGCTGGACGCTGCGGCGCAGGCGAAGACCAGGCCCCGGTCAGCCACGTTGGGGCAGGAGATGTTCACCTCGATGGCGCTGACGCCGCCGCTCGGGCCGAGGTCGGCGAGCCGACCGGCGAGCTCGACGAACTCCTCGGCGTCGCCACCGGCGATCGAGACCACCGTCCGCGCGCCGCGCCCGTGAAGCCACGGCAGGTCCGTGGCCAGGAACGCCTCGATCCCCGGCCCCTGCAGCCCGATCGAGTTGAGCATCCCGGAGGGCGTCTCGGCCATCCGCGGCGTCCCCCGGCCCGAGCGCGGCCGACGCTGGATCGACTTGGTCACCACCGCGCCGAGCGCGGTGACGTCGAGGAACGGGTCGAGTTCGCGACCGGCCGCGGCGCAGCCGCTCGCGGTGAGCAGCGGGTTGGGCAGCTCCAGGTCCCCGATCCGGGTGGCCATGTCCACGGTCGACGACGCCGGGCCGGACGCGTCCAGTCCGGCGCCGGGCCGCATCTGCGGCTCGGTCACGGCGTCCGGGGTGGCAGAGGTGGTCATCGCGGGGCTCCCAGGCAGTCCGACGGCACCGACGCCCCGAGGGCCACCCCGCCGAGCAGGTTGGGTGTCCGGGTGAGCGACTCCCAGCGGACGGCGTCCCCGGCGAACGTGGGACCCTCCACGCAGGAGCGCACCATCCGGGTCGTCCCGTCCTCCCCGCGCACCGGCAGCACGCACGTCATGCACACCCCGATGCCGCAGGCCATGGCCTCCTCGACGGCACACCAGACCCGAACGGCGCTGCCCCGTTCCTGGGGCGCAGCCGTGCGGTCCCGGGCCCGGCCCCCGACCAGCTCCGTCGCGGTGGCCGTCACCTCCCGGAGCATCACCATCGGACCGCAGGCGTACACCTCGACCGCCTCGTCCGCCGGCCCGTCGGCGGCCCCGGCCGAACCGGCCACCGCGGCGATGGCCTCACTGAGCACGTCGGTGACCCGCCCGCACACCCCGGCACTGCCGTCGTCCGTGGTCACCAGAACCGGGACGTCGAGCGTCCGGGCGGCCTCGACGTCGGCCAGCCGCACGGCGTCCGCGGCGCCGATCACGATCGCCACCCGATGCCCGGCTGCGCGCAGCTGGCGCCCCCACCACACCATCGGCGCCGCTCCGTAGCCGCCGGCGACCAGGACGCACCCCGCTCCAGGCGCCGGCTGCGGGAACGGTCGACCCAGCGGTCCGACCAGGTCGAGCATGTCTCCCGGGCGGCGCCGGGTAAGCCAGGTGCTACCCGGGCCGTGCGCGGCGATCAGCAGCTCCCACCGGTAGTCGTCGGCCACCGCGATCGAGAAGCATCGCCGCAGCAGCATCGGCGTCGGGTCGTCCCCGACGGCCAGCGCCACGAACTGCCCCGGCCGGGGTGCCGGCAGCGGCCGGTCGCGGCCGCAGGCATCCACGGCCAGCCGCGTGTAGGCGCCGTCCGGACCCGCTGCGACAACCTCGACCCGGCGCTGCACGGGACCCGGCGGTCGGGCCGCGTCCCATGCCGGCTCCAGCCCCGACCCGGCCTGCGACCCGGCCGCCTCGCCTCCCGCAGTCACGACACCACCGGATCCGTACTCGGTACCTCGGTGGCCACACCGTCGGGGGCCACACCGTCCGCGGCGGCGACCTGCGCGGCCCGCCCACCGGCGCCCGGTACACCGGTGGGCGACGCCCGGGCCGCCATATCGAGCTGCTCGGCTCGACCACGACGCAACGTCTCGGCGTGCTCCTGGAGAGAGGCGACGTGCACCCCCGACGGCCCGGACTCCCGGGCCGCCTCGATCGCCTGCACTGCGGCGGCCAGCTGCTGCACCGTGGTGATGATCGGCTTGTCCATCGACGTCGTCGCCGCCCGGATGTCGTAGCCGTCGAGCAGGGCAGCCGGCCCGCTCGGGGTGTTCACCACCATGTCCACCTCGCCGGCGTTGATCATGTCGACCACGGTGGGCTCGCCGTCCGGGCCGCGCCCTGAGCTGTGCTTGCGCACCACCGTGGCGGCGATCCCGTTGCGGCGCAGCACGTTCGCCGTCCCGCCCGTGGCCAGGACGGTGAAGCCGAGCTCGACCAGCCGCTTCACCGGGAAGATGATCGAACGCTTGTCGAGGTCGGAGACCGACACGAACACCGAACCGGAGTCGGGCAGGCCCCCGTAGGCGGCCAGCTGCGACTTGGCGAACGCGCTCGGGAAGTCGGCGGCGATCCCCATCACCTCACCGGTCGAGCGCATCTCAGGCCCGAGCAGGGTGTCGACCACCTTGCCCTCCAGGGTGCGGAACCGCCGGAACGGCAGCACGGCCTCCTTGACCGACACCGGCGCATCCGGCGGCAGCGCGCCGCCGTCCCCGTGTGCCGGCAGCAGACCCTCGGCCCGCAGGTCGGTGATGCTCGCGCCGAGCATCACCCGGGCCGCCGCCTTGGCCAGCGCCACCCCGGTCGCCTTGGACACGAACGGCGCGGTCCGGCTGGCCCGCGGGTTCGCCTCCAGCACGTAGAGCTTCCCCGCGGCCAGGGCGAACTGCACGTTCAGCATCCCGCACACCCCGACCCCCCGGGCGATCGCCTCGGTCGCCAGCCGCACCTGGTGCATCTCGCTGTCGCTGAGCGTCGCGGGAGGCAGCACGCAGGCCGAGTCACCGGAGTGCACTCCGGCCTCCTCGATGTGCTCCATGATCCCGCCGAGGTACAGCTCCTCGCCGTCGAACAGGGCGTCGACGTCGATCTCGATCGCCTCGCCGAGGAACCGGTCGACCAGCACGGGGTGCTCCGGGCTGACCTTCGTCGCCCGGTCGATGTAGTCGGCGAGCATCTCGGAGCCGAAGACGATCTCCATACCCCGCCCGCCCAGGACGTAGGACGGCCGCACCAGCACCGGGTAGCCGACCCGGTCGGCCACCGCCTCCGCCTCGGCGAAGCTGCTCGCCATGCCGTGCTCGGGCGCCGCCAGACCGGCCTGGGCCAGCACCCGGCCGAACGCCCCGCGTTCCTCGGCCAGGTGGATCGCGGCCGGGCTCGTACCGACGATCGGCACCCCCGCGGCCTCCAGCCTGGCGGCCAGACCGAGCGGGGTCTGCCCGCCGAGCTGGACGACGACCCCGACCACCTCGCCGCTGCGCTGCTCGGCGTGCACCACCTCGAGCACGTCCTCCAGGGTGAGCGGCTCGAAGTAGAGCCGGTCGGAGGTGTCGTAGTCGGTGGAGACGGTCTCGGGGTTGCAGTTGATCATCACCGTCTCGAACCCGGCCTCCCGCAACGCGAACGAGGCGTGCACGCAGGAGTAGTCGAACTCCACCCCCTGCCCGATCCGGTTCGGGCCCGAGCCGAGGATGATCACCTTGCGCCGTCCGGACGGCGTGACCTCGTTCTCCTCGTCGTAGCTCGAGTAGTGGTACGGCGTGGTCGCCGCGAACTCCGCTGCACAGGTGTCGACGGTCTTGAACACCGGCCGGACGCCGAGGGCGTGCCGCACGCCGCGGACCACGTCCTCGCTCATCCGCCGCAGCGAGGAGATCTGGGAGTCGGAGAAGCCGTGCCGCTTGGCCTCGCGGAGCAGGTCGGGGGTCAGCGTTTCGGCGCCGCGCAGCCGCACCGCCATCTCGTTGATGGCCAGGATCTGGTCCAGGAACCATGGGTCGATCCCGGTTGCCTGGTGCAGCGTCTCGACGTCGGCACCGCCGCGCAGGGCCTGCTGCACCTGTACCAGCCGGTCCTCGGTCGGGCGCCGGACCGCCTCCAGCAGGGCGTCCAGCTCAGCCCCGGTCGGGTCCGGCCCATCCCAGTGGAAGCTCGCGTCCCGCTTCTCCAAGGAGCGCAGTGCCTTCTGCAGGGCCTCGGTGAAGCAGCGCCCGATCGCCATCGCCTCACCGACGCTCTTCATCGTCGTGGTCAGGGTGCTGTCGGCGGAGCGGAACTTCTCGAAGGCGAACCGGGGCACCTTGACCACGATGTAGTCCAGCGCCGGCTCGAAGGACGCCGGGGTCTTCTCGGTGATGTCGTTGGGGATCTCATCGAGGGTGTAGCCGATCGCCAGCCGAGCGGCGATCTTGGCGATCGGGAACCCGGTGGCCTTGCTGGCCAGCGCCGACGAGCGGGAGACCCGCGGGTTCATCTCGATCACGATCACCCGGCCGTCGCAGGGGTCGACCGCGAACTGGATGTTGCAGCCGCCGGTGTCGACACCGACCTCGCGGATGACCGCGATGCCGATGTCGCGCAACCGCTGGTACTCCCGGTCGGTGAGGGTCAGCGCCGGGGCGACCGTGATCGAGTCCCCGGTGTGCACCCCCATCGGGTCGAGGTTCTCGATCGAGCAGACCACGACGACGTTGTCGTTGCGGTCGCGCATCAGCTCGAGCTCGTACTCCTTCCACCCGATGATCGACTCCTCCAGGAGCACCTCGGTGGTCGGTGAGTGGTGCAGCCCGGCGCCGGCGATCAGGCGCAGCTCATCTTCGTCGTAGGCGATTCCCGATCCCAGCCCGCCCATCGTGAAGGAGGGCCGGACGACGATCGGGTACCCGAGATCGGCCGCCGCCTCCATGCAGTCGGAGATGGAGTGGGCGATCCGTGACCGGGCCACCGCGGCGTCCAGACCGTGCACCTGGCTGACCCGGTCCACCACACCCTTGAACAGCTGACGGTCCTCGCCGGCCTCGATCGCGGCCACGTTGGCCCCGATCAGCTCGACCCTGTACTTGTCCAGCACCCCCGCGGCGTGCACCGCCATCGCGGTGTTCAGCGCCGTCTGCCCGCCCAAGGTCGCCAGCAGCGCGTCCGGGCGCTCCTTGGCGATGATGGCCTCGACCACCTCGGCGGTGATCGGCTCGACGTACGTGGCGTCGGCGAACTCCGGGTCGGTCATGATCGTGGCCGGGTTGGAGTTGATCAAGATCACCCGCAGCCCCTCGGCCTGCAGCACCCGGCAGGCCTGGGTCCCCGAGTAGTCGAACTCGCAGGCCTGGCCGATGACGATGGGCCCGGAGCCGATCACCAGCACACTGCGCAGGTCGGGTCGCCGTGGCATCAGCTCTCCCTCGACTTCGCCCGGTCCGCCATCAGGTCGGCGAACCGGTCGAACAGGTAGGCGGCGTCGTGCGGTCCGGCGGCGGCCTCGGGGTGGTACTGGACCGAGAACGCCGGCACCTCCAGGCACCGCAGCCCCTCGACCACCCCGTCGTTGAGGCAGACGTGGCTGACCTCGGCCCGCCCGAACGGGGTGTCGAACGCGGCGTCGACCGGAGCGTCGACGGCGAACCCGTGGTTGTGTGCGGTGACCTCGACCCTGCCGGTGGCCAGGTCCTTGACCGGCTGGTTGATCCCCCGGTGGCCGAAGGTCAGCTTGTAGGTCTGCCGACCCAGCGCCCGGCCCAGCATCTGGTTGCCGAAGCAGATGCCGAAGAACGGGATCCGCCGCGTCAGCACCTCCCCGAGCAGGCCCACCGGCGCGACGGCGGCGGCCGGGTCGCCTGGACCGTTGCTGAAGAAGACCCCGTCGGCGCCGGTGGCGAGCACCTCCTCGATCGTCGAGGTGGCCGGCAGCACCCGGACCTCGATGCCGCGCTCGGCCAGCCGCTGCGGGGTCATCGCCTTGATGCCCAGGTCGACGGCGGCCACCGTGAAGCGCCGCTGCCCGAGGGCCGGCACGGTATACGGCTCGGCGGTGCTCACCTCACCGACCAGGTCGGCACCGCTCATCGGCGGGGCACCGGTCACCTGGGCGAGCATCTCGGTCGCGGTGAGCCCGGCGGCCGCCCCGGAGAAGATGCCGGCGCGCATCGCGCCGCGCACCCGCAGGTGCCGGGTCACGGCGCGGGTATCCACACCGTTGATCGAGACGACACCGGCGTCGGCGAGCTCGGTGGCGAGCTCGCGCCGGGACCGCCAGCTCGAGGCGCGCCGCGCGGCGTCCCGGACGACGTAGCCGGCCACCCAGATCCTCGCCGACTCGCCGTCCTCGTCGTTCACCCCGGTATTGCCGATGTGCGGCGCGGTCATCACGACGATCTGACGGTGGTAGGAGGGGTCGGTCAGCGTCTCCTGGTAGCCGGTCATCCCGGTCGCGAACACCGCCTCGCCGAGTGCGACACCGGTCGCGCCGTAGGCTGTTCCGCGCCAGGTGCGACCGTCCTCGAGGACCAGCACGGCCGGTCCCGGACCTGCGGTCACCGCGTCGATGGACCGTTCGGTCGGTCCCTGCACGCTCATCCCTGCTGCCCCCCCAGCGGCTCGACCAGTCGCCCGTCCAGCACCGTTGCCCGCCCTCGGTAGAAGGTGGCCACCACGGCCCCGGGCAGCTCCCGACCCCGCAACGGGCTGTTCCGCCCGTTGGTGGCCATCCTGTCCGGATCCACGACCCGCCGTGCGCTCGGGTCGATCAGAACCAGATGACCTGGCTCACCGACCGCCAGTGGCCGGCCCTGGTCCCGCAGACCACCGATCTGTGCGGGGCGGGCCGACATCCGCCGGGCCACCGCGGCCCAGTCGAGCAGCCCGGTCTCGACCATGGTCTGTTGCACCACCGACAGCGCGGTCTCCAGGCCCGTCATGCCCATCGCGGCGACGGCCCACTCGCACTCCTTGTCCTCCAGCGGGTGCGGAGCGTGGTCGGTGGCGACGATGTCGATCGTGCCGTCGGCCAAGGCCTCGCGCAGCGCCTGGGTGTCCTCGGCCGAGCGCAGGGGCGGGTTCACCTTGAACACCGGGTCGTAGCTGCGCACCTCCTCGTGGGTGAGCAGCAGGTGGTGCGGGGTGACCTCGGCGGTCAACCGGACCCCACGCTGCTTGGCCCAGCGGATGATCTCCACCGAGCCGGCGGTCGAGACGTGGCAGACGTGAAGGCGCGAGCCGACGTGTCCGGCGAGCAGCACGTCGCGGGCGATGATCGCCTCCTCCGCGGCCGCCGGCCAGCCGCGCAGGCCGAGGACGGCGGACACCTCGCCCTCGTGCATCTGCGCGCCGTCGGTCAGCCGAGGCTCCTGGGCATGCTGGGCGATCACCCCGTCGAAGGCCTTGACGTACTCCAGCGCCCGGCGCATCAGGACCGGGTCGGCCACGCACGCACCGTCGTCGGAGAACACCCGCACCGCCGCCGCGGAGTCGGCCATCGCACCGAGCTCGGCCAGCCGCTGACCGGCCAGACCGACCGTGACCGCGCCGACCGGGCGGACGTCGACCCAGCCCGCGCGCCGACCCAGGTGCCAGACCTGCTCGACCACCCCAGCGGTGTCGGCGACCGGGTCGGTGTTGGCCATCGCGTGCACCGCGGTGAAGCCGCCGAGGGCGGCCGAACGGGTGCCCGACTCGACGGTCTCGGCGTCCTCACGGCCCGGTTCGCGCAGGTGGGTGTGCAGGTCGACCAGGCCGGGCAGGGCCACCAGGCCGTCGGCCTGCACGACCTCGGCCCCGCTCGGGACGCGCAGGCCGGGACCGATCTCGGTGATCACGCCGCCGGCCAGCACCAGGTCGACACCCTCGCCGCCCAGCGGCCGCACGCCGCGCAGCAGGTAGCCGGCTGGCCCCGTGCCGTGGGGCGTGCTGGCCGTGGCCGACCTGTCGCTCGCCGCCCGGGTCACGGTTGGCTCCTCTCCTCGGTGCCGACCGGGCCGCCGACCGGGCCGCCGACCGGGCCGCCGACCGGGCTACCGACCGGGCTGAGGTCGGCGCCGAGCCGGTGCTCGGCCGGCGCGCCGGACAGCAGCAGGTACAGCACCGCCATCCGGACCGCGACGCCGTTGGCGACCTGCTCGACAATCGTCGACCGGCCGCAGTCGGCGGCCTCGGCGGAGATCTCCAGGCCCCGGTTCATCGGTCCGGGGTGCATGACCAGGGTGTGCTCGGGCAACCTGGCCAGCCGGCGCCCGTCCAGGCCGTATCGACGGGAGTACTCGCGGGCGCTGGGGAAGAAGGCGGCGTTCATCCGCTCGGCCTGCACCCGCAGCATCATCACCGCGTCCACCTGTCCTGCCACCTCGCCGGCCAGCACGGCGTCCAGGTTGTAGCCGAACTGCACCGGCCACGACTCGACCCCGACCGGCAGCAGGGTGGGTGGGGCGACCAGGACCACCCGGGCGCCGAGGGTGGTGAGCAGCAGCACGTTCGAGCGCGCCACCCGGCTGTGCAGGACGTCTCCGACGAGCGCCACGGTCCGCCCGGACAGGTCACGACCCAGCCGTGACCGGCTGTCGGCCCCGGCCGCGCCGTCCCCGACCAGGTGACGACGCAGGGTGAACGCGTCCAGCAGGGCCTGGGTCGGGTGCTCGTGTGTGCCGTCCCCGGCGTTCAGGACCACCCCTCGGGTCCAGCCTGAGTGGGCCAGCCGGTGCGGGGCGCCAGAGGCGGAGTGACGCACCACGACCGCGTCGGCCCCCATCGCCTGCAGGGTCAGGGCGGTGTCCTTCAGGCTCTCGCCCTTGGACACGCTCGACCCCTTGGCCGAGAAGTTGATCACGTCGGCGGACAGGCGCTTGGCGGCCGCCTCGAACGAGATCCGGGTCCGGGTGGAGTCCTCGTAGAACAGGTTGACCACGGTCATCCCGCGCAGCGTGGGCAGCTTCTTCATCTCGCGCTGCTGGGTGGCGGCCATCTCCTCGGCGACGTCCAGGACGGCGACTGCGGCATCCCGGTCCAGGTCTGCCGCACTGAGCAGGTGCCGCGTGGGCAGCGAGGTCATCGCAGCCATGGGATCAGCGCCCTCCCTCGATGACGACCTCGTCAGTGCCGTCCACCTCGGCCAGGCTGACCCGGACCCGCTCGCTGACCGAGGTGGGCAGGTTCTTGCCGACGTGGTCGGCCCGGATCGGCAGCTCGCGGTGGCCGCGGTCGACCAGCACCGCCAGCCGCACGGCGCGCGGGCGGCCCAGGTCGGACAGCGCGTCCAGCGCGGCGCGAATGGTGCGCCCGGAGAACAGCACATCGTCGACCAGCACCACGACCCTGTCGTCGACGCCGCCGTCGGGCAGCATCGTGGTACCCAGCGCCCGGACCGGCTGGCGACGCAGGTCGTCGCGGTACATGGTCACGTCGAGGCTGCCGTGTGGGACATCACGCCCCTCGATCTCGGCGAGCCGGGCGGCGAGCCGGGCGGCCAGAGTCACACCCCGGGTCGGGATCCCGATCAGAGTCAGGTCCTGGACACCCTTGTTGCGTTCGATGAGCTCGTGGGCGATCCGGGTCAGTGCCCGGGACACCTCCACGGATTCCAGCACGACGCGGGCAGCAGTCACCGCAGGCCACTCCTTCCCCGCCTCACCGGACGGGCCTTAAAGGACTGGGCTCGGGCCGGCGAGCCGACCGGAGCGGCGCACCGCCGGCAGCGGGACGCCGTGCAGAGGCTAGCAGGCACATCGGCGTTCCACCCCCGGCCCACCGTCGGGAGGTGACGACGGGTCCGCGTCACCCGAATCGGTAGACAAACCACGCAAACCGCTCTCTGATCGAGATTCGGGCCCATGGATTCGGCGATCCCGCTTGACGAGCAAGGTCACTCTCCGTGACCATCACCGCATGGCCTCTGACTACGCACGGGCACTCGGTGCCCGCCTCCGCGCTATCCGAACCCAGCAGGGTCTGTCACTCCACGGTGTGGAGGAGAAGTCGGAGGGCCGCTGGAAGGCCGTTGTCGTCGGCTCCTACGAGCGTGGTGACCGCGCGGTCACCGTCCAGCGCCTCGCCGAGCTGGCCGACTTCTACGGCGTTCCCGTGCAGGCGTTGCTGCCGGACGCCGCGCCGACCGGCAGCAGCGAACCGCCGCCGAAGCTGGTGCTCGACCTGGAGCGCCTCCAGTCGATTCCGGCGGAGAAGGCCGGGCCGCTGGCGCGCTACGCCGCGACCATCCAGGGCCAGCGCGGCGACTACAACGGCAAGGTGCTCTCGATCCGCACCGACGACCTGCGCACGCTCGCGGTGATCTACGACGTGCCGCCGGCGGTGCTGGCCGAGCAGTTGATCGCCTGGGGCGTGCTGAACGCCGATGCGCGCCGAGCGGTGGCCGCCGACGAGTGACCTAACGTGAGGGGCGGCGCAGCCGAGGTCGATCTGTGATCGGTCACGGACCGTGGCGCCCTTACTTGTGGAGCAGTCCGGGCTTCACGTCGAGCAACCGCGCCAGGAGACCGTTGACGAAGGCCGGCGAGGACTCGGTCGACAGGTCCTGGACCAGCTCGACGGCCTCGTCGATGACCACGGCGTCGGGCACCTCGTCGTTGAACAGCAGCTCCCAGGTCGCCAGCCGCAGCACCGCCCGGTCCACGGCCGGCATCCGCTGGACGCTCCAGCCCTGGGCGTAGGTGTCCAGCAGCTCGTCGATCCGCTCCGCGTGAGCGGCCACCCCCTCGACCAGCGCGACGGTGTACTCGCCGATCACCGGCCCCGACGGCCCGCGTCTGCCGGCCGCCGCCCTCGCCTCGGCGAGTCGCTCGGCCAGCAGCGCCGAGACGTCCAGGCCTCGCGCATCCGCCTCGAACAGCAGGTCGAGGGCTCGCTTGCGAGCCTTGCTCCGCGCGCCCATTGCCGCCTCCGAACTCGCTGGGACCCTCGGGCCGGCTAGTCGTTGACCCGGCCGAGGTAGTCCCCGGTTCGGGTGTCGACCTTGACCCGGGTGCCGGTCTCCAGGAACAGCGGCACCTGGATCTGGTAGCCGGTCTGCACGGTGGCCGGCTTGGTGCCGCCGGTGGACCGGTCGCCCTGCAGCCCCGGCTCGGTGTACGTGATCTCCAGCACCACAGAGGTCGGCAGCTCGACGTAGAGCGGCGTGCCCTCGTGCAGGGCGACGATCGCGTCCTGGTTCTCCAGCATGAAGTTGGCGGCGTCACCGACCACCGCGGCGCTGACCGGCAGCTGGTCGTAGGTGGTGGAGTCCATGAACACGAAGTCCTCGCCGTCCTTGTAGAGGAACTGCATGTCCCGCTTGTCGACCGTGGCGGTGTCGACCTTGGTGCCGGCGTTGAAGGTCTTGTCGACGACCTTGCCCGACAGCACGCTCTTCAGCTTGGTGCGGACGAAGGCACCGCCCTTGCCGGGCTTGACGTGCTGGAACTCCACCACGGACCACAGCTGGCCGTCCAGGTTGAGCACCAAGCCGTTCTTCAGATCGTTCGTCGTCGCCACGTCACTGCCTTCGTCGTCTCGCCGAGTGAGATCGGGTGCCGATCCTACTGCGGTCCGCCCGGGACGGCGGCGCGCGCGCCTGCGCCGGCGCTCTCGACGACGGGGTCGGGCTGGGCCTAGCGCGGGCGGCCCGGTCGACTATCTGACCCGCGGCTACGGCGAGGGGGTGTTCGCCGGCGGTCTGTCGCTCTTCTACTACGCCGCGGGCGTGATCGGCATGGCCATGGTCGCCCGCGCCTTCGGCTCCTACGGCGCCACACTGGTCGGCTCCGGCCAGTCCTCGTCCCTCGAGGTGGGGATCTTCTCCGTCGCGGCAGTCGTCGGGCTCACCCTCGTCAACGTCGCCGGGGCGGCTTCTGTCGGGAGGGCAGAACTGGTCGTCGTGGCCGCCAAGCTCGGCGTGCTCGCCGTGTTCGTCGTCGGCGGCGCCTTCGGCGTGACGTCGGCGCTGTTCTCCGAAGAGCTCGCCGGCACGTCGCCGTCCTCACTGATCGGCGCCACTGGGTTCGCCTTCTTCGCCTACACGGGCTTCGGCGTCATCACCAATGCAGCCGGCGAGATGGCCGACCCGGAGCGGGACCTGCCCCGGGCCCTGACCATCGCCCTCGTCATCGTGATCGTGTTGTACGTCTGCATTTCGCTCGTCGTCTTCGGCAGCCTCTCCGTCGCGGACATCGTCACGGACAGGGACACCGCCCTCGCCGTCGCCGCCGAGCCGGTCTTCGGCCACCTCGGGTTCACGATCATGGCGATCGCCGCGCTGCTCTCCACCGCGTCCGCCATCAACGCATCGCTCTACGGATCGACCAACATCAGCTATGTGCTCGCCACGAAGGGCGAGCTCCCGGAGCGCTTCGAGCGCCGTAGCTGGCGCCATGCCCCCGAGGGGCTCTTCATCACCGCAGCGATGGTCCTCGTCCTCGCCACCGTCCTCGACCTCTCGCAGGTCGCCTCGCTGGGAGGCTTGGCTGCACTGCTCGTCTACCTGGCGGTCGGGTGGGGGCACCTGCGCCTGCGACGTGAGACGGGCGCTCGGACCTGGCTGCTCGTCGTGGCCATCCTCGCCACCGCAGGCACGACGATCGCCTTCGTCGTGCGGATCGCCCAGGACCAGCCATTCGTCCTCGGCCTCGGGGCAGTGCTGATCGGGGCGTCGTTCGGCGCGGAGGTGCTCATCCGCCGTCGCACCGGCCGTGTCATCCGGTCCGACCTGACGATCCCCCCTGAGGATCCGCACGGCGCCGACCGCCGGTCTCGACTACTGCCCGGCCGCCGTGGGTCCCAGGACCGCGCCACGGGCCCGTGCCAGCAGCGCGGGGTGCGGGCCGACCAGGCGACCCGGCCTCGCCAGGTCGTCCAGGACGACGAAGCGCAGGGTGCTGCCCCGGGTCTTCTTGTCCCGCCCCATCGCGGTGAGCAGCTGATGCCAGCGTTCGTCGTCGGTCGCCGCCGGGTAGGTCGTCGGCAGCCCGAGCGCGCCGATCACCTCGCGGTGCCGGGCGGCCACCGCCTCGGGGGTGCGGCCGGCCAGTCGGCCGAGCTCGGCGGCGAAGAGCATGCCCACGGCGACCGCGTCGCCGTGCCGCCAGGTGTAGCCCTCGACCTGTTCGATGGCGTGGGCCAGGGTGTGGCCGTAGTTGAGGATCTCCCGCAGCGAGGACTCCTTGAGGTCCTCGGTCACCACCCGGGCCTTGACCGCCACCGACCGTTCGACGAGCTCGGGCAGCACTGTTCCGGCCACCTCCAGCGCCGCCGCGGGGTCGGCCTGCACCAGGTCGAGGATCATCGGATCGGCGATGAACCCGGTCTTGACCACCTCGGCCATCCCGGCGACCAGGTCGGCGCGGGGCAGCGTGGCCAACACGTCGACGTCGCAGAGCACCCCGGTCGGCGGGTGGAACGCGCCCACCAGGTTCTTGCCCTCGGCGGTGTTGATCCCGGTCTTGCCGCCGACCGCGGCGTCGACCATGCCGAGCAGGGTGGTGGGCACCTGCACCACCCGGACGCCGCGCAGCCAGGTCGCCGCGACGAAGCCGGCGACGTCCGTCACCGCACCGCCACCGACGCCGACCACTGCGTCGGTGCGGGTGAACGAGGCCCGGCCGAGCAGCCCCCAACACTCCACGAGCACGTCGGCGGTCTTGGCGCTCTCGGCGTCCGGCAGCTCGCGGCTGTGCACCTCGAACCCCGCGCCGCGCAGGGCCTCCAGGGCCGCCGCAGTGGTGGCGCCGACGGCCGCCGCGTGCAGCACCATCACCCGACGGGCGCCGTCCACCAGCTCGGGCAGGCCCTTGCGCACGACGCCCGAGCCGCGGCCGACCACCACGTCGTAGCCCCCGCCCCCGGCCGGCTCGCCGACCTGCCCGGCACCGACCCTGATCCGGCGGAACGCCGTCATCGTGCCTCCTGCAGGGCGGTCAGGACCCGGTCGGCCACCTCGGTCGGCGTCGCGTCGTCCGTGCACACGGTGATCTCGGCGAGGTCGCGGTAGATCGGACGGCGGTGCTCCATCATCCGCAGCCACTGGCTGCGCGGCGCACCGATGCCGCTGGGCCGGTCGGCGTTCAGACCGAGCCGGCGCGCCGCGTCCGAGAGTGTCACGTCCAGGAACACCACCCAGGCTCCGCCGCCCGCCTGACGTCGCACCGCCTCGGCGATCAACGGGTCCATCACCGCGCCACCACCCAGCACCAGCACACCGGGGAGGGGCTCGGCGAGCGCGGCCAGCGCCTGGTCCCGCTCGGCGTCGCGGAACGCCTCCTCACCGCGGGTGAGGAAGATCTCGGCGACCGGCGCACCAAGGGCCTGCTCGACGTCGCGGTCGGTGTCCCGCAGCTCCAGGCCCAGGCGCGCGGCGAGCGCCGCGCCCACCGTCGTGGTGCCCGCGCCGGGTGGACCGACGAGGACCAGCCGCGGTGCGCCGGCCGAAGCGTCCGGGCCGCTCACCGCTGGGGCCTGAGCAGCTCGGGCAACCCGTCCAGGTAGGCCGCCACGTTCCGGGCGGTCTCGGTCACGCTGTCCCCGCCGAACTTCTCCAGGACGGCGTCGGCGAGCACCAGCGCAACCATGGCCTGGGCGACCACCCCGGCCGCCGGGACGGCGCAGACGTCGGAGCGCTGGTTGATCGCCACCGCCGGCTCGCCGGTGACCACATCGACGGTGTCCAGCGCCCGGGGCACGGTGGAGATCGGCTTCATCGCCGCCCGAACCCGCAGCGGCTCACCGGTGGACATACCTCCCTCGGTTCCACCGCTACGACCGGTGCGGCGCCGGATGACCCCGTCGCCGTCCCGCTCGATCTCGTCGTGGGCCCGCGAGCCGCGCCGGGCCGCCGTGGCGAAGCCGTCGCCGAGCTCGACCCCCTTGATCGCCTGGATGCCCATCAGCGCCGCCGCCAGCCGGGCGTCGAGGCGGCGGTCGCCGTGTACATGCGAGCCCAGCCCCGGCGGCAGACCGTAGGCGAGCACCTCGACCACCCCGCCCAGGGTGTCGCCCTCCCTGCGGCAGGCGTCGATCTCGGCGACCATCGCCGCGCTGGTCGGCCCGTGGGCGCAGCGCACCGGGTCCTCGTCCAGCGCGCTGGTCTGCTCGGGGCGCGGCCAGGGCGCGTCGTCCGGCACCGCCACCGGGCCGATCCGGACCGTGTGCGCCACCAGGGCGATCCCGGCCGCCTGGTCGAGGAACGCCTCGGCGAGGGCGCCGATCGCGACCCGCGCCGCGGTCTCCCGCGCCGAGGCCCGCTCCAGGACCGGCCGGGCGTCGTCGAAGCCGTACTTCTGCATGCCGACCAGGTCGGCGTGCCCCGGCCGGGGACGGGTGAGCCGGAGGTTGCGGGCCTGGGCGGCGAGTGCGTCGGCGGGCACCGGGTCGGCCGACATCACGGTCTCCCACTTCGGCCACTCGCTGTTGCCGACCTGGACGGCGACGGGTCCGCCCTGGGTGAACCCGTGTCGGATGCCGCCGATGATCCGCACCTCGTCGGCCTCGAACGCCATCCGGGCACCGCGCCCGTGGCCGAGACGTCGCCGGTGCAGGGCCCGGCGGATCTCGTCACCGCCGACCCGGACCCCGGCCGGCAGTCCCTCCAGAACCCCGACCAGGGCCGGGCCGTGCGACTCACCAGCGGTCAACCAGCGCAGCATGGCCGAAATCCTGCCACGCCAGGAGCACCGGCCCGGGCTGGAGTCACCGAGCACCCGACGACGGGGGGTGTGTGGTCGCGGTGGTCAGCCGAAACGCACCGAACCTCCGGTGCAGACCGACTTCTGGTCAGCTGTGGCCGCCCCCGCCGGCTTGACCAGCACGCAGTTGCTGTCGGCGGGGTCCACACCGATCATGGTCACGCCCTGCTTCGTGCTGCCGCTGCGCATCGAGATGCTCTCGGAGTTGACGCTCACCTGGGCAGTAGTGCCGTCCCAGGTGTGCAGGAACACGTAGATCGGCTCGGCGGTGACCGTGGTGGTGGCGGTGACCGAACGGGTCACCGTGGACACCACGGGCACGCTGACCGTGGCGGTGACCTGATTGGTCACCGTCGAGGTGACGGTCACGGCGCCACCGGCCAACCCCCCGGCGGCGACGACCCCGGCCGGCGCCGCACCTCCGGCCGTGCCGACGAACGGGTTGCGGCCGGCGACCCCGGGCGGGGCCGGTGAGACGGTGGCGCCGAGGCTCGGCGAGGCGCTGGCCGCCACCGACGGGGAGGCCGCGGACGGCGCCGGGTCGACCGCGACGTCCCCGGACCCGCCCAGCAGGACCCAGGCCACCGCACCGGCCACCAGGACGGCGGCGCCGCCGATCGCAGCGAGGTGCAGGGGCTTGACCGACCGCGGCGAGCTCGGGACCTGCTCGGTGACCGGCGGACCGGCCTGCCCGGGCATCCCGGACGGCTCCCCCGACGCGGGCGCCGGGTCGCCGGTCGGACCGGAGGGGGCAGCCTCACTGGTCTGGCCGAAGGCGTGCAGCTGGCTCATGACGTCGTGGTCCCCTCTGCCGTGGTGGCGGAGTCGCCGGGAGCGGCCGTGCCGGTCGAGCCTGCGCTCTGGCCGGCGGCGGACGGGGTGTCATCGGTCGGGGTGTCCGGCAGGGCGAACACCTTGCCGCCGATGGTCAGCGAGACCGTTCCCCCCGTGTCCGCGGTCTGCGGTGTCGTGACCTTCAGGGAGGTCACGAGGAACACCCGCGTGATCTCGGTCTGCACCGTCTTGAGGAATGCCACGGTCTCGAAGTAGTCGCCCGAGACGGTGACGGTGATCGGGATCTCCACCACCCGCAGACCGCCCGCAACCACGGCTGCCTGGGGGTCGCTCGCCGTTGCAGGGTCGGCTGCCGAGCCGGTCTCGGTGGAGGCTTCGCCGCTGGGGGCGCCATCGGAACCGGTTGCCGGGGCCGGCTGTTCGCTCGGTAGCTCAGCGGCCGCGGCCGGCGTCACCTCCTTGAGCACCACGCCGGTCGCTGCTGCCATCTCGTCCAGGGAGCGCAGCAGCTCCGGCATGGCGGCCGAGACGGGCATCTGTGCCTGGATGGCGGCCAGCTCGGCCTTCTTCTCCGGCAGCTTGGCGAACTGCGCCTTGAGCTGGGCGACCTGCAGCTCGAGGGCGTCGTTCGACGCGGCCTGAGCCTCGCTCTGCTGTCGGATCTCGTCGGCCTGGGCCCGCCGCGGCGAGACCAGGACGAACCAGGTCGCGGCCACCACGGCGAGGCAGGTCAAGACGGCCAACGCCGTCCAGCGGGCGGTCTTGGTGGCGAGCATGTCAGCCGCCCTTTCGGTCATAGCGGTGGGACAGAGCGTTCTCGGTCACCCCGACGGCAGAGGCGAACTTGACCCCGGACGACGTCCCGCCGGCGGCCTCGCTGCGCACCGCCGACTGCAGCCGGGAGACATCCAGCCCGTGCACGGTCCCGACGGCGGTGAGCCAGGCCGCCACGTCGGGGATCCTGGTGGCGTCGCCGCTGATCGTCACGTCGCCGAGGTCGGCCCGGGTCAGGGCGTCCTGGGTGGCGACGGCTCCGTTCGCCGCCGACATGGACATCTCCAGGCTGGTCAGGGACACGGTGCTCGGAGTGGCGACGGCGAGCTCGTCGAGGAACCGGTACCAGAGCACGTCGGCGGCCATCGCCCGTTCCCTTGCAGCACTCACCGCGTCCACCTCGGCCAGCACTCGCGGGACCTCGGCGTACGTGGCGGCCTCCGCCTGCAGCTGACTCGTCCGGGCCTGCACGCCGGCCTGCTCGGTTCGTGCCACCGAGACCTGGTACTGGGCCCAGGCGGTGGCGCCCAGACCGCCGAGCACGACGCAGGCGACCACAGCGGCGAGCCGGACCTGTGTCTTGCGCAGCCGTCGCCCTTCGACGATCTCGGCGGGAAGCAGGTTCACCCTGGGGACCGAAGCCCACTCCACGCGGGTCCTGATCAGGGTCGGCGCCTGGGTAGTGGTGCTCATCAGATCGCTCCGAGGGCCAGGCCGACCGGAACGGCCGACAGCGGTCTGGCGAACTCCAGCTGCCCCTCGTCCAGACCGGTTCGCCCGATCCTGAGGTTGGCCAGCGGGTCACCGGGGATCACGGGGACCCGGGTCGCAGCAGCGAGCCGGTCCACGAGGCCGTCCAGCCGAGACCCGCCGCCCGAGACCAGGATCCGTTCCACGGGAGCGCCCGGGTTGGAGGCCGAGTAGTAGTCGAGGGACCCGCGGACCTCGTCGACGAAGTCCTGAGCGGTGACCGCCACGACCCGACCGACGGCCGCCAGGTCCTCCGAGCTGCCCGCCTGTCCGGCCTGTTGCTTCATCGCCTCGGCCTGCCCGAGCGGGATGCCGAGCCGCTCGGCGATGGCATCGGTGACGTCCTGGCCGCCCATCAGCAGGATCCGGACGAACCGGGGCTGCCCGGCGCTGTAGACGACGATGTTGGTGACCCGGGCGCCGACGTCGATCAGAGCCTCGGTCTCCACCTCAGCCTGGGTCTGCTTGCCGAGGGCACGCAGCACGGCGAACGAGGTGAGGTCGACCGAGACCACCCGTAGACCGGCGTTCTCGGCACAGCGCACGTTGGCCAGCACCGTCTCGCGAGCCGCCGCCACGAGCAGCCCGCGCAGGATGCGGCCGGACTCGCCCCCGGAGATCTCCTCCAGTGGATAGAAGTCCAGCACCGCCTGCTCGGCGTCGATGGGCAGGAAGTCCTGCACCTGGAAGGCCAGGGACCCACGTAGCTCGTCCCGCTCCATCCACGGCAGATCGATCTGCCGCACGATGACGCGCTGGTTGGCCACACCGAGAACCACTCGCTTGTGCGAGAAGCCGGTCGCCGACCAGAGCTGACGCAGTGACTGCGTGGTGGCCTCCAGGTCGACGACCTCGCCGTCGCGGATCGCCCCTTCGGGCAGAACCACCTGGCCGAAGCGTTCGAGGGTGATCCCCCCGCGCCCGTAAGAGAGCTCGACGGCCCGGACGACGGACGTCCCGATGTCGAGCCCGATGGCGGTATTGCCGGCCATGGCCACCCCTTCGTCTCCATCCGTGGACCTGTAACGGCTCCCGTCACGCTGTTGCGCACTGGTGCCGCGAGAAGAGAGTCGGCGGTCGGTGATTCCCGCTTGACGACGGATGCACAGCGTCCCCCGGACGGAGGCATGGCCACCGGAGGAGCAGACCTCAGGACCTGCGCAGCCCCGTCACCGTCAGGCCGGGCCGCGACAGTTCGACGGCCTCATCGCCGGACCTCGCCATCGGTCGGACACGCTGGGACCCGCCATCGGCAGGACCTCCTCGGGGCCAGGGCGGTTGACGGGTCTGCGGGCACGCACGTCGTCACAGGCCGGCGGTGACCAGATAGGCCCGCCACAGCGGCTCGCCGACCACCAGCCCCAACCAGGTTCCCGCGAGCATGTAGGGCCCGTACGGGATGGTCGCCTTGAGCCCGGCGCCGCGCAGCAGCATCAGCGTCACGCCGCCCAGCGCTCCGAGCAGGAACCCGGCGAACGCACCCACGACCAGCGCGCCGTAGCCCAACCAGGCGAGGTAGGCGCCGAGCATCGCGGACAACCGCACGTCGCCGTAGCCCATCCCCGTCGGGTAGACCAGGTGCAAGACCCGGTACACGACCCACAGCGCGGCGCCGCCGATGAACACCCGTAGCGCCGCGTCCCCCGAGCCGGCGAGGGCCCCTGAGCCGGCGAGCAGCACCACGGCCACGGCCGTGGCCGGCGCGACGATCCAGAAGGGCAGCCGTCGGGTGTCGATGTCGATCATCGCCAGCACGATGCTCACCGCCGCCAGGCTCAGCATGGCCAGCAACGCGATCGTGACCGGTGCCGAAGGCAGGTACCGGCCCCCCAGCGGCCAGGTCGGGTCGGCGGACCGGTTCGCCACCCAGACGGTGACCAGCCCGAACGCCGTCGCGGTCGTCGCCTCCACCACCGGGTAGCGCGCCGAGATCGGCTCACCGCAGCAGCGGGCGCGGCCACGCAGCAGCAACCAGGACAGGACCGGGATGTTGTCTCGGGCCAGGATCGGCGTCTCGCAGCGGGGACACCTGCTCGGCGGCTTCACGAGTGACTGGCCCGCGGGGACTCTGGCGATCACGACGTTGAGGAAGGACCCGATGAGCAGTCCCGACCCGGCCGCAGCCGCCATCCACACCAGCTGCACGCCGGCCCCGCCCCTTCGCTCCTGGCCGGCCCTCCTGGTCGGCCGATTCCGGTCCTGGTCGCTGTCACACGTCTCTGGCGCGCCCGGTCGCCGCCCGGTCGCCTCGGCGCGGTCCCTGGGCTGCGCGCCGGTCCGCGCAGACGGTACCGCGGACCCGGGGCAGCTCGGTCTGCTGGGCCCCGTGCCTCACCGGTCGACGAGGGACTCGACCGACCACGGTGAACGCTCCGGCTGGAGGAAGAACGGGGGCTGGAAGGTGAGCAGGCGGGAGTCGTACACGTAGTTCTTCACGTATCCGCTGTAGATGGTCGAGGAGGTGCCCGTGCCCACCGGACCCCGGTACTTCTGCGCCAGCGAACCGGTGACGTTGAGCTGGGTGGCGGCCGAGCCGGTGCTCAGCGGAGCCCCGTAGGCCCAGTTCTGCACGATGAAGGAGTGACGAAGGGCCAGGACCGCGGCCTGGATCTGGTGGACGGGCGTGACGCCGGACAGGTTGTTCCCGGAGGAGGTGACCGGGTGGTAGATCCAGACGTTGTTGCCGGCCACCAGACCGGTCATGTCGGTGCCCGACATGCCGCCGGCGTAGGTGATGTCCCCGGTGACGACGATGTCGTCCAGGGCGGCGACGGTCACCTGACCGGCGACCTGTCCCTGGACGAACGCGGTCCCTCGGTTGCAGCTGTAGTCGGTAGTGGTGCCGCCGGTCCACTCCCCCGACTTCGGGTAGCCGACACCGGAGCAGGACCCGCTCTTCTGGTCGACATAGATGACCCTGGGGATCTGGCTGATCGTCTGCGGGTTCGCGCGGTTGGCCACGTTCAGGCAGCGCGCCGGGGCCGAGGTCGTGTTGGGGCTGTGCACGGTCATGGTCGACCCGCTGAACGTGATCCTCGTGGCGCCGGTGTAGTAGCAGCCGAGGTTCTTGACGGTGTCCTGGGCGATCGTCTTCAGTGCCTGGTTGCTGACCGGCAGGGAAAGAGGCGCCCCGTAACGCGGCACGTTGTTCGAAGGGGTGCCGGAGCCCCGCCAGCAGTTGGCGGTCGGGTTGGTCTGGCAGTAGGGCCAGGACGACTGGGTCTTCGGGTCGGTGAAGTTCACCGACCCGTTGACCAGGAGCGCGTCGTTGCTGTGCAGCGCTCCGTCGACCCGGTCGCCGGACGTCCAGTTGATCTCCAGGCAGGAGATGTTGCTGACCGTGCCGGAGGTGATCGACCCCGGGGCGAGGTCCCACTGGTTGCGGGAGGTGTCCCACACCCCGACCGCCGGGCTGGGCCCGGTGAGGGTGAAGCCGTCGCGGCCGTCGTAGTAGTACCGGCCGCAGGCCTCCTCGGGAGGCATGGCGTAGTAGCGTCTGCTGCCACCGGGACCTGAGGAGCCGTTGACCCGCACGTACACCGGTGAGGACATCAGCGCCGGGTCGAGGATCTCGATGTCGCTGAAGTAGACGTAGCGTACAAAGCCCACGGGCACGAGCGTCGCGGTGAGCGTGCGGGTCACCGTCGTGCCGTCGCCGATGGTGCCGCTCTGCCCGGGTCCGCTGATCCCGGTGACCTGGAGGTGGATCCGGCCGGTCTGGGCGATGTCGGTGGGGTTGAGCAGCTGATAGCGGTAGCGGGCGCCGGCGCCGCCGGTGCCCTGTACCCGCTGGCCGGGACCGGTGGCGGTCAGGGCGGGGTTGGCCGGGTCAGTGTTGCCGCCCGTCCAGTAGTTGCCGCCGGTGGCGTTCAACCGGGCGATGTACTCATCGACGCCGGCCTGCGCCGCGGCGTAGGCCGTCTTGGCGTCCTGGCCGGTGCGGCCCGCGACAGTACCGCTGAGCACGACGTAGAGCGCGACGGTGAGGAAGGCGGTGACCAACGTCATCGCCACCACCACCGACACCAGGGCGATTCCGGCCTCGTCGCGGACGCGTCGACGGCCACCGGGGTGCAACACGGCGTGTGACCTCCTGGCTGATGGGACGGTGCGCGTCATAGGGCGTTGCTGAGGGTCACCCGGTCGAGCACCGTCGAGCCGGGAACGTCGGGATTGGTCGGGTTCTGTGCCGTGATCAGCATCTGGACGCTGTTCACCTGCGGCAGCGTGGCGCCGGCCAACCCGGAGGAGCCCGCGGTGAGCGAGGGCACCGGGGTGGCGCCGACGCTGATCTGCGCGGTGTTGTAGTAGCTGAACTGCGGCGCCGTCGTGGTCTTCATGACGCACCTGACCTCGGGGGCCGCGGTCCAGGTCCAGAACGGGCCACCCGCCGGCGGAGAGGTCACGGCCGCTCCGACGATCCGGCTCTGGGTGAGGCACTTGGTGGTCGGGTCCCAGAAGTACCGCACCCGCGTCGGAGCCAGCGCGGCGGTCGCCGCGGCGCCGGTCCGGTTGAGCAGTGCGTAGAAGGCGATCTCGTCCGGCTTGGCCGTGAGGACCGCCGCGGGTTCGCCGGCCGGACGGACCCCGACCCGCAGGGCCGTGGTGATGATCTCGGCCGCCCCACGCACCTCCCGGGTGTTCCCCGCCCGCACGGTCGACTCCCGGGTCGTCGATGCCGTGACGATCACCACGACGGCGACCGCGGCCAGCACCATCACCGAGATCGATGCGGCGACCACCAGCTCGACCACCGTCATGCCGGCCTCACGCCGTTCGGGCGGGGCAGCTGCGGACCTGTCGCCGCTACCGCCGCCGCCGCTGACAGCGCCGCCGGCCTCCCGGCGGCTCACGGTGTCTCCGCCACGACGACGCTGGCTGGTGAGCCGTCCAGGGTGACCATGGTGCCCCCGCTGCCGTCAGGTGAGGTCGCGATGGTCCATGTCCCGTGCGGCAGCAGAACGCTCACTCCACCGACCTGGCTGCTCGGCAGGGTGTGGGTCTCGCCGCCCGGGCAGGCCGGCACCGGGGTGGAGGTGCTGTCGGGGGCATGGACGGCGTACAGGGGTCGACCCGCTGTCGAGACTCCACCGACCCGGACGTCGACGGTGGCGGTGGCCATCGGCACCTGCACCGTGGACGGCGTCGGCAGGTCGACGACGATGGTCGACGCGGCCGTCTTGGCGTCGTGGCAGGTGCCCGCCCAGAACGTGCGTTGGGTCGGGAACAGGTTGCGGACCTCGCCTGGGAACCCGGTGACACACGCCGAGGTCGGGCCGCAGCCCGGAAGCACGGCATCGGTGACGTAGGAGCTGCGCATCATCAAGGCCACGTCGGTGGGCATCGTGGCACCCGCGAGCCCGCCGGGTGCCACGGTGATCTGGGTGGCGGTGTCGTAGAGCAGGTCGGCGTGCGCGACGGCCCCGGCCGACACTCCGACCGAGCCGACGGTCTCGAGCTGAGTGTCGCTCGCGCCGAGGAAGCCGGCCTCGTTCAGCTGGACGGTGTAGGTGCCGACCGCGAGCTGGCTGAAGACCGCGCACCCGTCGGCGCCGGTGGTCACGGTGGCGCCCCCGGGCGAGAGCACGACCGGGATGCCGTCTGCGGCGCTCGCGTCGGCCCGGGAGACCTTGACCGCGAGCGTGCCCTTGGTGGAGTCGAGCACATTGGTGCCGACGGCCTTGAGCGTGTCCGCCCGAATCGGTGGCACGGCACCCATCGACGGCCAGGACACCCTGACGGTCACCAGCTTGTAGGCCAGTTCGTCGCTGGTCGAGCCGCACAGGCTGGCGGCGGAGCCGGACGCAACCAGGGCAGCGTTCTGCCGGATGGTGAACACGGTCGTGCCCACCGTCGCCGAGCTCAGCTGGAGGCCGTCGGGGATGTCGTTGATCGCCGTCCCCCGGATCGCCTCGATCTGACGGTTGGCCAGGCTCGCCGCGGCGACCCGTAGATCGTTCTGGCGGGTGCCCTGGGTGATCCGCAGCAGCATGGCCAGGGTGAAGGCGACGACGATGGCGAACACCACCATCGCGGCCAGGACCTCGACCAGCGAGAAGCCCTCGTCCCGGACGGCGCGGGAGGTGGACCGCTCGGGCCACCGCGACGACGTCGGACGTGGCACGTGGTTCTCGGACATCTCCACCCCCTTTCCGGATCGTTCGACGTTGCGGTGTGCCGCACTCCAGGACAGCTCTGTTGCGCCTCGACGCCACTGGGCCTCGGCTTGAGCGTGACGCGTGGAGGAACGCTCACTCGGAGCAGTCTGCGGTCAGCCGTGAGGGGACGGCCCCGATCGGGACCGTCCCCTCACCCAGCTGCGGTGGTGGACTAGCAGACGCCCTTCTGGAGGCCTCCGGCTGCGGAGTACTTCCAGGTCTGGTCGGCGGCTGCGGCGCCGCTGCCCGCGGTGTTCACCAGCGCGATGCACCAGCTGGTCGCGGTCGCGGTGTTCGGGAACGCGGCGGCGAGGTCGATCGTCGGCTGGCTGCGCCGACCCACGACCTGGCCGGCGACCTCGAAGTTCTCACCGTTGCGGACAACGGTGGGAGCGGCGGTGTTGTCGACGAAGTAGGTGGCGATCTCCTTGCCCAACGTGGTGACGTCGGCCTTGGTGGCCGAGTCCTGCGCCTTGGCCCGCTGGTTGAGGAAGACCGGGATGGCGATCGCTGCCAGGATGCCGATGATGATCATGACCACGAGGAGCTCGATGAGGGTGAAGCCCTCGTCCTTCTCCTTCATGGACTTGTGGATGCGAGCGAGCATCTGGGTGCTCTCCTTAGGTGTTCTCAGGTCGGTTCCGACCGGTCCGGGCTGGCCGGAGCGGGCGGCGTGCGATGACAGGAGAGGCATCGGCCGGCGGGTGAACGAACTTGAAGCCCGTCGCCCGTTAGGCCCAGAGAGCTCAGGGGCGAGCCGCAGCCTGACCGGGACCGCTCGCTGTGCCCGCCGACTCACCGTCGCGCGGCGAGCCGGGCTGGGTCAGGGCAGGGTGGGCGAGGTACAGGTCCCGCTCTCCAGCCCGTTGTTGGCCGACATCTTGAAGGTGCGCACCGCGCCGTTGGGGTTGGTGAGCGCGAGGCACCAGGCGCTCGGCGTCCACCCGGTCGTCGTCACGTTCGCGGGGTCGCCTCCGGCGATCACGGTGCCGAAGCTGGCCGCCCCGACGTCGATTCCGCCGACCTGGAACCGGTCGGACACGAGCGTCACGGTGGGCGGCGTGGACGACTCGCGCATCCAGCTGCCGACCTCGAGACCGAGCCGCCGGGTGTCGGTGCGGGTGGCCGTGTCGCGCGCCTTGGCCCGCTGGCTGATAATGGTCGGAATGCTGATCGCCGCCAGCACGGCCAGGATGATCATGACGATAAGCATCTCCAGGACGGTGAAGCCACTCTCTGACCGCCCGGGCCAGCCTCGGCTGATCATGTCCTCACCGCCGCGCCTTTCGGTCCTGCCATCGGATGCCCGACCCCCCCTGCGCCACCCGGGTGACTAGTGGTTTGGTGACTACTTGATGAGGTTGAACACGGAGAAGATCGGCATATACATCGCGACGATCATCGCGCCGATGATGCCGCCCAGAACGGCGATCATCAGCGGTTCGATGAGGCTGGTCAGCGCCTCCGCCGTGGCCTCGACCTCCTGGTCGTAGAAGTCCGAGATCTTGTGCAGCATCGCGTCCATGGCGCCGGTGTCCTCGCCGACTGCCAGCATCTGCACCACCATCGGCGGGAAGACGGGGTGCTGAGACAGCGGCGCCGTCAGCGACTCCCCACGCCGGACGTTCTCCTCGACCGCCTTCGCCGCGTCCCTGATCACGATGTTGCCGCTGGTGTCGCCGACGATCTCCAGGCTGTGCAGGATCGGCACCCCCGAGTGCAGCATGGTGCCGAGGTTGCGGGTGAACCGACTGATCGCGATCTTGCGGATCAGGGCGCCGAAGATCGGCAGCTTGAGCTTGAGCGGGTCGACCACCCGGCGCACCCGCTCCGCGCGACGCACCCGCTTCCACACCGCGACACCGAGCACCCCGAGGACCACGATGACCGGACCGGCCAGCTTGAGCGCCTCGGAGAGCCACACCAGCACCCGGGTCGGGGCCGGCAGCTCGCCGCCGAGATCGGCGAACATCTTGGCGAAGATCGGCACGATGAACAGCAGCATGCCCGCCACCGCAAGGATGGCGATCACGAAGACCACGACCGGATAGGTCATCGCCGACTTGATCTTGCCGCGCAGCCGGACCTCGGCCTCGTAGTTGGTCGCGATCTGCAGCAGCACCGCGTCGAGGAAGCCGCCGACCTCACCGGCCCGGATCATGTTGATCATGAGCGGTGGGAACACATCGGGGTGGCGCGCCATCGCCGTCGACAGCGCCTGCCCGCTCTCGACGGTGCCGCGCACGTCCGCGAGCGTGGTGGCCAGGGTCTTGTTCTCGGTCTGCTCGGCCAGGATGGCCAGGGCTCGGATCAACGACAGGCCCGAATTGATCATGGTGGCGAACTGTCGGCTCATCACGGCCAGGTCCTTCAACCCGACCCCGCCGCCGAACGGCAGGGAGATCTCCTTGTTCATGCCGGAGTTGGCCTGACGCACCGAGACCGGCGCATAGCCCATGCCGCGCAGCTTCTGGATCAGTGCTGCCTCGGTGGGGGCGTCGAGCCGGCCGCTGACCAGCATGCCCCTGCGGTCCCGGACCGAGTACTCGAACGTCTTGGTGGCGGTGCTCATCCTGGCTGTCTCCCTGCGCTCGAACCTGCTCAGGCCCGGCCGACGAGCCGGTTGAAGTCCTCGAGGTGGTGGCACTTCTCCCGGCCCTGCTCGAGGCTGATCCGGTTCGAGCGGACCAGCTCGGCCAGGTGCTGGTCGAGGGTGTTCATGCCGTACTGCGCTCCCGCCTGCAGGGCGGAGTAGATCTGGTGGGTCTTGCCCTCGCGGATCAGGTTGCGGATGGCCGGCGTGGCCACCATGACCTCGATGGCAGCGGCCCGGCCCCGGCCGTCGGTGGTCTTGCACAGGGTCTGGCAGACCACGCCCTGGACGGCACCGGCCAGCTGCACCCGGACCTGCTGCTGCTGGTGCGGGGGGAAGACGTCGATGACCCGGTCGATGGTCTGCCCGGCGTCCTGGGTATGCAGCGTCGCGAAGACCAAATGGCCTGTCTCAGCGGCAGTCAGGGCCACCGAGATGGTCTCCAGGTCCCGCATCTCACCGACCAGGATGATGTCCGGGTCCTGGCGCAGCACGTGCTTGAGGGCGTTGGCGAAGGACTTGGTGTCCTCCCCGACCTCACGCTGGTTGACCATGCAGGACTTGTGCCGGTGCAAGAACTCGATCGGGTCCTCGACGGTCATGATGTGGTCGCGGCGGGTCCGGTTGGCCAGGTCGATCAGCGCGGCCAGGGTCGTGGACTTGCCGGACCCGGTCGGACCGGTCACCAGCACCATGCCCCGGGGGAGCTTGGAGAACTGGGACACCGACTGTGGTATACCGAGCTTCTCCAGGCCGTGGATCTCGTACGGGATCCGCCGGAACGCCGCCCCCAGGGTCTCCCGCTGCTGGTACAGGTTGACCCGGAACCGGGCTTGACCGGGCAACGAGTAGGCGAAGTCGAGCTCCAGCTCGGCCTCGAACCGCTCGCGCTGCTTCTGGGTGAGCATCGAGTAGATCACCCGATGCAGCACCGGCGGGGTCAGCGGCTCGTACCCATGCATGGCGGCCAGGTCACCGTTGATCCGCAGCAGCGGAGGGGCACCCCCGGTGAAGTGGACGTCGGAGGCACCCACCTCGATCGAGGCCGCCAGGACCTCGTTCAGATCGACGTCACCGTCCTGCGGACGCTGCTCGGTGGAGGCCCGCTCGTAGTTGCCGGTCCCCGCCTGGGTGGGTGCCCCTGCAGCGGCATCCGGTTGCCCGACGCCCTGTTGCGCACCGCCCGGTTGCGGCATGACCTGCTCCGGCATGACCTGCTCCGGCATGACCTGATGCGATATGCCTTGGTGCGGAATGGGCGGTGACAGGACGGCCGGTTGCGGGACGGCCCGCTGCGGGGCCGACTCCTGGCCCGGCCACGACCCGGACCCAGACATCGGCGCCGGGCGCCTCCCAGAGCCCGGCTGCATCGGCACCTCTGGGTATGGCTGCTGGCTCGAGTGGTCCTGCGGCACTGCGCTGTTGTCCACGTGATGCTCCTTCAGCTACCTGGACGGCCTCGCGATGGCCGCATAGTCGCAGCAGCCCTGACGTTGCATCGGCCCCCGGCCCGGTCCGCTTGAGAGGGGATCGGCGGCGCCGCGACCCGTCGGGGTCATGCGACCACCCGCAGGATCTCCTCCAGCGAGGTCAGCCCGTCGCGCACCTTGTACATGCCGTCGGTGCGCAGCGGGTGCATGCCCTGCTCGATGGCCGTCTGGGCCACCTCGGCCACCGAGGCGTGGGCCACGCAGTGCCGCTCGATCTCCTCGCTGACCACCATCACCTCGTGCACGGCGAGCCGACCCTTGTACCCGGTCTTGGCGCAGGCGCTGCATCCGGCCGGCCGGAACAGCTGCGGCAGCAGCTCACCGGACTGCCACGGGTAGCGAGCCGTGACCAGCTCGTCCTCGGTGGGGGTGTATGCCTCCTTGCACCGTGAGCACAGCCGCCTGGCCAGGCGCTGGGCCAGGACGCACTCGATGGCCGACCCGACCAGGAACGGCTCGACGCCCATCTCGGTGAGCCGGGAGATCGCCGACGGCGCGTCATTGGTGTGCAGCGTGGAGAGCACCAGGTGCCCGGTCAGGGCCGCCTCGATGGCAATCTGCGCGGTCTCGGCGTCCCGGATCTCACCGATCAGGACGACGTCCGGGTCCGAACGCAGGATGGAGCGCAGCGCCGTTGCGAAGGTCAGCCCCGCTCGCACGTTGACCTGGACCTGGTTGATGCCGGGCAGCCGGTACTCGACCGGGTCCTCGACCGTGATCACATTGATCTCGTCACGGGCGATGGCGTTCAGCGTGGCGTACAAGGTGGTCGACTTGCCCGACCCGGTCGGACCGGTGACCAGCAGCATCCCGTACGGCTTGCGGAAGCACTGCGAGAACCGCTGGTAGTTGGTCTCCTGGAAGCCCAGCTCGGGCAGGGCCAGGCGGGCGTTGCTGTTGTCCAGCACCCGCATGACCACCTTCTCGCCCCAGACGGTGGGCAGCGTGGCCACCCGCAGGTCGATCTTCTGGCCGTTCGTGGTCACCGAGAGCCGCCCGTCCTGCGGCACCCGGCGCACGGCGATGTCCAGGTCGGCCATGATCTTCAACCGGGAGATCACCCCGGACCGGATGGAGCGCGGCGAGCGCATCACCTCGTGCAGCACCCCGTCGATGCGGTACCGGACTCGCAGGTCGTGCTCGCCGGGCTCGATGTGGATGTCCGAGGCGCCGTCGCCGATCGCCTGGGTGATCAGCAGGTTGACGTAGCGCACGATCGGGGCGTCGTCGACGATCTCGGTGAGCCTGGCCAGGTCCTCGCCGGAGTCCTCCTCGGCGGTCAGGCTGCCGGCGAGGGTGTCCAGGTCAGCCTCGGCCCGGCAGTACCGGTCGATCGCGGTCATCAGGTCGTCGCGGGTGGCCACCATCACCCGGGCCTCGAGACCGGTCATCGACCGGACGTCGTCCAGCGCGAACACGTTGCCCGGGTCGGCCATCGCCAGCACCAGCCGACCGTCCTCGACAGCGATCGGCAGGACGGCGTGCCGCCGGCAGACCGCGGCGCTGACCAGCATCGTCGCCTGCGGGTCGACGCCGGCCTCGGCCAGGTCGACGAAGGGCAGCCCCACCTGCGCGGCCAGCGCCGACACCAGCTGGGCCTCGGTGAGCACCTCCTGCTCCACCAGGATCCGGCCCAGGCTGCGGCCGACCTGCTCATGCTCGGAGTAGGCGCCGGCCAACTGCTGCTGGTCGACCAGGCCGGTGTCCAGCAGGATGTCGGCGAGCTGCCTCATCCTGTCGGACCCTCGCTCATGCTGGCGGTGTCGGCCGGCGACCCGGGCGCCTTGAGCAGGGCGGGACCTCAGCCTCGAACGGCCGACCGTCGCTCCAGCTCGGCGGTACCGGCCGCTCGCAGCACCTCGACGTCCACCCGTCGCCCGGTCATCAGCCGGACCTGGCCCTCCGCCTGGTGGACCAGCATCGCGAAGCCCCCGACCGAGACGCCGCCTCCGGCCTGCCAGGTGGCGGCCAGTGGCGTGGGCCACGGGTCGTAGACGACGTCCAGCAGCACCGGCGGGCGAGCGAGCTTGCCCTGCTCGATCGATCGGGTGCGCTTGGCCGCCAGGAGCGGCCCGGCGAGCGCGGCGGCCACCGCGGCCGGCACGGTGGAGATCACCAGTGACCCCGGGCCGAGCGCGGCGACCGCCGCGGCCGCCGACGCGGCGTCCACCCCGGTCAGCTCCACCTCGACCCCCAGCCGGGCCGCGGCCGCCAGCAGCGGTGCCGCCCGGGCAGCGGCCCGCACCGCCACCACGGTCCGTCGGCAGCCGAGCTCACGCAGGGCGGCCAGCGCGGACGCCGCCGTGGCGCCGCCGCCGAGCACCACCGCCGAGTCCGCGTGCTCCACGCCACCCTCGGCCACCGCCCGGATGATGCCGTGCACGTCGGTGTTGTACCCGTGCCAGCCGTCGTCGCGACGCACCACGGTGTTCACCGAGCCGACCTCGGTGGCCAGCCGGCTCTCGCTGACCAGGACGGCGCGCACCGCCCGCTTCAGCGGCATGGTCACCGAGGCCCCGACCCACTCCGGGGCGCGGCCGCGCAGGTAGTCGACGACGTCGTCCTCACCGAGGTCCACCGCGTCGTAGCGCCACCCGGCCAGGCCGAGTGCGGCGTAGGCAGCCCGGTGCATCACCGGGGACAGGGAGTGCCCGATCGGCCGGCCGAGCACCGCCGCCCGCCGGGGCGGCAGAGCGGGGGTCTCGGCCACGGTCTCGGGCGTGGGCCGGCTCACCGTCCGGGGTTGGCGGCCAGCCAGCGGTCCAGCTCCGCCTTGAGCTGGAAGAACTCCGGCTCGGTACGGGCGTACTTGGTCTCGCCGGTGTCGGGGTTCACCGTGACGAAGTACAACCAGTCCCCCGGCTCGGGGTTGAGCGCCGCCTGCAGCGAGACCCGGCCCGGCGAGCAGATCGGGCCCGGTGGCAGCCCAGTGTTGCGGTAGGTGTTGTACGGGGAGTCGACCTCGAGGTCCCTCAGGCTCACCGCGACCTTGTACCGGTCCAGGGCGTAGTTGACCGTGGCGTCCAACTGCAGCGGCCAGTCCCGGTCCAATCTGTTCTCCAGCACCCGGGCCACCTTGGGCGCATCCGCCTGGCTGCCGGACTCGGCCTGGACCAGGCTGGCGAAGGTCACGGTCCGTTCCCAGTCGGCGCGGGCCACACTCAGGTCGGTGAGCTCGGTGATCATCCGTTGGATCATCTCCTGCAGCAGCTGGGTGGCAGTAGTGGCGTTGGAGACCTCGTAGGTGGCCGGGAACAGCCAGCCCTCCAGCGTGCCGCCGGCCTCTGCGGGCAACCCGAGATCGGCCGGCGCCGAGGCTGCGGCCTTGAGGTCCTCGGCGGACAACGTGGTCTGCTCTGAGACAGCGGTGATGATGTCCGCCAGCCGCAGGCCCTCCTTGATGGTCACGGTGGCGACCTGCCGGTTGGTCGGGTCGACCAGCACGGCGAGGGCCCCGGCCGCCGACATCTCCTGGCGCAGCAGGTACTCGCCGGGCTGGATCCCGTCGGCGCGGGGGTCGGCGGCGGCGGCCTTGATGAACGCATCGACCGTCTTGACGACTCCGGCCCCGGCCAGCTCCTCGCCGATAGCGGTGCCGCTCGCGCCCGCGGCGACGACCACGCGCACCTCACCGGAGCCCGGTCCGGGGTAATCCCCGGACTCGGTGAACCTGGCCACCAACGGACGGACCGCCGACCAGGCCACCAGGGTTGCGAGGAGGAGCAGCGCCAGCCCGCCGAGCACGGCGACCCAGGTACGCCGGGCCCGCACCTGGCGCCGGCGCTGGGCGGCGCGGGCGGCACGCCGGGCCGCGGTCGGCTGCGGACCGATCTCGTTCACGGCAGTTCCTCCACCCCGGTCGGGGCCTGTGTCGGGTCGACCACGACCGGGTGGCCGGGCGCCCGTCCGGACGACCGTTCGGCGTCCAGTGCCGACTGCAGGATCACGACCGCGGCGGCCTGGTCGACGACCGGGCGCTGCAGGCGCTGCCTCCGCCCCGCATCACGCAGGGATCGGCTCGCGGTCACTGTGGTCAGGCGTTCGTCGACCAGCCGTACCGGGACCGGCGCCACCCGGCGCGCGACCGCCACAGCGTAACCTCGGGCCGCGGCCGCCGCAGGTCCCTCCTGCCCCGTCAGCCTCAGCGGCAGCCCGACCACGACCTCGACGACGTCCAGATCCTCGACCAGCGCGGCGACGGCGTCCAGATCGGGATCCGATGCCTGCGGGGCGGCACCTGGGTCGCTGCGCGATGCCCGGTCCAGGGTGCGCACCGGGGTGGCCAGCACTCCGGCCGGGTCGCTTCGGGCGACGCCGACCCGTACCGAGCCTACGTCGATACCCAACCGGACTCCGGGTCGCATCCCCGCCGGTCCCGTTCCCACGCGATCCCGTGAGCTCGTCGCGGCCGCCGCCTTCAGCGGTCGGCGGTGACGGCCTCGCCGACCACGTGCTCGACCCGGCGCAGCGCCTCCCCGAGCCGCGTGGGGTCACTGCCGCCGCCCTGGGCCACCTCCGAGGAGCCGCCACCTCCGCCACCGAGGATCTTCGCCGCCTGTCGGACCAGGTCCGCCGCGGACAGACGCCAGCGGCGGCCCTCCTCGTTGACGGCGACCACGACGACCGGGCGGTCCTTGCCCACCCCACCGACCGCGACCACGACCGGGCGGTCCGCGGTCAGCCGGCCGCGCACGTCCAGCGCCAGCGCCCGCAGGTCATCGGCGCCGACCGCCCCAGCGTCGTGGGTGACCACCTGGACGCCGAACACCTCCGCCGGCGATGCGGCCAGCTGCGCCGCCGCCGCGAGCACCCGGCCGGCCCGGACGGCGTCGATCTCCTTCTGCGCCTGGCGCAGCTGGGCGACCAGCGCGGCCACCCGGTCCGGCAGCTCCTCCGGGCGCACCTTGAGGGTCTCGGTGAGCCGGGAGACCAGCACGTGCTCGCGCGCGGAGTACGCGTAGGCGTCCGAACCGACCAGCGCCTCGACCCGGCGCACTCCCGACCCGATCGAGCCCTCACCGAGCAGCTTGACCAGGCCCAGGTGACCCGAGCGGGGCGCGTGCGTGCCGCCGCACAGCTCACGCGCCCAGTCCCCGACCGAGATCACCCGTACCTCGTCGCCGTACTTCTCACCGAACAGAGCCATCGCCCCGACGGCCCTCGCCCGGGCCTGGCTCATCACCTCGGCGTGCACCTCGAGGTCCTCGATGAGCAAGGCGTTCACCCGGGCCTCGACGTCCTGCAGCGCGCTGGGCGGCACGGCGGCGTTGGCGTTGAAGTCGAACCGGAACCGGCCCGGGGAGTTCTCCGACCCCGCCTGGGTCGCCGTCTCCCCGATCGCCTCGCGCATCGCCTTGTGCACCATGTGGGTGGCAGTATGCGAGCGGCTGATCGCCTTGCGCCGCTCCACGTCGACATCCGCCCGCACGCTGGCGCCGACCTTGACCTCGCCGCTGAGCACCCGGGCCCGGTGCACGATCAGGCCGGTGATCGGGCTCTGCACGTCGCGGACCTCGATCACCGCACCGTCCAGCTCGATCCGTCCGGCATCGGCGAGCTGGCCGCCGCCCTCGGCGTAGAACGGCGTTCGGTCCAGGACCACCTCGACCTGCTGGCCCTGCTCGGCGGCGTCGACGGGCTCGCCGTCCACGAGCAGCCCGCGCAGCGCCGCCTCGCTGCTCAGCTCGTCGTAGCCGGTGAAGGCCACCGGACGGCCGAGGGCGTCGGCCAGCTCGCGGTACAGAGAGGTGTCGACGTGACCGGTCTTCTTCGCCCGCGCATCGGCCCGGGCGCGCTGGCGCTGCTCGTCCATCAGCCGGCGGAACTCGCCCTCGTCGACGGTCAGGCCCTGCTCGGCGGCCATCTCCAGGGTCAGGTCGATCGGGAAGCCGTAGGTGTCGTGCAGCTGGAACGCCTTGGCCCCGGCCAGGTCGGCCGTCCCGGCCGTCTTCGCCTGACGCACCGCGACGTCCAGGATCGTGGTGCCGGCGCTGAGGGTGTGCCGGAAGGACTCCTCCTCGGCGGCAGCCACCTGGCTGATCCGGGCGAACTCGCCCTCCAGCTCGGGGTAGGAGGCCTTCATCACGTCTTTGGAGACCGAGGTCAGCTCGACCAGGGTGGGCGAGTCGACGCCGAGCAGCCGGACGGAGCGGACCACCCGACGCAGGATCCGGCGCAGCACGTAGCCGCGCCCGTCGTTGGACGGCGTGACGCCGTCTCCCATGAGCATGAGGGCGGCCCGCACGTGGTCGCCGACCACCCGCAGCCGCACGTCCGCGTCCCGGTCGGCGCCGTAGCGCCGTCCGGTCAGCTCCTCCATCCGGGCGATGACCGGGTAGACCTCGTCGATCTCGTAGAGGTTGTCCTTGCCCTGCAGCAGGTAGGCGACCCGCTCCAGCCCCATCCCGGTGTCGATGTTCTTCTTCGGCAGGTCGCCACGGATGTCGAAGTCGTCCTTGGCCCGGACCTGCGACAGCTCGTACTGCATGAAGACCAGGTTCCAGATCTCCAGGAACCGGTCCTCGTCGACCACCGGTCCGCCGTCCGGGCCGTACTCGGGGCCCCGGTCGATGTAGACCTCACTGCACGGCCCGCCCGGACCGGGAACCCCCATGTGCCAGTAGTTGTCCTTCAACCCACGCCGCTGGATCCGTTCGTCCGGCAGGCCGGCGACCCGCCGCCACAGCCCGATCGCCTCCTCGTCGTGCTCGTGCACGGTGACCCAGACCGTGGCGGGGTCGAAGCCGTAGCAGCCGTCCCCGCGCGAGCCGGTGACCAGGTTCCAGGCCAGCTCGATGGCGCCTTCCTTGAAGTAGTCGCCGAAGGAGAAGTTGCCGTTCATCTGGAAGAACGTGCCGTGCCGGGTGGTCTTGCCGACCTCCTCGATGTCCAGGGTGCGCACGCACTTCTGCACGCTGGTGGCCCGCGGGTACGGCGGGGTCTCCTGGCCGAGGAAGTAGGCCTTGAACGGCACCATGCCGGCGTTGACGAACAGCAGGGTGGGGTCGTCGTAGAGCAGTGGGGCGCTCGGGACGACGATGTGCCCGTTGCGTTCGAAGAAGCTCAGCCAGCGGCGGCGGATCTCTGCCGACTCCATAGCAGGGAGGGTCCCTTCGGTACGTGGTGCTTCTCGCGAGGATGACGGCGCGACGAGGACGGTGTCCCGGTCAGGGCCCGGACCGGTCGTGGGCAGCGGTGGGGTCCTCCAGCAGGGCCTGGGCCTGCTCGGGATCCAGGGTCCCGGTGTCCACCCCGAGGGCGACCCGCAGCTCCTGCTCCCGTTCGGCCATCCCCTCCCGGACGGCGGCGGCCAACTCGCGCAGGCCGTCGGCCAGCGACGCCGCCGAACCCGAGACCCCGTCCGGGCTGAACGCACGTGCGGCACGGGTCACCTTGTGGACGACGTAGACACCGGCAGCGGCACCGACGGCGACCCAGAACAAGCGGCGCACCCCCGCTTCACCGACCCCGGCGGCGGGACGACTTGCGGCCACCCATCGCCTGCCGGACGCCGTAGCTGAACGCGGCGACCTTGACCACCGGCGAGCCGAGGGTGGCCGCGAACAGCGAGGTGAGCGCGGAGGCGTTGGTCGATATCTGGGCGACGTTGGAGGTGATCGTGTCCACCTTGGTCAGCTGGTGGTTGGTGCTGGCCACCGTGGTGGTCACCTCGGACAACAGCGGCGTGGTCCCGTCGGACACGCCGCGGACGGTGAGCCGGGCCTCGTCGAGGACCCTGCCGAGCTTGACCAGCGGGATGCCGAGGAACCCGACCAGGATCAAGAAGCCGATCGCGAACATGAGCAGGGCGATGTCGCCGACAGACATCGATGGTCCTCCTGACGCCGTTGTGCTCAGTGGACTGCCCATCGGGGACACACCCCGGGCAGCTGTCCGGATCACGCGACCCTACCGCGGCTCAGCGACGGCGCAGCACGGCCCGCAGCCGCTCCAGCCGGGTCCGGACGTCGCGCTCGGCACCCCGCTCGGTCGGCCGGTAGTAGTCCTTGCCGTCGACGCCGGCTGGTGCGTACTGCTGACCGACCACCCCGCGGGGGTCGTCGTGGGCGTAGCGATACCCCTGACCGTGTCCGAGGGCGCCCGCCCCCCGGTAGTGGGCGTCGCGCAGGTGCGCCGGGACGGGTCCACCGAGGCCGGCGCGGACGTCGTCGCTCGCCTCGGCGATCGCGACCGTGACCGCGTTCGACTTGGGCGCCGTGGCCACGTGGACGACGGCCTGGGCCAGGATCAGCCGGGCCTCGGGCATCCCGACCAGGGCCACCGCCTGGGCGGCGCTGACCGCGGTGACCAGCGCGGTGGGGTCGGCCATGCCGACCTCCTCACTGGCCGCGATCATGATCCGGCGGGCCACGAACCGGGCGTCCTCCCCCGCCTCCAACATCCGGGCCAGGTAGTGCAGCGCGGCGTCCACGTCGCTGCCGCGAAGCGACTTGATGAATGCGCTGGCGACGTCGTAGTGCTCATCGCCCGCCCGGTCGTAGCGCACGGCGGCCCGGTCCACGGCCTGCTCGACGAGGTCCAGGGTGATCCGGGCCGCGCCCTCGGCGGAAGCGTCGCGATGCCCGGCGTCCAGGGCGGCGCCGGCGGCGGCCTCCAGCGCGGTCAGCGCGCGGCGGGCGTCCCCGCCGGCCAGCCGGACCAGGTGGTCGCGGGCGGCGTCGTCCACCATCACCGCGCCGGCCAGCCCGCGCTCGTCGACCAGGGCCCGGTCGATCACCGCACCGACGTCGGCGTCGGTGAGCGGGTGCAGGGTGAGCAGCAGTGAGCGGGACAGCAGCGGGGAGACCACGCTGAACGAGGGGTTCTCGGTGGTGGCCGCAACGAGCACCACCCACCGGTTCTCCACCCCGGGCAGCAGGGCGTCCTGCTGGGCCTTGCTGAACCGGTGGATCTCGTCGAGGAACAGCACGGTCTGGCGGTCCTGGCGCTCGGCCAGGGTCCGGGCCTCCTGCATCACCGTGCGCACGTCCTTGACCCCGGCGGTGACCGCGGACAGCTCGATGAAGCGACGACCGGTCGCCTGGGAGACCACGTGCGCCAGCGTCGTCTTGCCGGTACCGGGCGGGCCCCACAGGATCACCGAGGCGGGACCGGCCCGCCAGCGACCGTCCGCATCGCCACCGGCGGCGCCCGGGTCGACGTCGGGACGGCGCAGCAGGGTGCGCAGCGCCGAGCCGTCGGCGAACAGGTGGGCCTGGCCGACCAGCTCAGCGACCGACCGCGGCCTCATCCGAACAGCGAGCGGGGCACGGCCCGCAGTGTCGAGGCGCGCCGTGAGGTCGCCGACATCGGCGCGGTTCGTCGAGAACAGGTCGCCCACGCTGCCACGCTAGTCGGGTGCTGCGCGCGCTCGGCCACGCCGTCCATCGATGGGCTCGCTGGTTCGCCCTGGGCTGGCTGGTTCTGGTGGTCCTCGCGTTCGCCGCGGCCACCGGATCGCTCGGTGGGCAGGGCCTGTTCGAGCGGCTCCAGGCCGGGGACGCCCCGCAGGTCCCCGGGGAGAGCCAGGTCGGCCAGGACCTGCTGAGCCGGGCCGGAGACGACACCCGCGCCGTGCTCATGATCGTCGACGGGCTGGACGTCGCCGACCCCGGCGTCGCGCGGACCGTCGCGCAGGCTCGGCCCGGCATCACGGCGTTGCCGCACGTCAGTGACGTGCTCGACCCCTACCTGCCGCTGCCGAGCCCGAATCCGGGCGGCCCGGCCCCGGCGGTGACCGCCCCGCCCTTCGTCTCGACCGACGCCCGCGCGATCCTGGTCAGCGTGGCCCTGGAGCCCGGCCTCGACCGGGGGGTACGCGAGGCGACGACCGAGGCGATCGAGATCCGGCTGACCGCGCTCGGCGACGCCCTGGTCGACCAGGCCACCGCCCCCGGCGCGAGCTACCGCATCGGCGGCGTCCAGCAGCTGGTCGACGAGATCAACGAACGGGTGGAGCAGGACCTGCGCGTGGGTGAGGCGGTGGCGCTGCCGCTCAGCCTGCTGGTGATGGTGGTGGTCTTCGGCGGCTTCCTGGCCGCCGGGATGCCGATCCTCGGCGCCATCGCCTCGATCGGCGGCGGACTGGCGGTCCTGCTCGGCTTCTCCTACGCCATCGAGCTGGACGCCAGCGTGCCCAGCGTGGTCAGCGTGCTCGGGCTGGGCCTGTGCATCGACTACGGGCTGCTGCTGGTCAGCCGCTACCGCGAGGAGCTGCGCCGTATCGAGGTCGGCCTGGAGGTGGGCGGCGCCCATACCACCGCCGACTTCCGGGCAGCGATGGAACGCACTCTGGCCACGGCCGGACGCACCGTGCTGTTCAGCGGCGTCACGGTGGCGATCAGCCTGAGCGGGTTGCTGATCTTCCGGGCCAGCATCCTGCGCGCGGTCGGCGCGGCCGGGGTGAGCGTGGTGGTGGTCGCCGTCCTCGTCGCGCTCACCATGGTCCCGGCACTGCTGGCCCTGGCCGGTGACCGGGTGCTGCGCCCCGGGATCACCCACCGCGTACCCGGCCTGCGCCGGCTGGCCCGAAGGCTCGGCGACGTCGCCCCGGCCGAAGGTGTCTTCTCCCGGCTGGCCCGACGGGTGCAGCGCCGTCCGGTCCTGATCGCCCTGGCCTGCCTGGGCGTCCTGGCCGCGGCCGCCGCGCCGCTGCTACGGATCGAGCTGGTCAGCTCAGGGGTGTCGTTGCTGCCGGCCACCAGCGAGCAGCGGCTGCTCCTGGAGGACCTGGCCGAGCGGTTCCCGGCCAGCAGCCAGGCGCCGATCCTCGTGGTCAGCCGGACCACCCCGGAGCGGTTGGCTGCGTGGGCCGACCCGATCGCCGGCCTGGACGGCGTGCGCGGCCTCGATCCGCCCCGAGCCGTCGGCGAGACCCAGAACGTCGGCGAGACCCAGAACGTCGGCGAAACCCAGGACGTCGTCTCGGTGATCGGGGTGCGCACCACGACCGACCCCCGGTTGTCACCTGCGCGTGAAGTGGTCCAGGAGATCCGCGACCTGGTGGCTGCCGAGGGCGGTCCGGACGGCGCACAGGTCTGGGTCACCGGCGAGAGCGCCCAGGTGCTCGACTTCATCGGCGACATCCGCCGGCGCGCCCCGCTGGCGATCGGTGTGGTCGTGCTGGCCACCTTCGTGCTGCTGTTCCTGATGACCGGGTCGGTCCTGGTGCCGCTCAAGGCACTGGTGATGAACATCGTCTCGCTCGGGGCCTCGTTCGGGGTGCTGGTCTGGGTGTTCCAGGACGGCAACCTCCAGGACCTGCTCGGCTTCACCTCCAACGGCGGGATCGACCAGAACATCCCGGCGCTGGCGCTGGCGTTCGCCTTCGGGTTGTCCATGGACTACGAGGTCTTCCTGCTGTCCCGGGTCAAGGAGGCCCGCGACGAGCTCCTGGCCGACCCGCGGGGACCGCGTCGTCGCCCGCCCAACGACCTCGCCGTCCGGCGCGGCCTGCAGCGCTCGGGCCGGATCATCACCTCAGCGGCACTGATCGTCGTCATCGTCTTCGCCGGGTTCGCGGCCGGAACGCTGCTGCTGGTCAAGCAGATGGGTGTGGCGCTGGCGGTCGCGGTGGCCGTGGACGCCACCATCGTCCGGATGCTGCTGGTGCCCGCCACGATGACCCTGCTCGGTGAGTGGAACTGGTGGGCACCGGGGCCGTTGCGGCGGCTGCATGCACGGTTCGGGGTCTCCGAGGGCTGAGCCGCTCGGCGCCGAACCGGCTCGCAGCCCACTCCCAGCCCATCCGGCGGTGCCCCAACCGTCTGCAGCCGAGATGTATCTGTCCGCCGGTGGCCGCCTCCTACCCATGACGGTCGCCACGATGTCGAGCGTCGACGGAGGTCGCCCAGGTCAACGGACCGACATGCCAAGCCACCCACCGACGGCGGATGCCATGACGGCAGTGTTCATCAGCCACAGCAGCCGGGACCGAGCGCTGGTCGAGGATCTGTGCGCCCGCCTGCGGGCCCAGGGCTACGCTGCGCTGTTCCTCGACGTCGACGAGCGCGACGGCATCGCCGCCGGGCGGGACTGGGAACGCGAGCTCTACCTCGCGCTGCGCCGCAGCGACGGCGTCGTCTTTCTGGCCACCGAGTCGTCGGTGACCAGCCGGTGGTGCTTCGCCGAGCTGGCGCTGGCGCGGTCCCGGGGCGTGCCGGTGTTCGCCCTGAGGGCGACCCCCCAGGCCCGGCTCGGGCTGCTGTCTGACATCCAGTGGGTCGACCTGCCCACTGCCCGACAGGGAACGACCGTCGGCCCGCAGCACGGTACCCAGAACGCAGAGGTGGACGAGCAGACCGCCTACCGCCGGCTGTGGGCGGGGATGCTCCGCGCCGGGCTCGATCCCGACGACGCGCTGGCCTGGGACCCCGCCCGCAGCCCCTACCCGGGTCTGCGCGCGTTCTCCGTCGAGGACGCCGCGGTGTTCTTCGGCCGCGACGAGGAGACCCGCCGGCTGCTCGAGCTGGTCCAGCCGACGGTCTCCCTGGGCGGTGGTCGCTGGGTGAGCCTCGTGGGGCCCTCCGGCAGCGGCAAGTCGTCCCTGCTATGTGCCGGGCTGCTGCCGCGGCTGAGCCGGCGCCCCGACCATTGGGTGCTGGTGCCCCCCTTCGTCCCGGGCACGCGGCCCGTGCACCAGCTCGCGGTGAGTCTGGCGGGCGCGTTCGAGGCGGCCGGACGGCCCCGGGCGGCGCACGATCTGGAGCGGTCCTTCACCGACCCCGGAGCGGACGGCACACCCAGCGCGGCGCTGGTCCGCGTCGGTGAGGACCTCACCGAGGCGGCCGCGGCGCCCGGGGCCAAGGTGCTCATCTGCGTCGACCAGGCCGAGGAGGTGATCACGCGCTGCACCCCGGCGGAGCAACAGGCCTTCCAGTCGCTGCTGCGCGGCGCAGTCGGCGAGGGCAGCCCGGTGTGGGTGGTCGCCACCCTGCGCTCGGAGTTCCTCAGCACTGCCCCAGAGCGGACCGGGCTCAGCGAGTGCACCGACGACTTCCTCGTCCTCGAGCCGATCAGCCGTGCCCGCTTGTCCGAGGTCATCGCTCGGCCGGCAGCCCGCGCAGGCCTGATCTTCGAGGCCGGGCTCATCGAGCGGATGGTCGAGGAGACAACCGGTGGGGACGCGCTGCCCCTGCTCGGACACACCCTGTTCGAGCTGGCCGCCCTGGCCGGCGAGGGCGGGCAGGTCACGACTCAGGACTACGAGGCGCTCGGCGGCGTGGTGGGCTCGCTGCAACGCCGCGCGGCCCAGGTGTTCGCCGAGCTCACCGCGCGGGGCTACGGCGAGGAGGTGCTGCCCGCGCTGGTGCGGCTGGTCACCGTGGACGCCAGTGGCCAGTTCGTGCGCCGCCGGCTGGAGACCTCCCGACTCAGCCCGCGCGAGCTGGCCGTGGTCGAGGCCTTCGTCGAGGCCCGTCTGCTCAGCAGCGACCGCGGTGAGGACGGTGAAGACAGCACCGTTGAGGTCACCCACGAGGCACTGCTGCGGCAGTGGCTCCCGCTGCACCGGGCGATCAGCGCCGCCGAGAGCTCGCTGCGAATGCGGGCCGAGCTGGAGCGCGAGACCGCCGACTGGGTGGACGCCGGCCGAGACCCCTCCTACCTGTTGCGCGGGGCTCGCCTGGCCGAGTTCGTCGAATGGGTCGATGAGGGCCACGACGTCCCCGGCCGCCCCCGCGAACCGCTGGGCACCGACGAGGCCGCCTACCTGCAGGCCAGCCGGGAGCTGGCCGCGGCCGAGCTGCGCGCCGTCCAGCGTTCCAACCGGCGGCTGCGCCGGCTGCTCGCCGGCGTCGGGGCGCTGCTCCTGGCCACCGTGGTGGCCGCCGGCATCGCGGTGGCCAAGAACGCCGAAGCCACCCGGGAGGCCCGGAGCGCGCTCACCCAGCAGCTGACCGCGCAGACCTACGCCACCGCCCGCAGCCAACCCGAGCTGTCCCTGCTGCTGGGTGTCGAAGCGATGGGCCGGGACAGTGACCAGGACGGGCTCGATGCCGCGGCCGTCGCGGCCTTTCAGTCGCTCAACCGCTCATTCCACGTCCTCGAGCTGTACCTGAGCCGGCGGGCCGCCGTCCGATCGGTTGCCTACAGTCCGGACGGCGGGCTGCTGGCAGTTGGCGGTGACGACCATCGGGTCACGGTGTGGGACACGGCCACCGGCACCCGCCACGGCCCGGAGCTGGTCGGGCACAGCGACGTCGTGCAGCGGGTGACCTTCAGCCCGGACGGCACGATCCTCGCCTCGGCCAGTGCCGATGCGAGCGTGCGGCTGTGGGACGTGGCCACCGGCCGCGCACACGGCGGGCCGCTCAGCGGCCACGAGGCCAAGGTGAGCGCCGTCGTCTTCACCCCAGATGGCGACCGGCTCGCTTCGGCCGCCGAGGACGGCACCGTGCGACTGTGGGACGTGGCCACCGGCCGCCCGCGCGGCGCGCCACTGACCGCCGACGACGCCGCCCTGTACGGGGTGGCCGTCAGCCCGGACGGCGAGCTGATCGCCGCCACGGCGGCGGACGGTACCGTCTGGCTCTGGCCGCTAGGCACCAGTGACGCGATCGGCATGCCGATCGCCAGGCACCCCGGCGGGGCCTCGGGAGTGGCCTTCAGCCCCGACTCAGCACTGCTGGCCACGTCCGGATCCGACGGCGCGATCCGGTTCTGGGATCCGCGGACCGCCACCGAGGCCGGCGAGCCGCTGGTCGGGCACACCGGGGAGATCAGCCACATCGCCTTCTCCCCGGACGGGGCCCTGCTCGCCTCCGCGGGTCGGGACGGCACAGTGCGGCTGTGGGACGTCGCCGGGCGCACCCCCCGGGGCCAACCGCTGACCGGGCACACGAACGCGGCACGCAGCGTCGTCTTCAGCCCGGACGGGGGTCGGCTCGCCTCGGCAAGCTTCGACGGCACCGTCCGGGTGTGGCAGGTCGCACCGACCGTCCCCGGGCGGGCGCCGCTGCGCGGGCACGTCGCCCGGGTGACCGCGCTCGCCGGGCTCCCATCGGGCGACCGGTTCGTCTCCGCCGCCGCCGACGGCACCGCCGCGCTCTGGGATCTCACCGAGGCGACGCCGCGGCACGTGCTGTCCGGGCACCTCGGCTGGGTCACCGCCGCCGCCGTGTCCCGCGATGGCGCCCTGGTCGCCACCGGCGGGGCCGACCGAACCATCCGGTTGTGGGACGGCGCATCCGGAGCCCCGGTCGGCACGCCGCTGCGCGGCCACGAGGGTGAGGTCACCGGCGTCGCCTTCAGCCCGGACGGCGCCGTCCTGGTCTCGGGCGGCCGGGACGGGACGGTGCGCTGGTGGGACGTGGCGACCCGGTCGCAACTGGGCGCCGCACTCGGTGCCGGCCTCGGCGAGCTGATGGATGTCGCACTGAGCCCGGACGGCGAGCTGATCGCCGCCGCGGGCAGCGAGGGCGTCATCCGGGCCTGGGACCTCACCACCCGGCTGCCCGCCGGCCGGCCGCTCACCGGGCACAGCGGGTGGGTCCTCGACCTGGAGTTCTCCGCCGACTCCCGGACACTGGCCTCGGCCAGCGGCGACGGCACGGTCCGGCTCTGGGACGTGCCCAGCTGGTCCCAAAGGGGTCGGGCGTTGCTCGGCGCCTCCCAGGAGATGACCGCGGTCGCGCTGAGCCCGGACCAGGCCTACCTGGCGGCGACCGGGGAGGACGCCACCGTGCGGATCTGGCGGACCGACGACGGCCAGCCGGTCGGCGAACCCATCTCGACCGGTGGCGAACCGGGCACCGCCATCGCCTTCGGCGCCCGGCCGACCCTGCTGTTCGTCGCCGGCCTGAACGGTCACGTCCGGATCTGGGATCTCGACCCGGCGACGCTCACCGACCAGGCGTGCGCGACTGCCCACCGCAACCTGACCCGCTCGGAGTGGTCCCGATACGTCGGCCCCCGGTATCGGGCGACCTGCCCGCGCTGGCCCGTACCCGACCCGACGGACCAGGGGTGAGCGCCGGTGCCGACGACAGGTAGGCCGACCACGGGCGGGCCGACGATGCACGAGGCGCGGACTCCCACGGCCGGGACGGACCCCGCCGCATGGGTCGTCGGCGCAGCCCTGGCGGCGGTCACGATGGTCGCGGCCCTCATCCGGGGGCACGGTCTGGCCGACCGCAGCCTGTGGATCGACGAGGTGTTCAGCCTCTGGGTGAGCCGTCAGCCGATGCCCGACCTGTGGCGGACCACGATCGAGCTGGACCTTCACCCGCCCGTGTACTACGGGCTCCTGCACACCTGGTTGGGCCTGGCCCCTGAGGGTCTCGGCGTCGAGGCGGCCGCCCGGTTGCCGTCCGTGCTGTTCGGGGTGCTGACCGTTCCGGTCGTCCACCTGATCGGCGCACACCTGGCCGGTCGCGCCGCCGGACTGGTCGCGGCAGGGCTGATGGCGCTGTCCCCGCTGCACGTCTACTACGCCCAACAGGCCAGGATGTACACCCAGCTCACCCTGGCCGCGGCGCTGGCGACGCTGTGCCTGCTGCACGTACTCGACCCCGCGCCCGCGGCCACGTCCCGGCGCACCTGGTGGTGGCTGGGTCTGGCGCTCAGCACCACGCTGACCATGCTCAGCCACAACACCGGTCCGCTGCTGGCGGCGGCGATCGCGCTCTACCTGGTGGGGGCGCGGCGTCCACGCACCAGCTCGGGGTTCAGCGGCCCCCGGGGCGGTCTGACAGCCCTCGCCGCGGCCGTTGGGCTGTGGTCCCTGTGGCTGCCCTGGTTCCTGGCACAGGTGCGGCGGGTGGACGCCGAGTTCTGGCTCGGCCCGCCGACGTGGACCGCGGTCCTGGACCACTGGGGCAGTCTGGTCGTCGCGTTCCTGCCGTCCGGAGCGGCACGGACGACGGCGATGACTGTCGCTCTCGCGCTGGTCGCCGTGGGCGGGTGGCACACCCGCCGGCGGCACGGAGTGCTCCTACTCGCCCTTCTCGTCCTGCCGCCGGCCATGGAGCTACTGGTCAGCCTGCGCCGTCCGGTGTTCTTCTCCCAGACCCTGGTCTGGACCGCGGTCCCGTTCAGCGTGCTGGTCGCCGCCGCCATCGCCACCGTGCGACCCCGGACCGTCGGCGTGCTCCTCGCCACCGGCGCGTTCGCCGTCAGCTGGCTCGGCCTGCGCGCCCTGGACCGCTACCCCGGCAAGGAGGACTGGCGTGCGGCGACCGGCTACCTGGCCCAGCACGCGCGTCCTGGACAGCTGGTGCTGTTCAGCGCCGGGTGGACCGAGCTGGCGTTCGAGGAGTACTACGACCGGCTGGACGCAGCTCCGGTCCTGGACCGGCATGGGCTGCCGGCGGACCTGCTCACCGGCCCCGTTCTGGAGCCGAAGATGACCGAAGCCGACTTGCCGCGCCTGTCCGCTCTGGTGGCCGACCGGGACGTTGTCTGGTTGGTCTCCAGCCACGACTGGTACACCGACCCGGAGGGCATCGCCGCGGGCCATCTCGACCGGACCCGTCGCCCCGCCGCCGCCCGGTCGTTCCCGGGGATCCGGGTCACGGCCTACCCGTCGGCAGGCGCGTCGACCGGGGGCGGGTGAGGCCATGGTCACCCTCGACCCCCGAACCCACACCGGCGCCCCGGTGCCCACCAGGACACCGGCCCCCGACCACCAGGTACCCCGGCCGGGGTGGATGGCCCTGGCCTGGGGCACGATCGCCTCACTTCTGGTCGTCTACCTGGCCAACCGCGGGGACGGGCACGTGGGCCGGATCAGCTGGTACGCCACCGTGGTCTGGTCACTGCCGATGGTGATCACGGTGCAGGGCCTGGTGGGGATCGTCGTGGCCCGTCGGCACCGGCACGCCGGGCACGTCACCTCGGCGCCGCCGTGGCCTGATGTCCAGGACACCCTGGTCGTCGTCCTGCCGACCGTCGGTCGACGCGACACCCTGCCCGGGCTGAGCCGGGTCGCCACCTCGCTGGCGAACCGGCTGCCGGCACACTTCGCCAGGGTCCGGGTCGACCTGGTCGTCGAGGAGCGGTGCGAGACCCTGGCGGAGCTCGCCGAGCTGTGCACGAACCTGCCCGGGATGCGACTGGTGGTCGTGCCGGCGCACTACCAGACCGCCCGGGGCACTCGGTTCAAGGCCCGGGCCAACCAGTTCGCCCTCGAGCTGCGCGCGCAGGAGGGCGAGGCGGGTGCGGACGTCTGGGTCCTGCACATGGACGACGACACCGCGGTGAGCCCGCCGGCCGCGGCCCAGCTGGCCGACTTCGTGCGCCGCCAGCGCCGAGCCGGACCCGATGGCCGGCACCTGGCCCAGGGCGTTCTGGCCTACCCGCGCGAGTACAGCCCGACCCGCCTCACGTGGTACGCCGACGCCGTCCGACCGGGATGCGACATGAGCTTCTTCGCGGTGACCACCGGCCGCGGCGCGCCGCGTGGTGGGCTGCACGGGGAGCTGCTCTGCGTCCGCTCCAGCGTCGAGGCGCAGATCGGCTGGGACTTCGGCCCGGACTCCCTGGTCGAGGACGCCCAGTTCGCCCTGATGTTCTGCGACCTGTACCCGGGCGGCAGCGAGTGGTTCCCCGCCTGGTCCGAGGGCGCCTCGCCGCGGACACTCGGGGACTTCGTGCGCCAACGCGAACGCTGGGTCTGGGGGTTGTTGCGGCTGGTCGCGGATCGGTCGGTCCCACTGCTGCGCCGGCTGACACTGCTGCCGAACCTGGCGATCTGGATCGCCGCCCCGTTCGGCCACCCGTTCCTGGTGCTGGCCCTGGCCCTGTTGCTCCGCGACCTGGACACCGGCCCGGCGCTGGCGGCGATGGGCCTGCTCTGGTCGCTCAACTACGGCTTTTACGTGTGGCTGTACTGGGAGGGGTTCAAGGTCAACTGCCGCGCGTCGGCCTCAATCCGGCACCGATGGTGGGAGGGCGCGCTCGTGATCCTGCTGATGCCGCTGTCCTGCCTGCTCGAATGCGTCGGAATCCTTTGTGGCGCAGTTCGTTTCGTTACGCGACGGCGGGTTCACTTCACTGTCATCGGCAAGCCCGCCTGATCGCCGCTGCCGCACGTAACCGCTCAGATGAACAGCAGCTGGGCGCCCTTGGTCATCTCGATGAAGTCTGCCGCGGTGATGATGGCCTCGACGTCGTCGCGCAGGTCCGGCTCGGCGATCTTCATCATGTCGGCGCTCATCCGGCAGGCCCACAGGTGGCCGCCGGCGGCGGTGATCAGGTCGAGGAACTCCGGCACCTCGGGCACGCCCAGGTCGGCGATCTGCTTCTTGAGCATCTTGGTGGCCACCCCGGTCATCGCCGGGGCGAGCGCCTGCGGCATGTGCAGGTCGCTGCCGGGCAGGTGCATGGCCGCGTTGCCGGCGGGTGAGAACTGCAGCTTGTGCATCCGGGACTTCATGATCATGTCGAAGCCCCAGAAGGTGAAGAACAAGTGGGTCTCGACGCCCTCGCCGAGGGCGGCGTTGCCCATGATCAGGCCCGGGTAGGCCATGTCCAGGTTGCCCTTGGAGCAGATGATGGCGAGCTTTCGGCCCTCGTCCTCGTCGTCGTCGAAGGACGGGATGATCGGGGCGGAGTCGGTAGTCATGGCAGGTTCCCTTGCAGCAGTTGGGGTTTGACGAGGGCTGGAGTCAAGCGGTAGATCAGGCGGTCAGACGCAGCCATGCGGCTTGGGCACCCCGGCGATGTAGGACATCTTGCGGCCCGGCTTCTTCGGGAAGAGCACGAACTGCTCCTTGATCGGCACCCCGGCGACCTGCTGCACCCGGCGGGTGGTCGGGGTCTCGCCCTGGGCCTGGAAGTCCTCGCGCAGGAACCGGATCACCTTCCAGTGCGCGTCGGTCAGGTCGATGCCGATGTTCGCGGCGAAGACCTTGGCCAGGTCCTCGTCCCACTCGGCGAACTCGGTGAGGTAGCCCTCGTCGTTGACGGTGACGGTCTTGCCGTTGATGGTCGTGGTGGGCATTGCGGTTCGGCCTCTCTGTGCTGGTCTGTGGGGCTGTGTGGTCTGTGGCTCGGTGCGGTCTGCGGGTCGGTGCGGTTCGTGGGTGGACGTCCGGTCCGGCGGGCTTGATCAGATGACCGCCGAGGGCTCGGGATGCTGCGGCGGCTTGTCCTTGCCCTTTCCCTTGTGTTTGCGTGATCCGCCCGATGTCGCGGCTCCGAGGTCGCCGAGCACGGTCAGCGTCCGGGACAGACCACGGCGCACCTGCGGATCGCGCATCTGGCGCAGCAGGTTGACCGCCGACGGCGGGGGTGCGTCGTCCACCTCCTGCACGTCGGCGACGGTCGTGGACAGGAATCGCATGATCTGCGGCTGGGTCATCTGCTTGATGGTCTGCAGGATCAGCACCACGTTGGCGCCGAGGGCCTTGAGGTCCTCCTCGCCGAAGGACTCGACGACCTCCTCGATGATGGTGGCGGTCCCCCGGGCGAAGGTGAAGTAGCCCTTGCTCTCTGCGGTGGCCAGCGTCGTCGACAGGCTGGAGACGCCGGCACCGGTCAGCGACGTCGCCTCGTGCACCAGCTCGCTCATGCTGTCGAGCTGGACCAGCAGGGCCTCCAGCCTCGGCAGGGTACGGACGGCGGTACGGGCGAACCGCACCAGATCCTCGACGGTGACGTCCCGACTGAGACCCTCCAGCTCCCGGGAGGCGACGTCCATCGCGCCCTGGGCGACCGGCATCAGCTCGTGGGTGAGCTCGCGCCAGCGGTCACGCTCTCGGCGGGTCGCCTCCAGCTCGTCGAGAATGGTCGCCAGCTGCGTCTCGATGCGGTCGAGCTGCCCGACCTGGTCGACCGTCGTCGCGGCGGTCATCACACGTCCTCGAGCTGCTTGCCGGCCATCGACATCAGCGCCGGGACCGGGAGCTCCTTGCCGGGCAGCAGGACGTTCCAGTAGATCCAGCGGAACATCACCTTGCCCCAGTGGTTCATCTCGGTCTCCTTCAGCAGGCTGAAAGGGCCGATCCCGGGCAACGGATACTTGCCGGGCAGCGGCTCGGTCTCGTAGTTGAAGTCGATCAGCAGACCCTTGCCGTGGCCGGTCTCGATGAAACAGTTGGCGTGCCCGTCGAACTTGTTCGTCATCGCCAGCCCCTGGACATGGCGCAGGAAGTTCTCCGGGAACGCCTCCATCGCGAAGTGGGCGACCGAGCCGGCCTTGGAGGCCGGGATGTCGCTGGCGTCGCCGATCGCGAAGATGTTGTCGTACTTCTTCGACAGCAGCGTCTCGCGGTCCACCGGGACGTAGCTCAGCTCGTCGCCCAGGCCGGAGCGGGCGATCACCTCTGAACCCATGTTCAGCGGCACCGTGACCAGCAGGTCGAAGGGGACCTCGCGCTCGTCGTAGGAGACCAGCGTCTTGGTCTCGGGGTCGATCCGCTCGACCAAGAAGTCCGGCTCCAGGGCGATCGAGCGCTCCTCGAGCATGTCACCGAGGTACTTGCTGGCCACCGGCTTGGTGAAGGCACCCTCAAGGGGCGTGACGTAAGTGATCTCCACCTTCTCCCGCATCCCCTGCTCGGTGAAGAACGCGTCGGCGAGGAAGGTGAACTCCAGCGGGGCCACCGGACACTTGATCGGCATCTCGGTGATATGGACGACGAGGCGCCCGCCCTGCCAGCCTCGCAGGGTCTGCGCCAGCGCGACCGCCCCCTCGAAGGTGTAGAACTCGTGCACGCTGGAGCGCCACACACTCTCGTCGTCCATGCCCGGGGTCTGGTCCGGACGTGGCGTGGCACCGGTGGCGATGATCAGGTAGTCGTAGTCGAGCCGGGTGCCGTCCATGAGCAGCACATGGCTCTCGTCGGCAACGATCCGGTCCACCTCGGTGGTGACCAGGTCGACGCCGCTGGGCAGGAACCGCTTGCGGGGCTTGGTCACCTCGCTCGGCTGGTAGATCCCGAACGGGATGAACAGATAGCCCGGCTGGTAGTAGTGGGTATCGTCCGGGTCGACGACGGTGATCTTCCACTCGTCGGTGCCCAGGCGCGGCCGCAGCTTGTTGACCGCCATCGTGCCCGCCGTGCCGGCGCCGAGAACCAGCAGCCGCTTCATGGTTCGTTCCTCTCGCTGGTAGTGCTCTGTATGGCTCCCGGTCCGGGGGCCGCGGTGGTCTGGTCGTGTTCCGCCCCGGCCTCGCCGGCCTCGCCGGCCTCGCTGCGGGACTGCGCCCGCGACAGCGTGGCGGCCACCTTGGGCAGGGCGGAGAGCACCTTGCGTCGCTGCTTGGGGCTGAGCCGGTGGAGCCCCTGCCCAGCCTGGGCCGCCGCGGGATCGCCCTCGTCGTCGGCACCGCGCTGCCCACCCTGCGGGCCCTCCGGGGCGATGCCACCGGCCAGCACCATGCCGACCAGCGACGTTCCCTCGCGCACGAAGGCGCGGGCGCACTCGAAGCCGAGCCGTCCGGTGTGGAACCTCGGCTCGAGGTCGACGTCGGCGGCCAGCTGCTGCCACTCCTGGGTACAGGCCTGCAGCAGCGCGGGGTCGTCCAGCCGGGCCGCGAACCACGGGCAGGGGTTGGTGACCTCGGTGACCGGACGGCCATCCATGTCGGTGACCACCATCATCACACCCAGCAGGTCTGCGGCGACCTGGGTGACGGCGCCGGCCACCTCGACATCCACCACGGCCCACCGGGCCGGGTGGCCCTCCACGCCGCGCCGGATGTCGATGACCGGGGCCGGCTCCTGCCGAGTACCACAGACGAGAGCCTCGATCCCAGCCGCCGGGAACCGCCACTGGCGACCCACCTTGATCGCGGGCAGGCGGCCGTCCTCGGCCATCCGGTAGATCGTGGAGCGGTCGACGTGCAGCACGTTCTGCACCTGATGCGCACTCAGGAGTCCCTCTCCTGCCGCTTTCTGCCGCTCCTGCATAGTCTGCAGATTAGGAGGCGTCGTATCCGGACAGCCGGGTAGTTGGTCCCATCCACCGGGTGGACGACGTGAGCCGGGCCACGCCGACCGAGCCCCAGGGCACTGGGTCAGGCCGGGTCCCGCGGTGGCGGCGGCCCGTCCACGCCGGCCTCCGTGCGCTGCTCGGCAGTGATCGGCGCCGGAGCCCCGGTCAACGGGTCGTAGCCACCGCCGGACTTCGGGAAGGCGATGACGTCGCGGATCGAGTCCGCGCCGGCCAGCAGCATGACGATCCGGTCCCAGCCGAAGGCGATGCCGCCGTGCGGCGGCGCACCGTACTTGAACGCCTCGAGCAGGAAGCCGAACTTCTCCTCGGCCTGTTCCGGAGTGATCCCCATCAGGGCGAACACGCGCTCCTGGACGTCGCGACGGTGGATACGGATCGACCCACCGCCGATCTCGTTGCCGTTGCAGACGATGTCGTAGGCGTGGGCCAGCGCCCGACCCGGGTCCTGCTCGAACCGATCCACCCACTCCGGCTTGGGCGCTGTGAAGGCGTGATGCACCGCCGTCCACGCCCCGGCCCCGACCGCGATCTCGCCGGCCGCCCGGGCGGACGCGCTCGGCTCGAACAGCGGGGCGTCGACCACCCAGACGAACGACCACGTCGGTACCTCGGCCGGGTCCTGGAACAGCCCCAGCCGCCGGGCCACCTCCAGCCGGACGGCGCCCAGCAGCGAGCGCGAGGCCGCCGGCTCCCCGGCGGCGAAGAAGATGCAGTCCCCCGGGACGGCGCCGACGTGCGCGGCGAGGTCGGCCCGCTCGGCATCCGACAGGTTCTTGGCGACCGGCCCGCCCAGCACCCCGCGCTGCTCACCGTCGCCGACCAGCACGTAGGCCAGGCCCTTCGCCCCCCGCTGGCGGGCCCAGTCCTGCCAGGCATCGAGGGTCTTGCGAGGCTGGGACGCACCGCCGGCCATCACCACCGCCCCGACGTAGGGCGCCTGGAAGACCCGGAACGCGGTGTCGGCGAAGAACTCGGTGCACTCGACGAGCTCCAGGTCGACGCGCAGGTCCGGTTTGTCGGTGCCGAACCGGCGCATCGCCTCGGCGTAGGTCATCCGCGGGATCGGAGTGGAGATCTCGTGGCCGACCAGCTGCCACAGGGCGACCAGCACCTGCTCGGCCAGCGCGATCACGTCGTCGGTGTCGACGAAGGACATCTCGATGTCGAGCTGGGTGAACTCCGGCTGCCGGTCGGCGCGGAAGTCCTCGTCCCGGTAGCAGCGGGCGATCTGGTAGTAGCGCTCCAGACCGGCGACCATGAGCAGCTGCTTGAACAGCTGTGGGCTCTGCGGCAGTGCGTACCAGGAGCCGGGCGACAGCCGCGCCGGCACCACGAAGTCGCGGGCGCCCTCCGGGGTCGACCGGGTCAGGGTCGGGGTCTCCACCTCAACGAAGCCGTTCGTGTGCAGCACCTCACGGGCGGCGCGGTTCACCTCGCTGCGCAGCCGTAGGGCGGCGCCCTGACGCGGCCTGCGCAGGTCGAGGTAGCGGTGCCGCAACCGCGCCTCCTCACCGACCTCCAGGTGCTCATCGAGCTGGAACGGCAGCGGGGCGGCCGGTCCGAGCACCTCCACGTCCTTGGCGATCACCTCGACCTCCCCGGTGGCCAACGCCGGGTTCTCGTTGCCCTTCGGGCGCCGACTGACCTCACCGGTGACCCGCACGCAGGTCTCGGCGCGCAGCTCGGCCGCGGCCGACTCGTCCCGCACCACGACCTGCGCGGTCCCCGAGGCGTCACGCAGGTCGACGAAGGCCACTCCGCCGTGATCGCGCCGACGGGCCACCCAGCCGCTGAGGGTGACGGTCTGACCGGCGTGGTCGGCTCGCAGCGAGCCGGCCTGGTGGGTGCGCAGCACGGAACGGATCCCTTCGGCACGTGCAGGAACGACGAACCCGTCGATCCTACGCGCGCGGACGGCGACACCGGCTCACCGCGACGTCGTGGTCACCAGCGGTCGTGCACGTGCTCGCGGATGTACTTGTCATAGACCGCGCGGACGGTCTCGTGCTGCTCGGCGGTCGTCGGCGGCAGGGTCGCCGCCTCGGCGTTGAACCGGGACTGCCGCGCCGTGCGAGCCCCTGGGATCACGGTGCTGACGCCGGGTTGGTCGACCACCCAGCGCAGCGCGAACGCCGCCATCGACACCCCCTCCGGGACGACGCCGGCCAACTCACGGGCCGCCCGCACGCCGACCTCGAACGGAACCCCGGAGAAGGTCTGCCCCACATCGAAGGCGGATCCGTCCCGGTTGTAGGTGCGGTGGTCGTCGGCGGCGAACGTCGTGTTCTCGTCGTAGCGCCCGGACAGCAGCCCGCTGGCCAGCGGCACCCCGGCGATGATGCCGACCCCCGCCTCGCGGGCCGCCGGCAGGACGGCGTCCAGCGGCTTGAGCCGGAACGCGTTGAGGATGATCTGCACCGTGGCCACGTCCGGTCGCTGGATCGCGGTCAACGCCTCCTCGCAGGTCTGAACCGACACCCCGTAGGCGGCCACCTTGCCCTCGGCGACCAGGGTGTCCAGGACGTCGAAGGCCGCGTCGGTCGAGTAGACCTGGGTCGGCGGACAGTGCAGCTGGAGCAGGTCGAGGGTGTCGGTGTCCAGGTTCCTCCGGCTGCGCTCCACCCAGGCCCGCAGGGCGTCCTCGGTGAAGGAGCCGGCCACGTGCGGGTCGGCGCGCCGACCCGCCTTGGTCGCCACCATCACCTCGGCGTCGGGTTGCACGGCCCGGAACCGGGCGATCAGCTGCTCGCTGCGTCCGTCACCGTAGACGTCGGCCGTGTCCAAGAAGGTGGCCCCGCTGTCCACCGCGGCGTCCAGGATGGCCAGGGCGTCGCGGTCCTCCACGTGGCCCCAGTCGGCACCGAGCTGCCAGCATCCCAGCCCGATCACCGAGACGTCGCGGCCGGTGCGGCCCAGTCGTCGGCTCTCCACGGCGACCACCTTAGTGATCCTGACCTCGCGGGGAAGGTCAACCCGGGTGCGTGGCGGGTCGATGCAGCACCTGTGACGACTGCGCCCAGACTGCCTTCCGGCCCATCGTCGCCCCCGGCCCTCGAGGCGCCACCCCCGCAGGAGCTGTCGTCGACGGTGCCGGTGCCCAGCCCGCGCAGCCTCCTGGCCCGCTATGGAGTGGTGCCGGGGCTGGCCTTCGACCTGGTCGCCTTCTCGGCCGGTTGCCCCGCCTGCGGCGGCGAGGCGCAGTGGGTTCAGCAGCGGGAGGACACCCGGCTGCGCACCGAGATCAGCTGCCCGTCACCGGGCTGCCGGTGACCTCCCGACCGTCCAGCACCTGGGGCCAGCGATCCTGCTCCGGCGGGCTCCAGGTGGCGGCGTCGGCGGCGACCTGGCTGCCGCTGCGGATGTCCTTGACCTCGTCAGCGGCCGCGGCACCGCCGCCGCCAGGTGCCGACGGGAACCAGACGTAAGGGATCTGCCGCCGGTCGGCGTAGCGGATCTGTTTGCCGTACTTCTCGGCCGCGGGGGCCACCTCGGTCGGGATGCCGCGCCGACGCAGGGCCGCGGCGACCGCCCGGCTGAGCCCCCGGGAGGCCTCGTCGGCCACCGCGACCAGTACACAGGTGGGCACCGGGCGGCTGGCGATCAGCTGACCGCGGGCGAACAGCGGACCGAGGGCCCGGGTCAGGCCGAAGGAGATGCCGACCCCGGGGTAGGTCTGCGACCCGGTCGTGGCCAGCGACTCGTAGCGCCCGCCGGAGCACACCGAGCCGAGGTGGTCCATGCCGGCCAGCCGGGTCTCGTAGACGGTGCCGGTGTAGTAGTCCAGTCCCCGGGCGATGCGCAGGTCGGCGGTCACCTCGACCCGCTCGCCGCGCAGCTGGGCCGCGCCCTCCACCACCGCGGCCAGCTCCTCGATCCCCTGCTCGAGCAACGGATCGCTGACCCCCAGGGCGCGCACCCGGTCGGCGAACGAGGCGTCCGGGGTGACGATCTCGGCCATCGCCAGGCAGGCCCGCACCTGGGCGTCGGACAGGTCCGCCTCCTCACCGAGCTGGCGGGCCACCTCGGCCGCGGACAGCTTGTCCAGCTTGTCCACCACTCGCATCACCGCGGCGGTATCGGCTGCGCCGATGCCGCGATAGAAGCCCTGGATGAGCCGACGGTTGTTCAGCTGGAGACGCATCGGTGGCAGCGGCAGCACTGACAGCGCCTCGGTCATCACCTGCGCGACCTCGACGTCGTGATGGAACGGCAGCTCACCGACCCCGACGATGTCCACGTCCGCCTGGCAGAACTCGCGGTAGCGGCCCTCCTGCGGTCGCTCACCGCGCCAGACCTTCTGGATCTGGTAGCGACGGAACGGGAACTGCAGCCGCCCAGCGTTCTCCAGCACGTACCGGGCGAACGGGACGGTCAGGTCGAAGTGCAGGCCCAGCCGGCGCGGGTCGGGGCGGAGCTCGTCTGCGCCGGTGTCCTCGGGGTCCTCGTGCAGCCGGCGCAGCAGGTAGACCTCCTTGTCGATCTCGCCCTTGCGCAGCAGCTCGGCCAGCGGTTCTACGGCGCGGGTCTCCAGCGAGGCGAACCCCCACAGTTCGAAGGTGCGCCGAAGCGTGTCGATCACCTGCTGCTCGACGATGCGCTGGCCCGGCAGCCACTCGGGGAAGCCGGACAGGGGGGTGGGTCGGGACACGGTCGCCTCTCGCTGGTTCAGGTCTGGGGACGGGTCGCAGGGTGGACCCCGAGCTGCCGGGGGGCCGCTCAGCCCAGGCCGCGCAGATAGGGGTTGGCGGCGCGTTCGCGCTGGATCGTGGTCGCCGGCCCGTGGCCGGGCAGGACCAGCTCGCCGTCCGGCCGGGGAAGCACCTTGTCCCGCAGCGAGCGCAGCATGGCGGCGTGGTCACCGCCGGGCAGGTCGGTCCGGCCGATGCTGCCGGCGAACAACACGTCCCCGGAGACCAGGGTCGAGGTGATCTCGACGCCGGCGGCCTGGGCGCCGTCCGGCACCTCGTCGAGGGCGAACATCACCGACCCCTCGGTGTGACCGGGGGCGTGCACGACCTGGACGGCCAAACCGGCCAGCTCGAGACGCTCGCCGTCGCCGACGAGGCGCACGTCCTCGGGCTCGGACCAGGTGGCCGCCTCGCCGAACTGGGCCTCCAGCATCGCCACCAGCTGGGGGTCCAGCGTGGCCAGCGGGTCGGCGAGCCGGTAGGCGTCCTCGCCGTGGATCATCGCGGCCACCCCGTGGTCGCGGCACACCGGGGTCACCGAGTAGACGTGGTCGGCGTGTCCATGGGTGAGCAGGACGGCGGCAGGGCGGAGCCCGTACTCCTGCAGCACCGCGGCGAGGGTCGGCAGGACCCCGATGCCCGGGTCGATGATCAGGCACTGCTCTCCGACGCCGGGAGCGAGCAGGTAGCAGTTGGTGGCGAAGGCGGCGGCCTCGAATCCGATCGCGAGCACTGCACGAGCCTACCGAGACCATGCCGGTCGCCCGCCGTGCCGGTCACCGTGCCGGTCGCCGTGCTGCTCGCCATCCTCATCCGCCCACCGACTACTGGGGTGGCGCCACGTCCGCGGTCGCTGCCGCGCGGCACGCTCGGTGCCTAGACTGGCGACGTCCGGGGTCGGTGCACGCGCGCCGTCCACCACGAGGGAGGGTTTCGGGTTGTCGCCGACCAAGCGTGAGCGGGAGTATGCCCGTCGTCGCTACGAGAAGTGGCAGGAGAAGCAGGCCGTTGTCGCCCGGCAGCAACGTGAGGCTCGCCGCCGGGCACTGATTGCCCTGTCCGCGGTTGCAGCGACCCTGGCGGTGATCGCCGCGGTCCTGATCTTCGGTCCGGACCGCTCCCCCTCGCCCGAGGCTGCGGGCCCCTCCCCCGAGGCCGCGGCCGCCGATTCGCCGGCCGCGTCGTCCGACCCGAACAACCCGTGTGCGGTACCCGGGCCGGCCAACGCCCAGGACGCCACGTGGCCGACGCCGCCACCGGCCTCGCTGGCCGAGGGCAAGACCTGGAACCTGGCGATGGAGAGCACCTGCGGACCGATCGCGCTACGGCTGGACGGCGCGAAGGCGCCGCAGGCGGTGGCGAGCGCGATCTTCCTGGCCCGCAACGGGTTCTGGGACAACACCCGCTGCCATCGGCTCACCACCGAGGGGATCTACGTGCTGCAGTGCGGCGACCCGACCGGCACCGGTGGCGGCGGTCCGGGATACAGCTACGGCCCGGTGGAGAACGCCCCCGCCGACAACCTGTACAAGGCCGGCACGGTCGCCATGGCCCGGCAGGGCGACAAGGGCGACAGCATGGGCAGCCAGTTCTTCCTGGTCTACAAGGACTCGACCATCCCCAGCGACTCCGCGGGCGGCTACTCGGTGATCGGCACGATCGTCGGCGGGATGGCGACGGTGGAGAAGGTGGCCGCCGGTGGCGTGCTGGGAGGAGGCTCGGACGGCGCACCGTCCAGGGCCGTGTCGATCACCTCGACGACGGTCAGCTGAGAGACGGTCAGCGGAGGAAGGGGAAGCACCGTGGACAGCCCGGAGCAGTGGGGGCGCGTCGACCCGGACGGCACGGTGTGGGTGCGCCTGCCCGACGGTGAACGGTCCGTGGGCTCCTACCCGGGCGCCACACCGGCCGACGCCCTGGCCTACTTCGCCCGCAAGTACGACGACCTGGCCGGTCAGGTGAGCCTGCTCGAGCAGCGGGTGGCGGCCGGGCAGGTGTCCGCACCGGTCGCCCGGGCCTCGATCGCCCGGCTCGAGCACACCGTCCGCGACGCCAACGCGGTCGGTGACCTGCCCGCACTGCTGGCCCGGTTGGCGACACTCGGTCCGGTCGTCGAGCAGCGCCGCGAGCAGGCCGAGCAGGCCCGCCGGGCCGAGCGCGAGCAGGCGCTCGCCGAGCGGGCCGCGCTGGTCGAGGAGGCCGAGTCCCTCGCCGGGGTGGACCCGGAACGGCTGCCCTGGAAGAGCACCGGGGACCGGCTGCGCGAGCTGTTCGAGACCTGGCGTCGGATGCAGCGTGAGCACCGCTTGGACAAGGCCGGCGAGGACGAGCTGTGGCGCAGGTTCAGCGCCGCCCGGACGACGTTCGACCGCAAGCGGCGCCAGCACTTCGGTGCCCTCGACGAGCGTCGGTCCGAGGCCAAGGCGGTCAAGGAGGCCATCGTCGCCGAGGCCGAGGCACTGCGCCACAGCACCGACTTCGGGGCCGGCGCGGCTCAGTTCCGCGACCTGATGACCCGATGGAAGTCGGCGCCGCGAGCTGCCCGCAAGGACGACGACGCGTTGTGGTCGCGGTTCCGGGCGGCCCAGGACGAGTTCTTCGCGGCCCGGAACTCGGTGGTCGCCGAGGCCGAGGCCGGCTACCGGGACAACCTCAAGGTCAAGCAGGCTCTGCTCGCCGAGGCCGAGGCGCTGCTGCCGGTCACGAACCTGGCCGCGGCGAAGTCGGCGTTGCGCAGGATCCAGCAGCGCTGGGACGCCGCCGGCAAGGTGCCCAAGGCGGACATGGGCCGCGTCGAGTCCCAGTTGCGGGCCGTGGAGCAGGCGGTCCGGGACGCCGAGCAGTCCGCCTGGGCCCGCAACAACCCGCAGGCCAGGGCCCGGGCGCAGGACGTCGTGGACCAGCTGGAGTCGGCTTTGGTGGACCTGCAGGCCCGGCACGACACGGCCCGGGCCGGGGGCGACGAACGGGCCGCGGCCGAGGCCGCGGCAGCGATCGAGGCGCGCAGCCAGTGGCTGGAGCAGGCCCGCAAGGCGTTGGCGGAGTTCAGCCCCTGACCCCTCGGCCACGTCAAGCCATCCACAGGTTCGTCCACAGGAATCGGACGCTGCTCCCGGGGCCGGTGTCCCAGCGGGCACCCTGGCCCGATGACCACGCCCCCACCCTCACCCGCCAGTGCGCCGTCCGGCCCGCCGCAGTCCCACTTCGGCCCACCGGCCGACCGACCCCCCGAGGACCAGCCGTTCCGGCCTGACCCTCGCCAGGTCGACCGACGGGAGCTGGACCGGCTGGTCAGCGCGGGACGGATCCGCCGGCTGCCGGGTTCGGTGCTGGTCGCCGACCACGTCCCGGACACCGTGGCACTGCGGGCCCGGGCGGTCGCCCTGGCGCTGGCCCCTCCCGGAGGCGGCCCGATGCCCGCTCCGGCCGCTCGCGCCGTTGTCGGCTACGCCACCGCCGCCTGGGTGCACGCCGGCGGTGCGGCGCCAGATCTGGTCGACCTGGTCATCGCGCCCGGGTCTGCCAGGCCGAAGAACCTGCCCGCGCGGTTGCACGAGCACCGCCTCGGCCCCCGCGAGCTGCTGAGCGTCGGCACCCTGCGCCTGACCGACCCGATCCGGACCGGCGCCGACCTGGCCCGGTCGCTGCCGCCCGCCGAGCTCGGCCCGGCGCTGCACCGCCTCGGGGCCGCCTGCGGCGTCCGGCTGATCGATGTCCTGGACCAGCTGGACCGGATGCACCACGGCCGTGGCGTGGCCACCGCCCGGCAGGTGGTCCATGCCTGGGCGAGCGCGATCGCGTCGTCCTACCCGGCTTCGGACCAGTCCGGCGTACCCCGTCAGATACCCACGGCCGCAACAGGTCAGGAACTCTGGGTGGATCCGCTCATCCGGTAGGCGTCGACCACACCCTCGACCCGGCGGACGGCGCCGAGCACGTGGTCGAGGTGCGCCGGGTCGCCCATCTCGAACGTGAACCGGGAGATCGCCATCCGGTCGCCGCTAGTGGCGACGTTGGCCGCCAGGATGTTCACATGGTTGTCGGACAGCACCCGCGTGATGTCGGCCAGCAGCCGGTTCCGGTCCAGGGCCTCGACCGCGATCTGGACGAGGAAGACGCTGCCGGCCGTCGGCGCCCACTCCACCTCGACCATCCGCTCCGGCTGGGTGCGCAGCGCGACGACGTTGCCGCAGCCGGTGCGGTGCACCGAGACCCCGCTACCCCGGGTGACGAACCCGACGATCGGGTCGCCCGGCACGGGGGTGCAGCACTTGGCGAGCTTGACCCACACGTCCTCGACACCGCGCACGGTGACCCCGGGGTCGCCGATCCGGGTGCGTCGGGCCCGGCTCGGGGTGGCCGCCTCGGCCAGATCCTCCTCCGCGCCCTCCTCGCCGCCGAGGGAGTGCACCAGCCGACTGACCACGCCGGATGCGGTGATGTGGCCCTCGCCGACGGCCGCGTACAGCGCCGAGACGTCGACGTAGCGAAGCTCCTGGGCCAGTCCGGCCATCGACTCGTGCGACAGCAGCCGCTGGATCGGCAGGTGCTGCTTGCGCATCGCCCGGGCGATGGCGTCCTTGCCCTGCTCGATGGCCTCCTCGCGGCGCTCCTTGGAGAACCACTGCCGGATCTTGTTGCGGGCCCGCGGGCTGCGCACGAAGGTGAGCCAGTCACGGCTGGGCCCGGCGCCGTCCGCCTTCGAGGTGAAGACCTCGACCACGTCGCCGTTGTCGAGCGTGCTCTCCAGCGGCACCAGTCGTCCGTTCACCCGGGCACCCATGCACCGGTGCCCGACCTCGGTGTGCACCGCATAGGCGAAGTCGACCGGGGTCGACTCCGCGGGCAGCGCGACCACATCGCCCTTGGGCGTGAAGACGTAGACCTCCTGGGCGTTGATCTCGAACCGCAACGAGTCCAGGAACTCCCCCGGGTCGGCGGTCTCGCGCTGCCAGTCCAGCAGCTGGCGCAACCAGGTCATGTCGTTGGCGTCGCCGCTGCGGCTGGGGTCGTCCTTGTACTTCCAGTGGGCGGCCACGCCGTACTCGGCCCTGCGGTGCATCTGGTGGGTGCGGATCTGGATTTCGACCGGCTTGCCCTCCGGGCCGATCACGGTCGTGTGCAGCGACTGGTACATGTTGAACTTGGGCATCGCGATGTAGTCCTTGAACCGGCCGGGCACCGGGTTCCATCGCGCGTGTAGCGACCCGAGCACGGCATAGCAGTCCCGCACCGACTCGACCAGCACCCGCACCCCGACCAGGTCGTAGATCTCCGCGAACTCGCGGCCCCGCACGATCATCTTCTGGTAGACGGAGTAGTAGTGCTTGGGTCGCCCGGTCACGCTCGCCTTGATCTTGGCGGCCCGCAGATCGGCACCGACCTGCTCGCGCACCTGAGCCAGGTAGTCCTCGCGGGCTGGGGCGCGTTCGGCGACCAGGCGCACGATCTCGTCGTAGACCTTGGGGTGCAGCGCCGCGAAGGACAGGTCCTCCAGCTCCCACTTGATCGTGTTCATGCCGAGCCGGTGGGCCAGCGGGGCGTAGATCTCCAGGGTCTCCTTGGCCTTGCGCTCGGCCGAGGCCTGCGGCACGTACCGCCAGGTGCGGGCGTTGTGCAACCTGTCGGCCAGCTTGATCACCAGGACCCGGATGTCCTTGGCCATCGCGACCACCATCTTGCGGACGGTCTCGGCCTGGGCGGCGTCGCCGTAGGTGACCTTGTCCAGCTTGGTGACCCCATCGACCAGCCGAGTGACCTCGGCGCCGAAGTCCTTCTCCAGCTGGGCGAGGGTGTAGGAGGTGTCCTCGACCGTGTCGTGCAGCAGGGCGGCAGCCAGGGTCGGCGGGGTCATCCCGAGCTCGGCCAGGATCGAGGCCACGGCCACCGGGTGGGTGATGTACGGGTCGCCGCTGTTGCGCTTCTGACCCGCGTGCGCCTTCGCAGCGGCTTCGAAGGCCCGCTCGATCAGCCCGACGTCGGCCTTGGGATGGGTGCTGCGCACAGTGCGCAGCAGCGGGTCCAGCAGCGGAGAGGTGCTGGCGGACCGTCCGGAGCCGAACCGGGCGATCCGGGACAGCACCCGACTGGTCGCCGGCAACCCTTCGGTGCTGTGGCCCAGCCGGTGGCGTGGAGGTGCGGACGCCGGGGGATCCGTGGCTGCGTCCGGCGTTGCCTCGGTGGGCGTCGGTTCGACGGCGTCCTGGGCCCGATCCGGTTCGGGGTGGGGAGCGTCGTCCACTGCTCGGCCGTTCGGGCCCGTCCCGTTTTGCTGGACGGACGTGCGGGAGGACGCGGTCGGTCCGGCAGGGCCGGCCGGGTGCACGGCAGCCGGCGCGTCCGCGTCCGGCTCGATCGCCGCGACCACGTCCTCTGCCATTCAGCGACCTCCAGCGCCGGTGCCTGTCTCAGCAGTGTACGCAGCCGGTCCCGACCAGTGCCGCGCGGCGCCCCCGGACGCCGCGACCCCGCACACTGATCTCCACACCCACCGCGAAGATCAGCGTGAACACCACGGGCTGCCATAGCGACCACTTCCCCGCACACTGATCTCCACACCCAGTGCGAAGATCAGCGTGGCACCAGGTGGCTGCCGTCCAGGAGCGTCGTCGTGGCCCCAAAACACTCCGGCACGAGGCCACACGGGCAAACGGCTAGACGGCTAGACGGCTAGCAGAGCCTGCACCGACCGCCCGGGCAACCGGTCCCGCCCGGACAGCCCAGCCAGCTCCAGTAGCACCGCGACCGCAGTGACCTCTGAGCCCAGTTGCTCCAGCAGGGAGCAGGCGGCGGCCGCCGTCCCGCCCGTGGCCAGCACGTCGTCGACGAGCAGCACCCGGTGGCCAGGGCCGACGCCGTCGATGTGCATCTCGATCTCGGCCTGGCCGTACTCCAGGTCGTAGGCGGCAGTCACCGTGGTGTGTGGCAGTTTGCCTCTCTTGCGCAGCGGCACGAACCCGACCCCCAGGGCCAGGGCCACCGGCGCGGCGAGGATGAACCCGCGGGCCTCGATCCCGGCCACCACATCCACCTGGCCGCGGTACGGCTCGACGAACGCCTCGATCACCTCGGCGAACAGGCCAGCGTCGGCGAGCAGCGGGGTGATGTCCTGGAACTGGATGCCCGGGGTCGGGTAGTCCGGCACCACCCGGATCCGGTCCCGAACCCGATCGGCCAGGTCCAGGCCGGACTCCACCTCGTTCACCGGCGCCGTCCAGACCGCTTGGGCTGCTGACGCTGACCGGTCCGGGGACGCGCCGGCCGGCCACCGGTGGACGTCGCCGCCGGCTCACGCACCGTGTCCCCCGCGGCGCGAAGCTCCTCGCCCTCCTCGAGGGCGGACTCCTCACCGACGGACTCCTCGCTCGCCGCCAGCCCCGGCTCCCCGTCCTGCTGGCGGCGTCGCCGCGCCACCCGCTCCGCCTGGGCCCGCACCCGGGGGTCACGCTCACGCAGCTGCGCCAGCAGCGGGGTGGCGATGAAGATCGAGGAGTAGGTCCCGGCGGCGATGCCGACGAACAGGGCCAGGGCGATGTCCTTCAGCGTGCCGGCGCCGAGCAGGAAGGCGCCGATGAACAGGATCGCCGCCACCGGCAGCAGCGCCACCACCGAGGTGTTGATGGACCGGACCAGGGTCTGGTTGACGGCGCGGTTGGCGGCCTCGGCGAAGGTGCGTTTGGTGGAGGCCATCACGTGCTCGGTGTTCTCCCGCACCTTGTCGAAGACGACGACGGTGTCGTAGAGGGAGTAGCCGAGGATGGTCAGGAAGCCGATCACCGACGCGGGGGTGACCTCGAAGCCGACCAGCGCGTAGACGCCGACGGTCAGCAGCAGGTCGTGCAGCAGGGCGACCAGGGCTGCCACGGCCATCGTCCAGGTTCGGAAGTACAGGGTGATCACCAGCGTGACCAGGACAAGGAAGACGATCAGGCCGGTCAGCGCCTGGCGGGTGACGTCGGCACCCCAGGTCGGCCCGACGAAGCTCTGCGAGATCGTGTCCGGCTGCACCTGGTAGGCCTGCGCCAGCGCGTCGCGCACCTGGGGCAGCTGGGTGTCATCCAGGCGGTCGGCCTGAACCCGCATGCTGTCTTGGTTGAGTCGGCTGACCCGCACTTGCGCCCCAGGCACGACCGAGGCGACCGCCTGCTCCCCGGCGAGCTCGCTGGTCACCGAGGTGCCGGAGATGCGGAACTCGGTGCCGCCGCGGAACTCGATGCCCGGGTTCAGCCCGCGGATGCCCACCGCCAGCGCGCTGACCAGCATCAGGGCAGCGGCGACCAGGTACCACAGCCGACGCCGTCCGACGAAGTCGAACGACGTCCGCCCGCTGTACAGGTCGTTGCCCAGCTTGGCGAAGCTCGGCATCAGCTTCCCTCCCCCGCGTCGCCGCGGCGCTGGGCCGATGGCTCTTCGATGACGGCCGTGGTCGAACGGCTCGCGCGTTCGGCCGCGGCCCGCCGCTCGGCGATGGTGCCCGTCCCGGCGGGACGGGCGGTCGGCGTGCGGGCGGGGGTGCGGACGACGCCGCGACCGGCGTAGCGCACGGACCGGCCGAGATGTTCGGCGTCGAACCCGGACAGCCGGTGTCCACCGCCGAAGAACTCGGTCCGGGCCAGCAGGGTGACCATCGGCTTGGTGAACAGGAAGACCACCAGGACGTCGATCAGTGTGGTCAGCCCGAGCGTGAACGCGAAGCCGCGCACACCGCCGACCGCGAGCACAAACAGCACGGTGGCGGCCAACAGGCTGACCGCGTCGGAGATGAGGATGGTCCGCCGGGCCCGGGCCCAGGCGAGCTCGACGGCCGCCGCCAGACTGCGCCCCTCGCGCACCTCGTCCCGGATGCGTTCGAAGTAGACGATGAACGAGTCGGCAGTGATGCCGATCGCCACGATCAGGCCGGCGACGCCGGGCAGGCTCAGCCGGTAGCCCTGCCGCCAGCCGAGCAGCACCACGACGCCGTAGGTGAACAGCGCGGCGACCATCAGGCTGGCCACGGTGACCATGCCCAGGGCCCGGTACTGCAGCAGCGAGTAGACGACGACAAGCAACAGGCCGATCAGGCCGGCCAGCAGGCCGTTGCGCAGCTGCTCGCTGCCCAGGGTGGCCGAGATCTGGTTCTCGGTGGAGGTGTCGAAGGAGATCGGCAGCGCACCGAACTTCAGCTGGTTGGCCAGCGCCTGGGCGCTGGCCTGGGTGAAGTCGCCGGTGATCTGGGCCCGACCGTCGGGGATCACGCCTTCCATCCGGGGAGCAGAGATGACCAGGTTGTCGAGCACGATCCCGAACTGGTTGCGCGGCGGGTCGAGCGGGAACAGCCGCGCGCTGATCGTGGCGAAGTCCGTGGTGCCGGTACCGTCGAAGGTAAGGTTGATCTGCCACTGGTTCGTGACCTGCCCCGACGAGGTGACTTCGAGCCCGGCGTTGGCGTCGGTGATGTTCTGACCCTTCACCTCGACCGGCCCGAGGATGAACTTCGCGCCTTCCTCGTCGCAGGCGACAAGGGGCTTGGCGGGGTCGTTGGCGCGGTTCTGCGCCTCGACGCGGCTCTCGACGCTGACGCAGTCGGTGGCCTCCCACTGGCTCGCCACCGCCTCATCGATCCAGGCCAGGTCACTGGCGTCGGTCGGACTCGGCGCGGGACTGGCCCCGGCACTGCCGTCCGGGCTCGCCACACCGCTCGGATCGGCTCCGGCCGGGCCGGTCGGTTCGGCGCCACCGGTCGGGGAGGGAGTGGTCGCAGCCTGCAGACCGCCACCGCCGGTGCCTCCCGGCGCGCTCGCCGCGGGATCCGCCGACGACCCACCGCTGGCGGAGGCCTCGGGGCTGGCCGAGGCCGAGCCGGTCGGAGTCCCGGTCGGCGACGGCTCGGGCGCGACAGCCGGGCCCTCGACGACGAGCACCGGCCGGAACTCCAGGGCCGCCGACTTCTTGATCGCCTGCCGGGTGGCCTCGTCGATGTTCTTGCCGGGCAGGGTCACCACGATGCTGTCCTGGCCGGACCGGGACACCTCTGCCTCGGCGACACCGCTGCCGTCGACCCGCTTGCGGATGATCTTGATGGCCTCGTCGATGGTGGCCGGGGTGATTGCGCCCTCTTGCCCGGGCTGCGGGATGGCCTTGAGGATGAACTCGGTGCCGCCCTCCAGGTCGAGGGCCAGTCGCGGCGTCCACTGGGCGCTGCCCCAGATGACACCGCCGGCGATCAGCCCGTACAGCACGGCGCCGAGGGCGGCGAGTGCGCCCAGAGCGCGCCAGGGGCGGGAGTAGCTGGAACGCGCCACGCGTCGGTTCTCTTCTCTGGTCTGTCTGCTCGGTGGTGGTCTGGATCGGTGGTCCGGCTCAGTGCGGCCGGCTCGGCGAGGCGGGCGTCGTCGAGGTGAGCGACCCTGCTATGGGGACGGCGCGTCCCCCGACCCGGTTCCCGGTTCTTGCGCGGCATCGCCCGCAGGGTCTATGCCGGGGGTGACGATCCGGGCCACGGCCCGGCGGTCCCAGGTGGAGGTCTGCCCGGGGCCGGTCTCCAGGACCACCGTGTCGTCGACCACCTCGAGGATCGTCCCGAACATCCCGGATGCGGTCATCACCTTGGCACCCGGGGTGATCTGGGACTGGACCTGCGCGAACTCCCGTCGCTGACGGCTGGAGCGCTGGAACATGACGGCCATCAGCACGACGGCCATTCCTAGGAAGATGATGCCCGGGTCCACCCGAGGGAGTGTAGGCCAGCCGCGCTCACTCTCCGAACAAGCCACCCTGCCGCTCGGCGACGTCGCTGCTCCGTCCGGGCCGACGCGGGGCGGTCAGGCCGAGATGGCGCCAGGTGGCCGCGGTGGCCACCCGACCCCGTGGCGTACGCCCGAGCAGACCCTCGCGCACCAGGAACGGCTCGGCGACAGTCTCGACGGTCTCGGGCTCCTCCCCCACCGCGACCGCCAGTGTGGACAGCCCGACGGGGCCGCCGTCGAAGCGGCGGCACAGGGCCTCGAGCACTGACCGGTCCAGCCGGTCCAGCCCCCGCTCGTCGACCGCGTACACCTGCAGGGCCGCCCGTGCGGCGGGCAGATCCGCCACTCCGTCACCGCGCACCTGGGCCCAGTCACGCACCCGGCGCAGCAGCCGGTTGGCGATCCGTGGGGTGCCACGCGCGCGACCGGCGATCTCGGCGCCGCCGTCGGCTGTGAGCCGGACGCCGAGCAGGCCGGCCGAGCGGGTCAGCACCTGCTCCAGTTCGTCGGCGGAGTAGAAGTCGAGGTGACCGGTGAACCCGAACCGGTCGCGCAGCGGTCCGGGCAGCATTCCGGCCCGGGTGGTGGCCCCGACGATGGTGAACGGCGCCAGGTCGAGGGGGATCGCGGTCGCCCCGGGGCCCTTGCCGACCACCACGTCGACCCGGAAGTCCTCCATCGCGACGTAGAGCATCTCCTCGGCCGGGCGGGCCATCCGGTGGATCTCGTCGAGGAAGAGCACCTCACCCGTCTCGAGGGAGGACAGGACGGCGGCCAGGTCACCGGCGTGCTGGATCGCCGGTCCGCTGGTCACCCGCAGCGGCGCCCCGAGCTCCGCCGCAATGATCATCGCCAGGGTGGTCTTGCCGAGGCCGGGCGGACCGGACAGCAGGACGTGGTCGGGGGTGTGACCACGGCCGCGGGCCGCCTCGAGCACCAGGGAGAGCTGGTCGCGCACCACACGCTGACCGACGAACTCCGCCAACCGCCGGGGGCGCAGGGCGCTCTCCGCAGCCCGCTCCTCGGCCCCCGCGTCGGGGTCGACGAGGGAGGACACCACCTCCTGGTCGCCGTCCTCGCTCCCGGTCCCGGTGACCTGCCCCGTCCGGGCGTCGGTGGGGCGGCTCATGCGCTGCGTCCCAGGTGCCGCAGCGCCGCGCGCAGCACCCCGGCGACGTCGCCGTCCCGAACGCCGTTCGCTCGGTCGTCGGGGGCGCCGGCACCGCCGTTGCGGCCGGTCACCGCGGTCACCGCCTCCCCGGCCTGGCGGGCCGGCCAGCCCAACCCGACCAGCGCCTCGACCACCTGGTCCTGCCAGCCCGGTCCGGTGCCGGCCGCGGCGGCCGTACCGGCGGGGGCGCCGTCCGTCGTCGAGACCGGCGGGCCCAGCCGGTCGGTCAGCTCGAGCACGATCCGCTGCGCCCCCTTGCGCCCGATGCCCGGCACCTTGGTCAGTGCGGTGAGGTCCTGGCCGGCCACGGCGGCCCGCAGGCCGTCCGGAGTGTGCACGGCGAGCATCGCCAGGGCCAGTCGCGGCCCGATCCCGGAGACCGTCTGCACGGTCTCGAAGCAGTCCCGCTCGTCGCTGTTGGCGAAGGCGAACAGGGTCAACGCATCCTCACGGACCACCAGAGAGGTCGCCAGCTCCGCCTCCTGCCCGACCCGCAACTCCGCCAGCGTGGCCGGTGTGGCCTGGACCAGCAGCCCGACGCCGCCGACCTCGACCACCGCCGCGTCGAGCCGGACGGCCAACACCCGCCCCCGCACCGATGCGATCACGCCGTCCTCCTCGCCGTGCCGACCAGCGCCGGGCATGACACCCAGCCCGGCTCCGTACAGGTGTACGAAGACTAGCCTGCCTTGGGCCGGCCGCCGCAGCGCCGCGCCGTTCTCCTGTACGACCACATCCGCACACAGTGATCTACACAGTGATCTCCACACCAAGCGCGAAGATCACCGTGCACACCAACGGCTGCCATAGCGACCGCACCAGCACACAATGACCTCCACACCCAGCGTGAAGATCACCGTGTACGCCAACGGCTGCCATAGCGACCGCACCAGCACACAGTGATCTCCACCCCCAGCGCGAAGATCACTGTGTGCGGATCGGTGCTCGCGGAGCCCAGCCCCAACCCAGCCCGGCCACGCCCGAACCCACCCGGACCGACCCGACCCGACCTCAGGTGCCCCGACGCACCGCCGCCTCGGCCTCGACCCAGCGGCGCTGGGCGGCCGTCCGGGTGGGCGCGCCGGTCTGGGCACGGGCGCCGGCGGTGACTGCATCGCTGAGGGCCGAGCCTCGCCACAGATGACAGATGGCCAGGGCGAGGGCGTCCGCGGCGTCGGCGGGACGGGGCGTGTCCGGCAGGGCGAGGATCCGGGTGACCATCGCCGCCACCTGTGCCTTGCCGGCCCGACCCGACCCGGTGACCGCGGCCTTGACCTCGCTCGGGGTGTGCACGGCAACTGGGATCCCGCGCTGCGCCGCGGCCAGGATCGCCACCCCGGCCGCCTGCGCGGTGCCCATCACGGTCCGCACGTTGTGCTGGCTGAACACCCGCTCCACGGCGAGGACGTCGGGGTTGGTCTGGTCCAACCACCCGGCCACCGCCTCGCCGATCTCCAGCAGCCGTCGGGCCAGGTCGGCATCCCGGTCGGTGCGCACCACGTCCACGGCCACCAGCTCGGCGCGCCGTCCGGGCCGTCCGTCGACGACGCCCAGACCGCACCGGGTCAGCCCGGGGTCGACGCCCAGCACGCGCATGGCGCTCAGCCTAGTGAGCGGCGGCGCCTTCGGCCGTGAGGCCGCGAGGTGGTTTCGCCAGCGCGCCGAGGGCCCTCGGCCGAGACGGACCCGCTACTGCACGGGTTACCCGCGGGACGTCGGGCCCGGGACGTCAGCCCCCGGCTCGGCGCTCCGGCGCGCATCCGGCGCACGGGTGGAGCACAGAGCGCGCGGATATCGGATCGCGGTCGGTGTCCGGCCCTAGCCGACTGCCTCCATGATCTCGTCCGATACGTCGAAGTTGGCGTAGACGTTCTGCACGTCGTCGCTGTCCTCAACGGCCTCGATCAGCCGAAAGACCTTGCGGGCGCCGTCCTCGTCGAGGGCGATCTCCATGCTCGGCATGAAGACGGCATCGGCGGAGTCGTAGTCGATCCCTGCGTCGATTAAGGCGGTGCGGACCGTGACGAGGTCGGAGGCCTCGCTGATGACCTCGAACGCCTCCCCGAGGTCGTTGACCTCCTCGGCCCCGGCGTCCAGGACGGCGGTGAGCACGTCGTCCTCGCTCAGCCCGCCGGCCTCGCCCTTGGGCACGACCACGACGCCCTTGCGGGTGAACAGGTAGGACACGCTGCCCGGGTCGGCCAGGGTCCCGCCGTTGCGGGTCAGCGCGGTGCGCACCTCGGCCGCCGCCCGGTTGCGGTTGTCGGTCAGGCACTCCACCAGCAGCGCGACCCCGTTCGGGCCATAGCCCTCGTACATGATCGTCTGGTACTCGGCCCCGCCGGCCTCGGCACCCGAACCACGCTTGACCGCTCGGTCGATGTTGTCGTTGGGCACCGAGGACTTCTTGGCCTTCTGGATGGCGTCGTACAGGGTGGGGTTGCCGGCGGGGTCGCCCCCACCGGTCCGGGCGGCGACCTCGATGTTCTTGATCAACTTGGCGAACATCTTGCCGCGCTTGGCGTCGATGGCCGCCTTCTTGTGCTTGGTGGTGGCCCACTTGGAGTGGCCGGACATTCAGGTCCTCCCGCGAACCATGTCGACGAACAGACGGTGGACGCGTTCGTCCCCGGTCAGCTCGGGGTGGAACGACGTCGCCAGCAGGGACCCCTGCCGGACCGCGACGATCCTATCGTCGCCGCGCTGGCGCACCCGGGCGAGCACCTGCACGCCCTCGCCGACCGAGCTCACCCAGGGGGCGCGGATGAACACCGCCCGTACCGGACGGCGGTCGGCCTCCGGTGGGGTCGCGTCGGTGATCCCGGCGAAGGCCAGATCGGTCTCAAAGCTGTCCACCTGGCGCCCGAAGGCGTTGCGGCGCACCGTCATGTCGATGCCGCCGAGGGTGCGCCGCCCGTCCACACCGTCCTCGAGACGGTCGGCCAGCAGGATCATCCCGGCGCACGAGCCGTAGGCCGGCATGCCGTCGGCGAGCCGCTTGAGCAGCGGCTCGCGCAGGTCGAAGACCCCGATCAGCTTGTCGATGGTGGTCGACTCCCCACCTGGGATGACCAGCGCATCCACGTCGTCCAACTCACCCGGACGGCGCACCCGCACCGCCCGGGCACCGCTCGCCGCCAGCGCAGCCAGGTGCTCGCGCACGTCCCCCTGGACGGCGAGAACGCCGACCCGGGGGAGCCGCCGGTCGGCCGACCTCACCAGCCGCGCTCGGCGAGCCGGTGCGGAGCCGGGATCGCCTCGACGGTGATGCCGACCATCGCCTCGCCGAGCCCGCGGGAGACCTTGGCCAGCACGTCCGGGTCGTCGTGGAAGGTGGTCGCCTTGACGATCGCCTCGGCCCGGGCCGCCGGGTTGCCGGCCTTGAAGATGCCCGAGCCGACGAACACCCCGTCCGCGCCGAGCTGCATCATCATCGCGGCGTCCGCGGGGGTGGCGATGCCGCCGGCGGTGAACAGGACGACGGGCAGCGCGCCCCGCTCGGCCACCTCGGCGACCAGCTCGTAGGGCGCCTGAAGCTCCTTGGCGGCGACGTACAGCTCATCGGAGCTCATCGAGGCAAGTCGGCGGATCTCGCCGGTGATCGAGCGCATGTGAGTGGTCGCGTTGGAGACGTCGCCGGTGCCGGCCTCGCCCTTGGACCGGATCATCGCCGCACCCTCGGCGATCCGGCGCAAAGCCTCGCCGAGGTTGGTCGCCCCGCAGACGAACGGCACGGTGAAGGCCCACTTGTCGATGTGGTGGGTGTAGTCGGCCGGGGTGAGCACCTCGGACTCGTCGATGTAGTCGACTCCGAGCGCGGCCAGCACCTGGGCCTCGACGAAGTGACCGATCCGGACCTTGGCCATCACCGGGATCGAGACCGAGCCGATGATGGACTCGATCATGTCCGGGTCGCTCATCCGGGCCACGCCGCCCTGGGCGCGGATGTCGGCGGGCACCCGCTCCAGTGCCATCACGGCCACGGCGCCGGCGTCCTCGGCGATCTTGGCCTGCTCGGGGGTGACCACGTCCATGATCACGCCGCCCTTGAGCATTTCGGCCATGCCGCGCTTGACGCGCGCTGTGCCGGTCGTGTGGCGCGTTGGGTGGCCGGTCGGCTCGTCGGGCGGCCGCTGGTCGCTCTGCTCGCTCATGGTGCCACCGTAGACATCCATCGGCCCGGCAGTACAGTCCACTTCTGTGAGCGTTCGCCAGACCAATCGGGTCAGCGGCCTGTTCCTGCCGTGGTCCGGCCCGGTCGAGGGTGCCGGACCGGCCCACCAGCAGCTCGCCGCCCTGGTCCGGGGTGAGATCAACGCCGGCCGGCTACGCCCCGGGGACCGGATGCCACCCTCGCGGGCCCTGGCTGAGGAGCTCGGGGTGTCCCGGTGGGTGGTCACCGAGGCCTACGACCAGCTCACCGCCGAGGGGTACCTGAGCGCCCGGGTCGGCTCGGGCACCGTGGTCACCGGCGGTGCCGGAGGCACAGCTCCGGCCGTCCCGACGGCGCCCGCGCCGCGGTCGGCACCCACGGCGGCGGTGTCGCCCGACCGGACCCGGGCGCCCGCGGCCCCCCGGGTGGTCCACGACCTGTGGCCCGCGCTACCCGATCTCGGCTCGTTCCCGCGCACCCTGTGGCGGGCGGCGCTCGGGCGCGCCCTGGCTGCGGTCTCCGACGCCGAGCTCGGCAACCCGGACCCGGCGGGCGCGCCGGGTCTACGGGCCACGATGGCCGACTACCTGCGGCGGGTCCGCGCGCTGGCCGCCGACGGCGACCGGGTGCTGGTCACCCAGGGGGTCGGCAGCGCGGTGGCGGAGCTGTGTCGACACCTGCGGGCCGGCGGAGCCGAGCGGGTCGCCGTCGAGGACCCGAGCTGGCCGCGACTGCGCGAGATCGCCCGACGCCAGGGCCTGGACATCGTCCCGGTGGCCGTCGACGCGAGCGGTCTGGTGGTGACCGACCTGGTTCGCGCCGACCGGCGGCGCCGCATCGATGCGGTCTTCACCATGCCCACCCACCAGTTCCCCACCGGCGTGCCGCTGTCCGCCGACCGCCGACTGGCCCTGCTGGAGTGGGCTGCCGCCCGGGGACGATGGCTCATCGAGGACGACTACGACGCCGAGTTCCGCTACGACCGGCACCCGATCGGGGCGATGGCCTCGCTGGGCCCGGACCACGTGGTCTATCTGGGGTCGGTGAGCAAGACACTGTCCCCCTCGCTGCACCTCGGCTGGATGGTGGCGCCGCCACGGCTGCGCCGGGCCCTGCTCGCCGACCGGGTCGGGACGGCGCTCAGCCCGACCGTGGACCAGCTCGCCCTGGCCGACCTGGTCACCTCGGGCGGCTATGACCGGCACCTGCGCCGGATGCGCCGGCACTACCGCCGTCGGCGCGAAGCCCTGCTCGATGCCCTGCTGGAGAGCACCCCCGGCGCTCCCGCCCCGAGCATGGACGCCGGGCTGCACGTGCTGTGGCGCCTGCCCGCCGGCACCGACGAGGACGGCGCGGTCCGGCGCTGCGCCACGGCTGGGCTGTCCGTACTCGGTCTGGCCCGGTGTCGGATCCGCTCCGGGCAGCCCGGGCTGGTGCTCGGCTGCGCGAACCTTGCCCCACGGCAGGCCGCGTCCGTCGCGCGGACCTTGGCCGGGGTCTTGGCGGCGCAGACCGGGGGCTCACGGCTCCGAACACAGGCTCACTGCTGCAGCTCCGGGGGCAGGTCGTCGTCGAGCTCGATCATCTGAGGCATCGGAGCCCGGCCGGCGAGCCGCGCCCAGCGGACCACCCGTTTGCGCCGCACCCGCTGGGCCTGCGCCACCGCGTCGTTGTGGAAACGCCGGGCCAGCTGCACCCGCTGGCCGGCCTGGGCCAGACGTCGTCGGGCGTCTTGGGCGAAGGGGTCGGGTGGGAACTGCGGGGGCTCCTCCTCGGTCACCGGCTCCGGCCCGACCGGACCCGGAAAGGCGGCGCGCATGGCGCGGGTCAGGTCGTTCTCGACCGTCTCCAACTCCGGCGGCAAGTCCAGCGGGTCGCGGGCGGCTCGGGCGGCGGCGGTGTCGGCCTGCTCACCCGCGCTGAGTGCCTGGGTCGCCGCATCGGTCAGCAGCAGTGCGGTGGCGGGGTCGAGGTGTGCCGACACCTCCACCGCCGCCGTGGCCCGCCGCACCAGTTGGATGTCCAGGGCGGCGCGGGCCGTCTCGACCTTGTGGTGCAGGCGGTCCAGCCGGGCGGCGCTGTAGCTCAGGTACCAGCCCAGGACGACGAGGGCGACCGCGACGGCCAGCAGCAGCCCAATCGGCCCGTCCGTCACGGTGCCCCTCGCAGGTCGGCCGGGGACCGCACCCGGACCTGCGCCGCGACCCCCAGACGCACCGTCTCGTAGACCGAGACGACGTCGGCCCCGACCCGGGACCAGTCGTAGCGCCACACCACCTGCTGGCCAGCCCTGGCCAGGCGCTCGCGGTGGCCCGGGTCGGCCAGCAGGTCGGTGACGGCGGCGGCCAGCGCGGCCTGGTCCCCGACCGGCACCAGCACCCCGCACCGGCCCTCGGCGAGCACTCGGCGGAACGCGCTGAGGTCGCTGGCCACCACTGGGGCGCCGGCGCTCATCGCCTCCACCAGGACGATCCCGAAGCTCTCCCCCCCGGTATGCGGGGCCAGGTAGAGGTCGACCGAGGCGAGCAGCGACGCCTTGGCGACGTCGTCCAACCCACCGAGCAGCTCGACCGCCGCCGCCACCTCCGGGGAGCAGTCGGCCAGCAGCTCCTCGGCGCTGCCGTTCCCGAGAGCCAGCACCCGCACCCCCGGGTATCTGGCCAGAATCGCCGGCAGCGCCGCGAGCAGCACGGGCAGGCCCTTGCGCGGCTCGTCCATCCGGCCGACCACGCCGAGGGTGGGCCGCTCAGGGGTCCCCTGCCAGGCAGGGTTGCACGGTGCCGTCGTGAAGGCGGCGACGTTGACCCCGTTCGGGATCACCACGGCGTCCCCGCCGAAGTGCTCGACCAGGGTGCGACGGGCCTCCTCGGACACCGCGATCCGCGCCGCGATCTTCTCCAGGCTCGGTCGCAGCATCGGCTGGACCACCTGCATCGCCCGCGAGCGCGGCGTGGCGGTGTGGTAGGTGGCGATGATCGGTCCGGTGGCCAGCCACAGGGCGAGCATGGACAGGGACGGGGTCACTGGCTCGTGCAGGTGCAGGACGTCGAAGTCACCCTCGGCCAGCCAGCGGCGGACCCGAGCGGCGCTGACCGGACCGAACGTGAGCCGGGCGACGGACCCGTTGTACTTCACCGGGACAGCGCGCCCGGCGGCGGCCAGGTAGTCCGGCACCTTGGTGTCCTCGTCGGCCGGGGCGAGCACGCTCACCTGGTGGCCGTGGGCGATCAGGTACTCGGCCAGGTCCCGCACGTGGACCTGCACCCCTCCGATGACGTCGAAGGAGTACGGACAGACCAGACCGACGCGCACCCCTCGCCCCGGTGGCCGGCTCAGCCGGCCCGGGCCCGGCCGGGCGCCGACTGTGGCGCCTGGTCCCCCGCCTGGGGGACGACGGGGACCAGATCGTCGACGAAGACCCGCTGCAGCATGTGCCAGTCATGCGGATGCGCTGCGATGCCGGCCGCAAGCGCGTCCGCGCAGGCCTGGGTCATCGCGGCGATCCGCTCGGCGCGGGCGCCCTCGGCGGGGGCCGGGACCTCGGGGTGGAAGTGGACCACGGTCCCCCACCGGGCCGGGGACCCGGTCGGCAGCCGCTCGTAGCGGATGGAGACCGGGTGCAGGGCGGCGCCGGTGAGCAGGGCCAGGGACGCCGGGCCGGCTGCCATCCGCGCCGTCTCGCCGAAGAGCATCACCGGGACGCCGGTCGCCGACAGGTCCCGGTCGGCGAGCAGCGGGACGAACCCGCCCTTGCGCAGCCGACGCACCAGCAGACCGAAGGTGTTCTCCGCGCCTCCCGTCAGCGGCAGGATCTCCATACCCAGCTGCCGCCGGACGGTCAGGAATCGCTGGTAGACCTCCTCTGGCCGCAGCCGCTCGGCCACCGTGGTGACCGGGGCCAGGGCGAGAGTGGACCAGGCGCCGGCGTGGTCCCAGTTACCGCTGTGGCTCAGCGCAGCGACCACACCGCGCCCCTCGGCCAGGGCGGCCCGCACCGGCTGGTCACCCTCGGCCCGGCAGGTGGCCAGGATCCGGTCGGGGGACCACGTGCTCAGCCGGAACACATCGCAGTAGTAGCGCATGTAGGAGTGAAGCCCTCGGCGGGTCAGCGACTTCAGCTTGATGGCCGAGGCGTCGGGGAGCACCCGGGCGAGGTTGGCCTCCAGCTGGCGGGCCCCGGTGCTCTGGCTGAGCCAGGACAGCTGGGCGACCACCGAGAAGACCAGGTAAGCGCCACGCTCGGGCAGGGCGCGCACGAGGCGCCAGCCCATGGAGTAGGCCCAGACGATGAGCCGGTCACTCATCTGTGACACGGTAGCCCAGCGACTGACGGCGCACGACCATCATCCTCTGGACGACGGTGACCGCGCTGGCCACCGCCAGCAGGGCCAGGATGACGAGCAGACCCACCTCGGGCAGCCCGAGCCCGGTCTTCCAGCCCAGACCGACCAGCCCCACCGCGGCCAGGACCGCGACCAGACGGTCCGCGCGCTCGGCGATCCCGACGTCCGCGGTCATCCCGAGCCCCTCGGCCCGGGCCCGGGCGTAGGAGACGATCCCGCCCAGCACCAGGCAGGTCAGCGACAGCCCCAGCATCACGTCCCGGTCCACCTGCGGTCCGGCGCCGCCGGCGGCCTGGGCGGCCGGGGGGCCGGCGTAGTAGAGGACCAGGCCCCCGAACACCGCCGCGTCGCCGATCCGGTCCAGGGTCGAGTCCAGGAAGGCACCCCACCGGCTGGAGCGCTGCGAGGTACGGGCCATGATCCCATCGACGGTGTCGGAGAACACGAACGCCGTGATCACCAGGGTGCCCCAGAGGAACTCACCGCGCGGGTAGAACGCCAACGCCCCCGCGCAGACGCCGAGGGTACCCACGACGGTGACCACGTCCGGGCTGATCCCCAGCGCCAGGAGAGCCCGGGCGATCGGGGTCAGCAACCGGGTGACCAGGGCGCGTGCGAAGCGGTTCAGCATGGCGTGCGAACTCTACCGATCCGCGCGGTGTCACCGGGGGCCGACCGCGGCTCACACCCCCAGGGACCACGAATGACCCAGAAACGGCCGGCGCGGGGCCCGCCGAGAGCCTGGCCGGTAGCACCCGCGCACCGGATCGGGTGATCGGTGGATTCACGCGGACACGGGACCTGGCGAGCCCGGACCGCGGGACCAACCGCCCACACTGCGACGACGCCTTCATCGACAGCACCTCCTGCCCAGGAGCACGCCATGGCCCCGATCCGCCGAGCCGTGATCAGATCGACAACCCTGCTCGTCGCGCTGATCACCGCCGCAGCCGTCCCCGCCGCACCGGCGTCGGCCGAGCCGTCCGGGTTCGGCGGCCCCGCCGGCGGGGCCGCGCCGAGAACCGTCGTGCCGCAGATCGTCACCACGGTGCACATCGGCAAGCGGACCGTGCTGGTCGGGGGCGTCCGGGCCGCTGTACCCACCGTGACCGTGCGAGGGCCGAGCCCGCGGGTGGCCGCATCGATCAACGCGATGGCCGCCGCTGTGGTGACGAACGGGGTGAACAGCTTCGCTGCCCGCCTCCAACCCGGTGGGTCGGCCTGGGCCGAGTACTGGATGTCCGCCCGGGTGGTGGCGAACACCTCACCGGTGCTGTCGATCCTGTTCGAGGACTACGCCAACTATGGAAACGCCGGCCTCACGCGGTACCGGGCCGTCGTGGTCGACACCCGCACGGGCATGCGCTGGGCGACGTCCTCGATCGCGGCGGCCGTGCAGCGATCCGCCCGCCCCGGCGTGGACCTGCTGACCGAGGTCCGATCGAGTGTGGACGCCGACGCCCTGGAGATGGGAATGGGGCCCCTTCAGCTCAGCGATACCACGCTCATCCCGACCCCAGCCGGGCTGCACGTCCGGGTGGACGAGTGCGTCATGTTCTGTCTCGCGGGAGGGGTCTGGTCCACCATCGCCTGGACTCGCCTGCTCGCTATCGGGGCGCGTCCGCCGTTCGTGCCCTGGTAGGACCGCCGGGACAGCCTGGGGGTAACCCCTGCCGGGAGGTGGAAAACCGGCACGACGCTGAGAAGTCCCGCTCCACGACTCGACCTAGGTCCCGGTGATGGGCAGGATCAGCCGGTAGGGCTTTCCTGCTGGGGTCAGTCGTCGACGAGGAGGTCACATGGCCGGCAATGTCAGGGCACGCGGAACCGAGGCAAACCACATCGGACCGGACCGGATCCGCAACGTCGTCCTGGTCGGCCATGCTGCCTCGGGTAAGACCACTCTGGTCGAGTCGCTGCTGCTGGCGACCGGCGTGATCACCCGGGCGGGGCGGATCGAGGACGGCACCACGGTGTGCGACCACGAGTCCGTCGAGAACCGGATGGGCCGCTCGGTCAGCCTCGCAGTGGCCTCGACCGTGCACGACGGCGTAAAGATCAACCTGATCGATACCCCAGGACACGCCGACTTCGTCGGCGAGGTGCGCGCCGGGCTGCGCGCTGGGGACGCCGCCCTCTTCGTCGTCTCCGCCGTCGACGGGGTGGACGGGGTGACCCGGATGCTCTGGGAAGAGTGCGCCGCCGTCGGTATGCCCCGCGCCGTCGTGCTCACCCATATCGACCAGCAGCGCGCCGACGTCGAGGAGTCCCTGGCGGTCTGCCAGCGCACCTTCGGCGACGGCGTCCAGTCGATGTACCTGCCGGTGCTGGACGACGGCGAGCAGCCGGCCGGGCTGTTCGGCCTGCTGTCCCAGAACATCGCCGACTACTCCGGCGCCGAGCGCGTCGAGCGGCCCGCGGACGACGAGCAGCGCAGCGCCGTGCAGGACCAGCGCGCGGCCCTGGTCGAGGGCATCATCCAGGAGTCCGAGGACGACACTCTGCTGGAGCGCTGGCTCTCCGGTGAAGAGGTGTCACTGGACACCCTGATCACCGATCTGGAGACGGCCGTGGCCCGCGGGTCGTTCCACCCGGTGATCCCGGTGGTGGCCACCTCCCCCCTCGGCATGGCCGAGCTGCTCGAGGTGATCGTGCGCGGCTTCCCCTCACCGTTGGAGCACCCCCTGCCGACCGTGACCACACCGGACGGAGAGGCCCGCGAGCCGATCAGCTGTGACGTCGACGGGCCGCTGGTGGCCGAGGTGGTCAAGACCACCTCCGACCCCTACGTGGGCCGGCTGAGCATCGTGCGCGTCTTCTCCGGCACCCTAGAACCCGATGCAACGGTGCATGTCTCGGGCCATTTCGCACGGTTCGTCGATGACGAGCAGCGCAGCGCCGCCCACCCCGACCACGACGTCGACGAGCGCGTCGGTGCGATCTCTCAGCTGCTCGGCGCCACCCTCACCCCGATCAACGCCGGCGTGGCCGGTGACGTGGTGGCGATCGCCAGGCTGTCCAGGGCGGAGACCGGCGACACCCTGTCCGACCCGGACTCCCCCGCACTGATGGAGCCGTGGACGATGCCGGAGCCGCTGCTGCCCACGGCCCTGCTCGCGGCCTCCAGCGCCGAGGACGACAAGCTGATGCAGGGCCTGTACCGCCTGGTCGCCGAGGACCCGACGGTTCGGGTCGAGGTCGACCCGAACACCAAGCAGATGGTGGTCTGGTCGATGGGTGAGTCGCATCTGGACGTGCTCAGCGACAAGCTGCGCGAGCGCCATCACCTCGAGCTGGACAGCGAACCGGTGAAGGTGGCCCTGCGCGAGACGCTGCGCAAGGCCGGCACCGGGCACGGCCGGCACGTCAAGCAGTCCGGCGGGCACGGTCAGTACGCCGTCTGCGACATCGAGGCCGAGCCGCTGCCCGAGGGCTCCGGGTTCGAGTTCGTCGACAAGGTGGTCGGCGGGTCGGTGCCGCGCCAGTTCATCCCCTCGGTGGAGAAGGGGGTCCGCGCCCAGCTGGAGAAGGGAGTGGCCGCCGGCTACCCGATGGTCGACATCAGGGTCACCCTGGTCGGCGGCAAGGCGCACAGCGTCGACTCCTCCGACGCCGCCTTCCAGACCGCCGGGGCGCTGGCGCTGAAGGAGGCCGCGGCGTCCGCCGGTGTGGCGATGCTGGAACCGGTGGACGACGTGCGGATCACCGTGGACGACGAGTACGTCGGTGCGATCATGGGCGACCTGTCCTCGCGCCGGGGCCGGGTCACCGGCACCAACGTCGTCGACGGCGGACGCACGGAGATCTCCGCCGAGGTGCCCGCGATCGAGCTGACCCGCTACGCCACCGACCTGCGCAGCCTGGCCCACGGCACCGGGGTGCTCACCCGGAGCTACGTGCACCACGCCCCGATGCCGCAGCACCAGGTGGAAAAGATCCTCGCCGACGCCTGAGCAGTCCCCCTGGGCGCAACGTCACGCAGCGCCCGTCTGACGGGTGCAACGTCACGCAGCGCCCCCTGGGAATGGGCGCGGCGCCGCACAGGTGCGCCCCACGCGTGACGCGGAGTGACCGAGGGAGGCGGTCAGGCCCAAGCCTCGGCGAGCCGGCGCCGGGTGTCCGCGAGCAGCTCAGGCAACGCCTTGGTCCGGCCGACGATCGGCAGGAAGTTGGCGTCCCCGCCCCAGCGCGGGACAACGTGCTGGTGCAGGTGGGCGGCGATCCCGGCGCCGGCGACCGCTCCCTGGTTCATGCCGAGGTTGAACCCGTGGCAGCCGGAGACCTCCGTGAGCACCCGCATCGCCGTCTGGGTGAGCTCGGCGACCTCCAGGGTCTCCGCGCGCGTCAGATCCGTGTAGAGGGAGACGTGCCGGTAGGGACAGACCATCAGGTGGCCGGTGTTGTACGGGTAGAGGTTCAGGACCACGAAGGCAAGAGCACCGCGGTGGACGACGAGCCCCTCCTCGTCCGGACCGTTCGGCGCCCGGCAGAACGGGCACTGCGGGCCTGCCTCGCCGTCCGCGGGCTTGTCCTCGCCCATCAGGTAGACCATCCGGTGCGGGGTCCACAGCCGCTCGAACCCGTCCCGGGCGCCGGCCAGGCGCCAGTCGCCGTCCGGATCGGCCGACGGTGTCGAAGGCTCGCTCTGGGGGCCGTCCACGGCTACCGTGCCTCGATCGTCCGGTCCCGGGTGAACGAGACCAACCGGGAGCCCTGATACGTCAGCAAGCCACGATCGCCCGCGACAAGCTCACCGAAGTGCGCACCGGCGAGCCGGAACTCGCGGCGCTCGCCGTCGTCCAGTTCGAAGGTCACGAAGTAGGGGACCGCTGCGGCGAGGAACACCAGGAACACCACGACGCCGAACCCGCTGCCCAACTGACCGTCCGGCATGAGGTGTGATCCTCAGACCTGGGCCCGCGAGCGGACCGCCTCGACGATCCGCTGCACCGCGGTCGCCACCGGAACCCCGTTGTCCTGGCTGCCGTCCCGGAACCGGAACGAGACCGCGCCGGCGCTCACGTCGTCCGCGCCGGCGATCAGCTGGAACGGCACCTTGGCCTTGGTGTGGGTGCGGATCTTCTTCTGCATCCGGTCGTCCGAGTCGTCGACCTCCACGCGGATGCCCTCGGCCCGAAGGCGTTTGGCGACGTCCTCGAGATAAGGCACGAAGTCCGCTGCGACCGGGATGCCGACCACCTGCACCGGGGCCAGCCAGGGCGGGAACGCGCCGGCGTAGTGCTCGACGAGCACCCCCATGAAGCGTTCGATCGAGCCGAACTTCGCCGAGTGGATCATCACGGGCTGCTTGCGGCTGCCGTCGGCGTCCTGGTACTCCAGCCCGAACCGCTCGGGCTGGTTGAAGTCGTACTGGATCGTCGACATCTGCCAGGTGCGACCGATCGCGTCCCGGGCCTGCACGGAGATCTTCGGGCCGTAGAACGCCGCGCCGCCCGGGTCGGCGACCAGGTCCAGGCCGGACTCGGCGGCCACGTCGGCCAGGATCTTGGTGGCCTCGGCCCACTGGGTGTGCGAGCCGATGAACTTGCCCCCGTTGTCACCGCCCTCGTCGCGGGTGGACAGCTCGAGGTAGAAGTCGTCGAGCCCGAAGTCGCGCAGCAGCGAGAGCACGAAGGTCAGCAGGTGCTCGATCTCGGCCGGCGCCTGCTCGGGGGTGACGTAGCTGTGCGAGTCGTCCATCTCCAGTCCGCGCACCCGGGTCAGCCCGTGGACCACCCCGGACTTCTCGTAGCGGTACACGTGCCCGAACTCGAACAGCCGCAACGGGAGATCCCGGTAGGACCTGCCGCGCGAGCTGTAGATGAGGTTGTGCATCGGGCAGTTCATGGCCTTGAGGTAGTAGTCGGACCCCTCCATGTGGATCGGCGGGAACATGGTGTCGGCGTAGTACGGCAGATGGCCGGAGGTGTGGAACAGGCCCTCCTTGGTGATGTGCGGCGTCCCGACGTACTGGAAGCCCTCCTCGATGTGCCGCTGCCGCGCATAGTCCTCCATCTCCCGCTTGACCACCCCGCCCTTGGGGTGGAAGACGGGCAGCCCCGAGCCGAGCTCATCGGGGAAGGAGTACAGGTCCAGCTCCACCCCGAGCCTGCGGTGGTCGCGCCGCTCGGCCTCGGCCAGCCGGTCGAGATGGGCCCGGAGCTCGTCCTTGGTCGGCCAGGCAGTGCCGTAGATCCGCTGCAGCTGAGGGTTCTTCTCGCTCCCCCGCCAGTACGCGGCGGCGCTGCGCATCAGCTGCCAGCCGTTCGCGAGCAGCCGGGTCGAGGGAACGTGGGGCCCGCGGCACAGGTCCTTCCACGCCACCGATCCGTCCCGGCGCAGGTTGTCGTAGATGGTCAGCTCGCCGCCGCCGACCTCGACCGAGGCGCCTTCAGCCGCGTCCTCGGCCAGGCCGCCCTTCAGCCCGATCAGCTCGAGCTTGTAGGGCTCGTCGGCGAGCTCGGCGCGGGCCTCGTCCTCGGTGACCACGCGGCGCCGGAAGGTCTGCCCCTCCTTGACGATCCGGGCCATGGACTTCTCCAGGGCCTTGAGGTCCTCGGGGGTGAACGGGCGCTCGACGTCGAAGTCGTAGTAGAACCCGTCCCGGATCGGCGGCCCGATCCCGAGCCGGGCCTCGCGATGAGCCTCCTGGACGGACTGGGCGAGCACGTGCGCGCATGAGTGACGCAGGACGGCGAGGCCGTCCTCGCTGTCGAGCGTCACTGCCTCGACCACGTCACCGTCGCTGACCTGGTGGGCCAGGTCGCACAGCTCACCGTTGACCCGAGCCACGACCACCGCTCGATCGTCGGCGAACACCTCGGCGCAGGTCGTGCCGGTCGCCACGGTCCGTTCGGCGGCGTGCGCCGCAGCGGCAGGACGGACGGCGATCGAGACCTCGGACACGGGATCAGACCTTTCGGCGTGGAGGCCCACCCTGGACGGGCCCAAGCCCTGCGATCGTATCCGCGCCGCAGCGTGCCCGGCACATCACTTCCCGCCGGGGGCGCCGAGCCCACCCGAAGCACCAGGTCCTGGCCTCGAGCCGGGGTGGCTACGGTGCGCCGGGTGGGACGAACGGCAGGCCGGACGGCGGGCCGCCCTCGATCAGGCGCCACAGGGCCGCGGTGTCCAGGTGGTCGGCGACCAGATCGGCGAGCGCATCCAGCCGGGCCTGGCGCAACGCCGCCACGTCGGTGTCCTGGGCGACCACGAACGCCCGCCCCGACACTGCGGCCACTTCAGTCAGGAAGGCCCGCCGGAAGCCGTTCGACTCCAGCGCCCCGTGCCACGTCGTGCCCCAGACCGCACCGGAGCGGCACCCGTCCAGGAACGCCTCGACGGCCTCGTCCACGAGCACCCGGCCGTGGTGGATCTCGTAGCCGGTGCTGACCGGTTCCCCATAGCCGAAGCCGCTCACCCGGCGCACCGTCTTGGCCCGGTGGAAGACCACGTCAGCCGGCAGCAGCCCGAGCCCGCCCACCTCCTCGGCGTCTGACTCGACGTGGTGCGGGTCGGCGATCGAGCGGGCGAGCATCTGGAAGCCACCGCAGAGGCCGAGCACCGGCCGGCCCAGCCGGGCCCTCTCGACGACGACATCGGCCAGTCCCGTCCCGCGCAACCAGTCCAGGTCGGCCACGGTGGCCCGGGACCCGGGCAGCACGACGAGGTCGGCCTCGCGGACCCGGCCCAGCGACGTCGTCCAGGCCACCTGGACCCCGGGCTCGCAGGCCAGGGCGTCCACATCGGTCGCGTTCGACGTGCGCGGCAACCGGATGGCGGCGACCGCCAGTGGCTCGAGGCACGCCGGCGGCCCGGCGAGCGGCACCGGAGCGTCCAGGGCCAGGGAGTCCTCGGCGTCCAGGTGCAGCCCGGCCACCCACGGCAGGACGCCGAGCACGCCTCGTCCGGTGAGCCGCTCCAGCATCGCCGGACCCGGGTCGAGCATCGCGAGATCCCCACGGAACCGGTTGATCACGAAGGCGCAGACCAGGCGCTGGTCGGCCGCGGCCAGCAGGGCCAGGGTGCCGAACAGCGAGGCGAACACGCCGCCACGGTCGATGTCCCCGACCACCACCACCGGGATCTGCCGCGCCGAGGCCAGCCCCAGGTTGGCCAGGTCGTGACCGCGCAGGTTGATCTCGGCGGCGCCGCCGGCCCCCTCGCAGACCACCACGTCGAACCGCGAGCGCAGGTCGTCGTAGGCCTCGAGCACGGTGGCCCGCAGCCGCTGGTGCAGCTGCGGGTACTCCCTTGCCCCGACCTCGGTCAGCGGGCGGCCCCTGAGCACCAGGTGGCTCGAGCGCTCACCGCCCGGTTTGAGCAGTACCGGATTCATCGCCGCCTCGGGCTCCAGCCCGCAGGCCGCCGCCTGAGCGCCCTGGGCCCGGCCGATCTCGCCGCCGTCGAGGGTGACCACGCTGTTGTTGCTCATGTTCTGGGCCTTGAACGGCGCGACCGACACGCCCTGGCGGTGCAGCCAGCGGCAGATGCCGGTGGTCAGCACACTCTTGCCGGCATCGGAGGTGGCGCCGGCCACCAACAGGGTGCCCCTGGTCACCGTGACTCCTTCACTATGTGCCGGGCACCGTTGCCAGACTGAGCCGGGGATTCACCCTAACTCCCCTCCAGAGCCCCCGTTCGCGCCCCGTGGCGGGGGTTGTGGTGAACTCCCGGACCCGCCTCGCAGTCCGTAGGGTCACCCCATGCAGCCCGTGCGCAGCGTGGACTACCACACCGGTGGGGAGCCGTTCCGCATCGTCCTGGCCGGCGCCCCCGAGATCCCCGGCGCGACGGTCCTCGATCGCCGCACCTACGCCCAGACCCACGAGGAGGTCGACTCCGTCCGGCGACTCCTGTGTCACGAGCCGCGCGGGCACGCCGACATGTACGGCTGTTTCCTGGTGCCTCCCGACGAGGTCACCCCGGACACCGAACCCGCTCACCTCGGGGTGCTGTTCTGGCACAAGGACGGCTATTCCACGGCCTGCGGGCACGGCACCATCGCGCTCGGCGTCTGGGCGGTGCACTCCGGCCTGGTCGCGGCCGACCCGGACGGTACGACGCCGGTCCTCATCGACGTGCCGTCCGGGCGGGTCGTCGCCACGGTGAGGTGTCGGGGCGGCGTGGTGCAGGACGTCACCTTCCGCAACGTGGCGTCCTGGGTCGTCGCCCGGGAGATCGAGGTCGCCACCAAGGGGGGCATCGTGCAGGTCGACGTGGCCTATGGCGGGGCGACCTACGCCTGCCTGCCCGCCGCGGCCGTGGGGCTGGCGGTGCGGCCGCAGGACCACACCGATCTCATCGCCGTCGGCCGCGAGATCAAGTGGGCCCTGAACGAGCACCCGGTGGCCCGCCACCCGAACGACGAGCGGCTGTCCGGCATCTACGGGACGATCCTGTACGACGACCTCGGCGAGGCCGTCGCGCCGGCGCCGCCAGGACCGCACCAGCGCAACGTCACGGTGTTCGCCGACGGAGAGGTGGACCGCTCACCCTGCGGGTCGGGGACGTCGGCGCGCCTGGCGCTGTTGGCCGCCGACGGGCGGCTGGCCGGCGATCGTGCGCTCACGCACGACTCGATCGTCGGTTCCCGGTTCACCGGCCGCGTAGCGGCCTCCGTGGAGGAGGGCGGCCGACCAGTAGTGATCCCCGAGGTCGCAGGGACCGCCTTCCGCACCGGGGAGCACACCTTCACCCTGGACCCCGATGACGACCTCGGACTCGGGTTCGTTCTGCGCTGATCGACCACCATGGGCGGGTGGACGAACTCTGGGCGCACCTCGGCATCTCTTGGGTCGGCATCGTCAGCGTGGTGACCTCCTCGACGCTGCTGTACCTGATCCTGGCTGCGGTGTTCCGCTTCTGGGGTCAGCAGCTGCTGGGCGGGATCTCGACCTTCAGCCTGGCGGTGACCACGCTGCTCGGCGCGATCAGCGCCCGAGCGGCCTTGGGCGACTATCCGACGCTGGCCGGTGGCATGGTCGCCCTCGCGACGCTGATGGTCCTCGAGCGGCTGTTGGGGCGTTGGGAAGCCCTGCGACCCGGACGACGCAGGCCTCGCCGCCCCCCGGCCATCCTGATGATCGGCGAGCAGGTGCGTCATGCCGAGCTGCGCCGGCACCGGATGACCCAGGCCCATCTCTGGTCGGCGCTGCGCCAGCGCGGGGTCACCAGCCGCCGCCAGATCGGCCTGGTCGTCCTGGAGAGCCGGGGCCGGCTCACCGTCCTACGGGCCGGTGAACCGATCGACCCGGCGCTGCTTCATGGCGTGCGCGGTACGGATGAGATCCCGACCGCCTGGCTGGAGAACCCGACCTGACCGCGACCGGTCCAGACGTGTGCGACTTGTCTAGATACGCGACAGGTAGGGAATCCAGCGCCCGCAGTCCTCCGAGCCATCCCCGCAGTACAGGTACGCCCCGTAGTAGACACCGTTCGCAGCACCCCACCGGCGCATGTTGATCTGCCAGGCCTCCGTTGCCGCACCCCACTCCCCGTAGGCCAGCCGCTTCCCGTGCTTCTTCGCCCACGTCGACCACCAGTGAGGGCCCGCTGTCGACTTCAGGAACCGTGACCAGCTCGCCTCGATCCATTGCGTCTCGTACATGCTGACCGCGACGTAGTCGGCGGCCGGGGTCCAGTAGTCGTCGACTCGGTACCGGTGGGTGGTGTAGTTCAACGCCAGCCCGAAGTTGATCGAGATGGCGTGCTTGGAGTGCTTCTTCACGAAGGCCTTGAAGTCGGCGAAGTCCCGCCGGAACTGGGCCGGGGTCTTCTTCGACCACGGATACCAGTCACCGTTGACCTCGTGGTTGTACCGGATGTGGACGATGTGCTTACGCCCCCAACAGGAGTCGAGCTGACGGACCCACGCCGCCCACTGGGCACGCGGCGGGTCACCGACGCCGTAGTCGATGTCGCCGCTGTAGTCGGCAAGGTCGTGGCAGAACACCCATTGGTCGCCTCCGTCCCAGATCGAGAGGACGTTCTGGATGTCCCGGGGCTGGGCCGCCCGGGCGGGGGCCGCGGCCAGCCCGGTCAGGGTGATCAGGGCGGCAATGAGCGCCGCCAGCAGCCGGCGCGTCATGCCGCACCGCCCTGGGCCGCAGGGTCGGCGGCGTCACCTGCTGCGCTCCGTTCCCGTTCTCGCGTGGCCATTCCAGGGCCTCCTCCCGGGACAGGACGCCATCAGCCTGTTCGACATGTCGACCCTACCGTGCGGCCCGCTATGCCCGTTCTGGGAGGTGGTCATGGTCGTGAACACGCCACCACAACCGTCGCGGCCGGAAGTGTGATGGCCGTCGCCCCCAAGCTGCTCCCACGGAACCCCACGATGGTTGCGGTCGCTCATGCCGTGTTCTGGTCGGGGACCGGTTCGTATCCGGCCGCCGCGACGACCGCCTTGCCGATCATCGTGGAGCCCTCCAGCAGCCGGTGCGCCTCGCAGAGCGTGTCGGCTGTCAGCGGGCTGAGCGTCCGGGTGAGAGTGGGCTTGAGCACACCGGCGTCGAACAGCCGCGCCGCTGCGTCGAGGAGATCGCGCTGGGCGGTGCTCGTGGGGTCGAAGAGCGGCCTCGAGAACATCAACTCCCAGTGCCAGGTCTGGCTCTTGACCTTCAGCGGCAGGATGTCGAGCCCTTCCGGCTCGTCGATGTCCACCACCTGGCCATGGACGGCCATGACGTCGGCGTACGTCTGTGCATTGCCCGCGGAGAAGGGCGAGAGGATGTGGGTCACCCCACCGGGTGCCACCTCAGCAACCTCCGTGCGCAGGTGATGGTGATCACCATAGAACCGACGCCGCCCGCGCCCGCCATCACCAGGAGAGTGCCGGTGCTCTCCACGGTGAGTCGCATCCGGTCGAACAGCGACTCCCAGGCGGTGATCGTGGTCAGGGGCGCTGCGGCGGCCTGGGCGAAGTCCAGGGACGCAGGCTTGTGCCCGACGATCCGTTCGTCCACCAGGTGGTGTTCGGCGTTGGAGCCGGATCGGGCGATGCTGCCGGCGTAAACCTCATCCCCCGGGGCGAAGACGGTCACCTCAGGGCCGGTGACGACGACCACGGCGGCCGCGTCGAAGCCCAGCACCTTTCGGCGAGGGCTGCTCGGCGAAGGAGGCGCGGACCTTCAAGTCGACCGGGTTCACCGAGACGGCACGCACCTCGACGAGCAGGTCGTGGGGACCGATCGGGTCAAGGGGGATCTCCACCTCCGCGAAGGACTCCGGGGCGTCGACGTCTCCAGCGGCCAGGGTGGCGACGGCTCGGGTGGTACTCGGCAGAGGGGTGCGGTCGCTGTGTTCACGATGCGCTTCCTTCTTCGAGTGCCCTGGGGCCCGGACGCTCGGCCCGACCGCACCCAACCAGCATGGACGGCGGTACCGCCACAGCACCACCACCGCTCACGGAGCCGGCCGCTGCCGATGCCAGCGCTGCCGCGATGCCGTCGCCGCCTCCCGAGCCACTCGGCGCCGCCACGGCAGGGCCAGCCCCGCACACTGCGAACGATCGACACCGACGGCCCCATCCCCGGCAGTTGGTGTCCGCAAGACCATCTGGTACCCGGCCCTGGCTGTCGCCGGTCTCGACATCCACGTCAGACCCCATGACCTGCGCCACGCCGGCATCACCAACGAGACAGCTACCTCACACGTGAGCCGCACCCGCACGACAGAGGCAGGAACCCGTGCCGATTCACTATTTGCAGGTGCTGTCGCACGAGTCGGGGCTGATGCCACGTCAGTGCGCCGCTGCTCGGCGCCTCTTCCGCGTGGCCCCTCCTCACGTCCAAGGGCCGGCGCCCTCCAAGGCACGTGGCTACCCTGTGTCCGGGGTCCGGGCGGTGGCCAGGGCGCAGCCGTCGAAGGCAGTCCGTTGATCAAGCCGTTCCTCAAGCTCGGAAAACAGCGTTGTGACCCCGGAACCGCGCTTGGCGATCACCATCCTGATTTCCACGTCACATCCAGCCGGCGCTCCGGCGGTTTCGCTCCAGCGCTGCACGGCCTCCCAGAAGCGATCGAGGAGCAGACCGGCTTCCTCCACGTCGTTGATCGGGCAGGCCAGCATCGGCCTTCGTCCACCCAGCAGGGCCAGCGCGTCGCGAACGCGGAACGAGCTGGCCAGGCGGGTAGTCAGTCCCGGCAGGTCCATCCTGCCCCCGGGCCGCCCCGGCCGGCCGGCGGCGTTGTCCCGGATGTGAGCGGTCATCAGCACGGTGTGGGCACTCCCGGTAGCCGGGTCGAGCAGGTTCTCGAGCCGCTTGCGGACTCCTCGTCCGTCGGGGGTCGAGACGTCGTGCAGATCGACCGGGGCCAGCCAGGGGGGGCGGGTTCGGCAGCCGGCAACCCTCAGCAGCCGCCTCCCACGTGTATCCCGAATTCGGTAGGCATGAACCAGGTATCGGGCGGGCGCGAGCGTGTTGGAGTCCACTGGCGGAGGATCGTCGCGCCGGCGAAGCGGCGTCACCCCCGGCACTTCGATCACCGTTCCGGGAACGGCCCCAGTGACGACGGCACGCAATTCGGCAAGAGTAGCCGGGCTGGTCTCGGAAAAGAGCTCGGACCAACCCCGAAGCAGGGCTGCAGGACGCGTCCTACCAGTCAGTCCGGCGAACTCGGGATTGGCGAAGACGCACATCAGGTCTGGAGTGAAAGCGCCCAGCGCCAGCGGCGCGGGTAGCGGCCCGCTGGGACCTTCGGACGCAGGCACGGTGGTCAGAGCCATGGGGTACTCCTCGGAGTAGGGCACGCCCAGACGGCCCCATGGCTGGGAGGGGCACCGCGCGGACAGCGTTAGAGGTGGGGACGTACGCAGGGATCGGTGGGCCGAAGGGGCGCAGGCGGCCTCGGCTCGAGGCGACAGCGACAAACGCCGGGCGATAGCAGCCGCGTCATGACCGCAAGTAATGATCCGATTACGGACTCTAGCTGTTCTTACTGGCCCGGGCAACCAAAATCGCAACACTCTGGTCATCTTCGACTACTTTGTGTAAATACCCCGAGTTGTCCAGATTGGGAAAAGAAAGGCGCCGGACCGATCCCGGACCGCCAGCACGGAAGGGTCCGTCGCCGAGTGGCGTGGTCCGTCGGGCAGGGGGCACGGTCGGGCCTCGACGTTCCGCCGCAGTAGTCAAAGGAATACGCTGAACAGGTGATGGCATCGCACCCGGTCGCTGCTCGCCAGGATGCGACCGTTCGCGATCTCGTCGTGATCGGCGCATCGGCGGGCGGTGTCGAGACCCTGCAGCAACTGGTCGCCGGGCTGTCCCCAGATCTGCCGGCCGCGGTGCTGATCGTGCAGCACCTGCTGCCGGTCGGGTCGACCGTGTTGCCGAACATACTTTCTCGCGCCACGTCGCTGCCTTGTTCCATGGCGCACGAGGGGGACGCACTCGTGGCCGGGCGGATCCTGATTGCCCCTGCGGACCGGCACCTGGTGGTCTGCGAGGACCATGTCACTCTCTCGGCCGGCCCCAGGGAGAACAGCAGCCGTCCGGCAGTGGACGTGCTGTTCCGTTCCGCGGCCCGCTCATATGGCCCCAGGGTGATCGCGGTGGTGCTCTCCGGCGCACTGGACGACGGAACCGCCGGGATGGTCGCCGTCCGTGCCTGCGGCGGCGTCGGCATCGTGCAGGACCCGGCCTCGGCAATCCAGCCGAGCATGCCCCGCTGCGCGCTGGAGGGGGCCGGGGCGGACTATGTCCTCCCGGTCGCCGCCATCCCGGCCATGCTGGCCGAGTTGACGACCGCCGAGCTGGACGTCGAGTGGACCGGCCCGAGCGACTTGGTTTCGGCCGAGGTCGAGTTGGCGCAGGTCAGTGCCGGGACAGCCCATAGGCTGGAGGGCGCGCGCATCGGGGAGCCCTCGGGGCTGACCTGTCCGGAATGCGGGGCCTCGCTGTTCCGAATCGAGGACGGCGGCCCGACCCGATTCCGGTGCGGGCTGGGGCACGCTTGGTCGCCGGAGACCCTGGTCGCCCAGCAGCGGACGGCGTTGGAGAGCGCACTATGGATGGCCCTGCGCACCCTGGAAGAGCGGGCGGCGCTTACGGGAGAGCTGAGCCAACGCGCCCTCGCGGCAGGACGTGGCTTGTCCGGTCAGTCGTTCGAGGAGCAGTCCCGGGAGGCGATCAGGGCCGCGGCACTGGTACGAGAACTCCTCCTGCGAGCGGCCTCTGGCGGCGTCGACCTGGCTCCGCGCCGCTTGTGAGCACCACCAGGGCTGGCGGCCGGCGGCCTTCGCGCCGAGGGGCACTGGCGCCACACCAGCAGGGGAGGCTCATGTGATGGAGCCGGACCCGCAACTCGAACAACTGCTGGTCTTTCTGCGAGAGCAGCGAGGATTCGACTTCACCGGCTACAAGCGTGCCAGCCTCACCCGGCGAATCGGCCATCGGATGTCGGGCCTGCAGGTGGGGAGCTTCGAGGATTACCAGGATTACCTCGAGGTCCACCCCGAGGAGTTCACCCTGCTGTTCAACACGATACTGATCAATACCACCGATTTCTTCCGGGACACCGAGTCCTGGGACTACATGCGCTCAGAGATCGTGCCGACGTTGCTCGCGGCCCGAACGGATCGCCCGATCCGGGTCTGGAGCGCAGGGTGCGCCTCCGGTGAGGAGGCCTACTCGCTCGCCATGGTCCTGGCCGACGCCCTTGGCCAGGAGGACTTCCGGCAGCGTGTGAAGATCTACGCCACGGACGTCGATGAGGAAGCGTTGGCCTACGCCCGTGCTGCCTCGTACACGGCGCGGGAACTGCGCGGCCTGTCACAGGAGCAGCTGGAGGCCTATTTCGAGCCGAACGGCCCGCGCGGCTCGCGACGCACATTCCACAAGGCGCTCCGCCGCTCAGTGATCTTCGGTCGCAACGACCTGATACAGGACGCTCCGATCTCGCACGTGGATCTGCTGGCATGCCGCAACACACTGATGTACTTCAATACTCAGGCACAGGAAAGGATCCTCGGGCGCCTACGCTTCGCGCTCAACCCGGAAGGTGTGCTGTTCCTCGGCAAAGCCGAGTTGCTGCACAGTCACGCTTCCTCATTCAGCCCCATGGAGACACGGCGGCGGTTCTTCCGCAAGCTGCCGTCCGTCGCGGTGCGCCCGACGCAGGTGCCCGTGCCGTTCCGCCCGGACGCGAGCGGTGTCCTGGTGCCGTCGCATCCGGATTTGATCCGGGAGCTGGCCCTGCTGTCCTCGCCCGCCGCGCAGATGTTGATCGATGCCTCCGGACGGCTGGTGCTCAGTAACCACCGGGCGGAACTACTCTTCGGTGTCGGGATGCGGGACGTCGGACGCAGGTTCCAGGACCTGGAGATCTCCTACCGGCCGGTCGAACTGCGGTCCGTGATCGACGAGGCGACGGCGAGCGGTCATCCCGTCTGGGCGCGGGAGCTGGTCTGGCAACGGCCGAAACCGGAAGCCGATGAATTGACCTTTGACGTCCAGGTTGTTCCTCTGGCAGGCGCCTCGGGCGGCATCGTCGGTACGACCGTAATCTTCAACGACGTCACCCGCTACCGGCAGATGCAGACCGAGCTCGAGTTCGCCAACCGACAGCTGGAGTCGGCACTGCGGGAGCTGCAGTCCTCGCACGAGGAACTCGAGACCACGAACGAGGAGCTCCAGTCCACCGTGGAGGAGCTGGAGACCACGAACGAGGAGCTCCAGTCCACCAACGAGGAGCTCGAGACCATGAACGAGGAGCTGCAGTCGATGAACGACGAGCTCCAGATCAGCAACGAGCAGCTGAGGCATCGGACCGAGGAGGTGTTGCACCTCAACGAGTTCCTGGAGTCGATCCTCACCAGCATGCGGGCCGGGGTGGCGGTGGTCGATGTCGCCCAGCAGGTGCTTGCATGGAACGACGCCGCTGTGGACCTGTGGGGCGTCCGGCCGCAGGAGGCAATCGGATGCGGCCTGCAGGACATCGATATGGGTCTGCCCGTGGAGGTCCTTCGCCCTGCGCTGCGGAAGACCCTGGATGGCGCCAGTGACCTGGAGCCGCTGACCGTGGACGCCGTTAACCGCCGAGGGCGGGCGGTCCGCGTCCGAGTCTCGGTGAGCCCGCTGCAGAGGGCCTCGAAGACCGTGGCGGGGGCCATCATCCTGATGGAGGTCCTCTGACAGGCACCACTTCGCGAACACAACGGCAAGACCACGAGGTGCCCGTCCCGCGTTCTGGGACGGGCGCCTCCCCATGCCACGTGACTTCAGGTCACTGCATCTCCGGCGCAGGTGGCGATTCTCGAGACCATGATCCCACCCAGACCAGGCCACTTGCCCTGGTGCAGCCCCCCCTCGAGCCCGGTTCGCCACGCGATCTGTGGGTAGCTTCGCCGCGGCGGGCCAGGAAGCCGTCTCAGAGGCTGACGGTCACGTGATGGCTCGGGACGTGGTCGTCGAGGCCCTGGGTGAAGCCGAGGACGGGGTCTGACAAGCACCACCCTGCGAGCGCCGGCTCTCCCGGTCAGTCCGCCCCGCGCGGCGAACGGGACTCCAGCACCCTCCGAGCGACGTCGACCATCTTGGCGTTCTCCGTATTGCTCATCGTCGTGAGGATCCCCAGAGCGGCCTCGGCGTCCACGTCGCAGCGAGTCATGACCACCCCGCGGGCCCGCTCGATCACGCTTCGGGAGGCCAACGCTCGCTCAAGCTGGTGGACGAGAGCGTTCAGGCGCTGGCGATCGCGGGCGTCCCGCAGGAGTGCCGACGCGATGATGGCGAGCCAGTCGCCGGACTCCACAGCCTGCTGGTCGAAGGTGTTGGCCGCGCCTGCGTACCCGGTGAGGACGCCTATGGTGGCGCCGTCCGGATCGTGGATCGGGATGGCCAGCACGTCACGGGGTCCACCGCCGTCGGCGCGGCCGGCCAGTCGTGGCCATTGTCTGGCAGCGCGAAGATCCGGGGCGTGGCACCGCCGTCCGGTCCGGTAGGCCTCGAAGGTCGGCCCCTCACCTGCTGTCGACTGCCCTGCGTCGGCGGTGCCAGCGGACAACCCGTCGGCGGCGAAGTGCGTCGCTGCATCCGGCGATCCAAGGGTGATCGTGGCGGCGTCGGCGCCGGGGATCAGCTGAGTCACCCCAACAGCCAGCCGCAAGAGCAGACGATTGATGTCTTGGCCGTCCGCCCCGGCCGACGCCGTCGGGTCGAGCAGGGCCGCGGTCACCGCGAGCCAGACGGAGCCTGCTTCCGGCACCGTACCTGTCGGCAACGCCACCCACCGCACCAGCGGCCCGTCGTCCGCGGGTAGAGGGCCGTCGGGCACCGCGACCAGAGTCACCATGGGGGGCGCGCCTTTGGTGGCGCCGAGCCGGACGGTGACCGGTGCCGCAGCTCTGCCCCTGCCCAGGTCTGAAAGCGCGTTCCTAACCGCGCTGCGGTCCGGTACCGGGACGTACCGAACGAGGGGAACGCGTGCTAGGGGGTAGGGGGCTACCCCGAGCAAAGCGGCGGCGTGACCGTTTACCTCCCGCAGCGTCCCACTCAGATCGGTGAGCAGGACCGGCACCGGCAGTGCGTGCCACAGTGCGTCACGCCAGCGCTCTTGCGAACGACGCCCTCGGCGAGCCTCGGCTAGCTGGTCCCGTTGAGTACGGATCTCCTCTTCGGCGACGTGCAGTTCCTCCGCAGCCGCCTGCACCGCGACCATGGCCGTGGCAAGTTCGTCCGGCGGCTGCTGATCGATCGAGCCGGCGTTGACCACCGAACGCTCGGTGATCCGTCGGCGCAGGTCAACGGCGAGGTCTGCGAGGGCTTCGGCACTTGGCGGAGGCAACGTCGTCATCCGAGGACTGCCTCCTTCGAGCATGGCCGGCTGCGCCGGACCTCGATCAGCATAGTGTCGAGGACACGATCCCGAAGGTGGTAGGGCCGATGCTCGTCACCTGTCAAGGGCGTTGGCGCGCCTCGGGTTCGTCAGCTCATGCTGACGAACTGGTCACCCCAGGGACCGGCGGCAGACATCGCCCGAAGACTTGGACCACCCCGATCCAGCCGTCGACCTCTGCGCGGTCGCCGCCCAGTGCCGCCGCCAAGGCGTTGACCGGCATCGACCGGGTGTAGGCCGTCCTCGGAGGCCTCCACCTGAGCCGTGCCCACCTCGAGCGGATCATCCGCAGACGGCTACGGCGCTCGCCGGGGAGGACCCGGTCGCGTCGAGCTCTGACGGCGTGGGACGGACGACGACCTCCCATCGCAGACTCACCCTTGGCGCTAGCGTGCTGATGTGCCGCTGACTGACGCGCAAGGGGCCGACCCTGACGCGCGCGTAGCGGAGCAGCGCACCTGGCTGGTCCGGTTCGGCCTGGTGGCCATGATCGGCGTCGGTGCTGGGATCGTTGCCGCGGGAAGTCTCTCGGGGGCAGCCGGCTTGCTCACGGCGGGGCTGTTGGTAACGGCTTCCGTGGCGTGGGCGGTAGCTCTGTCGGAGCGGTGGAGCAGGCTGACGATCTCGGTGCCGGCCTTCGTCGTGGTCGGGTTATGCGGCGCCGCGCTCGACCTGGTCCAGCCCAGGGGCCCCGGCTTCGTCGCTGGCTACATGGCACTGACCGGGCTGGCCCTGCGCGCGCCGCGCCGCCTCGCCCTGATCGCCGGTGCTCCAGTGCTCGCCGCGGTCGCCGCGGCCGAGGCCCGTGGGTCGCGGACGCCGACCAGTGCGGTGCTCTCGGTCGCCCTCGGCGCCGGCTTCCTGTTCCTCGCCTCGTCGATCGCAGCGGCGAACCGGGAGGCGCGCCAGCACGCCGTCCGGTTGCTGGAGCAGCAGGCACTGACCCAGCGGGCCCGGGAGGAGGCTGCGGCGCTGGCCGAGCGGTCCCGGCTGGCCCGGGAGCTGCACGACGTGCTTGCGCACAGCCTCGCCGGTCTGAGCGTCCAGCTCGAGGCGACCCGGCTGCTGGCCGAGACCAGCGGGAGCGACCCGCGGGTCGGCGAGCAGCTAACCCGCGCCCTGTCCCTGGCCCGCGACGGCATGCGGGACGCCCGGCGTGCCGTCCAGGCACTGCGCGGCGACGTCCTGCCGGGCCTGGCCGGGCTGGACGCTCTGGTCACGGAGTACTCCACCACCACGGGGGTACCGGCCAGGCTCGAGGTGCAGGGCGAGCCGGTGCCGCTGGGCGCCGAAGCCGGGCTGACCGTCTACCGATGCGTCCAGGAGGCGCTCACGAACGTCACCAAACACGCCGGTTGCGGCGCCACGGTGCTGGTCCGGATGATCTGGACCGAGGGTGCGGTACAGGTGCTGGTGCTCGACCGTGGCGGGGACGGAGTCGACAGCGGGCTGCCGTCCAGCGGTGCCGGGCTGGCCGGGCTGGCCGAGCGCGTGGAACGCCTGGGCGGGTGGCTGACCGCTGCCGGCGTGGACGGCGGGTTCGAGGTCACCGTGCAGCTGCCCACCGGACGGCGCTGAGGGGACGGGGTGGACGACGTGAGCGACGACCGGCCGGTCCGGGTCCTGGTGGCCGATGACCAGAAGGTGGTCCGTGACGGGCTACGGCTGATGCTCGATCTCCTGCCCGGGATTGAGGTCGTCGGCTTGGCAGTAGACGGGGACGACGCGGTCCGCCAGGCGACCGTGCTGGTGCCCGACGTCGTCCTGATGGACCTGAACATGCCCCGCTGCGACGGCGTCGAGGCCACCACCAGGCTGCGCCGGGTGGCGCCGTCGGTGCGGGTCGTGGTGCTGACCACCTACTCCGACGACGAGTCGGTCTTCGGCGCGCTGCGCGCGGGTGCCCTCGGCTTCCTGACCAAGGCCGCCGGGGCCGACGAGATCCGGCAGGCGGTGCTGACCGTGGCCGGCGGCCAGGCGCAGCTGGATCCGGTCGTGCAGCGCCGGCTTCTGGAGGCCCTCGCCGGTGGCGAGCGGGTGGGGGTCGCGCAGCACTCGGCCGGCCGGGACGGCGCTGGTTCGGGCGCGGGCCTGCCGGACCACCTGACCGCGCGTGAGGCCGAGGTGCTGCGCCTGATCGCCCAGGGGCTGAGCAACCACGAGATTGCCACCGCGCTCGTGGTCTCGCCCGCCACCGTCAAGACGCACGTGAACCACCTGCTGGCCAAGACCACGATGCGCGACCGGGCCCAGCTGGTCAGCTACGCCTACCGCAACGGGCTGGCCGGCTGACCCCGCCCGGGCCGTCTCCACCCGTCGGTTGACGGCCGCTGCTCCGTCCACCCAGGGATGGACGGAGCGGTCGGTTCGAATCGACCCTGACGCCGATGGCGCCGGCAAGCGTGCTGCCTAGCGTCAGAGGTGGTCGTCGAGCCGGCCAGAACGCGGCGACGGGACGGCCACCACCCCCACGGAGGTCTGCGATGTCCACCAGTCAGTACGCCCTCAACCTGGGTCTGCTCGCCTTCATCCTCTGGTCGAACCTGGGTACCCGGAGGCTGACCAGGGCCCGCCTGCTGCTGCCCCTGGTCGTGGTCGCCGCGGTCGCGGCCGGTTTTCTCGCCCACGTCCCCACCGAGGGCAATGACGTAGCCCTCGAGGCCGCGTTGACCAGCAGCGGTGCGGTGCTGGGGGTGCTGGCCGGGCTGCTGGTCCGGGTCGAGCCGGCGGGCGACGGCTCCTCGCTGGTGATGCGTGCCGGATCCGCATACGCCACTCTGTGGGTCGCGGTGATCGGCGGCCGGATGGCCTTCGCCTACGGCGCTGAGCACTGGTTCGGCCACCAGATCGCCACCTTCTCGGTCGTCCACGAGATCACCGGTGCCGCAGCCTGGACAGCCGCCTTCGTCCTGATGGCGCTGGCCATGGTGCTCACTCGGGTCGCTGTCACCACCGCGCGGGCCGCGCAGGTGAACCGCCGCCTGATCGAGGTACCGGCATGAGCACCGCACCTCTCGATCCCACTGTGGATCTCACCGTCGATGCCACTGTCGATGCTGTCGTCGACACCACCGTCGGCGCCCGGTACGGCGCCCTGGCCACGGGGCCGGACCGGTCCCCGGCGCCCGTGCGCCGTCCGATCCTCGCGGCGGTCGCCGTTCTGGTCGCCAGCGGGGCGGTCGCGATCGGCACCGCAGGAGTGATGGACGTCCTGGCCCCGGGCGCGGACGGAAGGACCGCGGCCCTGGTCGGGCTAGGGGTGCTCACTGTGTTGGCCGCGGTCCTGGTGGCCGCACTGCGCCATCGCCCCGGGATGGCTCTCGACGCGCTCGGGTTCACCCACCCACGTGCCTGGCGGCGGCCGTGGCTGCTCGCCGTCCCCTCGGTGCTGGCCCTGGCCGCACTGGCGGGCGGCGTCCGGGCACCGGACTCCTCGGCGGCGCTGGTCGTACTGCTTGTCGGCTACACCGTGACGGGAGTCACCGAGGAGACGCTGTGGCGCGGCACCGTGCTGCAGTTGCTGCGCCCGCTGGGTGACCGTCGGGCGGTGCTGCTCGGCTCGCTGCTGTTCGGCCTCGCGCACCTGACCAACGTCGTCTTCCGGGGCAACCCCGCACTGGTCGGTGCGCAGGCATTCGGAGCCGCCTGCTTCGGGGTCGGCTACGCCGCGATCCGGTTGCGTACCGGAGCCCTGTGGCCGCTCATCGCCACTCACCTCCTCACCGACCTTGTGCCGCACGTAGGCAGGCTGCCTGCGCTCGCGGTCTTCGTGGCCCAGGACGTCGTCCTGCTCCTGGTCGGGCTGGCGCTGCTGTTCGGGGGCCGGCTCATGGCCGTGCGGCCGCGGGGTGCGGGAGCCCCTCAGTCCGGTAGCCGGCCGCTCTCGTAGGCGCAGATGGCGATCTCGACCCGGTTGCGGGCGCCGATCTTGTTCATCAGGCTCCCGATGTGGGTCTTCACCGCGCTCAAGGAGACGTGGAGCTCGTGGCAGATCTCGGCGTTGGTGCAGCCTCGCGCGACGGTGAGCAGGACCTCCTCCTCGCGCGCGGTGAGCGGTTCGGTGGGCTGGGCGAGGGGCGCGGTCCGGGCCCGGGCGAAGGCCTCCAGCAGCCGGGCGGTCACGCTTGGTGCGATGAGCGCGTCGCCACGCGCCGCGGCGTGGCTGGCCTGCACGAGTACCTGCTGATCGACCTGGTCGCCGGCGTCGCGATGGTCGTGCTCGTTGCCGCGATCCACGACCGTCTTAAGGACGCCAGCCCGGCGCTGGCCCAGGTCACCACGGCCTTCGGCATGATCTGGTCCGGGCTGGTGCTCGCGAGCGGCATGGTCAGCCTCGTCGGCCAGCGCGCTGCGGTCGAGCTGGCCGCCACCGATCGGGCCGAGGGCGTCTCGACCTGGTCAACGGTCTCCACCGTGCAGGACGCGCTCGGCGGTGGCATCGAGCTGGTCGGTGCCCTCGGGGTCCTGCTGCTCACCGTGGCTGCACTCCGCACCGGCGTCCTGTCCCGTGGTCTGTCGATCCTGGGCATCGTGATCGGGGTCGCAGGACCCTCGTCCCGCAGGTCGAGGACTCCGCCGCAGTCTTCGGGATCGGCTTCATCGGTTGGTACTTCTGGGCCGGCCGCACCCTCCTGCGCCGCTGACCAGCCCCCCGCACCCCTGTCAGGAAGGGACCCCCGATGACGTTCCGCAGCTACCTCCGGTACGACGGAGTCGTTGCCCTCGTCGTCGGAGTCGGCCTCTACGCCCTCGGGACCGTCCACGGGCGCCAGGGACCTCGGCGGCTGGTTCACCTCACGACCGCTCGCCAGCTCGACACGCGCCGGGCGGCGGCCGTGGCAGCCCACGAGGCGCGGTCGCGGCGACGTCCCGGGTTGCCCGGGCGAGGGCTGCGGAGTGGTCTCACGCTGCGAGTGGACGATCTGGAGTTCGGGAACCGGCCTGCGACCTGCGGTTTTTTGGTGGGCGATACTGGGATCGAATCTGACTCGCCGATCGTGGCTGATCTGGGCCAATCTGGCGTCTACCTGCAACGATGTGTGCAGCGAGGCGGTCAGGGGTGGACACGGCAGGACACCAAGGGGCACGCTAGTGGCACGTAGTGGCACAGCGAGGGGTCCCATGGCACGCAAGGCTCGGCGGCGAGAGCAGGGCACCGGCTCGGTGCGCCAGCTCCCGTCGGGGCGCTGGCAGGCCCGCTGGCGCGACGGCGAGGGCAAGCTGCACCCGGCGCCGCAGACCTTCGACACGCGGCTGGACGCTGCGGCGTGGCTGGACGGTGCCGAGCCCGGCGAGGCCGAGGCCGAACGCAGCGATCCGCGACTTGCCGACTACGCCGAGACGTGGCTAACGAACCGGCCACTGAAGACCCGCACCCGCCAGCACTACCGGCGCCTGCTGGACCGGTTCGTGCTCCCGGCCCCGATCGCCGACCAGCGGCTGACTCGGATCACGCCGGCCCGGGTCCGCGCCTGGTATGACGCGCTCGATGACTCAACGCCCACACAACGCAGCCACGTCTACCTGCTGTTGCACGCGATCCTGCAGGACGCCTGGCGCGAGGACCTGATTGCGTCCAACCCAGCTCGGATCCGCGGCGCCGGGACGGCCACGCGGCGCAGCCAGACCAGGATCGCCACCCCCGGCGAGGTCGAGGCCATCGCCGCCGCGATGCCCGAGCGCTACCGGGCGCTCGTGGTCTTCTCGGCGTGGTGCGCGCTGCGGTTCGGCGAGGCGACCGAGCTGCGCCGGTGCGACGTCGACCTGACCGCCGGCGCCGTCCACATCCGCCGGGCCGTCGTCCGGCTCGGCGGCCGCTTCGAGGTCACCTCGCCCAAGTCCGACGCCGGGCGACGGACGGTTGCCGTGCCGCCGCACGTCCTGCCCGTGCTGGCCGACCACCTCGCCGAGCACGTCGAGCCCGGCCAAGACGCGCTGTTGTGGCCGGCGGCCGGCGACCCGAGCCGCCACCTCGCGCCGGCCACGCTGTTCAAGGTGTTCTATCCCGCGCGGGAGAAGGCCGGCCGACCCGATCTGCGCTGGCACGACCTGCGCCACACCGGTGCCGTCTACGCCGCGCTCGCCGGCGCCTCTCTGGCCGAGCTGATGGCCCGGCTCGGGCACCGCACCGCCTCCGCGGCGCTGCGCTACCAGCACGCCGCCGAGGGCCGCGACGCCGCCCTGGCCGCGGCTATGTCCGCCGCGCTCGTGGAGAAGGGAGGCCAGAGCACCACGACCTGACAGAAGGCGGCCCCCGGCGGTGCGGGAACACCGGCCGAGGGCCTCGACCGGAACCTACATAGGAGGTCCCGACCGTGAACGACATTCAACACATCTGCGAGGGCTGCGGCCACACCGCCGAGCACCTCGTCGTCGCCCTCGCCGCCAACGACGGCATCACCCGGCTCCTGCTGTGCGAGGCCTGCGCGGCCGAGAACGCCCGGGCGGCCGAGGCGGCCACCGCTCCCGGCGCGGTGCTGGCCAGCTGGTCGGCGCCGGGCTGGGCGCAGCGGTCCCGGGTCGACCCGGACGGCGCGGTGATCGAGCACCTGCGCTCCGGCCCGCCGTGCGCCCGGCTCGACCCCGACGGCGGCGAGGCCGACCTGGCCGTGTGGCTGTCCCAGGTCGACTCGATCGAGACGGGCCCGGGCGGGACGATCCGCGTCGTGCGCTCCGGTGAGCCGGTGGTGGCCGTCGGCGAGCTGCGCCTGACGCCCGGCCACGCCCGCAGCCTCGCCCGGGCGCTGTCCGGCCTGGCCGGGGCCGCCGACGGGTAGCGGGCAGCAACGCCAGGCGCCCCCCCGGTCCCGACGGGCCGAGGGGCGTCGTCGTGTGTTCGGTGGAGATCGGGGTGTTTCGGGAGCGCTGCGGGGACGACGTCCGGGAGAGTGAGCGATCGGAGGCAGGGGAGGGCAATGGCTCAGGGGCAGTGGCACCCGGACCCGTCGCGCCGGCACCAGCTGCGATGGTGGGACGGCCGGGCATGGACGCACCACGTCGCCGACAACGGGGCCGTCGGTGCGGATCCGCTCGTGGCTGACCCTGGCCGGGTCGCCGAGGAATGGCCGACCCGCGCCCAACGGGCCGACGACCGGACGTTCGCCTCGACGTCCGGCCGGGACCGTTCCCTGCGCCGGCTCGCTCTGCACATCGGCCTGGTGGCAGTGACGCTCGGCGCGTGGCTGTTCGCCCTGCCGGCGGTGTGGTTGTGGCGTCGCGGGCAACGGGCAGCCGCAGCCGTGGCGGGCGGCGTGGGCGTCATCCTCTTGGGCGCGATCATCACATCGGCTGGCGGTTCCGACACCACGACGACCACGGCGGCCCAGCCGGCGGCCCAGCCCACGTCCGCGATTGCTCCGCTCGCGTCCGTCCCCGCCTCGGCGAAGACGACGGCGCCCAGCGAGGTGTCAACATCGACGGCGGCCAAGGCCGACGACTGCGGCGGTCAAGAAGACCATCACCTCCACGTCAGCAGTGGCGAAGTCCTCGACGGCCAAGAAGACCACGACGACCGCGGCCGCCAAGAAGACCACGAGCGCGACCGCGAAGAAGACCACGGCGGCGACTGACCCGAGGTTCGACACGTGCAAGGCCGCCATCGCGGCTGGCTACGGCCCGTACTACAGGGGCGAGGACCCCGAGTACGCGTGGTATCGCGACGCGGACAGCGACGGGGTCGTCTGCGAGTCCTAGCTGACTGAGACGCACGCCGCCCCGCCGCGATGGGATGCGCGGCGGGGCGGTGCGGGCCGTGTCCGGCCTGAGGCCCCAGCCGTGACCGTGGGGCCGACCGGCCGCCGAGTCGGCGGCCGGGCGTTCTAGGTCCGTACGATCTTGGCGACCGAGGCCGGGTGCGGGAAGCCGAACCCGACCCGCATGACGCCCTTGACCGCCACCCTGTCGCTGGTGAAGAACGCCGAGGTGTCGACCTCGATCCGGGTGTCCTCGCGCATGACCAGGACGGCCCGGGCCTGGTCGATGCCCCAGACCGTGCCGGCGGTGACGTACGGCGCAGACGTACAGGGGGCGGCCGGCCAGGACTGCGCCTCGCCGGCTGCGTCGGGTCCGCCGCGAGTAGGGGCATGTTCGAGTCGCCGGTGTCGGTCTTCAGCGCGGCCAGGGCGAGCGCGTCGGCCGGGTTGGCGACCCAGCTCGTGATCGTGGCGCCGACCTGCTCGACGTCGGAGACGGCTTCCTCGAACGGGTCCAGGTCGGCCCAGGCGGCCGGAGCGACCACAGCGCTCACGCCGACGAGGTCCTCGAGGCCGTCGGGGGCGGGGGCAGGCACGCTGCTGAACAGGGCCTGGTCGATCCGGCGGGCGAGGTCGCGGGCGAGGCCGTCGCCCACGGCCTGGGCGGCCTCGGGGCTGGAATCGTCGGCGAGCTCGCGGCTCACGACGCTCAGCCCGGCGACCTTGGGTGGCGACACGACCACCTCGGCGATGGTCGCGTCGGCGGGGGTGATCTCGGCCCCCTCAGCCACCCACTGCGCGGCGGGGTCGGCGGTCACGACCGGCAGGCGCGCCGCGGTCGAGGTGGTGCGGAAGATCCGCAGGATCTGCGCGGCCACGCTGTAGCCGAAGGTCGGGGCGATCAAGAGCTGGTCAACCTGCTCGGGCCTGAGCAGGGCAGAGGCGTTGGAGGTGGTGGTGGTCATGCGAAGGCTCCAAGGGAAACGAAGTTCGTTTCCGCTTGGGCTCAGCCCTGCGCGGTTACCCCTCGGGGGCCTGCGTGGCCGTCCGGGGCGCCACGGGCGCCGAACCGGTCCAGCCGGTCACATCATCACCCCGGCAACCGCCGCGTCGCCGCCGACCGGCCACGCGCAGCACTTACGGTGTGGCCGTGCTCGAGACAATCGTTCAGGGCGTCGTCACTGGACTGACCATCGCGGCCACCGTGCCCGCGGCCAAGGGTGCCTACGCAGGCGCAGGGCGATGAGCATGCGCTGACGCCGCGACGGCTGCTGTAGCTCGCCGTAGGTGGGCTCGCCGCCGAGTCGTTGGATGCGCTCCCCGTCGTTCTCGGTGAACCAGCGCCAAGCACCCGGCTACTTCCTCGACGCATAGGGCCGAGGGCATGGACTCGGCGTTGATCAACACGCTGATGGGTGGCGGGCTGACACTCGCAGGCGGCTTCGCTGCGCTCTGGTGGACCGACCGGCAGTCCATCGCGCGCGAGGTGCGCGAGAGGAAGCACGAGCGGGAGGTCTGGGCCCGCAACCTCCGCCAGCAGGCGCACGCCGAATTCCTTGCTCTCGCGAACGCCGTTTTCCGAGCCCTCATCGAGAACGAGCAAGGCCCCGATGCGGGCGAGCCTCTGGAGAACCTCCTCGCTCCGGTCTGGGATCACTTCGAAGTCCTTCGGATGGTCTCGGACGACGGGACGATCAAGGCGGCGGAACGGTTGGTTGACGCCCTTCGCCGCTACGCACAGCGTGGTGTGGAGTGGGGTCAGAGGTGCAGTACGCAATGGACGGCTACCTTACTGGCCGTGAGGTCCGAATTCGGGCTTGACCCGATAGCCAGTGACATCCGCGGCGAGTGACAGGGGGGTGCTTCCGTTGGCGCCCAACGGGGTCGTGAGCGATCACCCCCGCCAGGCGCCCAGCGACCTCCCGTAGCGGGCCGCCTTGCCCCGGAGTCGAAATCTTGACCGGCGGAAAAGTGGCCTCCCATCCGGTCCGCCGCGCCCGCCCGCTCGGGGGGGTACCCCCGGGGGGGCTCACCGCCGCGCCCCGCTCAGCACCTGGGACCAGCTCGCCGGGCTCGACGCCGGTGCACCCCGGGCCCCGCCGTCGAAGCCCGGTGGCGGTGGTGCCACGCCGAGCCCGGGCCGCTGGGTGAGCAGCGTCTCGACCGCCTCGCCGACCAGCTGCTCGTCGACCTGGCCGTCCTCGCCGCACAACGCGTCCAGGTCGATGCCGCCCAGGGCGAGCAGGTCACCGGGCTGGGCCAGCTGCTCGCCGGCCAGGCGCTCGACCTCGCGGCGGCGCAGCCCGTCCAGCTGCTCACGCAAGCCGTCGCGCTCGGCCTCGACCTCGCGCAGGCGGGTGCGGTACCTGGCCGCCTCGCGGGATGGCGTGACCGTGCCGTCGCCGCCCTGGCCCTCGCCTGCCGTGGCCGTGCCCTGCGGCGCCGTGACCGTGCCGTCGCCGCCGTCCTGCGGCGTGCTCGTGCTCATCGGTGATCTCCTGTTCGTCGGCTCACGACGTCGCCTCGGCCACGCCGGCCCACGACCGGCGGATGACGGCGCCGCCGCCGGTCACCGCGCGGACCGTCGTCATCACCGCCGGGAGTGGAGCGATCCCGCAGGCGCCGAGCAGCGTCTGCTCGGCCTCGGTCGCCGGGCGGGTCAGCCGGCCACGTGTCACCCGGTGGCGCCGGTCCTCGGCGAAGAGGTCGCGGACCGCGACCTGCCGGGCGTCCTCCGCCCGGCGCAGCTGGCAGTCGATCGCGTGACGCCAGGCGAGGACGCCGGCCGGGTGGCCGACCATCCGCGGTCCGGCGCACTCCGGGCAGACCGCGCCTGGATTCGGATGCTGAGTCATGATCGTTCCTCCTCCTTGATCGTCTTGCGGTGGCTCGGGCCGCGGTACGTGCCGCCCCAGGTCCCGCTGGCCGCGCCGATCACGTCGGCGAGGCCCTCGCACTCAGCGACCACCCAGCACCGGACCCGGCAGACGGTCGCCGCCCGCCGTCCCGCGTCTACGTCGTCGAGCAGGTGGTCGTCGCTCAGTGCGCACGGCGGGGTGCGCCGGCCCAGCGCCCGGCCGAGGCGGTCCTGGGCCTCCCGCCGGGATGCATCGCCCGCCCGGGCCGCCGCGGTCCGGGGCCCGAGGCCCGCCTCGGCCGGGTGGTCCGCGCTCACTGCTCGGTCCAGCGCGGGCGGTCAGCAGTGGCTCGATCTGCGCGTCCGCCCGCGCCTGCTCGATCCAGCCCCAGGCAGGGCTGGCGGGCCTCGCTCTCGGCGGCCACGAGTGCGGACTCGACCAGCGCGACCGACGGCGCCGCCGGCCTGGGCTCAGCGCCACCGCAGCCGGCCAGAGCGGCAACCAGCAGCATCCGGGCCCCTCGCAGCCGGGCGAGGACCTGCTCGGCCATCTCACGCACCTCGGTCAGGGCGCCCAGCACCTCGGCGGCCTGGCGGCCTGAGTCGCTCATCGTTCGCTCCCTTCGTCGGCGTCGCCGGGCTGGCGGCGCTCGGTGTGGCCCAGGCCGACCACGGGCAGCCCGAGCAGGCGAGCACCGGAGGCTCGATCTCGAGGCCCCGGGCGACCAGGGCGTCCAGCGCCTCGCACACACACGGCCACCTCTCGAACGCGGCGGCGATCGCGACCGCCGACGGCGCGTCGGGCGCCAGCTCGGCCACCGTTTTCGGCCGCCCGACACGGTTGTCGTTCGTCATCGGTCCACCGCCTCGTCGGTCACGGTGTGTGGATCAGCGCTCCGACCACCGCGTCCGGCGCGGATGCCGCCTCGCTGGCCCGGCGTGTGTAGGCAGGTGTAGGCATTTCCGAAAGTTTCCGCGAGACACCTATAGGGAAACTTTCGGGAATGCCTACACCTGCCTACATTCCCGCAGGTCAACCCTGGTTTGGCCACCACGGGCCTCCTTCCGTCGGGCGCAGCGACACGCCGATGTACGACTGGCCTGCCGCCCTCCGCTTCTGCGTGATCCCGTGCCCCCTCAGGGCCCTCGGGAGGTCCCGGTTCGTGCCCGGTTTCGCCCCATTGACGAGGGCCCACCTCTGCCACGCTGCGTATAGCTCCGCCGCCCCAACCTCACGGGTCGGCCCGACCTCGCAGACCTCGCCGAGGAACCGGGCGAGGTGGTCGGAGTCCGCCCGGTAGTCGTCCGTTCGGACCCGGACGGCCTGCGGCGCAGCCAGCCCGTGACGGACGTAGGCCGCCGTCCCGAGAAGCAACCAGCGCAAGATGCCGGGCGCCTCGCCCCGTAGCCGCTCTGGCAGGCCCGGGTCGCGCCGCTCCGGCGCGATCACCTCGTCGAACGGCACCACCGACAGCCGTCGCCACACCGCGGGGTCGGCACTCACCTCCGGGAGATGATTCGTGACCATGACCAGCGAATGCGACGGCGCGAACGTGACCGGGTCACGGTGCATGAGGTTGGCCTCGATCGGGTCGCCCCCCGTGAGCCGCTTCAGTTCGGACTCGGCGAAGGTTGCGGCCCGGTCGGTCTCGCTCACGAACGCGAGCCGCAGACCCCGAAGCCTCATCAGGAACGTCCGGTGCCGGACGTGCCGGCCGGCGACCAGCAAATCGGGGTCGACCTCGGTCGCGTGGTCGCCCAGGGCATGCATGATCGCCCCTGCGAGGACGCTCTTCCCGTTGGCGCCGACCCCATTCAAGATCGGTAGGTGGTGCTCGCGGACCTCGCCGACCAGGGCCAAGCCAAGGACTCGCTGCAGGTAGGTCCGCACGTCGGCGTCCGGCAGGATCTCGCCGACGAACCGCTCCCACACCGGCGAGGGCACAGTCGACGGCGCCGCCCGGCTCGAACGGGTCAGCAGCGCCGCCGGGTCGCACGGGCGGATGTGGCCGGTCCGCAGGTCGACGATCCCGCCCGGCGTGTTCAGGGCCCACGGATCGGCGTCCATCGCCTCGACCGGCACCGCCAGCATCCCCCGGGCCAGATCGGCCAGCGCCGCCAGCCGGGCCCGGCTCAGCGTCGACCGCCACGCCCGCTCGTCATCGCCGGAACGGGCGGCAGCCACGTACTTGCCGATCATGAACTCGCGCAGCGCCTCGATCACCGCCACGTCGTCGGACTGTCGCCAGGCGACGCCGTCCCACGCAAGCCAGCCGAGCCCCCGGTTCCACAGAAACTGGCCACGCAACCTCTCCTCGACGGTCCCCTCGACGAGGACGGCATCGGTCAGCTGGCCACCCTGGGGAACCGGTGCCCGAGTCACGACCGGCGGGCCAGCCCCGTTCGCAGCCGGCGGCGCCGCGCCGTTGCCGTCGAAGTAGTCCATCCCGGGCGACCACGCCGGGGCCGGCGCCGCGGCCACCCAGGGCCGGGGCTCGCGCATGCCGGCCTCGACCTGGCGGACGATCGTCTTGCGAAGGTCGTCCGGCCCCGACCCGTGCCATTCCCAACGGGAGACGGCGTCCATGAGTCGGTCGACGACCGACTCCGGGTCGGCCTGGCCGGCACCGCAGTATTGGCCCGCCATGAAGGCCACCGACGCCGCGGTGTCGTTGCCGGACCCCAGCGGCGCGTCCCGAAGCTCGGCGGCGAGCGCACCGATCCGCTGCGCGACCTCGCCCACCGGTGCGAGCGGACCGGTCGGGGGCGGGGTGGCTGGTCGAGCCGCTGCCTGGCGGAACATCTCGGCCGCCCAGTCCGGCACGGGCGCGATCGGGGCGTTGGTCTCGACCCGGTAGGTGCCGGCGTCGATGCCCGAGCCGGGCAGCAGGACGTAACCGGCGCCCGACCGAACGTCCACGCCGTCCCCGAACGGCGTGGCGTTCCCGGGCGGGTCCAGGTCGGGGGGCAGTGCGTAGTAGAAGTGCCAACCCCCCGACGGCGTGCGCACGGTGAGGGTCGGGACGTGACCGCCGTTGGCCGCCTCCAGGTCGCGCCAGCGCTGGTCGCCCCCGACCCCGTGCTTGACGTCGACGTCGATCACGAGCAGCCCGGCCGGGCCGGGGTGGACGCCCCAGTTGCACCCGGGGTAGGTGGCCGTCCATCCCTGCACGACCACCGGGTCGGTCGTCGCGTCCCGGAAGCCGTGCCCACCCGCGGGGGTCTTGCCGCCCGCGCGGACCGGCAGCACCGGCCATCCGAGCCGGATGGCCTCCAGCGCACCGGCGAGCGGGGAGTCGGACCCCGGTACCGTGGGTGTCGCACGGGTGTTGGCGGCGGGGCCCGGGCCAGGGCCCCCCGTCCCGCTCATCGCTCGTCGCCGTCGAGCCGGGCCCGCAGCGAGTTCGGGACGATCATGGTCGCCGGCCCCTCGTCGACCACCGCGACGCCGGCCGGGGCGCCGAGGGGGCCCTCGGTCAGCTCGACGGACCGGACCCCGACCACCTGCCCGTCCAGATGGCCGAGGCGCCGGGCGTCGTCCGAAACGCCTTCCGGAGTACGCGTGCGAGCTGCGGGGATCAGCCGCAGGAGTCGGTCGAGGTCGCCGGCGGAGACGCGGATCAGCGCCCCGGTCCCGACGCGGAAGGCCGGCAACGAGCCGTCGGCGACGCGGCGCCGGACGGTGCGGACGGACACGCCGAGGTGGTCTGCGGCCTCGGCGAGCGTGAGCAGCGGCGTGGCAGTGGTGGTTGAGCGTGAGGGCATGACGGATCCCCATCGAGAATTGATCCTGCCCCGTGTCTCTCGATGGGATCCTGGGCGCCACTCCTGGGGTCGACTTGCCGGGGACGGACTCCCGGCTGTCCCACCCGCCGGTTCCAACCCGGCGGGCCCCGCCGGACCTCGCGGCCCGGCAGCTCTCAAGCGGTTGATGCAGGCCACGCTGGGGCTTCGGGCGCGCCGGGCCCGTTGCCTCCGGCGCCCCGGGGCCGAGGTGTCGCAACCCTCGGCGCCCCGCCGGGCGTCCGGCCCGGCAGCTGGGGCACGGCCACCCGAAGGCGGGCCGTTGTCCCATGCTGAGCAGAAGCGGCGCACCGTGTCAACCGCTGCCACCCGGCCGGCGTGCCATGCCCGTGTCAACCACTGGCCGACGTGGCACGGAGTGTGGCACGGCCGATCATGGAAATGACGAAACCCCCTGGTCAGAGGGGGTTTCTGGCGGTGGGCGATACTGGGATCGAACCAGTGACTTCCTCGGTGTGAACGAGGCGCTCTCCCGCTGAGCTAATCGCCCGTGCTGTGGTGCTGGACCTGCTGCCCCGATGCTAGCGAACCGCGATAGCCCCAGCCCAATCTGGTACTCCCCGGCCCGAGCCCCGCTCAGCCCCAGCTCGAGGACCCCTCCAGCCCCGGCAGCGGCGGCACGATCCACCCCGGCACCCAACCGGGCACCCCCACGTAGTAGGCCACCGCGTAGAGCACCGCACCGACGAAGACCGCGGTGGCCAGACCGACGACGAGGCGCACCGGCAAGGACTGGTCGGTGATCCAGTCGGTCCACGCCTTGACCTTCGCCTTGACGAGGTCCAGCAGCCGCTGCGCCCAGACGAACTCCGAGGCAAGGATGAGCAGCCCGACGATCACGATCAGCCACCCCGGGCCCGGAAACGGCACCAGGACGAGCCCGAGGGCCACGACCAGTGCGCCGACGACACCCACAGTGACGCGATAAGCATGACCTGTCACTGGGTGTGACTTCAGGCGATCGCGGGCACCTCGGACACGATGGGTCACTCCGGACATGCTTTGGGGGCCGGAGGAGGGACGCGCCGACTCAGCGGGTCCCGAACTCGCTTCCGGAGTGGAATGCTGTCTCTCGCCGGGATGCTCGACTGACACCTGATCACTGTAGGTCCTGCCACCACGAGACGGCTCGTGGTAGACCTCAGCCAGGAGCCGGAGAGGGCCAGCCGGGGGCCGCCACTCGAGTAGGGAGCAGTATGCAGCCGCACGTGGACGTCGAGGCGTCGGTACACCTGCGACTGGTCGTCGCCGACGCAGACGCCGTGCCCCTGCCGGTGAGCCTGCGCTACAGCGCGGCCGACCCATACGCCGTCCGCGCGGTGTTCTCCGGGGACGGCATGGAGGTCGAGTGGGTGTTCGCCCGCGACCTGCTCCGCAACGGCCTCACCCAACCGGTCGGTGACGGCGACGTCCACGTCTGGCCGAACTGGGGCACCGGTCGCGAGCTGCTGATGATCTCGCTGACCTCCCCCGACGGCCAAGCCGTCCTCGAGGCGGCGGCAGACGACGTCCGCACCTTCCTCGACCGCACCGCCGCCGTGGTGCCGGACGGCGAGGAGAGCATCCATCTCGACCTGGACTCCACGCTCACCCGCCTGCTGTCCTGACGGGCCTGCTGTCCTGACCGGCCTGCTCCGTGGCGGCCCGCTCTCGGGTGGGCCGGCCCGGTGGTCCTAGGGGTCGATCCCCTCTGCCATCCGCAGCGAGAACAGCTCGACAGCCGCGCGGCCCAGCTCGGTACCGGGCACCTGTCGCCCGTCCAGCACCCGGACCTGCTGGACGTTGCGGGTCGAGGAGGTGAGCAGCACGTCGTCCGCCGCGCCCAGCACCGACATCGGCAGGTCCCGCTCCACGACCGGAAGACCGACCTGCGCGGCCCATTGCAGGAACAGCTCCCGGGTGATCCCGGCCAGGCAACCCGAGGCCAGCGGCGGCGTCACCAGCTCGCGGTCCCCCACGTCGACGATCACGTTGGACCCGGTTCCCTCGCAGAGCATCCCGGCCGTATTGGCCAGCAACGCCTCGTGGGCTCCCTGCTCGTGCGCCCGCTGCAGCGCCACCACGTTCTCGGCGTACGACGTCGTCTTGGCCCCAGCCGTCGCCGAGTGTTCGTTGCGCAGCCACGGAACGCTCACCGCGACGATCCGGTCCGGCCAGGGCGCGGACGGCGAGACCGCCAGGACCAGCGTCGAGCCCGCCGGTCCGCGGTCGGAGCCGAGCGGACCCGCCCCGCCGGTCAGGGTGATCCGCAACCGGCCCAGGGCCAGGTCCGGCCAGGCGCCGAGCAGCTGCTTGACGCCGTCGCGGATCTGCGCCACGTCCGGGTCGGGTAGGGCCAGGACGGCGGCCGAACGGGCCAGGCGGCGCAGATGCCGGCTCAGTGCGAAGGGCTGGCCGTCGACGACCTTGCAGGTCTCGAACACCCCATCCCCGACAGTCAGGCCGTGGTCGAGCGCGGCGACGCGAGCGTGCCCGCCGTCCATGACCCGGCCGTCGATCCATACCAGCGGCTGGGCGCCCGCAGCGCCGTGCGTGCTCACGTCCGGTCCCGCTCCTTCGTCGTCTCGGGCGTGCCGTCGGAGGTCTCGACACCTGCTCCTTGAACCGGCGCCGAGGCCAGCCCCACCAGTCTGGCCGCTTTCAGCTCGGTCTCGGCCCATTCGCCGTCGGCATCGCTGCCCCAGGTGATCCCGGCACCGGTGCCGAACCAGATCCGGGTGCCGTTCTCACCGCGAGCGGGCTCCCACCAGAAGGTGCGGATGCCGACCGCCAGGCAGGCCTGGTCAGCCTCGGCGTCCACCCAGCCGACGGCGCCGCAGTACGGCCCGCGAGCGGTCGGCTCGAGGTCGGCGATCGCCCGCAGCGCGCTGCTCTTGGGAGCACCGCAGACCGACCCGGGCGGCATGGCCGCGGCGAGCACCTCGGGCCAGCCCGCACCGGCGGCCAGCCGGCCCTGGACGGTGGAGACCAGATGCACCAGCCCAGGATGTCGCTCGACCTGGAGCAGTGCGGTGACCTCGACGGTGCCGGGCCGGCAGGTGTGCTGCAGGTCGTTGCGCATCAGGTCGACGATCATGACGTTCTCGGCCACGTCCTTGGGCAGCAGGTCGGCAGCGGTCCGCCCGGTCCCTTTGATCGGCGAGCAGGTGATGAGCTCGCCGTCGCGGCGCAGGAACAGCTCAGGGGACGCCGAGACCAGGCGGGTGCGCGGCAGACCACCAATGGCTGGGACGTCGATGGCGCCCGCGTACGGGGCGGGGTTGCCGTGGTTCAGGACGGTGGCCAGGGCCCACGGGTCGTGTCGCTCGCCGTCCGGGTCCTCGGCGGTGCTCAGATCCGCCGAGACCAGGCGGCAGAGGTTGACCTGGTAGACCTCGCCCTCGCGGATCCGGCGACGGATCTCGCCGACGCCGGCGATGTAATGGTCCCGGTCCAGCGACGTCGTCCACGGACCTCGGATCCCCGGCCACGGCAGCGACGGTGCGGGAGGCGTCGGGCTCGCGGCCCGTCGCGCGAAGCGCCAGAGCCTGACCTGGCCATCGAAGGTGACCATGACCGCCCACCAGCCGCCCCGGTCCAGGACCGCCAGGTCGTCGCTGACCTCGACCACGTCATCGGCAAGAACACCGCCCGCGGGCACCGCGAACCACGCCGTGCCCTGGCGACCGGCTCGCTCCCCCGCCGAGCCCGCAGCGGGCCCGCGAGCGGCCTCGTGGCGCACGGACACGGAGCGAACGCTAGTGGTTGGACGGTCCCCGCGCCGGTCGGCTAATGTTCCACAAGCCGCCGGATGCCCTGTGGGAGCACCCGGAGACATGCGGACGTGGCTCAGTTGGTAGAGCATCACCTTGCCAAGGTGAGGGTCGCGGGTTCGAATCCCGTCGTCCGCTCGAGATCCCACTCAACACTCGGTGGAGTGGCCGAGAGGCGAGGCAACGGCCTGCAAAGCCGTCTACACGGGTTCAAATCCCGTCTCCACCTCAAGGGCCCGATCGAGGTCCGAGGGCGATTAGCTCAGTGGGAGAGCGCTTCCTTGACACGGAAGAGGTCACTGGTTCAATCCCAGTATCGCCCACCACATCAGTGCAGGTCATTGGCCTGGTCCTGGGATCCGAGGACCAGGCCAATGATCGTTTGCGGGCAGCTCGCGGGCGCGTTCGTTCGCGGCGAAAGGTGCACGCGAGAGGATAAGGACGGACAACTCCGGACTCACGCATCGCCCAGGTCAAGGGTGGGACCCGCCGCCGGTGAGGCCGGGGTGAGCCGTGCGCCAGAATGGGCCGGTGAGCCGAGCTGAGTTGTTGGCCCGTGTCCGTGACCTGCGTGCCCAGGGCCTGTCACCCAAGCAGGTGGCCCGGGAGTTGGGGATGAAGCCGGCGGAGGTGGCCCCACTGATACGGCAGGTGGCCGGCGCCCGCCGGCCCGCGGCGGCCGAGCGGCCGCTGCCCGAACCGGATCAGCGGGAGGTGCTCGGTTGCTGGATCAATCCGGGCTGGAGCGCGGGCCTGGGCCTGGAGGCGGCGCCGCGGTGGGCGGCCTGCGACCCGGAAGGCAGCACCGACGACGCGGGCGAGTCCTACGCCGGCGGGCTGGCGGGGGTGATGGTGGCCCGAGCGGATCGCTCCAGCCGGGTCACGGTCTGCGGGTGGCTGGTGGACGTGTTCTGCCTGGGTGTGAAGGACGCCGTGGGCCCGCGGACGATGAGCTCCAGCAACCTGTTCGACTTCTCCCGCCGGTTCTTCAGCGCCTTCGACGACACCGGTCGGACCGTGCCGCTGGAGTTGGCCCAGCAGGTGGTCCACGGCGCGATCGCCTACGCCGCGTCGTTCGGGTTCACCCCGCACCCGGACTTCACCGACACCGCCGCCTATCTCGGCCCTGCCCCGCCGGAGGTCCCGATCAGGTTCGGCCGCGACGGGACACCGTTCTACATCTCCGGCCCCCGGGACAACCCACGGCAGGTGATCGCCGCCCTGGAGGCAACCGCCGGCGCTGGGAACTACCACTACATCGCCGGCCTGTGACCGCCCCGGCCCCACAGGAGCGGCGGATGACCCCGCCAGGGCAGTCGTCGCGGTCGGCGCGGTCGCTGCCAGAGTCGTTGCCGGTGCTGGTTGACCGGCTGCGCTGGGACCGGCGCCGGAATCCGTACTCCGTACTCCGGTCGCCGGGAGTACTCCCAGGCTGCCCGGGGCGTCGCGGCCATCGCCGAGCAGATCCTCACCGACCCGGACGCGCAGGCTGCTCGGGCACTGGTCCCACAGTTACGTAAGGCCGTCGACCGGGTTATGCGCGCCCTGCAGTACCTGGACGACTCCTCCGGGGTGATCGGGCAGGACCTGCGCGACCTGATGGAGGCGTATACGCGGGCCTGCTGCGCCGCGCCGTCCTCACCCGGGCCGTTGGCCGGCTGGCTGGTCGGGCTGGTCTGGGACGGGCCGGGCTGGCCGGAGGTCAGGCTCGCCGACTTCGCGCCGCTCTCGGTCCGAAGGAGGCTGTCCCGGATCGCCGACCTGGTCGCCGAACGCTCCCCCGTCCAGGCCGGCGAACCTGCCGCCGAGCCGGCCCGGGACGGGCACCTCGACCCGGAGGCCTCGCACCAGGAGTGGGCCGCCCGGTACTTGCGGGAGCAGCTCGCCGAGTTGACCGGGGATGTCGATCACTACGTCGCCGTGCTGGCCGAATACCTCGGCCACACCGACCGCTATCGGATGATCGCCACCGCGCTGCGGGACGCCGACCGGCGCACCGAGGCCATCGACTGGGCCCGACGCGGGCTGGCCGCTCGTCCCGGCGACCCGCACGCCGACCGGTTGCGCGACCTGCTGGTCGACCTGCTGATCGAGGACGACGACCCGGACGCCCGTGGCCGAGCGAAGATCGGACTTCCAGCGCCGTCCGCTCGCCACCGCCGTCAGGCCCTACACGCGACAGCCACCAGAGTCGGCCTGGACCCCGCCCCGGCCACCGACTGGGCCCTGGACATCCTGCAGGCCCGGGTCGCGCAGGATCCCCGGTTCACCCGGGACCAGGTCACGGTCCTGCTGTCGGCCGGCCGGCAGGACCAGGGCTGGTCCGTCGCGCGCACCCATCCCGAGCAGCTGGGTGAGCCGCAACTGGTTGAATTGCCCGCCCTGCGCGCAGCCACCCACCCCAACGACGTGATCCAGCCCTACCAGGAGCTGATCGAGCGGCACATCCTGGACTCCCGCGACAAGTGGCGTTACGAACGGGGCCCTGCGGCTGATGACGCCGCTGCGTGCCGTCCACCTGGCCCTCGGCGACCACGCCGGGTGGACGCGGTACCTGGACGAACTGGGGGACCAGCACTGGATCCGGCTCACCTTCCAACGCAGGCTCGACGCCTGGCTGGCCAAGGCACCCAGCACGCCCAGGACCGGGAGACGGACAGGCTGAGATCGTGCGAACCGCGCTCCAGCCGGCCAGCCCGCAGGCGAGAAACGGCCCCTCGCCGGGCCCCAGCGTCTCAACAACCTGCAGCAACCACGCCCCAGCAAACGACCTCCGAGGACATGATCGATCGAAACACCCCGCCCGCCCCCGTCTCAATCGATCTGCAACACTGCAGCTCATGATCACGATTCAGATCGAATGAGACGTGACACCCAGGTCCTAGAAGGGCCTCGTTGGACTTCAGCCCGGCCAGTGCGTGCTCGTCGACCTCGGGCAGGCACAGCCGCGACGCGGCGTCCGACGTTGCCGCTGTGCACATCTCGCGTGAGAGGTCGGCCCGCAGACGGATGCCATGGTTGTCGAATCGCTGTCCGGGATCGGCGATCTCTGAGAGCGTGGCGGCGAGGGTCGCGTTGTGCGGTACCCGGCCCAGGTCCACCACCGGACGTCGCCGTCGCGACGTTCGATGACCGTGCCGCCCAGATGAGCGGTGCGCATGAGGTCGTCCCGAACCTCCCCGAGTGCCGTGACAGCTCGATGGGTGAGCGCAACGGGCGGGTCCTCGCCGAGGAGGAGGTCACGGGCCGCGCGGGTCATGTCGAAGTGGTCGCCCGTGCCGGGTGGCGTTGTCCATCGGGCCTTGCCGGCGCCGTCGGGGGGTTCGACGTTGCGCGGCGGCGGGTCCAGTCGATCCAGATCACCGTCCAACTGCGTCCGGCGAGGAGCAGCCAGCGTGGACTGTCGATCCGTTGACGGTCGCGGCTGGCCTGGCTCACAGTAGTCGGCAGCGCGCAAGGAGTGGCTCAAGCTCGCTGAAGCCTGCGGTCTCGGAGGTCTGGCTGCCGTGCGGGAGAAGACCGCCCGCCGCAGCGCTTGTGTACACATGGGTCACTGTGTACGCTGGAGTCATGTCTGAGCTGCCGACCGAGTCCATCCGCGACCTGCGCGCCCACCTCGCCGCGGTCGTCGAGCGCGCCGACCGCGACGACCAGGCGACAGTGATCACCCGACGGGGCAAGCCCGTGGCCGCCGTCGTGTCCATCGGGGTGCTGCGCAAGTACCAGGAATGGGACGAGCGCGAGCTCAACAGGATCATCGACGAGCGAATGGCCGACCGGTCCGGCTCGGTCCCGCTGGAGGATGTGATCGCCGAGACCCTGGCGCGCAGTGAGTAGGTTCAGGACGGTCTTCCATCCGGCCGCCCGCGAGGAACTGCGCAAGATCCCTCGGGACGTGGCGTTGAGGATCCTCGCCAAGCTCGCTGAGCTGGAGGCCGACCCGTTCGGGTACAGCACAACACCCCTGGTGTCCCAGCCAGACAGGCGCCGCCTGCGTGTCGGCGACTACCGCGTGATCTACACCGTGGACAACACCGAGCTTGTCGTCTGGGTCGTCCACGTTCGGCATCGCTCCACCGACTACGATCGCTGACCACCGTCAGCGGGGTCACGTGCGAACCGGCACCTCGGCCTCATCTCACGGGGACGGCGTTCTCCGGCACGGAGGTGTGGGGTCTATGCGAGCCGCGCCATGGTTCCTCTTGACGGTTGATCCGTGTTGGCGCAGGAGCTCGAGCATGTCCTCCTGACGCGGCTGCCCGAAGGTCAGCCGGTACAGCGCGACGTCCTCCTTGAGCCGCTCGTACCGGGGACGGTCGACACTGAGCGGGTAGGGAACGAGGTGCCGTTCGATCTTGGCCGGGCCCGGGTAGACCCAATGCGGGGCGAAGTCGCCGCAGCTCGGCCCCGACGCACCAGCTCGGACAGGATCATGCCGATCTCGAGGGTCTTGCCCAACCCCACAGCGTCGGCGAGCAGGATGCGGGGTCGCAGGTTCTCCGGGTCGAGAGCCGTGCGGACCGCTTCACGCTGATAGTCCAACGGCCGTGCAAGCATGGTGGTCGAGACCGTCAGATCCGACATGTCCAGGGGCACCGCGGTCTTGCGCAAGGTGGCCTCGAGCCAGAGCCTGGCGCGCCGGTAGCCCGGCGACGGATCGGCCTGGACCGAGGCCTTCGCCGGATCCAGCACCGCAACCTGGTCGTACCGCTCATAGAACGTGGCCGTGGTCTCGCGCACCAGTTCCGACAACCCATGAACCCTCAGCAAGGCACCGTCACGGGTGTGCTCGACCCCGGTGCCCAACCATTCCTCGTCACCCATCACTACGAGCGATCCGGGAGCAGCAGCAATACCACCCGCCGCCTCACCTGTTCATAGGACCATCCGGATCGATCACGTGCACCGGCTGACGCATCGGCGCCATATTCAGGTCAGGTCCAGTCTGGAGGAATCGTCACGATGCACGGAACACGGTGTCGGCGTGCCAGGTCAGGAAGTCGTGGTGCGGACGGTCGGCTCGTCGGGGCGGCATGGTGATCGGCTCATCGGATCGTTCTCGTTGGTAGAACTCCTCGCCGTTACCCCACTCCGACCGCAGCCGGGGGCTGACCATCAGCCGCTGCGTAGTCGGGTGCACGCCGAGATAGCCCCGGTCGAACAACGTGTGGACATCGGAACGCAGCAGCACACCGTTGTCGACCCGGTTCTCCCCCTCCTGGGTGACCGGCCGAATGTGCGCAGCTTGCAGCACCGGCACGATCTTGTCGCCGGTCACGGCGCACCGCCGGCCATAGGCCTCCTGCACCAGAGCCTTGAACGCCGCCTGCCCCACCCGAGTCGGTGCCAGTCGGGGCGCGCCGAACACCCCGCCTGGAACGGCGCCAGGCTCCTCGGCAACGGCCAGGTGGTGTCTCCACAGGAGCTGCCGCAGGACCTCTTCGAGGTAGCTGCCCTCGGGAGAGGTCAGCTCGTAGCTGCGGCCCTGGACGATGTTCCCCGACCAGCCCGGCGGCGCAGCCATCGCCTCGTCCGGGTCGAAGAAGCGGACGTCGCGCAGCATGATGCAGCCGATCTCCGGGTCGCCGCGGCCGTCGTCGAGCTTGCCCCGATACTTGCCGATCCGCTGGCGCATCTCCGCCTCACTGGCGCAGCCGTTGTCTTCACCGAAGAACTCCCAGGCCCGCGACATCGGCAACGACGCCCACCCAGACAGGAACCCGCCCCCGACGATCCGATTGCCATGCGAGTAATGCGTCTTGAACAAGAACGGCGCCCCGGACGGGATGGCCCCGAATCGTCGGCCACCGCTGGGCTGCCAGAAGTTCACCTCACTCGCGCCACAGCCATGCAGGAACCGGTACCAGTCCCAGTCCGTGACCCCCACATAGGCGCGCACGCAACGATTCTGCCCTACCGCGCCGTGAACATGGCTCATGACGCCGCGGGAACTAGGCTGCCCGGAACCGTTCGTATCGGTGGGCAAGCCGGTCGGGGGTCGGGCCGGTCCACGCGGCGAGCGGGCACCCGCATCAGGGGTTGATCGTGGTGGGCCTGCAAGCCGTGCAGCAACATCGGCCCGTCGATCTCCGCCAGCAGCTGGTGGTGAAGTTGCACCACGTAGTCCGGACGGATGCCGAGCACATTCGCGTCGTAGGCGGCGTGGTGGATCTTGCACAGCGCCAAGCCGTTCGGCACCACCGGATCACCGCCCGGGGCGTTGTCGGGAACGATGTGCGCGGCGTCCAACAGTTCGCGGTGGGCCAGGTCACACACCGCGCGCCGGGTCGAGTAGGCCAGCATCACCTGGCCCGCAAACACCGGTTGGTGCAGCCGCCGGCGAGTCTGGGCGACGATGTAGCGACGCAGCGCCCCCTCCACGACGCTGCCAGGAGTGATCTCCCACTGGTCATCGGTCAACGCGAGCACCAACTGATCCCGCTCGACCTCCTCAGCCACCAGATAGACCGGGAACACCGCCTGGAACACCCCCGGAGCGACCCCGTAGAACCAGGCCAGCGGCAACCCTTGCCGCATCGCCTCCCGCAACCCGGCGTTCTCGGCATCCCCACCCGCGTCCCGGCGCAACTTGCACCGGTGCAGCCCGTCCGGACCCTCCGTGTCGTCGTACGGGCGGGGGCGGCCCGACTTCGGCGCCGCCGTCGTGATCGTCAGCGCAGCGTCCCAGCCCCGCGGCTCGCGGATCCCGCGACCGCGGTCGATCAACGGGAACCGCACCCCGTCGACGGTGAAGTCGTTCGCCAACTGCGACCGAGCAACCTCCGCCTGCCCATCCATACTCACCCGGGCCAGCCACGCCAGTGACGGGGCCCGCACCGCTCAAGGCGCCCGCTCCAGGTTCCCAAGCGCCTTCCATGGCCTTCGCCAGATCCACACAGGCTCGGCACCCTCTCCTTCTCGCCAACGGCGGGAGCCTTCACGACGCTTCAGACTTCACCGAGGACCCTGGCGTCTCCCCGGACCGGACTCGCCCCGGCCGGCTACGTCATGACCACTCCTCTCTTCGTGCCCGTCGTGCTCATGCGCCCGGGCTACTGGACGCACGTGGATCCGGGCTCGGTGCAAGACGAATGCCAACCTCGGTAAGCCCTGCTGAGGCGACCCACGGCCGAATCACCACCTCGGTCACATCATCTGGTGATGTGCAGTCACCACGTCGATTCCTACTGTCGCTGACATGGCCGGACACCCCGCTCGGCCCGTGGGAACCAGGAGTCCGTCATGACCATCACCACCACCGGCCTCACGCGCGCTGCTGGCATCAGTGCCGCCACCGCGGGGCTCATCTTCATCGCAGTCCAGATCAACCATCCGCCCATGGACGTGGCCTCGGTCGCCACCACCGAGTGGGTCGTGCGCAACTCGGCGAAGGTGGTCATGGGCGCGCTGGCTCTCGTCGGCATCACCGGCATGTACCTGCGCCAGGTCCGACAGGTCGGCCTACTCGGGCTCATCGGCTACCTGCTCTTCGGCGCCGGCTACCTCCTCATGTTCGCCACCGAGGTCATCTCCGCCTACGTCCTCCCGGGCCTGGTGAACCTCGCGCCGGGCTATGTCAACGACATCCTCGTCGCGGCCGCCGGGGGCACCCCCGTCGGAGACATCGGCGTGATGAAGACCGTGCTCGCCGTCACCGGCGTCGGCTACATGGTGGGAGGCCTCATCTTCGGCATCGCCCTGTTCCGGGCCCGCATCCTGGCTCGTTGGGCGTCGGCGCTCCTCGCAGTGGGCACGATGGCGACGGTCTTGCTCGCCTTCCTGCCTGAGTCGTTCAACCGTCCGATGGCCGTTCCGGTCGGGGTCGCCTTCGTCGGCCTCGGCGTCTCCCTGTGGCGCGACCAGCGCTCCCAGGGTCTCGAGACCGCGCCGTCGATCGCCCTCGTCGAGCACGCGACCGTCCGATGACCAGTCGTCGACCCTCCGGGCTGCCGGGGCGACCGCCCCGGCAGCCCCGGCAGCGGATCTGGCCGGTGCCGGCCGCGCTGCTGTTGCTCAGCGCCGTCCCGGTGCTGGCAGGCGTGCTGCGGCTGGTTCAGCTCGCGGGCGGTCCCGAGCTGATTCCGGCCGACCACCGGTTCGCGGGATTCCCGCTCCCGCTGATGGTGCACATCGTCGGCGCCAGCATCTACGCGGTCGTCGGTGCCTTCCAGTTCGTACCGCGGTTCCGACGAAGCCACCGGGGCTGGCATCGCGGTGCCGGTCGGGTCCTGGCCGTGGCCGGCCTGCTCGTCTCCGGCGCCGCGCTCTGGATGACCCTGTTCTACGCTCCTCAGCCCGGCAGCGGCTCCCTTGTCTACGTGTTGCGCCTCGTGTTCGGTTCCGCGATGGCCGCCTGCCTGGTCCTCGGCGTCACCACGATCCGGCGCGGCGACGTCGCGGGGCACCGCGCCTGGATGATCCGCGCCTACGCCATCGGTCTGGCCGCGGGGACGCAGGCATTCACGGGCAGCGTCGGCGGCGCGCTGTTCGGCACCGGCGCAGTGCAAGGGGACCTCGCCAAGGCAGCCGCGTGGGCGATCAACCTCGCTGTCGCGGAGTGGGTCATCCGCCGCCACACCGGTTCTGCACCGTCGATCCGGTTCGTCCGCGCCGGCCGACGTCCCGCCCCTGCGGGAGCGTCGTCGTGACCCCCAACGACCACCAGACCTATCAGATGCGCGTGGTCGGGCACCTCGACGACCGCTGGTCGAACTGGTTCGGTGGGTTCACCATCGCCCGCTACGACGACGGCACGTGCACCCTCACCGGCCCCGTGACCGACCAGTCACAGCTGCACAGCATCCTCGCTCGACTGCGCGACATCGCCGCCACACTCCTCTCGCTGCGCACGACCGACAACGATGACGAATGGGGCGCAGGTGCCAGCACGTCCACGAGGCAGCAAGGACCGGCCCAGGCGCGATGACTCCTGCCGAGTGCCGGTGGCGGCGGCAGCAGGTGCAGGACCTCGAGCTCACGGGCACTCAACGATTCGGTGAGGCTGCTCGACGCGACCGACTCCTGCGGCTCCGTCGCGCGGTGGGCGGGTGCGCCGACGACCGGGACCTGGCAGGCTGCCAGCAGTGATCGCGCGAACGCGCGGCACCGGGCCCTCAGCGAGCGACTCCACAAGCGGGGCGACGAGCGGGCCGTACGTGCGAAGGCGCGCGCCTCGGCAGCATGCGTGGTGCGGGGTGGTCCTCCCGGGACGCGGCTCCCGACGGGCGGTTCTGCGATGTGGTTCGACACGACGGTCCTCCTGAAGGCTTGCGGCTGAAAGGGTTGCGACCGAAGGGTTGCGCTGGCGCTCGGGCTGCGGATTACAGCCCGAGCATGAAGGCGTTGCGGACGGCGTCGTTGACGGCGTGCGCCAGGGCCGGTCCGGTCAGGTTGCGGGTGCGGCGCCACGCGAACGACAGGGGTACGCCGAGCAGGACGTGCACCGCGACCAGCTCCACGAGCTGCAGCGGAAATGGCAGACCGCTGGAGACGGGAAGGTGCCAGATGCCCCACAGCGCGGACACGAAGGCGGCCGACTGCCAGCCGCCTGCCTCACGGTCGTGGTGCACGTGCGCGTCGAGTGCTCCCCGGAAGGCGACCTCCTCGAGCAGGAAGGTCGCCGGGAAGTACAGCGCGGTGTACTTGGCGAGTGCGGCAACGGCCGCCGCCGCGGGCAGCGGTGTCCCGGTCGCGATGTGCAGTACCCCGTACACAGCGCACAGCGCCATGCCGCTCGACCCGACGGCGATCGGCAGGGCGGCCGAGCGCAGCGCGCCCAGTACCGAGCCGGCGCGCAGCGCGAACGCGGCGCAGACCGCACCGGCCATGGCCGCGAGGTACCAACCGAGCAGGGTCCAGTCGCCTGCCGCCAGAGCCCGGAGTGCGTAGAACCCCGGGACGACGGCAACGGCGGCCGACACGGCGAGACCCCGCCTGCCCAGGAAGAAGCGGGTCGTGCCGCCGGCGAACAGCTCGCGCAGCGGGCGGCGGCGCACGAGCACCTGGAAGCCAAGGGTCAGCGGGACACCCAGGAGCAGATAGCCGTTGGCGCTGACCGGCAGCAGGTACCCGGCCGCCACCCAGACGGCGACGAACGCGACTGCCTCGACGACGCGCCGGCGCCTGGACGTGTCGGGGCGCGGCCGGCCGGCCGGCCGAGAGTGCGACGGTGCCCGGTGGGTTCGGGTGGAGGGCCATGGCTCGAATCTCCGATCGGGATGCGCGGTGGGCCGGGTCGTGGCTCGGGGTGGTCCGATGGAACGGCTCGGTGCTGGGGCGCCGGCGCGGCACGGTCAGCCGCGGAACGGGGCGGCCGTCACGGCCAGGTCGAACGCGCCGAACCGGCGCAGGAACGCGGCCCGAAGACGCCGAGCCCGGCGTCGGCGAGAGCTGGTACGCGACCCGGCCTAGCCCGGGCGACCCGGGCGCTGGACCGGTGAAGTCGACCTGCGGCACGGGCGTGGCGAGTCCGATGTCGGGTCAGAGCGGAGTCGGGGGTTGGTCGCTGGCTGAGTGCGACCGGCGCTCTGCGGCCGGAGTTGATCCGCAGGAGCGTCGAGATCCGATCTGCGGCGTTGAACGCAAGGGTGCTCGCGAGGGGCCGGAGCAGGCTTCGTCGCTCGGCGGCCGTGAGCAGCCCGCCTGTGCCCTCCACCCAGGTGTGGGTGCCGAGGTCGGTCGTGGGGGCGGTCGGTGTGCCACGCATGAGGTCCTCCCCTGAGCGTGCGGCGAACGGGCCGGTCCAATACGGCGCCACTGCGCCGCCTACCTCAGGCTGGTGGTGTCGCGTGAGGGTCGCCCCGGCGAAAAGTGCCGGGATCCGCAGGCAGCAGCCCTGGTCGGTGGGTGGGCGTAGGGTCGCCTCGTGCTGCACGGGAGGGACGCCGAACGGGGGCGTCTCGCCGCACTGCTCGATGACGCGTGCGGGGGCCGGACCGGCACTCTGCTGCTGCATGGTGAGCCTGGGGTGGGCAAGTCCGCGCTGCTCGAGGACCTCGTCGCCAACGCCGGCAACGATGTGCGAGTGCTGCGGACGCAGGGGATTGAGTCCGAGGCGCCGCTGGCGTTCGCCGCGCTGCACCGGCTGCTACGTCCAGTCTTCGGCCTTCTCGACCGGCTACCGCCCCCGCAAGCCCGCTCGCTGCGGGCCGTTTTCGGCCAGGAGGACGACGTCTCGGTGGAGCCGTTCCTGGTGGCGCTGGCGACACTGTCCGTGCTCACGGAGGCGGCCGAGGACGCACCCGTGCTGTGCGTCCTCGACGACGCGCAATGGCTCGACCAGGCCACCGCGGACGCGGTGCTGGTCGCCTCTCGGCGACTGGGCGCCGACCGGGTCGCCGTCGTGTTCGCCGCCCGTGACGGAGAGGGCCGGACGTTCGCGCCAGACGACGTCCCGAAGATGGCTCTTACGCCGCTGACAGGCGCGCCAGCGCGGGCCTTGCTCGTCGAGTCGGCTGGTGGCGCCGTACCCGATGAGGTCGCCGACCGGCTGCTGACCCAGGCCGCCGGGAACCCCCTGGCGCTGGTCGAGCTGCCGACCACACTCAGCCGTGAGCAGCTGGCCGGCGCCGTACCGATCCCGGCGCAGCTGCGTCTCACCTCCGGTATGGAGCGCCTCTTCCTGGACCGGTGCCGCCGGTTGCCGCCGCCGGTGCAGACTCTGCTGCTGGTCGCCGCGGCCGATGACTCCGGTCAGGTCGCGGCGGTGCGCCGGGCGGCTGCACTCCTGGACGTCGACGCCGGTGCACTCGAGGCGGCGGAACGGTCCGGGCTGATCGTGGTCGACGGCGGCAACGTGCGGGTCCGGCACCCGCTGGTCCGGTCCGCGGTGTACCAGGCCGCGACGAGTGGGGAACGCCGCGAGGCGCATCGGGCGCTTGCCGAAGCCATCGACGCCAGCGACGACCCTGACCGGCACGCTTGGCACAGGGCGGCGGCCGTCGACACCCCGGACGCGGCGGTCGTGGCGGATCTTGACGCGGCCGCAGCGCGTGCCGAGCGACGCGGCGGGTACGCCGCTGCAGCCGCGGCGTACGAGCGCGCCGCCGAGCTCACCACCAGCGAGCAGCCCCGCGCCGCACGCCTGTTCGCCGCCGCCCGCAACGCGTGGGCCGCCGGTCAGACCCCTCAGGCGCGCACACTGACTACGGCCGCTCGCGAGCACGCCGTCGACCGGGTCTTGCGCGCCGACATCGATCGCCTGCGTGGTCGGATCGAGGTCAATGTCGGGTCCGCCGTCGCCGCGCACGGCATGTTCACTACAGCCGCCGGTGCCGTCGCGGTCGACGACCCGACTCGCGCGCTCGAGCTGGCGGTCGCCGCGGCGCTGCTGAGCGCCCACGGCGCTAACAGCGGCACCACCGTGGACGTGAGCGCCCTCGCGACCGAATCCGTTACCGGCGACAACACACGGACCCGCTGCCTGGGCCACCTGCTGCTCAGCCTGACCCAGGCGTCCGCACACGACTGGGCGGCCGGCCTGGCATCCCTGCGAGCTGCACTGCACGCCGGCACAGCCGTCGTCGACCCCGATGTCCTGGCCCACCTCGGCAACGCGGCCCTGCACCTGGGAGACGACGAAGCCCACAGCCGGTGCTTCGCGCGGATGGTCGCCGGCGCGCGGGACGCCGGCGCCGCCATGCTCGTTCTGTACTCGCTGCCCCGACTCGGCTTCACCCAGCTCGTTACCGGCCAGTGGACAGCCCTGCGCAGCACCGCCGAGGAAGCGCTCGCGCTCAGCATCAGCGCCGGACAGCGCCCGCTCGCCGCCGCCCCCCTCGGCCTGATCACCCTGCTCGCCGCCCTACAGGGCCGACCCACCGCCGAGTACGACCAGCTGCTGGCCGACCTCGACGCAGCGGCCCTGCAACCGCTCGGCGTGCTCGCCGACCCCGTCCACGACCTCACGTGCTGGGCCCAAGGCACCCGCGCCGCCCACGACGGCGACGTACGGACCGCTCTGCACCATCTCGGCAGCATCCGTTCGAGCGCGCTGGGCCGGCTCGCCGCTCTCGACCGCATCGAGGCCGCCGTCCGCGCCGGTGACCGTCAACGGGCTGCGACGTGGATCGAGCAGCTCGCCCCCTTTGCCGACGGCACCCAGTGGCCGTGGGCGCTGGCCGCCGTCGACCACGGCCGCGCCCTACTCGCCGAACCAGCTGAAGCGCCCCCGCTGTTCGAGCGCGCCCTAGCTCACCACGCCCACGCCGGCGGCCACCCGTACGACCGGGCCCGGACCCACCTCGCCTACGGCGAGTTCCTACGCCGCTCCCAGCGTCGCGTCGACGCACGCACCCACCTGCGGGCCGCGCTGGAGACGTTCGAGGACCTGCGCGCCGAGCCGCTCGCCGCCCGGGCGACCCAGGAACTGCGCGCATCCGGGGAGACCGCCCGCAAACGTGACGTGTCGACGCAGCTGAAGCTCACCCCGATGGAACGACAGGTGGCCGACCTGGTCGGCCAGGGCATGTCTAACAAAGACGTCGCCGCCCAGTGCTGGGTGTCGCACCGAACCGTGGCCTTCCACCTGCGGAACATCTTCACCAAGGCGGGGGTCACCTCCCGCGGTGAGCTCGCCCGGCTCGACCTCACGTAGGCGAGCCGCGCACGGACGCCGCGGGTCATCGGTCCAGCGGCCCTGCGCCACGGACCGATGCGACGACGTCGAGGATCGCCCGACTCGTGGCAACCGCGGGTTCTTCCTCCAGGATCATCGCCCCGTGGGTGGCGCCGTCGACGACGCGGTGCACGCTGTTGGTCGACAAGCTGGCCAAGTGGTTCTGCGCTTTGGACCAGGCGGCATCGTGTCCGCTGCCGGCTGTCAGGACGACCAGAGGCTTGTCGGCGAAGTCACGCAGTGAGGCTGCTTCCTCTATGGAGGCATTCGCCTGGACGTACTCGTCGATCGTGCTGCGCACATGGCCGGCGGTCGCCAGGCTGGCGCGGACCTCGTCCCGGGACCGCGGCGGCAGGCTGCCGTAGTCGCTCTGCCCGTAGAGGCGGGCCAGACCAAGTCGACCCGACGTCGAGACCAGTGCGGAGACACGGCTCATGAGGTCGGAGGAGCCCCGGCCGTCGGGCGATGCTGCTGCCGGTGTCGCCGCCGCTCTCGGTGCGGTGGAGTCGATCAGCACCATTCCGGCGACCTCGTCGGGGTAGCGGGCGGCGAAGGTGAGTGTGTAGAGGCCGCCGAAGGAATGGCCCGCGAGCACGTACGGACCGGGAACCTTCGCGCGATGCAGCGCCGTGTGGAGGTCGGTTGCTATCTGCGTTCCGTCCTGCGGGGCGTCAGCCGGTTCGCTCCACCCGCGACCGGCGCGGTCGTAGACGCAGACCCGGGTGTTCCGGGCGACGGCCGGCGTGATCCACCCGAGGACCGAGGACATGTCGCCTGCACCCGGCTGGAGCACGACGGTGGGAGCGCCGGAGCCGGTGCAGTTCAGGTGCAGCCGGTGTCCGCCGACGTCGACGAGCTGACCGGGCATCGGGTAGGCCTTGGCGTCGGCGGCTTCCCGCACGGTCTCGTAGGCGCCGCCGATCGAGGCAAGAGCCAGCGTCGCGAGGACCGGGTAGATCAGCCGGCGTCCGCTTCGGCTGTGAAGCTGCCGACGGGCGCGGGCGATCACCCAGACCGCCGACGCCAGCATGGCGGGGGGCCACACCCAGTTGAGCGCCTCGTGCACTGAGGAGCCGAACCCCAGCAGGAGAAGACCGCCGACTCCCATGAGCAGCGCTGGAGCCGCGGCCCATCGCTGCGGCTGAGCGGTGAACCGCACCGAGAGCCCGGCCAACATCGCCCAGCCGAGCGCGAACCCGCACAGGACTGCGCCAGTGATGGCGCTGTCCTCTGCCGGGATGAACGGGGCGGCGACCAGCAGGAGAGCAGCGAGCAGTCCGGTGGCTAGCGACCCGGCCACGATCCGACCGATGTGTCCCGTCGGGGCGGTACCGGGGCCGGCCTGCCCGCCGGGCGAGGTGGCCGTCGGCGCGGTGGGCGACGCAGGAGCAGCGGGTTGTGGCACCGGGCGGGACGGGGCGGTGTGGCTGGTCATGATGTCAGGGCTCCCCTGGTCGTATGCTCGGACGGTCACGTGTCCACGGTCGTCGTCTCGCCAGGACGTCGCCCCGGTCAAATGACCGGGGTTTCCGACGTTCGCCCGCAGGAGCTGCTCCCACTTCCGCAGACGAGAGCCGGTCACGACCGGGTCGGTCCTCGTGCACCTCGTGCCGCGTGCGCCCCGACGAGCCGGGACTCGGTCGTCGAAGCCCGGCATGCCGAGGGCTTGCCGGGAGCGGTGGCGCCGGGGACCGTCCTCGCCGTCGCAGGGGTCGGCGGGTGTGATCCCACCGGGCTTGGGGCGCGCAGCGGCGGTCAGTCCTGGGCGGCCTGGGCCGCGTCGACGGTGAAGGTGGTGGCGATCACGGTCCCGTCGCCGGTGCGGAATTGGCCCCAGAGCCGGTAGCGGCCGGCGGCGGGGATGGCGGCGTGGACGTCGAGGCCGGGACCGAGGGTCTGGGCGGGCAGGGCGAAGACGGGGTTGCCGGCGGTGTCGTTCGCCTCGGCGTGATCGTGGGCGAAGCCACGCCCGTCGACGGGCATGACCACGATGTGACCGGCGGCGGCGAGGTAGGGCCGCACGGTGGTGATCGGCGTGCCGGTGCTGGCGTCGGTGGGGACGTTAACGTCGACGGTGACGCCAGCGCCGGCGGCGACTCCGGTGAGGTAGGCGGGGTCGGCGAGACGCCGACCCACGCTGGGCCGCAGGTCGCCAGCGGTGGCGGGCCGCGGAAGCTGCGCAGCCGCAGCGCGTTTGGTGACGACGCTGACCGAGCTCATGGCCATCGCGGCGGTGAGCGAGGGGTTGAGGAGCGTCCCGTTGAACGGGTAGAGGACACCGGCGGCGACCGGGATGAGCAACACGTTGTAGGCGATGGGCGCACTGCCGGCCGAAGTCAGGCTCATGTAGACCTCCGATCCTGCGCTGATGCCCGTTTCGTGGCCTGATTGGCCGCTGTGGGGATGTCTGGCCTGGCCTTCAACGTCACGAGCCGAGCCGCAGCCGTGGCCGTGACCGTGACCAACACGGTGAGGGTGCTGACCACCACGGCCAGATCTGGGGCCCAGGTCCAGGCTCGCGATGGTCGCGCTGGCCGACGGTGGTCTCGTGCGGTCCGTGCGACACGCCAGTCCGCGACGACTGTCCCGCCCAAGGGAGGCGCCCTCACCTACCGCCTGCTCGCCGCGGTGCTCATCGGATTGCCGTCCCTGACCGGATTCGGATGGGCACGACCCGACGAGCTGCGCCCCGCCGGGATGCTCAGTCCAGCGCAGATCCCCGTGCTGGCAGTGACCGACCGTCCTCACACGGCGCCGTTGCGGCGTCCCGTCGCGTGAGGGCTGCCCCCTCCCCGCCGTGCGGCCCACCCCCTCCCGGCCGGCACCGTGGACCGGCATGATCGTCCCGGGAGGTGTGCCGGAAGTGGCTGTCGTGCGGGTGCTGGTGGTCGACGACCAGGCGCCGTTCCTGCGCGCCATGACCTCCGTGGTCGAGGAGACCCACGGGTTCGAGGTCGTCGGCCAGGCATCGTCTGGCGAGGAGTCCCTCGTCATCGCTGTCGAGCTGCTCCCGGACCTGGTGCTGATGGACGTCAACCTGCCCGGCATCGACGGGCTCGAGGCCACCCGACGGCTGCGCGCGGGCGACTCCCCGCCGGTTGTGTTGCTGCTGTCCACCTATGACGAGGATGCCGGCGAGGACTTCGTCGCCGAGTCCGGCGCCGCGGCCTACCTGACCAAGTCGGCGTTCGGGCCGGACCGGCTCGAACATGTCTGGTTCACTGCCGTCCGCTGATCCCTTGCCGGAGAGCATTGCTGACAAGGCGCTGAGGCCCGATTCCGATGTCAGCGGCTCGCTGCTGCGCAGGAAGGGCAGCTGTGGCCGACGAGTGCCCAGGCCAGGTGCGCCGGCCAGTGCGACGTGCTCATGGCTCAGCCACCCGTTCCGGCGCCGGCGCCGGCAACCGGACCTCGACGACGGTGTGGCCGTCTTCCCCGGTCTTCGACACCGAGCCGCCTGCCGCCTCGACCCGGTCGCGGATGAGGCCCAGCGGCAGGCCGCCGCGATCACTGCCGCTCACGACCAGCTGTAGCTGGTCGCCGCCCGCGGTCAGCATCACTTCGACGGGGGCGCCGAGGTCGCGCGTCGCCTCGGCCACGCAGAAGTAGGCCGCGGCCTCGACCCGCGGGTCGAAGCGCCGACCGGTGGCGGAGTCCTCGACCACCAGCCGCCCGGTGCCCCCGGTCCGGGCGAGAAGCGAGCCGAGCGCGGTCGGGAGGCCGGAGCGGGCCAGCTGGGCCGGGAAGACGCCCCGGGTGATCTCCCGGAGCGCTTCCAGGGCGGCGTTCGCCGACTCGACCAGCGGCCCGAGCAGTGCCGCGTCCAGCGCGGCTGGGGCGTCGCGGTCGGCGTGGGACAGTTGCCGCAGCCGGTCCGGGAGCGGCGCCAGGTGCAGGACCACCTGCCGGGCGATAGACCGTTCGAGCCGGCTCCGTTCGGCGTGGCCGGCGGTGATCAGCCGCCGGCGGGACTCGGTCAGCTCGTGGGTGCGATGGCCGAGCTGTTCCACCCGACCCGACAGCTCGGCGGTCAGCCGGGCGTTGCGGAAGGCCATTCCGGCATGGTCGGCCAGATCCGCCAGCAGCCGTTTCTCGCGGTCGCGCAGCGGGTGTCCGGCCGGCATCGCCACCGTGATGCTGCCGAGCCGTTCCCCACGGTCGACGACCGGCATCTCGACACCGGAGGCCGCCGAGTCGGCCGCGCTGAACGGCGGCCAGACCGCCAGCCGGTCGGGCCCCCCTCGACGTGGAGCAGCACGGTGGCCCGGCTCGCGTTGACCGCGTGCGCGGCCGCGTCGGCCACCGCCGGCAGCAGCGCCGACGGGTCGGGGCTGCCCCCGAGGCGGAGGCTGAAGTCGGCGAGCGCCTCGTAGGGGGCGGCCGCGGCGCCGAACGCGAGCCGGTCGGCGACCCGGACTACCCGGCGGCGCAGCGGCTGGAAGGCCATCGCCACCAGGGCGGTCGCGAACAGCGACGGCCAGAAACCGCCGGTACCCCCGCCGACAGCGAGGCCGACGACCACGACGACGAGCACGTAACCGACCGCCACCAGTCCGGTGGCCAGGGCGAGCACCAGGGCCCGGTTGACGATCAGGTCGATGTCGAGCAGTCGGTGGCGCAGCACCGCGACCGCGACACAGAGCGGGAACGCGAGGTAGGCGACGAACACCGGCAGCTGGGCGGCAAGCCAGACCGGCCGGTCGGTGCCCAGCTCCCCGCCCTGGATGAGCGAGACGACAAGCACGAGCACCAGGCCGAACGCCAGGAAGGCGGCCGACGACGCGATCCACAGGAGCTGGCGCCGCACGTCGTCCCTGGCCCGTCTCAGGCGCAGCACCAGTGACACGGCTGAGGCGATCAGACCGGCAGCGAACAGAAGGGTTCCTACGTTGATCAGCGGCCCCGAGACGGCGCGGTAGCCAGCCTCCTCGCCGTACACGAAGTCGCCGGCGCGGATCGTCAGCGTCCCAAGCGTGCGCAGGCCGAGGCCGGCCACGGCGACCCGGGCCGCCCAGCGCCAACGGGGTGAGAGCAGGTGACCGTCGGGCGAGATGAGGAACACCATGGTCACCGCGGTGAAAGCCGGCCAGCCCAACAGGGATGACACCCATCCCGACACGTGGGCCCAGGACGGGGAACCGGGTCCGTCGCCGTCGAGCACCCAGACGCTGTACGCCTCGGTGGCCAGCGTCACCGAGATCAGGCTCGCGACGCACAGCAGCCAGCCGAGCGGCTGCCTCGGGTAGCGCGAGACGATGAGCGCACCCATCAGCGCGCAGCCCGCACCGGCCAGAGTGACCAGCGGCCATCCGTGGTCCGCCCACGTCGCCTCGCTGAGGAGCGGGCGGTAAGCCGCTGTGAAGGCGGTGTCCACGATGACGGCGACTGCTGTCAGGCCGACGACGGCCCAGGCGATCCGGGCGCGCACGTCAAACCACCTGGCGGAGGACCGGGATGGGCGACTGCGCGGGCCGGGGTCCCTCGAGAATCGGGACCAGGGCGGTGACCGTCGTACCCCTGCCCGGCAGCGAGCCGATGGTGACCGTACCGCCCACTGCGTTCAGCCTGTCGCGCATGTTGACCAGGCCAGCGCCAGCCCCGACGGCGCGGACCTGCGCCCGGACGAAGCCGGCCCCGTCGTCGGTGACGGTGAGCCGCCACCGGCCCCGGTCCTCGCCCAGACGCACTGTCACGCTGCGCGCGCCCGAGTGCTTGGCGGCGTTCTGCACCGCCTCCACGCAGCAGAAGTACAGGGCCGCCTCGACCGGAGTCGGGAGCCGTCCCACGCCGTCGGCCTCGACGGTGACCGGCATCGGGCTGGTGGCCACCGCGGAGCGCAGGGCCGGCACCAGCCCCTCGTCGGCCAGCTGCCGGGGGTAGATCCCCCGGGAGAGTCGGGAGAGCGTGTCGATCGCGGCGCGCGCCGCGTCGGCCTGCTCGGCGAGCACCCGGGAGGCTCGCTCGGGTGAGCGGGCGGCCACCGTCTCGGCCAGCCGCAGGTTCACCGCCAGCGCCACCAGGTGCTGCTGCGCGCCGTCGTGGATGTCGCGCTCGAGGCGCCGCCGCTCGGCGTCCTGGGTCTCGATGAGTCGTTCCCGTGACGCCTTGAGCTCGTCGGCCCTGGCCACCAGCTCCTCGTGGCGGGCCGCGAGCTCGGCCCGCAGCCCGACCTGTCGCAGGACCAGCCCGGCCTCGGCGGCCAGCCCGGTGAACAGCCGCTCCTCGACCGAGGTGAGCGGCAGGTCGGGCCGCTCCTGCAGCCTCAGCACCCCCAGCAGTTGGCCGCCGTGTCGCACCGTGGCGGCTCGCCGGCCCTCGCCGCTGGTGTCGCGGGCGTCGGGCTGCGGGGACGGCGGGTGCCGGTCGGCCTCGGCGTCCGCGGGCCAGGTGGCCGCCAGCGTCAGGCGGTCCGCGACCGTCAGCCACACCTGTGCCCACTCGGCTCCGGTGCCCTGCGCGAGCAGCATCGACATGCGCGCCGGCAGCTCGTCGGTCGCGTACCCGCCGGTCACCGTCTCGGAGAACCGGCTCAACACGTCGTACGGCGTGGGCGCGTCGGCGTACCCCAGGCTGTTCGCAGCCCGCTCGAGCGTGGCCTGCACCGGCGCGAACCCGAGCGCCACGGCCGCGGTCGCCAACACGGACAGCGGCAGGCTGGGCGAGTCGGTGCGGCCGATGAGTGCCCCGCCGCCGAACACGACGATCACGTAGACCCCGACGACGAAAACGGCAAGCCCCACCATCACCACCAGCGGGGTCCGCCCGCCGCGGTGCAGCCGACCGATGGCGCGCCAGGTCCACACGTATGCAGTCTGCTCCGGTTCATGGCGGCGCAGGTAGGGGATTGGCCGAACCCTGGGGTGGGGCTGGCCGCACCCCCCATCGCAGGCCAGGCACCGATGCCGGGCGTCCTGCCCCATGGGTGAGCCATGGCGCAGCCAGTTCTCTTGAAGAGGGCCACCCGACCGGGTGCCGGACCACGTCACAGGAGACGCCATGACAACCAGCACGACCACCATCACGAGGTCCGCCGCGCGGGCCGAGAACGTGAGCAAGTCCTACGGCGAGGCCGACGCCGCCGTCCACGCGCTCGACGACGTCAGCGTCACCCTCAACGCGGTGGAGTTCACCGCGATCATGGGCCCGTCGGGCTCGGGCAAGTCCACCCTGCTGCACGTTCTCGCCGGACTCGACCGGCCCACGTCGGGCGAGATCTACGTAGGCGACACCGAGATCACCAAGCTCAAGGACAAGGCGCTGACCCTGTTGCGCCGCGACCAGATCGGCTTCATCTTCCAGTCGTTCAACCTGCTTCCCACGCTGACCGCGGCGGAGAACATCGTGCTTCCGATCCGCATCGCCGGGCGCAAGCCCGACGAGTTCTGGGTGCGGTCAATCGTGGAGACCGTCGGACTCGGCGACCGCCTCGGACACCGTCCGTCCCAGCTCTCCGGCGGACAGCAGCAGCGCGTGGCCGCCGCCCGGGCGCTGGCGAGCCGGCCGCAGATCGTGTTCGCGGACGAGCCGACCGGTGCCTTGGACTCGCGGTCGGGATCGGAGCTGCTCGGCTTCCTGCGCAAGGCCGTGAGAGAGCTCGACCAGACGGTGGTCATGGTCACCCACGACCCGGTCGCGGCCGGCTACGCGGACCGGGTGCTGTTCCTCGCCGACGGCCACATCGTCGACGAGATGTCCGACCCGACCGCTGACACCGTGTTCGACTACATGAAGCACCTGGGGGCCTGACACCATGTTCACCGCCACCGTCCGTGGGATGCTGGCGCACAAGCTGCGCCTCGTCCTCACCACGGCCTCGATCGCCCTCGGCGTCGCATTCCTGTCCGGAACGCTGATACTCACCGACACCATGAAGGTCGCGTTCGACCAGCTCTTCGGCATGGTCTCCTCCGGCACCGACGCAGTGGTCCGCCAGGAGGCGGCCTATGACCAGTCGGCTGGCATCTCGCTGGCCCGGGCGCCACTGCCTGCGTCCTTGCTGGACGCCGTCAAGGACGTCGAGGGCGTTGCGGCCGCCGAGGGTGCCGTCAGCGGCTACGCGCTGTTGACCGACACCAAGGGCAGGGCTGTCCTCACCGACGGCGGCGCGTCGACGAGGGGCTACAGCATGCCGCGTGACACTGCCCTGCGCGGCAACCTCAACCTGCGCTCCGGCCACGCGCCGCGCGGCCCGCACGAGGTAGCCATCGACGCCAGCTCCGCCGAGGACCACGACATCATCCTCGGCTCGCAGATCAAGATCCTCTTCCGTGGTCCGCCCGAGACGTTTACCGTAGTCGGCACCGTCGGCTACGGCAGCGAGAAGGACCTCGGCGGCACGTCTGGGGCCTACTTCGACGCGGCCACAGCACAGCGCGTGCTCGGGCAGCCCGGGATGTTCGACGAGGTCGACGTCCGCGCTGTCGACGGTGTGAGCGACGCGGCCCTGGCCGAGCGGCTCGATGCGGTCGTTCCCGACGGCGTCGAGGCCGTGACGGGTGCCACCTCGCCAAGGAGTCCTCGGATGCCATCAACACGGAGTTCACGTTCCTCAACATCATGTTCCTGAGCTTCGCCGGCATCGCGCTGTTCGTCGGCTCGTTCATCATCTGGAACACGTTCACCATGATCGTGACGCAGCGCTCACGCGAGATCGCGCTGCTGCGTGCGGTCGGCGCGACCCGGCGCCAGGTGAAACGCGGCCTGCTCGTCGAGGCCGCGCTGCTCGGGCTGACCGCGTCGGCCATCGGGCTCGCACTCGGGGCGATGGTCGCCCGCGGGCTGCAGGTCCTCATGGACGCGATCGGCTTCAGCCTGCCGAGCACGTCGATGCAGGTCCTGCCCCGGACGATCTGGGTGTCGCTGCTCGTCGGCGTCGTTGTGACGGTCGTTGCGGCGTATGTCCCGGCGCGCCGCGCCACCAAGGCGCTGCCCGTCGAGGCGCTACGCGAGGCCACGCCTGGCGCTCGGCCGCCGGGGAAGGTCCGCGCCGTGTTGGGCACCGTGCTCACAGCCGGCAGCGTCGCGGCGATCCTGCACGGTCTCTACGGCGGTGGCGCCGCGAACGAGGTGCTGTTCGGCATCGCCGGCACGCTCTTCGGGGTTATCACCCTGGCTCCGTTGGCGGCCCACCCGCTGGCCTCCCTCATCGGCTCGCCGCTGCGGTGGCGCGGCGTTCAGGGCGACCTGGCCCGGCAGAATGCGATGCGCAACCCGCGTCGTACAGCTTCCACGGCAACTGCCCTGATGATCGGCCTCACCCTGGTCGTGAGCATGGGCGTGGTCGCCTCGTCGCTGAAGGCCTCGCTCGGCACGACCGTCGTCGGCTCCACCAACGCCGACCTGTTCATCTCCTCGTCGAGCATCACGGGCGAGGGCTTCAGCCCAGAGGTCGTGAGGCGCGCAGCGACGGTGCCGGGTGTCGACATCGTGTCGCCGGCCGGTACCGGCGAAGCACGGTTCGACGGTGCCCCCGCGTCCTACTCCTGGGTGGACCCTGCCACTGTCGAGGAGGCCATCAAACTGAAGGTGTCGAAGGGGACGGCCAAGGATCTCGGCGACGACGGCATCCTCGTGGCCGAGAAGGCGGCCACGGAGCACGGCTGGAGTCTGGGCGACGCCGTGCCGGTGGAATTCGCTGCGACCGGAGCGAAGCAGCTGAGGGTGGTCGGCATCTTCGGGAGCAAGGACTTCCTGGTCGGCGACTACCTCATCAGCCTGGCGACCCAGCAGGCGAGATCCGGTGACGCCCTCGTCGGTAGCGCGATCGTCACGCTGGCCGCGGGTGCGGACAAGGGTGCGGTGCAGGACCGGCTGACGGCGGTTCTTGCCGACCACCCCGACGTCAAGGTGCTCGACAAAGAGGGGTACGAGCACGAGATCGGCGGTGTCATCGACAAGCTGCTCGCGTTCGTCACGGCGATGATGCTGCTCGCGGTCATCATCGCGCTGCTGGGCATCGTCAACACGCTGGCGCTGTCCGTGTTCGAGCGGACCCGTGAGCTGGGCCTGCTGCGCGCGGTCGGCATGACGCGCAACCAGGTCCGGGCGATGGTGCGCTGGGAGTCGGTCGTGATCTCGCTGATCGGCGCCGGCGTCGGCGCCGCGCTCGGGGTGGGGCTGGGTATGGCGCTGGCGCAGTCGTTCAAGGGTGACGGGTTCACCGAGGTCGCCGTCCCGGTAGTCCAGGTCCTGGCGTACGTCGCCGCAGCCGCCCTCGCGGGCGTACTCGCCGCCGTCGGACCGTCCCGGTCCGCCGCCAACGTCGACGTCCTGAAGGCGGTGGTCACCGACTGACCCTTGATCGCGCCTGGCCGGCTGTCGGCGGGCGAAGTTCTCCGACGACGGGTCGGCGGCGTGGTTGAGCGGCGTCGGTCCCGCGCGGTCAGCGGGTCGAGCCGCTGGCCTCCAGGTAGGTGAGGACGGCCATGACCCGCCGGTTGACCTCGCGCTCGTCGATCAGCCCCAGCTTCTGGGACAGCGACCCGATGTGCTTCTCGACGGCCCGGTCACTCATGAACAGCGTCTTCGCGATGGCGGCGTTGTTGCGGCCCGTGGCCATCTCCTGGAGGACCTCGCGCTCCCGGTCGGTCAGGCCCAGGAGCGGGCCGTCGCTGCCCCTGCGCGCGAGCAGCGCCTCGACGACCTTGGCGTCGAGCACCGACCCGCCGCGGGCCACCTCATGCAGTGCGCGGACGAGCTCGTCGACATCGGAGACCCGCTCCTTGAGCAGATAGCCCATCCCGGCCACACCGTCGGCCAGGAGCTCGAAGGCGTAGTCCTCCTCGACATACTGCGACAGGACCACAACGCCGATACCCGGGTGCTCGGCGCGGATCCGCTTCGCGGCCTCGATACCCTCGTTCGTATGGGTGGGCGGCATCCGGATGTCGGTCAGGACCGCGTCCGGCGAGTTCTCGGCCACCGACTTGATCAGCGAGTGCGGGTCGGCCGCAGTGCCCACCAGGTCGATGCCGTCGACCTCGGCCAGCAGCGCGGACACTCCCTCACGGACCAGGAAGTTGTCATCGGCGAAGACCACCCGAAGCGCCATGCCGGCGACTGTAGCGGCCACGCAGCCGCCCCCAGCCGGGCTGCCCGTTCAGCGGGACTGCCGTTCAGAAGGGCACCGGGCGGCCCGTGGGGTTCATCGGAGTCTGGTAGCCAAGGCGTTGCAGCCGGCCCGGGGGCCTCCGGTCGCCACGCGGAGCACGGCCAGCGCTGCGAGGGTTACCAGGGGATTGCTGCGCCGAAGCCCCGATGGTCCCCAGTCGGCGTAGCTGCCGCGGCTCACCACGTGATCGGCGGTGACCGTGTTCGGCGCCTCGAGCGGGAAGCCGCCGTCCGGCAGCCGCTTGGATTCCAGCAGCCCCAGCGCGTCGGAGCAGCGCGGGTCACCGAGGCGCTCGAGGTCGGCCATCACCTGCAGCGCGAACAGTACGTCGAAGAACTGGATCGGGTAGTGGATCCGGTCCGGGCCCGGCTTGCCGGCCCAGTCGGGCACGATCAGGCTGCTATCGGAGCGATGCCACAGCAGGCGCCGCTGCAGCATCAGGTCAGCCACCCGCTGGGCCGCCTCGAGAGCCGGCGCGTAGTCGTGGGCACGCCCGTAGGCCCATAGCCCGCGTGCCGGGATCAGTGACTCCTGGAATGAGGAGTGGGTGGCCTCGGGGCGCTTGTCGCAGTTCCAGCCGCCGTCGGGCCACTGCCAGCCGATCAGCCGGTCCACCACATCGCGAGTGCGGTCCTCCTCCAGCCCCAGCCGGACGGAGTACCAGATCGCGTTGCCGTCCATCGACGCGCAGTGCCGGACCCGGTCCTCCTGCCCACGGAAGATGGCCGTCATGGGCGGCTCGAGGAAGTGCTTCGAGAACAACCAGTCGTGCACCCGGCACACCAACGGTCGCAGTCGCTCGTGGCCGGCCGGATAGTCGATCATCGCCAGACAGGTCAGCGTCCAGTGCGGACCCTGCCACTTGCGGTAGGTGTGGTGCAGCGTCTTGGCGTCCTGCTCGAACACCCGCAGCAACGCCCGCGCCATCGGGGCGCCGGGAATGCTCTCCCGCATCGATCGGGCGGTCGCCGAGTCGGGATCCAGCCCGGTCAGCAGGCTCGACTTGTACGCCAGGACAGGATCCGTCGAGGCTGCCAGCTGCTCGATCAACGAGTCGGACGCCGCGCGCCGTTGCGCTGCGACCTCCGCGGGCGCGCCCATGTCCCGGATCGTACTCCGCGCCAAACCGACGGCCGTCTTCGACGCACGTCTATGCCGTTGCGCGGCTGCGTTGTCGCTGGGCTGGTTGAGCAGCGCCGCAGTGTGCATCACGCCCAGGGACCTTGAGCACCGGCCGGGCGCCACGACTGGGCAGAAGATGTCTCTGAGGGCGCCTGCGACAGGCAGTCGCGGGAGCACAAGGTCGTCGGGCGCGGCCGGGTGGGTTCTCCTCGAAAGGGGACAAGGCGATGACCATCACGACACACAAGCGCAGCCTGCACATCGACGCTCCGGTGGAGAGGGTCTTCGACTACGTCCAGGACCCGCAGCACTTCTACGACGCGTTCCCCGAGAGCCACGCGATGCTCACCGACGTCATGTCCACCCCGGACGGTGTCGTGTCGACCTATGCGTGGACGGGCCGCCTCATGTTCTTCTTCCACATCGACGGCATCATGACCCGGGAGGGGTACATCCCCAACGAGCGCATCGTGGACCGCTCCTCCACAGGGCCGGTCTGGACGTACACGTTCGAGCCCGACCCGACGGGCACCACGCTGTCCTTGGCGTTCGAGTACTCCAGCAAGGTGCCGCTGGCCGACAAGGTCGTCGACCGCCTCGCCTGGAACGGCGACCGCGACCTCGACTCCATCCTCGCCAACTTCAAGAAGGCGATCGAGACCTGACGGCGGCAACGCCCCCGCGACGCCCACAACCCTCGGTAGAGACCCTCAGCCCTCACGCGATTGATGTGCAGCCCCCCTTTCCGCAGATCCTCGGGGTTCCTGTGCGTCGAGAAAGGCGTGGACCTCGGCTCGGCTAGGAAGTCGTCGGTCTGGCTTCGTGAACCAGGTGGCCAGCCTCGATGGTGACAAGGCATCCGTGGGGCAGGGTGGCAGCGAGCTCTCGTGGCTGGCGCTGGGGGACGAAGCTGCCCTCACCGCCGCCGACGAGGAGGGTCGGTGCGGGAATACCGGCCATGATCTGAGGCTAGCCAGGGTCCGGATCATGCCCAACTGCGCAAGCAGGCCACGGACATCTCGCTCCATCGGGTCGATGGAATACGTCCCCGGCCGGGTACAGGCACCGTGGCCGCGCACGTGCAGGACGTCGGTGGAGGGGCCAAGTACGCCGGGTCGGCGATCCAGATTCGCACCGACGCGCTGTCCGCGGCAGGGTCGCGCGATCAGCCGAGCAGCTCGCCGGGCAGGTAGGTGTGCTCGGCCCGGGGTCGGTCGGCGTCCTGGTGTGCGGGTGGGCGCCAAGGGTGGGTCTCCAGCTCAGCAAGACGGTCCCGGTAGTGCTCGATTGCGCTGGCCGTCCGCGGCTGCCACGGGAGGGGCTGCTCGTCCTGCCCGACGGCGTCTGTGCGCGAACGAGAGATCAGGCCAGACAACAGCTCCACCATGGAGGTGTAGCGCGCGTGCAACCCGCTCTCAGTGTTGTCGGGGACGACCCGGTCAAGATCCGAGCCCAGACCCGACGGAGGGCCGGCGCCGCCGGTGTGGGCGTCTGCCGCGAGGCCGAGAGCCAACTGGATGTCCTCGTTCACCCATCGACGCCATGGCGGCCCGAGCCCCGTCGACTCGCTGGAAGCGGCTCCGACAGTAAGCAGTAGCGCGTCCAGCTGAAGGTCGAGGCAGAGCCTCAGAACATGCAAGTCACTGCTGTCCAGCGTGGGCGGGCCCGTCGCAGGGGCTCTGGCTCTCTGCGCGTTGATCGACGACATCGGACTCCTCGAGGATGTTGAGCGATCGGATCCGCGCACGGCGAGAGTGCCATCAGTGGCTCCCCCGGTCATTCGAAGGGGCCGACCCGGAATCGGTAGATGTACTCACTTGTGACAGTACCACCCAAAGTCGGGCGGCGGTTGAACGGGTTTCATCCCATAGGTCCATATTTCGCGGCTTCTTCGTGTTGCCGCGCCTCTGGCCGCGCGACACCGGCAGCTGCTTTCCCCACCCCTGTCATGCCAACGCCAGCCGTCGCGCCGCCGGCAGTCCTGCCCTGGCAAAGCGCGGCCCGGCGTGGTCACCCGGTCCGGCGTCGCTACCGAGAGGGTTGCTGTGCCTGTCTACGGCCAGTGCCCGCATGACGCTGTACGACGACGGTTGGCTTGCGCACCGAGCAGCGTGAACCGGAGTGCGGTCTCGGACCCTGTGTCGCCCACAGTCCGGGCGGATCGATGAAGCTGACCCACCTCAGTCAGGCAGATGGGATCTCCAGGGTGTCGTGGTCGACGTAGCGTTCGCCGCGCTGAGCGGTGATCACGTTGACGGCCACCCGGGCGCCGTCCCCCGCCACGATGATCGTGTGCACGCTGGTCCCGGCCAGCGTGCCGGCGGCCCAGACATGCGGCATAGAGGTTCGGCCACTGGAGTCGACCGTGACGACCGTCTTGATCCACGGTTCACGACCGGCTTCGGTGGCGATGCCGGCCACCGACACCAGCGTGGTGTCCACCCCCTGGGCGAGCAGCACGTCACGTGCCCGTAGGGTCTGTCCAGCCGCCGTGCCGACGGTGACGACCTCGTCCCGGACCGCCAGCGACGTCACCTCGTCCTCGATCCACTCGGCCCCGCACCGCATCGCATGCCGGCGTCCGAGCTCGGCAAGCTCGACACCGGTCGTGCCGTCGGGCAGGCCCAGATGGTTGTTGACCACGGCACACTCGATGAGCGCGTGTCCGTCATCGACGACGACGGTACGTAGCCCGGCGCGGCCGGCGAAGACAGCCGCGCTGGCTCCAGAGGGCCCGCCCCCGACGATGACCAGCTCGTAGGTCATGGATGCTCCGTTCCCGAGGATTCCGGCCGGCAGGACGAGGCCACTACGGCCGGCTCCGGATGTCAACCCGGAAGCCCCGACCGAGCATGGAAGGCATGGCGTCGGCCGAAGACCCCGTCGTGGCGACGAACGACGCCTACCTCTCGACCTACGACTTCCGGCTCAAGGGTCCTGACGGCACCGTGTACCCGCTCAGCGAGCAGTCGCCGATCGCCTCCCAGCCCCGCTTCTACTCCGGCGTCTCGGATCTGCCGGGCGGGCGGATCCAGGTGGCCTCCCCGGGTACGGGTCGACCTTTTGCTCGTGTCGACCGGAAAATGCGACAGCCGACGGAGCGCCTGTGCCAGGTTACTCCCGTGGCGTTCTCCCGTTCTCGCGGCCTCCTCGCCGACAGCGACCAGAGGTCGGCGACCCCTGGACTGGTCGAGACCCGCATCGGGGTGCAGGCGGTGGTGCTGCTCGCAACGGCTGCGGTCCTCCTGGTGCTGGCCAGCTTCGGCTTCGAGGTGATCCGGCACGGGCTGCAGCTGGACTTCCGGGGCCTGGACAGCCTGCAGGGCTACTTCGACCTCGATCGGGAGAGCAACATCCCGGCCTGGTTCCAGTCCGCCCTGCTGCTGCTGTGCACCCTGCTGCTGTGGACCGCCGGTGACGACGACGCTCGACGCGGCGAAGGCCGGGTACGGAGCTGGCGCATCCTGGCCGCCGTCTTCGCCTACCTGTCGGTGGACGAGATCGCCATGCTCCACGAGCGGGCGGACGAACCTCTGCACCGGCTGTTCAACACCTCGGGTTTCCTGCTCTGGGCCTGGGTGCTGCTGGCAGCTCCCCTGGTGCTGATCTTCGCCGTGGCCTACCTGCCGTTCCTGTTCTCCCTGCCGCGCACGACCCGCAACGGCTTCCTCCTGGCCGGAGCCCTCTACGTGGGCGGCGCGATCGTCGTGGAGATGGTCGGCAGCTACCTGTTCACCCTCGGCGGTCTGGAGTCGTTGGCCTACCAGCTCTCGGCCACCGTCGAGGAGGGCCTGGAGATGGCCGGCCTGCTGGTACTGATCGCCACGTTGGGACGGCACGCCGCCTCCCGCGGCACGCCGTCGCCGGGCGCGGGCATCGGCGTCCGCGACGGCGTCGCCACCTCAGCCGCCGAAGGCCCGCAGGTGGTTCTGCGACCCGGCCAGCAGTGAGCTGTACACCCGCTGCACGTCGGGAGCGGTGAGCGACCCGAGCGCCTCGGTGAGGTCGGCGATGTCCATCCGCTCGATCGTCCGCCCCACCTCCAGCGCCGCGTCGAGCGAGGCCGAGCCCTTGGCGACCAGGTCGGGGTACAGCGCCGCGAACTCGGCGTTGACGAACTCACCGGCGGCCTTGCCGGACGTCGGGTCGGCCTGGTCGTAGCGGGCCAGCAGGTTTCGCATCGCCTCGAGGTGACGCGACTCGGACGCCGCGATCCGGCTGAACCGAACGTCGCCGGTCGCCTCACCCAGGGCCACGTACACGTCGTGGGCGAGCTTCTCCTCCTCGGCCATCACCCCCAGGTCCGCCAGCTGGGCGGCGGTGAGGGCTCCGGACGGCGGCAGCTCGGTCTGGCCCTGCCGGTTCCGGCCCTGCTGCATACCCTGCTGCGTCTGGCCCTGCTGCGTCTGGCCCTGCTGCGCCTGACCCCGCTGGTGCCCACCCTGCTGCATCCGGCCCTGGCCCTGCCCGTTGCCCCGTCCCTCGTTCTGCCGCGTCTCGGCCTGGCAGTTCGTGCAGGTCTGCTGGCTCTGAGGGGCCAACGGCTCCGCCGACGACGCCCCGGCGACAGCCGCAGACACCGCGAGGGTGGCTGCGACCGCCCCACCGGCCAACGAGGTCAGGACGAGACTGCGACGCATGGCGGACTCCTTCGATGCCGCCGGTCGAGCGGGCCGCGCGACCGGACTCGGTGTGTACTGTCCCGTCGAGCATCGGGGCCGGGCATGGACCCGACCGCCAGATGATGTGGAGACGATGTGGAGACGCGCCGGGAGCCCGGCACCGGCATCGGCAGCCCAGCGGCTGCAGGCGATGATGGGCTCATGGCCACGGTGCTGGTCGTCGAGGACGACCGCGACATTCGCGAGGTGCTGCGTCGCTACCTCGAGCGCGCCGACCACGCCGTGCTCACCACGGCGTCCGGCGCCGAGGCCCTCACCCTGGTCGAGGGCGGCAGCGTCGATCTGGTACTGCTTGATCTGGGCCTGCCGGACGTGGACGGCCTGGAGGTGCTGCGCGCCGTCCACGACCGCGGCAGCCCGCCCGTCCTGGTGCTGACCGCCCGCAGTGAGCTGGAGGACAGGATCGCCGGTCTGCGCCTCGGCGCGGACGACTACGTGACCAAGCCGTTCAGCCCGACCGAGGTGGTGCTGCGCATCGGCGCGATCCTGGCCAGGACCCACGCCTCCGCCGACGCCGTCGACCGGGTCTCCTTCGGCGACGGCCGGCTGGTCCTGGACCGTTCGCTGCGCCAGGTCCACGTCGCCGGTCGCTCCATCGAGCTGACCGCGACCGAGTGGGGCGTGCTGGACACCCTGGCCTCGGTGCCCGGCCGCCCGTTCTCACGCTACGAGCTGGTCAACCGGGTGCGGGGCTACGAGTTCGCCGGCTACGAGCGCAGCATGGACTCGCACGTGAAGAACCTGCGGCACAAGCTCGGCGCCGACGCCGAGGTCATCCAGACCGTCGTCGGCGTCGGCTACCGGCTGGGGCTGCGCCGTGACCACTGACCCCGCCACGGACCACATCGCCGGCCGGCGGGCCGACCGACTGGGCGACCTCGGACGGCGCCTGGTGCTGGCCTTCGCCGCGGTCGCCTTCGCCGCGGTCGCCCTGGTCACGGTGGCCGCCCTGATCGGCACCGACCGCGGGCTGGCCGACCAGGTGTCCGCACAGCAGCAGGACGTCGCGACCGCAGTGGCCGAGCAGCTCGCACCGGCGTACGCCGCGGCCGGTGGCTGGGCGGGCGCCGACCTGTCGGCCGTTCGCGGTGCGACGGGCGGCACCGGCACCCGCCTCACCGTCCTGGACGCGGTCGGCGTCGTCGTTCTCGAGAGCGGGATGGGCCGACATGGCCAGGGCGGACCGCTGGCAGCCGGGCACACCGAGGGCCGGACCGAGATGGTCAGCGCTCCGGTGCTGGTCGGCGGCGCCCAGGTGGGCACGGTGGCACTGACCTACTCGACCACCCTGGCCACCACTGGACGGCCGGTGGCCTGGTCCTGGGTGCTCGGGGCCGCGGCCGTGGCCCTGGCCCTCGCGGTGGCCGCCGGGCTGCTGGTGACCCGCCGGCTCACCCGGCCGCTGCTGGCCCTCACCGAGGCCACCCGCTCCTTCGCCGCCGGCGACCGCTCGGCCCGACCGACCGAGCGTGGCCCGGGTGAGCTGGGCGAGGTGGCGCAGGCCTTCGACGAGGCGGCCAGCGCCGTCCAGGCCGTCGAGGCGAACCGGCGGCAGATGGCCGCCGACGTGGCCCACGAGCTACGCACTCCGCTGGCCGCGCTGCAGGCCGGTCTGGAGGAGCTGCGCGACGGGTTGGTCCCGGCGGATGGCCCGACCCTGGCCCGGTTGCACGACCAGAGCCTGCGGCTGGGCCGGGTGGTCGCAGACCTCGCCGAACTGTCCGCCGCTGAAGCCGCCGGGCAGGGGCTGAGCCTGGCCGTGCAGCCGATGGAGCTGAGCGCGCTGGTCGCGGACGAGTGCGCCGCCCGCGCCGCCGAGCTGCGCGCGGCCGGCCTGGAGCTGCACACCGAGCTGGCCCCCGGGATCTGGGTCCAGGCGGACCCTGAGCGGATGCACCAGGTGGTCGGCAACCTGGTGCAGAACTGCGTGCGCTACTGCGAGGCGGGTGACGTGGTCACGGTCAGCGCGACGAGATCGGACGACGCCGCCCACGCCGTCCTCACCGTCACCGACACCGGACCGGGCATCGCTGCCGAGGACCTGCCGCACGTGCTGACCCGGTTCTGGCGGTCGCGGACGGCGAGGAACCGTTCGGTGGGAAGCGGTCTCGGCCTGGCGATCGTCGCCGAACTCGTCCGCGCACACCACGGGCAGATCGACGTCACGTCTCCCGCGACGGACGACGTCCGAGGGACCCTGATCCGCGTCGTCCTACCGGCGTACGGATAGGCACCCCGGCGGCCGGTCATCCGGTGTGGGACTCGCTCCCCATGCCGACGGCCTTGACCGTCTCCAGCTTCGCCTCCTCGGCCTCGGTGCGCCCGGTGCCGCGTCGCTTCAGCCGCTCGTCGACCCTGGTCGCCAGGGTGGTCAGCGAGAAGTTCATGAGGATGAACAGGAGCGCGGCGAACAGGTACGCCGGGACGGTGTTCGCGTAGGCCGAGCCGAGCGTCTTCGACCAGATCAACAGCTCGGGGTAGAGGATGATGTACCCGAGGGCGGTGTCCTTGAGCGCGACGACCAGCTGTCCGATCAGGGCGGGAAGCATGGCGGTGATCGCCTGCGGCAGCTGGACGAGCCGCAAGGTCTGGAACGGGGTGAGCCCGACTGACAGGCCCGCCTCGGACTGCCCACGGGGCAGGGCGTGCACGCCGGAGCGCACCAGCTCGGCGACCACCGAGCCGTTGTAGAGCATCAGCGCGATGACGACGGCGGCGAACGGCTGGACCGCGTTGGTGAAGATCCCGTTCTGGGAGAAGTAGAAGAACAGGAAGATCATCATCAGCAGCACCGGGACGGACCGGAAGAACTCCACGATGATGCTGCTGACCCAGCGGATGGGCGCGGACTCCGCCAGGCGCCCCATCCCGAAGACGAGGCCGAAGACGATGGCCATGACCACGGCCAGCGCGGCGGCACGCAACGTCCCCCACAGCCCACGGAGCAGGTACTCGCGCCAGACCTCGCCGTCGAAGAACGGCGTCCACTTGTCGGCCTCGAGCTGGCCGGCATCGGACATCTTCTGCCAGGCCAGGTAGAAGACGAACAGCACGAGCAGGATCCCGACACCGGTCAGGATGTTGTGCCGCACCCTGGCCTTGGGACCCGGGGCGTCGAAGAGGACCATCTGCGGACTGCTCACGGCCGGACCTCCTCGGGCAGGACGTGGACCGAGCATGCATCGGTGATCGTCATCGCTTCACCGCCAGGCGCCGGGACAGGTTGGTCATGTAGATCCCCAGCGGCAGGGTGAGGATCACGAAGCCGAGGGCGAAGACGAAGAAGATGTCCAGCGACGCGCCCTCGTTCTCCACCACCGTGGCCATCAGCCTGGCCGATTCCGGGTTGCCGATCGCTGCGGCCACTGTGGTGTTCTTGATCAACGCGATCATCGTGGAGCCGAGCGGGGCGATGGCACCGCGGAAGGCCTGCGGCAGGATCACCTCGCGCAGGCTCAGGGTGAAGGTCAGGCCGATCGAACGGGCCGCCTCGGCCTGACCTGCCGGAACCGTGTTGACACCGGAGCGCAGGGCCTCCGCGACGAACGCCGCGTGGTAGAGCGACAGCATCACGATCGCCCACCAGTAGACGTTGGTCGTGGCCTGTCGGCTGATCTGCAGGCCGAGGATGAAGGTCAGACCGAGGATGCTCAGCACCATGAGCAGGGTCAGTGGGGTGTTCCGGATGATGTTGACGTAGCCCGCGCCGATCGTGCGCAGCACGGTCACCGGCGAGACCCGCATGATCGCCACGATGGTGCCGACCACCAGGGAGCCGAACGCCGACAACACCGACAGCTGGATGGTCATCCAGAACGCGCTGAGGACGTCGTACTCACTGAAGAGCGCGCCCATGACTCACCTTCTCCCAGCAGAGGATCCGACACCGCCCGACCTGTGCGTGGCACCCGTCGGCCGGGGCCGACGGGCACCACGCAGGTCAGGTCAGGAGCAGGCGTCCGGGGTGGGCGGGTTGCCCTCACCGGGCTCGTACCCGGCGGCGCCGAGGTTGTCGTCGACGGCCTTCTGCCAGGAACCGTCCTCGATCATGGAGGTGATCGCGTCGGTCACGTTCTGGCACAGCGCTGTGTCGCCCTTCTTGAGGCCGATGCCGTAGCGCTCCTCGGAGAAGGTGCTGCCGACCACCTTGAGCTTGCCCTGGTACTGCTCCTGGGAGGCGTAGCCGGCCAGGATCGTGTCGTCGGTGGTGACCGCGTCGATCCCGCCGGAGGCCAGGGCCGAGACACACTCGGAGTAGGTGCCGAACTCCTGCAGGTTCACGCCTGGCACCTGCTCACTGACCTTCTGCGCCGACGTGGAGCCGGTCACCGAGCAGAGCTGCTTGCCCTCCAGGGAGTCCACACCGGTGATCGCGGTGTCGTCGGCACGGACCAGCAGGTCCTGTCCGGCGATGAAGTACGGCCCAGCGAAGGAGACCTTTTCCTTGCGGGCGTCGGTGATCGAGTAGGTGGCGACCACGAGGTCGACCTGACCGGTGTCGATCAGCGTCTCGCGCTGGGCGCTGGGGGCCTGGATCCACTCGATCTCGTCCGCCGGAGTGCCGAGCTTGTCGGCCACGTAGGTCGCGACGTCCACGTCGAGACCCTTGTACTCACTGCCCTCCTTCAGGCCCAGACCCGGCTGGTCGAACTTGATGCCGATCTTCAGGGCACCCCCACCGCCATCGCCAGCGCCACTGCCGCTGTCGGTGGCAGCGTCGTCTGAGCCACCACAGGCGGCCAGCGCGAGGGTCAGCGCGGCGGCGGCTCCGATGGTTCCGATGCGTCGTACGGTCATTCGGGCATCTCCTTGTGTGTCGGATCAGGCATACGAGCGCATGCCGACTCGCCGGTGGACGGACATCAGTGGGTGAGGATCTTGCTGAGGAAGTCCTTGGCCCGATCGCTCTTCGGGTTGGTGAAGAACTCCTCCGGTGTGGCCTGCTCCACGAGCCGGCCGTCGTCCATGAAGGAGACCCGGTTTGCGGCCTTGCGGGCGAAGCCCATCTCGTGGGTGACCACGATCATCGTCATGCCGCTCTTGGCCAGCTCGACCATGACGTCGAGCACTTCGTTGATCATCTCGGGGTCCAGGGCCGAGGTGGGCTCGTCGAACAGCATCACCTTCGGCTCCATCGCCAGGGAGCGGGCGATGGCCACGCGCTGCTGCTGCCCACCGGACAGCTGCGCCGGGTACTTGGCCGCCTGAGCCGTCACACCGACCCGCTCGAGCAACTCTTTCGCACTCTTCTCGGCCTCGGCCTTGCTCTTCTTGCGCACCTTGGTCGGACCCAGGGTGACGTTCTCCAGGATCGTCTTGTGCGCGAAGAGGTTGAAGCTCTGGAACACCATGCCGACGTCGGCACGCAGGCCGGCCAGGGCCTTGCCCTCCTGAGGGAGCTCCGTGCCGTCGATGGTGATCGAGCCCGACTCGAAGGTCTCGAGGCGGTTGATCGTACGGATCAAGGTCGACTTCCCCGAGCCCGACGGACCGATGAGGATGACGACCTCGCCCTTTCCCACGACCATGTTGACGTCCTTGAGGACGTGCAGGTCACCGAAGTGCTTGTTCACGTCCTTGAGGACGACGAGGGGCTCGCTCATACCGACGGAACCTACCGGAACGTCATGGCGCAGTGGATCAGCCAGCGGCGAAACGTTCCCAGATCGATACCCGCCCCTCAGCCGGCGGCATGGAACGCCAGGTCAGGAGCCCATGCCCGGTCGGCGACGCCACTGCAAGCGGTTACAGAACCTGGGCCGACGGGTTAGAGCCCGAGCTGACGGCGTCGGTCCGGGCGGCCGCGAGGGCTCGCCGTCCGTCAGAGGACCGGACCCTGGTCGACCGGGGGCCTCCCGCCGATCTTCTGCGTCGGGTCCGGGGTCACCGGACGCTCCTGGGCGTGCGCCGCCGGACCCCGGCGGGCCGCCGCCCGCACCGGGTCGGGCCAGATGGTGTCCAGGGTGGCGTTCAGCGCCGCCCCGATAAGGACCGCGATCGCCAGGAAGTACAGCCAGATCAGGACGACGATCGGCGCCGCGAGCGGGCCGTAGATCGATGCCCCGCCCACCGAGGCGGCCACGATCACCCGCAGCACTGCGCTGGCCGCCGTCCAGATCACCAGCGCCAGCACCGCGCCCGGGATCTCCCGGCGCCAGGGCACCCGGACTGGGGTGGCCACGTGGTAGAGGGTGGTCAGCAACACCACCGAGAACACGATGACCACCGGCCAGTACAGCAAGGACAGCCAGGTCAGGTCCGGCATGCCGTCGACCCGGGCCCGCAGGAACCGGCCGACCAGGTCCGGACCGATCAGTACCAGTGGGAAGGCCACGGCCCCCAGCACCAGGGTCAGCACGTAGAGCGAGAACGACAGCGCCCGGGTGCGGACGATGCCCCGCTGGCCGCCCAGCCCGTACATGATCGAGACGGTATCCACGTACACGTTCAGTGCCCGCGACCCCGACCACAGCGACAGCAGGAACCCGATCGAGACGATCTCTAGGCGCCCGCCCTGGGCGACCTCGTCGAAGGTCGGCAGGATCACGTTGCGCACGGCATCCTCGGTCAGCGCCGCGCCGGCGAGATCCTGGATCTGCTGCTTCAGGTCGGCCACGACGTCCGCCCCGATCCAGTTGCCGACGTAGCCCAGAGCAGCCACCAGACCCAGCACCAACGGGGGCAGGGACAGCAGGGCGAAGAAGCCGGCCTCCGCGGCCAGTCCGGTGACCCGGTAGCGCAGACAGGCCCGGGTCGTGCCGGCGACGACGCGGCCGAGGCCGCGTACCGTCGCCCGAACTCCGACCCGGCGGGCGTCACGCACTCCGGGACGCACTCCCGGCGGACGGCGTGGGGTCACCAGGATCCCGCTCACCACGGTCCCGGGTGCGGGTGCGGGTGCACCCCGCCTCTGCCACGCATGCACCCACCGTAGCCAGTCACCGGCGCGTCGGGCTGCGGCCACGCCGGACGGTGACCGGGCGCGCACAGCCGGCGGGTCACGCGGGCAGGGTCGCTGGGTCGAGTCGGTACGGTGAGCCGGTGCCGCCAGCAGACGACGAGGAGCCCACCGGTGCGGTCGCGGGTGCACCAGGCGACTGCGGCACCGCCGTCGCCGACCCTGACGACCTCTACTTGTGTGATCCGGCCCTTGGCGAGGCGGTGCGTCGCTACGGCGCCGAGCAGCACGCCGGACGACTGCGTGACCTGGGCCGGCTGGCCGCCGCCCCCAGGTCACGGCGGTGGGCCGAGTTCGTCGACCGCTACCCACCCAGCCTGCGCAGCCATGACGCCAACGGCGAGCGCGTCGACGAGGTGGAGTTCCACCCCGCCTGGCACCGGCTGCTGCAGGCCGGGGTCCGCGCCGGCCTGACCGCGGCGGCCTGGACCGCCGAGCCCGCCACCAGGGCGCACACCGCTCGCGGCGCCGCCCTGCTGCTGTGGGCCCAGACCGAGACCGGGCACCTCAGCTCACTCAGCGCCACGTACGCCATCGCTCCGGCCCTGAGCTCCGACCCCTCGCTGAAGCAGCTCTGGCTGCCCCGGCTGGCCTCGCGCGCCTACGAGTCCGCCCTGCGACCGCCACAGGACAAGATGGGGTGCCTGGCCGGCCTGGCGGTCACCGAGCGGCAGAGCGGCACCGACCTGCGCTCGACCACGACCGTGGCCCGCCCCGAGCCCGGGGAGTCCTCCGCCGGCCCCGCCGAAGGGGCGGGCTACCGGCTGACCGGGCTGAAGTGGTTCGTCTCGGCACCGATGAGCGACGTCTTCCTGGTGCTCGCCCAGGCCCCCGCCGGACTGACCTGCTTCTTGGTGCCGCGGGTACTGCCGGACGGCACCCGGAACACCTGGCGGCTGCAGCGGCTCAAGGCCAAGCTCGGCATGCGCTCCACGGCCACCGCCGAGGTGGAGCTGGATGGCACCGTGGGCTGGCGGCTCGGCGAGGAGGGCCGGGGCCTGCGCACCCTGGTCACCACCACCCAGGCGCTGCGCGCCGACGCGGCCCTCACCGCGGCCGGTGTGATGCGCACGGCGTTGGTGAGCGCCGTCCGGCACGCCCGGACCCGTCAGGTGGCCGGGTCGGTGCTGATCGAACGCCCACTGATGCAGAACGTGCTCGCCGACCTCGCGGTGGAGAGCGAGGCGGCCATGGTGCTCGGCATGCGCCTGGCCGCCGCTGTGGACGACCAGGAGCACGACCTGCTGCGGGTGGCGGTCCCGCTGGCTCGCTACTGGGTCGCCAAGCGGGTCACCTGCGTCGTGGCCGAGGCGATGGAGTGCCTCGGCGGCAACGGCTACGTCGAGGAGAACGGTCTGGCCCGGGTGCTGCGCTCGGCCCCCGCGCACAGCCTGTGGGAGGGCACCAGCAACGTCGCGGCCCTGGACGTGCTGCGTGCCATGTCGATGCAGCCGCGGGTCATGGAGGTGCTCCTCGGCGAGATCGACCGCGGCCGCGGCGCGGACGCCCGGCTGGACCAGAGCATGGACGACGTGGCTGGTTCCCTGCAGGCCGCGGCCCGCGAGGCCCGCCGGGACGCCGCGGCCGTCGAGGCCGGCGCCCGCTGGATGGTGGAGCGCCTGGTGGTCGCGTTGCAGGCCTCGCTCGTCGTCCGGCACTGTCCCGGCCCGGTCGCGACCGCCTACCTGGCGACCCGGGTGGGCGGCGGCGGGGGCGCGCTGTTCGGGACGCTGCCGGTGGGCCGGCGGACCACCGCCGCGATCATGGACCGGGCCCTACCCGGATGAACACCACGTGATGACCACCAACTGAACACCTGGACCCGCCTGGGTCCAGAATGTGGCAGGCACCGCTGCAAGCACGGTGCACGACGTCGCCGCGGCACTGGGCAAAGGCGCCCTCCGGCCGCGACGCCGGCGACGAGACGACGGGACGACATGGACATCTGGCCGGGCATCCCCTATCCGCTGGGCGCCACCTTCGACGGCGCGGGCACCAACTTCGCGGTGTTCTCCGAGGTGGCCTCCGCCGTCGAGCTGTGCCTCATCGACTCGGCGGGCAGCGAGGAGCGGATCGCTCTGACCGAGGTCGACGCCTTCGTCTGGCACGGCTACCTGCCCCGGATCGGCCCGGGCCAGCGCTACGGGTACCGGATGCACGGTCCGTACGAGCCGCAGTGGGGCCACCGCTGCAACCCGGCCAAGCTGCTGCTGGACCCCTACGCCAAGGCCATCGAGGGGCAGATCGACGGGGACGAGTCGCTGTTCTCCTACCGCTTCGAGGACCCAGGTGCCTTCAACGACGCCGACAGCCTCGGCCACACGATGACCTCGGTAGTGATCAACCCCTTCTTCGACTGGGCCAACGACCGCCCGCCGCGGCACGAGTACCACGAGAGCGTGGTCTATGAGGCCCACGTCAAGGGCCTGACCATGACCCACCCGGGGGTACCCGACGACATCCGCGGCACCTACGCCGCACTGGCCCACCCAAGTGTCATCCAGCACCTCACCGACCTTCGGGTCACCGCCATCGAGCTGATGCCCGTGCACCAGTTCGTCCAGGACACGACCTTGACCGCCAACGGCCTGTCCAACTACTGGGGCTACAACACCATCGGCTTCTTCGCGCCGCATAACGCCTACTCCTCCTCCGGCCAGCGCGGCCAGCAGGTCCAGGAGTTCCGGGCCATGGTCAAGGCCCTACACGAGGCCGACATCGAGGTGATCCTCGACGTGGTGTACAACCACACCGCCGAGGGCAACCACCTCGGTCCGACCCTGTGCTTCCGGGGCATCGACAACGCCGCCTACTACCGGCTCGTCGACTCCGACCGCACCCACTACTACGACACCACCGGCACCGGCAACAGCCTGCTGATGCGTCACCCGCACGTGCTGCAGCTGATCATGGACTCGCTGCGCTACTGGGTCACCGAGATGCACGTCGACGGCTTCCGCTTCGACCTGGCGGCCACGCTGGCCCGCCAGTTCCACGAGGTCGACCGGCTCTCGGCGTTCTTCGACATCGTCCAGCAGGACCCGGTGGTCTCCCAGGTCAAGCTGATCGCCGAGCCCTGGGACGTCGGCGAGGGCGGCTACCAGGTCGGCAACTTCCCGCCTCTGTGGACCGAGTGGAACGGCAAGTACCGGGACACGGTGCGCGACTTCTGGCGCGGTGAACCAGCCACCATGGCCGAGTTCGCCTCCCGGATCAGCGGTTCCAGCGACCTGTACCAGGGCGACGGCCGCCATCCGATCGCCAGCATCAACTTCGTCACCGCGCACGACGGGTTCACCCTGCGCGACCTGGTCTCGTACAACGACAAGCACAACGAGGCCAACGGCGAGGGCGGCGCGGACGGCGAGAGCCACAACCGGTCGTGGAACTGCGGTGCCGAGGGGCCCACCGACGACGCCGAGGTGCTCGAGCTGCGCGCCCGCCAGAACCGCAACTTCCTGACCACACTCCTTCTGTCCCAAGGGGTTCCGATGCTCGCCCACGGCGACGAGCTCGGCCGCACCCAGCAGGGGAACAACAACGTCTACTGCCAGGACAACGAACTCGCCTGGATGGACTGGAACCTCGACGAGACGCAGAAGGACCTGCTGTCCTTCACCCAGCGGCTGGTCAACCTGCGCCGCGACCACCCGGTGTTCCGCCGCCGGCGCTTCCTCAAGGGTTCGGCCGAGCACGGCGGGGTCAGCGAGCTCGGCGACATCGCCTGGTTCACCCCCGCCGGCACCGAGATGACCGAGGAGGACTGGCGTAATGGCTACGCCCGGGCGATGACCGTGTTCCTCAACGGAGAGCGGATCATGGAGCCGGACACCCGTGGACAACGGGTCGTCGACGACTCCTTCCTCGTGGTGTTCAACGCCCACCACGAGCCGCTGGACATCACCGTGCCACCGCCGGAGTACGGCACCTGGTGGTCGGTGCTCATCGACACCGCCGAGGACGGCAGCGCCGCGATCGAGGCAGGCGACACCTACTCCCCCGGCGACCGGCTACCCGTGGCCGCCCGGTCGATGCTGGTGCTGCGCCGGCCGCTGGACGAGGACGAGACCACGAACGCCACCTCCGCCGCGGTGGCCTCGCCGTCCAGGCCGTCGGCCGCGCGGGCCGACCACCGCGGCGCGACGGACCCCAAGCCCACCCCGGCGCCGTCCTCGGGCTCGGTCCCACCACCGCGGCCTGCCCGGCGACGTCCGGCGGGTGGCCGGTAGCGGTGACCGTGACCCCAGCGCACAAGAGCGCCCCCGCGACCCCGCCGTCGAGCGGTGCCGCGCCGGTGGCCACCTACCGGTTGCAGGTGCACGGTGGCTTCACCTTCGACGACGCCGCCGGCGTCGCCGACTACCTGGCCGACCTCGGCGTCTCGCACGCGTATCTGTCCCCGATCCTGCAGCCCACGCCCGGCTCCACCCACGGCTACGACGTCGTCGACCACGCCCGGCTGGTCGACGCCGCCGGCGGGCGACCCGGCTTCGACCGGCTGGCCGCCGCGCTGCTCTCGCTGGGCCTGTCCGCGGTGGCCGACGTGGTGCCCAACCACATGGCCGTCCCGACCCCGGTCCGGCTCAACGAGGCGCTCTGGTCGGTGCTGCGGGACGGACCCGGCTCTCCGTTCGCGCGCTGGTTCGACGTGGACTGGAGCGTGGAGAGCCGGGCCATCCTGATGCCGGTACTGGGCCAGCAGATCGGCGAGATCCTGGCCGGTGACGACCTGGGCGTGGACCGCACGGGGGCCGAGCCGGTGCTGCGCTACCACGAGCACGTCTTCCCGCTACGTCCGGGCACCGAGGACCTGCCACTGCCCGACCTGGTCGACCAGCAGTGGTACCGCCTGGCCTGGTGGCGGGTCGGGGCCGAGGAGCTGAACTACCGGCGGTTCTTCGACGTCGACACCCTGGCCGCCGTCCGGGTCGAGATCGGCGAGGTCTTCGACGCCACCCATGCCCTCCTGCTGCAGCTCGTCGCAGACGGCGCCCTGACCGGGCTGCGCATCGATCACCCCGACGGGCTGGCCGACCCGGCCGGCTACCTGCGCCGACTTGCCGAGGCCTCGGGGCACACCTGGGTGGTCGTCGAGAAGATCCTGGAGGGCGACGAGCGTCTGCCGCCGGACTGGGCCTGCGCCGGGACCACCGGGTATGACGCACTGCACCGGGTGGCCGGGCTGTTCGCCGACCCCGCCGCCGCCGCACCGCTGTCGGCCCTGCTCACTGAGCTGACCGGTCAACCGCCGGAGTTCGACGTGGTCGTCGAGGAGGCCAAGCGTGAGGTCGTCGAGGGCACCCTGTACGCCGAGGTGGCCCGGCTGGTCGACCTTGCCGCGGACATCTGCCGTGACGACGTCCGGTTGCGCGACCACACCCGTCGCCAGCTGCACCTGTGCCTGGTCGAGCTGCTCGTCGCCTTCGACCGCTACCGGGCCTACGTCGTTCCCGGGCATCCGGTGCCGACAAGCAGCCGGGAGGTCGTCGAACACGCCTGCGAGACCGCCCGGACCCGGCTGCCCGACCACGCCGGGGCAACCCTGGACCTGCTGCGCGACCTGGTGCTCGACGTGCCGGTCTCGCTCGAGCCCAGCACCAAGGACGCCGCCCGCCGGGCAGAGTTCGTCATCCGGTTCCAGCAGACCTGCGGCCCGGTGATGGCCAAGGGGGTCGAGGACACCGCGTTCTACCGATGGCACCGGCTGGTGGCCCTCAACGAGGTCGGCGGTGACCCGACGGTGTTCGGCGAGCCGCCGGAGGACTTCCACGCTTACGCAGCCCGCCAGCAGCGCGACTGGCCCGCCACGATGACGACGCTGTCCACGCACGACACCAAGCGCTCCGAGGACGTGCGGGCCCGACTGCTGGCGATGACCGAGCTGACCGCCGAGTGGGCCGAGGCGGTGCGCGGCTGGACCGAGGCTGCAGCCGGGCTGCGGACCAGCGAAGCGGGCCAGATCTGGCCGGACGACGCCGCGGTCTACCTGCTGTGGCAGAGCCTGGTCGGCACCTGGGACGACGAGGCGGCGGCAGCGGGCGGTTCCGAGCCGATCGCGGCCGACCGGCTGCTCGCCTACCTGGAGAAGGCCACCCGCGAGGCCAAGCTGTTCACCTCGTGGACCCAGCCGACGCCGGCCTACGACGAGGCGGTGGCGGCCTTCGCCCGCGGGGTGCTGGCCGACGAGTCGATCATGGCATCTGTCGGCGCGTTCTGCGCCGCCCTCGCCGAACCGGCCCGGGTCGCCGTACTGGGCCAGAAGCTGGTGCAGCTGACCATGCCCGGAGTGCCCGACGTGTATCAGGGCTGCGAGCTGGTCGACCTGTCCCTGGTGGACCCGGACAACCGCCGCCCGGTCGACTACGCCCGCCGCCGGGCGCTGCTCGCCGACCTGGACGCCGGGACCGCCCCGAGCGGGCTGTCTGGCGAGAAGCTGCTGGTCACCGCCGCCGCCCTGCGGCTGCGCCGCCGGCTGCCGGAGGCGTTCATCGGCCCGCTGGCGCGGTACACCCCGATGCCCACCACCACCGGCAACGCGGTGGCCTTCGCCCGCAGCGCCGGCGACCTGGACGAGGCAGGCCGGGTGGCGGCGGTCACCGTCGCCACCCGGGTGCCGCTGGCCCTGGCCCGCCGCGGCGGCTGGGAGGCGCACACGGTGACCCTGCCGCAGGGCCGGTGGCGCAACCTGCTCGCCGTGGCTCAGGACGGCACCGGCCCCGATGGCAGTGTGGTGCTGGACGGCGGTGTGGTGCTGGACGGCGGTGCGGTACCGCTCGCCGGCCTCCTGACCGGGCTCCCGGTGGCACTGCTGGTCCGGGACTGAGCCCTCCCGGACGGAACGACCCACTGCGGACATGCCGGCGTAACCGAGCCGGAACATCCTCGCGGCACGGTGGATACATGCTTGCTCGCCTGCGGATCAGCCTGCCGGACCGACCTGGCTCGCTCGGTCGGATCACCACCACGCTCGGCACGGCCGGAGCTGACATCTCCTCGGTCGACGTCCTGCAGAGCGAGTCCGGCCGGGCACTGGACGACGTGTTCGTCGCCGTCCGGGACGCAGCCCAGCTGGAGGCGGTCACCGCCGCGGTCAACGCGCTGGTCGGGGTGAGCGTGCTCGCCGTCCAACGCTCGGTGCCGCCCACCACCGGGCACACCGACCTGGAGCTCGCCGCCCAGGTGCTCGACCGAGGCGTCGCGCCGGAGGTCGCCCTGCGCGTCCTGGTGGACGGCGCTCCCGGGGCCCTCGGGGCGGACTGGGCGGCGCTGGTCACCTATGACACCGCCGACTCCGCGACGGTGATACTCACCTCGGCCCGTGCCCCCCGACCAGACACGATCACGCTGAGCAGCCCGTTGCGGTTGATGGCTGTCCGGGTCGCGAACACCCACGAGCACCACAGCTATGCCGGTGCCGCCCTGGTCCCGATGGAGAACACCGGCGACGGCCGAGGCCTGGCGCTGCTGCTGGTCCGGGAGGAGGGACCGGACTTCCACCGCAGCGAGCTGTGGCGCCTCGGTCAGCTCGGCCGGGTGCTCGGGCTGTCCGTGGGTGTCCCGGTCTGATCGCGCCGTCGACACCGCCGCTCGCTCAGGTGGCGGCCAGCCGGACCTTCTCCTCCTCGACGTCGAAGTCGGCCTCGGGCCAGGTCGGCGCCATCTCGTGCAAGGTGTCGATGAGCAGCTGCTGCACGGCCCAGCGGGCGTACCACTTGCGGTCGGCCGGCACCACGTGCCAGGGCGCCACCTCGGTCGAGCACCGGGACAGCAGGTCTTGGTAGGCCTCCTGGTAGGCGTCCCAGTGGGCTCGCTGGTCGACGTCGCCCGGGTTGTACTTCCAGTGTTTGTCCGGGCGCTCCAGCCGCTCGGCGAGCCGAGCATGCTGCTCGTCCTGCGAGATGTGCAGCATCACCTTGACCACCTTGGTGCCACCGGCCACCAGGGAGGTCTCGAACCGGTTGATCGTGGCGTAGCGGCGTGACCAGGTCGCCTTCGGCACCAGGGACAGCACCCGGACGATGAGCACGTCCTCGTAGTGCGAGCGGTCGAAGACGCCGATCTGTCCCGGCCCGGGCAGGGCCCGACGGATCCGCCAGAGGAAGTCGTGCTTCTTCTCCTCCTCGGTCGGCGCCTTGAACGCGGTGATCTTGACTCCCTGCGGGTCGACGGCACCCACCACGTGGCGCATGACCCCGCCCTTGCCCGAGGTGTCCATGCCCTGGACGACGAGCAGCACAGACCGCTCGCCGCCGGCGCGCGACTCGGCCCACAGCCGCTCCTGCAGGTCCGACAGCCGGGACACGCCGTCGGCCAGCGCCAGCTTGCCGGCGGCCTTGTCCCCGTCGAACCCCGGCGTCGACTGCGGGTCCACATCGGTCAGGTCGAACGACTCCGCGACCCGTAGCAGAGAGCTCAGCGATGCGGGCGTGACCTGCTTGGTTTTCTTCGCCATGGCCGCAGATCATGCCATCGGCGCGGCCGTGGTTGCGGCGCGAACCGGTTCTGAAAGGGTGGGCCGATGCACCGCTTCGCCGTCTGGGCACCCCTGGCCGACCGCGTCGACGTCCAGCTGTACGCCCCGAGCGGTGAGCCCACCACGAGCCAGCCGATGAGCGCTCAGGCAGACGGCTGGTGGCGGGCCGAGGTGGCGCAGGCCGGTCCCGGTACCGACTACGCCTTCACCCTCGACGGTGGGCCGGCCCTGCCGGACCCGCGCAGCCGGTTCCAGCCGCACGGCGTGCACGGGCCGAGCCGATTGGTGGATCTGGCCGGCTACCGGTGGAGCGATGCCGACTGGGTCGGGATCGACGTGCGGGGCCGGCTGTTCTACGAGCTGCACATCGGCACGTTCACCCCGAGGGGCACCTTGGCCGCGGCCGAAGAACGGCTGGACCACCTCCTCGAGCTGGGCGTCGACGTGGTCGAGCTGATGCCGTTGGCCGCCTTCGACGGCGTCCGTGGCTGGGGCTACGACGGGGTGCAGCCCTACGCCGTCCACGCGCCGTACGGCGGGCCGGAGGCGTTCCAACACTTCGTCGACGCCTGCCACGCCCGGGGGCTGGCGGTCTGCCTGGACGTCGTCTACAACCACCTCGGTCCGTCCGGCAACTACATCACCCGGTTCGGTCCGTACTTCCACGACCGCCACCACACCCCGTGGGGCGAGGCGGTCAACCTGGACGGCGAGGGCAGTGCCGCGGTGCGCGCGTGGATCATCGAGAACGCGCTCGGCTGGTTCACCGACTTCCACGTCGACGCGCTGCGCATCGACGCCGTCCATGCCCTGGTCGACGACTCGGCGCCGCACCTGCTCGCCGAACTGTCTGACAACACCGCGGAGCTGTCCGCGCGGCTGGGAAGACCGCTGGCGCTGGTGGCCGAGAGCGATCTCAACGACCCGGCGATGGTTGAGCCGACCGCGGACGGCGGGATGGGCCTGACCGCGCAGTGGAGCGACGACGTCCACCATGCCCTGCACTCATGGTGCACCGGTGAGACCCAGGGCTACTACACCGATTTCGGCGACGAGCTCACCGTGGCCCGCACCCTGACCCGGGTCTTCCGACACGCCGGGGACTGGTCGGCCTTCCGAGGTAGCGACTGGGGGGCGCCGGTTGACCCCGAGCGGCACCGCGGCCACGCGTTCCTCGCCTACCTGCAGAACCACGACCAGGTCGGCAACCGGGCGGTCGGTGACCGGATGTCCGAGACCACAGCGCCGGGCCGGGTCGCCGCCGGGGCGGCGCTGGTGCTCACCTCACCGTTCACCCCGATGCTGTTCATGGGCGAGGAGTGGGCCGCCTCGACCCGATGGCAGTTCTTCACCGACTTCGACGACGACCTCGGCGAGGCGGTACGCACCGGCCGGGCGGCCGAGTTCGCCGAGCACGGCTGGAGCGGTGAGCCGATGCCGGACCCGCAGGCCGCCGCCACCCGCGATGCCTCGGTGCTGCGCTGGGACGATCGCAGCCACGGTGAGCACGCGATGATGCTCGGCTTCTACCGCGACCTGATCACTCTGCGCCGGGCGGAGCCGGACCTGCGCGACGACGACCTCACCGCGGTCAGTGTGACCGTCGGCCACGACTGGCTGGTGCTGCACCGCGGCGGCCTGGACGTGCTGGTGAACCTCAGCGCCCACGCCGCGGTGCTGCCCACCACCTCGACCGCCGAGGTGCTGTTGGCCTGGCCCGGGGCCGAGGCGCCGGAGCCGGGCGAGAACGGGCTCCGGCTCGCCCCGGATTCGGTCTGCGTCGTCCGGCGTTGAGCACGTATCGCCGGTGTCGGCGGTGCCTGGCAGGATCGGAGCATGACCCTTCCCCTGGACGACGCGCCGAAGCTCTCCGAGTACGCCCACCCGGAGCGGTTGGTCACCACCGACTGGCTGGCCAAGCACCTGGGCACTCCCGGCCTGGTGGTCGCGGAGAGCGACGAGGACGTGCTGCTCTACGACACCGGGCACATCCCCGGCGCGGTCAAGATCGACTGGCACACCGATCTCAACGACCGGGTGCAGCGCGACTACCTGGACGGTGAGCAGTTCGCCGACCTGATGCGCCGCAAGGGGATCAGCCGCGAGACGACCGTGGTGATCTACGGCGACAAGAGCAACTGGTGGGCCGCCTACGCGCTGTGGGTGTTCAGCCTGTTCGGCCACGACGACGTGCGCCTGCTGGACGGCGGCCGGGCGCTGTGGCAGGCGCAGGGGCGGCCGATGACCACCGAGACACCCGATCCGGCGCCCGGGGACTACAAGGCGGTCCAGCGGGACGACACGTCGCTGCGCGCCTTCCGCGACGACGTGCTGGCCCGCCTGGCCGGCACCGGTTCGACCGGGCCGATGATCGACGTCCGCTCCCCGCAGGAGTACACCGGCGAACGCACCCACATGCCCGAGTACCCGCAGGAGGGCACCTTGCGCGGCGGGCACATCCCGGGCGCGGCGTCGGTGCCGTGGGCCCGGGCCGCGGCCGAGGACGGCACCTTCAAGACCCGCGCCGAGCTCGAGGCCATCTACCTCGACGAGCAGGGGCTACGACCGGAGAACGACGTGATCGCCTACTGCCGGATCGGCGAACGCTCCAGCCACACCTGGTTCGTGCTGCACCACCTGCTCGGCTTTCCGACAGTGCGCAACTACGACGGGTCCTGGACCGAGTGGGGCAACGCGGTACGGGCACCGATCCGCGTCGGCGAGGCACCATGACCGACGCCGCCACCGCCACCCACGATCCGCCGTCCGACCTGCCGGCGCAGCTGGCCGCGGTGGTCGAGGACTTCCAGGCGGTCTCCGAGCGGGACCGGCTGCAGCTGCTGCTCGACTTCAGCCGCGACCTGCCCACCCTGCCCGAGCGCCTGCTCGGCCAGCGCGAGCAGATGGAGCCGGTCGAGGAGTGTCAGTCCCCGCTGTTCCTGCTGGTCGAGGTCGACGACGCCGACGTCGTCCACCTGTTCTTCGACGCCCCGGCCGAGGCACCGACCACTCGTGGCTTCGCCTCAGTGCTGCGCGAGGGCCTCGACGGGCTGCCCGCCGCAGAGCTGCTCGCCGTCCCCGACGACGTGCCGCACCGGCTCGGGATCACCACGGCGGTCAGCCCGCTGCGGCTGAACGGGATGGCCGGCATGCTGCGTCGGATCAAGCGCCAGGTGGCTGAGAAGTCCGGTGGCTGAACCCCTGTGGGGTCCACGGTGAGCACGCTGCGGATGCTGCTGCCCGGGCCGGCAGAGATCGGCGAGGTGGTCGACGGCGCGACCTCGACAGCCGGCGACGTCATCCAGGCCCTCGCCGACCTGTACACCTACCCCGACCCGGTGCCCAGGGCGGGCTGGGTGCGCGCCAGCATGGTCTCCACCCTGGACGGGTCGGCGACCGGGCCGGACAGCAGGTCCGGCAGCATCGGCGGTCGCGCCGACCGGGCGGTGCTGTCCGCGCTGCGCGGACTGGCCGACGTCGTCCTGGCCGGAGCCGGGACCGCCCGAGCGGAGGGCTATCAGGTCCCGAAGGCCAAGCCCGACTTCGCCCAGCGGCGGGCCCGGGCCGGTCAGCGGCCCGCGGTCCAGCTGGCCCTGGTCACCCGCAGCGGCGAGGTGCCGCAGGCGGCGCTGGCACCGGACAGCGGCTACGTCGTCACCTGCGCCACCGGCCCGGTGGCCGACCTGCGCAACCGGTTCGGCAGCGAGCGGGTCCTGGAAGCCGGTGCGGAGGACGTCGAGGTACCGCTCGCTGTTGCCGCCCTGGCCGAGCGGGGATTGCCGCGGGTGCTGCTCGAGGGCGGCCCGAGCCTGCTCGGTCGGGCCCTGGCGGCCGAGTGCGTCGACGAGATCTGTCTGACCCTCTCGTCGGTGCTGGTCGCCGGGGACGGCCCACGGATCGCGGTCGGTCCGCAGGTCCGGTGCGAGCTGGCTCTGGCCCACCTGCTGCACTCCGGCGACGCGCTGCTGGGCCGCTGGCTGGTGCGCCGGCATCGGTCTCGGCCGGGCTGAGCCCCACCGCCGGTCAGGCGATCAGGCACCTCACAGGTCGAGCAGGAAGCGGGCAACGGCCATCTCCCACGCCTCGGAGTCGACGTTCCACTCCTTGGTGTGCAGGGCGCCGCGACTGGAGACCAGCGTGACCAGGTCGGGCCGGGCGGCGGCCAGTCGCCGGGACGGGGTGGACGGGACGAACTCGTCGTCGTCGCTGTGGATCAGCAGGATCGGCACGGCCAGCTCATCCGCCCGGGACACCCAGTCCATCCGGTGCAGCGCCAACGGGCTGTCCAGGGACATCAGGCGCCGGCCGTACTCATGACCGAGCAGCGCCTGGGCCAGCCGGCCGACGACCGCCGGTACCCGGTTCACCCTGGTGTGGTGGTCCAGAACGTGGCGCCAGTCGATCACCGGGGCGTCGAGCACCAGGGCCCGGACCCGGTCGGCGGTCCAGGATCGGTCGACGGTCTGTAGGCAGATCGCCCCACCCATCGACCAGCCGAACAGGACCACGTCCCGCGCCCCGGCCGCCAGCGCGTGCAGCACCGCCGCCTCGACGTCGACCCACTCCGACTCGCCCAGGTGGTAGCGACGCGCGGTCGAGGCCTGCGGCGGCACGGCGTCGGCGTCGTTGCGGTAGCTGATCACCAGGGCGGGGATGCCGAGCCGATGCAGCACCGGTAGGGCGCGCAGCCCCTCCTCACGGGTGACGCCGCGGCCGTGCACGAGCACCGCCCAGCGCGAAGATCCCGACCCGGCCGGCACGTACCAGGCCGGCATCGTCCCGGCCTCGGTGATGATCTCGACACTCTCGTAGGCCAGACCCAGCGCCGAGGCCGGGTCACCGGCGTAGCAGAACTGGTTCCAGCGTGCCGGCCCCTGCCGCAGCCGCCCACGGTCGACCCCGAGCAGCCGACGGGTGACGGTGCCGGCCTGCTGGTCATGGTCGACCACCTCGCCGAGCCGGGCGTGACCGGCGCCGCCGTCCAGCCACAGGCCGTACCGGCCGTGGGCCGTGGTGTTCGGGTCCGCCCGCAGGGTCACCGTTCCGGCGCCGACCCCGATCACCTCGACGTCGTCGGGTGTCTGCGACTCGGGTGAGACGATCCGACGGGCCAGCACGGCGGCCGCCGTGACGGCGACAGCGGCGCCGGCCAGCGCCATACCTGAGGCGACGAGGGAGGCCCGCAGCAGGGATCGACCAGGACGTGGTGGGGGAAGCCTCACAGGTGAGATTGTGCCGCTCACCCGGCTTGGCGCAGCATCTGCCACGCCTCGGCGAACAGCAGGAACGAGGCGAGCAGGGACATCACCAGCAGCGACTTCGGCGCGCCCGGATTGGCCAGGGAGGCCAGTCCCAGCCACACAGCCAGGGCCATCACGATGTAGCTGGTCTGCGGCTTCTCCCGGACCCCGACCGTGGCGTCCTCGCTGGTCACCTTGACCTGCACCGGGGCGTCGCGGTGGCGGGCCTTGCCCGGGGTCTCCAGCTCGTGCGGCGACCAGGAGACCACCTCCGACGCCGTGGCGTCCACCTCGATGTCCTGGTGGCGCGGCTCGGCGATGATCCCGGTGGACCGTTGCTGTTGGACGCCGAGGATTCCCTGGGCCACCAGGATCAGCGCGGCCAGCAGCGCTGGGACGCGTAGCCACGCCGACGTGTCGGTCGCCGCCTGGTTCACCAGCCCGAGGTAGCCACCGAACGCCATGACGACGATCGGTTCGATCAGACCCGCAACGCGGTTCACCGTCGCCTCCCTGGTCGGGCCATCCTGGGACGGCACCGTCGACACCGACTGCCCCCGGCGCCTGGTGTACCAGGGCGCCGCCCGCCGGCTGCCCCGGCGTCCGGGAGCGTGTCGCGCCGCCCCGGGACGGGAACGTCCCGCGACGGCCGGCACAGGTTCCGGCCCCATCTGTGTGAACCCCGTACTGGACGAGGCCGGCTCTTGCCTCATCGCCTTCCGTGTCTCGGCGCGCGGCCGTGGCGGATGCTCACGACCAAACGGTAACTGACGGTACGGGGACAGTCCTGGGCATGACGCGGCCAATCCGGCAGATGCCTCAGACGGCCGCTCACGCCCCGGCCTGTCCGGCCGGGGTTGAGCCGGTCAGGCCAGGGCCGCCACCAGCTCGCGCAACGCGCATCGTGGCCCGGTGTAGAAGGGGACCTCTTCGCGGACGTGACGGCGCGCCTCGACCGCACGCAGGTCTCGCATCAGGTCGACCATCCGGTGCAGCTCGTCGGCCTCGAAGGCAAGCAGCCACTCGTAGTCGCCGAGCGCGAACGAAGCGACCGTGTTGGCCCGCACGTCCGGGTAGGTGCGTGCGGCCAGACCATGCTCGACGAGCATCGCGCGGCGCTCCTCCTCCTCGAGCAGGTACCAGTCGTAGGAGCGCACGAACGGATAGAGGCACAGGTAGCCGCGGGGCTCCTCCCCGGCCATGAAGGCCGGCACGTGGCCCTTGTTGAACTCGGCGGGACGGTGCAGCCCGACCACCGACCAGACCGGCCGCAGCCGCCGGCCGAGGGCGGTGCGGCGCAGGCCCTGGTAGGCCTGCTGGACGGTCTCGACGTCGGGGGCATGCCACCAGACCATCAGGTCGGCGTCGGCGCGCAGCCCGGCCACGTCGTACCAGCCGCGCACCTGCAGGCCCTTGGCCTCCAGCGAGGCGAGCAGGTCCTCGACCTCGCTCACCTGACGGTCCCGGTCGCCCTCACCCAGTGGGTCGGCGGCGAAGACTGACCACATCGTGTAGCGGATCGTCTCGTTGATCTGCCGGGGGCTGGGCCGGGTGCGGCCGGCGGTCGCGGAGGTGGCGTCGACGGGGGACGGGTCGGGGCTGGTGGGCTCCGGGTCGGCAGGGGGACTCATGACCGCATTCTCACCCGTGACCGCCGCGCGATCGAATCGTGATCTCCGCGCTGGAACCTTGAGGCGCCGCCGCGCATCCCACGGCCGACACGACGTGCCCACCCCGGCCCGATGCACGACGCCCGACCCCGACCCGGAGGCCCCCATGAGACCGGCATCGACCCGACTCGGCGCGCTGGCCGCAGCCGTCAGCTTGGGCCTGGCCCTGCTGACCGGATGCACCGGCGGTACCGGCGACGCCACGTCCAACGCCGGCGGGGCCGAGCCGGCCGCCGTCGAGGACGGCGTCGCCGCGCCAGAGGCCGCGGCGGCTGGTCCAGCCGGTGAGGCCGCGCAGCAGAGCGCGCTGTCCGACGCGGCCGCCGGGCAGCGCCAGGTGGTACGCACCGGACAGGTCATCGTCGAGGTCGAGACGTTGGCCACCTCCGCCGCCCGGGTCCGCCAGGCCGCCCTCGACGCCCGGGGGTTCGTCGCCTCGGAGACCACGGGGTCGGCCTCCCCCGTCGACCCGATCCCGCTGGACGGGGACGAACCGGTCGGTCGCAGCGCCGCTCCCGGTGAGTCGGTCATCGTGCTGCGGGTACCCGAGGCGCGCTTCGCCGCCGTCCTGGACTCGGTCGCCGCGATCGGCACGGAGCTGAGCCGGACCACCCGCGCCGAGGACGTCACCGGCGAGGTGGCGGACCTGACCAGCCGGACGGCGACCGCCAAGGCCAGCGTGGACCGGATCCGCGTGTTGCTGGCCGACGCCAAGGACCTCAAGGACATCGTGCTGCTGGAGTCCGAGCTGACCCGCCGGGAGGCCGACCTGGAGGCTTACCAGGCCCGGTTGGCCGCGTTGTCGGGGCAGGCCGAGATGTCGACGATCACCGCGGTGCTGCGCACCCCGCAGGCCGGCGCCAACGAGCCGAACTCGTTCCTGCGCGGGCTGCAGCAGGGCTGGGTAGCGCTGCAGGACAGCACCGCGGCGCTGTTCGTGCTGATCGGCGCACTGCTGCCGTTCGCCCTGGTGCTCGCCCTGGTCGGGCTGCCGTTGTGGACACTGCTGCGCCACCGGCGGCGGCCAGCCGGGTCGAGCGGGCCGGCCGGGCCGAGCGATCCCCCGTCCACTGCTCCGCCGTCCTCAGCGCCGTCGTCGTCAGGTCCCGATGGGCCCGCGGACCCGCCCGGACCGGCGCCGTCCGACCGCGATCCGGTCAGCGCAGGCTCCACTGGCTGACCTGGCACCCGGACGCCGTCCAGGTGATCCACGCCCACCCCCGCACACAGTGATCTCCACAACCACCGTGAAGATCAGCGTGTACGCCACGGGCTGCCATAGCGACCACCCCCGCACACAGTGATCTCCACAACCACCGTGAAGATCAGCGTGTACGCCACGGGCTGCCATAGCGACCACCCCCACACACAGTGATCTCCACAACCACCGTGAAGATCAGCGTGGAGCGAGGTGGTTAAGGTCGACGACCCTGACACGTGCAACTGGGCAGGGCGCCTGGGACTACAGCTCATGCACGAGGTCGACGACTCGGGCCAGCACGTCCGGGTCGGCGGCCGGCGGCACCCCGTGCCCGAGGTTGACCACGTGTCCGGGGGTACGTCGTCCGGCCTCGACCGTGGCCCTGACCCGCTCGGCGAGCACCGGCCACGGAGCGAACAGCAGAGCGGGGTCGAGGTTGCCCTGGACGGCGCGGTCCGGCCCGATCCGCCGGCTGGCCTCGTCCAGTGGGAGGCGGAAGTCGACGCCGACCACCTCGGCTCCAGCCGCCCCGATGTCGGCGAGGAGCTCGCCGGTTCCCACCCCGAAGTGGATCCTCGGCACCTCGGGGAAGAGCTCATGAACCCGACCGAGCGCGGTCGCGGACGCCGGTTGGACCAGGCTGCGGTAGTCGTCAGCGCTGACCGCACCGACCCAGGAGTCGAACAGCTGGACGGCGCTCGCCCCGGCCTCGACCTGGATCCGCAGGAACTCCCCGGCGATCTGGGCGAGCCGGCCGAGCAGGTCACCCCACAGCTGCGGATCGCCGTACATCATTGCCTTGGTGCGCAGTAGGTCCCGGCTCGGACCGCCCTCGATCAGGTAGCTGGCCAGGGTGAACGGTGCGCCCGCGAAGCCGATCAGCGGAATGTCGCCGAGCTCGGCGACCAGCTGGCGGACGGCGTCGGTGACGTACGGCACGGCATCGGCGTGCAACGGCGGCAGCCGGTCCAGGTCGGTGCGGGTACGGATGGGCTCGTCGATCACTGGGCCGACCCCGGCCTTGATGTCGACCCCGACCCCGACCGCGGCCAGCGGGACCACGATGTCGGAGAACAGGATCGCGGCGTCGACGCCGTAGCGACGCACCGGCTGCAGAGTGATCTCGGTGACCAGGTCGGCGCGGCGGCAGGAGTCGAGCATCGAGATGCCCTCGCGGATCGCGCGGTACTCCGGCAGCGAGCGACCGGCCTGACGCATGAACCACACCGGCGTTCGGGTGGGGCGCTCACGGCGACACGCCTGCAGGAACGGGGCGTCGTCGGACGGGCCGGCTGGGGCCGGCGCCGGGGTGCTGGACGAGGGCAGGCTCACGCCCGCGATCCTGACACGGCGGCGACGCACTAGTCTCGGCGGGTCATGGTGACCACCGACCCCGACCTGCAGCTGCTGCTCGACGTCGTCGGGGTATTCGTCTTCGCCCTGTCCGGCGCCCTGGTCGCCGTCCGCTCCGGACTCGACCTGTTCGGGGTGCTGGTGCTGGCCTGGGTGGCCGGACTCGGCGGCGGCATCGTCAGGGACGTGCTGCTGGATGTCTCACCGCCAGTGGGGATCAGCGACCCCCGGCTGATGGCGACCGCGGTGCTCGCCGGCATGCTGGTGTTCGCCCTGCACGCCCCGTTGGACCGCCTGGCGCGACGCCGCCCGGGGTGGGGGCTGTCCCACGTTCCCCGGCTGGTCCGGGTGCTCGACGCCGGCGGGCTGGCCGTGTTCGCGGTCGGCGGCACCCTCAAGGCCCTGGGCCTGGGCGCGGGACCGACCGCAGCGGTCGTGGTCGGCGTGGTCACCGCCGTCGGCGGCGGCCTGCTGCGCGACCTGCTCGCCGGCGAGGTCCCCGAGGTGCTGCGCCGTGAGCTCTACGCGATCCCCGCCCTGGTCGGTTCCAGCCTGCTGGTCTGGGCCTCCCAGGCCGACCGGCTCAGCGCGACCGTGATCTGGGGCTGCCTGCTGCTGGTCTTCGCGGTCCGGATGACTGCCGTCGTGCTGGATCTGAACGCCCCGCGACCCCTGCGTACCGGCGACGGCTAGGGCCGGCCCGCGCCCGGTCGCGGCGGGCCCGCCCGCTCAGCCGGCCGCCAGCAGCACCACGCCGGTCATCGCCAGGCCGACCCCGGCGACCTGGACCGGCTGCAGCCGCTCGCCGAGGAGTGCCCGGGCCAGCAGCACCGTGACCACCGGATACAGCGACCCGAGCACCGCGACGATGCTCACCATGCCGAGGGTGCTGGCCAGGCCGTAGAGCGCGTTCGCGGCCGCGTCGGCGGCGCCGATCCCGAGCAGCCCCGGCAGCTGCGCCGGCCCCACCCCACCGGTGCTGCGCAGGGCCAGCGCCGCCACCCCGAACACCGCCAGCGACGCCAGCCGCATCGCGGTCACGGTGAGCAGCGGCTGGAGGGCGCCTTCCGCCTCGGGACCCGGCACGTCCGGCCCGCCGGACCCCTGGGCGATGAAGGTGAGCGTCAGCCCGAACGCCGCCCCGGCAGCAGCGGCCAGCACCACGCTGAGGCGGCGCTCCCGCAGCCGGTCCGGCTCGCCGTTCCCCATGGCCGAGGACAGCTCGGGTCCGGACGCGGCCACCGCGCCGACCAGGGCGAGCACCATGCCGAAGGTCTGCACGGCGCTCGGCCGCTCACCACCGGCGACCGCGACGAGCACCGGGACCACCGCGCCCAACGCGGCGATCGGTGAGACAACGCCCATCGTCCCGATCGCCAGGGCCCGGTAGAAGCAGATCAGCCCGCCCAGCCCGACCGTCCCGGCGGCCAGCCCCCACCACAACCAGGCGGCCACCGGGGGGAACCCGCCGGTGAGCAGGACGGCAGGCACCAGCAGGACCAGGGCCAGGACCTGGGTCCAGCCGACCACGACGACGCTGGAGAGCCGCCGGCTGGCCAACCCGCCGGCGAAGTCGGCGCTGCCCCACAGCAGGCTGGACAGCAGCGCCACGAGCGCACCCATCGACTGGCCTCCTCCTGCCGAGGTCGGCAGCGGGACCTCACGGCGATACGTGTCCGGCGCACCCGACCGCGCGTCGCGCAGACCACAGCGGGTGAGCGCACCGTACGCTGCCCTGGTGGCTCTGCGCAGGATGCCGGAGGACGCGCCCGACGAGTTCGTGGCCGCGATGGAACGGCTGCGCAGCGTACGGCTGCGACCCGAGGTGGTACTCGAGGAGGTCCCGGCCCCGCAGCGAATCGCGCCGCACGCCGTCGCGGTCAGCGCCGAGGTGGTCGCGGACGACGAGGAGCTGGCCACCGGCCGGTTCGTGCTCCTGTATGACCCGGCCGGTCAGGAGGCCTGGGAGGGTTCCTTCCGGGCTGTCACCTTCGTCCGCGCGGCCCTGGAACCCGACCTCGGCGCCGACCCGATGATCGGCGAGATCGGGTGGACCTGGCTGCAGGAGTGCCTGGACGGCGCCGGCGCCTCCTACACAGCCGTCGGTGGCACCGTCACCCGGGTCGTCTCGGAGAGCTTCGGCGCCCTGGCCCAGCGGCCCACCACCGTCGAGATCGAGATCCGGGCGTCCTGGACGCCGCGCGACGACGTCGCCGTCCACCTCGAAGCCTGGTCGGCGCTGCTGTGCACCGTCGGCGGACTGCCCCCGCTGCCGGCCGGCGTGGCCCCGCTGCCCCGCCGCCGCTGACCCACCGCCCAGCCCCAACCTCAAGGGCCAGATCCAGGCTGCCGATCACCCTCGGGTAACGCCTGACTGCGTCACCGGACGTGCGCAGCCTGAGGAACCGGGCCGTTCGGCCTGGAAGACATGGAGGTCGGCGTGACCACTCTGGTCGAGCGAGCGGGAGTTCCGGTGCCGCGTCCTGGTCGGTTCGCAGCCATGGTCGTGGTGGCAACCCCGGCGCTCCGGGAGGCCGTCGGCCACACCCTGCGGATGATGGGTGCCCGGCACGTCCTCGAGGTCCAGACCGTCGCCGAGGCACGACGGCGCGCACAGGTGGGCATCGCCGACCTGTGTGTCGCGGAGGCGGGCCTGCCGGACGGCTCCGGGATCACTCTGATCCGCGACCTGCGGGCGGCGGGCTGGGTCCGCGGCCTGGTGCTGAGCACCGCCGACGACCCGTACAGCGTGCGGGCGGCGATCGCCGCCGGGGTGCGCGCCTACCTGGTCTCGGCCGCGGCCACTGTGCCCCGGCAGGGGACCGACCGCGGGGACGGCGTGGACTCACTGTCCGCCCGGGAGCTCCAGGTGCTGCAGCTGGTCGCCGGCGGCAAGTCGAACAAGGACATCGGAGCCGAGCTCGGCCTGTCCGCACTGACCGTGAAGAGCCACCTGGCCCGGATCGCCCGCAAGCTGGGCACCGGCGACCGTGCCGAGATGGTCGCCACGGCGCTGCGGTCCGGGGCCATCTCCTGACCAACCACCCGATCACCGGCGTGGCCTACGGTAGAGGCGTGGTCGACGGGTCTCTGGGCATCTCCCGCGAGTCGGAGGACCCCACCCCTGCACCGGCCGCACCGACCGACCCCCACCTCGAGGACGCGCCGCCGGAACCCGTCCAGCTGCACACCCCGCGCGACGGTGTGCCCCTAGTCGTCACCGACCCCGGGGAGCTGGCCGCGCTGGTCGGCCGGTTCGCCGCCGGGACCGGACCGGTGGCGGTGGACGCCGAACGGGCCTCCGGCCACCGCTACGGGCAACGCGCCTTCCTGGTCCAACTGCGCCGTGAGGGCGCCGGAACCGCGCTCGTCGACCCGGCCGCACTGCCAGATCTGGGCGACCTCGGTACCGCCATCGCCGGCACCGAGTGGGTGCTGCACGCCGCCGGGCAGGACCTGCCGTGCCTGGCCGCGGTCGGGATGCGCCCGACCCGGCTGTTCGACACCGAGTTGGCCTCACGCCTCGCCGGGTTCACCCGGGTCGGGCTGGCCGCTGTGACCGAACAGCTGCTCGGCGTGGCCCTGGCCAAGGAGCACTCGGCGGTCGACTGGTCCACCCGGCCGCTGCCCGAGCCGTGGCTGCGCTACGCGGCCCTGGACGTCGAGGTGCTGGTCGAGCTGCGCGACGCGCTGGCGGACGAGCTCGCGGCGCAGGGCAAGCTGGACTGGGCCCAGGAGGAGTTCGCGGCGATCGTGACCGCCCCGCCGCCGGCGCCGCGCCTGGACCCCTGGCGACGCACGTCCGGGCTGCACAAGCTGCGCAGCCGCCGCCAGCTGGCCGTGCTGCAGGCGCTGTGGACCGAACGCGAGGCACTCGCCGAGGAGCTGGACGTGGCCCCGGGCCGGTTGCTGCCCGACGCCTCGCTGGTGGCGGCCGCCCAGGAGCAGCCGGCAGGGGCCCGGGAACTGGCCGCGCTCAAGGCGTTCACCGGTCGGGGCGCCCGTCGTCACCTGACCCGTTGGGCACGGGCCATCGAGGCCGGACGTGCGGTGCCCGAGGCCGAGCTGCCTGCCCAGCACCTACCCAACGAGGGCCCGCCGCCCGCCCGGGCCTGGGCCGACCGAGACCCACCGGCGGCCCGGCGGCTGGCCCGGGCCCGGGCCGGCATCGTCGAGATCGCCGGCCAGCTGCGACTGCCGGTAGAGAACCTGGTCAGCCCGGACGCCGTGCGTCGCCTGCTGTGGGACCCGCCGCCGCAGGACGCCGAGAGCGTGCGCGCGGCCCTGGTGGCGCTCGGGGCGCGTCCCTGGCAGATCGAGCTGACCCTCGACGTCCTGATCGACGCCCTCGGTGACTGACCGGACCGTCTAGACATGGCAAGGACCACGCTCCCCCCGGGACCAGGCGTGGTTACTCTCCAGTAACATGGCCGGCGGCCGGCCGGCCCATCCGTCGGCCGGTCGCGTCGCCCGCCCCGCTCCGCTCCGCTGCCGACAGGAGGCCCCTGTGCCCGCCACCGTTCGCGACGTCGTCTTCGTCGACGGCGTCCGCACCCCGTTCGGAAAGGCCGGTGAGAACGGCCTGTACGCCCAGACCCGCGCCGACGACCTGGTCGTGGCGTGTATCCGGGAGCTGCTGCGCCGCCATCCCGAGCTGCCGCCGGAGCGGATCGACGACGTGGCGATCGCCGCGACCACCCAGACCGGCGACCAGGGCCTGACCATCGGCCGGATGGCGGCTCTGCTGGCCGGCCTGCCGCGCAGCGTGCCCGGCTTCGCCATCGACCGGATGTGCGCCGGCGCCATGACGGCGGTGACCACCACGGCCTCCGGCATCGCTGTCGGCGCCTACGACATCACCGTGGCCGGCGGGGTCGAGCACATGGGCCATCACCCGATGGGCCAGGGCATCGACCCGAACCCGCGGATCGTCGCCGAGCGCATCGTCGACCCCTCGGCCCTGGTGATGGGCCAGACCGCCGAGAACATGCACGACCGGTTCCCGCACCTGACCAAGCAGCGCGCCGACGCCTTCGCGGCCGCCAGCCAGGCGAAGCTGGCCGAGGCCTACGAGTCCGGACGGATCCACGCCGACCTGGTGCCGGTGGCCACCCGCAACGCCGAGCTCGGCTGGGGCCTGGCCACCTCGGACGAGCCGCCACGGCCCGGGACCACGGTCGAGGACCTGGCCGGTCTGCGGACGCCGTTCCGCCCCCAGGGACGGGTCACCGCCGGCAACGCCGCCGGTCTCAACGACGGCGCCACGGTCTGCCTGCTCGCCGCCGCCGACGTCGCCGCCGAGCTCGGGCTGCCGACCCGGATGCGGATGGTCGGCTATGCCTTCGCCGGTGTCGAACCCGAGGTGATGGGTGTCGGACCGATCCCGGCCACCGAGAAGCTCCTGGCCCGTACCGGGGTGGGCATCGACGAGATCGGGCTGTTCGAGGTCAACGAGGCGTTCGCCGTCCAGGTGCTGGCCTTCCTGGACCACTTCGGCATCGCCGACGACGACGAACGGGTCAACCCGGACGGCGGCGCGATCGCCGTCGGACACCCCTTGGCCTCCAGCGGGGTGCGGCTGATGACCCAGCTGGCCCGCCACTTCGAGGCCCGCCCGGAGGTGCGCTACGGCCTGACCACCATGTGCGTGGGGATCGGCATGGGCGGCAGCGTGCTCTGGGAGAACCCCCACCACCGCGACTATCTGCAGGAGCGTGCCGCGTGAGCGCCGACACCCAGACCACCCGCACCGTCGCACCGCTGCCGACCGAGCTGCTGCCGGACGAGGTGGTGACCCGGTCGCTGGTCCGCGACGTCCGGCTGCCCGGCCCGGACGGCGGGGCCTCGCCCGGCGTGCTGGCGCTGGTCACTCTCGACAACGGGCGTGACCACACCCGGCCGACCACGCTGGGTCCGGCCGGGTTGGCCGAGCTGGACGGCGCGCTGGCCCGCCTCGCCGAGCGCGCGGCCGCCGGCGAGATCGTGGCGGTCGGCGTGACCGGCAAGCCGTTCTTCTTCTGCGCCGGCGCCGATCTGAAGATGGCCGCGGACGGCGCCGCGACGGCCGTCGACCCAGCGGCCGCCCGCGAGACCGCGCTGGCGATCGGCCGCTTCGGCCACCAGGCGCTGGGCCGGCTCGGTGAGCTCGGGGTGCCCTCGTTCGCCTTCGTCAACGGCCTGGCCCTGGGCGGCGGGATGGAGCTGGCCCTGCACTGCACCTACCGCAGTGTCTCCGCCGCCGCCCCGGCGCTCGGCCTGCCCGAGTGCTTCCTGGGCATCCTGCCGGGCTGGGGCGGCACCTACCTCCTGCCCAACCTGGTCGGGCCGCAGCGGGCGCTCGAGGTGATCGTCGCCAACGCGATGAACAACAACAAGACCCTCTCCCCGCAGCAGGCTCATCAGGCGGGCATCGTCGACGTGATGTTCGGCCCGGCCGACTTCCTGGCCCGTTCGCTGCGGTGGGCCGCCGAGGTACTCACCGACCGGGCCAGGATCGAGCGCCCGAAGGTGGACCGGGCGGAGTCGACCTGGGCCGAGGCGGCCGCGGCGGCCCGGGCCGCCGCCGACGCCAAGGTGCACGGCGCCGCCCCGGCCCCCTACCGAGCGATCGACCTGGTCGAGAGCGCCCGGACGGCGCAGCGGTCGGACGCGTTCGCGGCCGAGGACCAGGGCCTGGCCGACCTGATCCTGAGCCCCGAGTTCGCCGCCGGACTGTACGCGTTCGACCTGGTGAACAAACGCGCCAAGCGCCCGGTGGGCGTGCCCGATGCCGCCTTGGCCCGCCCGGTCACCACGGTCGGCGTGGTCGGCGCCGGGCTGATGGCCAGTCAGCTGGCGCTACTGTTCGTGCGCCGGCTCAAGGTGCCGGTGGTGATCACCGACCTGGACGCCGAGCGGGTCGAGCGGGGACTGGCCATGGTGCACGGCGAGATCGCCGCACTGCGCGAGAAGGGACGGCTGTCCCCCGACGCGGCGAACCGGTTGACCGCGCTGGTCAGCGGATCCACCGACGCGGCCGTCTTCGCCGACGCCGACCTGGTCATCGAGGCGGTGTTCGAGGAGCTGGAGGTCAAGAAGCAGGTCGTCGCCGACCTCGAGCGCGTGGTCCGCCCGGACTGCGTGCTGATGACCAACACCTCCTCACTGTCGGTGACCGCGATGGCCGCCGAGGCCGCTCACCCGGAGCGGGTGGTCGGGTTCCACTTCTTCAACCCGGTGGCGGTGCTGCCGCTGGTCGAGGTGGTGCGCGGCGAGCGCACCGACGACGACACGTTGGCCACAGCGTTCGCGGTCGGCAAGCAGCTGCGCAAGTCGTGCGTGCTCGTCCAGGACGCCCCGGCGTTCGTGGTCAACCGGCTCCTCACCCGGCTGATGGGCGAGGTGCTGGCCGCCGTCGACGAGGGCACCCCGGTGGAAGAGGCGGACGCCGCGCTGGCCCCGCTCGGGCTGCCGATGTCGCCGTTCATCCTGCTGCAGCTGGTGGGTCCGGCGGTGGCCCTGCACGTGGCCCGCACCATGCACGAGGCGTTCCCGGACCGGTTCGTGGTCTCGGCGACCTTGGAGCGGGTCGTGCAGGCCGGTCGCGGTGGCATCTACGCCTGGGGCCCGGACGGCAAGCCCTTCGTCGACGAGGAGACCCGGGTCCTGCTGGCGCCGGCATCCGGCACGGCCGCGGACGCCCCGACCGGCCGGCAGGTCCGCGAGCGGGCGCTGGCGGCGTTGGCGCAGGAGTGCCGGATCATGCTGGACGACGGCGTGGTCGCCGACGCCGCGGACATCGACCTGTGCCTGCTGCTCGGCGCCGGCTGGCCGTTCCACCTCGGTGGGATCACGCCGTACCTGCGTCGCACCGGCTACCTGGACTGACTCTGTACCTGCACCGCCGGTCTGCGCTGAACGTCTCCGCTGAACGTCTCAGCTGAACCTGGCGCGCAACGCCGCGGCGTAGTCCGCGGTACCCCGGGCCAGGCCCGACCGGTCCAGGCCGAGCACCTCGCGCAGCGCCACCTGCTCGACGACCCCGCTGCCCTCGTCGGCGGGCCGGGCGGCCGCCGTGCGGTAGAGCTCGAAGAGGGTGGCCTCACCGTACTCGGCGGCGATGTACAGGCAGGTGAGCCAGGCGTCGGTGTAGGCCTGAGCCACCTCGGCCGCGCTGCCGCCGTAGAACTGATCGGGGTCGGCGACCAGGCCGGGTCGCCACCGGCCCTCGGCCAGGGCCCGCCAGGTGGTCCCAGACAGGCCGCGCTGATCGAGGGCGGCGACATCGTCGACCCGACCCGAGCGGACCCGGTGGTAGGCCGTGTACTCGGCGATCCCCTCGACGAGCCAGGTCGGCGGCTCACGCTCGCCGTCCAGGGCCAACGCCACGTGCGTGGTCTCGTGGCGCAGGACCGCAGCCGTCCGGTCGAGGTCGGCACCGGCCCGGTCGAGCAGCAGCGGGGTGACGGCCAGGCGGGCCGCGGCCGGGGAGCCCGCGGCGTCCGAGCCGGCCAGGGTACGCACCTCGGCGGCGAAGGCAGCCGGTCCGCCGGCCCCGTGCCCGGTCTCAGCCACCGCCTCGGTCACCGTCTCGGACACGGTCCCACCGACAGCCTCACCGACAGCCTCACCGACAGCAGGGTCGCGGGCGCCGATGCCGCCATGCTCGGCGAACCAGCTCGCCAGGACCTGCTGGTCGGTCGTGGCGTAGGCGACCACCCGACCGGTCCAGGTCGGTGACGACACGACGTCCTGGACGTCGATCACGGCCGCCTCGAGGGTGTCGGCCAGAGCCGCGTTCTGTACCCGACGGCTCGGGTCCCCGACCACCAGGGCGTGCGGACGGCGCACCACGTCGACGGCGCCGCGCACCCACGGCTCGATCGGTGCCGGGCGAATCCCGGCGGTGGTCCCGAGCGCCTGGGCACGGTCTGCGGCGACGTCGTCGACCAGCCACCAGGTCCGCCCCCGCAGACCGACCTGCAGGGTCAGCCGGGTGGCCACCGAGGCAGCGTCCCAGGGAGCGAGGGTGTAGCCGAGGCGGACCGGGACCTGCAGCGTGCGGAGGTAGCCGGGGCGTGACGGGCCGGGCAGCAGCACGGCGCCGGTGCCGTCGGCGGCCGTGATCCCCCGCAGGGACAGCCCGCTCGCCCCGACGGAGTCGGCGCGCTCCGGCAGCCCGCCCCACCGGGTCCGCAGCGCGGAGTCGGCGGGATCGGCCAGCGCCGCCAGGGCAGGGCCGTTGCCGCTGCGCAGCGCGGCGTCGATGCGGTCGAGCAGCTGCTCGATGCCGGCCTGGGCGTCCGCGCCAGCGCGCAACGCCGCCAACCGGTCGAGGACGCCGCCGAGGCCGATGCCCGCGGCGGCGACGGCGGCGACGGCCAGTGATGCGACCACGGCCAACACAGCAGGGCGCGGACGACGCCGGCGCCGGGGGGCGTTCAGGCCGACGCCGGGCAGTGGCCAGGGACCTGTGGGAGGTCCGGTCACGACCCGCTGCGGCCGCCCGGCCTCTGTACGCAGGGCGATCCCGGACGGGACCGTCGCGGGCACTGTCGGGGTTGAGGTGGAGAGACCCGGCGGGTCGTTCTGACCCGGCTGATCCCTCCAGTGCATGAGCGGAACGGTAGCCGGGTCACGCAGGTCACGGTCCCGCTTCATCCGATTGCGACCGGTTCGGCCTCCTCATCGACCTGCTCCACCGGAGCGAACTGTGTGCAACGATCTGGTCACTCAAGGGGCCCGCAACTACTGTGCGTCACATGAATACCCGGCAGAACCCCCTCGAGCTGCGTCAGGCGATACTCAGTGTGTCTGTCGTTCATGGAGTGGACCTCGACCCGGGCGACTCGGGTGTGCGGGTCGGTGGCGCCCTGGTCACCTGGACCGAGATCGACCGGACCTGCGGCGACCACCACCCGGGCTCGGTCGCCGGGCAGCACCGGATCACCAACCTGCTGCGACTGCGGTCCTGGGTGGCCGGGCTGGGGGCGGCAGCGGCGACCGCGCTCGGCGACGCCGTCCAGCTGCTCGCCCTGCCGGCCGGCCATCTGGACCATCTCGGGCCCGCCTGGGTCCGCCACCCGGTGACCGGTGGGGCGCTGTCCTACGGCGTGGGGGTGGCGGTCGACGACCCGGACCTCGACCCGCCGGACGTCGACCTGCTGGACCTCGACCCGGCCACGATCGACCTACGGGACGACGCCGGGCCGGCCTCGGCGAACACCGCCCGGGTGCTGCCCCTGCCGCCGTCCGTGCTGGCCGCGGCCGGCGTGGACGCCGACGCCGCCTGGCAGGCGGCCCGGCGGCACGCCGACGAGATGTCCCGGGTGGCCGCCGAGCTGCTCACCACCACCGGCCCGCGAGCGGGACGGTTGGCCCCGGTGGGCGGCTGCGACGTGCTGACCCTGTTGTCCGTGGAGCCGTTGCGTCGGGCCCTGGCCGACGGGGATGGCAGCGGGATGCGCGCGGTCGCCGTCCCGGACCGTCGGCACGGCTGGTACGACCTGACCCAGATCGACCCGGCCTACCTGCCCCTGTGCTGGCAGCTGACCGAGGAGGCCGACCGCGGGGTGCAGGTCCCGCTGCTCGTCACCCGGGACGAGGTCGCCGCGGTGCGCCGGCACCGGCCCCTGACGCGCGGCAGCAACGACGTCAACCGGCCTTGGGCCGCACCGGCTTGAGCCCCACCACGTCGGGGGCGGCCACCGCTGTGGCCTCCTCGGGTCCGACCTGCCGGTCGAGCTGGAGCCGGCTGAGCACCTGCGGGCCGATGGCCTCGGCGGTCAGGCCGATCTCGTCGAGAACCTGCGCGCGCTGGGCGTGGTCGATGAACCGGCCGGGCACACCGAAGATCTGGACCGCCGCAGGCTGGTCGGCGCCGTGCGGCTGTACGTCAGCCAGGGCATCGCGCAGGGCGCTGCCGACGCCACCGGAGGCCACGTTGTCCTCGATGACCACCACATGTCGGTGGCCGGCCGCCAGCTCGATCAGCGAGGCCGGCAGCGGGACAACCCACCGCGGGTCGACGACGGTGACCGGGATCCCCTGCGCCGACAGGGTGTCGGCGACCTCGAGTGCCGTGGTCGCCATCGCCCCCACGGCGACCAGCAGGACGTCGGCGCCGGCCACGGACCGGCTGTCCCGGCGCAGGACGTCGAGCGCCCCGTCGCCGGCACCGATCCGCTCGAGGGCGGGCAGGTCGGCCGGCACCGCGCCCTTGGGGAAGCGGACGACGGTGGGGGCGTCGGCCACGGCCACCGCCTCGGCCAGCTCGGCACGCAAGGTGGCGGCGTCCCGCGGCGCGGCCAGCCGCAGGCCGGGCACCAGGGACAGCAGCGAGATGTCCCACATGCCGTGGTGGCTCGCCCCGTCGTCCCCGGTGATCCCGGCCCGGTCCAGGACGAAGGTGACCCCGGCCCGGTGCAGAGCACAGTCCATGAGCACCTGGTCGAAGGCACGGTTGAGGAAGGTGGCGTAGACGGCGACGACCGGGTGCAGACCGGCGAAGGCCATCCCGGCAGCACTGGTGGCGGCGTGCTGCTCGGCGATCCCGACGTCGAAGACCCGCTCCGGGTAGGCCTTGGCAAAGGCGTCCAGCCCAACCGGGATCTGCATGGCGGCGGTGATGCCCACCAGATCGGGTCGGGTGTCGGCGAGCTCGGTGACCGCCTCGGCGAACACCGACGTCCACGACGGACCGGCGCCGGGCGGGGCGATCGCCTGGCCCGTCTCCGGGTCGATCACACCGATCCCGTGGAACCGGTCGGCGTCGTCGTTCTCGGCAGGCGCGTAGCCGTTGCCCTTGCGGGTGATGGCATGCACGATGACCGGCCCGCCGTACTCGCGGGCTCGGTGCAGCATGTGCTCGAGCTCACCGATGTCGTGCCCGTCGACCGGGCCGAGGTACTTGATGCCGAGGTCCTCGAACATGCCCTGTGGGGCGACGACGTCCTTGAGGCCCTTCTTCATGCCGTGCAGCGCCTCGAAGGCCATCCGACCTGGGCGGCCACTGCGTTGCAGTGCGTACTTGCCCCAGTCCAGGAACCGCTCGTATCCGCGGGTGGTGCGCAGCGTGGCCAGGTGGTGGGCCAAGCCGCCGATGGTCGGAGCGTAGGACCGCTCGTTGTCGTTGACCACGATCACCAGCCGCCGGTCCTCCCCGGCGGCGATGTTGTTCAGCGCCTCCCAGGACATCCCACCGGTCAGCGCCCCGTCGCCGACCACGGCCACGACGCACCGCTCGTGCTCGCCGCGCAGCTGGTGGGCCTTGGCGATCCCGTCGGCCCAGGACAGGGCCGTGGAGGCGTGCGAGTTCTCGACGATGTCGTGCTCGGACTCGGCGCGGCTGGGATAGCCGGACATGCCGTTCTTGCGGCGCAACGCCGAGAAGTCGTGCCGACCGGTGAGCAGCTTGTGCACGTAGGCCTGGTGGCCGGTGTCGAAGATGATCCGGTCGACCGGGGAGTCGAAGACCCGGTGCAGGGCGATGGTCAGCTCGACCACGCCGAGGTTCGGGCCGAGATGCCCCCCGGTCCGGGACACCTTCTCGACCAGGAACTCCCTGACCTGGCGGGCCAGGTCGTCCAGCTCAGATGGGGTCAGCCGGCGCAGGTCCGCCGGCCCGTCGATCGAGCCGAGCTCCACCATGGTCCGCAGTCCTCCTGGTCGGTTCGAGCAGCGCCGGCCATGCACCGACGTCCCGTTGAGTCTAGGAGGGCGCGCCGGACCCGGCCGGTCGAAGTGGGGCCCATCCACCTGATCCCCACATCACATCCACCCGCACACCACCCGCACATCACCCCCACATCATCGGCACAGACCCACCCACGACGCCCACCGTGACGGCCACGGGTGAGCCCGGCCCCACTCGCTGCCCCTCATAGCCGAGGAACGTGGCGGTGGCCGCGCAGCGCTGCGTCGACCAGGCCCACGGCGCGCTGGGCTGCCAGCAGCCGGCCGTGCTCGACGTCCATCGCCTCGAAGGTCGAGGCCAGCACCTGCGGTGCCACGACGTCCGCCAGCGCGGTGCGCGCTGTGGCCCGGGCCCGGCCCAGGGCGGCCAGGTCGGCCTCCACGTGGGCGGCGGCCAGGTGGGCCAGTACCAGCGGGTGCCTGGTCAGGACCGGCTGGCCGCGGTAGTCGGCCGGGCAAAGGTCGAGCATCCAGGCGACAGCGGTGCGCTCCCAGCCGGACACCTCCGGCGGGTGCACCTGATGCGGCCACCCGGGCGGGACCCGCACGCCCTCAGGCATGGCGACGTAGCGGCACCCCGGCGCCGCGCCGCACGGACGAGGGGTCGGTAAGCAGGTCCGACCAGGCCAGCTCGGCGGCTCCGACCAGGCTCGCGTCGCCGCCGAGGGCGGGGACGACGATCCGCAGCTGCTCGGCGGCAGCGGCCAACGCCGCGGTCTGCAGGCTCGCCGTCACCTCGTCGGCGACCAGCGGGTACACCTCGCGGAGCAGCCCGCCGATGATCAGCAGCCGAGGGTTGAACAGGTTGACGACGGTGGATATCCCCAACCCCAGGTAGTGGCCGAGTCGGCGCAGTGCGTCGGTGGGATCGCTGCGCCGGCGCAGGGCGGCCACGATCTCGGCGGTGCCGGTGCTGGCCGGCAGGCCGAGTGCCCTGGCCACCGAGGCGGCGCCGATCTCGGTCTCCCAGCAGCCGCGAGCCCCACAGCGACACCTCCGTCCGCCGGGGCGGACGACGACGTGTCCGAGCTCGCCGGCGTAGCCGCCGGCCCCGGTCAGCGGCCGACCGCCGAGGATCGCCCCGCCCCCGACACCGGCCTCCCCGGCGAGGAACACCACGTCCGCCACGCCCCGGGCCGCGCCTCTGCGGTGCTCGGCGAGCAGACCGAGGTCCGCATCGTTGCCAACCCGGACCGGTAGACCCGCCAGCCGCTCGGCCAGTAGCTCTCCCAGCGGCTCGTCCACCCAGCCGAGGTTGGGTGCCAGCCGGACACAGCCGTCGCTGCGGCGCACCACCGCGGGCACGGCCACCACGAGGGCCTGCAGGGCGCCGGCATCGCCGTCCACGCTCACCGCTGAGGCCAGGGCCACCAGGTCATCGGCGACGCCCCTCGCCGTCCGGTTGCGACCACGCCGGCCACGGCGCCGGGCCAGGACGACGCCGCCCAGCCCGACCAGGGCCACCTCCAGCCCGTCGACGGCGACCACCCCGGCGAGCACGTGCACCCGGCTCGGGTCCGTCTCGACCACCAGGGAGGGGCGACCGACCCCGACCGAGGCTCGGTCGGCGCGCTCGCGGACCAGCCCCGCCCCGGCCAGCTCGCAGACCAGACCCGCGATGGTGCTGCGGTTGAGTGTCAGCAAAGCGGTCAGCTCGGCCCGACTGAGCGGGCCGGAGACGTGCAGATGGTTCAGGACCGCGCTGAGGTTGTGCCTGCGCAGATCCTCCTGGGTGCTACCACGCGGTTGCCCGGAGTCCCGGGACGAGCGATGGATCGTGGTCACCATGGGCTCACCTCCAGGTGCGTCCGCGGTCCTCGCTCGCCCGGGACCCTCAGGCCCGGTCCGGCCGGCCGGTGCCGGTCCGGGTCAGCGCCCGGTCGCGGCGGCCCGACGTCGGGCGATGGCGTCGACGCTCGCGGCCAGCAGCAGCACCAGGGCGGTGACCATGTACTGCGGCGCCGCCTCCGAGGTGATGAACGGCATGCCGTTGGCCAGCACCGCGATCACCAGGCCGCCGACGATCGCGTCGAGGATGCGGCCCTTGCCGCCGAACAGCGAGGTGCCACCGATCACCGCGGCGCCCACTGCCAGCAGCAGGGTGGTGGAGCCACCTGTGGTCGGTGAGACCGAGTTGGCCCGGGAGGCCAGCACGATCCCGCCGACCGCCGCCATCGTCGAACAGATGACGAAACAGATGATCTTGATCTGGACGACGTTGATCCCGGCCCGGCGCGAGGCCTCGGCGTTGCCACCGACCGCGTAGACATGTCGGCCGAACCGCGTCCGCCGCAGCAGGTACGTCAGCCCGACGACGAACACGGCAGTGATCGGGACGATGATGGGAACCCCCTTGAGCGAGGTCACCGCCGGGTTCACGCTGCGTTCGGTGCTGAGCAGCCAGGTGGCCACACCGAGCACGGCGGCCAGCCCGACCACCTTCGCCGCCAACACCGAGATCGGCTCGATGGGCAGCCCGGCCGCCGTCCGCCTGGTGCGGACCAGCCAGCCGACGCCGGCGTACGCGGCGACCGCGAGCAGGAACAGGACCCATCCCCAGAGCACCGGGATGTTCTTGTTCATCACCGACAGGACCGTCGCGTTGCGGATCGGGATCGTGCCGCCGCTGCCGATCACGGCGAGCATCAGGCCCTGCAGACCGAGGAAGAACGACAGGGTGACCACGAACGACGGGATGCCGAGCTGGGCCACCAGCAGCCCGATCACCAGCCCGATCGCGGCTCCGGTCAGCAGGCAGCCGAGCAGGGCGATCGGCCAGGCGTACCCACGCTGGGTGAGGAGCACCGCCATGATCGCCGCTGACGTCCCCGCCGCATACCCTGCGGACAGGTCGATCTCTCCGAGCAGCAGCACGAAGACCAGGCCCATGGCGATGTAGATGACCCCGGCGCTCTGCAGCAGCAGGTTGGCCGCGTTGAACGGGGTGGCGAACTTGTCCCCCACCCAGGCGGAGAACAGGATCACCAGGACGACGAATCCCAGGATGGCGGGCAGCGCGCCCACGTCGCCGCCGCGGACCTTGTCGAGGTACCCGCGGACTTGGTCGCCGAGTCCGTCGGCGACCACGGGCTGGACGTCGGAGGCAGGGGCGGGGGGTTGGGTGGTGGTCACGCCAGGGCCTCCTTGGCTTCGTCGGTCAGTCCGATGTCCCCGGTGCGTCCGGCCGTGATCAGCTCCACGATCTGTCCGTGGGTGACCTCGGAGGCCGGCACCTGGGCGGCCAGCTGGCCGAGGTAGAGGGCGGCGACGCTGTCGGCGACCTGGAGCACGTCGTTCATGTTGTGCGAGATGAGAATCACCGCCAGGCCGTTGTCCGCCAGCCGGCGGACCAGGTTCAGCACCTGCTCGGTCTGGGCGACCCCGAGCGCCGCGGTGGGCTCGTCGAGGATGACCAGCTTGCTGTTCCACAGCACCGCCCGGGCGATGGCCACGGTCTGGCGTTGTCCACCGGACAGGCTGGCGACGCGCATCCGCACCGACTTCAGGGTGCGGACGGACAACCCTGCCAGCGTCTCGCTGGCCCGGCGCTCCATGGTCGTCTCGTCCAGGTTCGCCTCACTGCCCAGCTCACGGCCGAGGAACATGTTGGCCACGACGTCGAGGTTGTCGCACAGCGCGAGGTCCTGGTAGACGACCTCGATGCCGAGGTCGTTGGCCTGCCGCGGATTGGTGACATGAACCTGCTTGCCGTCGAAGGTGTAGGTGCCGCCGTCGAAGACATAGATGCCGGCCACTCCCTTGATCAGGGTCGACTTCCCGGCCCCGTTGTCCCCGACCAGCGCCGTGACCTTTCCCGGCCAGGCATCCAGGTCGACGCCCTTGAGTACCTCGACGGCTCCGAAACTCTTGGTCACCCCGCGCAGGCTCAGCAGTGGTCTGTCGGCCGGGGTGCTTGACGCGCTAGCGGTCATCACACGCTCCTCGCGATGGCTCGGCTACTCGGGTGGGCCGGGACCCGGGTCCTGTGCGAGGACCCGGGTCCCGGGTGGTAATGGCACGGTGCAAGGCCTCAGCTGACGCCGGCCTCCGTGCAGGCCGCCTTCAGCTCGGCCGTGGTGCAGATCTTGTCCACCGTGGTGAACCCGTCGGCGATGACGTCCTTGACGGTGTCCTTGTAGATCGGCTGCGGCTCAAGCAGCACCGAGGGAACGTCCACGTTGGCCTCGGTGTCCTTGACCGTGCCGGTGGCCAGCGCGTCAGCCGCGGCCGTGTCGCCCTTGGCCAGCGCGATCGCCAGCTCGGCGGCTGCGTCGGCCTCCTTCTTGACCGCCTTGTAGACCGTGACGTACTGGGTACCGAGCAGCACCCGCTGCAGGCCCTCGTCGGTGGCATCCTGCCCAGTCACCGGCACCTTCCCGGCCAGGCCGTTTCGGGCCAGGACCGAGATCGCCGCGCCGCCGAGCCCGTCGTTGGCGGCGGCCACGCCGTCCACCTTGCCGCTGGCCTTGGCGAACATCTGCTCGAAGACGGTGACGGCCCTGGTGTTGTCCCAGTCCGGCACGGCCTGCGAGTCGGTCACTGTGTAACCGGCATCCTTGATCGCCGTGTCGTAGCCCTCCTTGAACAGGGTGGCGTTGTTGTCCGTCGGAGATCCGTTGAGCTCCAGGACGTTTCCGGTGGTCTTACCGGCTTCCTGCAGGCCCTTGACCAGGCCCTCGCCGATCGCGGTGCCGACCGCCACATTGTCGAAGGACACGTAGTACTTGGCGCCGCCGTTCAGGGTGAGCCGGTCGTAGTCGATCACCGGGATACCCGCCGCCGAGGCCCTGTCGATCACGGCCTTGCCGGTGTCGGAGTCGAGGTTGACGATCATCAGGACGTTGACGCCGGAGCCGATCATCCCGTCGGCCAGGGTCTGGAACTTGGCCTTGTCACCTTCGGCGTTCTGGATGTCCGCCTCGACGCCCGCGGCGTCGAAGGCCTCCTGGAGGAACGGGCGGTCCGCGGTCTCCCACCGGGCCGAGGAGGCCGAGTCGGGCAGGATCACCCCGACCTTGCCGACCTGGCCGCCCGCCGCCGACTCCGCGGCCGAGGTGCCGGCCGTGGAGGCATCGTCCCCGCCACAGGCGCTCAGGGCGAGTGCTCCGACGGCGGTCAGGGCGAGTGCCCCGACAGTACGCTTGCGCATGTTTCCGGTCCCTTCTCGAGCCGGACGGCTCCGAGACGTGTCGGCCGAGGAATCACCCCTCGACCCGGGCTGTGCGGACCCGGCACGCTCCGGGACCGCCAATATGTTGCCGGGGACAACATATTGGGGCGGCGATGACGCCGACAGCACTATCCGGACACCAGGCGGTCACATTCTGGTAACACACCCGCCGGTCGGGACACGCCGCCCGCTGGGGCGCCCGGTGCAGTCGGTCAGGCCCGGACGAGCTGGCGCAGCACGTACTGCAGGATCCCGCCGTTGCGGTAGTAGTCCGCCTCGCCGGGGGTGTCGATCCGGACGACGGCGTCGAACGCCACCGTGGCGCCGTCGGCCTGGGTGGCGACCACCGCGACCGTGCGCGGCGTGCTGGCGGAGTTCATCGCCTCGATGCCGGTGACCGAGAACGTCTCGGTGCCGTCCAGGCCGAGGGACTCGGCGTTCTCGCCGGCCGGGTACTGCAGCGGCAGCACCCCCATGCCGATCAGGTTCGACCGGTGGATCCGCTCATAGCTCTCGGCGATGACCGCCTTGACCCCGAGCAGCGCCGTCCCCTTGGCGGCCCAGTCCCGGCTCGAGCCGGACCCGTACTCCGTGCCGGCCAGCACCACCAGCGGGATGCCCGCCGCGGCGTAGTTCTGCGCCGCGTCGTAGATGAACGCCTGCGGGGCGCCGTCCACGGTGAAGTCGCGGGTGTAGCCCCCCTCCACCCCGTCGAGCAGCAGGTTCCTCAACCGGATGTTGGCGAAGGTGCCCCGGATCATGACCTCGTGGTTACCGCGGCGCGAGCCGTAGGAGTTGAAGTCCTTGCGTTCCACCCCGCGTCCGGTCAGGTAGCGACCGGCCGGGCTGTCGGCCTTGATCGAGCCGGCCGGGCTGATGTGGTCCGTGGTCACCGAGTCGCCCAGCATGGCCAGGACCCGGGCGCCGGAGACGTCCGAGACCGGCGCGGGATCCATACCCATGCCCTCGAAGTACGGGGGCTTGCGCACGTAGGTGGACTCGCCGTCCCAGGCGAAGGTGTCACCGGTCGGCGTGGGCAGCGACTGCCAGCGCTGGTCCCCGGCGAAGACGTCGGCGTAGTCCGTGGTGAACATGTCCCGCGTGATCGCCTCGGCGACGACCTGCTCCACTGCGGCGGCGTCCGGCCAGATGTCGCGCAGGTAGACCGGCCCGCCGTCCGAGCCCGTGCCGAGTGGGTCGGAGTCGATGTCGAAGTCCATCGTCCCCGCCAGCGCATAGGCGATCACCAGCGGCGGCGAGGCGAGGTAGTTCATCTTGACGTCCGGGTTGATCCGGCCTTCGAAGTTGCGGTTGCCGGACAGCACCGCGACCACGGCCAGGTCGTTGGCGTGGACGGCTGCCGAGACCTCCTCGGGCAGCGGCCCGGAGTTGCCGATGCAGGTGGTGCAGCCGTAGCCGACCAGGTGGAAACCCAGCTTCTCCAGGTACGGAGTCAGACCGGACCTGTCGTAGTAGTCGGTGACCACCTTGCTGCCCGGGGCCAGCGACGTCTTCACCCACGGCTTGACCGCCAGACCCTTCTCCACCGCGTTCTTGGCCAGCAGGGCGGCGGCGACCATCACCGAAGGGTTCGAGGTGTTGGTGCACGAGGTGATCGAGGCGATGGCCACCGCGCCGTGGCGAACTGTGAACGAACCGGGGCCATCGCCCACCACGCCCTGCGCGTCCGGGGCGGCGGTGTAGTTCGGCAGCGCCTGCGCAAAGGCCTGCTTCGCCTCCGTCAACGCGATCCGGTCCTGCGGCCGTTTCGGCCCGGCGATCGAGGGCACGACGGTGGACAGGTCCAGCTCGAGGTACTCCGAGTAGGTCGCCTCCTGCTGCGGGTCGTGCCAGAGCCCCTGTTCCTTGGTGTAGGCCTCCACCAGCGCGACCTGCTCCGGGCTTCGACCGGTCAGCCGCAGGTAGTCCAGCGTCACCTCGTCGATCGGGAAGATCGCGCAGGTGGAGCCGAACTCCGGGCTCATGTTGCCGATGGTGGCCCGGTTGGCCAGCGGGACGGCGGCCACCCCCTCGCCGTAGAACTCCACGAACTTGCCCACCACCCCGTGGCGGCGCAGCATCTCGGTGATGGTCAGGACGACGTCGGTCGCGGTAGCCCCCGCGGGGATCTCACCGGTCAGCTTGAAGCCGACCACCCGCGGGATCAGCATCGAGACCGGCTGACCGAGCATCGCCGCCTCGGCCTCGATCCCGCCGACGCCCCAGCCCAGCACGCCGAGGCCGTTGACCATCGTGGTGTGGGAGTCGGTGCCGACACAGGTGTCCGGGTAGGCCTGAATGACGGTGTCGGCTCTGGTCTCTGTCCCGCTCGTCAGCGCTCGTTCCTCGCTCGATCCTCGCGGGACGCTGCGGGTCATCACGACCCGGGCCAGGTACTCGATGTTGACCTGGTGCACGATCCCCGTCCCGGGCGGCACCACCTTGAACTCGTCGAAGGCACCTTGGCCCCAGCGCAGGAACTGGTAACGCTCCCGGTTGCGCTGGTACTCGATCTCCATGTTGCGCTCGAGCGCATCCGCCCGGCCGAAGACATCGATGATCACCGAGTGGTCGATCACCAGCTCGGCGGGGGCCAGCGGGTTGATCCGCGACGGGTCACCACCCAGGTCCACCACCGCCTCGCGCATGGTGGCCAGGTCCACCACACACGGCACCCCGGTGAAGTCCTGCATGATCACCCGGGCCGGGGTGAACTGGATCTCGGTGTCCGGCTCCGCACCCGGGTCCCACGACGCCAGCGCCCGGATGTGCTCGGCGGTGATGTTGGCGCCGTCCTCGGTGCGTAGCAGGTTCTCCAGCAACACCTTCAGGCTGTAGGGCAGCGCCGCCGCCCCGTCCACGGCCGCCAGCCGGAAGATCTCGTAGGTCGTGCCACCGACCTCGATTCCTCCCTTGGCGGAGAAGCTGTCCTTGCTCGAGGCGCTGGTCACGATCCGGCTCCTTACGTCGCTGCTGATGACCTAGACGGCATCCTGCCCGATCCCTGTCCGCCGGGGCATCCGGGCAGGGACGGAAAACGGCGGTCGGGGGCCAACCGTGGGCCCAGCGGTCGTACACCGGTCCGATGACGTCGGGGCGATCAGATATCTCGATGTCGAAATAAACTCTCTCGACATCGAGATACTTTGTCAAGGAATCCGCGGATTCCACAAGCACCGGCGCTGCGGTCAGATCGGCTCAAGAGCGGCAACGCACTCCACGTGGTGGGTCATCGGGAACAGGTCGAAGGCCCGCAGGCCGCTCAGCCGGTAGCCGTGCCGCCCGGCGGTGGCCACGTCCCGGGCCAGGGCCGCCGGGTCGCAGGCCACGTACACGACGACCCGGGGCCGCGCAGCGCACAGCGTCTCGACGACGCCCCGCCCGGCCCCGGCCCGGGGCGGGTCGAGCACCACGACGTCGGCCCGCCCGTCGAACGGGGACTGGGCCAGCTCGGCGGAGAGCACCCGCTCCACCCGACCCTGCCGGATCCGGACCCGAGCCTGGCCGTGCAGGTTGCGCCGGGCGTCGGTGACCGCCCGGGCCTGCGACTCGACCGCGAGCACCGCGCCGTCCGGCCCGACCCGTCGGGCGAGGCCGGCGGCGAACAGACCCACGCCGGCGTACAGGTCGAGCACCCGCTCCCCCGCCCGCGCGGCCGCGAGATCCAGGACGGCGTCCAGCAGCACCTGCGCGGCCGCCGGATGCACCTGCCAGAACCCGCCCTGGCTGACCCGCAGCCGCAGCTGCTCTCCGCCGCAGTCCACCCCGTGCTCGACCCAGGTCCGTCCCCGCAGCCGGGTCAGGCCGGAGCGGGTGCGCCGAGCCAGGCTGACCTCACTGGCCAGCGCTGGGACGTCCACCGGCCTGCTCAGGTCGGCCGGCTCGACGACGACCAGCGCCGGCGGCTGCGCGCCCAGGCACACCTCGACGGCGGCCGCCTCCGACCATCGTCGGGCGGCCAGGTCCGCCACCACCAGCCCGGGGTCGGCGATCGGGCAGTCGGCCAGCGGCAGCACGGTGTGCGACCGGTGCGCGCGCAGCCCCAGCCGACCGTGATCGTCGACCGCGAACCGCATCCGGGTCCGCCAGGCCAGCCCGTCGTCGTCGGTCGCCCCCGGCACGGCGACCGCCTCGACCACCAGGTCGGGCCGGTCCAGAGCGGCCAGCCGGCGCAGCTGCTCGCGGACCAGCTCGGCCTTTCCGGACCGCTGGGCGGCCAGCGAGGCGTGCTGCCAATCACAGCCGCCGCAGCCGCCCGGTCCGCTGACCGGGCACGGCGGGTCCACTCGCTGCGGCGAGGCCCGCAGGATCCGGACGGCGTCCGCCCGCCAGTACCGCCGGTCGGCGCCCTGGGCGCTGTCCGGCGGATCGGTGAGCCGGGCCAGGACCAGCTCGCCGGGCAGGGCGTGCCGGACGAAGACCACCCGTCCCTCGTGCCGGGCCACGCAGCTGCCACCGGCCGCCACCGCGCCGATCTCCAGGCGGAGCAGGCCCGTGGCCGGCTCGGGCACCGCCGGGTCGGTCACCGGTCGGGATCGACGGTCGGCTCGTCGTCCGCGCCCGTCTGCAGGGCACGGATGGCCAGCTGCGGCAGCTCGTCGTCCCGCTCGCCGAGTCCCTCGGAGGAGGTCAGCTGCCAGGGCACGCTGGCCACCATCACCCCGGGTGTGTAGTGCAGCCGGGTCTTCAGGCGCAGCGCGCTCTGGTTGTGCAGCAGCTGCTCCCACCAGTGCCCGACCACGTACTCCGGCACGTACACCACCACCAGGTCCCGGGGACTGTCCCGGCGGATGCTCTGGACGTATTCCAGCACCGGTCGGGTGATCTCCCGGTAGGGGGAGTCCAGGGCGCGCAGAGCCACCGGGATGTCCCGGGTGTCCCACTCCCGCTGCAGGGCCGCGGTCTCCTCGGGGTCGGTGACGACGGTCACCGCCTCCAACACCGACGGTCGGGCCGCCCGGGCGTAGGCGAGGGCCCGCAGGGTCGGCCTGTGGATCTTCGAGACCAGCACGATGGCATGCACCCGGGACGGCAGCTGACGCGCCGTGGCGTCGGAGCCGACGGACAGTTCGCGACGGACCGACCGGTAGTGCCCGCGGATGCTGCGCATCACCAGGTAGAGCCCGCTCATCGCGAACAGGGCCAGGTAGGCCCCGTGCACGAACTTGGTGACCAGCACGATCACCAGGACCAGGCTGGTGACGCTCAGCCCGACCAGGTTGACCAGCCGGGACCGGAACATTCGGTTGCGGGCCTTGCGGTCGGTCTCGATGCGCAGCCGCCGGGTCCAGTGCCGGACCATGCCGGCCTGGCTGAGGGTGAAGGAGATGAACACCCCGACGATGTACAGCTGGATCAGCTTGGTGACCTGGGCGTCGTAGATGAGGATCAGCGCGATCGCCCCGGCGGCCAGGGTGAGGATGCCGTTGCTGAAGGCCAGCCGGTCGCCACGGGTGTACAGCTGGCGGGGCATCAGGTCGTCGCGGGCCAGGATCGAACCGAGCACCGGGAAGCCGTTGAACGCGGTGTTGGCGGCCATCAGCAGGATCAGCCCGGTGCACGCGGCGACGAAGTAGAAGGCCCCCGGGACGCCGGCGAACAGCGCCCGCGCGACCTGCCCGATCACCGGGTTCTGCGCGTAGTCCTCCCCCACCGGCACGCCGTCGCGCAGCAGCTGGGTGGCGGGTTCCTCGACGTAGCGGATGTGCATCTCCTGGGCCAGCAGGAGGACCGACATCAGCATGGTGACGGCGATGGCGCCGAGCAGGGCCAGGGTGGTCGCGGCGTTGCGGCTCTTGGGCCGGCGGAAGGCCGGCACCCCGTTGCTGATCGCCTCCACCCCGGTCAGCGCCGCGCAGCCCGAGGAGAACGCCCGCAGCAGCAGGAACCCCCAGCCGAGCCCGATCATCCCCTGCTCGTAGTCCGACAGGGGGACGATGGTCAGCTCCGAGCTCTCCACCGCCGGCAGGGTGCCGCTCAGCCAGCGATAGAAGCCGTAGGCGGACATGCCGAGGATGGCGATCATGAAGGCGTAGGTGGGGACGGCGAACGCCCGTCCGGACTCGCGCACCCCCCGCAGGTTCACCGCCGTCAGCACCACGACCACGCCCACGGCCAGCAGGGCCTCATGCTCGCGGAGCGCCGGGATCGCCGAGCTGGCGTACTGAGCCCCGGAGGAGACCGAGACCGCGACGGTCAACACGTAGTCGACCAGCAACGCGCTTGCCACTCCCAGGCCGGCTGGCACGCCCAGGTTGGTGGTGGCCACCTCGTAGTCCCCGCCGCCGGAGGGGTAGGCGTGCACGTTCTGCCGGTAGGACAACACCACCACGCCCATCACCGAGACCACGGCCAGACCGACCCACGGTGAGGCGATGTAGGCCGCCGACCCCGCGAACGCCAGGGTCAGGAGGATCTCGTCGGGCGCGTAGGCCACCGAGGACAGCGCATCGGAGGCGAAGACCGGCAGCGCGATGCGTTTGGGCAGCAGCGTCTCGGCCAGCCGATCGCTGTGGAAGGGACGCCCGACCAGGAGGCGCTTGACGGCGTCAGTGAACGCGGGCACGCACGGCATCGTAGGCGGGGCCGCCGTACGTGTAGCGTCGGCTCCGACGGCGGGTCGGGTCTGGGCGCCGGCCGGTTGGTCCGATGCAGTGACCCGATCGCCCCGGCGGCCCGGCTCGACGTCGGGAGGTCGTCGGTCGGCCGGGCCGCGGGGAACGGCGACGAAGGAGAGAACGAGGGCCGTGCATTTCGTGATCATGGGGTGCGGCCGGACCGGCTCCACCCTGGCCCAGATGGTCGAAGACCGCGGGCACACCGCGGCGGTCATCGACCAGAACCCGGATGCCTTCCGGCGTCTTGGCGCCCAGTTCGAGGGACAACGGGTCACCGGGATCGGGTTCGACCGGGAGATTCTCAAGCAGGCCGGGATCGACGAGGCCTACGCGTTCGCCGCGGTGAGCAGCGGCGACAACTCCAACATCCTGGCCGCCCGGGTGGCGCGTGAGATGTTCGGCGTCTCCAACGTGGTGGCCCGGATCTACGACCCCGGCCGTGCCGAGGTCTACCAGCGCCTCGGCATCCCGACGGTCGCCACCGTGCGCTGGACCGCCGACCAGATCGTCCGCCGGCTGCTGCCGGTCGGGGCCGCCTCGGAGTTCCGCGACGCCTCAGGCCTGCTGGTGCTCGCCGAGATCCACGTCCACCCCAGCTGGGTGGGCCGGCAGATGGCGGCGATCGAGGCCGCGACCCGCGCCCGGGTCGCCTTCCTCACCCGGCTCGGCGAGGGCATCGTCCCCACCGACGAGACCGTCTACCAAGAGGGCGACCTGGTCCACCTGATGATCCGGGAGAGCAACCTGCCCGAAGCCGAGTCGGTGCTGGCCGCTCGCCCCGCCCTGGGAGGCAGCTGATGCGGGTCGTGATCGCTGGAGCCGGCATCGTCGGTCGGTCCATCGCCGAGGAGCTGCTCGGCAACGGGCACGAGGTGCTGCTCATCGACCGGGACCCGAAGGCGATCCGCGTCGCCAGTGTGCCGCAGGCGCAGTGGCTGCTGGCTGACGCCTGTGAGGTGACCTCGCTGGCCGAGGCCGGGCTGGCCGACTGCGACGTCGTCGTCGCCGCCAGCGGGGACGACAAGGTCAACCTGGTGGTGTCCCTGCTGGCCAAGACCGAGTACGGGGTGCCCCGCACCGTCGCTCGGGTGAACAACCCGACCAACGAGTGGATGTACGACGAGGCCTGGGGGGTCGACGTCGCGGTGTCCACCCCCCGGTTGATGACGGCGCTGGTCGAGGAGGCGGTCTCGATCGGCGACCTGGTGCGGATCTTCACCTTCCAGCAGAGCCACACCAACCTGGTCGAGCTCACGCTGCCGCTGGACGCACCGGTGGTCGGCACCATGGTCGGGGAGATCTCCTGGCCGCCGGACACGGTGCTGGTGGCCATCATCCGGGCGGACACCCCGATCGCTCCCAGCCGGGACGACACCCTTGAGGCCAACGACGAGCTGATGTTCGTCACCGTGCCCGGCTCCGAGGACGAGCTGCAGGCACTGCTCAGCCCGAATCGCTCCTGAGCCGACCGGCGGCCAGCCCCTGGTCGTCGGGCTCGACCGGCTCTCTGGCCTCCTTCGGCGCATGCGCGACCGGCACCCTGCGGATCACGACCCAGGTCAGGTAGGCCGTCAGGGCGAACAGCGGCAGCCCCAGCAGCACGTTGGCGAACCCGAGGGCCGCCGTCATCGCGGCCAGGTAGAGCGGGACCTGAACGAGGAGGCGGGCCGCGAACATACCGAACCACAGCCAGGTCGCCTGAGAGTAGGCGCGCAGCCGACCCGGCACCGAGCGCCAGTGCGTCATCTCGCCCAGGGCGAACCCGAGCACGACGCCCACCAGGGGCCAGCGCACGAGAATCGACACGGCGTAGGCCGCGGCGTAGGCGGCGTTCTTGATGATCGAGGGTAGGAAGAAGTTCTCCGACCTGCCGGTGCGTAGGGCGAAGAACGCCCCGATCCCGACACCGATCACCCCGGACAGGGCCTGGGTCAGCGGCTCCCGACGGGCCAGCCGCGCGGTGCTGAACAGTACTGACGGCACCAGCGCAACGATGCAGGACAGCTTCAGGTCCCGGGTCAATCCGAAGATCACCGAGAACAGCGTGATCGGGACCACCGACTCCAGCAGGCCGCGGACGCCGCCGATGGACTTCTCCAGCGAGAACCCCTCCGCCATCGCCTGGGTCATCGCCCCACGCAGGGACCCCCCGCCGACCTGGTCGGCGCCCGCAGCGACCTCCCGCGGCTCAGTCACGGGCGATCAGCTCGTAGCGCGGGTTGAACACCGCGGTCTCCCCCTCGCACAACGTGACCAAGCCGTGCACCCGGATCCGTCGCCCAGGCTCGACACCGGCGATCTGACGCCGGCCCAGCCAGATCACCTTGAGCGTGCCAGTTCCGTCGTACAACGCCGCCTCCAGGGCCGGCACGCCGGCCCGGGGCCGCAGAGTGACCGAGCTCAGGGTGCCGCACACCGTCGCGGGCCGCCGCGGCATCAGCTCGCTGATCGGCGAGCCGCCCAGCTGCACGGATCGTTCCTGCTCCTGCTCGGCGTGTACCTGCTGCTGGGGCGCCACCATCCGGGTCAGGGCAGAGCGGAACCGGGAGCTCGACTGCGTGGCCATGTCACCAGGGTAGGCGCAGGGGGCGGGCTCAGCGCACTTCGGTGATCTCCGGTCCTCTGGCGAACGGGTCCAGATCGTCCTGCCGCCGGGACTCGGGGGTCCCCCCGGCCTCGGCCCCGGACTCCGCCGCACCTGCGGCCTCGCCGACGACCTCCTGCGGCAGGTGCAACGGCAGCAGCTCGCGAGGAGCCATCGCCTCCGGGCCCCTGACCACGACCACGTCCCGAACCACCGACTCCAGCTCCTGCGCCGCGGCCGGCTCGGCCACGGCCGCACCGTGGAACACCGCACGCAGGAACCAGCGTGGGCCGTCGATGCCGGCGAACCGGGCAGGTTGGTGCCCGGTGCGTCCGTCCGCGGTGCGCACCGGGATCCGAGCGAGAAGCTCGGGGCCGAACGCCCCCTGCTGCTCGTCGACCGTGCCGCCTTGCTGGGTGATGCCGGCGGCGATCTCGGCGCGGATCTCCGGCCAGATGCCCTCGCTCCGGGGGGCGGCGAAAGCCTGCAGCTGGACCGCGGAGGCACCCAGCTGCACCGTCGCCGAGGTCACCGACCCGGTGCCCTCCTCGACGTCCAGGCGCAGCTCCATGCCTTCTCGACCGCGCAGCAACACCGCTCCTAGGTCGACGTAGCCCTCGGGCTGGTCGCGCTCGGCGACGTCCCACGGCCCGTCGGGGCGTGGACTCAGCCCCGACCCGCCCGGGTCCGCGTCCTCGACCACGTCTTGATCCGGCTGCTCCGCCTCGGGGGCGGACTCACCGGCGGCCGGGTCCTCGTCCCGGCTGCGACGCCCGAACCATCTCACTGCCCCTCACCCCTTCCTCCCGCGCCCGAGAAGCCCCCGGTCGACCCGAGCCCACCATGACCCCGCTCAGATGCCGCCAGGTCGATGACCTCGACGAACTCGGCGCGCTCGACGCGCTGGACGACGAGCTGGGCGATCCGGTCCCCACGTCGCAACCGGACGCCGTGGGAGCGGTCGGTGTTCAGCAACGTGACCATGATCTCCCCCCGGTATCCCGAGTCGATGGTCCCGGGCGCGTTCACCACGGTAACCCCGTGTCGCGCGGCAAGTCCGGAGCGGGGGTGGACGAAGCCGGCATACCCCTTGGGCAGCGCCACCGCCACCCCGGTGGGGACCACCTGTCGCTGCCCGGGCGCCAGGTCGACGTCGACGGCGGCGCACAGGTCGGCCCCGGCGTCGCCGGGGTGGGCATAGCACGGCATCGGCAGCCCGCCGTCCAGGCGTCGGGTCGGCACCGCGACGGCGACCTCTGCGGACGAGGCGGCCTCGGGCCGGGACAGGGAGGTCACCTGGCCGACCCTAGCCCGCCGCTGCCGACCGCCGCGGCAGGGCACGTCCGGCCCGGTGGGCACGGCCGCCGCAGGCCGGTCGAGGACCGGTGGGGGCCGTGGCAGGGTGAGGCCATGCGCTACTCCGAACGACTGCACCCGGCGCCCTGGATCTGGGGGATGTGCGCCTTCGTGGGCATCGGGTTGGGGCTGAGCCTGTGGCCGCTCGGCCAGAGCGTCGGGGTGGCCACGGCGCTGCTGTCCGGCCTGGCCCTGGCCGGCCTCCTGGTCCGCAGCACGCCACGGCTGGCCGTGGGCGAGGGGCTGCTGCGGGCCGGGCGGGCGCAGATCCCGATCCGGCTGGTCGGCTCGGTCGAGGTGCTGGGCGCCGAGGCGATGCGCCGGGCCCACGGACCGCAGCTGGACGCCCGCGCCTACCTGTGTCTGCGCGGCTGGATCCGCACCGGGGTGCGGGTGGCCCTGGTCGACCCGGCCGACCCCACCCCGTACTGGCTGCTGTCCAGCCGCGACCCGCGGCGTCTCGCCGACGCGCTGGTCGCCGAGCGCGCCGAGGCCGGGCACGGCTGAGCCACCGGTCCGGTTCGGTCCCGGGACGGCGCCGCGCTCAGGCTGCGCACTCGCGGCACACCGGCTGACCACCGATCTCCTTGGCCAGCTGGCTGCGGTGATGCACCAGGAAGCAGCTCGAACAGGTGAACTCGTCGGCCTGGCGTGGCAGCACCCGGACCGACAGCTCCTCGTTGGACAGGTCCGCACCGGGCAGCTCGAATCCCTCAGCCGCCTCGGTCTCGTCCTCGTCGACCGCCCCCGAACCCTTGTCGACGCGCCGGGCCTTGAGCTCCTCGATCGAGTCCTCGCTGAGGTCGTCGTCGGTCTTGCGCGGCGCGTCGTAGTCAGTCGCCATGCAGGTCACTCCTGTGCAAAGTCGTTGCAGCGTTGGATCACACGTATGGGGTCCGGCTCGTCGCCCTCGACCGGCACCCCTATCGGTCGGACGCACGCGTAACGCGGCGGGAACTGTTTTTGTGCCCGTGCGCGGCAGGATTGTGCACTATACGGCGCGTATTCGCGAAACCGTCCCGACCGCGGCGGTGATTCTCACCACGGCACCGAGTCGCCGTTTGTGATCCGGTCACCGGCTGGGCGCCACACCTTTGCGGAGAAGCCCTCGTGCCCGCACCCCTGCTCCCGTAGGGTCCTGTGCTTGCGCGAGCGGTGCCGGCCAGGTGCTGCCGAGGCGAACCGGAGGTGATCGTGACCGGGTTCCACCAGATGATCAGGTCCCGCGTGGCCGAGGCCGAGGACGGGCTGGAGGAGGCCGCGCGCAGCCATGACGACTACCACCTCGAGATCCGGCTCGGCGAGCTGGAGTCGTTGGTGCGACTGGCGGCCGACCACGGCGTCCTCCTGACCGGGGCTGAACAGCTGTTCGCCCGGCACGGGCGTGCCGCGCCCGACCTGACCATGACCGGCCCGATCGACCTGGCCGGCCTCGCCGCCGGCTGACCGGATCCCCCGCCGTCCGGACCCCATCGCCCCGTCGCCGGTGGCTAGTCCCCCTGGTCGGCGCCGAGCCGCTCCAGCTCGGTGACGATGAGCTGGTGCAGCGGCGCAGCGGCCGCCACGAGCATGTCCGGTGACGGTGGAGCGCCACGCAGTCCGCTGACCGTGGCACCGGCCTCGGTGAGCACCAGCATCCCGGCGGCGATGTCCCACTCGTTCAGGCCGCGCTCGTAGAAGGCATCGAGCCGCCCGTCGGCGACGGCGCACAGGTCCAGCGCAGCGCTGCCGATCCGGCGCACATCGCGCACCTTCGGCAGCAGCTCGAGCAGCACCCGAGCCTGGGCCCGACGGCGGTCGGGCAGGTAGCCGAACCCGGTGCCGACCAGCGCGTTCTGCAGGGTGGGGGGCTCGGACACGGTGATCGCCTGGCCGTCCCGGTAGGCGCCGCGACCGGCGCCAGCCGTCCAGGTGCGCCCGGTGCCGGCCTCCACCACGCAGCCGGCCAACGGGCGCCAGCGCCCCGGCCGGGTCACCTCGCCGGTGACCACGGCGATGCTCACCGCATAGGCCGGGATGCCGTAGAGGTAGTTCACCGTGCCGTCGATCGGGTCGACCAGCCAGGTCAGGCCGCTGCCGCCGCGGTGGTGGCCGTCCTCCTCGCCGTAGATCGCGTCGTCCGGGCGGGCCTGGCCGATCCGGCGGCGGATCAGGTCCTCCGCCGCTCGGTCCATCTCGGTGACCACGTCGGTGGGGCTGGACTTGGTGGCCAGCACGTCCACCCGTGCCGGGCGGCCGGCCGCGATCAGCTCGGCGGCCTCGCGCGCTGTGTTCTCGGCGAGCTCGATCAGACCGGTGAGCTCGGGCGGCTGCTCGGGCGGCTGCGCCGCCCCGGCGGCGCCCGGCCGGTCCACGGCCGAGGTCATGCCGGACGCCCCGCGGGAGCGCAGCAGCCGACCGGGCAGCGGGCGGGCAACGGCCCCAGCGCTCCGGTGACCGCCGGCTCGATGGAGGCACCGCGGGCCTCGGCGGCCCGTTCCAGGACCAGGTCCACCAGTGCGCAGACGAAGGCCGGGTGTACCCCGACTGCGGCCGACCGGGCGAAGCCGAGGCCCAGCCGGTCGGCCAAGCCCGCCGCTTCGGTATCCAGGTCGTAGATCACCTCCATGTGGTCACTGATGAAGCCGATCGGCACCAGCACGACGCCGGAGACACCGACCTGGGCCACCTCCGTCAGGTAGTCACCGACGTCCGGTTCCAGCCAGGGCACGTGCGGCGAGCCGGACCGAGAGCAGTAGACGAGGTCCCAGCCCGGCGAACGGCCGATCCGGCCAGCGACGGCGTCCATCACGGTCTGGGCGACATCGAGGTGCTGGCGGGAGTAGGCCCCCCCGCCGGGACCGGAGCGCTCCTGCATGGACAGCGGGATGGAGTGGGTCACGAAGACGATCCGAGCCGAGGTCGCCGCCTGCGGCGACAGCGACGCGAACGCCGCGACCACGGCGTCGACGTTGGCCGCGACGAACCCCGGATGGTTGAAGTAGCCCCGGACCTTGTCGACGGACAGCTCGATCCCCTCGGCGGCCAGCTCCGCCAGCGCGGCCACCATGTCGTCTTGGTACTGGCGGCATCCGGAGTAGCTGGAATAGGCGCTGGTGACCACCGTCACCAGTCGCCGGGCGCCGCGACGGTACGCCTCACGCAGGGTGTCGACCAGGAACGGGTGCCAGTTGCGGTTGCCCCAGTACAACGGCAGCTCGACCCCACGCTCCTTCAGCTCGGCCCCGATCGCCGCGAGCAGGGCACGGTTCTGGTCATTGATCGGGCTGCGGCCGCCGAACGCGTCGTAGTGCTCGGCCACCGACTCCAGCCGCTCCCGGGGGATACCGCGGCCACGGGTCACGTTCTCCAGGAACGGCAGCACGTCCGCGGCCTGCTCAGGGCCGCCGAAGGACTGCAGCAGCAGCGCGTCGTACGGTGCGACGGGACTCGCCCTCGGACCGGACGACGGGCTGGCAGGGGGCTGTGGCGGAGAGGTCACGGGAGGCATCCTCGCATCCGTGACCGGACGCGACCCGGCGGACCTGGGCAGTCACCCTCGGTGCCGGTCGCAGCCCCAGACCTGGACGGCCGGACGGCCAGGGCACGCAAAGTAGCCGTCTGGGAAGGGCATCTGACGCCACGCCCGGCAACATGCTTCGACTTGCCTGTTGGGGGTGGCACAGTCGGACCAGGACGCATCAGGGAGGGGTGACAGATGCAGGACCTCACGCTCGTCGGCGTCCACGACGACGGGGAGCACCTGGTGCTCGCCGCATCCGACGGCCAGAGGTTTCGGGTCCGGGTGGACGAGGCGATGCGGGCCGCCGTCCGCCGGGACCGACCCCGCCTGGGACAGCTGCAGATCGAGCTGGACGGCAAGCTGCGTCCCCGCGACATCCAGGCCCGGATCCGCACCGGCGAGACGGCCGAGGGCATCGCCGAGGGCAGCGGCCTGCCGATCGAGTACGTCCGCCGGTACGAAGGCCCGGTACTGGCCGAACGCGAGTTCGTGGTGCGCCAGGCCCGCGCGGTCAGGCTGCGCGCGTCGGCCGGCGGCAGCGCCCCGCCGACCCTCGAGGAGCTGGTGAGCCAGCGGCTGTCCGCCCGGGAGGTGGACCCGGACCAGGCGCTCTGGGACGCCTGGCGGGTCGAGGACGGCACCTGGGTGGTCACCCTCACCTTCACCGCGGGCACCCGGGAGCGTCGCGCCCAGTGGGGCTACGACGCCCAGTTGCGGCACGTCACCCCCCAGGACGACGAGGCACGGTGGCTCACCGACGACATCCCGGCCGCCAGCCCCGGCGCCGCCACCCATCGACGGCTGGTGCCGATCCGCTCCGGCGAGGACGGGGACACCCGCGAGCATGTCTTCGACGTGGAGGCGGACGGTTCGGTTCAGCCGACGACCTGGCCGGCCGCAGCCACCGTGGACCTGCTCGACACGCTGCGCGAGCGACGCGGACGACGGCAGCGCCCGGTCATCGACCATGATCACCTGGACCGCGACGAGGCCGGGCCGGCCGTCCCCGAACCCGCTTCCCCGACCTCGGCCCGGTCCGCCGCCCTGCCCCCCGCGGCGCACCCGCCGGCCTCCCGTCCGGAGCTGGCTGACGACGCCGAGGTGCTCGAGCTGCCGGACGCCGCGCCGAACACCGCTGGGGTGGGCGCCGGTGTGAACGTGCGGGACACCCCCGGTCAGGAGGAGCCCGTCGTCGCCCACCCCGCCGGCGCAGGGACGTCCGCCGGCTCCGCGGCCGGGCCGGTGCCGGCCCCGGCCACCCGGCGCGGTAAGCGGGCCAGCGTGCCCAGCTGGGACGACATCGTGTTCGGCGGCCGCCGCGAGTAGAGCGGAACAGCCAGCCCCGATCGGAAAGCGACGGGTCAGGCGGCCGGCGAGACCAGGAACGGGACGCGGACCTCGCTGTCGGTCCGGGCCCCGTGCAGGCCGAGCAGGGCCAGGCTCTCCGGCCGGGCGGTGCGGGAGTCGACCACCGCCACGTCGGCTACCGCGGAACCGATCACGTCACCGATCCGGTGTAAAACGCCGTCCCGGACCTCGCCGAACCAGCCGGCGTCGACCGCGTGCTGCCGGGACACCAGCTCCATTCGAGGTCCCAGCCGGGCGCTCCAGGCGGCAAGCACGTCGTCGGCTGCCCCCCGCCGGCAGTACAGGTGCAGGGCGCGCGGCTCACCACCCACATGGCGAATCCCGGCAGCCAGGTCGGGCTCGTCGGCGACGTCCAGCCGGTCGGTGAAGGCGACGTCCACCATGCCGTGGTCAGCAGTGACGATCACGCAGGTCCTGGGTCCGGCCCGCTCCACCAGGCGCTGCACCGCGGCGTCGGCCTCGGCCAGAGCGGCCCCCCACTGCCAGGACTGGCAGCCGTGCACGTGCCCGACCTTGTCGATCTCGCCCCAGTACAGGTAGACCAGCGCCGGACGGTTGCCCGCCTCGCGCAGCACGGCGAGCGTGGCATCGACCCGCTCGTCGAGGTCGGCGGCGGCCACGAACCGTCCCCCGCGCAGCGCTGCCTCGGTGAGCCCGGACCCGTCGAAGTAGGACGGTCCGATCCGGGCCACCTCAACACCCTGCGCCGCGAGCAGCTCGAACACGGTCGGGGCCGGCTGCCAACGCCTCGGATCGACCCGGGGATCCCAGGCGAGCTCACTGAAGACGATGGACAGCTCGGGATCGAGCACTTCCAGACCGACTAGGCCGTGTTGACCAGGGGCCATCCCGGTGCCGAGGCAGCCCATGCTGGTCGCCGTGGTGGACGGGAAGGCACAGGTCAGCTCGGAGCCACCGGCCGCGCCCAACGCGCGCAGGAACGGGGCGTGCCCGCGGCGGCGGCCAAGCAGCTCGGCGCCCAGGCCGTCGAGCAGGACGACGACCACGTGCCGGGCCTCGGCCAGGGTGAGCGGCGAACGTGCGCGGTCACGCACCGGATACCCGAGGGCCGCCGCGACGGCCGGCAGGACGTCCGCCAGACCGGGCGCGGCGCTCACCGCGGCGCGGACCCCGCGGCGGCCACGGCCGCGCTGACCTCACGCATGAAGCCGACCGCCGCGCGCACCGCCTCGGTGCCCTCGGCCTCGGCCGACAGCCGCAGCGTGATGTCGTCTGCCGCGCTGCTGCCGGTGTAGCCGTGGTCGGCCTCGCAGTCGGGGTCCGGACATCCGGCCGGTTCCAGGTCGATCCGCTGCACGGCCCCCCACGCGATGCTCAGGGTCATCTCCCGGGGGGTGTCTCCGGCGCGGTGTTCGGCCGGACGGGCCACAGCCTGGGACAGCACCACGGACCGCACCTGGTACAGGGCCACCGACTCGGTACTCGCCGAGGCGTAGGGCTCCGCACTGAGCGCATCGGGCTCGTGGTCGTCGGCATGGGCCACCACCAGCCGGCTGGGGGTCAGCACCAGGACGGTGACATGCCGGCGGATCTCGTCCCGGTCGAACGTCGTCTCCGGGTGCACGAGGTAGGTGCCTACCGGTTCGGTCGCCACCGCGATGTCCAGCACGTCGCAGACGAGCTCGGGGTAGTAGCCGGCTCGTTCCACGTCGGCCCGCAGCTGCTTGGGCAGCCCGCTGCCGTGTCTGACGGTCGTCGGTCGTTCACGCACGTGGCCATACTGTCACCCCGGTCCTGCGGCACGTGCCGCGGCGTCGCCGCCGCGACCGGCTCGGCGTCGGCGGACCAGGTCAGGACGTGGCGCTGAGCTCGCGCCGGGCGTCCGCCCGGATCGGCTGCCGAGCCAGCCGCACCCGGGCGGACAGGACCGCCAGGCCCCGGTCGGAGACCACGACCGGGTTGAGGTCGACCCGGGCCACGTCCGGCAGGTCGTCGGTCAGGCAGGCCACCCGGGCGAGCAGGTCCTCCAGGGCGGCAACGTCCACCGGCGGCACGCCGCGGTGACCGAACAGCTTCGGCGAGGCCCGCACCGAGCGGACCATGTCGGCGATGTCCCGCTCGGTCAACGGGGCGATTCGGTGCACTATGTCACCGAGCAGCTCACTGGCGTCGCCGCCCAGACCGAAGCTGACCACGGGCCCGTACTGCCGGTCCTCGACGGTTCGCACGATGCAGGCCACGCCGGCCCGGGCCATCTGTTGGACGACGAGCTCGGCACCGGCGGCGCCGGCGAGCTGGGTCTGCATCTGCTGGACGTCGCGGCGTAGCGCGTCGGCGTCGGCGATGTTCAGCTTCACCCCGCCGAGGTCGAGCCGGTGGCGCAGCTGAGGCGCCTCGGTCTTGAGCACCACCGGCCAGCCGAGCCCGTGAGCGGCGGCCACCGCCTCCTCCGGCCCGGCGACCGTCACCGAGGGCCACACCTCGATCCCGTACCTGGCCAGAAGCTCGGCGCTGCGCGCCGCGTCCAGGTCGAGGCCCTGCGGGCGGTCCTGGAGCCAGGCGTCGACCAGCGCCTCGGCGCCGGCGGAGTCCCGGCCCGGCGGATCCACCCGCGCGCCCGGGTCCCGGTCGCGCCAGGTGGCATAGCGGGTCACCGCCGCGAGCGCGAGCACCGCCTCCTCCGGGGTCGGATAGCAGGGCACCCGCCGGACGGCGCCGCCCAGGCCGGCACCGGCATGGTGGCCGTACGAGTCGTCGTCCAGATCGCCGTCCAGATCGCCGTCCAGGTCGTCAACGGTCCGGCCGATCAGACAAGCCACGACCGGGGTCGGTCCATCGGCGCACCGGCGCCGCAGGGCGGTCAGCAGCTCGGCGCCGTCGGCCCCGGCAGTCGGGGCGTGCACGGCGACCACGGCGTCGACGCGCTCGCCGTGCTGGGTGTGGGCCACGGCCCCGGCGAAGTCGGCCGCGCTGACCCCCTCGCCGACCGCCTGGGGGCCCGGGGCCACCCGCAGCCCGTGGGCCAGGCAGGTGTCGGCGACCAGTCGGGCCAGGCCCGGGCTGTTGGCGACCACCGCCACCCGGTCGCCGGCCGGCAGGGGCTGGTCGGCGAGCAGCCGGGAAACGTCGAGCAGCTGGTGCAGGTTGCGCACCCGGATGCAGCCGGCCTGGGTGAGCATCGCGTCGAAGGCGTCCCGCGGCGAGTGGGCCGCCGCGGCGAAGCCGGAGGTGCCCGAGGTCAGCACGATGACGGGTTTGATCAGGCCCACCCGCCGGGCGATCCTGGAGAACTTGCGAGGGTTGCCCGTGCTCTCGAGGTACAGCGCGATCGCGTCGGTGCCCTCGTCGGCCTCCCAGTACTGCAGGCAGTCGTTGGCCGACACGTCGCTGCGCTCCCCCGCCGACAGGAAGGTGGAGATGCCCACCCGGCGGCGGGCGGCCAGGTCCAGGACGGCGACCGACAGCGCCCCGGACTCGCAGAACACCCCGAGCCGGCCGGGACGGGGCAACTGCGCCCACGGCGAGACGTTCAGCCGAACGTCGCGGTCGGCGTTGACCAGGCCCCACGAGCTCGGGCCGACCAGCCGCATGCCACCGACGCGGGTGCGGCGGACCAGCTCAGCCTGTCGCAGGCGTCCCTGGGGCCCGGCGTCACCGAAGCCACCGGACAACACCAGGACACCACGCACCCCGGCGGCCGCGCAGTCGTCCACCACGTCCAGGACGGCGCCGGCCGGCACGGCGACGACGGCCAGGTCCACGGGGCCGGGCACGTCGGCGAGGCTGCGATGGGCGGGTACCCCGTGCACGTGGTCCACCTCGGGGTGGACCAGGTGCAGAGCACCGGTGTACCCGGACAGGTGCAGGACCTGTAGCAGCAGCCGGCCGACCGTGCCGGGTCGGCGGCTCGCACCCACCAGCGCCACCGACCCGGGGCGCAGTAGGGCCTGCATGCTGCGCGATTCAGCGCGGTGCTCGCGGGCCTCGACGACGGCGCGGGACCGGTCGGTGGGGTCGATGTCGAAGGTCAGGCTGATCACGCCGTCGTCGTAGTGCTGCTGGATCTCATAGCCGGCGTCGGCGAACACCGCGAGCATCTTGCGGTTCTGCGGCAGCACATCGGCGGTGAACCGGTGCACCCCGTGCTCACGGGCGGCGGCGGCCAGGTGCTCCAGGAGCACCGAGCCCAGCCCACGACCGTGATGTGCATCGGCGATGTTGAAGGCGACTTCGGCGACGTCGTCGCTGATCCAGTCGTACCGACCGACCCCGGCGATCGTCCCGCCGAGGGTGACCACCAGCGCGACCCGGTCATGGTGGTCGACGACGGTGAACCGGTGCAGGTCCCGATCGGACAGCCGGGGAATGGGCGCGAAGAACCGAAGGTAGATCGACTCGGCCGACTGTGCCAGGTGGAAGCGCTGGATCGCGTCGGCGTCATCGGGTCGGATCGGCCTCAGGTGGGCGGTGGCGCCGTCCCGCAGGACGACGTCCGCCTCCCAATGCGCCGGATAGGCGGGCACCGCTCGAGCCTACTGACCCGGGCCGGATCCGCGCTCCGGCGTCGGCGGGCGCAGCCCCATGAGGTGCACCACGCCCGCCGTGCCGTTCGGTCACCGGCCGCCAGAGGCGGCAGGAGCCCGGGACCGCTCAGATGATCCGGCCGGCGCTCCACCGCGAAGTCCAGATCTTCACCTTGCGGACCGTCTTGCCCGGGCGCGGGGAGTGCCACATCCGACCGTTGCCGGCATAGATTCCCACGTGGTAGACGCGGGAGCCGGAGCCGAAGAAGACCAGGTCGCCCGGCTTGGCGCTGGCCTTGCTGATCCGGCGGGCGGCGCGGTACTGACTGCTGGAGGTCCGCGGCAGAGTGATCCCGTTCTTGGCGAAGACGTACCGGGTGTAGCCCGAGCAGTCGAAGGACGACGGACCGGAGGCGCCGTAGCGGTAGGGCCGGCCCTTGAGCACGGCTGCGGTGCGGATCACCCGCTTGCGGACGGCGGCGGCGCGGACGGCTGCCTGCTGCGCGGCGGTGAGGCTGGTCGTGGTGGCGGTGGTCGTAGTGGCGACACCGCCGCGGGAGACGACGGTGGAGGCCGCCACTGGCGTCGGGGACCCGGTCACCGGCGCCGCCTGGGCGGGCAGCGGAGCCAGGAGTGTGGCCGTGGTCACGACGGCCGCGGCCGCCCCGAGAACGGGTCGGCGAGCAGGCAGGCGTAACTGAGCGCGGTTGAGCGACATGACGAGGGGTGTCCTTCCCAGAAACGCCGGCGAGGTGAGCTGTCGGGTTCGGGCGAGGAAGGTTGCCCGGCCGGACGTCGTCCGGCTTCACCCCGAGGTGGCCCAAGGGGGCCACCGATGGTGGGTCCCCCGCTTCCGCCGCGAGCTGGTGTGGTTGACAGTCGGGCGCGGCGTCGTCGCCGCTCACAAGCGCCTGCCCGCCGGCGGAACTAGGCGTACGGGCCAGGCGATGACCCATTTGGTCACCGCTGAACAATGTGCACGAGAAATCCCAGATAACAAAACCATAACTTCGGACGATTCAGACATATAGCCCAACTATGGACGTGACGCTCGTCACCAGGATGGCAATTCGAGGTGTCACGATGGCGTCCTGGGGTTGAGCGACCAACCCCTGACCAGCCGCGATGCGTGCGAAACGTGACGCGAATAACTGGCTCCGACGTGCGATTGTCCCCTTGTGGAATTCACCAGAGTGGTCATGCGCCGGCGGATGGTGCGGCGGTACGCACCCGAACGAGACATTCCCGCTGACCAGCTGACGACGTTTCTCTCGCTCGCCGTTCGCGCTCCGAGCGCGGGGTTCAGCCAGGGCTGGGACTTCGTCGTGCTGAGCCGACCCCACGATCGGGAGCGGTTCTGGCAGCTGACCACCGATCCGGGCGCCCCGGTCGACTCCTGGCTGTCCGGCCTGCGCACCGCGCCGGTCCTCGTGCTCTGCCTGGCCGACCCGGACCGGTACCTGAACCGCTACGCCGAGCCGGACAAGGGCTGGACCGACCGCGACCCGGACCGGTGGCCGGTGCCCTACTGGGATGTCGACGTGGGAATGGCGGCGCTCATTCTGCAGCTGTGCGCCGTGGATGCAGGCTTGGGGGCCTGCCTGTTCGGCGTCCCGAAGGAGCGGATAGACGTTGTGCGAGAAGGGTTCTCGATCCCGGCTAACCGTCGTCTGGTGGCCGTGGTGAGCCTCGGCCACCCAGCGCCGGACCGTCGCTCACCCTCGCTGCGTCGGGGCCGTCGGGCCCTCGGCGAGGTGGTGCACGACGGCGCCTTCGGCCACTCCTGGACCCGCTGACCGGGCGGGAACGCCGAGCCCCTGCCACTCGTTCGGAGGGTCGGCAGCGTGCCAGGGGGGTGGGCGGGTGAGAATGGCCGTGCCCTCGGCCGTCCGGCCGCGGCCTGCACCCCGTCCAGACCTGGAGGACCACCCGCATGGCCGGCTCGAAGCGCACCGGCTCCGGCGAGCACCCCGAGCGGATCGTCGACATCGACGTCGAGCAGGAAATGCAGGCGGCCTTTCTCGAGTACGCCTACTCGGTCATCTACTCCCGCGCCCTGCCCGACGCCCGGGACGGGCTCAAGCCGGTGCAGCGCCGGATCCTGTACACGATGGCCGAGATGGGGCTGCGCCCGGACCGGGCCCACGTCAAGTGCGGCCGGATCGTCGGCGACGTCATGGGCAAGCTGCACCCGCACGGCGACGGTGCCATCTACGACGCGCTGGTCCGGCTCGCCCAGGACTTCACCATGCGGCTGCCGCTGGTGGACGGCCACGGCAACTTCGGGTCCCTGGACGACGGTCCGGCCGCCTACCGCTACTGCGTGACCGGGGACACCCGGATCAGACTGGCCGACGGGCGTTCCCCGCGACTGGCCGATCTGGCCCGCTCCTGCGGCGCAGGGCCGAACTCCGAGCGCGAGGTCGACCTGGAGGTGCTGGACCGCTACGGGCGACCGGTCCGGGCCGACATGATCTTCCACTCCGGCTCACACCCGGTGATCCGACTGCAGACCGACTGCGGTGCCGAGCTGAGCGGCAGCCGCAACCACCCGGTGCTGGCCCTGGTCCGACGGGACGGCACCGCGCAGCTGCACTGGCGCCGACTCGACGAGCTCACGGTCGGCGACACCGTCTGCCTGGCCGGACACGCTCCGCTGCAGGCCCACCCCGACCCGGGCGAGCGGCGGCTCGGGGTCCTGGTCGGGGCCATGGTCAGCTGTGGCTGGTCGCGGGACGGGCGGCTCGGCTTCACCACCGGCGACGCCGCCTTCTTCGCCGAGGTGGTCGAGGCCTACGCCGACCTGGTCGGCGGACAACGGTTCGCCACCCGCCGGGTGATCGGGAGGGACGGGCGGACCCGGCACCTGTTCGACGTGCGCGACCCCAGCGTGCTGGCCGCCAGCGTGTTGGCCGACCTCGTCGACCGACCGGTCCACCTGGTCCGGGTGCCCGAGCAGGTGTGGAGCGGCGGCCCCGGCGTCAAGCGGGCCTTCCTGATGGCGGCCTTCGAGGGGGACGGCACGGTCGTGCAGCGGCACCGCTCGGTCAGCCTGGAGTACCGCACCACCAGCCGGAGGCTGGCCCGTGACGTCGCCGAGCTGCTGCTCGAGTTCGGCGTGCCGACCCAGACGGCGCGCGACGTCACCTCCGGCGAGCACCGGCTGATCGTGGCCGGTCGGGACGCCGTCACCCGGTTCTCCACCACGGTCGGCTTCCTCGGTGCCAAGCAGGCCGCCCTGGCCGGGCTGCTCGCCGAGCAGGGTCCGGCGCATCGGCTCACCGGCGTCCCCGCACAACGCGCCCCGCTCGGCGCCTCGGCGGGCAAGCGGGCACCGCACCGGACGTGGAGCCACCTGCCGACGACCGCCGTCGGACCCTCCACCGCCCCCGGCGGGCTGCTCACCGCCGTCCGGTCGGCCAGCACCGGCTACCACTACGCGACCATCGCTGCGCTGACTCCCCTTCGCCCGCAACCGGTCTACTCGGTCCGGGTCGCTAGCGCCGACCACTCCTTCCTGGCCGGCGGATTCGTCAACCACAACACCGAGGCGCGGATGGCGCCTGCGGCGCTGCTGATGACCGACGGGCTGGACGAGGACGTCGTCGAGGAGGTCCCGAACTACGACGGCCAGCTCACCCAGCCCGAGGTGCTGCCGGCGGCGCTGCCGAACCTGCTGGTCAACGGGGCCAGCGGGATCGCGGTCGGGATGGCGACGAACATGCCGCCGCACAACCTCGTCGAGGTGGTCGGTGCCGCCCGCCACCTGCTGGCCCATCCCGAGGCCACCCTCGAGGACCTGATGCGGTTCGTGCCCGGACCGGACCTGCCCACCGGCGGCAAGATCGTCGGCTTGGAGGGGATCCGGGAGGCCTACGCCGGCGGCCGCGGCACCTTCCGCACCCGGGCCACCGCGCGGGTCGAGGCGATCACTGCGCGCCGTCAGGGCATCGTGATCACCGAGCTGCCCTACCTGGTCGGGCCGGAGAAGGTGATCGACAAGATCAAGGACCTGGTCCAGGCCAAGAAGCTCCACGGCATCACCAACGTGGTCGACCTGACCGACCGGGAGAAGGGACTGCGGCTGGTCATCGAGCTCAAGGGCGGGTTCAACGCCGACGCCGTCCTGGAGCACCTGCACCGGCTGACCCCGCTGGAGGACTCCTTCGGGATCAACAACGTCGCGCTGGTCGAGGGCCAGCCGCGCACCCTGGGACTGCGCGAGCTTCTGGACGTCTATGTCCGGCACCGGCTGAACGTCGTCCGCAGGCGCAGTGAGTACCGGCTCGGCCGAGCCCGCGACCGGTTGCACCTGGTCGAGGGCCTGCTGATCGCCATTCTCGACATCGACGAGGTGATCGCGGTCATCCGGTCCAGTGACGACACCGCCCAGGCCAGGGAACGGCTGATGACCGTGTTCGACCTCAGCGACAAGCAGGCCAACTACATCCTGGAGATGCCGCTGCGTCGGCTGACCAGGTACTCGACCATCGAGCTCGAGACCGAGAAGGGCGAGCTGGAGTCCACGATCGAGGGGCTGACCGCGATCCTGGCCGACGAGGCCCTGCGCCGCGACGTCGCCTCCGCCGAGCTCGCCGACGTCGCGGCCCGATACGGCACACCGCGGCGCACCGTGCTGCTGGAGTCAGCCGGTTCGACCGTGACCGCCGCGCGGGCAACGCCATTGGAGGTCGCCGACGACCCCTGTCGGGTGCTGTTGTCCTCGACCGGGCTGCTCGCCCGGACCAGCGGCAACGAGCCGCTGCCGGCCCCCGACGCGGCTCATCGGTCCACCCACGATGCGGTGGTCGTCGCGGTCGGGGCCACCGCCCGGGGCGAGGTCGCCGCGGTCACCAACCGGGGCCGGATGATCCGCCTCGGCGTGCTCGACGTACCGGCGCTACCGCCCACCGCCGGCGCGCCGTCGCTGTCCGGCGGCGCCCGGATCGAGGAGTTCCTCGCCCTGGCCAAGGGCGAGCGGGTGCTCACCCTGGCCACCCTGGACGGCGTGGGTGGCACGACCGGGCTGGCCCTGGGCACCGCGCAGGGTGTGGTCAAGCGGGTGGCCGTGGACTACCCGTCGAACAAGGAGTCCTGGGACGTGATCTCGCTGCGCGACGGCGACGAGGTGGTCGGCGCCGTCGAGCTGCCCACGGTGCGCTGCGACCTGGTGTTCGTGACCAGTGACGCCCAGCTGCTGCGCTTCGACGCCGAGAGGGTGCGACCTCAGGGTCGCGCCGCCGGCGGGATGGCCGGCGTCAGCCTGTCCCGAGGCGCCCGGGTGCTGCACTTCGGCGCCGTGGACCTGACCGTCCCGGACGGCGAGTGGGCCCACGTGGTGGTGACCGTCGCCGGGGCCTCCTACGGGTTGCCCGGCACCCAGCCAGGCACCGCCAAGGTGACCCCGTTCGCCGAGTACCCCGCCAAGGGCCGAGGCACCGGGGGCGTGCGCTGCCACCGCTTCCTCAGGGGCGAGGACACCCTGCTGCTCGCCTGGGCCGGTCCGGCCCCGGCTCTGGCCGCCGCGGCGAACGGGGTGGCGGTGTCTCTTCCTGAGCCCGACGCCCGTCGCGACGGGTCCGGAACGCCCCTGCCGCAACCGATCTCAGCGATCGCCGGCCCGCTCTGACCCGCCCGGTCCACCGGTATGGTCCGTGAGCAGGGGCACCCCCATGGTGCCGCTGCGGGGGCGGGCGCCCCTGCGCA
>CAVRVD010000018.1:0-57527 GCA_963724535.1 uncultured Actinomycetota bacterium
GTTCGTACTCGTGCTCGACCCGCATCGCCCGGGCCCGGCCCGGGGGCAGGGTGGGGTGGCAGCGGCAACGGGCCTGGATGGAGGTCTTCTCGTCTGCGCAGATCACGTAGTCGTTCGGGCCCAGCCGTCGGCCTTTCCACCGCCCGGCGTACAGGTCGAGCACGCGGGCGGCCTTGGCCTCGAAGTCGGGGTCGCGGATGGCGATCCAGGATCGGCGCTGCCACGGCTTGAGCGCGTCGGCGGCCAGCCAGCGACGCACCGAGGACGCCGACACCGTCACGTGGGCGCGGGCGGCGAGTTCGCGGGCGATCTCCGGGCAGCTCCACCGCGACAGCGGCACGTCCTGCTCGGCCGGTAACGCGCAGGCCATGGCCACGACCTCGGCCCGCACCGCCGGACCGTGCACCCGGGGCCGGCCGCTGCGCGGACGGTCCCGCAGACCTTTGAGCCGTTCGGCGGCGAACCGGCGCCGCCAGGAGCGGACGGTGTCCACACAGACGTTCAGGGACTCGGCGATCGCCGTGTTCGACGCGCCGTGCGCGGCCTCCAGCACGATCTGGGCGCGGAGCCGGTCGCGGTACTCGGTGCGACCCGAGGCCACCCGGGCTGCCAACACCCGGTCCTCGGCCACGGACAGGACAATCACATACGGACTGGACATCGTCATCTGATCTTTGTGTCGCACCCGGCCGGTAGATCCGTGGCACGACACGCCGCGACCGCCGACAACCGCGAGGATGAATGTCGTGGCGAAGTACCCCGACTCGACCAAGCACTCCCTGGAGTACCGTCTGCACGCCCGGGCACGAGAACGCTGGCCCCAGCTGACCACCGTCGAGGTCCGTCACCGCGGCACCTTCAGCTACGTCGACGGCGTCCTGCCCGACGCCACCGTGATGAAGCTGTGCCGACTGCGGTACGCCGGCTCAGCCCACCAATGGGGCTTTGCGATCTACCGGGCCAGCCACAACGACTACGAAGACTCCTACTTCCCCACCGGCCTGCCGGTCGGCACCTGCGAAGACGCTCTAGACACCGCCTGCGGCCTCTACCTCAACGATCCCACCGCCTGGACCTGACCCCCGAAGAACTAACGGGCGCGACCACTTAGGGTTCGTGATGGAATAACCTCGTTTTGAGTGATGTGGCGGTTACGGTTCTGCTATGGCAGAGCTGGCCGATTCGGTCGCGCGGCGGTATGAGGTGCTGCGCCCGCATCTGTCGGAGTTCCAGCGGCGGCTGTGGCTGGGTGCCGAGGCGGCTGAGCTGGGGCCTGGTGGTGTCGCGGTGGTGGCCGCCGCGACGGGTGTGTCTGCGGACACGGTGCGCCGGGGTCGCCGGGAGGCCGATGAGGGGACTGCCCCGCCCGCTGGCCGGTCCCGGCGTCCTGGTGGTGGGCGCAAGCGAGCCGAAACCCATGACCTGGGGCTGGTTGCCGCGTTCGAGTCGCTGATCGATCCGGTGACGCGGGGGGACCCGATGTCGCCGCTGCGCTGGACGTCGAAGTCGATCCGGGCGCTGACCACTGCTCTGCGTGGAAAGGGTCATCAGGTCAGCGATTTCGTGGTCCGCAGGCTGCTGGACGAGCGGGGCTATAGCCTGCAGGCCAACGTCAAGACCGCCGAGGGCGGCCAGCACCCCGACCGGGACGCCCAGTTCGCCTACCTCAACGACCAGGCGCGCGAACACATGACCACCGCAGACCCGGTGATCAGTGTGGACACCAAGAAGAAGGAACTCGTCGGGGCCTACAAGAACGCCGGGCGGGAATGGCACCCGGCCGGGCACCCCGAACACGTCAAGGTCCACGACTTCATCGACCCCGCCCTGGGCAAGGCCAACCCCTATGGGGTGTACGACGTCGCGAACAACACCGGCTGGGTATCGGTCGGCACCGACCACGACACCGCAGCATTCGCCGTGCACACCATCGCCACGTGGTGGCAGCAGGTTGGAAAGCCCATGCACCCCAACGCCTCCCGGTTACTGATCTGCGCAGACGGCGGCGGCTCCAACGGGTACCGCACCCGGCTGTGGAAGACCGAACTCGCCGCCCTGGCCGCCTCCACCGGTCTGACGATCACCGTCTGCCACCTCCCACCCGGGACCTCCAAATGGAACAAGATCGAGCACCGGTTGTTCAGCCACATCTCGATGAACTGGCGCGGACGCCCCCTGACCAGCCATGAGGTCATCGTGCGGACCATCGCCGCGACCACCACCAACACCGGACTGACCGTCCACGCCGAACTCGACGACGCGACCTACCCCAAAGGCATCAAGATCCCCGACGACACCATGAAGACCCTCGTAACCCAGCGAATCCTCACCCGGCACCGCTTCCACGGCGAGTGGAACTACAGCCTGAACCCCTCACCACACGACACGCCGACAGCCGAACCAAATTAATTCATCACGAGCCTTAGCGCGGATTCGTTGGTTCGTCGGGGGTCAGGCTGCGAGGGGGTTGTGTGCTTGCTCGTGGGCGGCGAGGCGGTCCAGAACACCCGTCCGGCCGCCGGGCGTCAGGTCCCCTGCCGCCTCAAGCCCTCGGGTAGCGGTATGTGAGTCCGGGCCTCGGTCCTGGCCGGTTGTAGGGTCGCCTGCCGGATCATCTCGATGTCGGCCTTGGGTCGACGTTGCGGGTCGAGCAGCCCGTTGGCCTCCTGCTCGATGTCGTATAGCTGGGTCCAGCAGAACCCGGCCAGCACCGGACTGCCGACGACGGCCGCGACGAACTGCCGGTAGCGCTCAAGGAGTGCCTCACCGCTCGACACGGTGTGGAATCCCCACGTGTCGGGGCTGTCAAGGGCGATGCCTCCGAACTCGCTGACGATGATCGGCTCTCCGCGATGGGTGTGGCCCTCGGCGTAGATGGGGTGCTGCAGGGGACGTGATGTGACGGCGCCGTCCCGGGTGGCGAACCGCGTCTGCAGAGTGGCCGCGTCCCCGTAGTCGTGGATGGTGCACAGATCGGTGTGCGCGTGCTCCCATCCGTCGTTCGACACCACGAGACGCGTGGCGTCGAGGGCCTTGGTCAGGTGGTACAGCGCCAGCAGGTGGTGCTCCTGTCGCCCGTCGGGGTCACGCGCGACGGCGGGCACACCCCAGCTCTCGTTGCTCGGAAACCAGACGATGATGCACGGGTGGTTGCGGTCACGGACGATGGCCTCCTGCCACTGGGCCGTGACGTTCTGCACGTACCGCGTGGAGAACCGGTAGGCGCTGGGCATCTCCTCCCACACCAGAAAGCCGAGACGGTCGGCCCAGTACAGGTAGCGCGGGTCCTCGATCTTCTGGTGCTTGCGGGCACCGTTGAAGCCGAGCCGCTTGGCCAGCTCGATGTCGGCCTGGATGGCCTCGTCACTCGGCGCGGTGTAGCCGCTGTCGGGTAAGAACCCCTGATCGAGCACGAGGCGCTGGAACAGCGGGCGCCCGTTGAGCAGCACCTGGCCGTCCTGGGTCGCGACGGAGCGCATCCCGAAGTAGGACTCGACGAGGTCCATGCTCGCTGCGGTCTCGTCGAGGATCTCGAGCGTCAGGTCGTACAGCCGCGGGTTGCCCGGATGCCAGGTCGCCACACCCTGGTACTCCAGGACCTTGGCGTCCCTCGCCGACAGGTTCTCGGTCAGGCGCCACCGCCGACGGATCTCGGAGTCGATCACGCTGATGTCGTCCCGCACCAGGATCACGTCGTCGCGGGCGATGGTCACCCGCAGGGTCATGCCGAGGGCGGGCTCGGTGACCGTCACCGTGATGTCGACCGCGGCGTCCTCGAGCATCGGCACCACGACGGCGTCCCCCACGGCCGCCGGCGCCACGGGCTCAAGCCACACGGACTGCCAGATGCCGGTCGTGCCCCGATAGAACACGTACTCCGACTCGGGTCGCCAGTACTGCTTGCCCCGCGGCTTCGCCGGGTCGTCCTGCCGGTCCTCGACGCGGATCACCACGACGTTGTCCTGGTCCTGCACGACGGTGGTGATATCGGCCTCGATCGGGGTGTAGCCACCGCGATGGCCGGCCACGTGCTCCCCGTTCACCCAGATCGTGATCGCGTAGTCGCAGGCTCCGACGTGGAGCAGCAGACGGTCGCGCGGCCCGGCTAGGGAGTTGGCGTCGAAGGTCCGGGCGTACCACACGACTGGGTGCAGAGCGGGGTCACCGATGCCTGATGCCGGCGTCTGGTAGGCGAAGGGGACGACGATGTCGAGATCGAAGGGTCCGTCACCGTCGGCGAGGTGCTTGGCGCGGATCGCATGCCAGCCGTCGCGACGGCCGACGTCGTCGTCGTCGAAGGCGAACCGCCACCGCCCGTTGAGAGTGAGCCATCTGCGCCGACGCCACTGCGGTCGTGGGTACTCGGGGCGAGGTACGTCGGTCATCGGATGACCTCCTTGGAAGGGGGAGGTGAATCTCAGCCCGCATCGGGGGTGGGCGCAGCCGCGGCGCAGCCACACGACCGCCGGCACACGAGCGGGGCGGGCAGCAGCACCCGCCCGATCGAGCCGCTACGTTCTGCGGGCTGGTCGAGCAACATCTCGACCGCCGTCGCGCCGGTCTGCTCGAACGGCAGGTGGACGGTGCTCAGCGGGGGGATCGTATGGGCCGCGGTCGGGATGTCGTCGCACCCCACGACAGCGAGATCGTCGGGTACGGACAGACCGCGGTCGGCGGCGGCGTGCATCACCCCGACCGCCATGAGGTCGTTCTGCACGTACAGCGCCGTCACATCTGTTGCCCGGGAAAGGATCTCACCCGCAGCGCGGTAGCCGCCGTCCGGTTGCCAGTCACCCTCGCATAGGAGTTCTTCGTCGACGTCGAGCCCGGCAGCGGCCATGGCCGCCCTGTACCCCTTGGCGCGGCCGGCCGCCGCGCGTCGGGACAGCGGGCCGGTCACCATGCCGATCCGGGTGTGCCCGAGCTCGATGAGGTGGGCAGTGGCCAGGCGAGCGGTCTCGGGCTGGTCGGAGCCGACCAGGCCCACGCCTCCCCCCGCGACGGAGTGGATGCTCACTGCGGGAACGTGCCCGCGTAGCAGGGCGCCGAGACGATCATCGTTCTCGAGCTGTGGCGCAGCGGCGATGATGCCGTCGACGCGACGTTCCAGCAGCGAGCGCAGCGACCAGTCACCCTCCTGGGAACCGGGGTCGACGCTGACGATCATCACCGTGTGGTCGCGTCGTCGGGCTTCCTGCCCGACGCCCGCCACGAAACGGGCGATGATGTGGTCGCTCAGGTCGCCGACCACGATCCCGATCGTGCGGGTCCGCTCGGTCACCAGACTGCGCGCGATGTCGTTAGGGACGTAACCAAGCTCGTCCGCGGCGGCGAGGATGCGCTGTCGGGTCGCCGCAGCGACGGTTCCGCCGCCTTGGAGGACCTTGCTCGTCGTCTGGAAGCTCACCCCGGCGCGCTCTGCGACGTCCTTCAGGGACGGCCTCTTCTGCATCACGGGCCCAGCATGGCTGATCACTCCTCGCCCGACCCGGCGGCCACCTGGTTGTTCGCCAGGCGCTGATCGACCAGCCGCTGTGCTCTCTCCAGAGCAGCCTGCGGTGGGACACCGGTCAGCCAGGTCGACTCGATCTGTGCCTTGAGCACGTCCTCGATCGGTTGCCAGCTGCCGACCTGCGGTAGCAGTTGCGCACGATCGACGGCCCCCTCGGCGAAGTTCGACCGCTGCGGTGCGCTCTCGAACTCTCGGCTGGTCAGGACCGACTCGATAGCCGGGAGATGACCCGTGCCGATCGCCCAGGCCGCGTCGTTGGCGCTGAGGAAGGCGATGAAGTCGAGTGCCTCGCGGTAGCGCTCACTGCTGCGCTGCACCGGCACGACCCACACATGGGAGTTGGCCCAGGCCGCCGGCCGGTCGTACAGCGTCGGGAAGGGCACCACGCGGTACTCGAACGGTGCCTCCGCTGCGTACTGGTTCACCACCCAGGTCCCGTTGTGCAGCACGGCGGCGTCGCCGTTGAGGAAGGCCGTCTGTGCCGCCGTGTAGTCCTGGGTCGGGCTGGCGTACCCCCGTTCGAAGATCTCGTTCATGAACCGGAGCGCCTCGAGCGCCTCCGGCGAGTCGAGCATGGCCTGGGACCTGCTCTCGTCGACGATCGCTCCGCCCTGCTGGTACAGCAGGGCCAGGAACATCATGACGCTCAGCGCGAACTGGTTCGCGTCGATCGCGAAGTACTGGGCCCCGGTGCGCTCCTTCATCTGCGCGGCCTGCTCGAAGAACTCCGCCGGGCTGGACGGCAGCACGGGCTCACCGTTGTCGTCGACCAGTCCGGCCTCGGCGAACAGGTCCACGTTCAGGTGCCACAGGTTGGTGTGGACGTCGAAGGGGACGCCGTAGATGGCCCCGTCGTACGTCACGGCCTTCCGCGCGGGCTCGGTCCACTCGCCGGAGTCGATGCCGACGTCGTCGAGCACGTCGTCGAGGGGCACCAGCAGGTTGCGGCTGGCGTAGTCCGGCAGGTTCGCGGCGTGCATGACCGCCACGTCCGGCGGCGACCCGCCGGCGTAGGTCGCGTTCAGGGTGTCGTAGTACGACGCGAACTGGTTCCCGCCGAGGCGCTCGACCCGGATGCCCTGCTCGTTCTCGGCGTTGAACTTGTTGGTCAGGATCTGGATGACCTCGCACTCGCTGGCCGCCTTCGACACATCTGTGACGCCGAGCGTGATGTCCTCGCAGTCCCCGAAGAACCGCGCCAGCTCGACGGTGAGCGGCTCAGTGGAGTCCTGGGCGAGCTTGGCCTGCTCCGCGCGGGGATCCACGGCATCCCGTCGGACCACCATGCCGCAGGCGGAGGTCAGCAGCATCGACATGGCCGCGAGGCCGGCGACGATCGGACGGCGGTTCACTTGCCACCACTCCCGACGGAGATACCCCGGATCAGATGGCGCTGGAAGATCACGTACAGCACCAACAGCGGCGCCGCCGCGACGACGCCGCGCGCCATCAGCGAGCCCAGCTCAGTGGCCTGCGCGAAGTTTCCCTGCAGCGACGCCAGACCCGTCGTGATGGTGAACATCTCCGGCTGCGTTGCGGACACCAGCGGCCAGAGGTAGTCGTTCCAGGTCAGGACGAAGGTGAAGATCCCCAGAGCGGTGAGCGCGGGCATCGACATCGGGAGCATCACCCGGGTGAAGATGATCCACCGGCTGGCGCCGTCCACGGAGGCCGCCTCCTCAATGTCCCGAGGAAGGGCACGGAAGAACTGGGTCATGATGAACACTCCGAGCGGCGCCGCGATCCGCGGCAGGGTCAGCGCCTGGTAGGTGTTGTGCATGTTGATCTCGCTGAACATGAGGAACTGCGGGATGAACATCGCCTCCTTCGGCACCATCAACCCGGCAAGCACGAAGGGGAACAGCCACTTCTTGCCGCGGAACTCCAGACGCGCGAACGCATAACCCGCGGACGCTGACAGAGCCAATGTGGCCACCGTTGTGATCCCGGTGACGATCACCGAGTTCAGCAGCCACCGCGGCGTCAGGCCGAGGGCGAACACGTCCCCGAAGTTGCTCAACGTCGGTTCGATCGGTACCAGGCTTGTGGTCGTGCGCTGCAGTGCCTCGTTGGACGACAGGGACAGCGACATGACACCGACGACGAGCAGTTGCTTGGTACGACGGCCGCGACAGTCCGCGTGCCGGCGCGGTGCCGGCGCTCACCGGCGTGGTGAGGGTGCTCATGCGACGTCCTCCTCTCGCATCAGTCTGAGCTGGGCCGCCGACGCAACGAGCATCACCGCGAACAGGAACAGCGACAGGGCGGCGGAGTAGCCGAGCTGGAACTCCCGGAACCCGGACTCGTAGATGTGCTGGATGAGCACCCGCGTCGAGTTGGCCGGGCCACCACGGGTGAGGATGTACACCTGACCGAAGATCTGGAACGAGGAGATCACCTGGAGCACTGTCACCAGCACCACCGTGCGCCGCAGGCCCGGTAACGTGATGTAGCGGAACTTGTTCCAGGCGCCCGCGCCGTCCAGGGTCGCCGCCTCATACAACGACGGTTCGATATCCTGCAGACCGGCGATGAACAGGACGAGGTTAAAGCCCATCGTCCACCACAGCGTGACGACGACGATGGCGGGCAGGGCGAGCGATGGATCCGTCAGCCACGAGATCGGGTCCAGACCGACGAACCCGAGCAGCCGCGCGATCAGTCCGACGTCTGGGTTGAGCAGGAACCCCCAGATGAGGGTCAACACCGCCACCGACAGCACATAGGGGGCGAAGAAGGCAGCTCTCAGGACGCCGACCAGCCGACCACTGCCGGAGAGCAGCACCGCCAGGGCCAGCGCCACGCCGACGATCGTCGGGGTCGACAGGAGCACGAAGACCAGCGTGTTCCCGAACGAGCGCCAGAACAGCGCGTCGTACCATGCGCCGTCAGGTCCCGGGTGCAGACCGAGCAGGACACCGAAGACCACCACGATCGATCCGCCGGCCAGGGTCGTCGCCCGGCGGCTCAGCATGCCGCGGGCAGCCGCAACCGCGACCGCGACCAACAGGAGCAGTCCCAGGATCCGCCACAGCAGCAGGTTCGTCAGATCCCAGGTCAGCCCCGACCCGCCGAACATGTCGACGTAGTTGGCCAGACCCACGAACTCGCGGCGGGTGGGATCGAGCAGATCCCAGTTGAACAGGCTCATCAGGGCCGCCTGCACAACAGGGTAGATCTGCAGGACCACGTAGATCACGAGGAACGGCAGCACGAAGAGCCAGGCCTCCACCGTGTCCCGGCTGCGCTCGTACCAGCTGCCCTGCTTGTGAACCTTGTCGCCGGCGACGCTACGTCGGCGCGCTGCCTGGTCGGCTACTACCACCGGTGCCTCCCTCGCTCGATCCGGCACCAAGGCCACGGCCTGCTGTACCGGTCCTGCTCTGGTATGGCTAGGCGAACGTTCGCCTGAACGAATTTATCCAGCCGTTTCGGCCGAAGTCAAGGAGTCGCGTTGACTCATCGAAGAGGTTCGCGTGGCGGGTTGGTTGCTCCACAGAGGAAGGCCCGGCTGACGGCTGGTCGCAGGCGGGGGTCCTCCCGGACTGGGGCGATTCAGGTCCGGGACAACATCGGGTTCGACGAGGCCTCTGTCGCGCAGCCGGTTGCGAGTCCGATCGAGGCTCAGGAGCTGGTGCACGTCGGCGATGGTGACACCGTCGTCGTCTTCGGTGCCGGGCCGATCGGTTGCCTGCATATCCGGTTGGCGCGAGCGGACTTTGCCAGTCGGGTGTTCCTTATCGACGTGAACGCCGAGCGGCTGCAGATGTCCGCCGATGCCGTCACGCCGGACGCGGTGATCAACGGCGTGGAGGTCGACGTGGTCGAGCGCGTGATGGAGCTCACCGACGGTCGCGGCGCCGACGTGGTGATCACCGCGACCGCCGCCGATATCGCGCCGGAGCAGGCGATCCGAATGGCTGCGCGGCGCGGGCGGATCTCCTTCTTCGGCGGTCTTCCGAAGACCAACCCGTTCATCTCGTGCGACTGGAACCTTGGTGCACTACCGGGAACTGATGATCATGGGTGCCAACGGTTCTGCCCCCTCGCACAACAAGCGGGCACTGGAGTACATCGCCAGTGGCGAGGTCCCGGTGAAGAACTTGATCACGGTGCGGTTGCCGCTTGATCGGGCCCTCGAGGCCTTCGACATCGTGGCGAAGGGCGAGGCCATCAAGGTGACTGTCGAGCCCTGACACCGACCGGTTGTCCCGTGGTATTCACCCTGCCGGTGTCGTCACGCACGTCACCTCATGACTCCTCCGGAAGGCTGCGTAGCCGCTGCGCTGCGCTCTCGGGAGTGATGTCGCGTTGCGGTTGACCGAGCAGCTCGTACCCGACCATGAACTTGCGGACGGTTGCCGATCGCAGGAGCGGCGGGTAGAAGTGCGCGTGCAGGTGCCATTGCGGGTATGCGGCGCCGTCGGTGGGGCGCTGGTGGAAGCCCATCGAGTACGGAAACGGCACGCCGAACAGCTGGTCGTACCGGCGGGCCAGCCGCCCCAGGATGTCGGCCAGCGCATCGCGCTCATCGGCGTCCAGGTCGGGTAGGGCGCCCCGGTGTGCCCGGGGCTGGACCAGCGTCTCGAACGGCCAGACCGCCCAGAACGGCACCACCGCCACGAAGTGGTCGTTCTGACACACCACGCGTTCGGCGTCCTGCAGTTCCACGGCCAGGTAGTCGCAGAGCAGGCAACGACCATCCGCCGAATACGCCTGCTGCTGCTGTAGCTCCTTGGCGGCTTCGGTCGGGATCTGCTCGTTGGCCCAGATCTGACCGTGCGGGTGCGGGTTGCTCGCCCCCATCATCGCGCCACGGTTCTCGAAGATCTGGACGTGGCGCACCCAAGGGATCCCGCCCAGCTCCAGGTACTGGTCCACCCAGCTCTCGACCACCAGGCGGATCTGCTCGGTCTGCATCCCGCCGAGGGTCAGGTCGTGTCGCGGCGAGAAGCAGACCACCCGGCAGATGCCACGTTCGCTGTTCGCCACGAGCAGTCCGTCGCGGTCGAGTCGTTGAGCAGGGGCATCGGGCAGGAGCGCGGCGAAGTCGTTGTCGAAGACGAACGTCGAGGTGTAGTCCGGCGTGAGCACGCCTCCCGCCCGCGTGTTGCCCGGGCAGAGATAGCACGTCGGATCGTAGGCAGGCCGATGCTCGACGATCGTGTCCTCGACCTGTCCCTGCCAGGGCCGCTGCGTGCGGTGCGGCGAAACCAACAACCACTCACCGGTGAGTCGGTTCAGCCGCCGATGTGGAGCGGCGAACAGCGACGCGTCGTCCATGCCAACCTCCCGGGTGATGTTCGCTTTCGCGATGGTGTCAGGCGTGGCCGAGGCGGACGTCGGGGGCGCCGAGCCGGGCGGCGTCGGCGGTGTGGTCGTCGGGCTGTTGCTGGGATTCGATCTCGGCCGTGACCCGGGCCCGGTAGTGCTCGATCTCGCGGCTGATGGTGGCCTGGTCCCAGCCGAGGATGGGGGCGACCAGGTGGGCGATCTCCTCGGCGGAGGTCTCCCCGCGGTCCCAGGTGTCGATGGAGATCCTGGTGCGCCGGGTGAGGATGTCGTCGAGGTGGAGGGCGCCTTCGGCGGCGGCGGCGTAGTAGGCCTCGACCGTGAGGTAGGCCGGGGCACTGGCCAGCGGCTCGGCGAGTTCGGGCCGGGCGGCGACGAGGTCGAGCAGCTCGTGGACGAGCGTGCCGTAGCGATGCAGCAGGTGCTCGATGCGGGAGACGTGCAGGCCGCTGCGGCCGGCGATCAGCTCACGCTGGTTCCAGGCCGCGGTGAAGCCCTCGGCGCCCACGAGGGGGACCTCGTCGGTGCACGAGGGCGGGACCCGGCGCGGGATGGAGTGGACGGCCTGATCGACGGCGTCCTTGGCCATGACCCGGTAGGTCGTGTACTTGCCACCGGCGACCATGACCAGGCCGGCGACCGGGCTGACCACGGCATGCTCGCGGGAGAGCTGGCTGGTGGCCTCGGACTCACCGGCCAGCAGGGGTCGCAGCCCGGCGTAGACGCCGACCACGTCCTCGTGGTTGAGGGGGGTGGCCAGCAGCCGGTTGGCGTGCTCGAGCAGGTAGTCGATGTCCGACCTGCTGGCGGCCGGATGGGCGAGGTCCAGGTTCCAGTCGGTGTCGGTGGTGCCGATGATCCAGTGGCGGTCCCACGGGATGATGAACAGCACGCTCTTCCCGGCGCGGGAGATGATCCCCGTGCTGGCGTGGATGCGGTCGCGGGGGACCAGGATGTGCACGCCCTTGGAGGCGCGGACGTGGAACTGGCCTCGCCCGCCGACCATCTCCTGGATCTCATCGCTCCAGACCCCGGCGGCGTTGATCGTCTGCCTGGCCCGCACGGGGTACTCGGTGCCTGTCTCCAGATCCCGCACGCGTGCGCCGACGACCCGGTCGCCCTCACGCAGGAGGTCGACGACCCGCGCGCTGGTGGCGCACAGGGCCCCGTACTCGGCGGCGGTCCGGGCGATCATCATGGTGTGCCGGGCGTCGTCGACCTGGCCGTCGTAGTACTGGATCGCCCCGACCAGGGCGTCCTTGCGCAGGGACGGGAACTCGCGCAGGGCCTGCCGGCGGGTCAGGTGGCGGTGAGTGGGGACGCCGCGCCCCCGGCCGCCCATGGTGTCGTAGAGCAGGACGCCGCTGCCGACGTAGAGCCGCTCCCACACCCGGTGCTGCAGGGGGTACAGGAAAGGCACCGGGCGGGCCAGATGAGGTGCCAGGTGGTTCAGGATCAGCGACCGCTCCCGCAGCGCCTCCCGGACCAGGGCGAAGTTCAGCTGCTCCAGGTACCGCAGCCCGCCGTGGATCAGCTTGCTGGAGCGACTGGAGGTGCCCGAGGCATAGTCCCGGGCCTCCACCAGGCCCACTCGCAGGCCACGCGTCACGGCGTCCAGGGCCACTCCCGCCCCGGTCACCCCGGCGCCGATGATGAGGATGTCGAGCTCGGCCTGGGTCATGGCCTGAAGGGCGGACAGCCTGGCGTCGGGTCCCAGCGCGGTGATCGTCGTTGACATGGTGGCCTCCTTCGGCTCCTGAAGCCCGGGCTGCGGGTCGGGTGGTCGGCACCTGACCGAGGGTCAGGTGACGTCCACCCAGTCCAGGGTGCGGGCGACGGCCTTGCGCCAGCCCGCGTACCCCTGTTCGCGTTGCTCGTCGTTCCACTGCGGCAGCCAGCGCCTGCTCTCGTGCCAGTTCGCCCGCAGGTCCTGCGGGCCCGCCCACAAACCCACGGCCAGACCGGCCGCATACGCCGCGCCCAGGGCGGTGGTCTCGGCGACCACCGGCCGGCTCACCGGCACGCCCAGGACGTCGGCCTGGATCTGCATGCACAGCTCGTTGGCGGTCACCCCACCATCGACCTTGAGGACCTCAAGGTGCACCCCGGAGTCCTTCTCCATCGCCTCGGCCACGTCCCGACTCTGGTAGCAGATCGCCTCCAGGGTGGCCCGGGCGATGTGCGCATTCGTGTTGAAGCGGGAGAGCCCGACGATGGCGCCGCGGGCGTCCGAGCGCCAGTACGGGGCGAACAAACCGGAGAACGCCGGCACGAAGTAGCAGCCGCCGTTGTCGGGGACCTCCCGGGCCAAGGTCTCGCTCTGCGCCGCCCCGCTGATGATGCCGAGCTGGTCACGCAGCCACTGGATCGCCGACCCCGTCACGGCGATCGACCCCTCGAGGGCATAGACCGGGGCCGCGTCACCGAACTGGTAGCACACCGTGGTCAGCAGCCCGTTCTTCGAGCGGACGATCTCCGTCCCGGTGTTCAGCAACAGGAAGTTCCCGGTGCCATAGGTGTTCTTGGCCTCCCCCGGGCTCAGGCACACCTGCCCCACCATCGCGGCCTGCTGGTCTCCGAGGTCCCCGGACAACGAGACGACGCCACCGACCGGGCCCCGCTCCAGGGTCTGCCCGTAGAGGTCGGGGTCCGAGGACGGCCGGATCTGCGGCAGCATGCTACGGGGGACGCCGAAGAAGGACAGCAGCTCGTCGTCCCAGTCCAGCGTCTCCAGGTTCATCAACATGGTGCGGCTGGCGTTGGTGACGTCGGTGACGTGGATGCCACCGTCCACACCCCCGGTGAGGTTCCACAGCAGCCACGCATCCGTGGTGCCGAAGATGGCGTCCCCGGAATCGGCGTCCCGCCGGGCCTGCGGGACGTTCTCCAAGATCCACTGGATCTTCCCGCCGGCAAAGTACGTCGCGGGGGGCAGGCCCGCCTTGCCCCGGATGACGTCACCGCGGCCGTCCTTGTCCAGTGCCGAAGCGATCCGGTCGGTGCGCGTGTCCTGCCACACGATCGCGTTGTAGTACGGCCGCCCGGTTCGGCGGTTCCACACCACCGTGGTCTCGCGCTGGTTGGTGATCCCCAAGGCAGCCAGGTCGCTCGCCCGGAACCCCTTCTCGTTCAGAACCGTCTGGATCACCGAGCTGGTCCGCTCCCAGATCTCGATCGGGTCGTGCTCGACCCAGCCGGGCCGAGGCATCAGCTGGGTGTGCTCGAGCTGGTGCCTGCCCGCCTCGTTGCCCTGATGGTCGAACAGCATGAACCGCGTGCTCGTCGTCCCCTGATCGATGGCACCCACGAAATCAGCCACGGGTCTCGCCCCCTCTAGTGGGACGCGGCTGTTGGGCCTGGTCGGTGGCTACCATCGGCGCGCCTCTCACTCGGGTCTGGCCGAACAGCGGACGCCTACTGTTACCGGCTCAGACTCTGTGGGATCCTGTAGGCGAACGTTCGCCTACTGAGGGGCAGTCTACCGATGGCGTGGAGCGATTCAAGGCCAACAACGTCAGCTGACGATGCGTCAGCCGACGCCCGCTGGACGCCGGAACGTGCCCGGGAGTGGTACGCGGAGCAGCCGTGGCTCTGCGGTGTCAACTACATGCCCAGCCCCGCCGTCAACTGGATCGATGTGTGGCAGCGCCAGTCCTTCGCCCCGGACGTCATGGCTCGGGAGCTCGACTGGGCGGCGGCGCTGGGCCTCAACAGCGTGCGGTTGGGCCTCCCGTACATCGTGTGGCAGGACGACGCGGACGGACTGCTCGCGCGGCTCGACCATGTCCTGACCCTGCTGAGCGATCGCTCCATGACGGCGATGCTCTATCTCTTGGACGACTGCGAGTTCTCCGGTGAGCCGCCGCGTCTGGGCGCGCAGCCCGACCCGGTCCCCGGGCTGCACAACAGCAGGGCGACCGGCAGCCCGGGCCGGGCGCTGGTGATGGATCCGCAAGCGTGGCCCGACATCGAGCGGTACGTCATGCATGTCGTGCGTGCCTTCGCCGCCGACGCCCGGATCGCCGTTTGGGACCTCTACAACGAACCGGGCAATCGGGTGATCTTCACGCCCGAGGGCTCGCTGGCGTACGACGAGGCGCTCGAGGCACGAGCGCTGGAGCTGCTGCGACGGGTGTTCGCCTGCGCGCGTGACATCGGGCCGTCCCAACCGCTGACGTCCGGTGGCTGGCGCGTGCCACCTCCCTACGAGGGCCACGAGGCCGAAGCCCATACCCATCCCCTGGACGTCGCCACCTTCGAGCTGTCCGACGTCGTTAGCTTCCACGCCTACTGCTCGATGCCGCGGATGCGGCGGGTGATCAGGCGTCTCCGCCGCCACGACCGCCCACTGATCTGCACTGAGTGGATGGGCCGTCAGGCCGAAAGTCGCGTCCAGGAACAGCTGCCACTGCTGCGGCGCAAAGGCGTCGGGTCGTACATGTGGGGGTTCGTTCGTGGTCGCTCACAGACCCATCTGCCGTGGCCCGACTTCCTCCGACCGACGGCGGGTGCTGACGAGGACGACGGTTGGTTTCACGACCTGGTCGACACAGACGGGGTCCCCTACGACGAGGAGGAGGCTCGGACCGTACGACAGGAAGCCCAGCAGGCATAGCCTTGAGTTAGCGGCAGCCAACGGTGAGGCCAGCAGGGTCGCCACGTTGCGCACCTCGACCTCTGCCCGAAGATCGTGACGCAGTCCGGGCGCCTCCGACGTCGGCGATGTTGTCGGTGAACCACGCGATGGCAGTTCGGTGTCGAGGATGGCGGCCAGCCCGGCGGGGGCGCGTGACAGGTGTTCTCCTTCTCGTGTGCCGCGTCTACCGCAGCATCTGTCGGCGGAACAGGCTGATCGCCAGGGCGAGGGATGCCAGCGTGTATCCCGATACCCAGGCCAGATCGGTGGCGATCTCGCCGGGGCCGGCGCCGTCCACCATGACGGCGCGGGTGGCGTCCAGGGCGTGCGCGAAGGGGAAGAGGTTCGCCACGGCTTCGAATGCGCCGCCAATGGCCCCCAGGTCGAGCCAGGCACCCCCGAAGATGGTCAAGAGCAGCACCGCGGTATAGGCCGCGGACACCTGGTTGATCGTCAGCATCGTCCCGAAGATCATCCCGAGGGCGATGTAGAAGACGGCCATCAGTCCCAGCACCAGGATGACCAGCCCGAGGTTGCCGGCTATCTGGAGTCCGAAGAACGCCCCGATCACGAACAGGACGACTACCTGCACCAGGGCGACCGGCAGGTACGGAAGGGAGTAGGCGGCGATGAAGTCTCCGGCCGCGACGGGCGCGGTGAACAGCCGCGACAGCAGCGAACTCTCCCGGTCGCGGGAGAGCACCATTGCCGAGTTGAACATGAGCATCACGAAACCGAACAGCGCGATCCCGGGGGTGAGCAGAGTGACCGACAAGGACGGGGCGTCGGCCTCGCCGATGGCGTTGCCCACGGCGACGAGCACCAACAGCAGGCCAACGGGAAGTGCGATGGCAAGACCCAGCGACAATGGGTCGCGCGCCACTGTCTTGAGGTTGCGCGTGGCCAGCTCGCCCGATCTCATTCCCGCCACTCCTTCCCGGTCAGGGTCAAGAACACATCGTCCAGGCTGGTCTGCTTCAGGCCGATGGACTGGATCGTGACGCCGCGGGGTCGCAGCAGGTCCTGGACCTGGTAGAGGTCCACCTCATCGGCGGCGACCTCTACTCCTCCTTCGACGCGCATCACGTGCGGGTAGACCGCCCGCAGCGCCGCCAGCGAGGGCTCGTCGATGCCGACGGCCTTGATCTCCGTCACCTGGCCGTCGCGGATGCTCGCCTTCAACTCCGCGGACGTTCCCTGTGCGACGATTCGCCCGGCGTCGATGATGGCTATCCGGTCTGCCAGCGCATCGGCCTCCTCCAGGTAATGCGTCGTGAGCAGGATCGTCTTGTGACCCTTGAGCCCGGCGATGTGTTCCCACATCGCCCGGCGCGCCTGCGGATCCAGCCCTAGGGTCGGTTCGTCCAGGAACAGCACCTGCGGGTCCGAGACCAGCGCCATCGCAATGCTCAGCCGCCGCTTCATCCCCCCGGAATAGGTCTTCGCCCGATCGTCGGCGCGGGTGTCCAGACCCAGCACCTCCAGCAGCTGCTCGGAGCGGGCGCGGACAGCCTCGGCTGGGGCGCCGTGCAGGCGGCCCATCAGGCGTAGGTTCTCCCAGCCGGACAGATGCTCGGCGATCGCCGTCTCCTGGGGAACCACGGACATCGCGGCCTTCACCGCGAGCGGATCGGTCTGGACGTCGTGGCCCATCACCCGGGCGGTGCCGCGGTCCGGCCGCAGCAGGCAGCAGAGCATGCCGATCATCGTCGTCTTACCCGACCCGTTCGGACCAAGGAGTGCCAACAGCTCCCCTGGTCGAATCGACAGGTCGACGCCGTCGACAGCCACCAGATCCCCGTACGATCGGACCAGTCCGACGGCCGCCACGGCGGCCGCGTCGCCGGCCTGGTTTCGGGTGTCGCTCGGCATGCGGAACCCATCTCCCCTCGTCAAGACGGACGTCACCGGCGACGTGCGCGGCCTCCGGCCTTGGGCTCGGCATCTCAGACCCGGGGCGACCCTTGGCAACTTCATGTCGAACACACGCCGGGCGACCGAATGGGAGGTCAGCGGACGACTCAGAACCCGGATAGCAGGATCGGCCAAGGCCTCCTGCCAACGCCATTGACGTTGGCCCGTCGCTCACGTCTTCGCGGCGAGGGAATGGTGTATGGACACGGCCAAGAGACGGTAGGGGTATCGGTCCTGTCCTCCTCTCACCCGTACCGCCGAGCCTTCTATCCACCCTCCTCCCCGGCAGGCCGGCTGCCAGGGACGAACGACCCCACCTGCCGACGCCCACCAGGTGGTCGAACAGTGCCCGTGGATAGCGTGCGTGAACAGGATGGCCGACGCGGGCGACCGCCCCGACGACGACTCCGCCGAGCGGTCGGTGAGCGGAACGGGCAGGGGCCGACCCTGGCTCCGAACCGCGCGAGGCCCACACCGTGCAGGGCGGGCAGCCGGGTCCGGTGGCGTCAGCCCTCCAGGATCATCCCGGCGCCGGCGGTGACGTTGGTGGCCTCGTCGATGAGCACGAACGAGCCGGTATGCCGGTTGCGGCGGTAGGGGTCGGCGAACAGCGGGCCGGTGGTGCGCAGCTGCAGGCGGCCGATCTCGTTGAGGTGGAGCTCGGTGGTGCCCTCGTGGCGATGCAGGGTGTTGACGTCGAGGGTGTAGCGCAGGTCCTTGACCAGGGCGCGCACCGACTTGGTCGTGTGCTTCAGGGCGAGCTTGGCGCCCTTGCGCAGCGGCCGGTCGCTCATCCAGCAGACCATCGCCTCGAGGTCCTGGGTGACCATCGGGGCGTTGTGCGGGCGGCAGATCATGTCGCCCCGGGAGATGTCGAGCTCGTCGGTGAGCCGGATCGTGACCGCCATCGGCGGGAAGGCCTCGGCGACCACACCGTCGATGGTCTCGATCGAGGCGATCCGGCTGGTGAACCCCGAGGGCAGGACGACGATCTCGTCGCCGGGCTTGAACACGCCGGAGGCGATGGTCCCGGCGTAGCCGCGGTAGTCCAGGTGCGCAGCCGACTGCGGCCGGATCACGTACTGCACCGGGAACCGGGCGTCGATGAGGTTGCGGTCGCTGGAGACGTGCACGTTCTCCAGGTGGTGCAGCAACGAGGACCCCTCGTACCAGGCCATGTTCGTCGACCGGGTGACGATGTTGTCGCCGTTCAGCGCCGAGATCGGGATCACCGTCAGGTCGGGCACGTCGAGCTTGGTCGCGAAGGAGACGAACTCGTCGTGGATCGACTCGTAGACCTCCCGGGAGTGGTCGACCAGGTCCATCTTGTTCACGGCGAGCACCAGGTGTGGAACCCGCAGCAGGGTGGCGATGAACGCGTGCCGCCGGGACTGCTCGACCAGGCCCTTGCGGGCGTCGACCAGGATGATCGCCAGATCGGCGGTCGAGGCGCCGGTGACCATGTTCCGGGTGTACTGGACGTGCCCGGGCGTGTCGGCGATGATGAACTTCCTTCGTGGCGTGGAGAAATAGCGGTACGCCACGTCGATGGTGATGCCCTGCTCCCGCTCGGCCCGCAAGCCGTCGGTGAGCAGCGCCAGGTTCACGTAGTCGTCACCCATGCGCGCGCTGGCGGCCTCGACCGCGTCCATCTGGTCGACGAAGATCGACTTCGAGTCGTACAACAACCGGCCGATCAACGTCGACTTGCCGTCGTCCACGCTGCCCGCGGTGGCGAACCGCAGCATGTCCATGCCGGACCGCGTCCCACCGAGCCCGATCGACCCCGTGACCGGTCCCATCCCCGGTCCCGTCGTGGCGGCGCTCATCAGAAGTACCCCTCCCGCTTGCGGTCTTCCATCGCCGCCTCGCTGAACTTGTCGTCGCCGCGGGTCGCACCCCGCTCGGTGACGCGAGTGGTGGCGACCTCGTCGATGATCGCCTCCACCGAGTCGGCGTCCGAGCGCACCGCCGCGGTCAGGCTGGCATCGCCCACCGTGCGGTAGCGCACCCGCGCGGTGAACGTCGCCTCGCCCTGCCGGGGCCGGCAGAACTCGTGGTCGGCGAACAGCATGCCGGTCCGCTCGAACACGCTCCGCTCGTGTGCGAAGTAGATGCTCGGCAAGGCGATGCCCTCCCGCCGGACGTAGGTCCAGATGTCCAGCTCGGTCCAGTTCGACAGCGGGAACACCCGGATCGACTCCCCGGTGTGAATCCGCCCGTTGTAGACCGACCACAGCTCCGGCCGCTGGTTCTTCGGGTCCCACTGGCCGAACTCGTCCCGGAAGGAGAACACCCGTTCCTTGGCCCGCGCCTTGTCCTCGTCCCGGCGCGCCCCGCCGAACGCCGCCGTGAAGGCGTGCTTCTCCAAGGCGTCCAGCAGCACCGGCGTCTGGATCCGGTTGCGCGTGCCGTCCGGCGGCTCCACCACCAACCCCGAGGCGATCGCCTCCGGAACGCTCGCCACGATCAGCTGCACACCGAGCTCGGCCACCCGCCGATCCCGGAACGCCAGGACCTCCTCGAAGTTGTGCCCGGTGTCCACATGCATCACCGGGAACGGGATCCGCGCGGGCCAGAACGCCTTCTCCGCCAGCCGCAGCATCACGATCGAGTCCTTGCCCCCCGAGAACAGCAGCACCGGACGCTCCAGCTCCGCCGCCACCTCCCGGAAGACGTGGATCGACTCCGACTCCAGCATCGCCAGCTCGGACAGCCGGTAGGAGCGTGTCGGGGTGGGTTCACTCATCTGTCTTCTGTCTCTCGGTTCAGGCGGGCTCGGCCGCCGCCAGGGAAGCGGTGACCCCGACGATGTCATCGGCCAGCTCCGGGCGGCACACGACCAGATCCGGCAGCCGGACCTCGGTCCGGTTGTACTCCAGCGCACTGCCATCGATCCGGCTGGTGTGCAGGCCGGCCGCCCGGGCCACCGCCACCGGGGCCGCGGAGTCCCACTCGTACTGGCCGCCGGCGTGTACGTAGGCGTCGGCCTCCCCGCGCCAGACGGAGGCGCACTTGACCCCGGCCGAGCCCATCGGCACCAGCTCGGCGCCCAGCTGCTCGGCCAGCTCGGTGACGAAGGCGGGTGGGCGCGTCCGGCTCACCGCCAGGCGCAGCGGACCGTCCGATCGCGGCGGCGTCGCCGGTGGGGTGTCCGTGGCGTAGCAGACGCCGTCTGCCGGCATCGCCACGGCCCCGGCCACGAGGTGACCGTCCGCCCACAGCGCGACGTGAACCGCCCAGTCCACCCGGGGCGGCTCGGAGAACTCGCGGGTGCCATCCAGCGGGTCGACGATCCAGACCCTGGACGCCGTGAGCCGCCGCGCGTCGTCCGCGGCCTCCTCGGACAGCACTGCGTCGTCCGGCCGGACGGCGGCCAGGAGGGCGGCCAGCACGGCCTGGGAGCCCTGGTCCCCCGCGTCCTTCAGCGCGGCACCGGTCAGGCCCTCGCCGCGGATCCGCAGCAGCACCTGACCGGCGTGATCGGCCAGGGCCCGGGCCAGCTCGTGGTCGGACAGACCGGCCAGCCGGTCCGACTCACCTCCCGGTGCGGCACTCAGGGTGGCCTGGGCGGCGTCTCGGGTCACCTGGTGTCCTCCGGTCGGGTGTGGTCGGGGCCGACGTCGTAGCCCCGCCCGGGAACGGGGGATGAACAGGGCGCGTCGCTGCTTTCCCGCCGACGACGGTACCGCAGCGTGAGCGCTGTCCGGTTCTCCCCTGCCCCTGCAGCGGCGCTCCGGGGAGCAGCTGGACGCTGCGCTCGGCCAGTCTCTCGGCCAGCACCCGGCGGGTGCAGGGCGGCAGCATCGGCTCGCCGGCCGGCACCACGACGTCGACGTCCAGCTCGTCCAGGGCGGCCAGCACGTCGGCCACCTGGACCGGTTCACCACCGCCCGCCTGATCGCACAGCATCGCGCCGGTGACCACCAGGCCGGGCGCAGCACCCTGCCCGGCACGGGTGTCGGCGAGCATCCTGGTGACCGCGTCCGGACTGCCGACGACCAAGGCCCGCCGCACCCGGGGCAGCGGACCCCGGCGTGCCGATCCGACGGCCCTGACCGTGACGAGGCCCACCACGAGGGCTAGCGCGGCGGTCGCGGCGAGGCCAGCCAGGAGCAGGGGCTCGGGCAGCCCCCGGACACGCAGCGTCTGCAGGGCGATCAGCGCCAGGGACAGGGCCACGGTGGCCGCTGTCGCCGACACGGTGGTATCCCGGCCGAACAGCCCGGCGCGCCGGAACGCCGACACCTGCCGGCCGCACAGCCGCCCGCCGACCAGATCGGGGCGGGGCAGCAGGACCAGCCGGCCACCGGTCACGGCGAGTGACGACGACGCAGGTACCACCGGTTCGGACACCATGATCGGGTCGCCTCCTCCCCATACCTCGACTGGTCCGGACTCTAGGTGCGGTTCGGGCCGCAGATCCGTTGCCGCACAGTGAGTCCGACGAAAGGGACCGACAAACCCGCCGAACAGCCGGCCCGCGCGGACCCAAACGCCCGAGGCTGGGCCGGACCGTTCCGACGGGGTCAGTCCACGCGGGCCCGGGTGTTCACCTCGGCCTGCGCACGGTCCCAGCCCAGCCTGGCGACGTCCAGCACGACGTCCGCGGCCTCGGCCACCATCACCGCGGCGTCCGCCCGTTCGGTCGTGGCGAAGTCACGCAGCACGTAGTCGGCCGGGTCCATCCGGCCCGGGGGGCGGCCGATGCCCAGCCGCAGCCGGCAGTAGTCTCGGGTGCCGATCGAGGAGGACAGGGAGCGAAGCCCGTTGTGCCCGCCCTCCCCACCGTCCCGCTTCAGACGCAGCTGACCGAACGGGAGATCCAGCTCGTCATGGACGACGAGCAGTCTCTGGGGCGGCACCTTGAAGAACCGGACCAGCGCGGCCACCGGTCCTCCCGAGATGTTCATGTAGCTGGCCGGCTTGGCCAAGACCAGTGCCGGAGCGGGCCGGCCGGCGATCGGCGGCAGACGGAGCTGGGCGACCGCGGCCCGGCTCTTGTGAGCCGAGAACCGGGCTCCGTGCTCGGCGGCCACGGCGTCGACGGTCAGGGCGCCGACGTTGTGTCGGTTGCGCGCGTAGCGCTCCCCAGGGTTGCCGAGCCCGACGACGAGCCAGGGGCCGTCCTGCTCCGGCTCGTCCGATCGCTCGCTCAGTCCTCACCCTCGGCGGGCTCATCCTCGGCGGCCCCGGCCTCGACCTCGCCGATCTCCTCCTCGCCGGTCTCTTCCTCGGCCTCGGCGGCCGGGAGGGTGATGTTGACGGCGAGCGCCTCGGGATCGGTGACCAGCGTGCTGCCGGCGGGAAGCGTGATCTGGCCGGCGCTGATCTGGGTGCCCGCCACCAGGCCCTCGACGTCGACGTCGATGGCCGACGGGATGCTCGTGGCCTCGACCTCGACCGACAGGGTGTTCAGCTCGACGGCCACCAGCGTGCCGGGGGCGGGGTCGCCGAGGACGTTCAGCCAGACGTCGACGGTGACCTTCTCGCCGTGCCGCACCAGGATCAGGTCGACGTGCTCGATCAGGCCCTTGACCGGGTGCCGCTGGACGTCCTTGGGCAGAGCCAGCTCGGTGCTGCTGCCCAGGTCGAGGGTGAGCAGGGCGTTGGACTGCTTGAGCGCCATCATCGTGTCGTGGCCGGGCAGGGCCAGGTGGACCGGGTCGGTGCCGTGCCCATACAGGACCGCAGGGACCTTGTGGTCGCGACGCAGCCGGCGCGCGGCTCCCTTGCCGAACTCGGTGCGCTTCTCGGCGGTGAGCTTGACCTCGGACACGTTCTCTCCTCGAACTGCGAGGCCGGCGGCCTCGGACGTCTGGTGCTGCGGCGGATGGGCCCCAAGGACCACGGGTGATCACCGGGCTCAGGCGGCCGTACGGGCCGCGAGCGACGTCGCTGACCGGATCCACCGGACACCGCGTCGATCACGGCGTCCGTGGGACGCCCTCGCCGAGGCAACCGCCCCATGGTAGCCGCGGGGTCTGCGCAGCCGAAATCGGTGGGCGCACGACTGCTCCCCCGCCGACTGCTCAGACGCCGACTGCTCAGACGTTGCCGTCGAACAGGGAGGTGACCGAGCCGTCGTCGAAGACCTCGCGGATCGCCCGGGCGATCATCGGGGCGATCGACAGCACGGTGAGCTGGGGGAAGATCCGGTCCTCGGCGATCGGCATCGTGTTGGTGACGATCACCTCGCTGATGGCGCTGTTCTTCAGCCGGTCCACCGCCGGTCCGGAGAGGATCGCGTGGGTGGCGGCCACGATCACCTGCGCGGCGCCGTTGTCCTGCAGCGCCTCCGCGGCCTGCACGATGGTGCCCGCAGTGTCGATCATGTCGTCGACCAGCAGGCAGGTCCGGTCGGCCACCTCACCGACCACCTCGTGGACTTTGACCTGGTTGGGCACGCTGGGGTCGCGGCGCTTGTGGATGATCGCCAGCGGAGCGGCCAGCCGGTCGGACCAGACGTCGGCCACCCGGACCCGGCCCGCGTCCGGGGAGACGATGGTGAGCCTGGATCGGTCCACTCGGCCGCGGACGTAGTCGGCGAGCAGCGGCAGGGCCCACAGGTGGTCGACCGGCCCGTCGAAGAAGCCCTGGATCTGGGCGGTGTGCAGGTCCACCGAGATGATCCGGTTCGCCCCCGCGGTCCGGAACAGGTCGGCCACCAACCGGGCCGAGATCGGCTCCCGGCCGCGATGTTTCTTGTCCTGGCGGGCATAGGGGAAGAACGGCGCGATCACCGTGATCCGGTTGGCCGAGGCGCGTTTCAACGCGTCGACCATGATCAGCTGCTCCATGAGCCAGTGGTTGATCGGGGAGCTGTGGCTCTGGATGACGAAGGCATCGCTGCCGCGCACGCTCTCGCCGAACCGGACATAGATCTCGCCGCTGGCGAAGTCGTAGGCGCTGGTCGGCAACAGCGAGACCCCGAGCTCGTCGGCAATCTCCTCGGCCAGTGCCGGATACGCCCGGCCGCTGGCGATGACCAGGCGCTTCTCGTTCGAGCTGGTGAGCTGGGGGGTCATGTCGCTACGTCCCTTCAGCGGATGTCGCCTGCGCAACGGCCTCGGTCGTCTGGTCCGAGTCATCCGTACGTGTGGACGCGGCCTGCGCGGCCTGCGCGGCGGCGGTGCCAGCCCGTCGGCGTTGCACCCATCCCGGCACGTTGCGCTGCCGGGCCCGGGCCACCGCCATCGCTCCCGGCGGGACGTCCTCGGTGACGACCGAGCCGGCGGCGGTGTAGGCGCCGTCCCCGAGCGTGACCGGTGCGATGAGCATGGTGTCGCTGCCGATCCGCACATGGTCGCCGACCGTCGTCCGATGCTTGGCGACGCCGTCGTAGTTGACGAAGACGGTGGCTGCACCGACGTTGGTGCCCTCGCCGATGGTGGCGTCCCCGACGTAGCTCAGGTGCGGCACCTTCGACCCGGCGCCGATGACGGCGTTCTTCGTCCCGACGAACTCGCCGATCTTGCCCCGGGCGCCCAGCCGGGTGCCGGGACGCAGGTGGCTGAACGGCCCGACGGTGGCGCCGTCGCCGATCACGGACTGGGTGGCGTGGCTGCGCAGCACCTCGGCGCGGGCCCCGACCACGCAGTCGGTCAGGGTCACCTCGGGACCGATCACCGCGGCCTCGCCGACCTCGGTGTCCCCGCGCAGGTAGGTGCCGGGCAGCAGCACGACGTCTCGGGCGAGGCGGACGTCGACATCCACCCAGGTGCTGGCCGGATCGAGGACGGTGACCCCGGCGCGCATCCAGTCGGTGAGCAGGCGCCGGTTGAGCTCGCAGCCGAGGTTGGCCAGCTGGACGCGGTCGTTGACCCCCTCGACCTGCCAGACGTCGTCCGTGGTCAGGGCACCGACGCTGCCGCCGTCGGCGCGGGCGATGGCCAGCACGTCGGTGAGGTACATCTCACCCTGCGCGTTGTCGGTGGTCAGCCGGCCCAGGGCGGAGACCAACACCTCCGCGTCGAAGGCGTAGATCCCCGAGTTGATCTCACGAACGGCGTGCTGGGCGTCGTCGGCGTCCTTGTGCTCGACGATGCCGACCACCGCGCCGTCCGGTCGGCCGTCCTGGCGCAGCACCCGCCCGTAGCCGGTGGGGTCGGGCACCTGCGCGGTCAGCACGGTGACGGCGTTGCCGTCGGCGACGTGCCGGTCGAGCAGGAGGCGCAGGGTGTCGCCGGTCAGCAGCGGGACGTCGCCGTAGGTGACCACGACGGTCCCCCGCAGGGCCGCGGCCGGCACCGGCAGGGCGAGCAGACCGCACTGGACGGCGCGGCCGGTCCCCCGGACGTCGTCCTGGTCGGCGATCACGGCATCGGGGTCGACCTCGGCGATGTGCGCGGCTACGAGGTCCCGCTCGTGTCGAACGACGACGACCAGGTGCTGAGGGTCGAGCTCGGCTGCCGCGGTCATCGCGTGCCCGATCAGGGAACGACCGCCGATCCGGTGCAGCACCTTGGGGGTTGCCGACTTCATCCGGGTGCCCTCGCCGGCTGCGAGGACCACGACGGCGGACGGGCGATGCTGGCTCACGCGGACGGCCCCCTCGGCACCCGGGATCTCCTCGGCGTGCCGATCGTAACCTCCGCCGCGATACCCGATCGCCCACTCGTCGACGACGTACATCACCCCACGCCCTCGACCCGGCGGTCCCTGGCTCCGCCCCCCTGATTCGAACAGGGACCTCAAGGCTCCAAAGGCCTGTGTGCTGCCGTTACACCAGGGCGGACCGCCGCGGCCCAGTGTGCCGCCTTCCGGCGGTCGGCACGCAACCCGCCGTCCGGCACGCGCCCCCCGCCAGACGGCCCACCAGTGGGCGCAACGTCACGCAGCGTCCGCCAGACGGGCGCAACGTCACACAGCGCCCATTGGGCCAGTGACCAGCTGTCCTAACCCTTCTACGGTGCGCAACTGTCGTGATCACAACACTCGCCGCCCTGGACAAACCTACGCGATCGTAAGTTACGGTGGCGTAGCGTGGCGGTCCCGTCCCGACGGCCAGCCAACATCCAAAACCACAGGTGAGGTGCCCTATGACGCAATCGGCAACGTCCATGGCACCGGCGCCGGTCGGGACCACAGAACCGCATATTGACCCATACGACCGCAAGTCCCGGCTCGACCAGGTCGCGCTGTCCGTGGCCATCGTCGTCCCCCTGGCCGCCGTCGCCCTGGCCATCCCGGTCGCGTTCCACTGGGGCCTGGTGAGCTGGCTGGACCTGAGCATCGCCGTCGTCCTGTACGTGATCACCGGGCTCGGCATCACGGTCGGCTTCCACCGCTACTTCACCCATGGCGCGTTCAAGGCGGTCCGCCCGCTCAAGGTGGGTCTGGCCGTGGCCGGCACCATGGCCATCGAGGGACCGGTGATCCGCTGGGTCTCCGACCACCGCCGCCATCACGCGTTCAGCGACCGGGAGGGCGACCCCCACTCGCCGTGGCGGTACGGGGAGAGCATCCCAGCGCTGGCCAAGGGCCTGTTCTTCGCGCACATGGGCTGGCTGTTCGACCTGGAGAAGACCAACCCGCGCCGGTACACCCCGGACCTGCTGCGCGACCGGGATATCGTGCGGGTCTCGGGGGCCTTCAAGCCCCTGGCCGCCATCAGCCTGGCACTTCCGCCGCTGCTCGGCGGGCTGCTCACCTGGTCCTGGCTGGGCGCCGCGACGGCCTTCTTCTGGGGCAGCCTGGTCCGGGTGTCCCTGCTCCACCACGTGACCTGGTCGATCAACTCGATCTGCCACGCGGCGGGCAAGCAGCCGTTCCGTAGCCGGGACAGGTCCGGCAACGTCTGGTGGCTCGCCGTGCTGTCCTTCGGTGAGTCCTGGCACAACCTGCACCACGCCGACCCCACCTGCGCCAGGCACGGGGTGCTGACCGGACAGGTCGACTCCAGCGCCCGGGTGATCTGGCTGTTCGAGAAGCTGGGGTGGGCCTACGACGTGCGCTGGCCGCGTCAGGAGCGGCTCGAGGCGAGGCGTGCCTGAGACTCGGGACGGTCGTCCCATGCCCCAGGGCATGATGGGACGGTGACGACGACGGCGCGAGACAGCGGGGCCCGGGCGGAGCGGGCGCCGTCCGGGCGGTCCCGGATGACCGGCAAGCAGCGCCGGGAGCAGCTTCTGCAGGTCGGCCGCAAGCTGTTCGCCGAGAAGGGCTTCGAGGGCACGAGTGTCGAAGAGATCGCCGCTACCGCGAAGGTGTCCAAACCCGTTGTCTACGAGCACTTCGGCGGCAAGGAGGGGCTATACGCGGTGGTCGTGGACCGGGAGATCCAGGCCCTGCTGTCCGCGATCACGGCCTCGCTGTCGACCGATGCCCATCCCCGTGAGTTGTTGGAGAACGCCGCGCTGGCGCTGCTCGGCTATATCGAGACCTCGACCGACGGCTTCCGGATCCTGGTCCGCGACTCCCCGATCCCCCAGACGACCGGCACCTTCGCCAGCCTGATCAGCGACGTGGCCAGCCATGTCGAGTACCTGCTCGCCGACGAGTTCTCCCGCCGCAACCTGGACGCGAAGGCCGCCGCGCTCTACGCGCAGATGCTGGTCGGCATGGTGGCGCTGACCGGCCAGTACTGGCTCGACCACCGCAAGCCGAAGAAGGCCGAGGTCGCCGCGCACCTGGTGAACCTGGCCTGGAACGGGCTGTCCGGGTTGGAGCGGAGGCCGGCCCTGGGTGAACACCCCCGTCGGGATGTGAGCACGGAGGGCACGCCGTGAGCCTGACCGGCCGGGCACCGGCCCGCGCGGGGGACGACGGTGCACGCGGCGACGAGGTCGACCAGATCGTCGCCGCCTGGGCGCGGGAACGGCCCGACCTGGACCTGGCCCCGCTCCAGGTGCTCTCCCGTCTCACCCGGATCGCTCGGCTGCTGGACCGCTACCGCGACGCCGCCTTCGCCGAGCACGATCTCGACGCCTGGGAGTTCGACGTGCTCGCCGCACTGCGCCGCTCGGGACCGCCCTACCTGTTGTCCCCCGGCCAGCTCGCGGCCGAGACCCTGGTGGCCAGCGGCACCATGACCAACCGGATCGACCGGCTCGCCGCGCGGGCCTTCGTCGTGCGCGGGCCCGACCCGGACGACGGACGCGGCGTCCTGGTCAGCCTCACCGACGCCGGACGCAACACCGTCGACGCCGCGCTCGCAGGCCTGCTGGAGCGGGAGCGGCCCCTCCTCTCGGGCCTGGCCGGCGCCGAGCGACAACACCTGGCGGACCTGCTGCGGGTGCTCGCCCTGCAGCTGGACGACCGCGACTGACACCTCACTGAGCGACCTCGGCCGCGCCGAGCCATTCCTCCTCCAGCGCAACGCGCTCGGCGTCCAACGCGCGAACCTGGACGTCGAGCGCGGTGAGTGCGACGTGGTCGCCGGAGGCGGCCACGTCGGCCATCTCAGCGTGCAGTCGGTCAGCCTTCTCGGACAGCCGCTTCAGCTGCCGCTCGATCCGGGTCATGTCCTTTCGGGCCAAGCGCCGCGCTGCGACGTCACCTCCCGCGGCATCACTGCGCGCCATCTCGGACGGCGCGGGCGCAGCCGTCGAACCCGTTGCCGCTGAGCGCAGTTCGAGGTACTGCGCCACCCCGCCCGGCAGATCGCACAGCGTACCGTCGCCGAGCAGGGCGACCTGGTGGTCAGTCACCCGCTCCAGCAGGTACCGGTCATGGGAGACCACGACCAGGGTGCCGGGCCAGCCGTCCAGGGTGTCCTCGATCGCGGCCAGGGTGTCGGTGTCCAGGTCGTTGGTCGGCTCGTCGAGCAGCAGCACGTTGGGCTCGCCGACCAGCAGCCGAAGCAGCTGCAGCCGTCGCCGCTCCCCGCCGGACAGCTCCTCTACCGGCGTCCAGATCCGCTCCCGGGCGAAGCCCAGCCGTTCCAGCAGCTGCCCGGCGGTCAGCTCCCGGCCGCCGACCACGATCGTGCCCCGGACCGTCTCCACCGCCTCACCGACCCGTAGGTGGGCGACGTCGTCCAGCTCGTGCACATCCTGGGAGAGCATCGCGGCTACCACCGTCTTGCCGCGGCGCACCCGTCCGGTGTCGGGGCGCACCTGCCCGAGCAGCAGCCGCAGCAGGGTGGTCTTGCCGGAGCCGTTCACCCCGAGCAGGCCGACCCGCTCGCCCGGGGCCAGACGCCAGGTGATGCCGTCCAGGAGCACCCGCCGATCCGCTCCCGTGCCGAACGCCAGGTGCACGTCCTCCAGGTCCACGACGTCCTTGCCGAGCCGGGCGCTCGCGGTGCGGGTCAGCTCCAGGCTGTCCCGCGGCGGCGGCTCGTCGGCGATCAGGGCGGCCGCGGCGTCCAGCCGGAAACGCGGTTTGGAGGTCCGAGCCGGCGCACCCCGGCGCAGCCAGGCCAGCTCCTTGCGCAGCATGTTCGTCCGCTTGTCCGAAGCTGCGGCCGCGGTCCGGGCGCGTTCGGCGCGAGCCAGCACGTAGGCGGCGTAGGCGCCGTCGTAGGCATCCACGACGCCGTCGTGCACCTCCCAGGTGCGCTCGCAGACCGCATCCAGGAACCACCGGTCGTGGGTGACCACGACGAGCGCGCCACGCCCGGCGGGCCAGCGGCCGCGCAGGTGCCCGGCTAACCAGGCGACTCCCTCCACGTCGAGGTGGTTGGTCGGCTCGTCGAGCAGCAGCACGTCGTGTGGGCGGGCGAGCAGCGCGGCCAGGGCCGTGCGACGGCGCTGACCACCCGACAGGCTCGCCGTGGCGGCGTCGAGTCCGACGTCGCCGAGCAGGCCGGCCACGACGTCCCGCGCGAGCGGGTCGGCGGCCCAGGTGTGGTCGTCGGCCCGCTCGCCCAGGACCGCGTCCCGGACCCGTTCTCCCACCAGCTCGTCGGTCTGGGCGAGCAGGCCGACCCGGACGCCGCGGGTGTGGGTGACCCGCCCGGCGTGCGGAACCTGGCGCCGGGCGAGCACCCGGAGCAGCGTCGACTTGCCGTCACCGTTGCGCCCGACCACTCCGACACGAACGCCGTCGTCCAGGCCGAGCGACACCGAGTCGAGCACGGTCCGGGCCGGATGCACGACGCTCACCAACTCGGCGTTCAGCAGATGAGCCATCGTCGGCCAGTCTCCACCACCGAACCGAACACGATGCGGCCGGGGGCTCACCACAACGCCTGCTGCGGGCAGGTGTCCTCGTTTCCAGCCAGGGTTCGGGTGAACCCCCGGCCCAAGGGCGGTGCGGACCTCTGGTTGCGCGCTGGCGGCGGCGAGTCCACCCGCTTGTGCCCACAGGTTTTTCCACAGGAAGGGAGGGTCCTGTGGAGAACGGCGGGCGCCCACCCGGAGGATCGGCATGCTCTGCCCGTGTCCCGCGACGATGCGCTCCACGACCCGCCACCTCACGACCCGGACCCCACCTCGACCGCGGCGCGCAGCAGCGGGGCGGTGGACGTGGTCCGTCGCTGTGGCGGTCGCGCCGACTACCGCAGCCTGCGCCGTCATGTCAGCGACACGGCCATCAAGCGCGCCGTCGCCGCCGGCGACCTGCTCCGAGTGGCGCGCGGTCTCTACGTGCTGCCCAGGCTGCCCGACCCGGTGACAGCGGCGGCGGCCTGTCGCGGGGTGGTGTCGCACGAGTCGGCGGCCGCGCTGCTGGGCCTGGACCTGCTCCACCCGCCGCGACAGGTCCACGTCACGGCGCCACGCGGCGCCCGGCCACCGGCGATGAAGGGGGTGGCGCTGCACCGATGCTCGCTGGAACCCCGCGAAGTCACCGGTCACACGACCTCGCTGCTGCGCACCGTGCTGGACAGCTGCCTCAGCCTGCCGTTCCGGGAGGCGCTGGCGGTGGCCGACGGGGCCGCTCGGCGCGACCCGGACCTGCTGACCGAGCTCGACCTCGCCGCGCACCGTCCTGGCCCCGGCCGCCGGCGGCGGTTCGCCGTCGCGCGTGCAGCATCGCCCCTGGCCGCCAACCCGTTCGAGTCGGCGCTACGCGGTGAGCTGATCAGTGCCGCACTGGGCACGTTCACCCCCCAGGAACCGATCCTGACCTCGCGGGGGGCGCGCTACGTCGTCGACCTCGCCGACCGACGCCGCCGCATCGCCATCGAGGCCGACGGTTTCCGCTGGCACGGCGACCCCCGCCGGCTCACTGAGGACTGCCGCCGCTACGACGACCTGGTGGCGGACGGGTGGCTGGTGCTGCGATTCGCCTTCGATCACGTGGTGTTCGAGCCGGGCTGGCTTGTCGACACCGTTCGCCGGGCCTGTCGGCTACGCCGGTAGACCCGATTCACTGGCCGGTGCACGAGCCGCCTGACGGAAGCGGGAGCGGCCTTCGACCCCGCCGCTGCCCCGGGGATCGGCCGGGGATTCACCACAACCCCCGGCGTGCCGCCATCAGAGCACCTCCTGACCGGGGTTGGGGTGAATCCCCGGCCCCACGGACCGACGTCCCGGCATCGGGACCACCCAGCGGGACTCGGCGGCGGAACGTGCAGGCGTGGCTCAGGGCGCGGGCCGGGTCGCCATCACCCGGGCACCGGGGACCGGCCCCACCGCCCGGTGGACCGCGGTGACCGTGTCGACGGTCTGGAGCGAGGCCGTGATGTCCAGGGCGTGCTCGTTGTCGCGGGCCAGGAACACCACGGTCGGACCGCTGCCGGAGACCAGCGACCCGAGCGCCTCGAAGATCTCACCGGCCTCGAGCACCCTGAGCAGGTCCGGCTGCAGCGAGCAGGCGGCGGGCTGCAGGTCGTTGGTCAGGTGGTCACCGAGCGCCGGCGCGTTGCCGGACCCCAGGGCCTGCATCAGTGCCGGGGTTACCGCTGGGACCGGCAACTCCCGGCCGGCCCGCAACCTGTCGATCTCGGCGAACACGGCCGGGGTGGACAACCCCGTGGCGTGGACCGCGACCACCCAGATGTACTCGCCGCGGACCAGGGCGGGGGTGAGCTGCTCGCCGCGGCCGGCGCCGACGGCGGTGCCGCCCAGCAGGGGGAACGGCACGTCGGAGCCCAGGACCGCGGCCAGCTCCTGCAGCCCCTCGCGGCCCAGCCCGGTATGCCACAGGGTGTCGCAGGCCAGCAGGGCCGCGGCGGCATCGGCCGAGCCGCCGGCCATCCCGCCGGCCACCGGGATCCGCTTGTCGACGTGCACGGCCACGCCCTGGTCGATGCCGCTGTGCTGGGCGATCAGCCGGACCGCCCGAACGGCGAGGTTGGACTCGTCGACGGGCACGCGGTCGGCCTGTGGACCGCCGACGGTGATCTCGACGGTGCCCGGCGCCGCGCCGTCCAGGGTGGTCACGGTGACGTCGTCCACGAGTGAGACGGCCTGGAAGACGGTGGCCAGCTCGTGGTAGCCGTCGGCGCGTGGAGCGCCCACTCGAAGCTCCAGGTTCACCTTCGCCGGGACACGCACGGTCACCGAGCCGGACCTGCTCATACCAGCGACAGTAGATGAGGCGGCACCGTTCGGCTCAGTCGTTCCGTTCGACCCGCCCGTTCGCCGCGGCAACGGCGACGAACTCGGCCAGGCCCAGCTGCTCGCCGCGGGCACGCGGGTCGACCCCGGCCTCCCGCAACACGGCTTCGGCGCGCGGCGCGGAACCCGCCCAGCCGGCCAGCGCGGCCCGCAGCGTCTTACGCCGCTGGGCGAACGCGGCGTCCACGACGGCGAACACGCCCGCGCGGTCGGCGCCGTCCGGCACGTCACGGCGGACGAACGAGACCAGGGCCGAGTCGACGTTGGGCACCGGCCAGAACACACTGCGCGGCACGGTCACCGACCGCCGGACGTCGGCGTACCAGGCGGCCTTGACCGAGGGTGCCCCGTAGGCGCGCTCGCCGGGTGCGGCGGCGAGCCGATCGGCGACCTCGGCCTGCATCATGACCAGCCCGTGACGCAGGCTCGGCAGCCGCTCCAGAACGCCGAGCAGGACCGGCACGGCAACGTTGTACGGCAGGTTCGCCACCAGCGCCGTGGGCGGGCCCGCCGCCACCGGCAGGTCGGCGGCGGTGAGCCGGACGGCGTCCGCCTGCACGACATGCAGCCGGGACTCGTCGCCCGGGCGCAGCTCGGCGACCGTCCGCGGCAGGGCGCGCGCCAGCGCGGGGTCGATCTCCACGGCGACCACCTGGTGGGCGGTGTCGAGCAAGGCGAGGGTTAGCGACCCCAGCCCCGGCCCGACCTCAAGCACCACGTCGTCGGCCCCGACCTGGGCGATTCGGACGATCCGGCGCACCGTGTTGGCGTCGACGACGAAGTTCTGGCCGAGATGCTTGGTGGGCCGCACGCCAGCCCTCCCGGCGAGCTCGCGAATCCGCGCGGCGCCCAGCAGCGGTGGCAGCGTCATCTGGCGACGTCGGCCAGCGCTCGACCGAGGATGTCCAGCCCGAGGTCGATCTCGGCGTCGGAGACGGTCAGCGGTGGGGCGATCCGGGCCACCCCGCCCATCGCCGGCAGCTGGACGATGTTCATCGACAGGCCGAGCTCGAAGCAGCGCCGGGTCAGGGCGGTGCCCAGCTCGGGGGCGGGTTTGCGCGAGGTCCGGTCGGCGACGAACTCCACGCCGAGCATCAGGCCGCGGCCACGCACATCGCCGATGCACTCGTACCGGTCAGCCAGCTCAGCCAACCCGGCGCGCAACCGAGCCCCGGCGGTCACGGCCCGCGCAGCCAGCCTGTCACGGGCGACGACCTCGAGGACGACCAGACCCACCGCCGCCGGGAGCGGGTCGTTGACGTGGGTGGTGTAAAAGAGGAACCCGCGTTCGTGCGCCTGCTGCTCGATCTCCGAAGTGGTCAGCACCGCGGCCAGCGGCAGCCCGGCGCCGAGGGTCTTGGACAGGGTCAGCATGTCGGGCACCACGGCGTCGCGCTGGTAGGCGAAGTCCTGGCCGGTCCGGCCGATGCCGGTCTGGGCCTCGTCGAGTACCAGCAGCATGCCCCGCTCGTGGCACCGCTGGGCCAACGCGGGCAGATAGCCCTCAGGCAGGTCGATGACCCCGCCGGAGGACAGGATCGGCTCGGCAATGAAGGCAGCCAGGCCGCCGGCGCTCTGCCGGTCGATCAGGTCGAAGCCGTCGTCGAGCTCGGTGCGCCAGTCCAGCGAGCCGCCTGCGTGCCGGAACCGGGGCCGGTAGGCGTTCGGGGCCGGGACGGCCATCGACCCGACGGCAGCCGGGCCGTAGCCCCGCCGGCCCGCCGAATAGGTGGCCGAGGCCGCGGCACCGGTCATCCCGTGCCAGCTCTGGCTGAACCCGACGATCTCCCAGCCCCCGGTGACCAGCCGGGCCATCCGCAGCGCGGCTTCGTTCGACTCGGCGCCGGTGGACAGCAGCATGACCCGGTCAAGCGGCGCGGCCATGGCGGCCAGCATCTCGGCGAGGTCGATGACCGGACGGGAGAGCATGCCGGAGAACAGGTGGTCCAGCCGGCCGGCGTACTCGGCCACGACCGCAGCGATCTCGGGATGGCAGTGCCCGAGGACGGCGCTCATCTGGCCGCTGGTGAAGTCCAGCACCTGTCGGCCCGCTCGGTCGCGCACGAACGATCCGGACGCCGATTCCGCGACGAACGGCAGGAACTCACCTCCGGCGCCGGCGTAGCGGATCAGGTGGCGGGCGGCGCGCTCGAGGTCTGCGTCATCGCCGGGGCGGTCGTGGTCCATACCGACATTGTCCCTGCGGCGTCCTGCACCCTGAACGGCGCAGGCCCCGGGGGCGGGCGGGCCGCACCTGGCCGACACGGGGCAGCACCACCCGCGCACGCTGATCTTCACGGGCACGCCCGCACCCGCCAGTGAAGGTCACCGTGCACTGATTCGGTCGCCCTGGTGACCACCCGCACGCACGCTGATCTCCACACCGGGCGTGAAGATCAGCGTGCGGGCATCGGGCTGCGCGTCGCCGTCCCGACCGCGGGCACTGTCAGCTGAACGGGCACTGTCAGCTGAACAGGTACTTCCCGCAGCTGGGCCACTGACCGGCACCAGCCTTGTTGTAGAGGATCTTGGCCCGCCTGGTCTGCTCGGCCGATGAGGCGTTGGCGGGGTTGCCGCTGCCGCCGACCGAGCGCCAGGTACTCAGGCTGAACTGGTAGAGCCCGTAGTATCCGGCCGAGTTGACCGCCCTGGGGTTGCCGCCGGACTCGCATTTGGCCAACCCCGCCCAGTTCAGCCCGTCCGCGGCACCGCCCGACGAGGACCCTGACGAGGAGCCGGTGTCGGTGGCCGGACGCGGCTTGGTGCCGACGGCGACCACCGCGTCGACGGGTTGCTTGGTGACGGTCGCCGACAGCAGCTTCTTGTCGGAGGTCTTCCCGTTGACGTAGCTGACCTGGTAAGTGGCCTGCCGCGCACCCGGTACGCCGGCGGTGATGGTCTTGCGGGTGCCGACGGTCAGGTCGGAGTCCTTGCGCTCGGTGGTGTCGAACGACACCTTCTCCGTGCGGGTGACCTGCTCGGTCCGCACCCGGGTGACTGTGACCTTCATCCCGTCAGTCACCGCCCGGCGCACGCCGACGTTCAACGTGTCGGCGGCGGCCAGGTCGACGTCCTGCTCGTCGAGCAGGTCCTCCACGGTGGCGGCGGCGCTGGTCACGGTCCGGGTCTTGCCGCCGACGCTGAGGGTGAGCTGCTTCGGGGTGCTGACGGTGACCGAGGTCGCCTCTCGTGGCAGCTCGGCCCCCAGGGGCAGCGACAGCGAGGCCCCGGTGACGTCGACGCCGAGATCGGCCAACGCCTCGCCGACCGTGAGCTGGGTGGTGGAGTAGGTAGTGGTCTCCCCGTCCACGATCACCATCAGGTCCCGGGCGTGGCGCACCTCGACCGTCTGACCGTCCTGCAGCGTGGCGTCGACGTCGGGGCTGACGATGTCGTAGGCGGACAGCGAGATCGACTGGGCGGCGAGCATGTCGCCGACGGTCGAGGCCCGCGAGTCCACCTGGCGTACCTGGCCGTCCACCGACAGGTCGAGGGTGGCGCCACTGCCGGTGTAGAAGGCGGTGCCGCCGACGACGGCGGTGAGCGCGACGGCCGGCGCGAGGACCTTGCCGATCCGGGCGACGGGGCCGGTACGCATGCGGTGCATGCCGGTCATGGAGCTCCAGACCTGGTCGGGCCCGGGCACGGCGTCCCGGGACGGCGGCCAGGGCGGGACGTCCGTGCCCCACGGCTGCTGGCGCTGCTGTGCGCCGAGCCGGCTGCGCGCTGTCCCGGGATCGGCCGATCCCGGCGGTTCAGCCGCCCACGGTAACGGTTCGGCAACGACACACCAATTCGGTGTGACGTACCTCCCGGTGCGCTCGCGTTCAGCGGTCTGTGCAGCCCGTCGAGCGGCGATCCGTCACCAGGGCCCGTAGAGCGCCTCGGACGTCGCGTCCAGCTGCCGACACAGCTCGCCCTCGTCCAGGCCCAGCTCGACCGCCATCCGACGCACGGTGAGCGGCACCAGGTAGGAGCCGTTGCGCCGTCCGCGGAAGGGGTGCGGGGTCAGGTACGGGGCATCGGTCTCGACCAGGATCTGCCCGACCGGGACCGCGCGCAGCGCCGCCCGTAGCTCGCCGGCGTTGGCGAAGGTGACGGTACCGGCGAAGGACAGGTACCAGCCGGCGTCGGCGCAGGTACGGGCCATCCGCGCGTCGCCGGAGAAGCAGTGGAACACGGTGCGCTCGGGCGCGCCCTCCTCGGCCAGCACCCGCAGCACGTCGTCGTGGGCGTCCCGGTCGTGAATCTGCAGCACCTTGCCGGTGCGCTTGGCCAGGTCGATGTGCGCCCGGAACGAACGCTCCTGGGCGGCGCGGCCACGCACGTCGTCAGACGGCACCCAGTAGTGGTCCAGGCCGGTCTCGCCGATCACCCGGACCCGGGGGTGCGCAGCCAGCCCCTCGAGCTCAGCGATCGCCTCCTCCAGTGCCGAATGCCCATGCGCAGCAGCGACCCTCGTGGCCTGGGTGGGGTGCAGGGCGACCCCACCCAGCAGCTCGCGGTGTTCCTCGACGACGCGGGTGGTCCACCGAGCCGAGTCCAGATCGCAGCCGATCTGCACCATCCGGGTGACATTGACGGCGCGCGCGGCAGCGATCGCCTCGGCCACCGGAACCGGGGCCTCGCCGCGCCGGGTGTGGTCGAGGTGGGTGTGGTTGTCGACGACCGGCACCGGCAACGGTTGCGGCGCAGCCGGTTCGCGGCTCTCCAGCGGACTCACCCGGCTCATCCTAGGCGGACGGACGATCTGCGGGGGTCGACCGCCCGGCAATCGCGCGCACACTAGCCACCCGAGGCGGTGACGAGCCCGGCACGACCCCTGCGCAGCGCCGAGTCAGCCCTGGGCCTCCTCGGTCAGCCGGGCCAGCTCCTCGGTGACCACCGAGTCGTCGAGTTTGCGGAACACCGGGTCGGGCGCAGCGATGGGGGTGCCGGGCACGATCGGCCGTGACCGCCAGGCGCTGAGGGTCTCGCCGCGGCGGTAGTCACCCATCAGCACCGGGTAGGTGTCCCCGCCCCACGAACCGTCCAGGTCGGTGACCTCACGGATCTGCGGCATCGGCGAGACCGTTCCGACTCCGCCGAGGAGCTCGTGCACCTGCTGGGCGCTGAACGGCAGGAACGGCGAGAGCTGGGTGCGGCAGTCCGAGATCGCCTGCGCAGCAACGTGCAACACCGTTCTCATCCGCTCTGGGTTCTCGTTCTTGAGCTTCCACGGCGCCTGGTCCGACAGGTACTTGTTGACCTCGCCGACGATCCGCATCGCCTCGGTGATCGCCGCCTTCTGCCGGTTGTCGGCGAGCAGCGAGCCGACCGCGTCGAACCCGGCGCCGGTGGCGGTCAGCAGCGCCCGGTCGGCGTCGGTGAGGTCACCGGCTGCCGGGATGGACCCGACATTCTTGTGGATCATGGAGGCGGTCCGGTTGACGAGGTTGCCCCACCCGGCGACCAGCTCGTCGTTGGTACGCCGGACGAACTCGGCCCAGGTGAAGTCGGTGTCCTGGTTCTCCGGGCCGGCCACGGCGATGAAGTAGCGCAACGCGTCCGGCTGGTAGCGGGCCAGCACGTCCCGGACGTAGATGACCACGCCGCGCGAGGAGGAGAACTGTCGGCCCTCCATGGTCAGGTACTCGCTCGAGACCACTTCGGTGGGCAGGTTGAGCTCCCCGAACACGCCCGGCTCACCGCCGCGAGATCCCTTGCCGGAGTAAGCGAGCAGCTCGGCCGGCCAGATCTGAGAGTGGAAGGTGATGTTGTCCTTGCCCATGAAGTAGTACGAGCGCGCATCAGGGTCGTTCCACCAGGCCCGCCAGGCGTCGTCGTCCCCGGTCCGCCGGGCCCACTCGATCGAGGCCGACAGGTAGCCGATCACGGCGTCGAACCACACGTACAGGCGCTTGTTGGGGTTGTTGGACCAGCCGTCCAGCGGCACCGGGATGCCCCAGTCGATGTCCCGGGTCATCGCCCGCGGCCGCACGTCGTCTAGCAGGTTGAGGCTGAACTTGATGACATTGGGGCGCCAGGCTCCGCTCTCTTTCCGGGTCTGCAACCAGGAGCCGAGGGTCTCGGCCAGCGCCGGCAGGTCGAGGAAGAAGTGCTGGGTCTGCGCGAAGACCGGCGTCTCGCCGTTGATCCGGCTGCGGGGGTTCTTGAGCTCGTGGGCTTCGAGCTGGTTGCCGCAGTTGTCGCACTGATCGCCGCGGGCGCCGTCATAGCCGCAGATCGGGCAGGTGCCCTCGATGTAGCGGTCGGGCAGGGTGCGTCCGGTGGACGGCGAGATGGCGCCGGTGGTGGTCTGCTCGATCATGTACCCGTTGCGGTGGCAGACGGCGAACAGCTCCTGGGCCACGGCGTAGTGGTTGCCGGTCGTGGTCCGGGTGAACAGGTCGTAGGCCAGACCGAGACCGTGCAGGTCCTCGACGATGACCCGGTTGTACCTGTCGGCCAGCGATTTGGGCGCCAGCTGCTCCTTCTCGGCCTGGACCAGGATCGGGGTGCCGTGCTCGTCGGTGCCGGAGACCATCAGGACGTCGTGACCCGCCATCCGCATGTACCGGCTGAACACGTCGGAGGGCACGCCGAAGCCGGCGACATGGCCGATGTGGCGGGGGCCGTTGGCGTAGGGCCAGGCCACCGCGGACAGGACATGGGTCATACCGTGATCCTAGGGGGGTGCGGGCCGCAGGGCCGGACGCCGGTGCGGGCACGCGATGGGCCACCGCCCCGACCGGTCTGGACCGTTAATGGCTTGGAGCCGGTCGCACCCATCGGCCAGGGTGGCGTCATGACGACCTCGGTCCGGATCGTGGCCGACCCCGACCCGGAGCGCTTCCTGGCCACCGACCAGCTGGTCTGGTTCGCTCCGCCGTCCGACCTGCCGCCGGCAGACGAGCTGCTGGGACTGCCGGCCGGTCAGCGGTTCGCCGCCGAGCTCGACGGTCAGGCCGGCGACGCCCACCACCGCACCCCCTACGCCGGCGTCTACGGCGTCTACCCGATCACCGTCACTGTGCCGAGCGGCCGAGCCGACCCCAACGGGCTGCGTCGGATGACGGCGGCCGGGCTCACCTGGGTCGGAGTCCATCCGGACCGGCGCCGGCGCGGGGTGCTGACCGCCATGGTCCGCGACCACCTGGACCGGACCGCCGCCGCCGGGGTCGCCGTGTCGGCGCTGCACGCCAGCGAGGCAACCATCTACGCCCGGTTCGGCTACGGGCAGGCGCTGGTGTCCCACACTGTCACCTTGGCCCGGGAGGCCGAACTACGCGCCCCCCACCTGGACGCTGCGGCGGCGGACCTCGACACCCGGTTGAGCACGATCACCGATCCCGGCATCGCCGAGCGGCTGCGTGCCGTCGACGAGGCGATGGCCGCGTCCCAGGTCGCCACGCTGGTCTTCGACGCCGAGCTCTACCGACGCTACGTGCTCGAGCCGGCCTCACAGCTGCGCCAGACCGAACCGCGGCGGGTGCTCTTCGCGGTCCAGGACGGCCGCGACGTCGCCTCGGCCGTGTTCCGCCGCCATGCCAAGTGGGAGCCGAGCGGGCCGGCGGGTCGGTTGGAGGTGCTCTGGCTGGCGGGGACGGCGCCCGCCCGGCTGACGCTGCTGCGGCGGCTGGTCGGCTACGACCTCATCGGCTCGGTGTCGGTGAACGGCATCGGGGCCGACGACCCGTTGTGGCACTGGATCGGCGGACACCGCGGCGCGAGCGAGCTGCGCTCGAGCGAGAACCTCTGGGTGCGGCTGGTGGACCTGCCCGCGGCGCTGATGGCCCGCGGCTACACCGAGGAGTGCGATGTCGTGGTCGAGGTCGCCGACGAGCAGCTGCCGGTGAACGCCGGCCGGTGGCGGATGGTGGTGCGGGACGGCGCAGCGGACGTCGAACGGGTCGACACGGCGGCGGACCTGAGCCTGGACGTCGCGGCCCTCGGCGCCGCCTGGTTGGGCTCGGCCGGCAATCTGGTCGCGATGCACCGGGCCGGTCTGGTCGCCGAGCACCGCCCGGGCGCGGTCGGGCAGCTGTGGCGGGCACTGCGGCTGGACGTCGCGGCGAACCCGGCACCGGTGTTCTGAGTCCGTCCGCCAGGTTCTGAGGCCCTCGGCCTCAGCCGACCGGCCGCCGGGTCGCCGCGTTGTACAGCTCCCGCTTGCTCACGCCGTGGGCGCCGGCGACCTCCGCCACGACTCCCTTCAGCCGCTCCCCACCGGCTACCCGGGCGCGTACGTGGTCGACCAGGTCGGCCACGTCCGCGGTGGCAACGACGTCCCCGCCCGCAACGACCAGGGTGATCTCGCCGAGTACCTGGCAGGTGGCGGCCCAGTCGGACAGCTCGACCAGCGGTCCCCGACGCACCTCCTCGTAGGTCTTGGTCAGCTCGCGGCAGAGCGCGGCCCGCCGGTCGGCACCGAACGTCTCGGCCATCGCGGCCAGGGTGGCCGCCAGCCGGTGTGGGGCCTCGAAGAAGACCATGGTGCGTCGCTCGCCGGCGAGCTGGGCCAGCGCCCGGGCCCGTTCGGCCGCCTTGCGCGGCAGGAATCCCTCGAAGCAGAACCTGTCGGTGGCCAGACCGGACAGGGCCAGCGCGCTGAGCACTGCGGACGGGCCGGGCAGCACCGTGACAGGCACCCCGGACTCGATCGCGGCCCGCACCACGCGCAGCCCGGGATCGGACACGCTCGGCATCCCGGCGTCGCTGACGACGAGCACGGTCGCCCCGGCCTGTGCCGCATCGACCAGTTCGGCCGCCCGGACGGCCTCGTTGTGCTCGTGGTGACTGACCACCCGGCCGCCGGGCCGCACCCCGAGCGCCGAGCAGAGCCGGCGCAGCCGCCGGGTGTCCTCGGCGGCCACCACGTCAGCGATGGCCAGGAGATCACGCAGCCGGGGCGGGGCGTCGCCGGGGTCGCCGATCGGCGTCGCTGCCAGCACCACCCGGCCGGCACCGCGCGGACCGTTCGGCGGCCGGGTGGTGCCGTGACCTGTGCCCTGACCTGGGTCCTGACCTGGATCCACGCCACCATCTTGGACGACCGCACCAGCCCGAGGCCCCTCCCAGCGACAGGCGATGTTGGAGTCGACAGTGACGTTCGCAGATCTCCACTGCGTCGAGTGGGCCACCAAGAGGGCCGGGGATTCACCACAACCCCTCGTTCAGGCCCCAAGAGCCCGCCTCGAGGCGGGCTCAGGTGAACCCCCGGCCCATCTCGCCACCACTGACCAGGAGCACGAGGTACCGAGACCGGCCCGAGCAGACGCTGGGGCCGGCGGAGCACGGCGCGTCCCCGGAGCCGCGCCCGGTTGCCTGGCCTGCGGGTGGCCGGCGGGTGGCCGGCGACCCCGTGGCACGATGACCCGGTGACCTTGGCGACCACCCGCCGCGGACCGGCCTCGCGTGCACAGGCGGCCGCCACTCGGGAGGCGTTGCGCGCCCGGCTGCTCGGTCCGGGCACAGCGGACTGGCAGGCCGGCCGGCTCTGGGGCTGGCTGGCCCCGCTGACCGTTGCGGTGATCGGCGGGTTCCTGCGGTTCTGGCACCTCGGTCGACCCGACTACCTGGTCTTCGACGAGACCTACTACGTCAAACAGGGCGCCTCGCTGCTCAAGTGGGGTCACGAGCGACATATCAAGGAGGGCCTGGAGAAGCCGGACGAGCTGTGGAACGTCGGCAACACCGACGTGTGGGGCGACAAGCCGGACTTCGTCGTGCACCCGCCGGTCGGCAAGTGGATGATCGCCGGTGGCGAGTACCTGTTCGGGACCACGAACCCCTTCGGCTGGCGGTTCGCCTCGGCCGTCGTCGGCACCCTGTCCATCCTGATGCTCGGGCGGATCGCGCGGCGGATGTTCCGCTCCACCTTGCTCGGCACCACGGCGGCCGTGTTGCTGGCCGTCGAGGGCCAGCACTTCGTCCACAGCCGCACCGGACTGCTCGACGTGTTCTTGATGTTCTGGGCGCTGGCCGCGTTCGGCTGCATCGTCATCGACCGGGACCAGGCCCGAGAGCGGCTGGCCGCCCGGATCGCGATGCAGGACGCCGGCTCGATCCGGTTGCTGGACCGCTACGGCCCCGGGCTCGGCATCCGGTGGTGGCGGGTGGCGGCCGGTGTCTGCCTGGGGCTGGGGATCGGCACGAAGTGGTCCGGGCTGTTCTTCGCCGCCGCGTTCGGGACGGCGAGCGTGCTGTGGGATGTCGGCGCCCGCCGAGCCGCGGGCTCGCGGCACTGGGTGGTCACCGGGCTGGTCCGGGACGGCCTCAGCGGCGCGGTGCAGATCCTGCCGGTGGCCGCAGTGGTCTACCTGGGGTCCTGGGCGGGCTGGTTGACCAGCACCGACGGCTACAACCGCACCTGGGCGGCCGACCATCCGGCCACCGGGCTGGCCCGGTTGGTCCCGGACACGCTGCGGTCACTGGGCGACTACCACCGACAGATGTGGCAGTTCAACACCACCCTGCAGACCCCGCACGACTACCAGTCCCACCCGTGGTCGTGGATCGTCATCGGCCGGCCGACCGCGTTCGACTACAAGTCGTTCCCGGAGGGCACCGCGGTGGCCGGCCAGGGGGTGTGTCGGGCCACCGAGTGCGTGACGGCAATCGCCGACTTGGGCAACCCGGTTGTCCGCTGGGGCGGGGTGGTCGCCATCGTCGTCCTGGTCGCGCTCTGGCTGCTCGGCCGGGACTGGCGGGCGGGGGCGGTGCTGGCCGGCCTGGCAGGGGGTTGGCTGCCCTGGTTCCTCTACGACGAGCGCACCATCTACACCTTCTACGCGGTGGCCTTCGTGCCGTACGTGGTGCTGGCGCTGACCATGGCGCTCGGCCTGCTGCTCGGGCCACCGGACGCCTCGACGGACCGGCGGGTCACCGGTGCCGCGATGGCTGGAAGTGTGGTGGTGCTCGCCGTCCTGGCGTTCGCGTTCTTCTACCCGATCTGGGCGGACATGCTGATCCCGCACTCGAGCTGGGTGGACCGGATGTGGCTACCCAGCTGGATCTGACCGGCCCAGACGCGTACGGTCTTGACCGTCACAGCGGCGGCCGGATCCCAAGCAGCCGGACCAGGTGGTAGAGCCAGCGCTGGGTCCGGCCGGTTCCGGCGCACAGCCGGCAGGCACGCCAGAACTGACCCGAGGCGTCGAAGTCCTTGCCACTTCCCGAGCATTAACGGCAGGCGGTCTGCGGATGGCGTAACGCCCAGATCACGGCCACCACGACGATGCCCAGTACCCACAGCCCGCCGACCATTGCGTTGTCGTCCATGACGTCCCTCCCGGTCCTACGCCCCGGGCCACATGCTGAGTGGGTCGATCCCCTGATGTCGAGGGACGTCCGCCCGGCGATCGCCAGAGTGTCGTGGACGGTCGCCGGGACGCTCCGGACGTCGGGCACCGGGCCAGCGACAGGAAGGCCGTGTACGAAGGTGGACGTGCACCGGGACAGTCAGCACCTGATCGCGGCGCGTCATGGCTGGCTTCGCCGGCAACCCGGGCGACGCCCCGCGGTAGGCCGCACCATCGGCTCAGTTCAGTTGCGAACAGAGCCACCGATCCAGATCGGTTCGCAGCCAGACATCCAACGCTTCCAGGCCGGACCAGACGGTTGGCCGGCATTGAAGTCCGTTTCGTGCGGCTTGCGTCGCGGCGGCGGCCAGGATCTTGCCGCGCTGGTGGCGTTGCTGCAGCTCACCAACGGTGGGCGACGTCGATCACGAGGCGGGCGTGGTCGCCTGGGCCGGCCAGGGTGAACACCCGGTACGGCAGCCGGGCCCGCACGCCCAGTCCGATGGTGCTCTGGCCCTCGAAGCTGCCCGCGCCGGCCACCTGCCGGAAGGTGCGGAACCCGTTCACGTTCACCAGTTCGGAGGAGTTGATCGGGTAGGTCAGGTGGCCCTCGCCGTCGTCCGCGCGCGCCGAGACGATCTGCAGTCTCGCTCCACCTCGCAGGGGAACCACGAAGCCGGCGCCGTCGGTGCGGACCTGGTCGACGTACCTGACGAAGTAGCCCGGCCGCCCGCCGTCCACGTCGAGTACCAGGCGGTCGTAGCAGGCGTGCCGGCCGGCGCGCACGTCGACCAGCACGCCGCCGGTCATGGATGCGGCGTCCTTGGGCAGGGAACCCCAGGTGATCCCGCAGAAGGGGCGGGCGTGCGCTGACGCGGAGCCCGGGATGAGGGCGACCACGAGTCCGAGCAGGATGCTGACGATGGCCGCTGCAGTGCGTTTCATGGCTGTCTCCTTCGACGATGTGCCTGCCATGCCGTTAAGACGCGTGATGCGGCCGCCGGGTTGACCCACTCACCGAGCAGTGCCCGCACTGGCCTCCTCACCCACGTCACGGAGAAGTACCTCAGACCAGACGAAACGTGCATGAGTCCTGGCGAACTGGCTCCTCGGTGCGGTGGTCACAGCCCTCCCTCGACCGGTCCGGGCCGGAACGGTTGGCGCTGTTCGCCGATCTGCGTCGGGCCATCGACGAGGGCCTCCTGGACGCCCACCACCAGCCGATGTTCGACCCGCTGAGCGGCGCCGTGATCGCGGCGGAGGCCCTCGTGCGCTGGCGCCACCCCACAAGGGGTCCGATGGCGCCGGACGAGTTCATCCCGATCGCCGAACGCAGCGGGCTGATCCAGCCGCTGACCACGCTCATGATCGAGCGGAGCCTGTCCGATCTCGGACGGCTGCGGTCGGCCGGGCTGCTGCGGAGTATTGCCGTGGACCTGTCGCCACGACTCCTGCTCGACACCGGGCTACCGTGCCAAGTGGCATCGGCCCTGAACGCCGCGTCGATCCCTGCGGCCTGCCTCACGCTGGAAGTGACGGAGAACGCCGTCATGGAGGACCCGGACAAGGCGCTGGCCGTGTATCTCAAGCGCCTGCCAGGCGACGCTCGCCCTGCTGAGGCAGTGGGACTGCGACGTGGCTCAGGGTTTCCTGCTGGCAAGGCCGATGGCGTTCGCCGAGCTGTCCGGCTGGTTGCGTGCGGCCCGGCGCCCGACACCGGCGACGTCGGTGACCACGGCTGGGTGAACGCTGACATGCTGAGGCCATGCCGAAGCTGACCACCCAGCAGGTCCTCGATACCCACCTCGACACCGACCGTCACGTCCCGTCGTTCGTCGTCCTGGCTGACCCCGAGGGCAACAGGGCCTGCCTGTGCACCTGCCTCGACCGTTGAGACCTGACCGGGCGAGACGCCGGTAGGCAGGCGGCATGTCCGTCGTCGTCCGGAACCGCCCCCGGCGGCGCTACCCGGTGCGTCGCACCGCTCGCCGCCTGCAGGCGGTCCTGGGCGGCGCCATGGTAGCGATCGGGGCGACCACGGGGATGGCCGTCGTGGTCATCCCGGCGCTGGTGCTCGTCGGCCTCGGCTCGGGGAGCGACGGCGTGAGCGCACAGGACAGCGTGATCCTGGGCCAGTTCGGCCGCGGGTGGGCGCTCGCCACACTGGTCACCGTCTCAGGCCTGATGACGGGTCGCTCTCTGTTGCGCGGTCGACGGCGAACCGTGCTCTGGCTGAGGCGATTCCGCGACCACGAGGGAATCCGAGTCGTGTCCGACGCGCTGGACCACATCGGCCGTTCGTGGCGGGTGGTGACGCTCGACGACCGCGCCGCGCGACCGGTCGGCGTCGCGCCCGGGCTTCGGGTCGCCTCGGGAGCACTCGGCGGGCTGCGCCGCACGGTGCCGCGACTCCTCGACGCGGCAGGCGCCGTCGCTCCGCTGCTGACCAAGGCCTGCGTGGCCGCCATCGTGGTCGTCGTCGGCTGGAGCGTGCTGCAGGGGCGGTTCTTCGAGTTGCTCGACGGCCTCGGCCGCTCGTGGGACGACTGGTCCGGACCCCCTATGGTGCTGGCCCTTCGGGTGCCGGTCGCGATCCTGATCGCCGAGTTCGCCCTGTTGATCGCCTTCATCGCGGTGAGTCTCGCGCTGATCCCGATCCTCGGCGTGATCACCGTGGTGGGGCAGGTCTCGGATGACGTCACCAAGGCCGAGCAGGTCAAGATCGGTCAGGTGCGGGGCCTGTCGGACGTCGAGCGGGTCGCCGACTCGGTGGCACAGAGCGGCGGGAGCCTGCTGGCCCCGCGGCTGACCGTGCTCACCGTTGACTCCGATGTCTGGCAGCAGACCGTCGACGCGCTGGAGCAGCGGTGCTCCGCGGTGCTCGTCGATGTCTCCCAGGTCAGTGAGAACCTGCTGTGGGAGGTGCGCCGCCTGGCTGATCGCTCCACTGGGGTGGTGTATGTCGGGGAGCGGGCCGCGGTGACCGCGCTCGCCACCGCCGACGGGGCCACCTCGGACGGCGCGGCGGGAGGCGTGACGGCACTGCGGGCGGCTCTGGACGGTCGTGACGTACTGGCCTACACGACCGGGTGGTGGGGCCGGATCCGGTTCCAGCAGAGCCTGTTCGCCGACCTGGAGGCGGCCGCTGCGCGAACCCGGATCGATGCGCGCGCGGCGCGACGACTGGTCTGGCGGTTGGTGGGGACCGCCTGTCTGGGCTACGGGCTCGTGCAGGCGGTGGCGTTCGTCCGCTCGCTGCTCTGACCCCGGACTCGACGGGTTCTGGCGCGTGCACGGCGTGCCGGGACGAGACCAGGACGTTGGCGTCGAGAAGGACCCGGGATACGTCCACGCGGTAGGGCGCCTGATGGAACGTGCCGGTGAGACAGTGAGCTGTGACCTCGCCCCGGCCGGCTCGGACCCTCGGGCCCCTGCTCCCCGGTCTGGTCATGCTGCGGTCGTACCAGCGCAGCTGGCTGCGGGCCGATGTCCTGGCCGGGGTAACCGTCGCGGCCTATCTGGTTCCTCAGGTCATGGCCTACGCGGAAGGCGTCGCCGGCGTGCCCGCCGTGGCCGGGCTCTGGGCGATCATGGGGCCGCTGGCCGTCTACGCCATCCTCGGGTCCTCGCGCCAGCTGTCGGTCGGTCCCGAGTCGACGACGGCTCTGATGACCGCGGTCGCCGTCGCGCCGATCGCCCTCGGGGACGCTGGCCGCTATGCCGCCCTGTCCGCCGTGCTCGCCCTGGTGGTCGGGGTGTTGTGCCTGGTCGGGTTCGTCGCCCGGCTCGGCTTCCTGGCCGACCTGCTGTCCAAGCCCGTGCTGATCGGCTACATGGCGGGTGTCGCGGTCGTCATGATCCTGGGGCAGCTGAGCAAGGTGACCGGCGTCCCGGTCGAGGGCGAGACCGTGATCGCCCAGATCACGTCCTTCGCGCAGAACGTGGACCAGGTGGTCGGCACCACGCTCGCCCTCGGCCTGGCCGTCCTGGCCTTCCTGCTCGCCGTCCAGCGCTGGTTGCCGCGAGCACCCGGCCCGCTGCTCGCCGTCCTCGCCGCCACCGCCGTCTCGGTGGCGCTGGACCTGCAGTCGCAGGGCCTGGCAGTGGTGGGCGCGATCCCGTCGGGGTTCCCGACGGTCAGCCTGCCCGCCGTCGGCTGGGCTGACCTGCGCCAGATCCTGCTCCCCGCGGTCGGCGTGACGATCGTGGCCTATTCGGACAACGTCCTGACCGCGCGGGCCTTCGCGGACAAGAACGGTTACCGCATCGACTCCAACACCGAGCTGCTCGCCCTCGGCGCCTCGAACCTGTCGGCGGGTCTGAGCCAGGGGTTCCCGGTCAGCAGCAGCGGCAGCCGGACCGCCATCGGCGACTCGCTCGGCAGCCGCACCCAGCTGTACTCCCTGGTGGCGCTGGCCAGCGTGGTCGGCGTGCTCCTCTTCCTGCGCCCGGTGCTCGCGGAGTTCCCGACCGCCGCGCTGGGCGCGATCGTCATGTACGCGGCCCTGCGCCTGATCGACATCATCGGGTTCAGGAGGCTGGCCGCCTTCCGCCGCAGCGAGCTGATCCTGGCGTTCGCGACCACGGCGGGCGTACTGGTGTTCGACATCCTGTACGGCGTGCTGGTGGCCGTCGTCCTGTCCCTGATCGACCTGTTGCGACGGGTGGCCCGGCCCCACGACGGGGTCCTCGGCTATGTACCGGGACTGGCCGGCATGCATGACATCGACGACCACCCCGATGCCGTCCTGCTTCCCGGCCTGGTGGTCTACCGGTACGACTCGCCGCTGTTCTTCGCCAACGCCGAGGACTTCCGACGCCGGGCCATCGAGGCGCTCGACGCGACCGACGTTGCGACCGCGTGGTTCATCCTCAATGCGGAGGCGAACGTGGAGGTCGACATCACCTCGGTGGACGCGCTCGACGAGCTGGTGGTCGAGCTCGAGCGGCGCGGCGTGCAGTTCGCGATGGCCCGGGTCAAGCAGGACCTGCTGGACGACCTCGAGGCGGCCGGGTTCGTGGACCGGGTCGGCAGCGACCGGCTCTTCCCGACCCTGCCCACCGCGGTCCAGGCCTACCTGTCCTGGTACGAGCAGCAGCACGGCCACCCGCTACCGGACGTCACTGGTCTCACCCCGACGGTCAACCCGGTGCTGCCACCGAAGGGCACGCCGATCCGAGCCGACGAGTGATGCCCGCGGGGGGAAGGCGCGGCGTCGGGACGCCGGTCAGCCCAGTCGCGGCGCGACCTCGGTGGCGATCAGGTCGAGGTGGTCCAGATCGGCCAGGTCCAGCACCTGCAGGTAGATCCGCCGGGCGCCGGCGTCCCGCCAGGCGCGCAGCGTGGCGGCGACCTCCTCGGGGGTGCCGGCGGCACCGTTGGCACGCAGCTCCCCGGGCTCGCGTCCGATGGCAGCCGCACGCCGGGTGACCTCGGCCTCGTCGGTGCCGCAGCAGACTACGAGCGCCGCTGAGTAGATCATGGACGACGCGTCGCGCCCGATCGCCGCGCAGGCGCCGCCGACCGTGGCCCGGCGCTCGGCGAAGGCTGCCAGGTCGCTGAAGGGCAGGTTGAACTCGGCCGCGTATCGGGCGGCCAGCCGCGGTGTCCGAGTCGCTCCCGTCCCGCCGACGATGATCGGCGGACCGCCGGGTTGACCAGGTTTGGGCAGCGCGGGGCAGTCGCGTAGCTGCCAGCGGGTGCCGGAGTAGCTGAACCGCTCGCCGTCCGGGGTGTTCCACAGGCCGTGGATGATGGCGAGCTGCTCCTCGGCGTTGGTGAACCGCTCACCCGCCGTGGGGAACGGGATGCCGTAGGCGGTGTGCTCGGACTCCATCCAGCCGGTCCCGAACCCGAGCTCGACCCGGCCGCCGGACATCTGGTCGACGCCGGCGACGCTGATCGCCAGCGGTCCGGGCAGCCGGAAGGTCGCCGGGGTGACCAGGGTGCCGAGCCGGATCGTCGAGGTGTCCCGGGCCAGCCCGGCCAGGGTGATCCAGGCGTCGGTCGGGCCCGGCAGGCCCCATTCCGAGCCCATCGCCAGGTAGTGGTCGCTGCGGAAGAACGCACCGAAGCCGAGGGACTCCGCGCGCCGGGCCACGGCGAGCAGGTCGTCGTAGGTGGCGCCCTCCTGGGGCTCGGTGAAGATGCGTAGATCGGTCAGCTGCATCCCGGCACGCTATCGGCCGGCGCCGTCCGGGATCTGCGCGGGCTGGCGTGGCGTCGTCGGGTGATGCTCGACGAGCGAGCGGTCGGCCTGCGGCTCGGTGGGAAGGCCGGCGAGCCACCACGCGGCGAAGCCGCCGATCATGTCGGTCGCGTTCGCGAAGCCGAGGCGCTGCAGGGTGTGCGCGGCGAGGCTGGAGGAGTACCCCTCGTTGCACATGACGATCAGCCTCTGGTCGAAGCCGATGATCTGTGGGTGCTGGTGGCCGGACGCCGGGTCCACCCGCCACTCCAGAACCGTCCGGGGCAGGTGGATCGACCCGGGGACGACTCCGTTGGACCAGCGGTCGGTGTCCTGGCGGGTGTCCAGGATGAGCGCGCCCTGCTGCACCGCCGCTTGCGCCTGCGTGGGGCTGAGGCGCCGCAGGCCTGACCGAGCCTCGGTCATCAGGTCGACGACGTCGAACCGTGGGGCCATGTCGACCATTGAGCGGGCGACGTCGGGTCCAGGCAAGGCTCCGCGCGCTGCGGTCACGAAGTCGTAAGAACCCGCCGCGATGGGCACCGACGGATCGTCCGGTTCAGGATGGTTCGGTCCGGATGGCTCAGGCTCGGTCACCGGCGGGCGCTGAGCACCTCGGCCATCAGCACGTCCATGGCCGCCAGCACCTGGTCACCCTGACCGAGGGTGGAGGTCTGCACGATCAGCTCGTCCAGCCCGATCCGGGCATAGGCGTCGACCACCTCACCGATCTGGTCCGCAGTGCCGCCGTAGGCCGGCATCCGGCTGGCGGCGACCCGCTGCTGCGCGGCCGCGGAGTCGTCGTCCAGATGGACCAGCGCCTGCGCGGTGCGCCGGATCTCGGCCGGGTCGCGGCCGATCTGCTCGCAGACCCGGTCGATCACCGCCGACTTGCGCGCGACGAGCTCGGGCAGCCCCCAGCAGTTCCACTCGTCGGCGCAGCGGGCTACCAGCGGCAGCATCCGCTGTTCGCCACTCGCCCCGACCAGCAACGGGATCGGGGTCTGCACGCCCTTGGGCTCGCACAGGGCGTCGTCCAGTCGGAAGTGCTCGCCGTGGAACGTCGTCCGATCCTGGGTCAGCAGTGCCCGGATCACCTGGACCGCCTCGGCGAACAGGTCGATCCGCTCACGTACTGCCGGTAGCTCGATGCCGTACTGGTGGTGCTCGTTCTCCTGCCACCCGGCGCCGAGGCCGAGGACAAACCGGCCACCGCTGATCTCGTCGACGGTGGCGGCCATGTTCGCGACCACCGCCGGGTGCCGGTAGGTGTTGCCGTAGACGAGGGTGCCGATCCGTAGCCGGGGCACCACGGCGGCCAGTGCCGCGACGACTGACCCGGCCTCCAGCACAGGTGTGGTCACCGGCACCGAGCCGGGCTCGTTCGGCATGAAGTGGTCGGCGAACCAGACACCGTCCCAACCGGTCTGCTCGCCGTGCCGGGCGATCCGCAGGACGTCGTCGAAGGGCAGGAAGGCCGACGGCCAGATCGAGAACCTCATCGTGACAACCTCACCTCGGGGCCCGTGTCCCGGCACTCTCGCACACCGACGTCCGGGTCGCTTCGGCACAACTCTGGTGCCGGCGCCCGCCGGCTGGAAGGGTGGTGACCTGCTACCGCGCGTCGACGAGACCGCAGACGCGTCAACGAGACAGGAGAGCCGATGAGCCGATCGTCGAGCACCTGGATCGCCGCCGACCTGGCCACGGCGCATCCGCCGCTGTTCCGCCTGGCCCAGCTGATGGACGCCAGGGAGCGCCTGGCCGTCCTGCCGACGCCGCTGCACCACGCGCCGCGGTTGTCGGCCGAGCTCGGCCGTGAGGTGTGGCTCAAGCGCGACGACCTCACCGGAACCGGGTTGGGCGGCAACAAGATCCGCAAGATGGAGTTGCTCGCAGCCGCTGCTCGGGCGGACGGCACGGACACGCTGCTCAGCGTCGGGGCGCCGCAGTCCAACCACGCTCGGACGGTGGCGACCGCGGCGGCGATGCTCGGCCTGGACTGCCACCTGGTGCTCGGCGGCGAGGCACCGCAGCGGGCCAGCGGGAACCTCGTGATCGACGAGCTGATGGGTGCGCAGGTGCACTGGGCAGGCACGCACGACTGGCAGGGGTTGGCCGCCGCCGCCGAGGACGTCGCGGACGAGCTGGGTGGCCAGGGCCGGCGGGTGTACCAGATCCCGGTGGGCGGCAGCACGCCGCTGGGCTGCTCGGCCTTCGTCGCCGCCTACCTCGAGATGGTCGCCCAACTGTCCCGGCAGGGCCTGGCCCCGGACCACGTGCTGTGCGCGTCGTCCTCGGCCGGAACCCAGGCCGGGCTGCACCTGGGTTGGCTGCTGGCCAACCGCACCCTGCACGACGAGCTGCCGGACGGCGCCGCTCCGCCGGTGATCGGCGTGGACGTCGCCAAGATCACCGACCCGCTGGTGGCCGAGGTGAACCTGCTGGTCGGGCAGGCTGCGGAGCTGCTCGGCGTCGACGAGATCGCCCCACCCGAGGGCGCCGGGGTGGGAGCCACGGTGCTGGACGGCTACCTCGGCCCCGGCTACGCCGAGGCATCGGCCGGGTCGACCGCGGCGCTGCGGCAGCTGGCTCGCACCGAGGGCGTGCTCGCTGACCCGGTGTACAGCGCCAAGGCGTTGCACGCCCTGTGCGACGGGGGCGTGCCCGGTACCGGCCCGGTCGTCTTCTGGCACACGGGCGGGGTGCCGGCGCTGTTCGCCGACGGGCACTGACCTCGACGTCGGTCTGCGGACCGCGGAACCGCCCGTCAGCCTCCGTCCGGCAGCCGCACCGCCAGCACCGGAACCGGGCTGTGCAGCAACAGGTCCTGGCTGGTGCTGCCCAGGAACGCCTTGCCGACCGGGCTTCGCCGACGCAGGCAGATCACCAGCCGCTCGACGTCCGGGCGCGCCTCGAGGTGGTGCAGGACCGCATCGCTCGGCGAGCCCGCCGAACCGTCCAGGACCTCCACTGCCAGATGGAGCGGCAGATGCGAGATGTCCAGCGGGTTGAGGGTCAGCTTGACCACGACCAGGGTGGTGCCCAGCCGCTGTGCCTCCACGGCGCCCAACTCGAGGGCGTGCCAGCCCTCGGCGGAGTCGGAGACGACGGCCATGATCGTCATCGTGGAACCACCTCACTCGTCGGGGCTCGCGCCGTCCAGCCTCGTCCTGCGTCGTCGTTGGGCAGCATCATCGTCCGGGACTGCTCGTCTGGGGAACTCGGCCTTGGTCCCGCCGTCGGCGACGGGTCCGGCGAGAGGATGGACGTATGCGTCGAACGGCTCTTCCGCCGTCCACGTCCCGACCGACCGCTCCGCACCATGTTCGCCGGGACTGGACCGTGGCGTTCGTGTTCGGTGAGCTGGTCGGGTTCGTCCCGCCGGCGGTGACCGGGGCGGTCCTGGCCGGGCTCGGGGTTAACGATGCGGTGCTGACCGCGGGCCTGGTGGCGGCGGGATCCCTGGAGGGGGCGGCGCTCGGCTACGCGCAGGGTCGGGTGCTCGTCCGGTGGCTGCCGACGCTGGTGCGGCGGGATTGGACGCTCGCCACGGCCGTCGCCGCCGCACTGGCCTGGCTGGCCGGGATGGGTGGGTCGGCTGCCGTGCAGCAGTGGGGTCCGGCGGCCCTGGCGGTGGTCGCACCGGCCATGCTCGGCGGGTTGCTGGCGATGGGGCTGCTTCAGTGGGTGGTGCTGCGCCGTCACCTGCCCGGCAGCGGTCGGTGGATCCCGGTCACCTCGGCGGCCTGGCTGGTGGGCGTGATGATCCCGGTCGCCGCCCTGTCGGTGATCCCGAACGGTTGGCCGCCGACCGTGCACGTGCTGGTTGGCGTCGTGGCCGCGGTCGCGATGGGCGCCACGGTCGGCCTCCTCACCGGCACCACGCTGCGCCGGCTGCTGGCCGGTCGCTGAGCCCGGTGCACCGGCCGCATGGGTGCAGGTCACGGGACGCCGGGTCGCACGACGTCGTCCGCGCGGTCGTCGCCAGGTGTCGGGTCGGGGTCGGACCGGCGCCCGGCGACCAGGCTGGTGGCGGTCACCACGGCCAGGACGCCGATGATGACGCCGAGGGAGACCAGGGTCGGCACCGTGGGCACGCCCTCCCAGACGCCGTGCACCCAGTGCAGCATCAGCTTGACGCCGATGAAGCCGAGGATGGCGGCCAGCCCGAAGCCGAGGTGGGTCAGCCTGCTCAGCGCGCCCTCGAGCACGAAGTACAGGGCACGCAGGCCGAGCAGCGCGAAGGCGTTGGTCGCGAAGACCAGGTAGGGGTCGGCGGTGATCCCGTAGACCGCGGGCACCGAGTCGACCGCGAACACCACGTCGGTGGCCAGGATGGCCACCACGACAAGGGCCAGCGGGGTCAGCGCCCGGCGTCCGTCGGGCAGCCGGATGCTCATCCTGGTTCCCCGGTAGTCGTCGGTGACGGGGTAGAGCCGGCGCAGCAGCCGCACGCTGCGCAGTGAGCCGACGTCGAGGGCGGCCTCCTGGTGGGACAGGGCCTCGCGCAGCACCTTGACCCCGGTGGCGAGCAGCACGAGGCCGAACAGCAGGAAGGTCCAGTCGAAGCGGGCGATCAGCTGGGCGCCGAGGGCGATGAAGACGCCGCGCAGCACCAGCGCCCCGGCCACGCCGATCAGGAGGACGCGCTGCTGCAGCACCCTCGGCACCGCGAAGGCGCTGAGCAGCAGCAGGAAGACGAACAGGTTGTCGATCGACAGCGACTTCTCGACCAGGTAGCCGGTGTAGTACTGCAGGCCACGGTCGGCGCCGTGGGTCGACCAGATCCAGACGCCGAACAGCAGCGGCAGGGCGACGTAGAAGGACGACCAGGCCACTGCCTCGCGCATCGAGACCTCGTGCGGACGACGGGTGATCAGGAAGTCGACGCCCAGCAGGACGACGACCGCGCCGATGGTCAGCGCCCACAGGGTGGGGGTGCCCAACGACGGTCCGGCGGTGATGTCCACGGGTGTGGCGGCGGGCAGCACGCTCGTTCTCCTCAGCGACGACGGCCGAGGTCTCCTTCACCGTCCCGGCCGAGCCGGAGCGGCCCCGCGCCGGAAGCCCTGCCGAGGGCTCGTGGTGACCGACGCGGTGTTCGGGAAGTACTCCCCTCGGGGTCGAGGGTAGAGGGTGGTCACCGAATTCGGCAACACGGGAGTGTCGTTATTCGACCGCCCTACTCGCGGCGGGCGGTGACGAGGTAACGCGGGGCGGCGGGGTCGTACGTCGACGCGATCGGGTCGAGCCCCGCGGCGCGCAGGTCGTCGTCCAGGTCCGTGTGGGTGCTGGGCCAGAACGGCAGTGCCTGGGTGCGGGAGTCGACCGCGCCGTCCTCCCCCAGGAGCGCGACGGCGACGTCGGCGATGTGGACGTCGGCCCAGGCGTCCGGGACCGTCCAGGCGTACACCACGACCGCGGGCCGGCCGTCCCGGACGACGACCCGGTCGACCACCTCCAGGCGCGGCGCCGTCTGCCGGACCAGCTCCCAGTTGCGAGAGGTGACGGCCAGCACCCCGCCCGGACGCAGCACCGCCGCCTGGCCGGCGAGCGAAGCGCGCCGGGCCGTGCGGCCCTCGGCGTGGTGCAGGGAGTTGCCGACGCACAGGACGGCGTCGAACGCACCTGCGGCGAAGCGACCGGGCAGGTTCACCCAGTCGCACACCGCGGCGTCAACGGTGATGCCGTGGCGGCCGGCGCGGGCCTGGGTGTGCTCGACCATCTGCGCGCTCGCATCCGTGGCCGAGACCCGAAACCCGTTCTCGGCCAGACCGACCGCGAGATCGCCGACGCCGCAGGCGCAGTCGAGCACCCTGGCGCCGGGCTCAAGCAGGTCGGTGACGCTGGAGAACGCGGCCACCGACGCCCGCGGCCCGAACACCTCGTCGGGAACCAACCACGCATAGACGTCGGCGAGCGCGTCGTACTCCCGGCCGTCCGTCATGGCACTCGTCATGCCATCCAGCATGCCGACCGGCAGGAGTGTGGGCGAACCTCAGTACGGCAGGTCGTCGTCCTGCAACCCCGAGCTCACGGCGAGGCGCCGGGCGGTGTCATCGGTCAGGGCTTCAGCGGGGGGACCAGGTTGCCTGCCGTGGCACCTGTTTCGGCGAGGGCGCCGGCTGCCTGGCCGACCGCACCGGAGGTGGTGCCCTCCACCGCGCTGACGGTGTCCTTGACCGTTCCGGCCGCCGCGGCCGCGCGTTCCTGGGCAGCAGCTTCCACCGACCGCACGACCTTGGTCACCCGCTTCGGCACGGCCGCGGGGACGGCCGACGGGACGGGACGGTCCGGACCGGTCGGGCTGTCCTGTGGTGGCGTCGGCTGGCCGGCGGGCGTTGGCGGAGTGGTCGGTCCGGGCGGCGAGGTGGACCCGTCGCCCGAGGGGTCCGAACCGACCGTTGCGACGCTGGCCTCGGGGCTGACAGGGCTGACGGTGCCGGCCGACGCCGACGGCGCGGTGGACACCGATGACCACATGCTGACCGCGCTCGGCCCGGCGATGGAAGCGGATGTCGTGCCGGAGATAGCCGGGGCGACGGCCCCGGTGGCCAGAACGCCGACGCCGACCGCCCGGGCGAGGGTCGCCGCGGGTACGGTGCCGGAGGCGACGATCGGGATGTCGGACAACCAGGCCAGCGCACCTTGGGCCCGCCTCAGGCGGGGCACTCCGACCGCGATCATGGCACGCACGACCACGGGATCGAACTGGGCACCCGAATGCGTGACCAGCTCGCGAAGCGCCGCGCGGCGCGAGACCGGGCGCTTGTACGCGCGCGCCGCCGTCATCACGTCGTAGGCGTCGGCGACCGAGACGATCCGGGCACCCAGGCAGATCTCGGAACCGCGCAGCCCCGAGGGGTACCCCGCGCCGTCGAACCGCTCGTGGTGCTGGACGATGACGTCGGCCCAATCACCCAGCCACGGGAGCAGACCGGCGGCGATCTCGGCCCCGTGTGCCGGGTGCGCCTGAAGCACCTCCCACTCCTGGGCGGTCGGGCGGCCCGGCTTGTTCAGCAGGTCGGCCGGCACGTGGAGCTTGCCGATGTCGTGCAGGATCGCCGCCCAGCGCAGCAGGTCCCGGTCGCGTTGGGGCAGGCCCAGCTGCTCGGCCAACAGGTCGGTGAACATCCGCACGCGCTCGGCGTGCCCGCGAGTCGGTCTGTCGTGCCTGCTGAGGGCCGCGATGAGGGTGAGGATCTCGCGCGCCACGGCGCCCGGGTCGGCTCCGGCGGCGCGGACCCGCTG
>CAVRVD010000019.1:0-227935 GCA_963724535.1 uncultured Actinomycetota bacterium
CGACCTCCGACTAGTCCTGGAGATCGGGTGCGGGTCGGGGTTGCTGACCAGACACCTGGTCCAGGCCGGTCACCGGGTGATCGCCACCGACGCGTCACCGGCGATGCTCGACCTGGCCCGAGACGCCGTACCCGGCGCTCACGACATCCAGCTCCTCACCCTGCCCGACGATCCGGTACCCGCCGCGGACGCGATCGTCGGGATCGGCCACGCCCTGAACTATCTACCAGATCCCGCCGCCATCCGGCGTGCCCTTGCAGCCCTGGCCACCGCGCTGCGACCGGGCGGTCTGATCGCTATCGACCTGTGCGACCTGGAGTGGGGTACCGCCCGGAGAGGCGCCATGACCCAGGGCCGGACAGGCGAGGATTGGGCGATCATCACCAGATTCACCCAGCCCACCCCGGACCGGTTCGACCGCGACCTCACCACGTTCGTCCGGGAAGCCGACGGCAGGTACCGCCGCGACCACGAGCATCACCGCAACGTGCTCCTCGACACCTCCACCATCCCGGCCCTCCTCCGCGAGCACGGCATCACCGCCGCCGTCAGCGTTTCGTTCCACGACACTGACTACACCCTGCCGACCGGACTGAAGAGCATCATCGGCTACAAGACCCTTGAGCTGGCAAGGCCAGCCCAAGCCACCAGCAGGCCGTAAAGCCGGTCCACCCTCGCCCGCAGTGCGGCAGGAGCGGATTCGCCGACACGTCCGTGTCCCTCACCGGTGACGCCGCTGGCTGGGTCACTGCCCCGACGAAGTCACCGCGGGCGGCCACCGGATCCCGGCGACCCGTCCCCACCACGACGATCACACTCGACACCCAGATCGACAGGCCGACCATCCCGGCCCTGACCATCCCGTCTCGGCCGCGTCTCGGCAGCGCTCGAACCGACGACGGCGGGTCGTCGGGCGGTGGCGCAGCGAGGTGGTTGTCTTGGCGGACGAGGGCCTCACCAGTCGGCGACGACGGGGACGACCTTGTCTCCCAGGACCTCGAGGCCGACGAGGTCGTGGACGTTCTCGACCCGGCCGTGCGCGACCTGGACACCGAGGTCGGCCATGGCGCGCAGATCCGCGAGGGTCTTCTCAACGTTCTGCCCGGTCGGGCCGAGGTCGAAGAAGTACGTGGCGGTCTTCTCCACGTCCTCGTACGGGCGGCCGAGCGCCACGCAGTGGCCGCGGAGGACCTCGAGCTTGTGCGCCAGGTCGGGGCCGGCGAAGAGGTTGCACGCATCGGCGTACTTCGCGACCAGGCGCAGGGTCTTCTTCTCCCCGCCGCCACCGATGAGGATGGGGGGCCGCGGCTTCTGCAGCGGCTGGGGCACGTTGAGGGTGCGACCCAACCGATAGTGCGCGCCCTGGTAGGCCCCCTCGCTGTCCGACCACATCTGCAACACGATCTGCAGGGTCTCCTCGAGCCGCTCGAACCGCTCCGCGGTCGGCGGGAAGAACAGGCCGAGGCCCTCGGACTCCTCGCCGTTCCAGGCCGCCCCGATGCCGAGCATGGCCCGCCCCTTGGAGAGCACATCCAGAGTCGTGATCATCTTCGCGAGCAGACCGGGATCCCGATAGGTCACACCGGTCACCAGGGTCATGAGCTTGACCCGCTCGGTGTGCGCCGCGAGGTAGCCGAGTGTCGTGTACGCCTCGAGCATGTCGTGCTCGGCCGGGCCGTGAACGGCGATCTGCCACACGTGGTCCATCACACTGACCCGGTCGACTCCCGCGTCGTCCGCGGCCCGGGCAATCGCGGCGAGGTCGTCGGCCAACGTCGGCGGCCCACCAGGGTAAGTCAGCCGCGGCAGGTGAACACCGATCTTCACGGTCGCCTCCTCGTCACGTCGTGGGCCAGGCACTCACCCCATCCCGAGCCTCGCCACACCACCGTACGGGCGCAGCCGCCACCACACGACCGGTGATGAGCGCGGACCGGCCGCGCGGAACGCGGCTACGAGCGGACGGCAAGGAACGCGGCATGAGTTGCCCTGTGTCAACTCCCTTGGTCAGGCAGCCTTCTGTTGGTCTTGTTGTAGGAGCTGTTGCAGGGCGCGGTGTTCGGCGGGGTTGTAGGGCGTGTTGTCCTGCCAGCAGCGCCAGATGACGCCGACCCAGGCGCGGGCGAGGATGCGGACGGCGTGGGGGTGGTCGTGGCCGCGGGCGCGGGCCTGGGCGTAGAGGCGGGCGGCCCAGGGGTGGACGTGGCGGGTGTCGGCGGCGAAGTCGCAGACGGCGTCGCGGAGCTGCTTGTCCGCGCCCCAGCGGAACACGACGGCCTTGACCTTGCCGGACTGGCGGGTCGAGGGGGCGACCCCGGCCAGGCAGGCCAACGACTCCGGGGTGGGGAACCGGCCTCGGGCGTCGCCGATCTCGGCGAGCAGCCGCGCCGCGCGGACGGTCCCGGAGCGGGGCAGGCTGGTGAAGATCGCCGCGTCGGGGTGGGCCTCGAGCTGCTCGGTGATGGAGTCCTCCAGGACGCGGATCTGGGTGTTCAGCGACCGCAGCACCGCCACCAGGGCGGCGGTGGTCACCGCGTGGGTCGCCGCGGTGGGGCCGACCACCCCGCGAGGGTGCGCTCGTCAGCCGGGCGTACAGGACCTCGGCGGGGACCCCGCCCCGGTAGGACACGCTCTTCAGCCAGGTCGCCAGCCGCTTGGTCGAGAGCCAGTCGGCCTGTTCCTGGGTGGTGAACCGCTCCAGGAACGACAGTGTCACGCCCTTGTGCATGCCGCTGAACAGTGTTGCCGCCGCGGGGAACACGGCCTGCACGTGGGCCAGCAGCTGGTTGCCGAGCGCGACCCGGGCAGCGACCAGGTCCCGCCGCGCGCGGACACTGGCCCGCAGCGTCGTGGTCTGCCCGGAGTCGAAGACCATCGCCCGCAGCCGGCGGGCGTCGGTCCGCACCACGTCGGCCAGGACGTAGGCGTCGAACCGGTCATCCTTGTTGCCCGCCGACCCATACCGTCGAGCGGAGGTTCTTCACCTGCCCCGGCGGGATCACGTACAGCGTCACGCCGGCGCGCAGCAGCGCCTCGACCACGGGCCCGTCACCGCGTTCGATGCCGACCTCGTCCACGCCGGCGCGCAGCAGCCGCCGGCACATCCGCGCCAGCCCGGCCGCGTCATGCGCGACCGTGAACCGGTCGATCACCTCTCCCTGCTCGCCGACCACGCACACCACGTGGTCGTCCTTGGCCCAGTCCACGCCCGCGGTCACACGCATCGCAGCCGGCTCGGGGATACTCACTGTTGTCTCCTCGCTGTTGCCTCAGTCGGGGGGACACCCGGTGGTCCCGGGACACCACACCCGGTCGCTCACTGATCGGCGCTCGACGGCGCGTAGCCCTGTAGCCAGTCGGGGTGTCCCGGTACCGCCGGGCCTCGCAGAACTCATGCTGGATCTCGAAGATCGAGCGTAAGAGGGCGATGACCCGGCGGGACCAGGGGTGCTGCCCGAACCGTCTCACCCGAACACCCGAGGAACGGCTCCGGCACGCCAAGAGTGGACCAGTGAGCGTAATGGCCGCTCTGCGGCAATTGAGTGCGCGTACCGCGCTGCCGCTCGACCGCAGGTTCAGAATCCGCGAGACGCGATTACGTCTCTGCCTGTTCCTTGCGGTGGAGGGCCTCGAAGGCCTCGTAGACTAGGAATGCCGGCCAGACCAGCGCTTTCAACACGGCAAGCCCGCGGGCAGTCGGGGAGTCGGCCCGCCGCCAGAAGTACACCGCCGCACCGACAAGGCCGAGCCCGTACACGGGACTGCCATTGCCTGCGTGCGTGCCCGCGGAGGGTCGGCGGCGGCTGGGCTTCTCCGTCGCCTGAACGGCTGATTGATCGGTCATCTCCCACCTCCAAGGTTGGGTTCATCTTCCCTTGGTTCAGGCCGCGGCGGCAGACCATAGACCACGTCGCCGGCTACCGACCCAAGGACTCGGCCAGGCGGAGGCCAGCCGGCTGGCTCCGCCGGTCACCCTCCCGGGCAGAGGCGGCGGGGCGCGCTCGGCGGCCATGAGCGAAGGCGCCGCGATCAAGGGCCAAGAGCGCGACGGCCGCGCTGATCGCGGCAGGAGCGTGACGGCCACGCTGATCGCGCCATGATGGGTCTTCGCAGGTGCTCAGTCGAGGGGTGCGTCAGGTCGGTGACGGGGGTTCGTTTGAACCCGGCCCACCCCGCAGCCCCGCCCGGACACTCGCCCTATCCCTGGCGCTGGCGCCCTGTTGTCAGTGTGATCGGCATCGGTGGCCGGTCGTTGGGGTGGTGAGGGTCAGGTCCAGTTGCCTGCGGACCAGCTGCTCCCGGACCAGGAGCTGCCGGACCAGCTGCTGCCGGACCAGCTGCTGCCCGACCAGGAGCTGCCGGACCAGGTGTTGGCGGCCCAGCTGCTCCCGGCCCAGGACTTGCCGGCCCAGGAGGATCCGGCCCAGGACTTGCCGGCCCAGGAGGACCCGGCCCAGCTGCTGCCGGCCCAGCTGCTGCCGTTCCAGGTGCCGGCGGACCAGGTGCTGCCGGTCGCCTCGGCCGCCGCCATGGCCCGGGAGTCGAAGGCGTGACCGAAGATGTCCTGCTCGCCGGTCAGGACCACGCCGTCGGCGCTCAGGTGGTCGCTGCCGCGGGCGAGCTCGAGGGAGCCGGCGCCGGTCGGGTTGGTGAACTTCTGGGTGTACGTGGCGGGGGTCTTGTTCGCCAGGACGGTCAGGTTGATCTCTCCGCCGCCCTGGGCCTGGCTGTCCGCGCCGGGGACCTTCTTGGCGTTGCCGGCGATGAACCGCTTGACCTGGTCAGGGGTCAGGGCCGGGTACTTCTGCAGGATCAGGGCGATCGTGCCGGAGGCGATGGCCGCCGCCTGCGAGGTGCCGCAGCCGCGGAAGTAGCGGGCGTCGATCCGCCCCTCGGGGTGGGTCTGGTCGATGAAGGACCCGGGCACCCGAAGACCCTGCAGATGAGAGCCGGCGGCGACGAAGTCCGGGTTCTTGCACTTCGAGCCGCAGCCGGCCGAGCTCGCCGAGTACGAGCCCATCTCGTCGTCGTTGGGGGCGCTGGTGCCCATGGTGTCGTAGCCGCCGACACCGATCACGTACGGGTTGTACGCCGGGTTGGCCAGCCCGGGCGCGTCGTTGCCGCGCTGGTAGCCGGAGTTGCCGGCCGCGGCGACGACGACGATGCCCTGCTTCCACGCCTGGTCGACGGCGTAGGACAGCGGGTCGACGTCGTAGGCCTGGGTCGAGTTGGTGCCGTAGGCGAGGTTGATCACCCGGATGTTCAGGCCGTGGTCGTTCCTGTGCTGGACCACCCAGTCGACCGCGGCGATCACCTGCGAGACATCGACGCCGCCGTCGGCGACCCCGACCTTGACACTGACGATCCGCGCGTCCGGGGCGATCCCCCGGTACGCCGACGCCGGCGCGGACGCGTACGGGACGGTCAGGCTCGCGTCGTGCCCGGCGATCAGACCGGCCATGAACGTGCCGTGCCCGTTGGTGTCCAGGTACCGGAACGCCGGGTTCTGCGACTCCAACGACAGGTCCGGCCCGTTGACCACCTTGCCCGGCGCGTCCAGACCAGCGACCGGCGCGACCCCGGTATCGATCACCGCGACATCCACACCCTGACCGGTATACCCCGCCGCCCACCACGCCTGCGCACCGACATGCCCGGTCGTGGCGGCCATCGAATGCAGATCCGTCGCCGGGTCGTACCCAGCCGCGTGGGCCGGGCTACCGAACGCGACCACACCCACGGCCGACACCGCGCAGACCAGCGAGACCGCCAACCCGCGCAGGGTCCGGGTGGCCCGCACCCCGCTCCGCGCCGCACCTCGCCCCATCCGGGTGCTCCCTGACATGGTTCGTCTCATCCCCATCCGTCCTTCCACGTCCTGGTCGACACGCGGGTGCTCGCTCGTGCCTTGGCGGGGTCGGTTCATTGCCAGACCGCGCCGGACCAGGTGGCGTCGGTCCAGGACCGCCCGGTCCAGGAGCGTCCGGACCAGGACTCGCCGATCCAGGACCGTCCGGTCCAAGACCGCCCGGCCCAGGTGGAGTCGGTCCAGGAGCGGCCGGTCCAGGAGCGTCCGGTCCACGAGCGGCCTTGCCAGGTCTGGGCGGTCCAGGAGCGGCCGGTCCAGCCGGTGCCGATCCAGTCGCTGCCGTTCCACATGCCGCCCGACCACGTGCTGTGGGCGGCGGCCTGGGTGGCGTAGGTGGCGGGGTTCCAGGGTTGGCCGAAGATGTCCCGCTCGCCGGTCAGTTCGACGCCGTCGAAGGCGACCCGGGAGGTGCCGCGGGCGGCGTCCAGGGACCCGGTGCCGGTGGCGTAGGGAGCCGTGGCCTTGACGGTCGGTGGGGTGGCGAGCTGGGCGGCGCGGATGTTGATGACCCCGGCACCGCGGAAGATCCAGTCGGTGGCGTCGGCGCCGTGGGCGCTGGCCACGAGCATGGTCTTGACCTGGTCGGGGGTCAGGGTGGGGTAGCGCTGCAGGAGCAGGGCGACGGCCCCGGCGGTGACGGCGGCGGCCTGGCTGGTGCCGCTGCCGCGCAGGTACCGGCCACCGACCAGGGCATCGGGGTGGGTCTCGGCGATCACCGAACCGGGCACCGCCAGACCCGCCACATGCGCGCCGGGGGCCAGGAAGTCCACGATGCGCTTGGTGTCGCCGCGGGCGGAGAACGCCGGGACGGTGTCGTCGCCGGTGTCCAGGGTCCCCTGGGCGTCGGAGGCGCCGACCGCGATGATCCGGGGGTCCATCGCGGGGTTGGCCAGGGTCAGGTTCGCGGTGCCGTCGTTGCCGGCGGCGGCCACGACCACGATCCCGGCGTTCCAGGCCTGCTCGACGGCGTAGGCCAGCGGGTCGTCGCTCTTCCAGGTGGTGGCGTCGGTGCCGTAGGACAGGGACAGCACCCGGATGTTCAGCCCGTCGGTGTGGGCGTGCTCGGTGACCCAGGTGACCGCGGCGATCACCTGGGAGACGTCGACGGCGCCGTCGGAGGCGCCGACCTTGACCGAGACCAGGCGAGCGTCGGGGGCGATCCCGGCGAACCGGGTCGGGTCGGCGTAGGACGACGGTGCCCCGGCGGCGTCGCGGCCGGCGATGATCGAGGCCATGTGGGTGCCGTGACCCAGGGCGTCCAGGTTCGTCAGGGCCGGGCTCTGGGAGTCGAACGACAGGTCCGGCCCGTTGACCACGTTCCCACTGGTCAGCCCCGACACGGGGGAGATCCCGGTGTCGATCACCGCGACGTCCACCCCGGCGCCGGTGTACCCGGCGTTCCACGAGGCGTCGGCCCCGATGATCCGCGCGATGCTGTACAGCGACCCCATATCGGTGACCGGGTCGAACGACCCGCCCGGGTTCGCCGACAGGTCCCCCGTCGTGTTGGTGAACTTCTTGTCCAGCGTCGCGAGCTTGTTCGCGTCCGTGGTCGAGGTCGAGGACTTCGCGTCCGCCGCACCGGTTCCCGGCCCGGCCAGCAGCGCGACCGCCACCGCGGCCGCCGCCAGGGGACGCCACGCACCACGCGACAGGTGGTAACGGTCGAGCAGCATGCCAGGCTCCCCAGGGGTCGACGATCGTGCCCCCTCAGGATGACTCCAAGTAGTCAAGAAACTCCATAACGTGAGTAGCGGTTCACCCCAACAGCGGTCCACCACCCCGAACGGCGGCACCCACCGCGACGACCCACCCGACCGGAGACCGGGTGAAACCAGCGAAACGGGCGCCGGACTACCCCGAACGGGTCCTCACAGCAGAATGTCCGGGCATTCCTGAGAATGCCTCAAGCAGGTCGCGACGCAGGCCTCTATCGCCTCTCGGCCGTCGAGGAGGAGGGGACTGAGCATGCCGGGCGACGCGTCGGAGTTCGAGGAGGAGACCGCCTTCGAGAGGTACGCTCCTGGATCGGGCGTTACCTCTGATGCCGAGGTCTGAAGGCATGTCGGTGATCAGTCTCGGGCAGTGTTGCGCGTCTGGAGAAGCCCATCAGTTGCGGTGGCCTGCGACGATGCCTTCGGGGGGCGGCTCGGATGCCTACCTGCTGGCGGGACTCCGGTCGGGCCGCGCCGGCTGGCCGAGGCTCGGTCGAGGACGGCGCAGGGGCCAGGGATAGGCGGGTGGTTGCGCCGGGGAGACGGTCGATGATCGTGGCCCGGCGGTGGGTCTTATCGACCAGAGCCTCGCGTGGTGGCGCGTAGAGGCGCGACCCGATAGTGAGCTGTCTATCACCCGGCAGGTCCCGTTTGCGTGGCCGATCAACCGGGATGATCGATCAGGCCAGGTAGAGCCCTACGACGAGCAGGATGTGGCCAGCCGAGTGCGCCATGATGACGATCCAGAGGTTCCGTCCGCAGATCATGTAGGCCGTTCCCCAGATCGCGCCCATGATGCCGGCCAGCACGATGCCCCCGATGCCCCACTGGAAGTGGATCAGGGCGAAGATGAGGGACTGGACGGCTACCGCCAGGACCGGTGCGGCCGGCAGGTCTTCGAAGATGGCTTCGAGTCGTCCGATCAGAAAGCCGCGATAGATGATCTCTTCTGGGATGGCTCCGGTCAGGGGGAGGATCAGGGCCAGGGCGATGGCCGCTGGGAGGTTGCCCACGATGGCGTCGTAGCGGGAGAAGTCTGGCTCGGGCAGCTCGATGAACCTCGATAGGAGCTGGGGAGCAAGAGCCTGCCCCCCGACGAAGGCGACCAGGATGCCCAGCACCCAGAGGGGAACCGTGGACCACCTGGCTGGGCGCTTGAAGCCGAGGTCGCTCCACGATCCGCCCCGGTGACGGACCACCGCTACGGTCGTCAAGGCCCCGACAACGACAGCAAACGCGCCCCGTGCCACGTCGCCCACATCGACCAGGCCTATCGAGGCAGCCCAGCTCTCCAGCGCGAAAGCGCCGATGGACGCCGCACTGACAGTCAAGATGTCCATGGCGGGACCTGTGGGGGACTGCCCTCCACGTGCTGGATCGGCCGTGTCGAGGGTCCCTTCGCCGGATGAGAGCCTCGCGGAGCGTTCCTGGCCTGCGGCTGCTGGTTGCATCGTTGCCTCCGTTGTCGAGCATCAGTCCGTTCTTGGACTGTGCAGAATAACGATGTTATCTTACTAGCATAACGACGTTGTTTTATCAACCCGACGCTTGGGGAAACATGGCCAGGACCCGCCGACCCGACACCGCTGACCGCCTCAAACAGGCCGCCAAGCAGCTCTTTGTGGAGCGTGGCTATGGGGGCACAACCATCGCCGACATCGAGGCGGGGGCGGGACTGGCTCCGCGATCGGGTACGTTCTACCGCCACTTCGAGAGCAAGGAAGCGTTGTTGGTGGCCATCGGCGAGGAGATCATCGAGCGGCCGGGGGAGGTGCTCACGCAGACCACGCTGTCGCTGGGCGATACTCGCGCCGAGCTGATGTTGATCGCTCGGGGGTATCAGCAGGCGGCCGAACGCCAGGCGCCCCTGCAGGCCCTGATCGCCGAGACCGCGAGCTTGCCTGGCATCCAGGCGCTGGTGGCGCAGGTCGAGAGGGAACTGGCGGAACGGCTCGGGCGCTGGCTGGCGCTGAAGCCCGCAACACAGAACATGGATGCTGCCGAACAGTGCGCCCTGTTCATCCAGATCATCGGCGGCTGGCTGTTCTGGATGAGCAAGCAGGGGACACCGGCGTTCCCCCCGGAGCTGGACAGCCAGAGGATGCTGGACCTGTGGGCGGACCGGTGGGCCACGATGCTGGACACAGCTCCGTGACAGGGTGGACGGCTCGACACCCCGGCCGCGGCCGAACGCTCCCGCATCGAGGTCAGCGCCCCTTCCTCTTTCCGTTGCGCGACGCCGTGCTGCGCCTGGTCGCAGGGTCCCCGGGTCGCCTGGTCGCCGGGTCGCGGAACCCGGGCCGGCTCGCCCGGTCGGTAGGCCGGCTGAGCTGGTCCTGCGGCCAGGGGATGTGTCGTCCCCCCGGCGATCGCCTCGTCACGGCTGCCGGAAGAACTCCTCGGAACCCTTCACCTTCGAGCCCGGGCCGGGTGAGTCAATTCATTCGGGCGCTTGGCACTCGCAACCGTCCTGCCTCTCTGGCAGCTTGCGTCGTGGTCAGGCGTTGACTGCCGGGTTCATCCCCTCATCGGCAGAGGAGTGCTGGAGGCGCATCCGCCGTGCCAGCGTCCCCAGGTGATCGGCGAGAAGGAACCTCGGCGGCGTGGTGGGTGCCTGCTGCGGACGTTGGCGTGCCATCACCTGCAGCGTGCCGCTGGCCGGCGCCCGGGTTCGCGCCTCGGCGGGTCGGTCGTCCAGCCGCAGGATCCCGACCTCGGTCAGCGGCACGCCCACCGATTCACGACGTGCCCCAGACTCGGCGGGTCACTGGCCGCGTTCTCGACGACCAGCTCCCCCGCGCATCACCACGCCCCCGGCCGTGAGGCTGGAACCGGCGCAGCTCCGGCCCGACCACCACTCGCAGCCCCGGACAGCCCACAGCCCCAGCATCTCCCGACACCGTCGTGGCCCGCGGGCTCACTGTGGTGACCGGTCGTTGTCGGACCGATCGGTGCAGCGGTTCGGGCCGGTGGGGCGGCCCGGCTGGGCCTTGGCGAGGGCCTGCGTCACGTGATGGTGCGCGGTGTCAGCGGCGGTGGCCTGGTCGAGCAGGTCGTCGGTGAGGTCGAGACCGGCCTGCAGGATCTGGCGCAGCTGGGCGATGCAGTCGGCGATGGTGTCCGCGGCCTGGACGTAGGTGGCGTCCAGGTGCTGGCGGGCCGCCTGGATGGCGGCCGGGTCGCCGATGCGCTGGGCGCGGGTCAGCCGGGCGCGGGCGGCGCGCACCCCTCGCCAGGCCTGCGCCAGGATTCGGGTGAGCTCGGCGCGGCGGGCGTCGGTGACGGTGCCCTCCGCGTCGGCGACCGCGGCGAGGTCGTCGAACCGGGCCTGCGCGGCGTCCGCGGCGTCCTGCAGCCGGTCGACCTCCGGCGACAGGGCCCGCCACGGCTGGTCGTCGCGACCTGTGGGAGTCACACCCCCATCCTAGTTGATCAAGACCCGATGAGCAGAGAGAGAAGGCCGTGGCCCCACCCCGCCGTCGGCCGGTCAGACCATCCGTACGTCTCGTCGAACGGGGTGGGCCGGGTCCGGCCGCTGGACCGGGCGTCAGGGATGTCGGGGCCCGTGCCTGGATGACCTGGTCAACCAGTTGACGTGGATCGTATCGACCACTTGTCGGGCGTCACCGAGGATGCCGACGGGCTGCGGGTGCGGCCGTCGTTGAGGGTGCCGACGGGCTTCGGCTTCCGGGGTGAGTTTGATCTTCTTCATTGGGGCCGTGAGGCCTGGGCCGCGGCGGAGGTCGGGCCTGGCGGTCGCCAACGCGGCGGACGCTCGAGCGTGGAGCGGTACAGCTGATCGGTCGGCACCCGCTCGCTCATCGGCCGGGTGCGGCGCTTGATCCGAAGGAGTGTCATGGCGTGCTCCCTGGGTCCTGCCATCCGGTTGGACGACTCACACCAGGACACCCGATCGCTGGGCGCGGTCCCATCGGGCGGGCCGCGCATCGCCGGTGGGGCGACCGCGTGAGGGGGGAGGGCCTCCTCACCGGCTACCCCCACCCCGGGCGTTGCGGGTGTCCCCAACCGCCTTGCAGAGGTCAGCTCGCCGCCGGCAGCTTGGACAGCGGCTGTACGACAGCATTCTCGACGCCTACCCGCGCCCCCGGAGCGCGTCGATGCGCCGCTCGGTCCCCTCGATCTCGATGGTGGCGATCCCGGCCCCATAGACAGGCGTGTGTCCCCTGTTCTGTCAGCACGATGAGCTGCGCCCTGCATCACGAGGATCCTGTCGGCGCTCGGGGTGACCGAGGGCCTGGAGTTCGTCGACCAGTCGCAGATGGCCTGTGGCGTCATGTTCGGCCCGTGCGAGCTCGGTCAGGCGGCTTCCATCGAGTCGGATCTGAGCGAAGGGCGGCGCGCCGTCGTGGGCGGCGTCGATGTGGTCGAGGGTGGTCCAGAAGTCGCTGGAGTGCGGAACCACTCCGGGGTCATGGCCCCGTGGACGGTGACGGTGACCCCACCCCATCTCGGATGGCAGCGGCCCGCCTCGGGGGTGAAGGTGGTCGATCACATCGGCCCTAGCTGGCGGTCAAGCGGGACATGCTCGCCGCGCTGGAGAAGGCGGTCCGCGACGATGCGCTGTTGGCCACCAACACCTCCACATGCTCGGTGACCGTGCTCGCCCGGGCGCTGCGGGTGCCGCACCGCCTGGTCGGGATGCACTTCCTGATGCCCGCCGAGATCACCGCGGCGGTCGAGGTGGTCCGGGGCGCGATGACCTCGACCGCGGCCGTCGACGCCGCCTGCGCCACTGCCCGCGCCTGGGGCAAGGTGCCGGTCCTGTGCGACACCACGCCGGGACTGGTGGTCGACCGGGTGAACGGTCCGTTCTTCGGCGAGGCCCAACGCCTGGTGGAGGAACGCGCCGCCGATCCCACGACGGTCGACCTCCTGCTGCGCGATGCGGGTGGGTTCCCGATGGGCCCGTTCGACCTCAGCGACCGGGTCGGCCAGGACATCGTGCTCGCGGTGACTCGGTCGATCTGGGAACAGACCTTCCACGACCAGCGGTACTCCCCGACGACCTCCAGCAGCGTCTGGTGGACGCCGGATGGCTGGGCCGCAAGACCGGCCGCGGGGTCTTCCGCCACGACCGACGCGAGGCACCCGAGGACGACCTGCACACTGTGGCCCGTCGGACGCCGCCCGCGCTGGACCTGCACCCTCAGGCGGTCCGTTACCGCGAGGGGTTCTCCGTCATGGAGCCGGTGATCGACCGGATCGCCGAGGGTGGGGTCATGGTGCGCAGCATCGGCGACAACGACGCCGAGTGCAGTGACGAGATCGGCCTGGTCCTGCCCTCGGGTGGTCGGCTGGTCGAGACCAGCGGCAGGCGCGCTCGCGACATCGGTGACGAGATCGTCGTCCTGGACTGGGCCCTCGATCCCGCCCGGGTGTCCCTGGTGGCGATCGCGGCGTCGGCCAACTGCTCGGGGCAGACCCTCGGTGAGGCGACCGCCCTGCTGCGGGCGGCCGGGGTGGACGTGGTCCTGGTCGAGGACAGCCCGGGCCTGGTGGTCGCCCGGACCATCTCCATGATCATCAACGAGGCGGTCGACCTGGTCGACCGCGGCAAGGCCGAGGCCGATCACGTCGACACCGCACTGACCCTCGGCCTGGGCTGGCCGCTCGGTCCGGTGACCTGAGGTGAGCATCTCGGCCCGGCCTGCCTGGTCGGCGTCCTGGACTCGCTGCACGAGGTCACGCCCACCGGCCGGTACCGCGTGGCACCGGCGCTGCGGCAGGCCGCGGACACCGGCTCCCCGTTGCTCCGCCCGCCGCGCGCCACCTCGCTCTCCCGATGGTGGCCACCGACCGGCTAGAGCGCGCCGCCGGCGACCTCGGGCGCGGAGGCGTCCTCCCCGGCATCACCCACGGCCTCACGCGCCAGGAAGTTCTCGATCTCGAACCAGTCCTTGCCGGCCCGTGCGGCGATGGCCAACAGGGTCTTCATCGAGGCCACCTCCTCGATCTGCTCCTTGATGAACCAGAGCATGAACTGTTCACCCAGCACGTCGTCGTCCCCCCGTGCGGCGCGGAACAGCTCGCCGATCTGCGCGGTGACGGTCTCCTCCTGGGCCAGGGCCAGGGCGACCAGCTCGGCGGGCTGGTCGAAGTCGTTGCGAACCGAGCCGATCCCGGGGATCTCCACCGGCACGTCCCGGTCCAACATGTACTGGACCATCATCATCGCGTGGTTGCGTTCCTCGACGGCCTGCCGGTAGAAGTGCGCGGCCATCTGCGGCAGGTCTCGGGAGTCGAACCACACGGCGAGCGCGACGTACTGCTGGCTGGCGGTGTACTCGTGACGGATCTGCTCGCGCAGGAGTGCGGTGAAGCGGCGGTCGGCCATGGCGCATAACCTAACCCGACGCAGGCCCCGCCCTGGTGGCGCATCGTCGAGCCACCGCTACAGGACCAAGCCTGGGGCAAGGCCGGGGGCAAGACCGGGGGCGCCCGAGGCTGGCATTACGGTCCGGCGCGGTGAGACCGTCGACGGATGAGCCTGGACCAGTCGAGCACCGAACCCCGTACCCCGGCCGACGCCCCGCTGGTGGTGCGCCGCGACGACGCCGGCGTCGTCCGGCTCACCCTCAACGTCGGACAGCGGTACAACCCGTTGAGCAGGGCGATGATCGCGGCGCTGCAGACCGAGCTGGACCGGGTGGGCGAGGACGCCGAAGCCCGCGTCGTCGTCCTGGCCGGGTCCGGGCGCGGGTTCAGCGCCGGCCACGATCTGGCCGAGCTGTCCGCCCATACCGACGACCGGGCCTGGCAGCAGGCGCTGTTCGAGGAGTGCAACGCGATGATGGCGACCCTGCAGGCCCTGCCCCAGCCCGTCATCGCCCAGGTGCACGGCATCGCGACGGCCGCCGGCTGCCAGCTGGTGGCGATGTGCGACCTCGTCATCGCCGCCGAGGGCAGCCGGTTCGCACTGCCGGGGGTCAACGTCGGGATCTTCTGCTCCACCCCCGCGGTGGCGGTGGCCCGCCGAGTGGGCCGGTCGCGGGCCCTGGAGCTGCTGCTGACCGGCCAACCCGTGGACGCCGCAACGGCCGAGCGCTGGGGCCTGGTCAACCGCGTGGTGCCGGCCGCCGAGCTCGACGACGCGGTGACGGCGCTGGCCGGCCTGGTCGCCTCACACAGCGCCCCGGTCCTGGCGAACGGAAAACGTACCTTCTACCGTCAGGTCGACCAGCCTCTGGACGCCGCGTACCGCACCGCGGCGGAGGCGATGGTCTGCGACGTCACGGCACCGGACGCCACGGAGGGCATGGCCGCCTTCCTCGGCAAGCGACCCCCGGTGTGGCCGTCCGCCCGCAGCTGAACCCCGCAGCTGAACAGAGAACCCGCCCCGGACCGGTCGCGGGTGGCGGCTGGCTTGCTGGGTCGGTGACGTATGGTACCCGTGTGACTACACGGAGTTCTGTCCTCTGGTCACTCGGCGGAAGTTCCCCGGTGATCTCCGCCAGCACGGGGACTCGTCAATACGCTGATCCCTGCCCCTTTCCTGATACGAACACGGTGCATTCGGGGGAAGTGCGCCACCCGGCACCCGGTGTGCCGTGGTTGTGCAGAAGAAGGCGCAAGTGCCCGAAATCCCCTGGTGGTCGCGGATGAACGATGACGAGGAGACACGCGCGTGATTGAGCACATCCGGAATGAGATCGTGGATTTCATCGTCACGACATTCCTGTTCGGGGACGCCGCCGCACTTCCCGACCACAACAACTCCCTCATTCAGACAGGCGTCATCGACTCCACCGGAGTTCTGGAGCTGATCGAGTTCCTGGAGTCCCGTTTCTCGATGGGCGTCAGCGAGGAGGAGACCGTTCCCGCCAACCTCGATACCGTCACCCGACTCACGGCGTACGTGGATCGCAAGACCCGGATCGGCGCCGCGGCCTCCTGACGTGACCATGAACGTCAGCGACCATCTCCTGAGTGCCGGCGCACCTGCCGACCCAGCCGTGATCGACGCGCGCGGCAGCCACTCGTACTCGGACCTGCGCTCGGCCGTGGCGCGATGCGCGGCGGACCTGGTCCGGGCGGAGCTGCCCCCGGGCTCGCGCGTGGCCGTGATGGGACCGAACAGCCTGTTCTGGGTCGCCGCCTACCTGGCCATCATGAGGCTCGGCCACGTCGCGGTGCCGGTTCCCGACCGTGCGCGGGCCGAGGATGTGGGCCCGAACCTGACCCGCGTGGACTGCCGGGCGGCCCTGGTGGACCGCAGATCACTGCGTGCTCTCAGCGGGTTCCTCCCCGACCGGATCGCCCTGTTCACCGACGAGGTCCTCGCCTCGCACGGGGCGTCGCAGCCGCAGGACGAGGTGGCGGACGACACCTCAACCGCCGGCGCCGACGCAGCGCTCATGTTCACGTCGGGAACCACGGCCGGACCTCGGGCGGTGCGGATCACGCACGCCAACATCATCGCCAACACCGAGTCCGTCATCGCCAGCCTGGGACTTCGCCGCGAGGACCGGGCCCTGGTGATCCTGCCCTTCCACTACTGCTTCGGCGCGTCCGTGCTGCACACCCACCTGCGCGTGGGCGGATGCCTGGTGCTCTGCGACTCGTTCGCCTACCCCGAGACCGCCGTGGAGCTGCTGGACACCCACGGATGCACGGTGTTTGCGGGCGTGCCGTCCAGCTACCAGCTCCTGCTGCGCGCCAGCAGCTTCGCCCGACGTCGCCTCGACTCGCTGCGGCTGCTCCAGGCCGCCGGCGGTCGGCTGCCGGAGTCGATCGTCGAGGAGCTGCTCTCGGCCGCACCGCAGGCCGAGTTGTTCCTGATGTACGGCCAGACAGAGGCGACCGCCCGGTTGTCGTGCCTGCACCCGAGCAAGCTGCCGGCCAAGAAGGGATCGATCGGCAACGGCATCCCCGGGGTGGAGCTGCGTGTCCTCGCCGAGAACGGGGTACCGGTCCCGCCCGGGCAGCCTGGGGAGATCTACGCGCGCGGTGCCAACATCTCCCCCGGCTACCTCGACGACCAACCGGCGACGGCGGCCAGGTTCACCGAGCACGGACTGCGGACCGGCGACCTGGCCGTCGTCGACGAAGACGGAGACATCTGGGTGGTGGACCGGCGGGAGGACTTCATCAAGTCCTGGGGCCACCGGATCTCCAGCCAGCGTGTCGAGGCGTGCGTACTGAGCTCGGCGGACGTCATCCATGCCGCGGCCGTCGGTGTGCCGGACGAGGCGGCCGGCGAGGCCGTGACGTTGTTCCTGGTACCGCGGCCCGGGGCAGCTCTGACCGAGGCTCAGGTGCTGGCGCTGTGCCGGCAGCAGCTGCCTCGGCACGAGGTCCCGCGGTCGGTGGTGTTCATGGAGGCCATGCCCCTGACGCCCAGCGGCAAGGTGATGAAGAAACGGCTGCGAGAGCTGGGGGTGTCGGCATGATCCGAGTGCGGCCCGGACGTGGGGCTGTCCTGGCGGCAAAGGGGCTGGGCGCCACCACGGCCACCGCCGCTGCCCGCAGCAGGGGGGAGCCAGCCATGGCGAATCGAACACCCTCGGCGACGACCGTGTCGGCCTCGGACCTGCAGCGCGTGGCCAAGACCCGGATCTTCTTCGGGCACCAGTCGGTCGGCGCCGACGTCCTGGCCGGCGTCGTGGCCGTCTTCGCCGCCCACGGCGTCGACCCCCCACCCATGGCCCAGCAGCGCAGGCGCGTCGCGGATCCGGCTGGATCGATAACCCACGACCTGATCGGCCAGAACCAGGAGCCCCTCACCAAGATCGAGGACTTCGCAGCGATCATGCGGTCGGGCATGGCCCAGCAGGTGGACGTCGCCATGATGAAGCTGTGCTACGTCGACGTCCGCACCGACACCGACGTGGCGGCTCTCTTCGCCGCCTACCGTGACACCCTGAGCTCATTGCGTGATGACTACTGCGAGGTCCGCTTCGTGGCGGTGACCGTGCCGCTGACGACCGAGCCCAGCCTGCGCACCCGAACGAAGAACTTGGTCACCCGTGGCGACCGGTTCGGTCCCGCCGAGAACGCCCGCCGCGAGCAGCTCAACGCTCTTCTGCGTCAGGAGTACGCCGACGACCTCCTGTTCGATCTCGCGACCGCCGAGTCCACTGCACCCGACGGGTCCCGGACCGCAGGCGTTCACGGGGAGCAGGCGTACTTCAGCCTCCACTGCGAGTACGCCGCGGATCTCGGGCACCTCGACGTGCAGGGATCGCAGCGGGTGGCCCAGGCATGGCTGTCCGCCGTCGCCCGCGCCGTGGACCGGTGACGGATGACCGGCCGGATCGGCACCGACATCGTGTCCGTGTCCCGGATCACCAGACTTCTCGACGACGGGGGGACCGAGCTCGTCGAGCGGTGGTTCACCCCGGAGGAGATCCGCTACTGCCTGGCCAAGGCGGTGCCCGGCCGGCACCTCGCGGCCCGGCTCGCGGCCAAGGAGGCCGTCGCCAAGGCGTTGTCGTGGCGCTGGGACGCCGAGCTGCCCTGGCGCTTCATCGAGATCGTGCTCGACGATCACGGCGCCCCGTCGGTGCGGCTGTCCGGCCGGGTGGCTCACCTGGCGGCCGCGGCGGGTGCCGACTCGATCCAGGTCTCGCTCTCCCACTGCGACGAGTTCGCCACCGCGACCGCGATCGTCGGCCCCGCGTCCGCACACACGTCACCGGCCGGCTCGGAGCGTTGACGCCGGTGGCCGATCGAACCGAACAGGTCCTGCGTGAGCTGGAGCGCCTACCCAGGGGCGATGGCAGTCCCCGGCTGGCGGCGCTGCGGGTCGCGATCCTGTTCGAGGACGCACTCGGCGTGGTGCTGACCGACGCCGACCTCGACGACCCCACCCTGACGGCCGACCCGGCAGCGTTCCTCAGCGCCCGGAGCGCGTTCTGATGTGTGGCATCTGCGGGGTCGTGACCGACGTCGGCCCACCGGACCTCGATCTCCTCACCCGGATGACCGCGCGCCTCGGGCACCGCGGTCCGGACGGACACGGGTACTTCCGCGACCGCCATTGCGCGCTCGGCCACACCAGACTCGCGATCGTCGACGTCGCAGGCGGCAGCCAGCCGATGGGCACCGAGGACGGCGACATCTGGGTGACGTTCAACGGCGAGATCTTCAACCATGTCGAGCTGCGCACCGAGCTGCAGCGCCACGGTCATGTGTTCCGCACCCGCTCAGACACCGAGGTGGTCCTGCGGGCGTGGCAGCAGTGGGGCAAGGGCTGCTTCACCCGGTTCAACGGCCAGTGGGCGCTGGCGCTGTGGCATCGGCGGCAGCGGGTGTTGGTCCTGTCCCGCGACCGGATGGGTGTGCGACCGCTCTACTACACCCGTCACGGTCGGCGGTTCCTGTTCGCTTCCGAGATCAAGGCGCTCTTCGTCGACCCCGACGTGCAGCGCACCGTCGACCCGGTGGGCCTGGGCCAGGTCTTCACCTACTGGGCGCCCTTGGCGCCGCGCACCGTCTTCGGCGGGATCGAGCAGCTGGAGCCCGGGCATGTCGCCGTGCTGGATGCCCGGGGGTTGCGGACCGAGCCCTACTGGGCGATCACCTTTCCCGATCGGGCCGACGAGCCGCAGCAGGACATCGAGACGAACACCTGCGCGCTGCGCGAGCGTCTGGTCACCTCGATCCGGCTGCGCTTCCAGCGCAGCGACGTTCCCGTCGGCGCGTATGTCTCCGGCGGAATCGACTCGGCCGTGACCGCTTCGGTGATCGCCCAGTACACCGACGTTCCGTTGGACACGTTCTCGCTGAGGTTCTCCGATCCGGCCTACGACGAGGGCCGGTACCAGGCGGAGATGGTGCGCACACTGGGCAGCCGGCACCACGACATCGTGGTCTCGCCCTCGGACATCGCCGAGGTGTTTCCCGACGTCATCCGGCACACCGAGACACCGGTCCTGAGAGCTGCGCCGGCGCCCCTGTTCCTGCTGTCCAAACGGGTGGCCGAGGCCGGGATCAAGGTCGTGGTGACGGGCGAGGGTGCCGACGAGATCCTCGCCGGTTACGACCTCTTCCGGGAGGCGCGGGTTCGGCAGTTCTGGGCGCGCGAGCCCGGCTCGGCCAGGCGGAGCGAGGTCGCCGAGCTGCTCTACCCCTGGATGTCGCGATCTCCTGGTGCGGCCCCGGCCTTCGCCCGCAGCTTCTTCGGACGCCACCTCGACGAGGCCGATCCGGCGTTCTCGCACCGTCCCCGCTGGGACTCCACAGCGGTCCTCCAGCGCCTGTTCACCGACGAGATGCAGATCGCCGCGCACCCGTCGGAACCGCTCGACGCCGTCCGCGCCATGCCACCCGGCAGCAGCGCCTGGGATCCGCTGAGCCGCGCTCAGTGGTTGGAGATGACCACCCTGCTGGCCGGGTACATCCTGGCCTCGCAGGGGGACCGGATGATGATGGCCCACGGCGTCGAGGGCCGCTTCCCGTTCCTGGACAGGGACGTCATCGAGACGGCCAACGCCCTGCCCGCATGGCAGAAGCTGTTCGGGCTCGAGGAGAAGCACATCCTCAAGCGAGCGTTCGCCGACCTGGTTCCGCCGGACATCCTTAACCGCCCCAAGCAGCCCTATCGGGCTCCGGACGCAGCGAGCTTCACAGTTGCCGGCCGGCCGGAGTGGTTCGACGAGGTCACCTCCGAGCGTGCCGTGCGGCAGGCCGGGGTCTTCGATCCGGCGCTGGTGCGCGCCGTGCTGGCGAAGAGCTCCCGGGCGCGCGGCGAGTGGATGGGCCACACCGACAACATGCGCGTGTTGGCCATCGTCTCCACCCAGCTTCTGCATCACATCTTCATCGCCGGTGACGGCGGCGGCGAGCCGGCCCTGACGGGCAGGGCGTCCGTCGCCGTCGATCTGGTTGGCGACGACCGCGTTCTCGAGGAGGTAGACAGATCATGGTGTTGAGGACCGCGCCCTACGGACCCGCCAGCCTGCGGATCGACCCGGACCGGGAGACCAGCCGGATCGCTGCATCGCTGAGCGACATGCTGACCCGCACCCGGCGCCGGGGGCTGGTCATCGCCCTGTCCGGTGGCATCGACTCCAGCGTGGTGGCGGCGCTGTGCGTGGCCGCCGTCGGGCCTGACCGGGTCTTCGGGCTGCATCTGCCGGAGCGAGAGTCCTCCCCGGAGAGCCTCGAGCTGAGTCGCCAGCTGGCCGACTCCCTCGGCATCGACTCCCAGACCGAGGAGATCACCGAGCTACTGCAGGCGGCGGGCTGCTATCGACGCCGGGACGACGCGATCCGCCTCGTGTGCCCGGAGTACGGCACCGGGTGGCGGTCGAAGATCGTGCTACCCGGCGCCGCGGACTCGGCGGCTCTACCGGTGTACTCCGTTGTGGTCTCCTCGCCCGTGGGCATCCAGACCAAACACCGCCTCACGCGAGAGGCCTACCTCGGTGTCGTCGCGGCGACGAACTTCAAGCAGCGAGTGCGCGCGATGCTCGCCTACCACCACGCCGACCGGCTCCACTACCTGGTGGCCGGGACCCCGAACCGGCTCGAGTACGACCAGGGTTTCTTCGTCAAGCTCGGCGACGGCGCAGCGGACGTCAAACCGATCGCCCACCTGTACAAGTCGCAGGTGTACGCGCTGGCCGAGCATCTGAACGTGCCGGAGAGCATCCGGTCACGCCCGTCGACCACCGACACCTACTCGCTGCCGCAGTCCCAGGAGGAGTTCTACTTCTCCCTGCCCCACGAGCGGATGGACCTGTGTCTGTTCGGGAAGAACCACGCCGTCCCGGTTCCCGAGATCGCTGCCGCGACGGGACTGACCCATGAGCAGGTCGACCGGGTCTTCCACGACATCGACGCCAAGCGCAGGGCCACCCGGCACCTGCACGCCCCTGCGGCGCTGGTCGAGGAAGTCCCGGAGGTCGGCGGGTGGTGAGTCGACTTCGTCAGGGCCAGCGCAGCGGCCACCACGAACAGGGCCCTGACCCGGCAGGGAGCGCGGAGCCCGAGGGGGCCGGGCCCTTCGGCTGCGCCTGCGAGGGCGCCGGCGTGCTCGAGACCTTGCGCGAGGACGTCGATCGCTACGTGGTCGCCTTCGAGCGCGACGGTCGGCCACGAGCGACCGCCTGGCCGCGCCTGGCCCTCTCACCACGCCTCTGGGCCGCGGTGAACCACCGTCTGGCGCACTACACGCTGACCCAGGTGCGGTGGCGGGTCCTGCGCGGCGTGCTCGCGGCGCTGTGTTTCCTCGGCCAACGGCTCGTTCGCAACGCGACCGGGATCCAGATCGACCCCTGCGCGCACATCGGTCCCGGCCTGTTCTTCCCCCACGAGGGCTTCATCGTGATCGGCCCGGTGAGGATCGGACGGCACGCCACCATCTGTCAGGGTGCGACCCTGGGCCGCGGCGAGGGGGAGGTCGAGCCGGGCACCCGTGACACACCGGTCCTCGGGGACCGGGTCTGGGTGGGACCGGGCGCTGTAGTCGCCGGCGGGCTCGACATCGGATCGGACGCCGCAGTGGGCGCCAACAGTGTTGTGCTGCGGGACGTGCCGGCGTGCGGGGTCGTGCTCGGGGTGCCGGCTCGGGTGATCTCCTACGCGGGCAGCTTCACGAAGGTGCACTACCGCGACAGCGCGGTGGACGGCGCCCGGTCCGCGGCGATGGCGACGGCCAGGGCCCTCGCGGCGAACGGTGGCGCCGCGCGGCAGGCGCCGGGACGCGGTGTGACGCCCCCGCGCGATGGACGCTCATGAGAACCTCCTCATGAATGCCCTTACGTCATCCGGGTGCATCGGGTAAGACGGAAAGCCTCGAAGCCATCGTCCCTCCCCCGCCGAGGCAGGTCACCATGGAGCTCTCCCGCCGTGTCTTCGTCAGACTCGCCTCCGCGGGCACGCTCGCGGCGTATGCCGCTGCCCGCTCCGGCCCGATCGCCCTCGCCGCCATCCCGGGCGGGACCCTCGACCCCGCCGCCGTCCCGAAGTTCGCCGTGCCGCTGCTGATCCCGCCGGCCATGCCCGGCCGGGACATCGCCGCCCTCGCCGACGGCTCCCGCGTCGACACCTACGAGATCTCGGTGCGCCAGATCGAGCAACAGATGCTGCCCGGCGGCTGGCCCACGACCACAGTGTGGGCGTTCGGTCCGTTGCGACCAGACGGCAGCACCGACCAGCACCACGCACCGAGCCACACCATCGAGGCGCAGCAGGGGCGGCCGGTGCGGATCACCTGGGTCAACGCCCTGGTCGACAGCCAGGGCCGGTTCCTGCCGCACCTGCTGCCGGTCGATCCCAGCCTGCACTGGGCGAACCCGCTCCGCCGGCCCGGCCACGGCGAGGCCCGGACCGACACCCGCCCGGACCTGACCGGGCTGACCTACGTGCCGCCGAGCGCGTTCACCGACCCCAGCGCGCAGTACACCGCCTACGACGGTCCGGTGCCCTGGGTGACCCACCTGCACGGCGCCATGGGGCTCGGCGACGAGAGTGACGGCTACCCCGAGGCGTGGTACCTGCCACCGGCGACCAACCTGCCGAGCGGGATCTCGGCGAACGGCAGGTGGCGGGACTTCTTCGTCGCCAGGTTCGCCGCGAAGTACGGCGTGAAAACCGTTGCGGGACAGCAGCTCTCACACTATCCCAACGACAACCGTGCCTCCACGCTGTGGTTCCACGACCACACCCTCGGCATGACCCGGCTGAACGTGTACGCCGGGCCGGCCGGGTTCTTCCTGCTGCGTGAGGGAAAGGACGGCGCCCAGCGAATCCGGGACACCAGGCGGGGCCAGGGCACGGCCGTCCTACCCGGACCGGCGCCGGCGCAAGGGGATGCGTCCGGAACGCGCTACTACGAGATCCCGCTGGCGATCCAGGACCGCTCGTTCACCGCCGACGGATCGTTGTTCTACCCCGACTCCCGAGCGTTCTTCGACGAGACCGGTGAGCCGTACTACCCCGCCTCCGACGTCGCACCGATCTGGACCCCGGAGTTCTTCGGCAACACCATCATCGTCAACGGCCGGACCTGGCCCTACCTGGAGACCGAGCAGCGCCGCTACCGGTTCCGGGTGCTCAACGGCTGCAACTCGCGGGCGCTGATCCTCGACCTCTCCGCCGTGCCCGGCGTCGATGTCTGGCAGATCGGCAACGACGGCGGTTTCCTGCCGGCCCCGTTCCACGTGACCGGGGGCGCCGACAACCGGGTGCTGCTCGGTCCGGCAGAGCGTGCCGACCTGATCGTGGACTTCACCCGAGTGCCGCTGGGCGAGCACGTGCTGCGCAACGTCGGCCCCGACGACCCCTTCGGCGGCGGCGACATCGGCGTCGACTTCGACCCCGCCGACCCCGACGGCACCGGTCAGGTCATGCAGTTCCGCGTCGTCCCGATCGTCGGGGTGGACAACACCACTCCCCCGGAGAACCTGTCGCTGCCGAAGCTCAAGAAGCTGCCCAAGGCCCGGTCGACGCGTCGGCTGGCCCTCATCGAGCAGATGTCCACCACCGCCGAGGACGCCCCGGTCGCGGCCCTGCTCGGCACGGTGACCGGCGACCCGACGTCTGCCGCAGGGGCCACGGCCAGCTCCGGGGAGTGGATGGACGCCGTCACCGAGAACCCGGCCACCGGGGCCAGTGAGGTCTGGGAGATCTACAACCTGACTGCGGACGCCCACCCGATCCACCTGCACGAGGTGGCCTTCACGGTGCTGGGCCGGCAGGACATCACGGTGGGCGAGGCCCCGCCCGCACGCGACGACGGCCACCTGGCGATGACCGGGGCGATCAGGGTCGCCCCGGGCTCGGTGGCGATGCCGCCCGAGTCCGGCGAGGAAGGCCGCAAGGACACGGTGCTCGCCTACCCGGGCCAGGTCACCCGGCTGCACGCGCACTTCCGGACGGCGGGCCGCTTCGTCTGGCACTGTCACGTCCTCGAGCACGAGGACAACGAGATGATGCGTCCGCTGCAGGTCGGTCGGCCGGAGCCGGGCCAGCCGTCCTGACCGCCCACGGCTCACTCCACCCGCCGGGTTCGTGGTGTCCGTGCCCGGGGTCGGCTGCGGTGGGGCGGTCCGCTCATCCCGCGGCGATGGGCGATACAGACCGGCGGTGGGGTGATGCCATAGCCCCAGCGGGCCGAACCTGTGAGCATCGAGGATGGCGTGACCAGCTCCCTGGAGAGGCCGTGCAGACCACACCGATCGCAGATGCCACCGACCCGGTCCGCGACGGGGGACCGCGCTACCTTGGCCGACCGCTGCCGCGCCCGGAGGAGGAGCTGGTCGACCAGGGTCTTGCCTTCGACGTCGAGACCCTGATGTCCCGGCGCCGCATGCTCGGACTGGGCGCGACCGCGCTGGGGCTCGCCGCCTGCGGTGGCGAGGACCCCGGGACCGCCGCGTCGTCGTCTCCCTCGTCGTCCACGGGGAATGCCGTGTCCGCCGCCGCGATCCCCGAGGAGACCGCAGGCCCCTATCCCGGGGACGGTTCGAACGGACCGGACGTGCTCGAGCAGAGCGGCGTCGTGCTACCTACGCGGGGTGCAGGTCACCGACGCCTCCGGACGGGTCACCTTCACCAGCATCGTTCCCGCCTGCTACCCCGGCCGCTGGCCGCACATCCACTTCGAGGTCTATCCCGACCCTGCGAGCATCGCCGATGCCGAGGCCGCGATCGCCACCTCCCAGGTCGCCCTGCCCCAGAACGTCTGCGAGACCGTCTACGCCCAGCCGGGATACGAGCGGTCGGTGGCCAACCTCTCCCGGCTCAGCCTGCCAGACCGACATGGTGTTCCGCGACGACGGCGGGGCGAGCCAGCTGGCCACCGTGGACGGCGATGTCCGCGCCGGCTACACCGTGCGGTTGTCCGTGGGTGTGGACACCACGACGGCGCCGAGCGCGGCCGGCCCGGGCGGCGACGGGCGACCGGTGGGTTCGCCGCCGGCATGAACGGCCGTCCGGGGTCCTACACCTCGTGCTCGGCGAGCTCGCGGAAGTCGTCGGGGACTCCGCCCGCACGGGACAGGACGGCGGGCAGGTAGCCCACGGCGTCCCGGCCGAACCGGCTGCGGACAGCGTCCATGCTCGCCTCGACCGCCCAGCGCGCCACCCCGGTCGGTGACCCCTCCCGCCGAGGGTCCTCAGGCGCCAGGGCGAGCTCGAGCTGCACGACCTGCTGGACCACGAGGTTCGACACCGAGATCCCCAGCAGGCTGATGTCCGGAAGAGCGCCACCGGCCTCGGTGTTGTCGCTGATCGCCTGCCAGGCCAGCTGTTCGGCGACCTCGGTCAGGGTGAGCGTGGTGGCGATCGGCGCGGTCAGGGTGAGTGAGCGGGTCACCGAGCGCATCGCGGCGAACCGGACGCGGACGGTCACGGTGCGCCCGGCCCGGTCCTTGGCCCGCAACCGGACGGCGACCCGCTCGGCGAGATGTCCCAGGACGGCGCGCACCAGCACCGGGGCCGGCTCCCGCCGTCCGAGCGCCGACTGGGCACCGACCGACCGGGCCCGGGTCGAGGTGACCACCCGGCGCGGGTCCTCGTCGTGGGACAGAGCGCTGAGGCGGGCCCCGACCGCCTGTCCGAGAACGCCTTGCAGTGCACAGGGTGAGGAGCGGGCGAGGTCGCCGATGGTCCGGATCCCCTCGGCGGCCAGCCGGTTCTCGGTGACCGGGCCGACCCCCCACATCAGTGCGACCGGCAACGGGTCGAGGAAGTCGCGCTCCTGGCCGGGCTCGATGACCACGAGCCCGTCCGGCTTGGCCACCTGGGAGGCCACCTTGGCCAGGTGCTTGGTCCGGGCGGCGCCGATCGAGATCGGCAGCCCGACCTCGTCACGCACCCGGTCGCGCACCATCATCGCGATGGTGGTCGGCGGCCCGAACAGCTGCGTCGACCCGGAGACGTCGAGGAACGCCTCGTCGATGGAGATCCGCTGCACCGACGGGGTGATATCGGCCAGGATACCCATCACCGTGTCGGCGATCTGCTGGTAGCGGTGGAAGTGGCCACGCACGAAGGTGATCGACGGGCACAGCTCATGAGCCCGCCGTCCGGACATGCCGCCGCTCACCCCGAAGGCCTTGGCCTCGTACGAGGCGGCCAGCACCACCCCGCCTCGGTCGCTGCCGCCCACGGCGATCGGGCGGCCGCGCAGGGCGGGGTCCAGCAGCTGCTCGACCGAGGCGTAGAAGGCGTCGAGGTCGGCATGCAGGATCGTGGGCCCGCCGGCCATCTGACCAGTCTAGTCGAACAAGTGTTCGACGCACCAGGCCTCGGGTCCCAGAGAGCAGCCGTCGGGCGCCTCCCGTGGAAGACCTCGGCGCGCCCGGTACTGACCGGGGCGCCCGGTACTGACCGGGGCGCCCGGGGCGCCCGGGGCGACGACACTGCCCCGGGCGCCGAGGGCGGGAATCAGTCGGCCCGCTCCACGAGAATCGAGACCCGGACGTGGGCCCGCCACTCGGACAGCGACTCACCCCGCAGTCCGACGGACAGTACGTCGACGGCCTTGATGTCCCGCAGCGTCTTGTTCGCCTCGGCGACGGCGTCCTGCACCGCGGCGTCCGAGCTCTCGGACGAGCTCCCCACCAGTTCGATGATCTTGGTGACTGACATGTTGAACCACCCTTCTCCTACACGACCCAGCCGGAACACGTCCTGCCGAAACGTCGCGACGGGTGGCCGGCGCGTTCCGACGAATGGCCCGCCGGCGTCGTCTCCAATGCCGCTTGTGGCGCGTCCCACGCTAGTCGGATGCATCTCACGATCAGTAGGGACGTTCGGGCTCGGCGGCGCTGGCCCGCAGCCCGTGGCACTGGCAGCGTGTGCGCCGTGAGGCTCTTCGTCGCACTGTGGCCGCCGCCGGACGTGCTGGACGACCTGACCACGCACCTCGAGCAGGTGCGTCACGCCGTCCCCGGCCTGCGCTGGTCGACCCGCGAGCAGTGGCACCTGACGCTGACATTCATCGCCGACCTGGATGACGGCCGGCTGCCCGAGCTGGAGCGGCGACTGGCGCGGGCGGCGTCCCGCCACACCTGCGTCACGCTGCAGTTCGCCGGGGCCGGCCGGTTCGGCGACCGGGTCCTGTTCACCGGCATCGACGGCGACCGGACGGCGCTGCGCCGCCTCGCAGCGTCCACCACCGCGGCCGCCCGCCGCACCGGGGTCCCCGTCCCGGATCGGCCCTACCGACCGCACCTGACCCTGGCCCGGTCTCGGCCGGGGACCGACCTGCGTCCGCACGTCGACGCCCTCGACGAGTACCAGGGACCGCGCTGGACGGCGAGCGCGCTGGACCTGATGGCCAGTCACCTCGGTGCCGGCCCCGGTGGCCGGGCCGCCTACGAGTCCGTGGCGCGGTGGCCCCTGGGCCGCTCCGATGAGGATCGCCCCGACCGACATCAGCCCCACTGACATCCGGCTCGGGGCACTGTCCGCCCCGTGGACACACTGTGCTCCGGGTGCAGCAGGGGCACAGTGACCCCAAGCGCCGACACTGACCGAGGGCGCCGACACTGACCGAGGGCGCCGACAGCGCCTGGGGACCCGGGCGCGGCGGCACACGACACATCAGGAGGATCACCGCCGGGTGTACCTATCCTGGCCGGGTGAGCCCTGGCCGATCCCGCCCCGGGCGGCCCAGGAACCGCACCGGTGACCGCGGCGGAACAGGGTCGCGGAACCGGTTCGTCGAGGCGCGCCGGCTCGCCGTCCCCGGGGTGATCCGCTACCCGGACGAGCTGCCGGTCAGCGCCGCCCGCCACGAGATCGGCGCGGCGATCCGCGACCACCAGGTGGTCGTGGTGGCCGGGGAGACGGGATCGGGCAAGACCACCCAGCTGCCCAAGATCTGCCTCGAGCTGGGCCGCGGCGTCCAGGGCATGATCGGCCACACCCAGCCGCGGCGACTCGCCGCCCGCACCGTGGCCGAGCGGATCGCCGCCGAGCTGGGTGTCGACCTCGGCGACACCGTGGGCTACCAGGTGCGGTTCACCGACCGGGTGAGCGAGCGCACCTGCGTCAAGCTGATGACCGACGGCATCCTGCTCACCGAGCTGCAGCGGGATGCGACCCTGCGCCGCTACGACACCCTGATCATCGACGAGGCGCACGAGCGCAGCCTGAACATCGACTTCATCCTCGGCTACCTGCGCGAGCTGCTGCCCAGGCGCCCCGACCTCAAGCTGGTCATCACCTCGGCCACCATCGACCCGCAGCGCTTTGCCGACCATTTCGCCCCGCCAGGTGCTGAACCAGTTCCGGTGCTCGAGGTCTCGGGCCGCACCTACCCCGTCGAGATCCGCTACCGCCCGCTCGAAGCAGCGATGGACGGCCAGGGCCAGATCGACGAGGTCGACGCGATCTGCGAGGCCGTCGACGAGCTGTGGACCGATCCGTCGGCCGGCCGGCGGGACGGCACCGGCCAGGACATCCTGGTCTTCCTGTCCGGGGAGCGGGAGATCCGCGACGCCGCCGACGCACTGGGCACGACCGTTGCCACGCGCTGGCCGCACACCGAGATCGTCCCGCTGTACGCGCGCCTGTCGATCGCCGAGCAGCACCGGGTCTTCGCCGCCCGCCCGCCGGGGGTGCTGCGGCGGGTCGTGCTGGCCACCAACGTCGCCGAGACCTCTTTGACCGTGCCCGGCATCCGCTACGTCATCGACCCCGGGACGGCGCGTATCTCGCGGTACAGCCATCGCACCAAGGTGCAGCGGCTGCCGATCGAGCCGATCTCCCAGGCCTCGGCGAACCAGCGCGCCGGCCGGTGTGGCCGGGTCGCCGATGGGATCTGCATCCGGCTGTACGGCGAGGAGGACTTCGCCGCGCGACCGCAGTTCACCGACCCGGAGATCCTGCGCACCAACCTCGCGTCGGTGATCCTGCAGATGACCGCCATCGGGCTCGGCGACGTCGCCTCGTTCCCCTTCCTCGACCCGCCCGACATCCGCTCGGTGCGGGACGGCACGGCGCTGCTGCACGAGCTCGGCGCCCTGGACCCGGGCGTCAAGGACCCTCGGCGACGACTGACCGAGCTGGGGGCCCGGCTGGCCCAGCTGCCGGTCGATCCGCGGATGGGCCGGATGATCCTGGAGGCGGACGGCAACGGCTGCGTGCGCGAGGTCGTCGTGATTGCGGCCGCCCTGTCCATCCAGGAGGTGCGCGAGCGTCCGGTCGACGCCCAGGCGGCCGCCGACGAGCTGCACCGCCGGTTCGCGGACCAGAGCAGCGACTTCCTGGCCTACCTCAACCTGTGGAACTACCTGCAGGACAGGCAGCAGGAGCTGTCCTCCAGCGCCTTCCGACGGATGTGTCACCGCGAGTTCCTCAACTACCTACGGGTGCGCGAATGGCAGGACCTGGCCGGACAGCTGCGCCAGATCGCCAGGCACGTCGGCATCGCCGTCCCCCGCCGGGACGCGCAGCCGGCAGACCCAGAGCGGGTACATCGCGCGCTGCTGGCCGGGCTGCTGTCCCACCTGGGCGTCCGGGAGAGCGAGCGCAAGGACTTCACCGGTGCCCGCGGGGCGAAGTTCATGATCTGGCCCGGGTCGGCGCTCTTCGCCAAGCCACCGCGCTGGGTGATGGTCGGCGAACTGGTCGAGACCTCCCGGCTCTGGGGCCGCGACGTCGCCCAGATCGAACCGGAGTGGGCCGAACAGCTTGCCGCCCACCTGGTCAGACGCACCTACAGCGAACCGCACTGGTCGACCAAGCGGGCCGCCGCGATGGCCTACGAGAAGGTGACGCTGTACGGCGTCCCGATCGTCAGCCAGCGGCTGGTCGGCTACGGGCGGGTCGACCCCGAGCTGAGCCGGGAGCTGTTCATCCGCCATGCCCTGGTCGAGGGCGACTGGCGCACCCACCACCGGTTCTTCCATGACAACCGGGCCCTGCTGGCCGACGTCGGCGAGCTGGAGCACCGACTGCGTCGCCGCGACGTCGTCGTGGACGACGAGACCCTGTTCGCTTTCTACGACAGCCGGATCCCAGCGGAGGTGGTATCCGGACGGCACTTCGACGCCTGGTGGAAGAAGGCCCGCGGCGCCGAGCCCGACCGACTCACGTTCACCGAGGACCTCCTGCTCGGTGAGCACGCCGACACCCTCGACGTCGCGGCCTTCCCGACCACCTGGCCGGTCGATGGCGGCGAGCTGAGGCTGACCTACCAGTTCGAGCCGGGGACGGCGGCCGACGGGGTCAGCGTCCACGTCCCGGTCTCGCTGCTCGCCGGCCTCGACCCGGAGGTGTTCACCTGGCAGATCCCCGGGCTGCGTGAGGAGCTGGCCACCGCGCTGGTGCGCAGCCTGCCCAAGGCGATCCGGACCTCGTTCGTGCCCGCCCCGGACAACGCCCGGGCCGCCTTGGCCACGGTGACCGAGCGGGTACCGGCCGCAGCGCCCCTTTCCGGGTCCTTCCTGGACGCCCTGGCCGCAGAGCTCTCCCAGCGCGGCGGGCTCGTCGTCCCGCCCGCGGCCTTCGACGTCGCCAGGGTGCCGGACCACCTCCGGATGACCTTCCTGGTCGAGGACGCCGCGGGCCGGGTGATCGCCGAGGGCACGGACCTGCCCGTCCTGCAGCACCAGTTGCGGCAGAAGGTGAAGGCGGCCGTCGCGGCGATCGCCGGGGTGGGGGTGGAGCGGTCCCGCCTCACCACCTGGGACGTTGGGGAGCTGCCCCGGATCGTCGAGCGGGAGCAGGACGGACGCAGCGTGGCCGCCTACCCGGCCCTGGTCGACGAGGGTGGCACGGCTGCCGTCCGGGTGCTGCCGACGGCGCTGGACCAGGCCGCGGCGATGCGGTCCGGGACCAGGCGCCTGCTGATCACCAGCCTCGGTGACCCGTTGGGCCGGTTGCAGTCCCAGGTCGCGCACGTCCTGACAAACCCCGAGCGCCTGGCGCTGGCCGCGAGCCCGTATCCCAGCACAACCGCCCTGTTGTCTGACTGTCTGGACTGCGCCATCGACGACCTGGTCGCGAAGAACGGCGGGCCCGTCTGGGACGGCGAGGCGTTCGCCGAGCTGCTCCGCGCGGTCCGCGACGGTCTGGACGACGCGGGGCTGGACGTCGTCCGGACCGCCGGGCGGGTGCTGACCCTGTGGCGGGAGATCGACCGGGAGCTGGCCCGGACGTCATCGTTGGCGCTCCTGCCGGCGCTGACCGACCTGCGCGAGCAGCTGGATGCGCTGGTGTTCACCGGGTTCGTGGCCCAGGTCGGCCGCGGCCGCCTGGGCGACCTGCTGCGCTACCTCCGCGGGATGGCCCGGCGGCTGGAGAAGGCGCCGGAGAACGTCAACGCCGATCGGAGCCGGATGGAGCAGGTCGCGGCGGTGCGTGCGGAGTACGACGAGGTGGTGGCCGCGCTCGGCCCGAGCCGTCGGGACGACGAGGACGTGCGGACGGTTCGCTGGATGATCGAGGAGCTGCGGCTCAGCCTGTTCGCCCAGGGCATCGGCACCGCCTACCCGATCTCCATCCAGCGCATCCATCGAGCCCTGGATGCGCTGTGACCCTCCGACGGGCACTCTTGGCGACCGATGAGGCCGGGGGTTCACCACAACCCCCACAAACGGTGCCGGATGACCAGGTGGGGGCTGGTTGTGGTGAACCCCCGGCCACCTTGCTGACCTACGGCAGCTCCGGTAGCGGGTGTCGCTGCAGGAGGGCCTGCGCAGTGTCGTCCGCCACGAGCCCCTCCTCCTGCAGCCAGTCGACCGCTCGCTGGTTCGCCCGGGCGTCCCGGAAGGCGTACCAGACCTCGACCAGCTCGGGGTACTCCTCGTGCAGCTCGTTCTTGAACCGGCGGAAGGCGCCGCGTCCGTTGATCGCCCGGGCCAGGCGGCGCGCGGCCTCCTCGTCGCTGATCCCCTCGACGAAGTCGGCCATGTCCTGGTACCAGACCCAGGAGGGGATCGGATCGATCGGCAGCGCCGCGTCGAGATCGACCCCCTGGTACTCGTCGGGGCCGAGGTCGTCGGAGTAGTAGATGACCTCACCGGTGGCCGCGTCGAGCAGCCAATGGTGCTCGTAGCCGCCCTGGTCCTGCAGCGCGTGTGCGATCTGCTCCAGGTCGAGGTGCTCTGGGTCGAGTGGCGGCGGGTCCTTCGGTCCGAGGTCGTTCATGAGTGTCATCCGATCGTGTACGCCACGGTTGCGCCGTCGCCGAGCCGGACCGAGCCCTGCGTGGCTCGCCTCGCCTCGGTCACCGACGTCGGTCGGCCGCGCCGTTCGTCATGGGCCAGGATGGCGGCGGCCGCGCCGGTCAGCACCCGCAGGTCGACCGGGTCCAGCTCGCCGACCCCGTCGGGGTCGACGCTCAGCGGTGCCGGCACCAGGTCCTCGCTCCACGCGTAGCGCCGTGCCTTGGCCACCAGGTCGGGAGCCGAGTCCTCCGGCGGGTCCAGCCACATCACCAGGCTCCCCTCCGGCACCGGCGCCGGCTCGCCCGGCTCCCAGGTCTGCAGCTCCTCCGGCAGCTCGTCGCCTGGATACAGCGCCAGCCCGCGCTGGATGCCGGCCTGGCCGATCACCACGGCCACGTAGCGCAGCAGCTCGCCGTCCACGGTCAGCTCGAGCGGCAGGCTGTCGGCGTCGGACCAGCGTTGCCACGGCGCGGCCCGGCAGTACTGCGCAGCTGTGTCGTAGAACGACTCCCAGTCCTCGGTCGTGGGCAGATCGTCGGTCGGACGGCGCCCCGCCAGATGGCTCAGGAAGGAGTCGAAGATGTCCTCTGCCTCCGGGATCGGGGCCGCCAGGAACAGCTCCGGGCGCGACGTCGCCCCGGCTTCGGTGGCCGCCGTGCCCGCCGTGCCCGCCGTGCCCGAGGCGGCGTCGAGCACCGTGTCGAGGGTGGCCGCCACGACGTCTGCATCCGCCTCACCGTGCACGACCCGCATCGGGGGACCCGGCGGCAGCGGCCCGGCGGGCTTGGCCAGGGCCATCGTCATCGCGTCCACGCAGGACTGCTCTCGGGTGGCGCCCATCGACAGTCCGCGCACCAGGCCGGTGTCGGCGTCGAGCACCATGGTGCCGATCACCGCCTCGTGGGTGGCCACCTGCACCGAGTTCGAGACGTCGCGGGTCAGGACGATCCAGGTTGGTCCGGGGTCGGTCATCCTCAGATCCTTGCACCGCACGCCCCGGCGAGGAACCGGGCACACCTGCGCACCTCGTCCCGGGCGACCGGAGGCTCGGCGGGCACCCGCTCGAGTGCCCAGTGCGCCGCGGCGTCCTTGGCCTCGATGCGACCTGTGATCCCTACGAGTGAAGCAAGACCGTCGCTTCGACGACCCGAAGCCGACAGTTCCCGTTCACTCGACGTGATCTTGGTGGCGCGATCCCGCTCTGTCCGTATCCTGGACAGGGTGACGGCACCGGTTGCGCTGGTTCTGCCCGGCCGCGGCTACGGCCACGACCACCCGGGCCTCTACTACACGCGGATGGCACTGAGTGGCCGCGGCTGGCGGGTGAATCCGATCACCTGGGACAACCTGCCGGCAGACCCCCAGACCTGGCCCGACTACGTCCTGGACGTCGCTCGCGAAGCGATGGCCGCCGCCCGCCCGGCTCTCGTCGTCGGCAAGTCGCTGGGCAGCCTCGCCATGCCGTTGGCCGCCGAACGCGGCGTGGACGGCGTATGGCTCACCCCGCTGCTCGAGGTGCCCGCCGTAGCCCGGGCAGCGGCCCAGCTCTCCTCACGATCGGTGCTGGTCGGTGGCACCGCTGATCCCTCGTGGGACGGTGAGGTGGCCCAGGCCGCGGCAGCGGCCTGCGGGTATGAGGTGCTCGAGCTGGATGGCGCCGACCATTGTCTCGACGTGGCCGACGACCCACTGGCCTCGATCGACTCGGTCCGGGCAGTCGTGACGGCCGTGACCCGGATCGCCGGATTTGCCGCCGACCTGACGTAGTCGGCAGATCACAGATAGGTGAACTACGGCCGATTGGCCAGAGACGTTTGGCCCGGGCCGTGGGAGAGTACCCAGATGGGTGACATCGACGTGCAGGTCCTGACCGAGGACCAGTGGCCGAGGTACCGGGACGTCCGCCTTGCGGCCCTGAAGGAGTCACCGGAGGCCTTCAGTGCCACCTACGAGGAGGAAGCGGCCCTCGACGAGGAGTACTGGCGCACCCGGATGGCCCGGTCCAAGCGGCTGCTGGCCACTCGGGACGACGAGGTCGTCGGAGTGGCGAGCATCGGGCAGGCCGGGGACGTGGAGTCCACGGCCGAGCTGTTCGGACTCTGGGTGACTCCGCCGGCCCGGGGCACCGGTGTGGCGACCGCACTCCTGCAGGCCGGGGCCGACGTCGCTCTGGGCGACGGCAGATCACATCTGGCCTACTGGGTCGGCACCGACAACGGCCGCGCCGTCGCCTTCGCCAGTGGCGCCGGGTTCCGCCCGGGCGATCGGCGCCGGCCGATGCGCGGAGCGGCCCACACGCACGAGCAGGAGATCATGATGGTGCTGGCCCTCGGCGACGACCGGGGCCAGCCGACGCCGTTCTGACACCCTGCGGCACAGGCTCGGACGGCTCCCTCGGCGTGGCCACCGTCGTCGTCCTGCTCCGCGCGGTGAACCTGGGCACGCACAACCGGCTACCGATGGCCCGGTTGCGCGAGATCCTCACCGACCTCGGCGCCCGCGAGGTCCGGACCCATCTGGCCAGCGGCCAGGCCGTCGTCCGGGTCGACGCCACTGCGGTCGGCGGCCTCGCCGACACGGTGCATGACGCCCTCGCGCAGCACCTCCACCTCGACATCGCCGTCCTCACGCGCACCCCGGCCGAGCTGGCAGCCGTGATCGCGGACAACCCCTACCCGCAGCTCGTCGACACCCCGAAGCGGCTGCACGTCGTCTTCCTCGACGCCACCCCGGACCCGGCGCTGGTGGACCGGGTCGGACGCCGCCATGACCCGGACGAGCTCACCGTCGGTGACCGGGTGCTGTACCTGGCCTACGCGGGCACCAGCCGCGACTCCCCCCTCGGTGCCGTGTTGCGCCGGCTCGGCGGCGTCCAGACGGCCCGGAACTGGACGACCGTGACCGCGCTGGCGACCCTCGCCGGGGGTGGATGAGCGACCCTGGTGATCGTGGTCACCGACTCGGACGCCGGGACCGGCAGCCCCCGGCGGAGATCCAGGCACCGCTCAGAACAGGACGACGTTCCACGACCCGGCCCGGACGGCGACCAGCACCGCCAGGACGACGGTCGCCAGGGCTCCGAGCACCAGCACCAGGTCGCCCGGCGAGAAGGTGCTGCGCCGTGCCCAGGTCCGCTTCTGCTCAGTGCCGAACCCCCGTGACTCCATGGTGGTGGCCAGGATCGTTGCCCGCCGGATCGCCAGCACCAGCAGCGCGAACAGCCGACCGGCCAGGTCCCGGGCCCGGGCCGGCCAGCCCCCGCCGCCGATCCCGCGGGCCCGGCGCGCCATGGTCAATGCGGCCCACTCCTCGGCCAGCACCCCGAACAGCCGCATCGCGGCCACCGCTGCGAACACGAACCGGGCCGGCAGGCGCAGCTTCTGGGTCAGGGCGTCGGCGAGGTCGGTCGGGTCGGTGGTGGCCAGCAGGACGACGCCGGGCAACCCGATCGCGAGCACCCGCAGCGCGATCGCGGCACCAGAGGCGAGCGACCCCTCGCTGACCTCCAGCGGCCCGAGCCGCGCCAGCTCGGCGCCGGAGTCGACGCCGTAGACCGCGGTGGCCAGCCCGGCGGACACGGCGCCGACCGGCACCACCCAGGCCCGTCGCCACAGCGCTCGCGCCGTCAGCCCGCACCACGGCAGGGCGGCCAGCTCGACGAGCAGGGTCACGCCCGCACTGACCACGTCGACGCTGAGCAGCAGCACGGCTGAGATCACAAGTGACACAGCAAGTTTGGCGATCGGGTTGGCCCGGGCGATCGGGGCGTCCGGGTTCACACCGGCCGGGGTGTCCAGTACCGAGACCGTCGTCACGATGCACCGTCGCGAACAGCAGTGCGCACCGGCACACCGGCGGCCAGGCGTAACACGTCGTCTGCCAGCGCGTCGACAAGCAGCCGGTCGTGGGTCACCGCCACGACGGCCGCGCCCTCGGCGCGCAGCACGGCGAGCAGGTCGACGAGCTCGGCCCAGGTTCTCGCGTCCTGACCGAAGGTCGGCTCGTCGAGGACGAGCACTCGGGGCCGGGTGGCCAGCACCGTGGCCACCGACAACCGGCGCTGCTCACCCCCGGACAGGGTGAACGGGTTGGCCCTGGCCAGCCGGGTCAGGTGCAGGCGCTCCAGGAGCTCGGCCACCCGGGCCTCGACCTCGTTTTCCGGCAGGCCGATCCGGCGCGGGCCGACGGCCAGCTCCTCGGCGCAGGTCGCCGCGACGAACTGGTGCGCGGGCTCCTGGAACACCGTGCCGATCCGGCGAACCAGCTCCCGCGGGGACCAGTCGGCCGGCCGCCGCCCCGACGGCGGCGGGTCCAGGGCGGCGGTCGCCACGAGCTCGCCGGCGCTGGGCGGCACCAGCCCGGCCAAGGCCAGGGCCAGCGAGGTCTTGCCACTGCCGTTCGGACCGACCACACAGGTGGCCCGGCCGGCGACCACGTCCAGGTCGACGTCGGCGAGGGCGGGCGGGCCGGTGGGCGTCCGCCGGACGGCGAGGCGTTCGGCACGCAGCAGCAGCCCGCGGGCCCCGGCGTCCGCTGGATCACAGCCCGCCGAACGGGGCTGCTGTGCCACGACGTTCGGCACCAACGCCGGTACCCACACCCCCTGCCGGGCCAGCGCGTCGCCGCGGTCGGCGAACACCGCCGCCGGGGCGCCGTCGGCCACCACCCCGCTGCCCGGCTCCAGCACGACGACACGGTCGACCAGGTCGACCCAGTCGCCGACCCGGTGCTCCACGACCAGGCAGGTCGCCCCGGTCAGCCGCAGCACCTCGGCCACCTGCTCGCGCAGCCGGGCCGCGCCGTCCGGGTCGAGCATGGCCGTGGGCTCGTCGAGCAGCAGCAGGCCCGGGCGCAGCGCCAGCACCCCGGCCAGGGCAAGGCGCTGCCGCTCGCCCCCGGACAGCCGGGAGGTCGAGTGCGCCGGGCCGTAGGGGAAAGCGACGGCGTCCAGCGCCTCACGCACCCGCGGCCAGATCTGCTCGACCGGGACCGCGTGGTTCTCCAGCCCGAAGGCCACGTCGTCACCGCACCGCGCCAGGACGGTCTGCGCGTTGGGGTCCTGCAGTAGCAACCCGGTCCGGGCGGCGCCGGTGCCGATCGCCTGCCGGCGGGCGACCTGCGCCGGAACCCCGTCCAGCAGCAGCGCCCCCTCCTGGTCCCCGGTGCCGCCCGCAGCGCCGTCCAGCAGGCCGGCCAGACCGGCCAGCAACGTGGACTTGCCGGACCCGCTGGGCCCGAGCAGCATCACCCGCTCGCCGGGCCCGACGTCCAGGTCCACCCCGCGCAGCGCCCAGGCCCTGCGGGTGGCGTGCCGCCATCCCCAGCCACGGGCGGTGACCGCGATCGGCGGGTGTGTGGTCATGACGATCCGGGCTGGAAGCGGTCGGCTCGCCGGGTCCGGCTCAGACCCGCCTCGCACTGCCGGACGACGCGAGCGGGCCGAGAGCGCCGGCCCGGGCCAGCGCCCGGGTCAGCGCCCAGCCGCCGAGTCCGGCGATCACGGCACCGGAGAGCACGGCGAGGAGCAGGTAGGCGACCTTGTGCGACGGGGAGAAGGCCGGGTACCAGAAGGTGAGGTCGAGGATCCCCAGCGCGATGCCGGCACCTGCCCCGGTGAGCAGGGCGACGATGGGACCGAAACGCCGGTAGAGGAAGATCGCCAGCACGATCTCGGCGCCCAGGCCCTCCAGCAGCCCGTACCAGACCGTGGTGAACCCCCAGCGGTTGCCGAGCAGTGCCTCGAGCGTCGCCGCCACCAGCTCGACGTAGACGGCAGCACCGGGCTTGCGGATCACCAGCCCTCCCAGCACGCCGGGCAGCAGCCACAGTCCACCGAGCAGCGCCGAGGCCGGCGGGTAGGCGGCCAATGGAGCGGTCACCGCCTCCCACGACTGGGCGACCACCCAGAAGAACAGGCCACCGGCGACCCCGAGCACGCTGGCCACCACGATGTCGACCACGCGCCACCGGCGCCGGGTCACCACCTGTCGGTCGGTGTCGTCGGGCGGGTTGTCGTTGCTGGTCAGCTCGTCCTGGCTCACTGCGTCCTCCCGAACGGATCAGGAGGGGGACCGGTCCCCCGGTCGAGACTCGACTCCCTTCGCCGGCATGACCCGGATCAGGTTCGAGGGTCTGCGGTCGCCCGCACTCTCAGTGCCTGGTGGCACTCCCCTGTCGTGTGCTTGACGGTACCCGCCGCAGGCTCTGCGAACCACCTTGCGCCTGGAGACGTCGATCGGCGGACCTGGCGTCCTCGCCCGCAGGGCCGGGCACAGCGCGGCACGGTTGGCCGTTCCGCCCGGTGCCCGAGAGAATGGGGTGTTGTTCGGTGACGTGGAGGTGGCGATGGGACCCATGGCGTGGAAGCTGCTCGCGGCCGGCGCCGCTGCCGTGGCGACGGCCGTGGCGGACAAGAGCATCCGCTCAGCGTGGAAGGCGACCACCGGTGACGAGCCGCCGGCCAACCCGACGAACCCGGACGTCGACTGGCGTGAGGCGGTCACCTGGGCGATCCTGTCCGGCGCGGCGATCGGCATCGCCCGGCTGGTAGCGCAGCGCAAGGCGGCCGCCTACTACCGCAACTCCTCCGGGGAGCTGCCCAAGGCCGTGCTCAAGAAGGGCTGACCCGCGCCGTCGGTGACCTCACGCTCCGCCGAGGACCTCGACCCCGGCGACGAACACCCCGGCGACGAACACATGGCGTGCCAGGGGCACCCCCGGCCGGTAGGCCAGGTGCACGTAGGACGGCGCGGCCAGCACCGTCAGGTCGGCCCGCCGTCCGGGGACCAGCACCCCGACGTCGTCGCGGCGCAGCGAGGCCGCGCCTCCAGCGGTGGCCGACCACAGCGCCTCGGCCGGGCTCATCCGCATCTCGCGCACCGCAAGGGCGATGCACAGCGGCATCGAGGACGTGTAGCACGACCCCGGGTTGCAGTCGGTGGCCAGCGCGACGGTGACCCCGGCCGCGATCAGCGCCCGGGCATCGGGGTAGGGCGAGCGAGTGGAGAACTCCACCCCGGGCAGCAGGGTGGCGACCACCTGTGCATCGGCGAGCGCGGCGACGTCCTGAGCGGTCAGGTGGGTGCAGTGGTCGGCCGAGGCCGCACCGAGCTCGGCGGCCAGCTGCACCCCAGGTCCGGGCCCGAGCTGGTTGGCGTGGATGCGCGGCGTCAGCCCCACGTCCATCCCGGCGACCAGGACGGCGCGCGCCGCGTCCGCATCGAACGCGCCACGGTCGCAGAACACGTCGACCCAGCGGGCGTACGGGGCACAGGCCTGCAGCATCGGACCGGTCACCAGTGCGAGGTAGCCGGCGACGTCGTCGGTGAACTCGGGCGGCACCACGTGGGCGCCGAGGTAGGTCGTTTCCGTCGTGAGCGTCGCGGCGACGGCCAGCGAGCGGGCCTCGTCCCGCACGGTCAGCCCGTAGCCGGACTTGATCTCCACCGTGGTCGTCCCCTGGCGGGCCATCTCGGCGACCAGCCGGACGGCGTTGGCCTGCAGCTGCTCGTCGGTGGCGGCCCGGGTGGCCGCCACTGTGGTCCGGATTCCGCCCGCGTCGTAGGGGGTTCCGGTCATCCGGGCGGCGAACTCCGCAGCCCGGTCGCCGGCGAAGACCAGGTGGGCGTGCGCGTCGACGAACCCCGGCACGACCGCGGCGCCGCCGACGTCCAGGGCCAGGTCCGCGGCCGGGGCGGCGGCGGCCGGCCCGACCCAGGTGACCCGGTCGCCGTCCCAGACCAGTGCGGCGTCTCGGACGATTCCCAGGCGCGCCACGTCGCTCGGGGGGCCGGCGGTGCCTGACGGATCTGCGCGCTGCGGGTCGTTGGTCACCAGCTCGCCGATCCCGGTCAGCAGGGTCGAGGTCACCCCGCACACGGTACGGGCGCGGGCTGGCCCGATGCCGAGGACCTGCTGCGCACTCGTCCGTCCCCTTCGAGGGCAACCGAGCGCCCGCGACCGGGACAATCGGCCGGGTGCGCACACCAGACATCGCGACCGCGCTGGCCGACCGCCCTGTGCTGCTGGACGGTGGCCTGGCCACCCAGCTGCAGGCCCAGGGCCTGGACCTCTCCTCGGACCTGTGGTCGGCGGCGCTGTTGCGGGAGGACCCCGACGCCGTCCGCGCCGCGCACGCCGCCTACTTCGCCGCCGGTGCGCAGGTCGCCACGACGGCCAGCTACCAGGCCAGCGTCGAGGGGTTCGCGGCGGCCGGGATCGACCGGGCGCGGGCCGAGGCACTGCTTCGCCGGTCGGTGACGCTCGCCGTCCAGGCTCGCGATGAGGCGGGCCTGTGCGGGCGGGCGTGGGTTGCCGCGTCGGTCGGACCGTTCGGCGCCGTGCTCGCCGGCGGACAGGAGTACACCGGCGACTACCCCGCCTCGCGGGACACCGTCACCGGGCTCCGGGCGTTCCACCGGGGGCGCCTGGAGGTGCTCGCCGGCGCAGGCGCGGATCTGCTGGCCTGCGAGACGATCCCCCGGCTGGCCGAGGTCGAGGCGCTGCTCGCCGAGCTGGACGACCTGGGCATACCGGCCTGGCTGGCGCTGACCACCGTCACCACGGACGACGGCCGGGTGCTGACCCGCCGCGGCGAGGACGCCGGCGAGGCGTTCGCGATGGCCGCCTCGGTGGACGCGGTTCTGGCCGTCGGAGTCAACTGCACCGAGCCCCGCGGGGTGGCTGACGCCGTCCGGCTGGCTGCCCATCGGTCCGGCAAACCCGTTGTCGCCTACCCGAACAGCGGCGAGTCCTGGGATGGCTCGGCGCGCCGCTGGACCGGCGCACCGGGCCTGGACCTCGCCGCGGTGGATGAGTGGGTGGATGCCGGGGCGCGGCTGGTCGGTGGGTGCTGCCGGATCGGTCCGGCGCACATCGCCGCAGTGGCCCGGAGGCTCGCCGGTCGTGGTGACCGCCGCACGTCGGCGCCCGACCGCGAGCCGTGACCGCCGTGACCGCGTGCCCAGCCCCTACGGTGGGCCCATGAGTGGGCGGACGACGCTGCGCGCGGGCATCGTGGTCACCGGCACCGAGGTGCTCACCGGCCGGGTGGCCGACCGCAACGGGCCGTGGCTGGCCGAGCGGCTCCTGGAGCTCGGTGTCGACGTCGGTCGGATCCTTGTGGTCGGGGACCGCCCGGAGGACCTGTCGGCGGCCCTGGCGCACCTGGCCGACGACCACGATCTGGTGATCACCACTGGCGGGCTGGGTCCGACCGCCGACGACCTCACCGCCCGGGTGGTCGGGGACTTCCAGGGCCGGGCCTCGCATCTGGACGCCGGGCTCGAGCAGCGGGTCACCGCGATCGTGGCCGGGCTGACCAGCCGGCACGGTTGGCGCACCAACCCCGACGCGGTGGCGTCCGGGGTGCGCAAGCAGGCCATGGTGCCGGACGGCGCGGTGGTACTCGAGCCGGTCGGCACCGCGCCGGGCCTCGTCGTCCCACCCGCCGCGGACCGGTCCGGGCCGCCGGTCGTGGTACTGCCCGGTCCGCCCGGCGAACTGCGCCCGATGTGGGACGAGGCGCTGGCCGCCGAGCCGGTGCGCGCCGTCCTGGCCAGGGCAACGGCGTTGCGGCAGCGGACGCTGCGACTGTGGCGGACCCTGGAGGCCGACCTGGCCGCCACCCTGCGCGACCTCGACGGGCAGATCGACGGCCTGGAGATCACCACCTGCCTGCAGGACGGCGAGCTGGAGGTGGTCACGAGATACGCCCCGGACCTGCAGGACCGGTATGACCTGCTGCAGCGGACGATCACCACCGTGCACGCGGCCACCGTGTTCAGCGTCGACGGCTCGACGGTGGACGACGTGGTGGCCCGCTCCCTGGTCGCGCGCGGCTGGACGGTCGCCACGGCCGAGTCGTGCACGGGTGGGCTACTGGCCGGACGACTCACCGCGCGTCCGGGGTCGTCGTCCTACGTCGTCGGGGGGCTCGTGGTGTACGCCAACGAGGCCAAGAGCGCGCTGGCCGGGGTGCCCATCGAGCTGATCGCCACCCAGGGCGCGGTCAGCCGCGAGGTCGCCGAGGCGCTCGCCGAGGGGGCCCGGACAGCCTTGGGCACGGACGTGGGCATCGGCGTCACCGGCATCGCCGGCCCGGACGGCGGCACCCCGGACAAGCCGGTCGGCACCGTGCACCTGGCACTGATCACCCCCGACGGTGGACGCCACCGCCTGTTGCGTCTGGGGGGCGGCCGGGCCGGGGTGCGCCAGCGAACCGTGGTCGCTGCGCTGCACGAGCTGCGACTGCTCCTGTCACCGGTGGGGGAGGCATCCGAGCCCCGCGAGGGGTCCGACAAGGGCTGAGTGACCCGGTGGGTCACAGCGGGTCCGGATCGTGGGCGATCACGCCGCCCCCGAACCGAGTGAGCGTGCTCAGAGCTCACCCCAGGCCCGAGCGATCGCCGCGGTCAGCTGCCGCGGCACCCCACCGGCCGGGGCCATGGGGAGGTGCTTGCCGCCGTCCACGACCGTGCGCCCGGCGACGACGACCACGTCGACGTCGCCCGCCCCGGCGACCATGGGCACCTGCTCGGGCAAGGACCCCGCGGTGCGCAGCGAGTCCATCCGCAGCGCCACCAGGTCGCACAGCGCACCCACCTCGATCCGGCCGGCGTCCGGCCAGCCCAGGGCGGCGTGTCCGGACGAGCCGAGCGCGGTGACCAGGTCGTGCACGGTGAACCGGCCCCGGCGCCCTGAGGCCAGCCGCTCGTGCATCTCCAGGGTCCGCGCCTCGGCGAGCAGGTCGATGCTGACGTGCTGGTCGCTGCCCAGGGCGATCGGAGCACCGGCGTCGGCGAGGCGGCGAGCCGGTCCGATGCCGTCGGCCAGGTCCTGCTCGGTGGTCGGGCAGATGCAGACCGAGGTATGCGAGCCGCCGAGCAGCGCGACGTCCTCGTCGGTCAGGTGGGTGGCATGGACGGCAGTGGTCGCCGGGCCGAGCACGTCGTGCTCGGCGAGCAGCTGGGTCGGGGTGCGGCCGTAGGCCGCTCGGCAGGCGTCGTTCTCGGCGGGCTGCTCGGACAGGTGCAGGTGCAGCGGACGACGTTGACCGTCCTCGCCGACGTCGACGGCCACCACGACGTCCAGCTCGTCGGCCGGGACCGCGCGCACCGAGTGGATCGCCGCAGCCACCTTGAAGTCGTCGTCGTCGGCCATCGCCGCCACCCGGTCGGCCCACAGCTCGGCGTCGCCGTCGTCGAAGCGGCGCTGCACGCCCTCCAGCGGGACGTCGATCCCGCCGCGCAGGTAGCAGGTGTCGAGCAGGGTCATCCGCAGCCCGGCGACCTGGGCGGCCTCGCGAAGCGCGTGGCCCATCTCGTTCGGATCGGCGTATCGGGCACCGCCCGGACCATGGTGCAGGTAGTGGAACTCGCCGACGCAGGTCACCCCGCACAGCACCATCTCGGCGTACACCGCACTCGCCAGGGCCAGGTAGGTGTCCGGGGTGAGCCGGTCGGCAAGGGCGTACATCCGCTCGCGCCACGTCCAGAACGTGCCGCCGCCGACGTGGGTGCGCCCCCGCAGCCCCCGGTGGAAGGCGTGCGAGTGGGTGTTGGCGAAGCCGGGCAGCACGAGGTGGTCGAGCCGGACGTCGTCATCTCGCGGCTCGACGCCGGTGCTGACCGTGGTGATCCGTCCGTCCGGGCCGGCGCCGACCCGGACGTCGGCGGCCGGTCCGGTCGGTAACCACGCGTAGGCGCACCACCACGTTCGGGTCGTCATAGGGGCATTCTCGCGCACTGCGCAGGTCCGGCATCACGCCGGTGTGTCGTGGGAACGTCGCCCGCCGCGCGGCAGCGATCCGCTCCCCAGGGCGGCCATCGCCGCAGACGATGGCGCGGAGACGGCCATCCCGCCGGAGAACCCGTTCTACACCGCCGAGATGCAGGGCGCCCGCGAGCTGCACTCCATCGGACGGTTCGAGCTGGAGGAGGGCGGGGTGAAGGAGTCAGGCCGGGCAGCCCAGGAGATCGGCGAGCACGGCGACCAGCGCCGTGACCCCGGCTCCGCAGTCGGCCTCCGGCGCCTGTTCGGCCGGTGAGTGCGAGACCCCGGTCGGGTTGCGGACGAACAGCATTGCGGACGGCACGCCGGCCTGGACCAGGATCCCGGCGTCATGCCCGGCACCGGTGGGCAGGATCGGAACGACGGTGCGTCCCAGCGCCGCGGCCGAGGCGGCAGCGAGCCGGGCGGCCAGATCGGTGGGAAAGCTGGTCGCCGGCGTCCACGACTCCTCGCTCAGCTGGTGGTCGGGAAGTCCGGCGACGACAGCACGCACCTGGTCCTCGGTGTCGGCGCGGACGTCGAGCCAGGCGCGCACCGCCGAGGGGATCGCGTTGGCCGCGTTCGGCTCGACGACCACCTTGCCGACGGTGGCCAGCGCGCCGTGCCGGACGGCCCCGGCGCGGGCCGCGCCGACCAGATCGGCGAGGGCGAGCATCGGGTCGTGGCGGTCGACGAGCTCGGTAGTGCCGGCGTGGTCGGCCCGGCCGACGAGGTCAGCCCGCCATCGCCCATGCGGGCGGATCGCGCTGGCCACGCCGACCGGGGCGTCCAGCTCGGGGGTGGCCAGGGCCCGGCCCTGCTCGATGTGCAGCTCGACGAAGACCCCGATCCGGCGCAGCGCCTCCTCGTCGCGGCCGATGCCGCTCGGGTCGAGGCCGGCGGCGGTCGCGGCGTCGGCGTAGGTCGTTGCGTCGCCGTCGCGCAGACCGAGCACAGATGCTGGGGAAGCGATCCCGGTGAGCAGTCGACTGCCGGAGCAGGCCAGACCGAACCGGGCACCCTCCTCGTCCACGAACCGGACGACGCTCAGCGGCCGCCCTGTGGGGTCCCAGGAGTCGTTGCGGCGCAACGACTCCACGGCGGACAGCGCGGAGGCGACGCCGAGCGGCCCGTCATACGCCCCGCCGTCCGGCACCGAGTCGAGGTGACTGCCGGTGACGACCGGCCGGACACCGCGGCGCACCGCGTCGTCCGGATCACCCCACCAGGCCCACTGGTTGCCACACAGGTCGATGACCACGTTGGCACCCAGACCCGTTGCCGTGGAGGCGAACCACTCGCCGAGCGTCGCGTCCTCGGGGGTGAAGGCGTACCGGCGGTAGCCGCCGCTGGTGGCGTCGCGGCCGATCCCCTCGATCTCGGCCAAGAGAGCTGTCACGCTCACGGCGTCTCCTCGAGCATCGGGATCCGCACGCCGCGCTCCTCGGCGACGTCGCAGGCCCGCGGGTATCCGGCGTCGACGTGGCGGATCACGCCCATGCCGGGGTCGTTGGTGAGCACCCGCTCCAGCTTGGCCGCGGCCAGCGGGGTGCCGTCGGCGACGCTGACCTGACCGGCGTGGATCGACCGGCCGATGCCGACGCCCCCGCCGTGGTGAATCGAGACCCAGGTGGCCCCGGAGGACGCCGCGACCAGACCGTTGAGCAGCGGCCAGTCGGCGATCGCGTCGGAGCCGTCCAACATCGCTTCGGTCTCACGGAAGGGGGAGGCGACCGAGCCGCAGTCGAGATGGTCGCGACCGATCACGATCGGCGCACTGACCGCCCCGGAGGCGACCAGGTCGTTGAAGGCCGACCCGGCCCGGTCCCGCTCGCCGTAGCCGAGCCAGCAGATCCGTGCTGGAAGCCCTTGGAAGGCGACTCGTTCGGAGGCCGCGCGGAGCCAGCGCTGCAGGCGGTCGTCGTCCGGGAACAGCTTGGCGACCGCGCGGTCGGTGACCGCGATGTCCTTCGGGTCACCGGACAGCGCGACCCAGCGGAACGGACCCTTGCCCTCGCAGAACAGCGGCCGGATGTAGGCGGGGACGAAGCCCGGGAAGGCGAACGCGCGGTCGTAGCCGCCGAGGCGGGCCTCGTCGCGGATCGAGTTGCCGTAGTCGAAGACCTCGGCGCCGCCGTCGAGGAAGCCGACCATTGCCTCCACGTGACGGGCCATCGAGGCTCGCGCGCGGTCGGTGAACTCCTCGGGCTTCGCCTCGGCGTAGTCGTGCCAGTCGGCCAGGTCGATGTCCTCGGGCAGGTACGACAGCGGGTCATGGGCGCTGGTCTGGTCGGTGACGATGTCGACCTCGACGCCGCGGCGCAGCAGCTCTGGTAGTACCCGCGCCGCGTTGCCGACCACGCCGACCGACAGCGGCCGCCGCTCGGCCTTGGCGGCGAGGACCCGGGCGACCGCGTCGTCCAGGGCCTGCTCGCCGACACCTGGGGCGACCTCGTCGAGGTAGCGGGTCTCGACGCGGCGGCGCAGCCGCACCGGGTCAACGTCGACGATCAGGCAGACGCCGTCATTGAGGGTGACCGCGAGCGGCTGGGCGCCGCCCATGCCGCCACAGCCGGCGGTCAGGGTCAGGGTGCCGGCCAGGGTGCCGCCGAACCGCTTGGCGGCCACCGCGGCGAAGGTCTCGTAGGTGCCCTGCAGGATGCCCTGGGTACCGATGTAGATCCACGATCCCGCGGTCATCTGCCCGTACATGGTCAGGCCGAGGTGCTCCAGGCGGCGGAACTCCGGCCAGGTGGCCCAGTCACCGACCAGGTTCGAGTTGGCGATCAGCACCCGAGGCGCCCACTCATGGGTGCGCATCACCCCGACCGGTCGGCCGGACTGCACGAGCAGCGTCTCGTCGTCGGCCAGGGTGGTCAGGGTGCGCACGATGGCCTCGAAGCTGGCCCAGTCCCGGGCCGCCTTGCCGGTGCCGCCGTAGACGACCAGGTCGTCGGGGCGCTCGGCGACGTCCGGGTCGAGGTTGTTCATCAGCATCCGCAGTGGGGCCTCGGTCTGCCAGGACCGGGCGGTCAAGGTGCGGCCCCGCGGGGCATGCACCTCGCGTGGTCCGGGAGTGGTGATGGTCATCGGGACTCCTTGGCTACTGGGCGTGGGTGATTCTGAAGCGCTGAGCGGCGCAACGCCCACCCTCCTCGGGCGCTGTGTGACGTTGCGCCCGTCAGACGGGTGCGGCGTGACGTTGCGCCCATTCAGGGGAGCGGGCCGGTGGCGGACTCGGCGGCGGACAGGACCGCGCCGCGGCGAACCAGGGTGGTGGCAGTCGCGATCTCGGGGGCCAGGTGCCGGTCGGGGCCGGGGCCACCGATGCCCTCCGTGCGCAGCAGGTCCCGGACGGCAGCGGTGGCCGGGGCCGGGGTCAGCGGGGCGCGCAGATCCAGCGCCCGGCAGCCGACCATGATCTCGATCGCCAGGACGGCGCTCAGCGCCTCGACGGACCGGCGCAGCTTGCGGGCGGCGTGCCAGCCCATCGAGACGTGGTCCTCCTGCATCGCCGACGACGGGATCGAGTCGACGCTGGCCGGCACCGCCAACCGCTTGCACTCGCTGACCAGACCGGCCGCGCTGTACTGGGCGATCATCAGCCCGGAGTCGACGCCGGGATCGTCGGCCAGGAACGGCGGCAGGCCGTGGCTGCGGGCCTGGTCGAGGAACCGGTCGGTGCGCCGCTCACTGATGCTGGCGACGTCCGCGACCGCGATCGCCAGGAAGTCGAGCACGTAGCCGACCGGTGCGCCATGGAAGTTGCCGTTGCTCTCCACCCGCGAGTCGAGGGTGACCACCGGGTTGTCGATCGCCGCGGCGAGCTCCCGATCGGCCACGGCCGCGGCGTGCACGAGGGTGTCTCGCGCCGCTCCGTGCACCTGCGGGGCACAGCGCAGCGAGTAGGCGTCCTGCACCCGGGTGCAGTCCGGCGTCCGATGGCTGTCCATGATCGCGGACGACGCGAGCAGCGCCCGTAGGTTCGCCGCGCTGGTCGCCTGCCCGGGATGGGGGCGCAGCGCCATCAGGTCTGCGGCGAACGCCCGGTCGGTGCCGAGCAGCGCCTCGACGCTGATCGCCGCAGCGACGTCGGCGGTGCGCAGCAGGAGCCGCAGGTCGGCCAGGGCCAACAGGAGCATGCCGAGCATCCCGTCGGTGCCGTTGATCAGGGCCAGGCCCTCCTTGGCACCCAGGGTGAGCGGGGCGATGCCCGCCTGCGCCAGCGCGGCGGCGGCCGGACGACGGACCCCGGCGGCGTCGGCGACCTCGCCCTCGCCAGCGGCCGCCAGGGCGACCGCAGCCAGCGGCGCCAGGTCGCCGGAACACCCCAATGAGCCGTACTCGTGGACCACCGGGGTGATCCCGGCGTTGAGCATCGCGGCGTAGGTCTGGGCGACCTCCGCTCGGACCCCGGTGCGGCCCGAGGCCATGGTGCGTAGCCGCAGCAGCATCAGGGCACGGACGACCTCCGCCTCCACCGGGTCCCCCGTGCCGGCTGCATGCGAACGAACCAGGCTGCGCTGCAAACGTTCTCGGGCCGATGCCGGAATATGTCGGGTGGCCAACGCGCCGAACCCGGTGGACACCCCGTAGACCGGCGCGTCGGCGGCGGCCAGCCTCTCGACGGCGGCGCGCGAGCCCGCCATCTCGGCGCGGGCCTGCTCGGTGACCTCGACCCGCGCGCCGCCGCGGGCCACGGCCATGACATCGGCGGGGAAGAGCGGCCCCGGTCCGACCTCGATCCTCGTCATGGGTCCAGGGCAGCACCGCTCGGCTCGGGAGGACACCTCTGAGCAGGCGATACTGTCTGGCATCTCAGACGCAGACCTGGGGCGACACCGTTTCCGGACCGGGCAGCAGGGGTGCGGCGATCACAGGGGGCATCGGCGTGGTCGCGACCGGACGTCGCTGCGCCGTCCTGCGGCCGCGGAGCACACTGGCGGGGTGTCGCTCGTCCCCGGAGCCCGCCGCGCGATCGCCGTCCTGCGCCACCTGGCCCAGACCGGCCCGGTACCGGCGGCGGCGATCGCCCGCGACGTGGGCCTGCCCCGCTCGACCACCTACCAGCTGCTGCAGGCGCTCGCGGAGGAGGCGCTGGTCGTCCACCTGCCCGAGGAGCGGCGCTACGGCCTCGGCCCCGGGGTGGTCGAGCTCGGCTCGGCGTACTCCCGCCACGCACCACTGGCCCGCCTCGGCCGGCCGGTGCTGACCGTCCTGGTCGACCGGGTGCGGCACAGCGCCCACCTGGTCGTCCTGCATGGCAACGAGGTGTTCTACGTCGTGGAGCAGCGCGCACCGGGGCGCCCCGGGCTGGTCACCGATGTCGGGGTCCGGCTTCCCGCGCATCTGACCGCCAGCGGACGCGCCATGCTCGCCGCCCTACCCGGGGCCCAGGTCCGCGCCCTGTACCCCGACCGCACGGCGTTCAGCATGCGCACCGGCACCGGGCCGACCTCCCTGACCCAGCTGCAAGCCGTGCTGTCGGCCACCCGGCGACGGGGTTATGCGGTCGAGAACGGCGAGGTGACAACGGGTTTCGCCTCGATCGCCGACCTGGTACGCGACCACACCGGGCACCCCATCGCCGCGGTCGCGGTGACCTATCCGACGGGGCACCCGCCGGCTCCGGGTGCCGGGGATGCGCCCCACGGGGACCAGGAGCTGGAGGTGGTTCGGGCCGTCCGGGCAGCCGCGGCCGAGCTGACCCGCCGCGTGGGCGGTCGCGCCAAACCGCCGTACCACTACCGCTCATGATCCGTTCATCCGTTGGTCACGTCGCCCTCATGGTCTCCTGTCCTGGGAGGTCCAGGCTCTCCCGCGTGACGACCCGGTTCCAGGTGCACCGCCACGACCACGGCTGGTGGTGGCGGCTGGTGGGCGGAAACAACCGGCCCATCGCGCAGAGCCCGGACGAGCACCCCGACGCCGGTTCTGCCCGTCGCGACGCCTCCAGCATCGCGTCGCTGGCCGCCGGCGGACGGATCCAGATCGTCGGCGACGGGCGTGGGTGGCGCTGGGTCCTGATGGACGACGGCACCATCCGCGCGGTCTCGGTGGGGCTGTTCGTCCGTCGCTCGGACTGCCAGCGGGCGATCTCCCGGTTCCGTAGCACGGCGATCCGGGCCGACATCGAGGAGGCGGACTCGGCCGTCGACGTCCCGGGTCGGTGATCGCTGCCTGGTCAGCCCAGCGTGAGCAGCAGGACCGCCAGTCCCGCCGCGATCGCCAGCGCGACCAGCCCGCCCACGGTCAGCAGCCGGGCTCGGTCCGCGCCGACGCTGACCTGCTGCGGCCGGCTCGGGTCGTAGCGCACCGCGATCGGCGTACTCAACCGGTACGCCCGGCGAGCGGCCTGGTCACCGACGGCGCGCACCAGCCGTCCGGACTCGGTGGTGAACTCGACCACCGGCAGGTACCAGCCCACCGGGGCCGCTGCGGGGTCGTTGCGGCTGCCGGCCTCGAGGATCTGGCGGTTGTCGACCACCGTGCCGACGGCCTGCAGACCGCGCTCGCTCAGCGGCGAGTCGGCCTGCCGGGACCGGGCGCGGGACGCCGCGAGGAGCATGCCGAGGCCCAGCAGGGCGGGCAGGACGACGAAGACTAAACGCAGGAAGAGCACGACGCGACGCTACCCGGGTGACGCGAGGACGAGGCCGGTGTCAGCGCACGTTCTGGGGCGCCGGTCAGGTGGCCGAGATCGCCTCGTGGAAGGCGAGTACCCGACGGGCTGTCTCCACGTGCAGGTTCTCGACCATCCGGCCGTTGTGGACCACGACGCCCTGCCCGGCCGCCATCGCCTCCTCGAACGTGGCGATCAAGGCCCGGGCGTCCTCGACCGCCGCATCGGACGGCGCCCAGGCCTCGTTGCACGGGCCGATCTGGGCCGGGTGGATCAGAGTCTTGCCGTCGAAGCCCAGCTCGACGCCCTGACGGCACTCGTCGGCGAACCCCGCGGAGTCCTTCACGTCGTTGTAGACCCCATCCAGGATCGCCTTGCCGCTGGCCCGCGCCGCCAGCAGGCACAGTCCCAGCCCGGTCAGCAACGGCTGCCGGCCAGGCACGTGGGCGGCGCGTAGCTCCTTGGCGAGGTCGTTCGTGCCCATCACAAGAACGGCCAGACGCTCACTGGCCGAAGCGATCTCCTCGCAGTGCAGCATCGCCACCGGGGTCTCCACCATTGCCCAGATGAAGGTGTGGTCCGGTGCCCCGGCGGACTCCATGGCCGCTTCGATGGTTCGCACATCGGCGACCGACGACACCTTCGGCACGACGATCCCACCCGGCCCGGCCGCACTCGCCGCCGCGATGTCGTCGGCGAACCAGTCAGTGTCCAGGCCGTTGACCCGGATGGTGAGTTCCTTGCTGCCGTACTCCCCCGAGCCCACGGCCGCGCAGACCCGTTCCCGGGCCTGGGGTTTGGCGTCCGGTGCGACCGCGTCCTCCAGGTCGAGGATCAGCGCGTCGGCGTCCAGTGACTTGGCCTTCTCCAGGGCGCGCTCGTTGGCGCCGGGCATGTAGAGCACGCTGCGGCGCGGGGTCAGGCTCGGGTCAGTCATCACAGCCTCCTACTGGTGCGGTCACTGCCGGTCGGTCGAGGTCTATCTGACCGGTATCACGAGATGACAGGTGAGGTACACGGCCCGGCCGATCAGGCCGACTCGCCTCACCCCTCGAACCCGTACGCAGCGGCGAGCTCACCATCCCGTGTCGCCAACGCCCGCGCCAGGTCCACCATCACCTGGCACTGCTTGCAGGAGGCGTCGTCCTCCATCCGGCCGTCCAGCATGACCGCGCCGGTGCCGTCCCCCATCGCCTCGATCACGCGCAACGCGTGCTTGACGTCCGTGGGGTCGGGGGAGAACACCTTCTTCGCGATCTCGATCTGTACCGGGTGCAGGCTCCAGGCGCCGACGCAGCCGAGCAGGAAGGCGTTGCGGAACTGATCCTCGCAGGCGACGGTGTCCTTGATGTCGCCGAACGGCCCGTAGTAGGCGTAGATCCCGTGCGACGCACAGGCGTCCACCATCCGCGCGATCGTGTAGTGCCACAGGTCCTGCTGGTAGGAGGCGCGTTGCCCGTCGTAGGCCGGCGTGCCGTCCGCACCAGCCGGTGGGTCCTGCCGCACCAGGTAGCCGGGGTGCCCACCGCCCACCCGGGTGGTCTTCATCCGCCGGTTGGCGGCCAGGTCGGCCGGGCCGAGCGAGAGCCCCTGCATCCGCGGGCTGGCTCCACAGATCTCCTCGACGTTGGCCACACCTCGGGCGGTCTCCAGGATCGCGTGGATGAGGATGGGGCGGTCAAGCCCGGCCCTCGCCTCGAGCTGGGCCAGCAGCCGGTCCACGTAGTGGATGTCCTCGGCGCCCTCGACCTTGGGCACCATCACCACGTCGAGCTGGTGGCCGATCTCGGGGACCAGCGTGGTCAGGTCATCAAGCACCCAGGGCGAGTCGAGGGCGTTGACGCGGGTCCACAGCTGGGTGTCGCCGAAGTCGGTGCCCTTGGCGATCTCGACCAGCCCGGCTCGGGCAGCCTCCTTGTTGTCGGCCTTGACGGCGTCCTCGAGGTTGCCGAGCAGGACGTCGACCTGGCGGGCCATGTCCGGCACCTTCGCCGCCATCTTGGCGTTCGACGGGTCGAAGAAGTGGATCATCCGGGAGGGTCGGAACGGGATCTCCCGCGCCGGCGCGGGCGCACCGACCGCGAGGGGGCGGTAGAAGTCCTTGGCTGGGCGCATGGCGCCAAGCCTAGGGGCGGGTGATTCGGCGTCGGGGTCGCGCCGGTCACACCTGGCGGGCCAGCTGCTCGACCACCTCGGCGCCGGGCAGGTCGGCCAGGGCCGCGCCGTCCAGCAGCAGCTTCGAACGGCGCAGGCCCGAGCCGATGACCACCTCGCCGGCACCCACCACGGCGGCGTCGACCAACAACAGCCACTCGCGCGGCAGGCCGACCGGGGTGATCCCGCCGTACTCCATACCGGAGCGCTGCACCGCGTCCTGCATCGTGGCGAACGAGGCGCGACGAGCGTCCAGACGGCGTCGGACCAGGCCGTTGACGTCGAGTCGGGTGGTGGCCAGCAGGACGCAGGCGGCGTGACGCACCTGGCCCGCCCTCGTACCCGCGACGAGCACGCAGTTCGCCGAGGCCGAGGGCGGCACACCGTAGGCCGCGCAGAACGCGGCGGTGTCGGCCAGGTCGGCGTCGATCTCGGCCACCAGCACCCGGTGCGCCGCCAGGACCGGCTCGGGTCCGGTCAGCGCCGCCGCGACCGGATCGGCGAGCAGGTCGGGTCGGTCGGCCACCGGGACTGCGCGGAGGGTCTGGGCGGGGTCACCGGACATGGCCACCATCATCGCCGCCGGTTCGGCAGGACCGTGTCCGCCATGCCCGGCCGTGCGTCGTCACCGGTCGTGACGGCATTCGGACGTGGATACCGCGACGTGCGCCGTGTGGCGTGGTCGCGCTTGCGTACCGTCATGGCTACGGTGGGTCGATCGGGACACCGCAGCCCGTGATGTCCCTGTGTGACGACCGAGGATGGCGATGTCAGGGTCCTTCCCCGCCCTCTCGTGGCCCGGTCGGCGCGCGGCCCACGCGAGCCGGACCGCGACCGTGGCACTGACCGTCGCCCTGCCGGCGACCATGGTGCTGTCGCTCGCCGGCTGCAAGGGGATCGACAAGTCGCAGTGGCGCGACTTCCCGATCTCGACCGCCGAGGCCGCCCGTCAGAGCGAACAGGTGACCACGAGCGGCGGTCAGGTGGTCATCGAGCAGCGCCAGCAGGTGGACACCTCCGGCGACTCTGGGGTAATCGGTGGCGCCGCGCGGGGCAGCCACCGGTCAGCGGCGGCCACCGTCGTGGTAGCCACCGACCCGTCCACCTGCTGGGTGCTGGTCGTCGACGCCAACTACCACCGCGGCTGCGGCAACGCGCGGATCTCCGATGTCTACGGCACCAGCGCGGGACGAGTGACCAAGCTCAGTGGGACCACACCCATCAGCCTCGAGCTGATCAGCAGTTCCGGGCAGACCGTGGCCACCGGCCGGGTGAGCAGCAGCAACCACTACGTCACCGTCCGCGGCTGACGTCGGCGCCGGCTCGAGGGGCCAGCCCGACGATCAGGGCCAGGGTGGCCGGCTGCGGACCGACCTGCAGCTCCCGGTGCAACCGGTCGGTCAACGCGGTCAGGCACCGCATCGCCGCGGCCGGGTCACCTACGGCCAGGTGCGCCCGGATGACCCACCGGGCCACGTCCTCGTCCAGGGGGGCCAGGTGCAGGGCACGCTCGGCAGCGACCACCGCGGCCCGGGCGCCGTCCGGTCCCGGCCGGTCCAGGGAGGCGGCGCAGTGGCCCAGCAGGGCCTCGATCACTCTGCGGTGCAACCAGACCCGCTCCTCGAGGACCCACCAGTCGTCCCAACCGGGGAGCAGCTCGGTGGACCAGGGCAGTCGGGCGAGGGCCTGCGGGCGTCCGTCACGCAGGTGTGCGAGGTCCCGGCGCAGCCCGTGCACGTCGATGAGGATCGGCGTGGCCAGACCGAGCACCCCGGGTCGTGACGTGCGCACCAGGGCGCCGCCCGCCGGCATCCGGAACAGCACGTCACGCAACCGGGCCAGGCGACGCCGGTCAGGCCCGTCGAACAGCAATCGGGCCACCTCGAGTCGGTCGGTCGGCCCCAACAGAGCGAGCGCGGCGAGCACCCGGCGCGCCGGTGAGGTCAAGGCGACCACCTCCGCCACGCCCTCAAGCCCCCACCCGCCGGAACCCGCCGGGCCCGTCAGCCTCGCGCCAGACCCGCACCACCAGCAGGGCCACCGGCGAGGACGGCGGGTCCGGCATCGGGTCGTCGCCCGGCTGCGGACGCGGGCGGGGCGGGAGCCCTCCCATCAGTGCGGGGCGAGCACGACCCCGGTGCGCAGCACCGAGTCGATCTCGCCGGCAAGGGCGTCCAGCCGCTTGCGGACGGTCGCCGGTGACCCACCGCTGGCCGTGGCCTGACGCATCCGGGTCTGGATCGCGGCCAGCCGGGCCCGCGCCGCCGGAGTGATCTGGAGCCGGTGCCGGCCGACGATGACGAACTGGTAGGCCAGCGCCGTCGTTGCGCAGCGCGAGCAGCCTGCTACGCCCGTTGTCGAGCGACTGCGCACCCCGCGCGCCAGGTCCTCGGCCACGACCAGGTTGCTGATCCGCGCCGAAGGCGGTTTGCCGGGCGCCGGGGCGATGGCGACGTCCTTGACGTGCCCGGCGACCACGATCTGAACCGAGACGGCCAGCGCCCGGCAGTTGCGGCAGCTCGCTCGGGCGTGGGCGCGGTTGCTCGCCACCAGCGCCGAGCCGTCGGTGACCCGGACGGCGAAGGCGAACCGCGACGCCCGCTGCCCGTCCCGGGTGGCCCGGCTGACCGCTCGGGTGGTCACCGTCGTCGTCGGCCGGTCGGCCGGTCGGCCGGTCGGCCCCCGGCACACTACCGGCCGCACTCGCGGCCGGTGCCTGCAGTACCGTCCCGGCACCGGCCAGCAGAGCTGCCGTGACCAGCGCCGAAAGGCGGCGCACCACATGACGTCTCGACCTGGTCCTCATCGCTGCACCGCGTTCTCGTACTCGTGCCGTCCGTCGCCCTCACCGGCTGGCATGCCGGTGGGATCGTCCAGGTGCTCGTCGCGGAAGCCCTCGGCCACCAGCGCGGCCAGTTCCAGGGAGGCCGCCCGGGTGGCCGGACGCAGGTCCTCCGGGGCAGTGCGGGCACCCGCTTGCAGGGCCCGGTCCCACGGCACCTGGATCACCCCGGCGCATCGGGCGCGGAAGTGCGCCTCGATGGCGTCCAGATGCACCAGTCCACCCTGACGCACTGCGCGAGAGCGCCCACCGCCGGCTGATGGAGGTCTACCTACCTCGCCGCCGGCGACGCCGCGGCGGCGCTGGCCCAGTTCCACTCCTTCAAGACCCTGCTCGCCGCCGAGCTCGCCCTGTCCCCCACGTCGTTGATGACCGCGCTGTGCTCGGCCGCGCTGCAGCAGGACCGGCAGCGGACCCGGCCGCTGAGCGGCTCCCGACCGGTTCCGACGCGCCGGACCGCCGTCCCGGCGCGTCAGCGGGTGCGTCGCGGGCCCACCCGCATGGCGGCCACGGCACCCGAGTGAGCCGCGCGGTCGGGGCGGGCTGGGGCCCTGTCCGCCGCGCTGGCCCGCCCAGGTCCGTGAACTGCCTGCTGGTCCGAACTGGGTGATGCACCGCTCGTATTGTCCTTTACCCGCCGACAGGGGATACCGTCCTGCGGGTGGCCGTGATTCTGCTCGTCGAGGACGACGCCGGGATCCGCTCTGCCGTGACCCGCGCGCTGACCGAGCGAGGGCACGCCGTGACGTGGCAGCCGGCCGGCCTGCCGGGGCTCCAGGCGGTGATCGACGAACGTCCGGACGTCGTCCTGCTCGACCTCGGGCTGCCGGACGTCGACGGGGCCCAGGTGCTGACCATGATGCGGGCGGTGAGCGACGTCCCGGTCATCGTGGTGACCGCACGCGACGACGACGCCGACGTCATCAAGGCCCTGGACGCCGGGGCGGACGACTACATCGCGAAGCCGTTCGGAGCCGACCACCTCGAGGCCCGGATCCGCGCGGTGCTGCGCCGCAGCGCCGGCCAGCGGTCCGAGGGGCCGATCACGGTCGGCGAGCTGGTCGTCGACCCGCGCACCCGCTCCGCCGGCCTGGCCGGCAAGCCGTTGGAGCTGTCCCGCAAGGAGTTCGACCTGCTCTACGCCCTGGCCCAGCGAGCGGGTGAGGTGGTCAGCAAGCGCGAGCTGCTCGCCGAGGTGTGGCGCCAGCCGTACGGAGGCGGTGACCGGACCGTCGACGTGCACCTGTCCTGGCTGCGCCGAAAGCTCGGTGAGACGGCCGCCGAACCGCGCTACCTGCACAGCACCCGAGGCGTCGGAGTCAGGCTGGCCGCCCCCGGCAGCGACTGAGGAGACGCTGGGTGCGCCGCCGCCTCGCCGTCCTGGTCGCCGCGACCACCTCTGTGGTCGTCATTGCCTTCCTGGTGCCGCTGACGCTGCTGCTGCGCTCGCTGGCCGAGGAACGGGTCCTGGCCGGGTCGGCCGAGCGGGCCACCCAGCTGCTGACCCTCGCGGTGGACTCGGCACCGCAGGACCTCGAGGAGAACGTCAAGCGCTACTTCGCCGAGAACCCTCAGCCACCCGGGACCGCCACGGCGCTGATGCTGCCGATCGGGGGCGCCTACCGCCCCGAGGGGGGTGCGATCGGCAGCTCGGTCTCCGAGGTCCTCGACGACGAGGGGGTGCGGCAGGCCTTCGACACCATGCAGTCCTTCCGCCGACGCGTCGAGGGCGGCATGGTCACCTACCGGGTCTCCTCCTCCGACAGCGGCGGCACCTTCGTCACCCGGGACCAGGTCACGGACGAGATCCTGCACCGTGGGGTGCTGCGCAGCACCCTGATCGTGGGCGGTCTCGGCGTGGCTCTGCTCGGGTTGGCCGTACTGGCCGCTGACCGGCTCGCCCGGCGGGTCAGCGGACCCATCCAGGAGGTGGCCAACGCCGCCGACGCGATGCGCGAGGGGGATCTTGACGTCCGGGTGGACGAGCGGGGCATGCCCGAGGTGGTCACCCTGGCCAAGGCGCTGAACCGGCTGGCCGAACGGGTCGGGCGGCTGCTGTCCGCCGAACGGGACGCCGTCGCCGACCTGTCGCACCGGCTGCGGACCCCGGTCACGGCGTTACGCCTGGACACCGAGATGATCTCCGACCCGGACGTCGGGGAGCGACTGCGCGACCACATCACCCAGCTGGAGCGGACCGTGGACGCGATCGTGCACGACGCCCGACGGCCGAGTCGCACCGACGCGGTGGGGGCCTGCGACGCGGCCAAGATCGTCCGGGAGCGGGTGACGTTCTGGTCGGCGCTGGCCGAGGAGCAGGGCCGCCCGCTGCGCACCGCCGTCCCGGATCGGCCGTTGCTGGCCAAGGTGGCGGCCGGCGACCTGACCGACGTCGTGGATGTGCTGCTCGACAACGTCTTCGCGCATACCGAGGACGGCGTGCCGATCGAAGTCTGGGTGGTGCCCCGGGCGGACGGCGCGATCGTGCTCACGGTCGAGGACGGCGGGCCGGGTCTGCCGGCCGGAGACATCGTCTCCCGGGGGCAGTCCGGGGCCGGCTCCAGCGGCCTGGGCCTGGACATCGCCCGGCGTGCGGCGATGGCGTCGGGCGGATGGCTCGAGCTTGGCCAGTCCCGGTTGGGCGGTGCCCTGGTGCGGGTGGTGCTGGGCAAGGCGGACACCTGAGCGACCACGGCACGGGACCGGGCGGCGAACAATCCAGACGTTTATCCGATCTCGGTACAAACGTTGCGTTACCAATCCGATATCTGCCGGTGTTGAGCCGATCTTGAGAGCGGGATGACGGCGGCTTCACCCCTGGCCTTTTCACCGACCCGCAGAATGGCCCGGTGTCCCGCTCCCGCCGTCGCCAGCCGCAGCACCGCCTGACCCCCCGCGACCGTGATCGGACCCGGCGCATCCTCACCGTGCTGACCGGGGGGGTCACTCTCGGCACCGTGGTCGCGACCGGCGGCGCCATGAACCTGGCCGCTCAGGCCACCGCAGAGCGTGACGCCCAGCGGGCGGCGCAGGCGACGGCCGAGGCTGAGGCGGCAGCCGCGGCAATCAGCTCCGGGACGGCACCGGCCTCCCCGCGCTCCACCGAGGTCTACACCTCCGCCGCGGCCTCGCTGTCCGACCCGTCGACGACCAGCCAGACCACTTCGACGGTCGCGAAGACGACCGCAACGAGCTCGACGACAGCGAAGAAGACCAGCCAGACCACGGCCGCCTCGAAGACCAGCGCCAAGGTCGCAGCTGCCACCCCATCGAAGAGTCCGGCACCCGCGCCATCCACCCAGCCGCCGGCACCCACCACCCAGGAACCACCTCCGCCGACCACCGCACAACCCGCGCCCACGACGCAGGAGCCAGCGCCGACCACCCAGGAGCCGGCGCCGCCGCCGACCACGTCCCAGCCCGAGCCGGCGCCCACCAGCGGGTCCTGACGGCCCGCGGCGATCGGCGATCTGAACCGGCCCCTCATGACCACCACTCGGGTACCGCGCCGCCGCCCCACCGAGGCGCCGTCCAGGTACGCGAGTGCGACCTGGACCGCGTGGGCGACCCAGGTCTTCCTGGGCGTCGCCGACGAGGACCTCATGCCGCCGGCGCGCCGGCTCGTGGAGCAGCTGATGGGCGAGCTGGACCTGGCGATCAGCCGGTTCCGTCCGGACTCGGACCTGGTCCGGGCGAACACCGCCGCCGGCCGGTGGGTGAGCGCGTGCGACTGGCTGGTGACGGCCACCGAGGTGGCGCTCACGGCGGCGCGCGAGACCGACGGCCTGGTCGACCCCACCCTCGGCCGGCAGCTGGAGCATCTCGGCTACGACGCAGACCTGGACGTCGTCCGCAGCCGGACCGCCTCGGAGCCGGCCCGCACGGCACCCGGCCCGACCGACCTGCCGCAGGTGCCCCCGCTCAGCGGCGCCTGGTCCCGGGTGCGGACCGCTCCGGGCCGGGTGCTCGTCCCGTTCGGCTCGGCCCTCGACCTGGGCGCCACCGGCAAGGCGTTCGCCGCCGACCGGATCAGCACAGCCGTCGCCGAACGGATCGGCACAGACTGCATCCTGTCCCTCGGCGGTGACGTCGCGGTGGCCTCCCGCCCCGGCAGCGGGGCGGAGCACCCGTGGCAGGTCGCGGTCAGCGAGCGCCCCGGCGAACCGCCCCAGCAGGTGGTGGCACTGCCGCATGGCGGGGTCGCCACCTCGACCACCGAGCACCGCACCTGGCGCCGGGACGGCGAGCTGCTCCACCACCTGCTCGACCCGGCCACCGGCCGACCGATCCGGCGGGTGTGGCGGACGGCGACCGTGCGGGCGGGCGACTGCGTGCGCGCCAACGTGGCCTCCACGGCGGCCCTGGTGCTCGGTGAGCGCGCCGGCGGATGGCTCACGGCGCGCAACCTGGACGCCCGGCTGGTGGCGGCCGACGGTAGCGTGTCGACGGTCGGAGACTGGCCGCCCGGGCAGGAGGGCCCGTCGTCATGATGCTGTGGTTCGCCAACCGGGGGACCGGGGTCGTGCTGGTCGCGTTGCTGACGCTGGCCACGGCGCTCGGCGTGCTGGCCACCGCGCGCACCGGTTCGCGCTGGTGGCCGCGTTTCGCCACCCAGACCCTGCACCGCAACGTCTCGCTGCTGGCCACGGTGCTGCTCGTCGTCCACGCCGCAACGGCGGTGCTGGACGAGTTCGTCGACCTGCGCTGGTACCACGTGGTGCTGCCGGTCGGCGGCGAGTACGCAACCAAGCAGCGGTTGCCCCTGAGCCTGTCCGCGGCCGCACTGGTCCTGCTCAGCGTCGTCGTGGCGACCAGCCTGCTGCGGCATCGGCTCTCCCACCGGGTCTGGCGCGCTGTGCACCTGCTGACCTACGCCGGCTGGGCGTCGGGCGTGCTGCACGGAGTCCTGATCGGGACCGACGCCACCACCTGGTGGGGCCTGGGCGTCACCGTGACCAGCGTCGTCGTGGTGTCCGCCGCGGTGGCACTGCGCCTGGTCACCGCCCGGTCAGAGCGCCGACTCGCCGAGACCGGGCCGATGGCGGTGCTGCGGTGACCGCCGCGGCCACCGCCTGGGGCGCGCGCGCCGTGCCGGCCGGATCCGCCGGTGACGTCTGGGTGCTGGGCGGACCGAGACTGCTGGCCGGGGTGCACGAGGGACCACAGCTGCCCGCCCACCGGCGGCGGTGGCCGACCCCGGCGGCGCTGTCGGCCGACGAGCTCGTCGCCCTGACCGGCACGACGGCCGTGCGCGGCCGTGGCGGTGCCGGGTTCCCGTTCTCACGCAAGCTGTCGGCGGCGGTGTCGTCCGGACGGCGACGGTCGATCGTGGTGAACGCCGCCGAGGGCGAGCCGGGCAGCGCCAAGGACAGCGCCATGCTGCTCACCGTGCCGCACCTGGTCCTCGACGGGGCAGCTCTGGTGGCCGGGGCGCTGGGGGTCGACCAGGTCCACGTGGTCGTGGCGGGTGAACGCCCGCAGGTGGTGCCGGCCGTGGCGCAGGCCATCGCAGAGCACGACTCACCGGTCCGCTTCAGCCTGGACGCGACCACCGGAGGATTCGTCGGTGGCCAGGCCAGGGCCGTGCTCGAGCTGCTGTCCGGTCGGCCCAACCTGCCGGTCACGGCGTGGGCGCCGGAGGCGGTCGACGGGCTGCGTGGACGACCCACCCTGCTGTCCAACGCCGAGACCTTCGCCCAGGTCGCGGCCCTGGCCACGCTGGGCCCGGCCGAGTACGCGGGCTGGGGGACGCCCGAGCAGCCGGGGACGACGCTGCTCACCATCGGCGGGGACGGGCCGGGCGGGGTCGTCGTCGAGGTGCCGTACGGGGTGCGGCTCGCCGAGGTGCTCACCCACTGCGGCCACGACGCCGAGGCCCCCACCCTCGTCGGCGGGTACCACGGCACCTGGCTCACCCCTGAGCAGGTGCAGGATCACCTGGTGAGCGACGCCGACCTGGCCCGAAGCCACGCCATGGTCGGCGCCGGGGTCGTGCTGCCGGTCGGTCCGAGCGCCTGCCCGGTACAGCTGACCGCCACGGTTGTCTCCTACCTGGCCGGGCAGCGCGCCGGCCGATGCGGCCCGTGTGGGCACGGGCTGCCGGCACTGGCCGATGCCTGCACCGCCCTGGCCGCGGGACGCGCCGGGGAGTCGACCCTGGCCCGGGTCGACGAGCTCGTTGCCCTGCTGCCCGGACGCGGCGCCTGCGCGCACCCGGACGGCACGGTGCGACTGGTCCGGTCGCTGCTGCGGGCCTTTCCCCTCGAGGTGGCGGTGCACCTGACCGGCCCCTGCTCGACCACCGCCTCGATCGGGCGCCCGACAGCCTCTGCGAACCGGGCCTTCCCCCGTCGACGGGACCTGCGATGACTGCACCCGGCGCCGGGGACGACCCCGCCACCGGCCGGATCCCCAGGCTGTTACCCAAGATCGCCGAGACCGGATCGATCCCCGTCGTCCGACCGCCTGCCGCCACCCGTCGGGGCGGCCGGATACGCAAGACCCTGCGGGTGGACTGGCCGAGCTGCAAGGCGCACGGCCTGTGCCACGAGCTGCTGCCCGAGGTGATCAGCCCGGACGAGTGGGGGTACCCCGTGATCGCTCGGGAGGGGATCCGCGCCCGGTCGCTGGACGACGCCCGCCGGGCCGTCGCCGCCTGCCCCACCCTGGCGCTGCGCCTGGTCGACCAGTCCCGCCCCTGATCACATCCCCCACCACCCCCGCCCGTGTCGGGCGCAACGTCACGTTGCGCCCGTCTGACGGGCGCTGTGTCACACAGCGCCCGCGCGGGGTGGGCGTGGCGGCGCGCAAGGCCGGCGCGGCGGTGACCCAGCGTCATTCTAATTGCGAAGAGGTCCCAAGAGGGTTACGTTCCCAACTACTCCTGTGATCGGCGCGCCCAACCACCTGGACCCCGGTGACACCCCGCACCGGGCGAGAGCGAAGGACGGACCCATGCACGTACCCGATGGTTTCATCGACGTCCCCGTCTCGCTCGCCGCCGGGGCCGTCGCCGCCACCGGGATCGCGGTGTCCCTGCGCGGCGCCCGCCGCGAGCTCGACGACCGGGCGGCCCCGATGGCCGGTCTGGTCGCGGCCTTCGTGTTCGCCGCCCAGATGATCAACTTCCCGGTCGCGGCCGGCACCAGCGGTCACCTGCTCGGCGGAGTGCTCGCCGCCGTCCTGGTCGGGCCCTACACCGGTTCCCTCTGTATCGCCGTCGTCCTGCTCGTCCAAGCCCTGTTCTTCGCCGACGGGGGGCTGACCGCGCTCGGCGTCAACGTCACGGACATGGCGATCATCGGTCTCGGCGTGGGGTACCTGGTCTTCCTCCTGCTGGTCAAGGTGCTCCCCTCGACCCGCGCCGGGCTGGTCGCGGCCAGCGGCCTGGCTGCGTTCGTCTCGGTCCCAGCGGCCGCCGCCGGCTTCACCGGCTTCTACGCGATCGGCGCCACCTCTGCCATCCCGACCTCGACGGTGCTGGGCGCCATGGTCGGCGTCCACCTGCTGATCGGGGTCGGCGAGGGGCTGATCACCGCGGCCACCGTGGCCAGCGTGGTCGCCACCCGACCCGACCTGGTACGCGGTGCCAGGCACCTGCGCCGCCCGCTCGAGCTGCGCCTGGACGGCGAACGACCGGCGGACCCGAGCGACGTCGAACCGGCTCGGCCGGGAGCGGACTCACGGAGCGCCGATGCGTAACCGTCGGTTCGCCGTCATCGTCCTGCTGGTCACCCTGCTGGTGGCCGGGGGGCTGAGCCTGTTCGCCAGCGGGTCCCCCGACGGGCTGGAGAAGGTCGCCACGGACACCGGCTTCGACGCCACGGCCGGCGACAGCGCGACGTCCAGCTCGCCGTTGGCCGACTACCAGGCCCGCTTCCTGGACGGCGCGGCCGGTCAGGCCGTCGCCGGGATCGTGGGTGTGCTGGTCACCCTGGCGCTGTTCTACGGCCTGGCCCGGCTGCTGCGCCGGCGCGAGCCGACCCGCTGATCGCCGGAACCGCCACGACTCATGGCATCTGGTCACGCCCACCGCCTCTACGTGTCCCGGTCCTCCCCGGTGCACGCCCTCGGCGCACAGTGCAAGCTGGTCGCCGCGTTGGCGTTCGTCGTCCTGGTCGTGCTCACCCCCGCTCGCCAGGTCTGGGCCTTCGCGATGTACGCCGCCCTGCTGCTCGCCGTCGCCGCCGTGGCCCGCATCCCACTGCCGGTGATCGCCCGCCGGATGCTCGTCGAAGTGCCGTTCGTGCTGTTCGCCGTGGCCATGCCGTTCCTCACCCCCGGTCCGCGCACCGACGTGCTCGGCCTCTCGCTCAGCGTCGACGGGCTGTGGTCGGGCTGGAACGTGCTGGCCAAGGCCACCCTCGGCGTGGTCACCTCGATCCTGCTCGCCGCCACCACCGACCTGAGGGCGATGCTGCTGGGCCTGGAGCGGCTGGGCATGCCGAACCTGCTGGTCCAGATCATGACCTTCATGGTGCGCTACGCCGACGTGATCACCGACGAGCTCCGCCGGATGCGGATCGCCCGTACGGCAAGGGGTTTCGAGGCCCGCAACGTCCGCCACCTGCCGGTGGTGGCCCGCTCGGCCGGGGCGCTGTTCATCCGGTCCTACGAGCGCGGGGAGCGGGTGCACCTGGCGATGCTGTCCCGTGGCTACACCGGCCGGACGCCGCGGCTCGGTGAGGTGGCGGCGACCCGCGCCGAGTGGGCCACCGCCCTCACTTTGCCGGCCGCGGCCGCGCTCGTCGCGACGACTGCGAGGATCCTCGGATGACGTCCACCCGCCCGACCACCGGCCAGGCACCCACCATTGACAGCGGGCCCGGGACACCAGCGGCCCTGGAGGTCGGCGGGCTCGCCTACGCCTACCCGGACGGGCACCAGGCGCTGTTCGGGGTGAACCTGAGGGTCGACAGCGGTGAGCGGGTCGCCCTGCTCGGCCCCAACGGCGCCGGCAAGACGACGCTGGTGCTGCACCTCAACGGCATCCTGACCCCCGGCCGCGGGCACGTGCGGGTGGCCGGGCTGGAGGTCGCCGAGCCGCATCTGCGTGAGGTGCGCCGCCGCGTCGGAGTGGTCTTCCAGGACCCCGACGACCAGCTGTTCATGCCGACCGTGCGTGACGACGTGGCCTTCGGACCGGCGAATCTGGGCATCCGCGGGTCCGAGCTGGACGAGCGGGTCGAGCGGGCCCTGACCCAGGTGAACCTGCTCGACCTGGCCGACCGCCCCCCGCATCACCTGTCCTTCGGGCAGCGGCGCCGGGCCGCGGTGGCCACGGTGCTGTCGATGCACCCCGAGGTGCTGGTGCTCGACGAACCGTCCAGCAACCTCGACCCGGCGAGCCGCCGCGAGCTCGCCGAGGTGCTGACCGCGCTCGACGTCACGGTGCTCATGGTCACCCATGACCTGCTCTACGCCCTCGAGCTGTGCCCCAGATCGGTGATCCTGTCCGACGGGGCGATTGCCGCCGACGGACCCACGTCCGGTCTGCTGGGCGACGCAGAGCTTCTGGCCAGGCACCGGCTGGAGCTACCCTTCGGTGTCGACCCACGACTGCTGGACGCCGCCGGGCGTGCTCGGGCCGAACGACCCAGTGCCCCATGACGTCCTGACGCCGATGATGGAGTCGACGGTGGTATCGCCGCCTGCGAGGGAGCCCGTGATGAGCGCCTCAGTCGACGACCACATCTCCACCGGCCCCGGCGCGGCCCTGACCGTCGGCTCCCACTCCGCGCAGGCCGGGCGCGACCCCCATCTCGACCTGCACGTGGACGACCTCGGCGCCCTGTACTCGCCACCGCGCTGCCCGGTGATCGTCGACGTGCCGCCGATCCGGTACCTGATGGTGGACGGGATCGCCGACGGTGCGACCAGCCTGGCCTGGGCCGAGGCCGTGGACGCGCTGCGCGACGCCGAGCGCCGCGCTCACCCCGGCGCCGCCGTGGCCGCGCTGCACGCGCCGGCGCCCCTGGAGGTCCTGCACCACCCGGACGGACACCACACGCTCATGATTGCCGTCCGCCTCGCCGGGCGGGCCCGTCGCGGGCCGGAGCCGTCGGTGCGCAGCGAGAGGCTGCACGAAGGGTGGGCCGCCCAGCTGCTGCACGTGGACAGCGCCGAGGAGCAGCACGGCGCCTGGCGGCGCCTGGAACGCTTCGTCGAGGCCAGGGGCTACCTCCCGGTGGGCCCGCGCCACGAGATCGTGCTGGACGACGACGGCTGTCGTCGGCGGGTGCTGCGTCGGGCCGTCCGGACCGCCGGGAACGACTGACCCGGATGCGGCGACTCGGCGTCCTGCTGCTCGTCGTCGCTGTCCTGGCGGCACTGTCGGCCCTCGCCGACGGGGCCGCGCGCCGGGTGGCGCAGGACCGGGTCGCGGCACAGTTGCAGACCTCGGAGAACCTGCAGCGCCGCCCGGACGTGACGATCGAGGGGTTCCCGTTCCTGCTCGCGGCCTGGCGCGGCGAGTTCGACCAGGTGACGGTCAACTCCGCCGCCGTGACCGGCGAGGGGGTCGAGCTGCAGGACGTCGAGGCTCGGCTGACCGGAGTCCGGGTGCCGGTGCGAGAGGCGCTGGGCGGGGCTGCCGTGACCGTTCGGGCCGACCGGGTGAGTGTCGAGGCGCTCATCGACTACCCGAGCGTGACCTCGGTACTGCGCACCCGGGCCGATCGGCTCGCCGCCGAGGGCCGCGGGGGGGTGCAGGATCTGGCGGTCGCCGCCGGCCCGGACGGCACGGTGCAGGTGCAGGTCTCGGTCGAGGTGTTGGGCGTGGCGGTGGACCTGGTGCTGCCGCTGCGCGTCCAGGTCGTGGCCGGCGACCTGGTCCTGGAGGCGGTCCCGAACGGGAACCCGGCGGCGACCCAGGCGGCCGGGCTGATCAGCGCCCGGGTCACGGTGCCCCCGCTGCCGTACGGTTTGACGGTGACCGACGTACGCCCAACGCCCGACGGTCTGACGCTGGAGGCAGCCGGCCGGGACGTGACGATCAGTTCCTGACCGTCGATCCTCCAGTACCGGCGACCGGGGCCGGCCACCAGACCGTGGCCACCCGACGCGGCCCGACCGGCCCGAGCGACTCCAGCGCCGCGGCCACCTCGCCGTCCCGCTCGGGCGGCAGGCAGAGCCTGGTCCGGGTCAGCTCCACCCGCCGCTGCGGGCTGAGCGCGGCTCGCCCGGACGGTGCGTCGCCGTCCTCGGTCCAGGTCTCCAGCCGGGCCTCCAGCCCGGCCTGGACCAGAACGGCGAGCGCGTCGTCGGCGGTCGGCCCGTCGGGTCGGTCCAGGCCCCAGAAGTGCTTCCACAGCGGGGCCATCGGCGCCAGCGGATGCCGCAGCGGCAGTTCGAGGACCACGCGTCGGCGAGCGTGCTCGGTCGCCGCGCGGGCGAAGGCGGCCAGGTCGGCGACGTTGTAGACGACGTGGTGGGCCACGACGACATCGACGACGGGCGCCTGGTCAGCGACATCCGGCCAGCTGCCCAGCACCTGCGCGTGCGCGACTCCGCGGGCCTGCGCCGCCTCGGCGAAGGCGGTCAGCATGTCCGCCCTGGCGTCGACGCCGACCACATACCGGGCGGGCGGGGTGAGCGCGAACGCGGCTCGGCCACCGCCGCAGCCGATGTCCAGAACGGACGGCGAGCGACCGCCGTCCGGTGCCAGGCCGGTCGCCGTCAGTGCCTCGCGGGCACGCTGGTGGGACGGCGAGTCGGGGATCTGCTCGGCCACGGTGAACTGGTCGACACCCAGCACCCAGGGTGAGACCGGGGCCTGGTCGATGATCTCGTCAGGAATCCGCCAGGCGGCCAGCAGCTCGGCCCAGTGGCGGGCCGCGGTGGGCTCGGGGTCACTCGGCAGGTGGTCACTGGGCAGGTGGCCACTCGGCGAGCGGTCGGTGGGCACAGGCTTGCTCTCTTCCTGATGCGACAGGTAGATTAGTTGAATACTTGAGGAGTAAGCGGTGACCAGCCATCCCTACCAGGACTTCCTGGCCCACGCACTGCCGGCCGCCCGGGCCCAGCGTCCGTGGACGCCGGCCGACGGTGCCCTGCCGTCGCTCTACCTCAGCCACGGCGCACCGCCGTTGCTGGAGAGCCGGACCTGGATGGAGGAGCTGTTCCGCTGGTCGATGAGCCTGCCCAAGCCGACAAACGTGCTCATCGTCAGCGCACACTGGCAGGCCGCACCGCTTTGCGTCAGCCAGAGCACACCGGGAACGCCGCTGGTCTACGACTTCTCGGGCTTCGACCCGTTCTACTACCGCCTGTCCTACCCCACCCCCGACGCCTCTGCGCTGGCCGACCGGGTGGTTGCTGCGGTGCCGGACGGCGAACCGGTGCACCGCCATCCACAGCGCGGCCTCGACCACGGCGCTTGGGTGCCGTTGATGGTCATGTACCCGGCCGCCGATGTCCCGGTCCTGCAGCTCAGCATGCCGTCCCACGACCCCGTGCGGCTGCTCGACCTCGGCAACCGGCTGCGCCCGCTGCGCGAGGAGGGCACCCTGGTCATCGGGTCCGGGTTCATGACGCACGGCCTGCCGTTCCTCAGCCGTGAGCACTTCCTCGGTCGGGCAGCGGCTCCGGGCTGGTCGAGCGACTTCGACGCCTGGGCGGCACAGGCCCTGGCCGACGGCGACCTCGACGAGCTCGCGGCGTTCGCCCAAAGGGCGCCGGGCATGCCATACGCCCACCCCACGGTCGAGCACTACGTTCCGCTGTTCGTCACCCTCGGCGCCGCCGGGCGCGGCGCCGAGCAGATCTCGACGACGGTCGAGGGCTACTTCTTCGGCCTGTCCAAACGATCGTTCCAGGCCGCCTGAGACTGCGGTTCGGCCAGGTCGAGACCGCGTCTCGCCCAGGAGGGGTCAGGCCAGGGACAGGAACAGCTTCTCCAACTCCTCGCTGGACATCTCCGCCTGGCCACCCTCACTCACCATGCACTGACGCAGGCTGGTGGCCACGATCTTGAACCCGGCCCGGTCCAGGGCCCTGGACGCCGCGGCAAGCTGGGTCACGATGTCGCGACACGGTCGACCGTCCTCGATCATCGCGATCACACCGTCGATCTGACCCCTCGCGCGCCGCAACCGGTGAATGACCTGCCGGGCCTCGTCGTCGTCGATGTCCACGTCCGCCTCCTGGCCGCGCCGCACCGACAGTCAGCCGGTCTCCGCATTGTACCCCCTGGGGTATTTGGCCTCCGCCTCCACGGAGCAGTCACCTTGCGGCCCTCACGGTCGGCCATCAGGTTCTCCACCAGCACCGGCGCCTGGTGGCGCACAGCGGCCCCGGTCTTGGAGTCCGGCGAGTTCGAGGCGTCACCGATGGCGAACACGTCGGGGTAACGCGTGTGCTGCAGGGTGTGCTTGTCGACCTCGACGTAGCCGGCGGGATTGGCCGGGTCGGCCAGCGGCCTGGAGGCGATCCGGTCCGGCGCGGACTGCGGCGGCACGACATGCAGCACGTCGTAGGGCAGGCGGGACTTGGTGTCGTCGGACAGGTTGCGCACGACCACCTCCCGGCCGTCGGCGTCGATCTCGATGGCCTCGCTGGTGAAGTGGACGGTGATCCCGTACCGGTCCACCACCTTCTCGAGGATCGCGGAGAACTCGGGGACGCCGTCGTGACCCCGGTGGCCCCGGCCCGGCGCATGTCCGGACATCCGAATACGTTCAACCCCTTTCGACCGGCTTTACACTCCGTGTCTCTTGTCCGGACATCCAGACTCGTGCCAGACTGGGGCAGTGCCCCGCAGCCCGATCTCTGCGGCGCGGAATATACCCCCTAGGGTATCCATTGACGCGAGCGGAACCAGAGCCCGCGGGTCGAAGACGACAGCTCGAGCCCATCAGAGAAGTCCCGGAGGACGACATGTACTTTGCCCAGCACTACCTCGACTGCCTCTCCCAGGCCTCCTACCTGATCGGGGACACCAGCACCGGACAGGCCGTCCTGGTCGACCCCCGTCGGGACATCACTGAGTACCTCGCAGACGCCGGCGAGCACGACCTGCAGATCGTCGGCGTGATCAACACCCACTTCCACGCCGACTTCCTGGCCGGCCACCTCGAGGTGGCCAAGGCCACCGGCGCCTGGATCGGCTACGGGCGGGCCGCGGAGGCCGAGTACGAGATCCGCCACCTGGCGGACGGCGAGCGGATCAGCCTCGGCGAGGTCGTCCTGGAGATCATGGAGACGCCCGGCCACACCCCGGAGTCGATCAGTGTGCTGGTGTACGAGAAGGCGGACGACGAGGTGCCCTACGGCGTGCTGACCGGCGATGCGCTGTTCATCGGCGACGTCGGTCGCCCGGACCTGTTGGCCTCGATCGGCGTCACCGCCGACGAGCTCGGCTCCATGCTCTACAACTCCATCCAGAAGAAGCTGATGGGCCTGGCGGACGAGGTCCGGGTCTTCCCCGCCCACGGCGCCGGCTCGGCCTGCGGCAAGAACCTGTCCACCGAGAAGCAGTCCACCATCGGCGAGCAGCGCATGTTCAACTACGCCTGCCAGCCCATGTCCGAGGAGCAGTTCGTCGCCCTGGTCACCGCCGGACAGCCGTCGGCGCCGGAGTACTTCGTCTACGACGCCATCCTCAACCGCAAGGAGCGCGACGTCCTCGACCACGAGCGCGAGGTACCGCCGATGGACGCCGCGGCGTTCCGCGCCGCGATGGCCGACGGAACCGTCGTCGTCGACGCCCGCGAGGTCACGGAGTTCGCCGCCGGGCACCTCGTCGGGGCACTGAACGTCCCCGCCGACGGCCGGTTCGCCGAGACCGCCGGCATGGTCCTGCAGCCCCACGACCCGATCGTCCTGGTCACCCCGGACGGTGCCGAGCAGGAGACTGCGGTCCGCCTGGCCCGGATCGGCTTCGACCACGTCCAGGGCTACCTGCTCGACCCGGACACCTCGCTGGTCGAGCTCGCCGATGTGGTCGAGCACGCCAGCCGCCTCACCCCGTTCCAGGTCGACGAGGTCACCGCCGGTGACGAGGCGCCGGTGCTGCTCGACGTCCGCAACCAGGGCGAGCTCGAGGTCGGCATGATGGGCGGCGCGGTGCACATCCCGTTGGCCGAGCTGAACCGCCGCCTCGACGAGGTGCCCACCGACCGGCCGATCGTCGCCTACTGCGCCGGCGGCTGGCGTTCGAGCGTGGCGGCCAGCCTGTTGCGCCGCCGTGGCTTCACCGATGTGTCCGACCTGCTCGGCGGGTACGCCGCCTGGGAGGCGACGCGCGCCGCGGCGTAAGCCGCGTGCCGTCTCCTCGTCACGTGGCGATGGTGCACCCCCGGTCGACCGGGACGGGCAGGCGGCACCTGGGTAGGGTTGACTCGACCGGACGACCGGGACCCAGACACACCGGTCCACCGGCGGCGGCCGGGGGACGACCACAGACCGGTCGAGACAGGAGTCGGTGCCCCGGTGGGTTCGGTCAGGCGTGACAGTCGGCGCAGGGGCGCCGCCCGGCCACTGGACCGGGACAGCCCGATGCCGTTGTGGGCCCAGCTGCACGATGACCTGAGCCGGCGGCTGGCCCTCGGGGTCTTCGACGCGTCTTTCCCGGGCGAACTAGACCTGGTGGCGGAGTACGAGGTGTCCCGGCACACCGTCCGCGAAGCCCTGCGTCGGCTGCGCGAGCGGGGCGTGCTGGACACCACTCGCGGCCGGGCGACCCAGGTGCGCAAGCAGATCGAACAACCCCTGGGCACCCTGTACTCGCTGTTCCGCGAGGTGGAGACCCGCGGCATGCAACAGACCAGCGTGACCCTGGGCCAGGAGCTGACCGCCGACGCCGACGCCGCGGTCCTGCTGGGCCTGGCCGCCGACACCGTGCTCTTCCGGCTGGAGCGGTTGCGGCTGGCCGACGGCGAGCCCCTGGCCAGGGACCGGGTCTGGCTGCCGGGCACCCTGGCCGCCGGCCTCGTCGATGTCGACTTCAGCCACACCGCGCTCTACGACGAGCTCGCCGTCCGCGCCGGGGTCACCCTTACCGACGGCAGCGAGCAGATCAGCGCCACCGTCCCGGACGCCCCGGACCGGGAGCTGCTCGCCGTCCCGGACGGGGTGGCCTGCCTGCGCATCCAGCGGCTCGGACGGCGGGCCGGCACCGCCGTCGAGGTCCGGGACACCCTGGTGCGCGGCGACCGGTTCAGCCTGGTCACCGACTGGTCCAGCACCGGGTCCACGGTGGCCGCAGCCACTCGCGCCGCCGCAGCCCCCTAGCCCCGCCGGCACCCGCGCCTGCGCCCTCGGGGCCCGGTCTGACCGAGGTCGGGCCTGTCCAGATGCCTGACCGGCCAGTATGGTCGTATCGAGTACGAGCGCGGTCTTCCGGGCCTTGTGACCTCATGGGCCCGGTTCGTCACCGGCACGCCGACTCGCGACCCGAGGAGCCCTAAGGATCGTGAGCACCATGCCCTGCACCCCGACGTGCGTTCACCACGACTGGTCGCCCCCGCCGATGCGGCCCTGGCCGCCGCGGTGATGTCGGCAACCCTCGGCGTGGACGCCACCACTCCCCACTACCTCCTGTCGGCTCCGGTGGACGGACGGCACGGCCGGGCGAGCGCGCTGGTTCGCGCCTACGAGCTGCTCGACCTGTCCCAGTCCCACCCACGCGATCACGAGGCACGCGCCCGGCTCGAGGTCGCCCGGCGCCAACAGTGGTGGGACGTCGTCTTCCTCCTGCACTTCGCCCTGCTGGTGACCTCGGCCCGGGCGGAGGACCGCGCCGTCCACCTGACCGCTCTGGAGGACGCCGCCAGCCGATCCGGGGACGACGCCCTGGTCGCCAACCTGATCGCGGTGCTGGCCGCGGTGGAGACCGAACGGCCGCAGGAGCTGGCCAAGGCGGTGGCTCTGCTCGACGACCTCGGCGGGTCCGTGGTGCACCGCCCGTGTGCCTACGTCTCCTGCTTCGTCGCCTACCACCAGCGCGGCCTGTGGGAGCTCGCCGAGGAGATGCTCGGCCGAGCGGAGGCGGCACTCCAGGAGCCCTGGCCGCCCGGGCTCGCCCCGGTGGCCACCCTGACCTCGCGGGTGGTCACCCTGAACCGGTTCGAGGCCGTCGTGCCCAAGGTGTGCCTGCTCCTGGAGGTCGGTGACCGGGACGGTGCCCGGCAGGCGGCAGCCGCCGCTGCGCGGGTGGGGGCGACGCAGTCGCTGCCGGCGGCCTGGCAGCTTGAGCTCGCCGCGGTCGATTACCTGCTCAGCGCGGTCGCCGGCGATCGGGAGTCGCGGCCGGCGCACGACCTGCTGGCCCGGCTCGACCCGGTCCGCCGTCAGTACTACCGGGCGATGGTGATCCTCGGTCAGTCCCTGCGTCACCTCGATGCCGGCGAGCGGGGCACGGCGGCGGCACTGGCCGAGACCGCCCAGCTGCACATCGACGGCGGGCTCGAGCCGGTGCTCACCCCGCTGGCTCTCTACCTCGCTGCTCAGGCGGACGGGGTCGGGTCGGGCTGGCAGCGCTACGCCGAACACCAGGCCCACCAACGGTGGGCTGCCCGGGAGCAGGTGCTGACCGCGGCCAGGGCCCAGATCGCGGTCGAGCACGCGGCCCTGGACTCCGATCGGTCCCACCGCCGGGCCTACCTGGACGAGCTGACCGGGTTGGCCAACCGGCACGCCTACATCCGGCACCTGACCCGGCTGCGCCAGGGTCGCGGCGCCGAGACGGTGGCGGTGCTCATGGTGGACATCGACCACTTCAAGTCAGTCAACGACGACTACGGCCACGCGGTCGGCGACGACGTGCTGCGCCGGCTCGGAGCGATGCTGCTGGACCTGACCCGGGCCACAGACATGGCCGTCCGGTTGGGAGGGGACGAGTTCCTGCTGCTGCTGGCCGGCCGCAGCCCGGCCGACGTGGTGGAGCGGAGCGAGCACCTGGTTCGTCAGGTGCGGGAGAGCAACTGGTCCCGGCTCGGAGCCGGGCTCGCGGTCACCGTCAGCGCCGGCCTGGCGATCGGGTCGACCCAGGACATCAACGCCCTTCTCGACGAGGCCGACCGGCACCTGTACGCGGCGAAGACCGGCGGGCGGGCCCGGTTGGTGCACGACAGCGCCGCCTGAGGGCGACGAGCACCGACCGCCGCCCCTCGCGGCGCACCGGTCGAGGGCTCGACGGTCGTACGGTTGCCGGATGAGCGTCGAGAGAGAGCTGCCCAGCGATGAGGCCCGCGACCTGCTGGACATGGTCCGCCAGGTGGGCGACGCCGAGCTGGCCCCCCGCTGCGACGACGACGAGCGGGCCGAGCGTTTCCCCCGGGAGGTGTTCGGCCGGCTCGGTGAGCTCGGGCTGCTCGGGCTGGCCTTCCCGCTGGAGCACGGCGGCGGCGGGCAGCCCTACGCGGTCTACCTGCAGGTGGTCGAGGAGCTCGCGATGCGCTGGACCAGCGTCGCCCTCGGCGTCAGCGTGCATACCCTCAGCGCCTTCCCGGTGCTGCAGTTCGGCTCCTCCGTACAGCGCCAGGAGCTGGCCGAGCGGATGGCGGAGGGCACGTGGCTCGGCGCCTACTGCCTGTCCGAGGCCCAAGCCGGCTCCGACCCCGCGGCCGTCGCCGCCCGGGCCCGCCGGGACGGCCAGGGCTGGGTGGCCGACGGCGCCAAGACCTGGGTCACGCACGGCGGCCACGCCGACTACTACACGACCTTCCTGCGCACCTCCGACGACGCCGGCCGAGGCCTGTCCTGCTTCCACATCCCCTCGGGGGCACCGGGTCTGAGCTTCTCCCCACCCGAACAGAAGATGGGGCTGACCGCCTCGCACACCGCGACTGCCAACCTGGACGGCGCGTGGCTCGCCGAGCATGCCCTGATCGGCGAGGTGGGACAGGGTCTGCCGATCGCGCTCGCCGCACTCGACTCCGGTCGGCTCGGGGTGAGCGCCGTGGCGGTCGGTCTGGCCCAGTGCGCTCTCGAGCACGCCGTGGCCTATGCCAAGGAGCGAGAGACTTTCGGCCGCAAGGTGATCGACCATCAGGGCCTGGGCTTCCTGCTCGCCGACATGGCCGCAGCCGTGGAGTCGGCCCGGGCCACCTACCTGCACGCGGCCCGGCTCAAGGACGCCGGCCGGCCCTTCGCCCGGCAGGCGTCGGTGGCCAAGCTGGTCGCCACCGACGCCGCGATGAGGGTGACCACGGATGCCGTCCAGGTCTTCGGCGGCGCCGGGTACACCCGCGACTTCCCGGTCGAGCGGCTGATGCGCGAGGCCAAGGTGATGCAGATCTTCGAGGGCACCAACCAGATCCAGCGGATGGTCATCGCCCGGCACCTGGCCCGCAGCTGAGTCGTGACCACCGACCGGTCCCGCGGCCTCAACGGCCGCGCCGGCCGGCGCGCAGGCCGTGCCAGACCTGGCGGACGGCGAGTCCGCCCAGCAGGGTCGCACCGGCACCGGTGGCCACGCCGGAACCGAAGATCACCCCGGCCGACCGGCCCAGGGTGAAGCCCGGCGCCGGCCGCCGTCCGCGCACCAGGTGCAGATCGGCCAGCTCGACCCGCGGCCCGCTTGCGGCGCCGCCGGTGGCGCCGCTGACCCGCAGCGTGACCAGGTGTTCCCCGGGCCGGCCGTCGGCCAGCAGCAGGTACCGCCCGCAGCGCGGCACCCGCTGACCGGCGGCGGCGACGAAGGCCGGCGCGCCGTCCAGGTCGATCTCGATCAGCTCCGATCCGGTGCAGCCGTGCACCCGCAGGTCGAACTCGACCAGCTCGTCGCCGGGCTCGGTGGTGACCAGCTGAGCCGCGGCGCCGTCCCCGCTCACCCGTAGCGCCACCTCCGGGACCGGACGTCGGCGCGGCCTGGGCCGCTGCCGTGGGCGCCGGCGCTCCGCCAACGGGTTCGGCCGGTCCGCGACGAGGTCGGCGAGCCGGTCGCTGGCTCGGACGGCGACCTGCTCAGCGAACCGGGTGAGCGGGTCGCCGACGTGCCGGGTCAGCCGCATCGGCCGCTGCGGCAGCGCCGAGTAGTACCAGGAGTGCAGTCCGGTCGGGTCGGCACCGGCCAGGGGCGACCACCCGTAGCCGACGCCCTGGTCGCGCTCCCGCACCGAGCGGGCATACCACTGCACCGGGTAGAGGTGGGCGGCGTTGATCGCCCGGACCGGGTCACGGGACAGTGTCAACGGCGCGGTGAGCTGGACGTCGACGACCTCGGACAGGCCGCTTCGACGGTGGTAGGGCCGGCCGAACGCCGAGGCGTAGGAGTCGACGAAGGTCTGGTGCGGCGCCCGGCCGGGACGCAGCCGGGGCAGCACCGCGGCGATCAGGTCGCTGGCGCCGCCGGCCCGGCTGATCGGGTCCTCCGGGGCGTCGAGCAGGGTGAGCTGGTCCGGACGGCGGGCCAGCCCGGTCGCGGCGTGGGCGACCACCGCACTGCCGTGGCTGTGGCCGATCAGGTGCAGCCGCGCCCGGCGACCGCCCAGCGCCTGGTGCAGGGCCAGGGCGAGCCGGCGGCCGTTGACCTGGGTGGCCTGCCGGGACCGGAACGCCTGGAACACGTCCGCCTCGGTCGCCGACTCGTCCAGCCAGGAGTACCACAGCACCACATGGTCGGTCCCCAGCCGGGCCAGGGCGTCCAGCAGGTCGGTGTAGTCCTCGATCAGGGCCCGTCCGGTGACATCCACCAGGCGCGGGTCCCACGCCGGCAGCGCGGGCACCTGGTCGGCGGTGGCCAGCAGCCGTTCCCGCAGCAAGTAGCCCGGTTGCCAGCCGTGGACGAAGACGTGGACCACCGGCACCCCGAGCTCACCCGGACCCACCGGATGGAACCCCGTGTGGTCGTAGCGCGCCAGCCGGCTCAGCGGGTGGTCGGGGGGCATCGGGTCAGCATCTCAGGGTGAGGTGTCGCCGAGCACGGCGAGGAGGATTCGAACGCGAGGCGGGAAAGGCGTAGGGTCCTGCATGGCCCAGCACGTGCGTCCTGTCCGCTCGCCCGAAGGGCCGTTGCTGTGGTCACCCGATGGGGTCGGTTCCACCGTTGGTGGCCGCGCTGGGCCGCGTCTGCCCGACCAGGGGCCCGCGAATCTGTCGTGCTCACTCTGGTGGCGCTGTGCGTGGCGGTGGCCCTGACCGCCGCAGAAGCAGCCGCCGTCGCCGCCGCCGTAGCCGCCGTCCTGGCGCTGATTGCGCTGCTGCTCGCCGCCGGACAACGGGCCCGGGGCCATCGGAGCGGCTGGCTGTGGTTGGCAGCCGCGGTGTCGACGTGGCTGGTGGGCGTCGCCGAGGCCCGGATGCAGGTCGCCGCATCCCTCCTGACACTGCCCGCCCTGCTGCTGGTGGTCGCCACCCTGGCCACGATCGGGGTGTCCCGGGTCGGTCGGGGCGATGTGGCCCGCCTGCACGACGTGCTCGACGGGGTGATCCTCGCCCTCGGCACGCTGGCGATCGGCACCACGCTGCCGCCCGGCTGGATCCCGTCTGCCCTCGACCTGACCGGAACGGCGCTGCTGCAGACGACGACCCTGGTCGCACACGTCGTCCTCCTGGTGATCGCGGCCCTGACCGCCGTCCGGATCGGCTCCGGCAGCGTGCCGCAGCGCCTGGTCTGCGCCGGGGCCGCAGTGCTCGCCGTCACCGGCGCGGCGCAGATCCTGGTCGGCACCACCGACCCCGATGCCCGCGGCGTGCTGCCGCTGACCGCAACGACGGCCTTCCTCCTGCTCGCCGGTGGGGCGGCGGCCGCCACCGCGCGGGCTGCGGCTCCGCAGCGCGAGGAGGCCGTCGGGGACCCGCCCCTGCTCTGGGACACCCTCTCGGTGCTGCCGTACGTACCGCTGGTCGCGGCCCTGGTCTCCGGGGTGCTGCAGTGGCAGCGGGGCGCCGCGCTGGCCTCGCCCACGATCGTCCTGCTGATCGCTGCCTCGACGCTGACGGTGGCCCGCCAGTACCTGACCCAGCGGGACAACCGTCGCCTGCTCGCCGAGGTCCGGGCCGGACGCAGCGACCTGCACCGGCAGTCCCAGCAGGACCAGGTGACCGGGTTGGGCAGCCGCTCCATGTTCACCGCCTCGCTGGGCGCCGCGCTGGACCGCCGGGAGCAGACCCGGCGTCCGCTGGCCGTCCTGCTCTGCGACGTCGACGGGTTCACCAGCCTCAACGACGGGCTGGGCCAGGCGTTCGGTGACCGGGTGCTCACCGAGGTGGGCGACCGGATCCGGGAAGCGGCCTGCCCCCAGCACGTCGTCGCACGCCTCGGCGGTGACGAGTTCGCGGTGCTCATCGAGGATCTCGACCCCGCCGAGGGAGCTCGATGGGTTGAGGGGGTGGCCGAACAGGTGCAGGAGCGGGTGGCCGGGACCGTGGTGATCGACGGGGTGCAGGTGAGCCTGGCGGTGGCCCTGGGCCTGGTCGTGGTCGCTCCCGAGCACCCGGTCGGCGGCGCCGACGAGGTGCTCGGCCGGGCGGACGTCGCGATGCGCACCGCGCAGGGAGCCCCGGCGCGGCGTCCGGTGGTGCACCACGACGGGCTGAGTCTGCCCGGCGCCCGGGACTGGCAGCTGCGACCGGCCCTCGAACGGGACCTGCGCTCGGGTGCGGTCACCGCGCACTTCCAGCCGATGGTGGAGCTGACCACCGGCCGGGTCCGGGTCTTCGAGGCCCTGGCCCGGTGGGACCGGGGCGGGGAGCTGGTCGGTCCGGGTGTCTTCCTTCCGGTCGCCGCCCGGGCCGGGCTGATGCCGACGCTGGTCGAGCAGATGATGCGGGAGGCCGCGAACCAGGTGGTGGCCTGGCGACGGCTTCCTGGACGGCGCGGTCTGCGGGTCGCGGTGAACGTCTCGCCCGGCCAGATCATGGACCCGTCGTTCCCCGACCTGGTCGACCGGGTGCTGCGCGAGGTCGGCCTGCCCCCTCAGGGCCTGATCCTGGAGATCACCGAGGAGTCCCTGTTCGACGACCTGGACGCCGCGGCCCGGGTGATCTACTCGCTGCGTCGGCTCGGGGTGACGGTGTGGTTGGACGACTTCGGCGCCGGGTACTCCTCGCTGGCCCTGCTGCACCGGCTGCCGCTGCAGGCGATCAAGCTCGACCAGGCGCTGGTACAGCGGGTGGACACCGACGCGGGCCTGCACCGGCTGGTCTCGGCGCTCGTCGGCCTCAGCGGTGACCTCGGACTGGAGGTGATCGCCGAGGGGATCCAGCGGCGGTCCCAGGCGGAGATGCTGGCCTCGCTGGGGTGCGTCCTGGGGCAGGGGTTCCTGTTCTCCCCGCCCGGCCCGGCCGCGGCCGCTGAGGCGCTGCTGCGCCGTCCGTTCGGGTACGCCGGCGCAGCCGGCAAGGCCGGGTAGCGCAGCGGAGCGCCCCGCTCCTCATCGCGGCGTGACCCGCAGCAGCTTGTCGTCGTCCCCGTTGGTAGTGGTCACGTACAGGGCACCGTCGGGGCCGAGCCGGGCCGCGCGCAACCTGCCGTACGGGCCGTTGGTGGCCTCGGGCACCGCCACCGAGTCCAGGGTGCCGGCCTCGTCGAGGGTGAGCACCAACAGCTTGGCGCCCTTGAGCGCAGTGACCACCAGAGCGCCGTCGAAGCCGGCCCACTCCTCGCCCTGCAGGAACTCTGCGGCACAGATCGCCTGGGTGCGCTGACCGGACTGCCAGATCGCCGGGACCGCGTCGGGGAAGCGGTCGGTGTCGGTCATCGGGACGCTCTCGTCGTAGCCGCCGACGGTGCCACCGCGGGAGGGATCCCAGCCGTAGTTGGCCCCGGGTCGGATCAGGTTGACCTCGTCGTTGGAGCTCGGGCCGTGCTCGGCGGTGTAGACCCGACCGGTGCCCGGCTGGACCGCCACCCCCTGGATGTTGCGGTGGCCATAGCTGTAGACGTAGCGCTGCCTGCGGTCGACCGCCTCGGCGAACGGGTTGTCCGGCAGCGGCTCTCCGGTGGTCAGGTCCAGCCGCAGCACCTTGCCGCCGAGGCTGGTCAGGTCCTGGGGAAGGTCACCGCGTGCGGTGTCGCCGGTACCGACCAGCAGGGCGCCGTCCGCCGCGATCGTCGGGCGGCACCCGGAGTGCCGCCCCCCGGAGGCCGTCGGCAGGCCGGTCAGCAGGTCCTTGACCTGCTCGGCGCGCCGGCCGTCCCGGGACAGCCGCCAGGTGACCAGCCGGACGTCGTCCGCGGCGCCGGCCGCGGCGTGGTTCTGGCAGGTGGTGAACTCACCGCTGGTGGCGAAGTCGGGGTGGACCACCATGCCCATCAGGCCGCCCTCGCCGCTCACGAACAGCTCGGAGAAGTCCGCCTGCACCTCGGTGGCCATGGCCCCCCGACGGGACGAGGACAGCAGGGTGAACCGGCCCGGACGCTGGGCGACGAGGACCCGGCCGTCGGGCAGGAAGCCGACGTCCCAGCCATGCTCGAGCCCGTCGGCGACCACCTCGACGGACAGCTGGGGGGCCGTCGTCGAGCGGGCGGCGACCGGACCCTCGGCCGACGCGGCAGAGCCGGCCGACGGGGCGGAGGCGGCCGACGACGCGGAGGCGGCCACCGGCGCCGGCACCTGGCCCAGGTCATCGTCGTCCGGGACCGCCGAGCAGGCGGTCAGCGACCCGAGCAGGGCGACGACGGCGAGGGCGTTGCGACGGGGGGTGGGCATCCACCCAGCATGACCGATGGCACCGCGACGACGTCGGACGGGCAGGTCACCCACCCTGCACGATGATGACCCCCGCGCCGGCCGGGTGAGACGATCACTCGGCCGACCGGGCCACGTGCGGGTCAGGGCGAGGTGTCGGTCACCGTGAACTGGATGTGCCCGTCATCGGTGGGCTGAGCGTCCAGCCGCTTCCCGTCCAGCGTGCTGGCCGCGCCCTCGTCCAGGAACAGTGCGGCGCCCTCGGAGTCCACGACCGCGTCGCCCTGCTCCGGGGAGGCGGCCAGGTCCAACCGCAGGGCACCGGTATCCGGCTCAGAGGTGATCCGCAGGCCGGAGCCGTCCGGCGCCTGGGCCTGCTGGGTGAGATCACGGATGGCGCTGGCGGCGTTCTCGGTCAGAGTGACCATGACGACTCCTCACAGGTGTGCATCGATTGGGCGTGTCGGGATGTCCTGTCGACGTTCGCGATGTCCGCTGTCGGGGGCCCTGGGTCGGCCCTCCGGCCGCATCGCAGGACCACCCGGTACGGCAGCCGGGACGGGGCAGGACAGGATTCCTCGCGGAGCAGCCGATCTGGTAGCGGCCACTCGCCCCGACCCGGTATGTCGGCCGTGTTCTTCCGCCATCAACCTCGCCCAGTCCCCTGCACGGGTCAAGTCAGAACCGGCCGGGCTCGGCGACCGTCGCGCCGCGCCGAGCGACGAATCCTCTGGCGGGCAATGGTTTACGGGTCCTGCGGTGGGTTCCGGCGACCCGCCGAGCCGGGTGATCCCGGGCGTGTCGCCGCGCGGGACCGTGACCAGGAAGGCCCCCGATCGGGCGGTCCGGTCCTGGCGACGACGACGTGTCCCATCTCGACCGCCCGGTCGCGAGATGCGCCGGGACGCCGAGCGCGGTAGGCAGGACCCATGCGACTGGACGACTGGCAGTATCTGGTCAGACAGCCCGGACCGCTCGCCACGGTGAGCATCGACGTGAGCCGGGACAGCCCCACCGACAGTCGGGAGGTCCGGCTGCGGTGGCAGCACCTGGAGCGGGAGCTGGAGCGGGACGGCGCGCCGACGCACGTCCGAGACACTCTGTCGGAGAAAGTCTTCGAGCCGACCGGCGAGGGTGGGCCGACCGGACGTCTGGTCGTGGTCGGCAGCCGACCCACGGCCGTGGTGCTCGCCGACGTGGTGCTGCCGGTACCGCCAGTGCGCGACGAGGCGGTCTGGGGCCCGGCCCCGCACCTGGTGCCGATCGTGCGGGCCACCGCGGCCTGGACCTCGCACCTGCTCGTCGTCATCGACCGGACCGGCGCGGACATCGAGGTGCACAGCGCCATGGACGACGACGCGGTGCATGTCGAGGTCGACGGCGACCACAACGTGCTGCACAAGGTGTCCGGCGGCGGCTGGTCGCACCGGCGGATGCAGCAACGGGTGGAGGACTCCTGGGACCGCAACGCCGGTCAGGTGGCCGAACGGGTCGAGGAGCTGGTGCGCCGCCACCGCCCGTCCGTGGTGCTGCTGGCCGGGGACGTGACCTCGATGGCGACGTTCCTGGACCAGGTCGGCGTGGCCGTGCGCGACCGGACCGTGCGGCTGGAGACGGGCGGACGGGCTGACGGGGTGTCGGCACAGGCGATGGATGCGGCGGTGCAGTCCGCACTGCGGGCCTACCGGGAGGGTCGTCGCCAACAGGTGGTGGACCGGTTCACCGCCGCCGAGGGCCGTCAGGATGACGCCGTGCGCGGGCTGGCGGACGTCGTCCAGGTGCTGCGCCGCGGCCAGGTCGACGAGCTGCTGCTGCGCGACGACGCGGGCTCCGGCAGGCACCCGGACGGCCTGCGAGATGCCGGGCTGTGGGTGGGACCGGACCCGCTGTTGCTTGCCCGCAAGGAGGAGGAGCTGGCCGCCCTGGGCGTCACCGTTCGGCACCGGGTACGCGCCGACGTCGCGCTGGTGCGGGCCGCGGTGGGCTGCGGGGCCGGAGTCACCCTGCTCACCGACGACGACCCCTTCGTGCCGGACGGCGTGGCGGCGGTGCTGCGCTGGTCGGACCGTTCGACCCCGCACGACGCCCTGCCCAGCATGCCGGGGCACGGCGAACACTGACCCGGCGGGGCTGCCTGCGCGGCCGGGAAGCTCGGTTCAGCGCAGGCGGCGCAGGTACGGGTGCTGCCGCTGCCGCGGCTCCACCCGGACCCGCACGTCCAGGGCCTGCACGCCGTCCGGACGGGCGATCAGCGGGTTCAGGTCGAGCTCGGTGACCTCGGGCAGGTCGTCGGCCAACCGGGCCAGTCGCAGCAGCACGTCCTCGATCGCCGCCAGGTCCACCGCCGCCGCCCCCCGGTAGCCCATCAGCAGTGGGGCGGTCCGCAGCGAGCGGACCATCTCCGCGGCGTCCAGGTCGGTCACCGGGGTCAGCCTGGCCGCCCGGTCGGCCAGGACGTCGGTGGCCACCCCACCGAGCGCGAAGACCACCAGCGGGCCGAACACGGCGTCGGAGACCGTGCCGGCCAGCAACTCCTGACCGGAGGCGCCCATCGGCTGGACGACCACGGCCTGCATCCGGTCACCGAGCCGCTTGTCCAGGTCCTGGTAGGCGGCCCGGACCGCGTCGGCGTCGCCCAGGCCGAGCAGGACGGCGTCGACGTCGCTCTTGTGCACCAGCTCGGGCCAGTACGCCTTGACCGCCACCGGTAGGCCCAGCTCCTCGGCGGCTGCCACCGCCGCGTCGGCGCTGTCGGCCATCCGCACCGGCAGCACCGGGATCCCGTAGCCCGCCAGCAGCCGGGTCGCCTCGTCCGGGGCCAGCCATCCGCCCCCCGGACGGGCGGCCAGGGCCTTGGCGACCAGAGCGGTCGCCGCGTCGGAGTCGATGCCGGCCAGCTCGGGCACCTCGCCGTGCGGACGGCGCAGCCGGGCGGAGTACTCGACGGCACGGGACAGCGCCCCGGCCGCGGCGGTGAGGTCTGGGTAGCAGGGCCGTCGAGCCCCGTCCGAGCCGGTGACCAGGCAGACCGACTCGGCCTGGTCGAGCTGGACGGCGACCACCGGCAGCCGTCCCACCCCCGGTGTCGTGGTCAGCGTGTCGCCGAGCGCGCCGAGGGCGGTCGGCGCGATGGCCACCACCAGCGCGTCGAGGTCGCGGGAGGCCTGCAGGGCGGCGACGGCGGCCGCGAACGACTCGGCGCTGACGGCGGCGGTGGTGTCCACGGGGTTGCGGGCGGCCGCGCCGGACGGCAGCAGGGCGACGAGCTCGGCCGCCAGCTCGTCCGGCAACGGCGGAACCCGCAGACCGACGTCGGCACAGGCGTCGGCGGCCAGCACCCCGGCACCGCCGGCGTTGGAGATGATGCCCACCCGGTTGCCGGCCGGCAGCGGCTGGCTGGCCAGGAGCGCGGCGGCGCTGACCATCTCGCCGAGGCCGCTGGTGGCGATCACCCCGGCCTGGCGGAACAGGGCCTCTCGGGAGGCCTGCGGGGTGGCTGCCGCCGCAGTGTGCGAGGCGGCCGCCTGCTGGCCGGCCTCGGATCGTCCTGCGGCCACGGTGAGCAGCGGCATCCGGCGGCTGAGCCGGCGGGCGAGCCGGGAGAACTTGCGCGGGTTGCCGAACGACTCCAGGTAGAGGACACCGAGCCGGGTCACCCCGTCGGCGTCCCACCACTGGAGCAGGTCGTTGCCGCTGACGTCGACCTTGTCGCCGAGCGAGACGAACGTGCTGACCCCGATCCCCAACCGGCTCAGGTGCTCCAGGACGGCGATGCCGACCCCGCCGGACTGGACCGCCACCCCGGCGCTACCCGCCCTCGGCAAGCTGGCACCGAAGGTGGCGTCGAGGCACACGGCCGAGTCGGTGTTGGCGATGCCGAGGCAGTTCGGTCCGACCATCCTCATGCCGTGGCGCCGGCAGATCTCACGCAGCCTGGTTGCCGCGTCGCCGACGACTCCCGAGGTGACCACCAGCAGCGCGCTGACGTCGTGCTCGCCGCACTCCTGCGCCACCTGGGGCACGGCGGCGGCCGGAACCGCGACCACCACCAGGTCTGGGACCTGCGGGAGTGCGGACACCGAGGCGTAGCAGGCCAGGCCGGCGATCCGGTCGGCGTTCGGGTTGACGGGGAACACCGGTCCGGGGAAGCCCGCCGCGAGCAGGTTGTCCACGATCGCCCGGCCCACGGTGTTGGCGGTCCGGCTGGCCCCGACCACCGCGACCGAGGTGGCCCGCAGCAGCGGCTTCAGGCTCTTGGCCTCGGCGGTGCGCTCCCGGTCGGCCACCGCGTCGAGGTAGGACTCGTTCTCCAGCAAGGGGATCCGGACCTCGATCACTCCTGAGATGAGGTGCCGCTGCACCCGCAGGCCCATGTCGTTGAAGACCTCGAGCATCGGGTGGTTGTAGGCCAGCGTCTCGGCGACGAAGGTGTCGATGCCGGCGTCCATGGCGCGGCGGACCAGGTGTTCCAGCAGCACGGTGGCCGCCCCGCGGCCGTGGTTGCCCTCGGCGACCGCGCACGCCACCTCGACCTCACCGGTCACGCTGGTCGGCTCGTGCTCGGCGATCCCGATCAGCTCGCCCTCCTGGACCGCGAGCAGAGCCAGGTGACCGGGTTCCGGTCCGCGGCAGGCCCGCCGCGCGGCGTCCTCGGCCATGTTCCCGGCGCCGAGGAAGCGCAGGTACCGGTTCTCCTGGCTCATCTGCGCGTACATCTGGGTCAGCGCCTCGTAGTCGGCGGGTTCGGCCTCGCGCAGCTCGACCGTCGAGCCGTCGGTGAGCAGGGTGTAGGTGGTCATCGCGGTGAGCTCCTCACGCCGGCGGCACCTCTCGGCTGCTCCGACCGGGCGCACCGGACCGTTCGATCCTTGCGCGCGAGCCGGGACGCGCCGTGGGCAGTTCGTCCCCCCGGCCAGCTCTGCAGCGACGAGTTTTCTTGACTGACTCCAGACAAGTGAGCAAGACTCGGGCCGTGGGCACCCTGTTCGACGCCGAACCCCTCTTGCGTCAGGCCGCTCTGCGGGTTACCCGTCCGCGGGTCGCGGTCCTGTCCGCGGTGCACGCCCGCCCTCACTCCGACACGGACTCGATCCTGCGCCTCGTCCGCGCCGAGCTGGGCGACGTGTCGACGCAGGCCGTCTACGACGTGCTCCGCGCGCTGACCACCGCTGGGCTGGTGCGGCGGATCGAGCCGGCGGGATCGGTGGCCCGCTACGAGGCGCGGGTCGACGACAACCACCACCATCTCGTATGCCGGGCCTGCGGGGAGATCACCGACGTCGACTGCGCCGTCGGCGAGACCCCCTGCCTGGCCCCGTCCGACGACCACGGCTACATGATCGACGAGGCCGAGGTCGTCTACTGGGGCCTGTGTCCGGCCTGCTCGTCCGCCTCGACCACCTCGACACGACGGAGCCCCGACACCTGACGGCCACAGACCTGACAGCACAGACCTGACAGCACGGCAACGCAACCGTCCACCGCCGAAACCCCTCGGCCGCAGAGCCACATCTGTGACCGGCACCGCTTCGATCGAAGGAGAGCACTGTGGAGAGCGAGAACACCACCCCCGAGGCCGCGACGCCGGTCCTGACCGCCACGGAGGGGCGGACGGCACGGGTCCGGTCGAACCGGGACTGGTGGCCGAACCAGCTGGACGTGAGCGTCCTGCACCACAACCCGCCCGCCGGCGACCCGATGGGCGAGGAGTTCGACTACGCCGCCGAGTTCGCCAGCCTCGACCTCGCGGCGGTCAAGCGGGACATCACCGAGGTGATGACCACCTCGCAGGACTGGTGGCCGGCCGACTACGGCCACTACGGCCCCCTGTTCATCCGGATGGCCTGGCACAGCGCCGGCACCTACCGGGTGCAGGACGGCCGGGGCGGCGCGGGTGGCGGGCAGCAGCGCTTCGCCCCGCTGAACAGCTGGCCGGACAACGCCAACCTGGACAAGGCACGACGTGTGCTGTGGCCGGTGAAGAAGAAGTACGGCCGCAAGCTCTCCTGGGCCGACCTGTTGGTCCTGGCCGGCAACTGCGCCCTGGAGTCGATGGGCTTCGCCACCTTCGGCTTCGGCGGCGGACGTCGGGACGTCTGGGAGCCCGAGCCGGTCGACTGGGGCAACGAGGGCGAGTGGCTCGGCGACCAGCGCTACAGCGGTGATCGTGACCTCGCCAACCCGCTGGCCGCCGTCCAGATGGGTCTGATCTACGTCAACCCCGAGGGGCCCAATGGCACCCCGAGCGCGCTGGCCGCGGCCCGGGACATCCGGGAGACCTTCGCCCGGATGGCGATGAACGACGAGGAGACGGTCGCGCTGATCGCCGGTGGGCACACCTTCGGCAAGACGCACGGCGCGGCCGTCCCGGAGGGTGTCGTCGGTCCCGAGCCGGAGGCCGCGCCCATCCAGGAGATGGGCCTCGGCTGGCGGAACGAGCACGGCACCGGCGTGGGCAACGACACCATCACCAGCGGCCTCGAGGGCGCGTGGACGCCGACCCCGACCGCATGGGACAACAGCTACTTCGAGACCCTGTTCGGCTACGAGTGGGACCTGACCAAGAGCCCGGCCGGCGCCTGGCAGTGGGTGCCGACGGACCCGGCGGCCTCGGCCACCGTGCCGGATCCGCACGATCCGGCCAAGCGGCAGGCCCCGGTGATGCTGACGACGGACCTTGCCCTGCGGATGGACCCGGACTACGAACGGATCTCGCGTCGTTTCTACGAGAACCCGGCGGAGTTGGCCGACGCGTTCGCCCGGGCCTGGTTCAAGCTCACCCACCGCGACATGGGGCCGGTCTCGCGCTATGTCGGCCCGGAGGTGCCGGCCGAGCAGCTGATCTGGCAGGACCCGGTTCCGCCGGTCTCCGGTGAGCTGGTCGGTGCGGACGACATCGCCGCGCTCACGCAGCAGATCCTCGGCTCCGGGCTGACCGTCGCCGAGCTGGTCTGCACCGCCTGGGCCTCGGCGTCCACCTTCCGCGGCACCGACAAGCGCGGTGGGGCGAACGGGGCGCGGATCCGGCTGGCCCCGCAGAACCAGTGGGCGGTCAACGAGCCCGCGCAGCTGGCCAAGGTGCTGCGCACCCTGGAGGGCCTCCAGCGGGACTTCAACGCCAAGGCCGACGGCGGCAAGCAGGTCTCGCTGGCCGACCTGGTCGTGCTCGGCGGCTGCGTCGCGGTCGAGAAGGCCGCGAAGGACGCCGGCGTGGACATCCGAGTGCCGTTCACGCCCGGACGTACCGACGCCTCGCAGGAGATGACGGACGTCGAGTCCTTCGCCGTCCTGGAGCCGACCGTCGACGGGTTCCGCAACTACTTCGGCAAGGCGACCAACCGGCCGACGGAGGCGCTGCTCGTCGACAAGGCGCAGCTGCTGACGCTGAGCGCTCCCGAGATGACCGCGCTGGTCGGCGGGATGCGGATGCTCGGCGCGACCGCCCAGGGTTCCCAGCACGGCGTGTTCACCACGCGGCCAGGAGTGTTGACGAACGACTTCTTCGTCAACCTGCTGGACGCCGGCGTGCGCTGGACGCCGACCTCGGACGCCGAGGAGACCTTCGAGGGCCGCGACGTCACGAGCGGTGAGGTGAGGTGGACGGCCACCCGGGCCGACCTGGTCTTCGGCTCGAACTCGGTGCTGCGGGCCGTGTGCGAGGTCTACGGCAGCGACGACGCGACGGAGAAGTTCGTCCAGGACTTCGTCGCCGCGTGGGACAAGGTGATGATGCTCGACCGGTTCGACGTCCACCGCTGACGTCGGTTCGTCCTGCGGGGCGTCGTCCGAGCTGCTGGCGCGGTTCGGACGGCGCCCCCGCCGTCCGGTCGCCCGGCCGGTGGTGACCCCGGGCTCACCGCGCCGGGTCCCCCGGTATGCGACGCAGCACGCTGACGGCGAAGGCGGAATCGGCTCGCCAGGGTCGCAGGTCCCAGGTGGCGAACCGGTGCTCCAGCACGAGAGGCACTGCGGCACAGTCCCTGTCGAAGTCCGTCAGGGCGTACCCCCGGTCGGTTCCGAACCCGACGACGACGAAGCCGTCGGGGGCCAGATGAGCGGTGATCCGGCGCAGTACCTCGGCCTCGGTACCGGCGGCGACGAAGGTCAGGACGTTGCCGGCGACCACGGCGGCGTCGAAGGGGTCAGCGATCCCGGCGGCCGGCAGGTCCAGGTCGGCCAGGTCGGCGACCACCCACTGCGGCCCGGGATGGTCCTGGCGGGCCGCAGCGATCAACTCGGGGTCCACGTCGACGCCGACCACGTGGTGGCCGCGCTCGTGCAGGACGGCGCCGACGCGCCCGGGCCCACAGCCGGCATCGAGGATGCGCGAGCCGGGCTTGACCATCGCATCGAGCAGCCGGGCCTCACCACCGAGGTCGACCCCTTCGGTGGCCATCCGCCGGAACCGGTCGATGTACCACTGGGAATGGCCGTCGTCGGTGTCGGTGACCCAACGCGGAGGACGGCCCATGGCGCCACGCTAGCGCCACAGTCGGCTCGACCGGAACGGGCGTCGTTCACCCTACGGAACGTGGGGTTGACAGCGCGATCGTTCGGAGAGGGCCGTCAGGTCAGGACGACAGAGACCGGCAGCACCAGGGCCTGGGGTCGGGTCCGAGATCCGTCGGTATGGTCCGACCTGTGCCTGAATGCCTGGTGTGCACGGTGAGCACGTCGGTCCGACATGCCTGCCCGGTCCGCAGCGCGGTGCACAGATGACCGAGGCACCGGTGCCCCCGAACTGGGGGGCTCGGATCCAGGCCAGGCGTCGGCTGCGACGGCGTCACCGGTACGCCGTGGCCGGCGTCGTCCTGCTCCTGGCCGCCGGTGTAGGCGCCGTCACCGTGAGCCGGCGTGGCGCCGATGAGGCAGCCAAGGCCGGACGGGACTGCGGCGCGACCGTGCCGGTACCGGTCACGGTGACTGCCGCCTACGTCCCGGCCATCGACGAGGCGGCGGCGCACTTCGAGGAGCTCGACCACCGCATCACCGGCGCCTGCCTCGACGTCCAGGTGACGACCGCCGCCGCCGAGGACCTGGGGACCTCGGCGGCGTCCGAGGAGGCCGCCCAGCCCGCGGCGTTCGTGACCGGGCCGCTGGACACCGAGCAGGTGGTCGGGCTCCTGGACGCGGCCGGCGGCGAGCCTTCATCAACGGTGATCGCCCGTAGCGTCACCGTGATCGCCGTTCCGCAGCCGCTCGCCTCGACCCTGCGCTGGGCAGATCAGCCGCCCGCCTGGGGGGCGGTCGGCGAGACCCTGCTCAACGCGCAGACCTGGACGAGCCTGGGCCGAGCGGACCTGGGTACGTTCCGGGTCGCCCTGGCCGGCCCGGCGGCGTCGCCGGCCAGCCTCGGTGCCCTCTCTGCGATCGCAGCAGTGACCCGAGGAGTGGGCGTCGGCGAGCTCGCGGCGACCGACCTGGGCACCGAGCAGGTGCAGGGGGCGCTCCTGGGCCTGGTCCGCCAGACCACCCTGGCCACCGAGAACCAACCCGCCCTCATCGACGCCCTGCACCGCGCCGACCGCGAGGGTGATCTCGCCAGGACGGTATCGGCGGCGCTGCTGGACGAGCAGGGGGTGTGGACATACAACACTGCCGATCCCAGGGTCGCATTGGTCCCGGCCTACCCGAGCGAGGGCTCGTTCCAGATCGAGGTGAGCTACACCCAGCCGTCGGCCAGCGGGCAGCCGGCCAGCGTGATCGAGGCAGCCCGGCAGTTCGGCGAGTTCCTCGCCGGGACGGACGGCCAGGCCGTGCTGACCGGCACCGGGTTGCGGGGTGCCGATGGCACGGTCGCCTCAGGCCTGGTTGAGGGCCTCGGCCGGACTCCCGATCGGGACGGCCGGATGCTCGGCCTGCCGACATCGCCGGTGCGGTCCGGTCTGTATGACGGCTGGCATCGGATGGAGAACCCCGGGCGGTTCCTGGTCCTCGTCGACGTCTCAGGATCCATGCGCGAGCAGGTGGTGGGCACCGGGCGCAGCAAGCTGCAGTTCGCGCAGGACGCCGCCATCGCGGGCATGGAGCTGGTTCCCCCCACCGCCGAGATCGGGCTGTGGGAGTTCGCGACCCGGCTGCAGGGATCAACTGATCACCGCGAGCTGGTCTCGATCGGACCCGTGGGCGAGGTCGTCACCGGCCGAACCCGACTGGGCGCCCTGGTCTCGGCCGTCCGCGGCCTCATCCCGAGCACCGACACCGGACTGTACGACTCGGCCCTGGCCTCGTTCCGCGCGATGTCGAAGGACTACGGCGTCGGAGAACCGAACGTGGTCGTGTTGCTCACCGACGGGCGCAACGACGACCCGGGCAGTCTGTCCCTGAAGACGCTGGTGGCCACCATCCGGGCCGAGCAGGACCCGGAGAGACCGGTGCGGTTCCTCACCATCGCCTACGGCGCCGACGCCGACGCCGCATCGCTGGCTGCCATCGCGTCGGCGAGCGGCGGCACCGCCTACTCATCGCCGAACCCTGCCGACATCGGCCGGGTGTTCGTCCGCGCCCTCACCCAGGCGTGACTCCCCTGGGCGCGATCTCACCCGAGCCCCGCTGGATCAGCTGGGTGGGAAGCACGAGGGTCCGGGCCGGGGCGCCGTCTCCGTCAAGACGGGCGAACAACAGGCGGACTGCTTCCCGTCCCATCTCCTCGGGGTCCTGCGCGACGACGGTCAGCGGCGGGTCGAGCAGGTCGGCGGTGTCGAAGTCGTCGAAACCGATCAACGCGAGGTCATGGCCCCGTCCGGCCTGGCTCAGTGCCCGAGCGGCTCCGATCGCGCACTGGTTGTTCAAACCGAACAGCGCCGTGGGCGGCTCCTGCCGGGCGAGCATCTCGGCCGTGGCCGCCCGGGCCATCTCTTGTGTCGCAAGGTCGAGCCGGACCGGGCCGCGCGGTCTCAGTCCGGCAGCTTCGAACGCCTGCTCATAGCCCCGCAGCCGCTCCCGCACCGTGAACAGGCTTGCCCGCGAGCCCACCACGCCGATCCGTCGGTGGCCCTGGGCCAGGAGGTGCGCCGTGGCCCTGCGCGCCCCACTCGCGTTGTCGACGACGACCGTGTCCGCCGTGACGCCGCCCGGTGGCTGGTCGACGAAGACCATCGGCAGGCCCATCGCCTGCTCGGCCCGCAGGAACGACTGGTCCTTGCCTCGCGGCACGATCACCAGGGCGTCCACCCGTCGGGAGGACAGGGCCAGCAGCTTGGCCAGCTCCCCGTCCGGGTCGGGGGTGGTCGCGGTCAGCACGAGGGCGTTGCGTTGGGTGGCGATCTCCTCGATGCCGCGAATCAGCCCGGCGAAGAACCGTGCCGACGTGTTCTTCACGACCACGCCGATGGTGTTGCGGGAATCACGTTGACGCAGGCTGCGGGCCAGGTCGTTGCGCCGGAAGCCGAGTTCCTCGGCCACCGCGAGTATCCGGATCGAGGTGGCCGGCGACACCCCGGGCTCCCCGTTCAGCACCCGCGAGACGCTCTTGATGCTGACCCCGACCCGATCGGCAACGTCCTTCATGGTGGGCCGTGCCGACCCCCGTCCGTCGATCATTGCCACCTCATCCTTGTCACCTCCGAAACCCTTGACATCGCGACGTGGAGGGGAGTGTACTACGTCAACGTTGGCGTCAACGTTGACGTAAGCGACGCTAGGGGGAGGTAGTCGATCATGGATGAGACTGCCCAGGTAGCTCGGCTCCCGGTCTCGGGGCACCAGGTGTCCGCCCACGACTCGCCGGGGCACCCGGAGGATGGCGAGACCCGCGTCGTCCGGGCGGTGGTCGTCCCGCACGCGCACTGGGACCGCGAGTGGTACGCCCCGTTCGAGACCATGCGCTTCCATCTCGTGCGGTTCTTCGACGAGCTGATCGAGGTCCTGGAGAGCGACCCGAACCTCCCCGTGTTCCTGCTCGACGGCCAGACGGTGATCCTGGAGGACTACCTCGAGGTCCGTCGCGACCAGCGTGAGCGCGTCGTCCGGCTGGTGCGCGCCGGCCGGATGCGCCCCGGTCCCAGCTACGTGCAGCCCGACGAGTTCCATGTCTGCGGCGAGGCGCTGATCCGCAACCTGCTGATCGGCACCCAGATGGCCGCGGAGTACGGCTGGGTGATGCGCGAGGGCTACCTTCCGGACACCTTCGGGCACGTCCACCAGCTGCCGCAGATCCTGCGCGGTTTCGGCATCGAGACCTTCTACGCCATGCGGGGTTTCGGCCAGCACCCCGACGAGCTGGGTAGCCAGTTCTGGTGGGAGGGGCCGGACGGCTCCCGGGTGCTCACCGAGTGGCTCACCGAGAGCTACTCCAATGCCGCCGTCCTGGCGCCCACCTCGGCCGAGATGGTGCTTCACCACGGCGCCCTGGTCCGCTACGACACACTGGCCGAGCTGCTCGGCCGGATGGCGCCGCGCGCGTCGTCCCGGGTGCTGCTCCTGCTCAACGGCGGGGACCATCTGCGGGTGCAGGCCGGCGCGCCGGGCCTGGTCGACTCCCTCGGCGCCGACCTGGACGTCGACATCCGGATGGGCGGCCTGGAGGACTTCCACGCCCTGCTGGACGCCGGACCGCAGCCCGAGACGGTGATCACCGGCGAGCTGCGCTACGGCCGCACGCACGCCGTGTTCGACGGCATCGCCTCGACCCGAACCCCGTTGAAGGCGCTCAACGAGCGCACCGAGTCCCACCTGACCGGCGTGGCCGAGCGACTCGACGCGCTCGCCACCCTGGTCGACGGGCAGTCCTGCCTGGACTCGCTGCGGCACGCCTGGCGGCAGCTGGTGAAGAACTACGCGCACGACTCGATCTGCGGGTGCTCGGTGGACGAGGTGCACGAGGAGATGGTCACTCGGATGACCATGATCGGTCAGACCACGGCCGCGGTCGCCGAGGACGCCTTGGCTCGCATCGCGGCCGCGGTGGCGCCGGTCGTGGACGGCGAGATTCCCATCGTCGTGGTCAACCCGAGCGGCTTCGCCCGAACCGGGCCGGTGAGCGCCGACGTGCTGCCCGACCTGGATGCCCCGGTCGGCGTCCGCCGGTTCGGATGGCTGCAGGGCGCCGGTGTCGACCTGGGCGGCTACCGGTTGCTGGATCCCGAGGGCCGCTACGTCCCGCACCGGTGGACGCCGCAGTCACGATTGTACGTCGGCGACACCCTCGACCGCCGCAAGGAGCTGTTGCTGGACCGGGTCTCCTTCACGGCCGACGACGTTCCCCCGCTGGGGACCGCCGTGTATCGGCTCGTTCCGGCCGATGGCACGGGGGAGCCGAGCCCACCTCCGGACCACGGCAGCGGCACTGGTTCGGCGCCGATCCTGGACAACGGCGTGTTGCGGGTCGAGGTGGAGCCGGGCGGGACCCTCGCGATCACCGACCTGCGCTCCGGGGTCCGACTGGCCGGGCTGCTCGACCTCGTCGACGACGGTGACGCCGGTGACGAATACGGCTACGACCCCCTGCCCGGCGACGCACCGCTATCCGCTACGGTCGGTGAGTCCGTGGTGGATCTGGGCCCGGACGGCGTCCTGCGCGTACGCCGCCGGATGCCGGTCCCGCGTGGCCTGACCCCCGACCGTGCCCGCCGATCCGGCGAGGAGGTCGACATCGTGGTGGAGGCCGCCCTGCACCTCGCCCCGGGTGACGACATCCTGATCGTGGATCTGACCGTGGACAACCCGGCGGAGGACCACCGGCTCCGTCTGTGCCTGCCCACCGGGATCCGGACCGGCGACACTGTGGCCGAGTCCGCGTTCGGCACCGTCCGGCGAAACGGCACGCTGCCCGATGCCACCGGGTGGCAGGACCTGCCGTCGGGGGTCTTCCCGATGCGCCGATTCGTCGCGGTCGAGCAGGACGGCGCCGGGCTCCAGGTCCTCGCCGAGGGACTTCACGAGTACAGCAGCACCTCCGACGGCGTCCTGTTGGTCACCCTGTTGCGGTGCGTCGGCTGGATGGCGCGGGTGGACCACTCCCTGCGGCCGCACAAGATCGGCCCGGAGATCGTCACCCCTGGAGCGCAGTGTCCCGGTCGGCACCAGTTCCGTTGCGCCCTGCGACCGTTCAGCGGCGAGGACGGCGCGGGGCACCTGTACCGGGCGGCGGAGCGGTTCTCCGTGCCCTTGCAGGCGTGGTCACGCTGGGATCGCCAGGTCGCCGCCGCGGAGACCACCGGTACTCGGCTCGGCCTGGAGCTCGGTCCGCAGGAGGTGGTCCTGTCGGCGGTCAAGACGGCCGAGGACCGAGGCGGCCTCGTCGTCCGGTTCTTCAACAGCAGCGACGAGCCGGTCACCGCGACGCTACGCCCAGCCTTCCCGGTCGCCTGGGCCTCGCAGTGCGACCTCGAGGAGATCCACAGGTCCGACCTGACCGTCGAGTCCGACGGCTCGCTCAGGGTCCCGCTCGGACCGGCCCAGATCGCCACCGTCCTGCTGGGCGCGTTGCCCGGCACGTCGGCCACCGACGCAAAGGAGTGGACCCGCCATGATGACTCCATCCGGTGAGCCGACTCGGCGAACCATCCTCCAGCTGATGGGCGTCGGCGCCGCCGTCCTGCTGCCCGGCTGCTCCTCGGGGCAGGACCCCAAATCCGTTACCTGGCAGGCCATCCCGTCGTACTCACTCCAGGGAACCGATCCCGAGCGGGTCGGCTACCTGACCGAGCAGCGGGCCGCCTACGAGGCGTCGTCCGGCTGGCGGCTGATCCCCCAGGTGACCACCGCCGACACCTCGGCCGCCATGGCCAAACTGCTCCTCCAGGCCTCGCAGGGCCGGGCGCCCAACATCTCCCAGGTGGACGGCTACGTCTTCGGCCGGGTGGCACCGAACGCCCAGCCGCTCACCAGCCAGCTGGCGGCGGCCGGGCTGCGTCTGGACGACTGGTTCCCCAGCATCCGGGAGACCATGACCGGGGGCGGGGACACCGTCCGCGGGCTGCAGTTCACCACCGACGTGCGGGTGCTGTACTACCGCAAGGACCTCGTGCCCACGCCGCCCCAGACCTGGGACGAGTTGCTCAGTATCGCCAAGCCCCTGGCCGAGAGCGGGCACGTGGTCACATTCCCCGCTGGGCGCAGCGAGGGTGCGGTGACCACGACGCTGTGGCCGCAGTACTGGGACCAGGGCGTGGAGCTGTTCGACGAGTCGGGGGACCCCGCGTTCGCCACCGGCAAGGGCTACGAGGCGATGGCCAACGCCCTCGGCGTGGTGGCCAAGGTGATCGGCCAGGGTGTCGTCCCGGACCGGGTGGCCACCTTCGGCAGGGAGGACGACCAGAACACCGACGTCGTGGCGGGCCGGACAGCCATGTTCCTCGGCGGGAACTGGCAGGCGGCCGCGCTGAACAACCTGCTGCCCGACAAGGACTTCTTCGACACCTGGGGGGTGGCCCCGATCCCGAGCGTCTCCGGGGAGCGAAACGTCACCAGCGCCGGGGGTTGGGTGTGGGCGGGCTTCACTGACGACCAGGCACGCCTCGACGCCGGCATCGACTGGGTGATGCAGACCTTCGTCGGGGACGACGGCATGGCCACCTGGTGCTCGCTCGGCGGGTACCTGCCGCCGCGAGAAAGCGTCTACGACAACCCGAAGTACGAGCAGAACCCGTTCACGCCGACCTTCCGGCAACACCTCAGTGAGTACGCGCGCGCACGCCCCGCCGATCGCAAGTACTCCCTGGTCTCCAACAGCCTGCAGATCGCGCTGTCCAGCGTCGCCGCCGGCAGCAGCGAGCCCGAGCAGGCCCTCGACGACGCCCTCAACAGACTGACCTGAGCAGCGGGGAGATCGCCATGACCACGTCGACCACCGCAGCCACAACACCCGGCCGAAGCGTCAGCGGGACGAGCCGCAGACGGGACCCGTCGCGGCGGGCCTGGCCGTGGCTGCTGCCCCTGGCGTCCCTGCTGGTGCTCGTGCTGCTCTACCCGATGATCGAGATCTTCCGGTTGAGCTTCACCGACGCCAGCCTGGTCAGCGGGGAGCCGTACTCCTACACCACCGACGCCTACCGCTCGCTGGTCCGGGGCGACGACTTCAGGCACACCCTGAACATCACCTTCCTGTTCGTCCTGTTCAGCACGGTGTTCCAGCTGGGTATCGGGCTCGCCGCCGCTCTGCTGGTCAACGGCGCGGAACGCCGGGGGCTGCGGGGAACCGTGGTGACGCGGACTGTCGTCCTGACCGCGTGGGCGGTCCCTGGAGTGATCATCGGTGTGATCTGGCGGCTGCTGTACGAGGAGAGCCCGTCGGGGATCGTCAACTACGGCCTGTCGCTGGTCGGCTTCTCCGGCGAGACCCCCTTCCTGTCGGACCCCAACGTCGCCCTGGTCTCGGTGGTCGTCGCGAACGTCTGGAGGGGGACGGCACTGAGCATGATCCTGTGCTACGCCGGTCTGAAGACGATCCCGGGCGACGTCTATGAGGCCGCGAAGGTGGACGGCGCCAACGCCGCCCAGACCCTGCGCCGGGTCACGCTGCCGATGATGATGCCGATCCTCACCACGACGCTGGTCCTCGTGGTGGTGGAGACGTTCAACACCTTCGACATGGTGCTCTCGCTCACCGGCGGCGGCCCGGGCAACGCGACGGAGGTGCTCGCCTTGGGCGTCTACGACCAGATCTTCCGTCAGCTCAACGTCGGCCGCGGCGCGGCGATGGCGGTGGTGCTGATGGTGATCAACCTCGCGATGATCCTGGTGTACCTCAGACTTGTCGAGCGGCAGGAGAGGACGGCTTGAGATGAGAGCGACACGTTCGGGCAACGTCGGCTACTACCTGGCCCAGCTGCTCCTCATCGCCGTGTTCGCGTTCCCGCTGGTGTGGGTGCTGTCCCTGTCGCTGAAGAGCGCCGAGGAGACGCTCCAGTCGCCGCCGAGCCTGCTGCCGCAGCAGTGGCTGTTCAGCAACTACACCGACGTCCTCGACACGACGCCGATCGGCCGGTATCTGCTGAACTCGATCGTCCTGGTGGCGCTCAGCGTGGCAGGCACGCTGCTGCTGGCGGTTCCGGTGGCGTACGCGCTATCGCGTTTCGTCTTCCCCAGCCGCCGGCCCTACACCCGTGGACTGCTTGCCGCGCAGCTGATCTCGCCGTTGATCATCGCCGTACCTGTGTACCGGCTCTTCGTGGCACTCGGCCTGGTGAACAACTACCTCGGCCTGGTGCTCGTCTACATCGCGATCGTCGCGCCGTTCATCACCTGGTTCCTCAAGACCTTCATGGACACCATTCCCAAGGATCTGGACGAGGCAGCGGCGATCGACGGCTGCTCCCCGCTGCAGGGTCTGATCAAAGTGGTGCTTCCGACCGCTCGCCCCGGCATCGTCTCGGCGGGCATCCTGGCCTCGGTGACCTCCTGGTCGCAGTTCGCCATCCCGTTCATCCTGCTCGACGACCGGGATCTGTACCCGGTCTCGGTCGGCGTGATCAACCTCCAGGCGACCAGCGGCGAGATCACCACCCAGTACCTCGCCGCTGGCAGCGTGATGGCCATCGCCCCGGTGCTGGTGATCTTCGTGCTGCTGCAGCGCCAGATCGTCGGTGCGTTGACCGCCGGGGCAGTGAAGGGCTGAGGCCGCCGATGGGGCTGCACATCGTCGTCGCGCCGGACTCCTTCAAGGGCTCGGTCGCGGCGACGCAGGTCGCCGAGGCGATCGCGCAGGGTTGGCGCGACCGACGTCCGGACGACGTGGTGACGGTGCGGCCGATGGCCGACGGCGGCGAGGGCACAGTCGACGCGATCGCGGCAGCCCATCCGGGCGCCCGCCGCCACGAGCTCGAGGTGCTCGGTCCGCACTCGCGGCCGGTCCGGGCGACTTGGGTGATGCTCGGTGACGGCACCGCGGTCACCGAGCTGGCCCAGGGCAGCGGGCTGCCGCTGATGGACCGTCCGGACCCGCTGGGCGCCCACACGCACGGGCTCGGCGAGACGATCGCGGCCGCGCTGGACGAGGGTGCGCAGCGAATCCTGGTCGGGCTCGGCGGCTCGGCGAGCACCGACGCCGGCACCGGCTGCCTCACCGCGCTCGGAGCCCGGTTCCTCGATGCGGGCGGTCGGCCCCTGCCGCTCGGCGGCGGCGGGCTGGTCGACCTGGTCCGCGTCGAGCTCGCCGGCCTCCGGCCGGCTCCTGCCGGCGGCGTGGTCTGCCTCAGTGATGTGGTCTCGCCGCTGCTGGGACCGCAGGGGGCTGCGGCGACCTTCGGGCCGCAGAAGGGCGCGGACACCGCCGGAATCGACCTGCTGGAACGAGGTCTGGGACGCCTGGCTGACCACCTGGGGTACCCCTGCGACCGGCCCGGCGACGGCGCGGCCGGTGGCACCGGCTACGGGCTGCGAGCGGCATGGGGCGCTTCGCTGCATCCGGGGGCGTCTGTCGTGGCCGACGTGACCGGGCTGGCGGAGACCCTGCAGGGCGCCGACCTGCTGATCGCCGGTGAGGGGCGGTTCGATGCCACGTCGATGTCGGGCAAGGTGGTGGGGTACCTCGCCGAGCGCGCCCACACGGCCGGAGTGGGCCTGGCGATCGTCACCGGGCAGGCCGGCGCGCCACCGCCGCCCGGCTGCTCGGATCTGGTGACCTTGGTCGACCTGGCCGGCGGCCCGGACGGCGCCCTGGCCGAACCGGTGCGCTGGCTCCGAGCAGCGGGCGCCCAGCTGGCCGAGCGAGCGAACCTGAGGTGAGTGGCGTGAGACTGTCCGTCCCAGCGGGCGCCGGTCTGCCGTGGCCGGCTCGCCCGTCGCACCGCCGGTGGCTCGACGCCGAATGCGACCGGCTCCTGGACTTCGCCGAGGCCTCCCGCCATCCGCAGGGTGGGTTCGCCTGGCTGGACGACGCGGGCCGCCCCCTGCTCGACCGGCCGGTGGACACCTGGATCACCTGCCGGATGACGCACGTCTTCGCCTGTGCCCACCTGATGGGGCGTCCCGGCGCCGGCCCACTGGTCGACCACGGTGTCGCCGCGCTCACCGGGCCGTTGCGCGACAGCGACAACGGAGGGTGGTACGCCGGCACCGGCGCGGACCAGCAGGACAAGCGGGCCTACGACCACGCGTTCGTCGTGCTGGCGGCCTCCAGTGCGGCGGCGGCCGAACGGCCTGGCGGCGCGGAGCTGCTCGCGGAGGCACTTCAGGTGATGGACACCCGGTTCTGGCGCGAGGACGAGTCGATGGTCGCCGATGTCTGGGACCGCACCTGGGCGCAGCTCGAGGACTACCGCGGGGTCAACGCGAACATGCACGCGGTGGAAGCCCTCCTCGCTGCCGCAGACGTCACCGGCGACCTGATGTGGCGCCGGCGCGCGACCCGGATCACCGAACGCGTCGTCGACGGCGTCGCCGCTGCCCACGGCTGGCGACTGCCTGAGCACTTCGACTCCGGCTGGAACGAGCGGCCCGACTACAACCGGGACACCCCCAACCACCCGTTCCGACCGTTCGGCGTGACCATCGGTCACCTCTTCGAGTGGGCCCGCCTGGCACTGCACGTGCGGGCGAGCCTGCCCGAAGGGTCGTCACCAGGCGCCTCAGAGCGGCTGTTGGACGGCGCCGTCCAGCTGTTCCGGGCCGGCGTCCGGGACGGGTGGGCGGTGGACGGCGCCGAGGGGTTCGTCTACACCACGGACTGGGACGGCACGCCGGTGGTGCGGGACCGGCTGCACTGGGTGGTCACCGAGGCGCTGGCAGCCGCTGCCGTGCTGCGCGCGGTGACCGGTGAGGCGCAGTACGAGCGGTGGTATCGCACCTGGTGGGACCACGCGCGCACGGTGTTCATCGACCGCGCGGCGGGCTCCTGGCACCACGAGGTGGACCCCGCCGGCCGGCCGGCGGCCACCGTCTGGCAGGGCAAGCCCGACGTCTACCACGCGTTCCAGACCACGCTGATCCCCCAGCTGCCGCTGGCTCCGACGCTGGCGACCGCTCTACGCGGCATCGGCATGGGGTCGGCGGACCTCGACTGATAGCCGAAGCCCGGCACCGGTGCGAGGCATCACGACACCAGCCCGGGGAGACTGACGGTCATGCTCAACATTCAGGATCGCCTCGTCGGCGGACTGCGGACCGCTGTTCACGACGGCCGCGCCGACGGTGGCGATGAGGCCGTTGTCTTCGTCCATGGCAACCCCGGCCCGATGGACGACTACGAACCCATCATCGAGCAGGTTGACGCCTTCGCCCGCACGGTGGCGTTGGACCTTCCCGGCTACGGGCGTTCCGAGCGGCCGAGCCGGTTCGACTTCAGCGTGGGCGGCTATGCGCGGTTCCTGGGGCTGGCGCTCGATGCGCTGGCTGTCCGCCGCGCGCACCTGGTGTTGCACGACTTCGGTGGGCCCTTCGGCCTGCAGTGGGGGGTCGACCATCCCCAAGCCGTGGCCAGCGTGACATTGATCAACACAGGCGTGATGCCCGGCTACCGTTGGCACAAGTTCGCGCGGATCTGGCAGACGCCCGTGCTCGGGGAGTTGTTCCAGTCGGTCACGAACCGCCGCATGATGGAGCTGGCGCTCAATCGGGACAACCCCCGCCCGTTGCCCCCGGAGTTCGTGACCAGGATCCACAGCTACGCCGACCGGGGGAACAGACAAGCCGTCCTCAAGCTGTACCGGGCGACGCGGCACCCAGGAGGATCGGGCGGGCTCATCTCCGCACTGCACGCACGTGATCTGCCGGCTTGTGTCGTGTGGGGAGCGGAGGATGCGTATGTGCCCGTGGCGATGGCTCCGCGCCAACGCCAGGCCTTTCCCCGCGCCGAGATACATGTCTTGCCCGGCCTCGGACATTGGCCCTTCGTTGACGACCCGCAGCAGGTCAACTCTTACGTGGTGCCCTTCCTCAGGAGACAGCTCGGCACGGGTGAGGGTTGAGGCCGTCGCCGAGTCGCCGGCCGCGGTCGTGACGTTGCGCCACCACAATGGGGGAATCGGGATCAGGTCTGGGTCAGATCCAGGTGCAGACGCGGGCCGGCACCCAGCTCGGTGGCGACTCTCTCGGCTTCGACGAAGCCGACGGCCCGATAGAAGGCCAACGCGTGCGGATTGCCAGTGACCGACAGCCGTCGGTGACCGGCCGCGCGAGCGGTCCTGACACTGTCGAGGACCAGCTGCCGGGCGACACCCCGGCGGCGCCAGCCCGGTTCGACGAAGAGATCCTCGAGCTCGGCGTCGCCGTCCCGGTCCACGGCCACGGTGACGAACCCCAGGATCCGGCCCTGTCCCTCCGGGCCGGCTACCGCGACTCGGGTCCGGCCCTCGGTGATCCCCTCGCCGGCGAAGACGAGGAACTCGGGACGAGTCAGCAACATCACCGCGTCACCGGCGTTGGACAACGCCGCAGTCCGGTAGACCTGCTGGACCGCGGGCAGGTCCGCGGCGACCGCCGTACGGACAACCGGACCGGGCGCGGCACGATCCCTCATCCGCGCAGTCCAACATCGCGGTTCGCGGCCGTCAACGGCCCGGCGCGGCGCGGATGACCTTCGCCTCTGGCGGCACCGGCCCCACCGCGCTGTGCTGGAGGCATGGCCGGGATCGCTTCCCCTCGGAGTCGGCGGCCGGTGACGGCCCCATTGTTCGCGCTCGTCCTAGCGATCGCCACCCTGACCGTGGGCTGCGGGGGGGACCAAGCAGATCCCAACACCACCCCCACGAGCAGCGCCGCGACGTCGGGGGCGACGACCGAGCCACCGACCACCGCGTCCGCGACCCCTCCGTCGGCCACCGCACCGTCCGCGACATCGCCGACCGCCCTCCCCGGACAGGAGATCTTCTCCTACGCCGACGCCGGAGACGTGCTGGCGGTGATGGGTGTCGCCTACGACGACGTGCTGAACGTCAGGGCCTCTCCGGGCACGAACGCCCCCGTCGTGGCCGAGCTGGCACCGACGGCGGACGACGCGGTGGCGACCGGCCGGGCCCGGTTGCTGCCCGGCTCGATCTGGTACGAGGTCACGGTCGGGTCGGTGACCGGCTGGGCGAGGTCGTCCTACCTCGGCTTCATCGCAGCCACGGACGACGCCACCGCCGAGTTCCTGCGCAGCTCTGCGCCGCCGCGCGCGGAGACCATGCGGGATCTCGGCGAGCTCGTCGCCAAGGGGTTCGCCCCCGCCGACCCCGAGCCGGGCCTGCGGATCGTCCAGTCGACACCGGCGTCGGTGGGCGATCTGGGCGAGATCAGCTACGACGTCATCGGCATCGCCGACGACTCGACCGCCGGCTACCGGCTGCACCTGTTCGCCACGCCCGACGGCGGCGGCGAGGGGTTCGTCCTCCGCTCGATCGAACGCACCACCTTCTGCTGGCGCGGAACCACCGGCGAACTCTGCGTCTGAGCGCGTCCATGCTCCCCGGGCCTGGCGTGGGTGGTCCCGACACGAGCAGGATGGGCGACCAGGGACGAGGACCTGGGGGCGGGCATGGAGAAGATCGAGCTGGACGGTCCGGCCACGGTGCAGAACGCCACGAGGCACGTGGTCAGTGACAGCGCCCGACCGACCGACGAACTGATCGTCCCACCGCTGGAGAAGCCTCCCGGTATCGACACCAGCGGGTTCTTCAACCCAGGTGATCCGCTGCGCCCCTACGCCGTCCGGCTGGTGCAGCAGATCACCTCCGGACTCGAGCAGTTCCAGCTCGAGGAACCGATCGGCTACTGGGATGCCCACGTCGGCGGGATCATCGTGCCGGCGAACCTGGCGCACTTCCGGACCGACCTCACCTCGGTCCCGTCCTGGTTCACCTGGCTCGTCCCGCGGACCGGCGTACACCTGCCGGCCGCCCTCATCCACGACGGGCTCATCCTCGCCCCGGACGAGCCGCAGACCTACATCGCCTCCCAGGTCATCGACCGCGAGACGGCCGACCGGATCTTCCGCGACGGCATGCGCGACCTCGACACGACGCCGCTGCGCCGCTGGCTGATCTGGTCGGCCGTCGCCACCGCGTCGATGCTGACCGGACCGCTGCGTCGTACCTGGCGGGGCTGGCTCGCGGTCGCGGCCACGGCCGCCGTCGTCCTGGTGCTCGGCACCCTGGCCACGATCGACCTGCTCGACCTGCGCGACACCCTGCCCTGGATGGGTGACCGACCGGCTTGGCTGGAGCTTCTCTACGGCGCGATCGGTGCCCTGGTCATCCCGCCCCTGGTCTCCCCGCTGTGGGGAAAGCGCTGGCAGGCAGGTGCCATCGGCGGGGTCGCCGCCGCCTTCCTGCTCCACGTGACCCTGGCGATCCTGTTCGTGACCAGCCTGTTCAGCACCGCGGAGGCGGCGATCCAGGGCCAGACCCGGACGGCGCTGGGCTGGCTGGCGGCGGCGGTCGGCCTGGTCGCGGCGGTGCTGCTCATCGGGGCCTGGGCCGCGGCCTGACCAGTCAGTCGGGCAAACCGGACCGGAGCCGCGGAGGGGCGGCGGCCATGGGCGCGGGGTCCACGGTCCGCCCCCTGCTCACCGGGTGTCCGTCGTGGTGACCCTTACCGATCACGTGACGGTCCTTCAGTGCGGAGGCAGGACGACCCCGAACCCGGCCACGGCGAGCTTGAGCAGCACGTTCCCAGGGGCGAGCAGGTCGGCGACCCGGGCGGTGCTGAGGATCTCCAGCTCATGAAGGCGCTGCTCGTAGGCGGACACGCCGTCCAGACGGGCCTGATGGAGCAGGTCGGTGTTGTGCCAGACCTTCTGGCGCGCCTCTCGCAGAAACCGCCGGCTCGCTGCGCGGTTGAGCGGTTGGAGCAGGCGGTCGGTCACCGAGCGTCCCGGCATCGAGTGTGCCCGGAAGGCGTCCTTGAGCGCTGCGTCCTCGGCTGCGACCCGGGAGGCCAGGACGGCGTCGATGCGTTCGTGGTCGCGCCTGCGCCTGGCCATGACCAGGGGCCGGGCGAAGTCCTCGACCGGGATGACGGCGATCAACGCCTGCGGCAGGTCGTAGTTCACGTGGGCGTTGATCCCGAGGAGAACGTGTTGTAGCGGATGCAGCCGCTCGGGCGCGCTGAACGCCGTCCGCCATGGTCGCGGAGCCGCCTGCGGGTCGGCGTCGAAGGCGTCCATCGCGTCGAGGTAGAGGTCGGCGAAGACGGCGTCCCACCGGTCCACCCAGACGGGGTCCTCGAAGCCCGCCTCGGCGATCGCGTGCCCGACCGCGGCGGTGGTCCGGGAGTAGGTCGCCAGGAAGAACCGACGCGGATCACCGGCCTCCTCCAGCCCCTCGAGCAGGGCGGACATCCTGACCAGCACGCCCTCGAGGCCACCGCTGCCCGGTCCGGCACCTGGCATGTTCGCCTCCCCTCCGCCTGGGGTCGTGCACCGCCAACCCCTGGTGCCGGCGACACGATGGTCCGATGATGCCAGCAGTCGCGCCGTCGCAGCGGACGGCGAGGGAGGCGATGGGCCAGTGGCCAGGACAGGCGACCCGTGGGACTTCGACCCGGTCAGACTGGCCGCCCACGAGTGTGACGCGTGGGTCGGCTACTACCGGCAGGACTGGCGCCTGGTGCTGACCGCGGCGGTGGGCATGGTTCGCACCGGCTTCGGCATGTCCTGGCCCAGAACGCTGCTCGGCGCCTGGTATGTGCTCCGGGCGAACCAGGTCTGGGCCCCCTACCCGGACAACGACCCGGACGCCGCACGCCGGCTGATGGCACGGTTCTACGCGCTCGTCGATCGCGTTCACCACCTGCGCCTCGACCCGGTGGAGGCGGCTCGGCGGGAGGTGACCTGGTGGCACGAGCACCGGGTGCTGCAGCGCGAGCGCACCGACGATGACGAGACCGCTCTGGTGGCGGCGCTGGCCCACGTGTATGCCTACGTGTACGACCGCCCGGAGGACTCGGTCCGGACGGCCGCCCGGCACCGGGCACTGGCGATGCGGATCTCCGACGCCTGGGTGGCCGACGGATGTGACCCCGACGACGGGCGCGTGCGTGCAGAGCGCGCCGAGCTGGTTGCCTCCTACTCCGCGTTGCTGGACGCGGTCACGGTAGGCGACGGATGGAGCGGGCGAGGGGAGCCGCCGACGTAGCTGGAGCCAGACCGGAGTCATTCCGTGCAACAGTTCTCACCATCGACTCTTCCACCGGATCATCGGGTGACGTCGGGAGCTGGCCGACGATCGGCGTCCTCGGTGTGCTCCGCGCTCGGTATGAGGACCTTGGCGCCTTGATCGCTTCCGGTCCTGGCGATGCGCTGGAGGCGAGGGCGAGGTACGTCATGGCTTCCACCAGGCAACAGGATCTTCTTCGGCAGACAACCACCTCCCCGCACCGCCGGGATGAGAGGTCGAGATGAGCGACATGACTGACCCACCGAGTCGTCAGCGAGGCGTGAGCCAGGCCAGCTCGGGCGGCGGCAACGCCGTCTACGGCTTGGGCCTCATCGGCGCGCTGGTGTACTACTTCCAGAGCGCTGACGGATTCGCCGAGTACGTCGTGGGTTTTCTGAAGGCCCTGGTGTGGCCCGCCTTCCTGGTCTACGAGGCGTTCCGCGGTCTGGCGGGCTGAAGCAGCCGTCGGTGGTCAATGGGTTGACCGGCCGTGAGCGTGACGCGCCGTTGCAGCAAGCGAGAACGAGCCGGCTGGCGAACCGAGGCGATCGAACAACCTGTCCCGGACGGCGAAACGGCTTTCCTCGGGCAGGCTCATGCAGTAGGAACCAGCGGGGCCGACTCCGGCGAGGAAGCCGGACCACAGCTGCGCGAACCCCGGGTACGTCACACTCACCCGCAGGGTCGTCTCGTGGACGTGACGAAACCCCGTCGACGCGAGCAGCTCGGCGATCTCACCCTCCCTCCCGAAACGCATCAGCTGCGCCTCGTCGGGCGCCTCCGGGTCGACTGCCAGCGCGGCGTCCCAGAAGTGCCGCAACATCTCCATCCCGTCGGTGAAGTCCCAGACACACGCCGCGGCCAGGCCTCCGGGGCGCAGGACACGGCGGAGCTCGCTCGCCACGAGGTCGGCGTCGGTCACGAAGTGCAGCACCAACTGGGCCATCGCGACGTCGAACTCGGCGTCGCCGAACGGGACCTCCTCGGCGCGGCCACGGCGGACGACGACCCCCGGATGGCGAACCGCGCACTCGGAGACGAACGGCGGCGACGGATCGAACGCCGAGACGGCCGCTACCCCGAGCCGGTCGACGAGCACTCCCGTCAGCGCTCCTGGCCCACACCCCACGTCGAGCGCCGACTGACCCGGTGTCACTCCCGCCGCGTCGGCGAACACCACGGCCAGCGGGCGTGAGTAGCGACCCATGAAGGTGTCGTACGCCTCGCCCGAGGCAAGGAACTGCGCGCCGTCGGCCGGAACCATCTCGCACCTCCGCTGCGGAGTGCACGCTCCCCGAGTGAGAGGCCCAGGCTACGCCCGTTCCCAGCACATCCATACCGGCGAGGACCGCCCATGGCGCCCTGGGACCCACCGCGTGCGGACGGCGGGAGGACGCGCGTCGCCGGTCCTCGCGACGTTCGCCCCACCTCGACCAGGCGGCCTGGTGACACGATGCAGAGGTCAGGCCAGAGGGGCACATCCAGCCCTGCCTGACCGCCTGGGAGCGGCGGCCATGGGAACCGGTCGGCTCGTGCGGTGGGTGTCGACACTCGCGGTCGGCGTCATGGTCAGCGCCTGCGCCCCAGCAACATACCCGACGACCGGCCGGACGCCGCCGGACCCGGCCTCACCCCCGGTGCCCGCTGTCTCGCCGAACCTCCCCACGGCGCGCCCCTCCACCGATGCCGACACCAGCGGCCCCAGTGCCGTCCGGCTGCTGTTCGGCGGGGACGTGATGCTCGGGCGAGGCGTCGCCCAACGGACCGCTGAGGACCCCTCGGCTGCCCTGGCCGGGGTGCGCGACCAGGTTCGGGCGGCAGACCTCGCGGCGGCCAACCTGGAGTCACCCCTCACCACGAGGAAGCACAGTCCTCGGGCGGGACCGTATGCCCTGGAGGCACCCCCGTTGCGGGCGGCACTGCTGGCCGAGGCCGGGTTCGACGTCGCCGGGGTGGCCAACAACCATTCCGGTGATGCCGGCCCCGCCACTGTGCCGGACACCATGGCCGCCCTCGGTCAGGCCGGCCTGGTCGCCGTCGGCGGGGGCGCCGACGTCGCCGATGCCTTCACCCCACGGGTGGTCGACGTCAGGGGCGTGCGGGTCGCTCTGCTCGCGGTGGACGCGACCGGCGCCGGCCCCCGGGCAGGCGCCGACCGGCCCGGCGTGGCCTGGTGGGACGATGCCCGGCTGCGCACAGCGGTGACGCAGGCCCGGGCCGACGGCGACCTGGTTGTGGTCGGGATGCACGGCGGCGTCGAGTACCTCTCGAGCACCGATCCGGGGCAGGCCCGGCGCGCGTACACCCTGGCGCGCTGGGGGGTGGACGTGGTCTGGGGACACCACCCGCACGTCGTCCAGCCGGTCACGACCATCGACCCGGACGGCGACGGGCGGCGCACCGTGGTGGCGACCAGTCTCGGCAACTTGGTGTTCGACCAGCGCGACCCCGACGCCAACCGCGGCCTGCTGCTCGAGGTGCTGGCCGGCGCTGACGGGGTGCGCGCAGTTCGCCTTGGCGACACCACGATCGAGGCCGGTCGGGCATCCTTCGCGCGCTGGCGGACTCCCGCCCCGGGAGTCGAGGCCGCCCTGGTCGACGGCACCTGGTGGCAGCTGGTCTCGCCGATGCCCGCCGATGCGGCCGTGCGCCCCGACGCGGCCACCCGACAGGCACTGAGCCGGGCGCTGGCGCCGGGCGATCTGCTCGACGCCGTGTCCGGTGACCTGGACGGTGACGGCGAGCCGGAGGTGGTCGCCACGTTCCGCCGTCCATACCGGCCTACGGACGTGAGCCGGTTACTGCCGGCCGACCGCCTGGTCGACCCCGAGGGCCGCAGCGCCCACGTCGGCGTATACCGCACCGGCGACCTGGCTCAGCGCTGGGTGGCCGGCACCCTGATCCACCCGGTTGCCTTGCTCGTCGCCTGCGACGGCTGGTTGGCGGTCGCCCTCTCCTCGCTGGACGACGCCGCGACTCCGATCGCCGTGGGCGCCTGGCGCTGGCGGGACTTCGGCTTCGTCACCTATCCGGAACTGCCCGGCGCGGCTCGACCGGCCTGCGCCGACGTCGACGGCGACGGCGCGCTCGACCCGCTCGCCGTGGGAAGGATCGCACCATGAACCTGCGCCTGGTCGCCCTCACCGCTGCAGGCGCACTGATCGCAGCTGCGTGCAGCTCCGGCGCCGGCACGCCCAGCAGTCCGACCTCGACCGGCTCGCCCCCGTCCTCGTCGGCGGCAACGGCCCGATCCGCCCTGCCGGCGTCACCGGTGCGCTTCGGGGCCTACACCGCGGTTCCGCTCACCGATCCGGACTCTCCCGCCTATTCCGGCCCGGCGACGCCGACGTCCCTGACCGGCGTGACGCTCGCAGGCGCCGTCCGTGAGGCCCTGGCCCAACCTGGCGTGGCTGCCACACTCGCCGAGCAGGGCTTTGTGGTCGTACCTGCCGACCTGCGCCAGCTGCAGCACGGCTACACCGAGGCCCGTTATGGCGGCTGGCCGGTCTATGTCACCACCGATGCCGCCTACCACCTCTGGCATCTGACCTTCGACAAGGTGCTGCGCAGCCTCGAGGAGCAGGTGCTGATGCCGAAGCTGCGCACACTGGTGGACCAGAGCCTGGACGCCGCTGGCACGCAGACCGCCGAGCTGTCCGGCACGCCGCTCGCGGACGACGCCTCGCGTGCCGAGCAGCTCTACCAGGTGGCCGCCGCAGAACTCGGCCTGCCGGTCCGGCTCGGCGCGCTGGCCCGCCAGGAGAAGGCACTCGTCGACGCACATGCCGACACCGAGACCTCGCCGATCCTGGGCACCCGGATCGACTACTCGCTGATGACCCCGCGCGGGCACTACACCCGCTCGGCCGCCTTGAGCCGCTACTTCGTCACCATGTCGGTGCTCGGGCAGACCGCGTTCTGCCTGCCCGGCACGCTCGACTGCAACCCCACCAACCAACGGCTGCCGACCCGGGTGGGACTGCTGGCCAGCCGGGTGCTGCTGGCCTCCTCCGACCGGGTCGCGCTGTGGCAGGCGGTCTACGAACCGACCGCGTTCCTGGTCGGACTGGCCGACGACTACACACCCGCCGAGATCGCCGCCGCCGCGAAAGCCGTTACCCCGCAGGGGCTGAGCGTTCCCGCCGTCTTCGCGGACGACGAGCGGGTCGACCGACTGGTCGCGGCCCTGACAACGGCCCGGTCGGTGCGGATCGACCCCGAACGTGCCTCGGTGCGGCTGATGGGGACCCGCTTCGTGCTGGACTCCTTCATGATGGACCAGCTGATCTACGCCAACGTCGGCGAGAACGCCTCCGGTGGGCGCCGGCTCCTCCCGTCGGCACTGGACGTCGCGGCCGTACTCGGCTCGGCGACGGCGCTGACGGCCCTGGAGGAGTCCGGGGACACCGGGTACCGGGGCTACCCCGAGCAGCTGACGGCGCTGCGCACCCTGGTGTCCGACCGGCCCGGCGCGGACTGGGGCGGCACCGTGTATGACGCCTGGCTGTATGCGCTGCAGCCGGTCCTGGCCCGGCACGGGGCGGCGTACCCGCCGCTGATGCGCACGCCGGCGTGGGCAGCCAAGGGGCTGCAGAGCGGGCTGGGCTCCTACGCCCAGCTCAAGCACGACACGATCCTGTACACCAAGCAGGCCGTGGCCGAAGGCGGCGGCGACGAGCAGGCCGCGGTGCGGCGGAACTGGGTCGAGCCCGAGCCGGTCGCGTTCGCCCGGCTGGCCGCCGCCGTGGACCTGATGCGGGCCGGGCTCACCAGCCGGCGACTGGCCACCGCCGAGCAGACGAAGCTGATGGCCGACGTCAGTGCGCTGCTCGGCTTCTTCGCCCGGATCGCCTCTGCCGAGCTCGCCGGCCGGCCGATCAGCGCGGCGGACAACGGCGCGCTGACCGACATCGGGGAGCAGTTCGAGGCCCTGTGGTTCCGCACGTCCGACCTGGCCGAAGGCGGCGAGGCGGAAGCGGACCAAGACTCCGCGCTGATCGCGGACATCGCTTCCGGCCCCGAGCAGGTGCTCGAGGTCGGGACCGGCCGCTTCGACAGGCTGTACGTGCTGGTCTCGGACGATCAGGGCAGGTTCCAGGTGGCGGTGGGCACGGTCTTCTCGTACTACGAGTTCGCCGGCCCGGCCGGGGAGCGGCTGACCGACGAGACCTGGCGGGCCACGCTGGACGCCGGGCAGGCCCCGGACCGGCCGCCCTGGCAGACGCTGATGTTCCCCCGCTGAGGCGGCCTGCCACCCGTCCTCCCGCTCCTGGTCGGCGAACGCGTGGGTCATGGACGACGTCGGCTGCGTTCATGGGACGAACCTCCGACGATCCGCCGCACGGGTGTTTCCGATGTGCCAGGGTTGACCCAATCGTAACAGTGGGTAGAGGCTCTGGGACAGCATGCCCGATCTACCTGGACCGTTACGGAACACTGCTTACTCACTGTGGAGGTTGCACGATGACGGGTCGGTCCCGACTGCGGAGTGTCAGAGGTGCCCTGGCAGCAGCTTCTGCGCTCGCCCTACTGACGGTGAGCGCGGTCCCTTCCTCGGCGGACGGCGGATCGGGCGGATCAGGTGCGCCGCTCAGCGTCATGACCCGGAACATGTATCTCGGTACCGATCTCGCACCGCTCATCGGTGCGACGTCGTTCGAACAGTTCGTCGCAGCGGCTGCCGAAGGTTACGGGCAGGTTCTTGCCAGCGACGTGCCCGAGCGAGCGGCTGGTCTTGCGAAAGAGATCAAGAACACCCGGCCGGACGTGGTGTCGCTGCAAGAGGCATACCTTTGGCGCACGGGTCCGCTCTTCGACCCTGCCCCAGCCACGAACGTGACCATCGACGCGTTGGCTTCGCTGCAGGCCGCCCTGGCCGCTGAAGGGCTTCACTACGCCACGGCCGTGGTGCAGGACAACGCCGACCTCGAGGCTCCCGTTCCGGCTCCCGGCGTCAACGCCGACGTTCGACTGACCGATCGTGACGTGATCCTTGTTCGCGCCGATCTTCCATCATCGGAGCTGTCGGTATCCAAGCCCCAGAAGGACCAGTTCACCGTCATCCTGCAGTTCCCCTCGCCGGTTCTCGGCACCGTGTCCATCGGACGCGGCTGGGTTTCTGTGGATGTCACCCGATCTGGACTCACGTCTCGAGTGATCAACACCCACCTCGAGGCCTATGTCCCTGCCCCGGGAGTACCTCAGGAGAAGAACCCGACGGCACAGATCCAGCGGGCTCAGGGTTTGGAGCTGCTGACCGACGTCATTGGCAAGACGCCTACGCGGGTCATCTTGTCGGGTGACTTCAACAGCGGTCCGAGCGAGCCAGGTGCGATCGATGACCCGCCGATTGCGACCTTCAACGACATTCTCGACGCTGGGTTCGTCGACACGTGGTCCGATACCCGCCGGTTCCTGCCCGGGTACACCTGGCCGATCAACAACGGCGACTCGCGCACCGGAACTCTGCCGGATCAGCGTATCGACCACGTCTTCGTGCGCGGCGCAGTTCGACCGCTGCTCGACGTACGTACCGGCCTGTTGAAGACCCCTTCGGGTCTGTTCGCCTCGGATCACCTGGGTGTGGTTGCCTACACCTGGCTGCAGAGTGGTAGCTGATACCGCCACAGCAAGCGAGAACGCACCCATCACCAGGTCGCACCGCTCCGGACAGGGCCCCGTGACCACGGACGCATGCAGGAGATGATGGACGGCGGGGGCGCGGGTCGACCGCGTCTACCCGTTCGGGGCCGCTTCGTGCGGTGGCGATGATGGCCGCGATGATGTCGCACGTCGGCACTTGCTGCATCGGGCTGACCATCGACGCCGCGGCCGTGCCGGACGATGATGTGCTGATGGAGTGCGTGGCGGCGGGCCTGGCCGAGGTGCTGGCGCTCGCCGTGGCCGAGACCGGCAGGTGACCGAGACAGGTGGACGGTGAGGACGCGATGGCCGACGATACGCTGACGGTGAGAGCACCGGACGGCACCGAGATCGTCTGTCTCCGGTGGCAACCAGCGAGCGGGGCCAAGGCGGCACTGCTGATCGCGCATGGCCTGGCCGAGCACGCCGCCCGCTACGAGCGGCTGGCCGAGCGGCTCGTCGCTGCCGGGTACGCGGTCTACGCGCCCGACCACCGCGGCCACGGGCGCACCGCCGAGAAGGCCGAGCAGGACACCGGCGTCAAGGCTTTCGGCGTCTTCGCCGAGGACGACGGGTGGAGAACGGTGCTGGAAGACCTGCACGCGGTATCGCAGCTGATCCACGCCGAGCACCCAACCGCGCCGTTGTTCCTGCTCGGGCACAGCATGGGGTCGTTCCTCGCCCGCAGCTACGCGATCAAGTACGGCGAGGAGCTGACCGGGTTGCTGCTCAGCGGTACCGGCGCTGACCCGGGGCCGCTCGGCCTGGTCGGCCGACTGGTCTGCGGGGTCGAGGGGCGGGTCCGAGGGCGTGGGGCGAAGAGCCCGCTGATGGACAAGCTGACCTTCGGGCAGTTCAACAGCAAGTTCAAGCCCAACCGCACTGCGTACGACTGGCTCTCCCGCGACGGGGCCGAGGTGGACAAGTACGTCGCCGACCCGTGGTGCGGTCAGATCTCCAGCGCTGGACTGTTCTCCGATCTGCTCTTCGGGGTGGCGGCGGTGAACGGTGACGCGAATGTCGCCAAGGTGCCGAAAGACCTTCCGGTGCTGCTGCTCTCGGGTGAGCTCGACCCGGTAGGCGGGGCGAAGGCGGCAGCCCAAGTGGCCGAGCAGTACCGGCGGGCCGGGTTGGTCGACGTTTCGGTGACCATCTACCCACAGGCCCGGCACGAGATCTTCAACGAGACCAACCGGGACAAGGTCTACGAAGACGTCGTCGGCTGGCTGGACTCCCGGTTGGTCGAGCAGGGCACGCCGTCCGGGGGGTGAGCTTGGGGTGAGCGGACCCGCCGAGCTGCTGCGCTGGTCTGCTCATGCCGAGGAGGTACGGCGAGGTAGCAGTTGGGGAGCGCGCTCGGAGGGATTCGAACCCCCAACCTTTTGATCCGTAGTCAAATGCTCTATCCGTTGAGCTACGAGCGCTGGCGCTGCTCCCCACGGGGGCGCAGCAGGAGTCGATGTTAGCGGACCGCCAGGGCCATGTCCGAATCATTGCCGCCCGGTGATACCTGTCCGACCGCACCTGCCTCGTGGGTGGCAGGCACCCCAGGTGCCATGCTTCGACCATGGCGTACGACGAGGAGCTCGCCGGCCGGGTCCGCGAGATCATGGAGGACGAGGACGGCCTTGCCGAGCAGAAGATGTTCGGCGGTCTGGGCTTCCTGATCGACGGCAACATGGCGGTGGGTGCGAGCGGCCAGGGCGGCCTGCTGCTGCGGGTCGACCCCGCCCGGACCGAGGGCCTGGTGACCGAGCCCGGCGCAGAGCCCTTCGTGATGCGCGGCCGCCCGATGACGGGCTGGCTGCGGGTGGACGGCCCCGCTGTCGCCTCGGCGGAGGATCTCCAGCGGTGGGTCGCCATCGGGGTGGCGTACGCCCGGTCACTGCCACCCAAATAGCCGCGAGCGGGCTCAACCCCCTACCGGCCCGGCCAGCGCCTCGGCCACCCCGGGCGGCGTCCGCAGCGTGATCTGCCCGTTCGTGGCATCCCTGCAGGGCTCCCCACGCACCAGCACCGCGGCGTCCGGGCCCTCGCTGTAGCCGAACACCAACAGGTCCGCGACGGACGGCGCCCGGCACGACGGGGCGGCGAGCTCGGCGAGCTGGGCGTCGGTGAGCGGGGCGATGGTCTTGGCGGCCAGCGCGTCGTCCGGCCAACCGTCGGGCGGGGCGACCAGCAACGCCGCCAGCCTCGACGTCCGGGCGGCGTCCACCCGCACCGAGGAGACCAGCGCACCGCCCTGGCCGAACCGGCACCAGATCGCCTCCACCGGCGCGGCCTGGTAGGCGGCGGGCAGCAGCAACCGGTCCCGACCCGGCCGGTCGGGGTAGATCACCTGCTCTGCCTGCGACGGGCAGGACGAGGCGTCGATCACGTCGATCCCTTGGCTCGCTGCCCGCCCCGGCAGCCACGACCCGATCAGGACGACGACGACCAGCCCGACCAGGGCTACCAGCGGCCAGCGGACGGCGAGACCGCGCGCCGTCCGGGTCTGGAAAGCGACCGGATCCGCCACGCCAGCACCCTGCCACACGGTCACCCGCCGCAGGGCCCGTCCGGCGACCGCCCGACGCCCGGGTGGACCCGCGTCCACCGCCCGCGGACCTCGGCAGACACCCGGTGACTATGACCAACCTGACACTCCTAGGGCCCTTTGCAGGGACCTCCGACCGGTGGTCGTGCAGGGGTCGCCCCTTAGCCTCGACCCATCCCACAGTGCGCGACTGATCGGTGCGACTGATCGGTCGTCACGCTGTTCCAAGGCCGAGGGGCTCGGGCTGGTCCAGAGACCGCGGCCGTGAACTCTTGTCGATGAGGTGATGAAGTCTTCGAGAACACCAGTTCCAGGGCGAGTAGATGGGGCGGAGGTCACGGTCCCATCCCACCAAGCAGTGGCAGGCTTGGGTTCGTCCTCAGCGAGACCATCACCTTAGGTAAGCGTACGGTCGCGCTGTGCCGACCGGAACGCTGCCGAACTACCGCACCGGCTGGTGATCAGACGGAGCGGAGCACGAGGAAGGGCGACTTTCTGACCAATGTGGACAACCGGTCCGCCGCCAGCGATGTCAGTGCCTGCCTCACGCATGGTTGCTAGCACTGGATCACCATCGACAAGGAGCGTGACGAGTCCGATCGGCCGCGCACCGACGCCGTCACCTGCTTCTGCACGGACGAGAACAGCCTGTTCCTGCGGTCGTGCTCCGATGAGAATGGCTCCGGGCCGGCTTTGACTGCTCCCCGAGCTCGGCCCGGAATGGGCCACCCCGGCAGATCCCCGGCACGGACGGCGGCCGCCCGGCTTCCGTTTGGCGACCCGCTAATCCCCTACGCACCCGAACCAGAGGAGAGTCCAGAAGATGACAATCGCCCATGATGGTACGAGCAGGACCGACAACGCCACGTTGTTGAAGTGGGTCGACGAGATCGCCGAGCTGTGCCAGCCGGACGCATCGAGTGGGCCGACGGTTCCCAGGATCAGTACGACCAGCTGTGCCAGCTGATGGTGGAACGACGGCACGTTCACCCGCCTGGACCCCGAGAAGCGGCCGAACTCCTACCTCGCCCGGTCCCACCCCTCCGACGTGGCGCGGGTCGAGAACCGCACCTTCATCTGCTCCGAGCGCGAGGAGGACGCGGGCCCGACCAACAACTGGGCGCCGCCCGCCGAGATGCGCGCGACGCTGCAGGAGGTGTTCCGCGGCTGCATGCGCGGCCGCACCATGTACGTCATCCCCTTCAGCATGGGTCCGATCGGCAGCCCGATCGCCCAGATCGGCATCGAGATCACCGACTCGCCCTACGTCGTGGTCAACATGCAGATCATGACCCGCGTGGGCTCGAAGGTGCTCGACACCCTGGGCAGCGACGGCTTCTTCGTGCCGTGCGTGCACTCGGTCGGCGCGCCGCTGGAGCCGGGCCAGGAGGACGTGCCGTGGCCGTGCGAGCCGAACATCGAGAACAAGTACATCGTGCACTACCCGGAGACCTACGAGATCTGGTCGTACGGGTCGGGGTACGGCGGCAACGCGCTGCTCGGCAAGAAGTGCCTGGCGCTGCGCATCGCCTCGGTCATGGCGCACGACCAGGGCTGGCTGGCCGAGCACATGCTGATCCTCGGGCTCGAGTCACCCAAGGGCGAGAAGACGTACGTGGCGGCGGCCTTCCCCAGCGCCTGCGGCAAGACCAACCTGGCGATGATCGTGCCGCCCAAGGGCTTCGGCAACTGGAAGGCGCTGACCGTCGGCGACGACATCGCCTGGATCAAGCCCGCTCCCGACGGCACGCTGCGGGCCATCAACCCCGAGGCCGGGTTCTTCGGCGTCGCGCCCGGGTACCTCCTACGACTCCAACCCCATGGCCATGGACTCGGTCCAGGCCAACAGCATCTTCACCAACGTGGTGCTGACCGACGACGGCGACGTGTGGTGGGAGGGCATGGGCACCGAGCCCCCGGCGCACGGCATCGACTGGCAGGGCAACGACTGGACGCCGGACTCCGACCGCCCGGGTGCGCACCCCAACTCGCGGTTCACCGCGCCCGCCGCACAGTGCCCGACGATCGACCCGGCCTGGGAGGACCCCGCCGGTGTGCCGATCTCCGCCTTCATCTTCGGCGGCCGGCTGTCCAAGACCTTCCCGCTGGTCTACCAGTCCTACGACTGGAACCACGGCGTCTTCATGGCGGCCACCATGGGCTCGGAGGCCACCGCGGCGGCCATCGGGCAGGAGGCGATCCGGCGCGACCCGTTCGCCATGCTGCCGTTCTGCGGCTACAACATGGCCGACTACTGGGCACACTGGGTCAAGATGGGTCAGCGCACCGATCTGAAGCTGCCCGAGATCTTCCGCGTCAACTGGTTCCGCAAGGACGAGCACGGCAAGTTCGCCTGGCCCGGCTTCGGGCAGAACATGCGCGTCCTGGAGTGGATCGTGGAGCGCGTCAACGGCGACGTCGGCGCCGTGGAGAGCCCCTTCGGTCACATGCCGAAGCTACGAGGACATGAACTTCCGGGGGCTGGAGTTCACCACGGACCAGTTCGCGTCGATCACCGACATCAGCCGCGCCGAGGCGATCAGCGAGGTCGAGGAGATCAAGGGCTTCTTCGCGAAGTTCGGCGACAAGCTGCCGCCGGAGCTCGAGGAACAGCGCCAGGCCTTCAAGGAGCGGGTCGAGGGGGCGCCCGAGGTCTGGAAGGCCGCGTCCTGAGCATCGGCTAGACGCAGCTCGCGAGAGTTGCTCCGACGCAGTGACCTCGGGAGGGGCCGGCCCCCGCCTGGCCCCTCCTGTAGGTCTGGCGGCGGTTGGACCTGGGCTGACGGCCAGGGCCACGGGTGCCTGCCCCTACGATTCACCCATGGTTGCCACGCTCAGCGACCGCGAGTACCGGGCGCAGTTCTACGTCGCCGTCGACCAGCGCCAGGCCGCCGACCAGCGCCAGCGCCGGTACTACGTGCCGATCTACGACCGGTCCGAGCTGAGCCACTACGACATCGTCGCCACGCTCCGTGATGCCATCGAGTTCACCCCGACCGAGTCGGTCCACCTGCTGTCGGGCTTTCGGGGGTCGGGCAAGACCTCCGAACTGATGCGGCTCAAGGACCAGCTCACCGAGGTCGGCTACCGCGTCGTCTACATGGACATCGAGGACCACTTCAACACCGAGCTGCCGCTGGAGTCCGGAGCCCTGCCGATCGCGCTGGCGGCCGGGTTCGCCTCGGCCGTCGGGGCCGAGCAGCGCCAAGCCGTCGGCGAGCGGCTCAGGTCGTTCCTGGCCCGCATCCGGATCGAGCCGACGCTGGGCGTCGACGCCGCGGGCCTGTCCGCGGAGGTAACCGCCCGGCTGCGCGACGACGACTCCTTCCGGAATCAGGTCGCCGAGGCGATGCGGACCAACCGGCGCGCGGCCCGCGAGGCGATGCACGAGTTCTTCCGGGCCGTCGCCGCCGACCTCACCGTCGACCGGGGGACCGTCTTCCTCGTCGACTCCATCGACCACTACCGGGGCCGCGCCGAGACGTTCCACGAGGTGCGCGACTCGGTGAACCGAACCTTCAGCGAGCTCGCCGACGAGCTCTGCCTGCCGATGATGCACGTGGTCTACACCGTGCCGGTCTACGTCCGCTCCCCGCTCGGGCTGCGCCACGACGTCCTCAACATCAAGGTCGCCGACCCGGACGGCACGCCGCAGCCTACACCGAGTCCCTGACCATCGCCCGGGACCTCGCCGAACGCCTGGGCACCCCCGACGCGCTGCGTGACCTGTCGATCTCCCTGAACGCCGTCGGCGGCGTCGCGCAGGCCCGCGGCGACTGGGCGGGCGCCGAGAGCGCCTACACCGAGTCCCTGACCCTTCGCCGGGACCTCGCCGAACGCCTGGGCACCCCCGACGCGCTGCGTGAGCTGTCGGTCTCCCTGAACGCCGTCGGCGGCGTCGCGCAGGCCCGCGGCGACTGGGCGGGCGCCGAGAGCGCCTACACCGAGTCCCTGACCATCGCCCGGGACCTCGCCGAACGCCTGGGCACCCCCGACGCGCTGCGTGAGCTGTCGATCTCCCTGAACTGGGTCGGCCGCGTCGCGCAGGCCCGCGGCGACTGGGCGGGCGCCGAGAGCGCCTACACCGAGTCCCTGACCATCGCCCGGGACCTCGCCGAACGCCTGGGCACCCCCGACGCGCTGCGTGACCTGTCGGTCTCCCTGAACGCCGTCGGCCGCGTCGCGCAGGCCCGCGGCGACTGGGCGGGCGCCGAGAGCGCCTACACCGAGTCCCTGACCATCGCCCGGGACCTCGCCGAACGCCTGGGCACCCCCGACGCGCTGCGTGAGCTGTCGGTCTCCCTGAACTGGGTCGGCCGCGTCGCGCAGGCCCGCGGCGACTGGGCGGGCGCCGAGAGCGCCTACACCGAGTCCCTGACCATCGCCCGGGACCTCGCCGAACGCCTGGGCACCCCCGACGCGCTGCGTGAGCTGTCGATCTCCCTGAACTGGGTCGGCCGCGTCGCGCAGGCCCGCGGCGACTGGGCGGGCGCCGAGAGCGCCTACACCGAGTCCCTGACCATCGCCCGGCGGGTGGCCGCGGTCGACGACTCCGTCGAGACCCGAGACCTGGTGCGGTATCTGGAGGACCGGACGAGCGGGCCCGGGTGAGCGGCACACCGGTGGACGGACCGGGGCACGGGTCCGGCGAGGGACGCGGGAGCGACGTCAGGCGGAGCCAGTCGCGGAGCGTTCCTCGGCGGGCCCGCGACCACCCGGGCTCTCACTCGTAGAGCACGTACTCCGGACGCGGGGTCAGCGCCATCACCTCGCCGGCGGTCATCAGCCGCGAGCCGCCCTCGCTGTCCTCGTCGAAGAACAGCTTGAAGCCGGGGTGAAACACCGTCGACATGCTGGTGGTCAGCCGCCGCCAGGTGTCGACCTTGGCCCCGGGCGAGCCGATGCCGTCCACGCTCTTGATCATCACCACGCCGTCCCGCTGGGTCAGCGCCGAGCCCCCGCGCAGGATGGAGGGGGCCAGCTGGTGGACCACGACCGGCTTCTCCGGCAGGTCGTGACGGGCCACCAGATCGGCCACATACGCACTCACCGCGTCCAGCTCGGCGCCGGTCACCGACCCGTAGCTGCGACCGGGCACCTTGGGGGCGGCCACCGCCCACTCCGGGTCGAGGGCCAGCCCGACATCGGGCTCGACCAGCCAGCGCTGCAGCCCCTTGACCTCGTCGAGGAAACGCGCCCGGCCCGGTTGGACGTTCAGCAGCAACAGCGCCCGATGGCGTCGAGCGGCGGCCAGGTGCCGTTCGATCACCTGCTCGTCGATCCGGGACCGGTACATGCCGTCCGGACCCGGGCTGGCGTGCACCACCACCGTGATCAGCTCCAGCACCGGCAGCACCTGACGGCCCCCGGTCCGGTAGGAGCGGGCGAGCTTGTCGATCTCGCGCACCCGGTCGTCCAGCCTGCCGACCCCGAGCCGGCCGAAGGCTGCGGTGCCCGGCCCGCCACTGAACCCGAGCAACCGGTAGCGCGGGAACAGCTCCCGCCCGCCCCGGGGCAGCTCGGCCGCGGGGGCGGGGCTGGGCGCCGAGCCGGGCGCGGGACGGGACGGCGGGGTGGTCGGCGTCGAGCCGGTGCCCGACGGCGCGGCGCCCGTGGTCACAGAACCGGTGGCCACAGAACCGGTGACCTCAGCACTGATGGGCACCGACGCAGCCGGACCCGGTGCCGCCGAGCTTCCTGAGGGCGCCGGGGAGAACATGGCACCGGTGGCCAGGAGCGCGGCGACCCCGACACCGGTCACGGCAGCGACGAGCGCGGACCGCCGACCGGAGTGGTCGCGCCCTTCCATCACAGCTCCCTATGGCCCTCATGGCCGGGTCTCGGATCGGTCGCCGCCCTGGTGCGACGAAGGATGCGCGCGCCGCAGAGATGCACTGCGGTGGCGATCACATCGGGTTGGTGGGGGGGACGACGTGGCCCGGAGAAAAGCGTTCCGGGCCACGTCGGCGATGGCGGAGGCGGCGGGAACCGTCGGCGGCTCGTCCCTCGCCGCCTCCTCCCAAATCCCCATCTCTGATCATCCCCCGACGTGGCCCGGAGAAAAGCGTTCCGGGCCACGTCGGCGATGGCGGAGGCGGCGGGATTTGAACCCGCGATGGGGTTGTAGCCCCAAACCCGCTTAGCAGGCGGGCGCCATAGACCGGACTAGGCGACGCCTCCCTGTGACCCGGTCAGGGTAGCGGCCGGTGGGAACGACCGGCAAAGCGGTACGCAGGGTCAGGACTGCCCCACGGCAGGCCCCGGACCGATCACAGTCGCACACCCCCCGCAGCACCCGCCCACCTGCCGGCGCCGAGCGGTCGATGCCTGGTCACCCACCGCGATCCCCTCCCTCACTGGCAGGGCCCGCCCGGGACATCCGCCGACGTCACGGCCGGTCTGCACACCGTTCTTGTTGTGCCACCATGGAGCGACGGTCGGCCAACGGCGACCCTGTAGGACCAGCCGTCGTCAGCGGTTCTTCTCGTCCAGTCGCCCGGAGGTGCAGCCGGTGGCCCAGGTCGCGCCGCACTCCGGGGGCACCCCGGCGGCCCCCAGGCGCACCTACCGGCCACCCGCGGGCATCCCGGCGCCCAGCCCCAGCCAGGACGTCCACCGGCACCGGGCCGGAACAGAGGCACCCGAGCCCTGGTATGGCACGCCGCCACCAACGCACGGCAGCTCCCTGATCACCAGCCTGCAGCGGCGGGTCATCCCGGCGCGCGGACGGCACGCCACCGGCTACGGCCAGAACTTCGAGCGGGTGATCGGCTGGACCCTGCTCGGCAGCCTGGTCCCAGGCACCGGCCTGCTGGCCGCAGGCCGGCGGACCAGCGGGCTGGTGGCGATCTCCCTGGGGTCGCTGGCCGCCTCGCTGGTGCTGACCTTCCTCCTCGCCGGCAACCCGATGGCGCTGCTGCGGTCCTTCGTCTCCCAGCCGGACCGCTTCCTGGTCCTGGCCGTCGGCCTCGCCGTCCTGGTCCTGCTCTGGGCCGCCATGGTGATCGCGACCTATGCGGCGACGCGCCGCTACGCCCACCTCGGCACCAGGCACCGGGTGGTCAGCCTGCTCACCGTCACCGCTCTGATCGCTCTGGTCGCCCTGCCGACCGCCAAGGTCGGCAGCTACTCGCTGATCATGCGGGACACCCTGACCGGGATCTTCGGCAACACCGCCTCGGCCTTCGCCGGCGCCGGACCCGACAACTCGAACACCGCCGACCCCTGGGCGAACACCGCCCGGGTGAACGTCCTGCTCATCGGGTCGGACGCCGGCGCCGACCGGATCGGCATCCGCCCGGACACGCTGATCCTGGCCAGTATCAACACCCAGACCGGCGACACGGTGCTCTTCTCACTGCCGCGCAACCTGCAGAAGGTGCCGTTCCCGCCGGGCACCCGGCAGGCCGCCGAGTATCCGTACGGATTCGACTGCGTCGACGCGAACGGCGTCCCGCAGTGCCTGCTCAATGCCTTCTGGACCTTCGGAGAGGAGCACTGGCAGGACTACTACCCCGACGAGCCGGACGCCTTCCACGCCGGGCTGCGCGCAACGTCCGAGGCCGTGGAGCAGATCACCGGCCTGCCCGTCGACCAGTACACGATGCTCAACCTGCGCGGCTTCATGCAGTTCGTGGACGCCATCGGCGGGATCACGGTGAACGTCCGGGAGCGGCTGCCGATCGGCGGCAGCTCGGAGAACCCGGTCGCCAGCGGCTGGATCGAGCCCGGGCCGAACCAGCATCTTGGCGGGTACAAGGCGCTCTGGTACGCCCGTTCCCGCTGGTCGACCGACGACTACGACCGGATGCGCCGCCAGCGGTGCGTGATCGGGGCCGTGGTCCAGCAGGCGGACCCGGCGAGCGTCGCCCTGGCCTTCCCGGAGATCGCCGCCGCCGCCAAGGACAACGTCACCACCGGCATCCCGCTGGCCGACCTGGGCGCCTGGGTGACGCTCACCCAGAAGGTGCAGAAGACCCAGGTGCGCAGCCTGCCGTTCACCTCCAACGTGATCGACCCCCAGGACCCGGACATCGCCCTGATGCGCACCCTGGTGGGCGAGGCGATCAACCCCAAGCCGGCACCGTCGGGCTCCTCGGCCGCGCCGTCCGCCGGGGTGTCGTCGGGCGGGGCGGGCACGCCGTCCGACGGCGGTTCGTCCGCGCCGGGCACGCCGACGACCGATCCGGAGCAGGACCGGCAGGCTCAGGACGTGACCTCGGTCTGCTGACCGACGTGACCCAGGAGTCACCGCCGGATCTCCACCACGGCCACCAGGCCCCCTAGCATCGAAGACGAACCGGACCCCGCGTGGGAGGCGTGGACCGGGCACACCTCGTCTGCCGTCGGCCGGGCGAGGTCACAGGACGCGGCGGGCCACCGCGCTGGGGGAGGACGACTCGTGACCGGGAAGTACACACTCGACCAGACCGAACACGCCGTCGCCGACAGGCTTGCCGATCTGGCTCTGGACCTGTCGGCGACCGCTGTGGTGAGCAGCCTGTACCGGGCGGCCGGCGCCGTCCGGAACCACTTCGAGAGACAGGTGCTCACACCACATCGACTGACCTGGACCGGCTGGGTCGTGCTCTGGGTGATCTGGGTCTGGGAGAGCGTGGAGTCGCGGCACGTCGCCGCCGAGGCCGGCATCTCCAAGTCCACCCTCACCGGGGTGGTCACCACCCTGGAGCGCCGTCACCTGGTCCGCCGGCTGAGCCATCCCGACGACGGACGCCGGGTGGTGCTGACACTGACCAGCAGCGGCCAGGAGCTGATGTGCACCGTCCTGCCGCTGATCAACCAGTGCGAGTCCGACGTGCTGGCCGGGCTCAAGGCGGCCGACCGGGACCACCTCACCGAGATGCTGCGCCAGATCGTGCTGGACCTGGAGCGGCCGCACACCGAGGGCCCACCCACCGTCGTGCCGCGGCGGGGACCCGCTCGCTGACCGACAGGCACCGTCGGACGACACGTCGCGGCCGGGCAGTGACGTAGTGGGGTGTCGGGCGGGATGCTGACCAGCATGCCGACCTTGATCTCCTCTGCCGGCGCCGGGATCACCGCCGCGGTGGTCGCTCTCGGGGCCGCCGTCGTGGCCTGGGCGCCCCAACACACGGACGTGCCCGACCCCGCGCCCTCGGCGGGCCCGGAGCAGGTGGTGGCCAGCTACCTGGACGCGGTCTCCGCCCGCGACTTCGGCACCGCGAACTCCCTGGTGCTGGCCCAGCGTCTCGAGTACGGGCGCCTGGACCGGGCACCCCGGTACCTGGACGTCGAGATCGGTGAGTCGGAGCAGGTGGAGGGGGCGACCGCGTCGTTCCCGGACACCGTGGCGGTGCCGGTCTCGGCCCGGCTTGGCTCGGACGAGCCGGCGCGGAGCTGGCGGGTCACCCTGATGCGCACCACGGACGACGCCTGGCGGATCGTCGGCCTGGCGGACGGCTGATCAGCGGGCCCAGCGAACCTGGACCCGCTGCTCGGCCAGGGCCTGCTGCGCCTCGTCGAGGATGTCCTGGGCGGTGCCGACCACGTCGATGACGACGGTCCGCAGCCGCAGCGGCCGGGCCAGGTCGTAGGCGCCGTCGGTGGCGGCGTCGACCTCGTCGACCAGCCGGGCGGCGACCTGGGCGGCGTCCTCGGCCTCAGTGGCCGCGAGCAGCACGGCCAGGACGTCCTCGTCGAACCGGTAGGGCAGGTCCCCGACCCGCAGGCCTGCGGAGAACGTCCTGGCGATCAGAGCCAGCACCTCGTCGGCCTCCTGAACGCCGAGCTCGGTGCGCATCCTGGCCAGACCGTCCACCTCGGCGACGACCAGCGAGACGGGCATGCCGTGCTCGCTGCTGCTGCGCAACGCCGCCTGCAGGTCCTGGGCGAGCCGGTTCTGCGGGGCCAGAGAGGTCACCGGGTCCACGCCTTCCTCGCGGCGCAGCACGCCACGGCGGGTCAGACCGTCCAACGCGGCACCCGCCATCCGTGCCATCCGGTCCAGCAGGCTCTCCTCGACCGCGGTGAACGGACGCGGGGTGTCCCGTCGGGCCAGCAGCGTGCCCACCCGGGCACCGGCGCTGGCCATGGGGACGGCGAGCAGCGCCGTCGTCGCGCCGTCGGCCAACGGGTCACCGTCGACGACCTCGCGGACCGGGGCACCGACGGAGATCAGTGCGACCAGGGTCTGCGGGCCCCAGAGCGTGGCCGTGCCCGGGCTCACCGACAACACCCGAGGCCCGTCCGGGCTGTTCACGACCAGGGCCACCGAGTCGGCGTCGGCCAGCACCGAGGCCTCCTCGGTGACGATCCGGGCCACCGCGATCCGGTCCTCGGCCGCGTCCAGGCGGCCATTGGCGATCCGCAGGGCGTCATGCTGAGCGGCGCTGAGCCGGCCCGAGGGCCGCTGTCCGGGCACCGGGACCGACAGCAGGGGCGGGACGGTGCCCACGGGGTCCGGGATCGCCTCGAGGCCCATCTGCTCACCCGGCTCAACGAGGTACTGGCCGACCATCGGCTCGGGGTCCGGCTCGTCGTCGGGCGCCAGACCGATCGACCCACCCGGTGGGAGGGGGGCCGACGGTGCCCCGACGTGCACGAGGTCGTCCCAGCCGCGCCCGGCGGAGCTCAGCACCTGGAAGGGGCCGTGGGGCAGGTCGGGCTCCCGGGGCGGCGTGTCGTCCGGGGCGGTCTGCCGGGTGGCGCGGGCGTCGGCCGGGGTCCACCACTCCGCGGCGGCGTTCGCCGCCTCCGGTCGGTCGACCAGCTCGATACCCAGCCACTCCTCGTCATGCCAGTCGATGTCGTAGAAGGCGCTCGCGCGGCGAGCGTCGGAGAAGCCGGTCATGTCACCGCTTTCGGATGCGGGAGAGCCGCTTCGGGCGGATATCGGCTCGGTCGCGGGGGGAGGTTCGGGCCGGTCCTCGCCCGGCTGGTGCTCGTCCGGGTCGTCACGCGGAGCGTCACTCGCAGCGCCGTCCAGCTCGTCGTCCAGCTTGTCCAGCTCGTCGTCCAGCTCGTCCAGCTCGTCGTCCAGCTCGTCCAGCTCGTCGGCTCCCGCCGGCTCCACCGCGCTGACTGGCGCCCGGAGCAGCGTCTCGGCGTCCAGTTCGGTGCCCTCACCGCCTGCTCTGGTCAGCGCCGCGCCGGCGGTGCGGTGCCGACCCGGGGCGCTCATCGGATGGTCGGCTCCCAGCAGGCAGACCAGCTCGAGGTCGTCCTCGGCCAGCGTGGGCGGCCTGGCCTCGACCGGTCGGCTGGCGGGCAGCACCGTGATGATGGTTCCGGTCAGCACCGGCTGCGCCTGGGCGTGCGGAGCCGAACGGCCACGGCCGGCCAACATGGCCTGCTCTGGAGTGGCACCGTCCAACCGGGCGTGCCGGACGCGCAGCGCCGGCCGCAGGAACCACACCGCCGCGGCGAAGAGCAGCAGCAGCAGCGCCACGGCCACGGCGACCACGACGACGACCGGCGTCGCCGACGCTGGGTCGGCCGCCTGGGTGAGCGGGAGCGTCAGCGGCCCTGGGCGGGGGGCTGATCCGGACAACAAGACCTGGGCATACACGGAGCAGTCATCGGCAGGACAGGTCCGGAGATGGAGTCCACCGTTCGGGCCAGCGCCGACGGATCCGCATGGTGGTCGGCCCCTGACCACCATGCGCAGGCAGTCAGCCGGACCTCAGCTCACCAGCACGGTCACGGTGTGGATCAGCAGACCCACCAGTCCGCCGACCACGGTGCCGTTGATCCGGATGAACTGCAGGTCCCGACCGACGTGCAGCTCGATGCGCCGGGAGGCCTCCTCGCCGTCCCAGCGCTGTACGGTCTCCGAGATCACGGTGACCACCTCGTGCCGGTAGCTGGTCACCAGATGTGCTGCGCCGTCCACGGCGTAGGAGTCGAGCCGGCGCTGCAGCTCGGTGTCGGCGACCAGTCGCGTGCCGAAGGCCTGGACGGCGTCCACGGTGCGCCGGCGCAGGTCGCTGTCCGGATCCTCGACCGCCTCCTCGACCGAGCGGCGCACCGTCGTCCACAGCTGGGCCAGCGCCCCGCGCACATCGGGGTGGGACAGCAGCCGGTCCCGGAAGGCGTCGGCCTTGATCTGCATCGCCGGGTCCTGCTGCAGGTCGGCGGCGAACTCGGTGATCAGGTTGTCCAGCGCCTTGCGGGCCCGGTGGTGCGGGTCGGCCCGCACGTCGGCGGCGAACCGCAGCGCCTCGCTGTAGGCGCGGTGGGCGACCCGCTGGTCGAGCCAGGACGGCGTCCAGGCCGGGGCCCGCTCCAGGACCAGTCGGACGATGACGTTCTGGTGCTCCGTGAGCCAGGCGTGCAGGTGGTCGACCACCACGTCCACCAGCCGGTGGTGGGCACCGTCGGAGACGATCCGGGAGAGCAGCCGTCCGGTCGGTGGACCCCAGGGACGGCGCAGCACCTTGTCGAAGAAGACCTCGTCGAGCACGGCGACGACGGTCTCGTCGCGCATCACGGTCAGCGCGCCCCGGGCCAGGCTGGCCAGCTCGGCAGTGGCCCGCTCGGCGTGCCCACGGTCGCTGAGCCAGACCCCGGAGCGCTGCGCGATCCGGGCCCGAAAGACCTTGTCCCGGACCACGTCCTCGGCCAGGAAGTGATCGGCGACGAAGTCCTGGAGGTTCTGCCCGAGGGAGTCCTTGCGGGTCGGGATGATCGCGGTGTGCGGGATCCGCAGGCCGAGCGGGTGGCGGAACAACGCGGTGACGGCGAACCAGTCGGCGACCGCACCGACCATCGCGGCCTCGGCCGCGGTGTTGACGAACCCCAGCCACCCGGAGTGAGCGCCGGACAGGGTCAGGACGTAGACCAGGGCGGCCAGGCCCAGCATGGCGGTGGCGACCAGCTTCATCCGCCGCAGGCTGGCTTGGCGGAGCACGTCAGCGTCCATATCTCACTCTTGCACGCACGGGTGAGCTGATCGGTTCCCGCGCGAGGCACCGACCCGGTGCCGCAGCAGCGGAAGGACGTCGCGCGCCCGGCCCGGCACGGAGTCCCGAATGCGCCGACCTGCTGGTCCCACCGGACCATCCGTGTCACTGTATGTAGGTGTTCAGACACTGTCGGTTGACCTCGGGGGGGTGGTCGCGCCCTGGAGCCCCGCGAGCTGCGGTCGTGCTGAGCGCCACGATCCTGCCGCTGACCCTTGCGCTGGGTGGGTGCGCAGTCGCCGACCGCAGCGTGCACTCGGAGCTGCTGCAGGCCGACACCAGCACCACGGCGCTGTCCCAACCACCGGCTCAGTCCACCGGGGCTGACCCGGGCCAGGCAGGCACAGCGTCCGGACCGGCCGAGGCGAACGACGTCCAGGCCATCCCCCGACCCGACCCCGCCACCAAGACGGCGGACCCCGCGGCCCGCGACGACGCGGCGACGCCGGCCGACCAGCAGCTCAGCCGGTCGCCCGACAAGCAGAAGGACGACCAGGCCGGCGATCCGGCTGCCCAGGGCGGTGGGCAGGCCACCACTGCGGATGCCGAGCAGGACCAGTTCCGCGGCCGGAACACCACGGTGGCCTGGGCGGCCCCGTTCCGCGAACGGGCCCGCCCCGAACCGGAGTCCGTGCTGGACGGTGCGCCGCTGCACGGCACCGTCAACCTGGTGACCGTCCGCGAGGTCGCCGGACGCCCGGTCGCCGAGGCGGTCGCCGCCCCCGACCGCGACCAGGCCCACGGCGTGGTCTCCGCCGCCCTGGCCGACCCCGAGGTGCTGGACGTCAGCATCGCCACCACCGTCCGGATCCAGGCCACCGACCCCTACCGGGACGCGCAGTGGGCCCTGACCCGGCTGTCCGCGGACAAGGTATGGGCCCGACAACGCGGCGGCGGGGTTGCGGTCGCGGTGCTCGACACCGGGGTCGATACCCGTCACCCCGATCTGGCGGGTGTGGTGCTCTCCGGCAAGGACCTGGTCTCCGGCGGCAGCGGTCGGACCGACCCGCACGGTCACGGCACGCACGTGGCCGGGGTGATCGCCGCCCTGGCCGGCAACGGGATCGGCATCGCCGGGCTGGGCCAGGGGGTCCGCATCCTGCCGGTCCGGGTGCTCGGTGCGGACGGCGCCGGCACCGACGCGGACGTCGCCAACGGGATCGTCTGGGCGGTCGACGCCGGCGCCCGAGTGATCAACATGTCGGTCGGCTCACCGGACTACTCGGCGGCCGAGGAGGCCGCCGTGGCCTACGCCGTCTCTCGCGGGGTGGTGATGGTCAGCGCCGCCGGCAACATGCGCGCCCAGGGCAACCCGACCATCTACCCGGCCTCGTTCCCGGGGGTGATCGGGGTCGGCGCAAGCGACACCGCCGACCGACCGACCGCCTTCTCCAGCACTGGGCCAGGGGTCGACCTGCTCGCCCCGGGCGTGAACATCGTCTCCACCTACCCCCCGAACACTTACGCCTACATGGACGGGACGTCGATGTCCGCCCCGTTCGTGTCGGCCGCGGCCGCCCTCGTCCGGGCGGCCGCGCCCAAGGCCACCGCGGCTCAGGTCGGCGCCGTCCTGACCGCCACTGCGCGCGATGTCGCACCGGCCGGACGCGACGACGCCAGCGGCCACGGCATGGTCCGCCCGCTCGAGGCGATCGACCTGGCCGGCCGGGTGGCCTCCGGCTCGGCGAGCCTGCCCGGAATCAGCGCGGCCGCGTCGACCCCGAGCACCCTCAGCGTCGCCTCGGCGCCGTCCCGGACCCGCTATCGGTCGCTGGCCACGGTCGTCTTCCGGCTGACGGTGAACGGTCGGCCGCTGGCCGGGGCCCCGGTCACCATGTGCAGCACGGCGGCACCGTCGCAGTCGCTGCGCTGCCTCACCCGGCGTACCGGCGGCACCGGCCAGGTGGCCCTGGCTGCCCGCGCGACCGGGACCCTGACCATGACCGCCCGCTACGCCGGCAGCCGCTCGGTCGCCGAGGCAGCGGCCCGTCCGGTGCTGGTCGGCGTGCTGCCCAAGGTGGGGGTGCGGGCCACTCGCGCTGCGCTGACCGTGGCCGTGAACCCGGTGGCGCCCGGCACTCGGGTCCGACTGCTGAAGCAGGTCGCGGGAACCTGGCGGACCGCGGCCACCCGGACCCTGCCGTCCTCGGGCCGGACCACGTTCACGCGGCTGGCCCGCGGCCGCATCTACCGGGTCGCCGTACCTGCCACCGACCGGACCATGGCGGCGACGAGCAGCGCCGTCCGGGTGCGCTGAGCCGACCGGCCCGACTGACCATCTCGGGACAGACGTGGGAACATCTGCGACGTGAGCCGCATGACCTTCGACCCACCGGACCACCGGGGTCCGACAGGTGGACCGGCTCGCCGGGGATCGCACGCTGCGCCGCCCAAGGCGCAGTGGGGACGGCGGCTGCTCGCCGGCCTCGGCGTCCTCGTGCTGCTCATCGGGGGCGGGACCCTGGTCGCCCTGAAGGTGCTCCAGGGCAACATCCGCACCGCGGACCTGACCCCGATGCTCGGCGACGAGCGTCCCTCGACCGCCCCGCAGAACCCGGACGGCGGCCGCCCGGTGACGGTACTGGTGATGGGCTCGGACTCGCGTGAGGGCGACAACAGCTTCATCGGCGGCACCACCGAGACGGGGGCGAAGTCGGATACCACCTTGATGGTGCACCTGTCGGCCGACCGGAGCTGGGCGACTACGGTGAGCATCCCGCGGGACTCGATCGTCGAAGTGCCCGACTGCGTCGACTCGGCAACCGAGATGATCCAGCCCGGCTCACGACGGATCTTCAACGATGCGTTCACCACCGGCGGTCCGGCCTGCACGCTGAAGACGGTGGAGTCGCTGACCGGGGTACGGATCGACCACTGGGTGACGGTCGACTTCGCCGGCTTCACCAGGGTGGTCGACGCCCTGGGCACGGTGCCGATCTGCCTTCCCGAGCCGGTCAACGACACCAAGCACAACATCCACCTGCCGGCCGGGCGCAGCGAGGTGGACGGCGAGACGGCGCTGGCCTACGTGCGGGAGCGGTACACCCTCGGCGACGGCAGCGACCTGGGCCGCATCGAGCGGCAGCAGGCGTTCCTGTCCTCGGTGCTGCAGAAGGCGACCAGCGCCGGGACGCTGGCCAACCCGGCGCGGACCTACGCCTTCCTCGACGCGGTCACCCGTGCCCTGACGATGAACCCCGAACTGTCCAGCCTGTCCCGCCTTGCCGCCTTCGCCCAGGATGTTCAGCAGATCGGGCTGGGGAGCGTCCAGTTCGTCACCGTGCCCAACGGCCCGGATCCGAGCGACCCCAACCGGCTGGTGTGGACCGAGCAGGCCGACGACTTGTGGGCGGCGCTGCGCCAGGACCGTCCGGTGGACCTCGACCCCACGACCGGGACCGACAGCCCGGCCGGGGAACCGGCGACCCGCCCCTCCCCCGGGACCGACGGTCCCGGCACGTCGGCGCAGCCCTCACCCAGCCCGTCCGGGATTGTGCTGGATGGTGTGACCGGGCGCAGCGCCGCCGCCGACATCTGCTCCTGACATCTGCTCCTGACATCTGCGGCCGGACCGCGGGGTAGGCCGATCGAGTGCCTGTCGAACACCTGTTCGACAGATCCGCGGTGTGCCGGTTACGGTGGAGAACGGGTCGAGCTCAGCCGCAGGACAGAACGCCGGAGGTCGACCATGACCAGCTCCCCCCGGATCTTCCGCTCTGTGCCGAACGGCCCGGCGACCCGGGCCGACAGCCCGATCCCGGTGGTTGCCACGGTGCGCTGGTCCACCGGGGAGGTGATGGCTGTCCCGGCCGAGGCGGTGGCCTGGACCCGAGAGGCCGTGGAGATCTCCTGGACCCCGCCCGGGGGACCGACCCGGACCGACTGGATCCCGGCCGGCGACGTCCGTCGCGCTGGGGGGCCACCGTTGCGAGCCCGCGACCCGGCCCCGACCGGCGACCTGCCACGCAGCCCCACCCGGCACCGGCCCAGGTGGTGATCCCTGATGCCTCACCCTTGCCCGTTGGGTGACGCTCGATGACAACGAGTCACATGTCTGACGCAGGGTGAGCGACCCGACCCCTGAGCGCCCCTCAGATGTGTCACTCTGTGCAGCAATACGGTCGGTCCAGGTGAAGGGACGGGGGTTCTTGACCACTCCCGATGAAGACCGCGCGGGCCGGTCGCGCGGGCGACAGAGCGTGGCGGCGGCCGCCCTCGTCACTGCCCTGCTGCTCGGCTCCTGGTTCACCGCACGTGCCGTCTCCGGCACCACCGAGGCGAACCCCGACGCCACCCGGACGGCGGTGAGGACCCCGGCCTCGCCGACCAGCTCGACCCCCCTGCCCGGCCCTGGCCCGAGCTCCACCCCGACACCCACCCCTTCGGCCGAGCCGGCGCCCACGCCGACGCCGACGCCGACGCCGACGCCGACCAGCGAACCCGGCGCCGCCGGCGCCCGGGTACGGTTCGCCCCGACCGCGTTCCAGATCAGCACTGCCGCGCTGCCCGACCTGAACGCCGTCGCGGTCCACCTCAAGCGGCATCGCGCCGCGCTCGCCACCGTGATCGGGTTCCCCGACCGCACCGGGCCGGGAGCCGGCGAGGCCACGGCGTGGAGCCGGGCCCACGCGGTCAAGGACTACCTGGTCGGCCGCGGCGTCCCCGCGGCCCAGGTGACGCACACCATTGGCGCCCGCGCGGGCGCGACCCAGCCGGGTGGGGACGTTCTCGGCGCCTGGGTCCTCGTCGAGCGGATGGACTGATCAACCGTGCCGGACACCTTCCTGCCGATCCTCGTCCTGGCCGTCCTCGCCTGTGCCCTCGGGGTCCTGGCCGGGCGCTACCTGTGGCCCCGGACACCGGCGGACCAGGACATCGCTCCAGCCATGACACCGCTCGCCACGTCCGCAACCTCGCCGGCTCCTGCCCCTACCCCTACCCCTACCCATGCCCCTGCCCCTGCCACCAGGGACAACACGCGGATCGAGGAGCTGGAGCCGGCGCTGTCCGACATCGAGCAGCGGTTGCGCGAGTCCGAGTCGGAGCTCGAGGAGCTGCGCGCCGCGATCCGCCAGCGTCCCACTCTCGGCGCGGACCCCGAGGCGGCACCGGACCGGGGCGACCCCCGGCCGATCGAGCGCCGGATGACGTCACCGGGGCCGGGCGACTAGGTTCGGGGGCTGAACGGGCCGTCCTGGCCCGCAGGTAACGGGGAATCAATGGCCGACTGGTTCGTGCACATCGACGGGACGACGACCGGTCCCTTCCCGGCGGCGCACGTGCGCCAGTGGTTGAGCGAGCGCCGGCTGCCCGGCACTGCCCTGTTCTGGCTGGACGGCGGCACCACCTGGCTCAGCCTCACCGAGGCCTGGCCGGTCCTCGCCGCCGACGCCTCGACACCGGGGGCCGGCTCGGCTGCGGCGAGCAGCCCGTCGGCCCAGGGAGTCCAGGGGGCCCAGGGAGCCAGTCCAGCAGCAGACAGTCCAGCAGCCAGTCCAGCGGGATCTGGGCGGCCCGAGCCGGACCCGGTGGACGACGCCTACCCAGGCCAGGCCCCCTACACCGCCCCGTACACCGACACCGTGAATCCTCCGCTGGTCACCCGCGGCGCTCTGGCCGCCTTCACCGACCGGCTGTCCGACTTCGCCGGGGTGGAGCGGATCCGCGGCTTCTCGCTGTCGGAGCTGTTCTCGCTGGCCGTTCAGCGACACAGCCGCGACGAGATCGAGCAGAACTTCGCCACCGGCATCCCCGGCTTCGTGCCGCCGCTGGACAAGGTCGAGTCAGACTGGTTCAAACCGTGGATGTTCGTCCGCTTCTACACCTCTGCCTCGCTGCTGTTCCTGGCGTTCGTGGCGATGGTCAAGGTGTTCGACAACGTCAACCTGCTGCCCGGGATGATCGTGGTGGGCAGTTTCGTCGTCCCGATCGCCGTCCTGGTGTTCTTCTTCGAGGCCAACACCCCGCGCAACGTCTCGCTCTACACCGTGACGCACGCGTTCCTGATCGGCGGCGTCCTGTCGTTGGCGATCACGTTGGTCCTGGTGCAGTTCGGCGCCTCCCGCCAGCCGATCTCGATGCCGATCACGGTGGGGGTCCTGGAGGAGGTCGGCAAGCTGCTCGCGGTGTTCCTGATCACCTGGCGACTACCCGGACGGCGCTACCCGTGGATGCTCAACGGCATGCTCTTCGGCGCCGCCGTGGGCGCCGGGTTCGCTGCGTTCGAGTCGGCCGGGTACGCGTTGAACAGCCTGCTGTCCAGTGGCCGGATCGACGTCGACTCCTCGATCAACGTGATCTTCCTGCGTGGCGCCCTGGCACCGTTCGGCCATGTGGTCTGGACGGCGCTGGTCGGCGGCGCGCTGTGGCGGGTGAAACGGGACCGGATGCTGCGCCCGAGCATGCTGGTCGACCTGCGGGTGCTGCGGATCCTGGCCATGGTGACCGGGCTGCACATCGTGTGGGACCTCGATATGCAGCTGCCGTTCCTGCTCAAGTACGCCCTGCTCGGCATCCTGGCCTGGGTCGTCGTTCTCGGGATGATCACCTCGGGTCTGAAGCAGATCAAGGCCACCCAGGTCAGCGCCGCGGCCGGTGGCCCGTCGGTGCCGATGCCCACCGCCGCCCAGCCCCGGGTGGACCTGCCCATCCGGTCGCGGGTGACCGACCTGCGCGAGGGTCGCCACACCGGCCCGGGCCGCCGCTCTGCGGGGCGCTCCGACGGGCACTCGTCTACCTGAGCAGACCACTCGCCGACCCGCACGTGACCTGCGTGGGACCTCGACGGGCCATCGCATAGGTTGTCGTCGTCCCTACTCGCCGCCCCCGCGGGTGCACGGGGCCCTGGCGACCGGCGGCGAGCGGGTTCAGACGACCGAGGCCGGCCGGGTGCCGACCCGACACGGAGGAGAACGCGATGAGCCGCACCGCCCGGATCGAGCTGGACGGGGAGTCCCACGAGTTCCCCATCGTCGAGGGCACCGAACACGAGTTGGCGATCGACATCAGCTCCCTTCGGGCCACGACCGGGTACATCACCCTGGACGACGGGTACGGCAACACCGGCTCGTGCAGGTCCGCGGTCACCTACATCGACGGCGACCAGGGCATCCTGCGCTACCGCGGCATCCCGATCGAGGAGCTGGCCGAGCAGAGCTCCTTCGTCGAGACGGCCTGGCTGGTGATCTTCGGCAAGCTGCAGTCCCCGGCCGACCGCGACCGGTTCAGCGATCTGCTTGCCCGGAACAGCGCGCTGCCGGTGAGCATGCGCAAGCACTTCGACGCCTTTCCGCCGAACGCCCATCCGATGGCGATCCTGTCGGCGATGATCAACTCGCTCAGCGTGCACGAGCCCCAGGAGGTCATCGTCGACGACGAGCACCTCGAGATGATCGCCGCCCGGCTGCTGTCGAAGGTGCGCACGATCGCCGCGGCGAGCTACAAGTCCTCCGTCGACCAGGCGATCATGCACCCGCGCTACGACCTGAAGTACGTGGACAACTTCCTGCACATGATGTTCTCCCAGCCCTACCAGGAGTACACGCCCAGTCCCGAGGTGTCCCGGGCGCTGAACCTCTTCCTGCTGCTGCATGCCGACCACGAGCAGAACTGCTCGACCTCCACGGTGCGGATGGTCGCCTCCAGCCAGGCGAGCATGTACGCCAGCTGCGCCGCCGGGGTGTGCGCGTTGTGGGGTCCTCTGCACGGCGGGGCCAACGTGGCCGTGATCGAGATGCTGCAGGAGATCAAGGACAGCGGCATCCCGGTCACCGAGTATGTGCGCAAGGTGAAGGACCCCAAGGACCGGGTCAAGCTGATGGGCTTCGGACACCGGGTCTACAAGAACTTCGACCCGCGCTCGAGGATCCTGCGCGAGGCCGCCGAGAAGGTCCTGGCGCAGGCCGGCGGTGACCCGCTGCTGGACATCGCCTCCGAGCTGGCCGACGCCGCGCTCAACGACGACTACTTCATCGAGCGCAAGCTGTACCCCAACGTGGACTTCTACTCGGGGATGATCCTGCGGGCGATCGGCATCCCGCTGAACATGTTCACTGTCATGTTCGCCATTGGCCGGATGCCGGGCTGGATCGCCAACTGGAAGGAGATCCACGACGACCCCAAGTCGCGGATCTACCGGCCCCGACAGATCTACGTCGGCGAGGTCGACCAGCACTTCGTGCCCCGCGACCAGCGCTGAACCGCCGCCGGCCCCAGAATGCGGGGCAGGCGATCTTTGTCCAAGATGAGGGCCGGGGTCCCACGCGTTCCACTTGGCCACTGCGGCCAGCGCCGGAGCTCCGGAAGGAGGCAGACCCGTGTTTTCCCTGATCATCACGCTGCTCGTGGTCGGCGCCATCGCCGGCTTCCTGGCACGCTTCCTGGTACCCGGGCCCGACCCGATGAGCATCCCGATGACGATCGGGCTCGGCATCGTCGGCTCGTTCGTCGGCGGCTTCCTCGGTAGCCTGCTGAGCGGGGAGTTCTCCCTGCGTCCCGCAGGAATCATCGGCTCGATCATCGGCGCGGTCATCGCACTGCTGGTCTACCGGTCGATGAACAAGCGCAGCGTCACCGGCTGACCGAACCCCTTCGAGCCGTCCCGGACCGGGGCGGCGGCACCGGCGGGCACCCGTCGGCAAGCCGCCGCACCCGGTCCGTCTCGCTAGCGGTGGTGGTCGCCACCCTCGCGGCCCGGGGATGAGTCGGATGCCTCGCTCTGGCACGCTGGCTCAGTGCCCCGCAGCAACCGACCCCGACGCGGCGGACGGCGCCGGTCGGCTGCCGGGGCGGCTCAGACCCCGCTGAACGCCGACCAGGTGCTGCACGGTGGGACCCGCCGGGAGCAGCACCCGGACGGCGAGTGGCTGGTGCGGCCCGTCGCCGGGGCCGGCAGCGGCAGGGATTATCGATGCCCGGGCTGTGACCAGGTGATCCGGGCCGGCACTGCGCATCTGGTGGCCTGGCCGGCGCAGGCCCCGATCGGGGCCTTCGGCGGGGTCGAGGACCGGCGGCACTGGCACCGACCCTGCTGGACAGCGCGCACCCGGCGACGCTGACCGGCCGTCGGCCGTGATCCGGGTCCCCGGGCGGCAGCCCCTGCCGGTGACCGATTCGCGGTGGCTATCGTCGAGGTATGCCGACCAGCCTGCTGATCGTCCATGTCGACGTGGCCGTGCTGCCCGACCAGGTCGAGGCGTTCCTGACCGCCACCGAGACCAACGCGTCGGCCAGCCGGGCCGAACCCGGCGTCGTCCGGTTCGACGTGTTGCGCAACCGCGAGGACGACGCCCACGTCGTCCTGGTCGAGGTCTACCGCGACGAGCGGGCCGCGGCCGAGCACAAGCAGACCTCGCACTACCTCACCTGGCGGGACACCGTGGCCGCGATGATGGCTCGGCCCCGGTCCTCGACCCGCTGGGTCAACGTCTCCCCGGACGACGCGAGCTGGTGATGTCCACCCGGTTCGACCTGGCCACCGCCGCCGACATCCGGTTCGGGGCGGGACGGGTGGACGAGATCCCGGACGCGGTGACCGCCCTGGGCGGTCGGCGGGTGCTGGTGGTGACCGGCTCGACACCCGCCCGGGCGGACGCCGTGCGCGCGGGGCTGCGTGATCGTGGCGTGGACTCCGGCGTGGTCGCCGTCACCGGCGAGCCGACCGTGGACGGCGTCCGCGCCGCAGTCGCCGGGGCCCGCGCGGACGGCGCGGACGTCGTCCTGGGCTACGGCGGTGGCAGTGCTCTGGACGTCGCCAAAGCCGTTGCCGTGCTGGCGGCCAGCGGCACCGATCCACTGGACCACCTGGAGGTGGTCGGCGCCGGACGACCGGTTCCCGGCCCGGGCTTGCCCTGCGTGGCGGTGCCGACCACCGCGGGCACCGGGTCCGAGGTCACCCGCAACGCGGTGCTGGCCGCGGCCGATGTCAAGGCGAGCCTGCGCAGCCCGCACCTCCTGCCCCGCCTGGCGGTGGTCGACCCCGACCTGCTGACCGGGCTGCCCGTCCCGGCCGTCGTCGCCGGTGGGATGGACGCCCTGACCCAGCTCATCGAGCCGCTGCTGTCCGTGCGGGCCAACCCGATCACCGACGCCCTGGCCCGGGAGGGCATCGCCCGCTCCGCCCGGTCGCTGCGCAGCGCCGGACTGGACGGGATGACCGACCCGCAGGTCCGCGAGGACCTGGCTCTGGCCAGCCTGCTGTCCGGGCTGTGCCTGGCCAACTCCGGCCTGGGTGCGGTGCACGCCCTGGCGGCGGCGGCCGGGGCCCGGTTGTCGGCCCCGCACGGGGGGGTGTGCGCGGCGGCGCTGACCCCCACCCTTCGGGTCACCCTGCGCGTGCTGCGCGACCGGGCCCCCGGCCATCCCGCCCTGGACCGGTTCGCCGAGGTGGCCCGGCTGCTCACCGGGTCGTCCTCGGCCATCGCCGAGGCCGCGATCGCCTGGCTCGACGACCTGGCCCGCACCCTGTCGGTGCCCGGGCTGGACCACTACGGACTGGACGCCGTGGAGGTGGCCGACCTGGTGACGGCGGCCCAGCAGGCCAGCAGCATGAAGGGCCACCCGGTGCCGCTGACCGATGTCGAGGTGACCGAGATCGTCATGTCCTCCCGGTGATTCTCAGGCCGCGTCGACCTCGCGCAGCAGCCCGGTCGCCACATCGAAGACGAAGCCCCGGACCGCGTCGATGTGCGGGACGAACGGGCTGCTCCGGATCCGGGCCATCGACTGGCGCACGTCCTCGTCGAGGTCGGTGAACGCCTCCGCGGCCCAGGGCGGCTTGATGCCGACCTCCTCGGCGATCGAGCGCCGGAAATCGTCGTCGGTGAAGGTGAGCATTCCGCAGTCGGTGTGGTGGATCAGGATGATCTCGCGGGTACCGAGCAGCCGCTGACTGATCGCGAGGGAGCGGATCTCATCCTCGGTGACCACACCGCCGGCGTTGCGGATCACGTGCGCCTCGCCGTCGGCCAGGCCGAGGATCGCGTAGACGTTGAGCCGGGCGTCCATGCAGGCCACCACCGCGACCTGCTTGGCCGGGGGCAGTGGCAGCGGGCCGGAGAAGCCCTCGGCGTAGCGCGCGTTGTTGGCCAGATAGTCATCGGTGACGGACATCGGTGGACTCCTCACGGCGAGCCGGACAGGGACGGACGAAGGGCACCGGTGGTGCAGACCTGCGGAAACGTAGCATTCGGCTGCGAGGAGCCCGCGATCGGGAGGCGACCATGACCCCGTCCCTGCACGCCGACGACGACCTCGGCCTCGAGCTCGGCCACCGTCCCGGTGCCCGACCGACCGAACCACCCGGACGACCCGAGGTGGGCCAGTCGGTTTGTGTCGACGGTCTGCGCACCAACGTGCTGCTGGCCGGGCGGGGCGCCCCGGTGGTCCTGGTGCACGGCTCCGGCCCGGGGGTGAGCGCCTACGCCACCTGGCGGCTGACCATCCCGGCGCTGGCCGGCCGGCTATGGGTGATCGCCCCGGACCTGCCCGGCTTCGGGTCCACCGAGCATCCGGTGCCGCCGATGGTCTGCGACACCGACCGGTGGACGGCGCACCTGCTCGGCGTGCTGGACGCTCTGGACGTCGAGCGGGCCTCGGTGGTGGGGACCAGCTTCGGCGGTGCCGTCGCGCTGCGGCTGGCCAGCCGGTACCCGGACCGGGTGGACCGGCTGGTGCTGATGGGCAGCGTCGGGGTGCCGTTCCCGATCACGCCGGGGCTGGAGGCGGTCTGGGGCTACGAGCCGTCGCGGGCGGCGATGCGCCGGTTGCTCGACCTGTTCGCACACTCGCGTGGGCTGGTCACCGACGAGCTCGCCGACCTGCGCTACCGGGCGAGCATCGAGCCGGGGGCCGCCGAGTCGTACGCGGCGCTGTTCCCGGCGCCGCGCCAGCGCTGGGTCGACGAGATGGTCACCGCGGAGGAGGAGCTCGCCGCTCTGCGACAGCCGACCCTGGTGGTGCACGGCCGCGAGGACCGGGTGATCCCGATGTCCAACGCTCTGCGGCTGCTCGAGGTGATCCCGAACGCCCGGCTGCACGTGTTCGGCCGGTGCGGGCACTGGACCCACATCGAACACGCCGAGGAGTTCAACCGGCTGGTCGCCGACTTCCTCGCCGGTTGAGGCCCGCCGACCGGCCGGGCCGGTCAGACCCGGCCGAACAACGCGTCGAGCTTGGCCAGAGCCGGCTCGTACAGCCCACCGGTGCCCCCGGGCAGGTCGTGCCCCATGCCGTCCAGCAGGGTGTACTTGACCTTGGCGCCACGTTTGGTGAGCGCCGCGACCAGCCGATCGGACTGCCCGTGCGGGACCAGGCAGTCTGCGGAGCCATGGACCACGACGAACGGCGGCAGGGCGGCGGGCTTGGCCAGGAACCGGAGCAGGTTGGCCGACCGGCCGAGCTCGGGCACGGTCTGGATCGGCGCACCGAGCCAGCGGGACTCCGGCGAGGAGGGGTCGTCGTGCGTCTGCGCGCCTGCGGAGCAGCCGCCTGGGTCAGCCGTGTCGGCGTCCATACCCAGCAGGTCGGTGGGCCCGGACAGGGTGATCACCGCCTGGACGGCGCTGCTCACCCGGGGGTTGCCGAGGGCGGGGTCGTCGAAGGCCGTGGCCCGGCCGCTGGTGACCCCGAGCATCGTCGCCAGGTAGCCACCGGCCGAGTGGCCCCAGGCCGCGAACCGGCGTGGATGCAGGCCGTGCTGGCCGGCGTGGGCGCGCAGCCATCGCACGGCCGCCTTGACGTCCTGGACGCCGGCCGGGAACCGGGCCTCGCCGGACAGCCGGTAGTCGACCGCTGCGACGGCATATCCCTTGCCGCGCAACGCCTCCGCCTGACCACCTAGGTCGCCCTTGTGGCCGTCGGAGAAGCCGCCGCCGTGGATCAGCACCACCAGCGGGACGGCCTTGCCGGTGCGCTCGGGCAGGTAGAGGTCGAGCCGCTGTGTCCCGGAGGCGCTGGCGTAGGCGAGGTCGGTCAGGGTCTCGGCGCCGGCCCGGACGCCGGCCGGCGCCGGTGCCGCGGCCGACCGGGACGGGGTCGGCGACGGGGTCCGCCGGACGATCGAGGGGCTGGGGGTCGGCGACGCGACAGGGGAGGGTGAGCCGGTCGACGGGGACGGCGCGGCGTCCAGCGTGGTCAGGCTGGGGCGGACCGACTCGGTGGGCAGGATGCCGCGGTGTGAGGTGCCGCCCTCGAACGGCAGGCCGAGCGCGGACAGCTCACTGACCAGGGCCGAACGGTCGCCGAGGATCGGCGTGCCCAGTACCGGACCCGCGGCCAGCGCCACGGCCACGACGGCCGCGGCCGCCCCCGACACCGACAGCCAACGACGGCGGCCCTGCCGGCGGCGGCGCAGCTCACGGACCTGTCGGCGTGACGGTGGTGCGCCGTGACCACTCGCCGGCTGACGCAGCGAGCGCCGAGTCGGCAATGGCTGCGGTTCGGGCACCGCTTCACGCTAGTCGACAGTGCGCTAAGGGAACGTAAGGGGCGAGGGCTAAGAAACCCTCATATTGGTCTGACGGCGGTCAGCAGGCGGATGACCGGTCTCACTCCGGCGGCGGTCAGCAGGTCCAGTCCTTCGAGCAGTCGTGCGACGTCGCGCGGCGAGCCCGCGCGCACCAGCCGGCGGTACTCATGGGCCAGCAGGGGCTCCTCCTCATCGGGGTCGGCTGTCGCATCGGGGTCGGCTGTCGCATCGGGGTCGGCTGTCGCATCGGGGTCGGCTGTCGCATCAGGGCCGGCTGTCGCATCAGGGCCGGCTGTCGCATCGGGGTCGGAGCGGCGGAGCAGGAGCAGCAGCCGCAGGTCCGCGCAGACCGCGCGTCGCCAGAAGGTGGGGGCCCCGGCCGCCAGCCGCCCCGCCTCGTCGAGGGTTCGGTGCAGCAGCAGGTCGTCGACCGTTGGGTCGGTCCCGGTCAGGGGCGGGTCGGCGCCCTCGACGCAGCGGTCCAGCACGAACTCGGCGCGGGCCAGGTGCGCCACGGCCCCGGCCCGGGGCCGGTCCGGCGGGCGGGTCGGGACCCGGAGTGCGGCCCGGAAGCAGGCGGCCGCCCCACGGAGCGCTGGGGCGCGGTCCTGCTCGCTGAGCAGGGCGCGGCGCTGGTGGGCCAGGCCGAGCAGCCACAGCCGGTCAAGGGTGGCTCTGGGGGCGCGGCTCAGGTGCTCGACGTCCGTCGCCGAGGAGACGCCCGGACGGTCGGCGGCAAGCACGCCGGCCTGCTCGGACGGCGCAGCCTGCACCAGCTGCAACAGCCGGGCGATCTCCTCCTCCAGCAGGGAGGTCGCGGCCGGCGCGGTCAGCCGACCGCTTCGGGCCCACCGGACGGCGAGCAGCATCCGCTGGTCTGCCCACACGTCCAGGTCGGCCAGGGTCAGCGCTGCGGCGCCGTCCGTCGCGGCGCGGGTGAACCACTCCACGGAGGCCTCGGGGTCGTCGGCGTCGGCGTGGGCCAGGGCCAGCCTGGCCTGCACCCAGGGGTCGTCCAGCCATCCGCCGTCCGCCAGCCAGTCCCGGCACTCGGCCAGGTCGGCCAGCCCGGCCGGGGCACCGCCCTCACCCGCACGGCCACCGAGCGCCAGACCCACCTGGACGACGTCGTCCACAGCCGCCAACGCCTCCTGCCGACCGGCGGCTCGGGGCCGGGACGGGCGTGCCGGGACCCGGGCGGTGCCCGGGCGCAGGGTGAAGTCGGGATCGCCGTAACACTGGTAGGCGCCCCAGGTGTTCACCTGCGGATGGTCCTCCCAGGTGGCCGCGCGGGCGGCGGTGACCGCCTGCCCGAACGGCAGCCCGCCGAGCAAGCCGGTGTACAGGGTGGTCGCAAAGGTGGCGGCGGCCGCGTCGTCCACCGCCCAGCCGCACAGGACGGCGGCGCGCACCCCTGCCTCGATCAGCTCACCGGCCAACGTGGCGGCCATCCGGTGGTAGTCGTCCCGGGGACGAGCACGGGGACCAGCCGACTCCGGCGAGGCCGGCCGGCCGGTGTCCTGCTCGGCAGCCACGACCTCGTCGTGCAGGGCGCCGAGGTGGCAGCAGTTGATGAACACCAGCTCGGGCACCTGGCTCATCTGCGCCACCTCGGCCGCGGTCAGGTACATGCCGTCGCCGAGCACCACGCCGGTGACCCGTGGCTGCGGCGCCCGGTCGGGCACCGCCGGGCCCGCTGGCAGAGCCCCCACCGGCAGGCCACGGACGCCGTGCGCCGCCACGTGCAGCACTCGATAGGACCTGGCGAACAGCTGCTGGACGACCTCGGCACCACCTGCAGCTACCAGGGTCGTACAGCTGAACCCGTTGTCCTGCAACGCCTTGGACACCTGCTGTGCCTCCTGGCGGGCCCCCGGCAGCGGTGTCAGACCGCTGTCGGTGTCGCCCACCACGAGTGCCTCGCAGCCGCCGGCGGCCCGCACCCCACTGCGCAGGGCGCCGGTCGCCAGCTGGCGGACCAACCCCCGTTCGATGCCGAGCGGACGGCCCTCCTCGTCCCGCCAGGCACCCTGGAAGAGCTCCCAGGGGTACTGCGCGGCGGCCGAGTCGAGGACCAGAACCACGTCCTCCACCCTCGGTACCTGCTCCTTGAGCTCCAACGGCACCAGCAACTCGTACAGGGCCCGGGCCGAGGCGGCGTCTGGAGCGGGCGAGCCCACCAGGTCGGCCACCAGACGGTCGACGAGCAGCCGCTGTGAGGCCACGGTCCGCACCGCCGTGCCGGCCAGCCGGGAGGCCGACTCCACAACCAGCGAGCCGTCGTCCGCGGTGGACACCCGCACCCGCTGCCACCACCCGGGGGGCTCGCTGAACACCGGACGGCGCCGACCGCCGCCGAGCACCCGCACCCGGTGTTGGGCCTGGAACGCCCTGGCCGCATCGGCACCGGTCAGGCGTTCCTGCAGGGCGCGGACGGCGAGCAGCGCCCGGTCCTGCCAGATCTCGACGATCTCGAGCTGGTCGATGTGGACGGGGTGGTCGGCGGTGGCCAGCCGCTCGACGGCCCGGCGGACACCGCCGAGCAGCGCCGGCACGCTCTCGCTCACCGGCAGTCCACCGGCGCCGGTTCCGATGAGCAGGGTCGAGACGGTCAGTCGGACCAGGCCGTCCGGGCCCTGGGGGGGTCGATCGTCGGGCAGGTCGGGCCGATGCGCCAGGGCCAGGCTGAGCACGCCGTGGGTGATCGCCCGGGTCAGGTCGGCGGGGGTGAGCTCACCGACCTGACCGAGGCCGACCACGACCGCTCCCGGCGGCCCGACGCCGCCCGGCGGGTCGAGGAAGACCTGGCCGGTCTCCAGCGGGCCCGGGTACAGACCCAGCCGGGAGCAGGCGGTCAGCCGTCCGTCCAGCGCGTCGTCCACCGCCGACTCGGCGGACAGGATCGAGTCACCGGTGTAGTGGCCGACCAGAACCGGTCCGGCGGCGAACCGGACGTCGCCGTGGGCGACCCGGACCCGGGTCGCCGGGCGGACCGGTCCGGGCCTGGGCGACGGAGCTGCCGGTGGCGGTTGGTCCGGGCACATGGCGGGCGCCTGGGGCGCGTCAGCGCGTGGTCACGGACACCGGGCCGGCGGGCTCGGGCGCGTCCTGGCCCGGCTCGTCCAGCGGCGCCAGGAACGGCCGGTCGAGCCGTTCGGCGCGGCCCTCCAGCTGAGGCACCTGGTCGTAGTGGCCGCGCAACAGGGCCAGGGTTCGTGCGTGCACCTGCCGGTAGCTGGCCTGCGGGCCCAGCTCCCGGACGGCGCGGACCAGGTGGTAGGTCAGCGCGCCGTAGTAGTCGTTGTCGATGTAGGCGTCCGCCGAGGTCTGCGTGTCCCGGCACCCCGTGATCAGGGCCTCGGCCAGGTCGACCACGTGGACGTCGCCGGAACGGCCTCGGCCGCGCCGGCCGGGTGCCGGTCCTCCTCCAGCGACCTCACCGTTCCCGGTCACCCGGTCCTGGTCCCGGCCGTCGAGCACCAGGTTCGGGTTCGGCAGGTAGCGCGGGACATCGGCGTCCGGGGGGTAGACGCGGCGGGTGTTGGACCCGGAGTGGCAGCAGTCCATCACCACGGTCAGGTTGACCCCGTCGACCAGGCGGTCGAAGGTCTCCCGCAGCCAGTCGTCGAGGAACGGGTCACTCCAGGACAGGTCGTGCGGGCAGAGCACCTCGTCGCGCCGGTCCGGCTCGTCACCGCTGAGGTCGCTGACGTGTGAGCCGTGCCCGGAGTAGTGCAGGAGGAGCACGTCGCCCGGCTCCCCGGAGAGCACCAGAGCGGTGATGGCCTCCTTCATCGCCTCCTGGGTGGCCTGGTCGTCGATCAGCGTGGTGATGTCGGCGTCGGTGAACCCGAACAGCTCGGTGAGCAGGCTGGCGACGTCGGCGACGTCGTTGACGCAGCCGCGCAGGTCCGAACCCGGCGCGGCGTAGCGGTTGATCCCGACAAGGAGAGCGCGTCTGGCCATGGTCTGTTCCTGATCTGTCGTCCTCGCCCCGCATCCGGTGCCGCGGGGGACCGGCTGGGCACAGCCGTCATGGACAGGAGGGGCCGGCGACGTCCCAGATACAGGGTTCGGCAGATCCGCAGCCGACCGCCCCCAGTTGTCGCCGCCCCCAGAGGTGGCCCAGGGTGGGGGCATGCCCAGCATCCGACGCCTGGCCTGCGTCCTGGCCGGGTCCGTCCTGGCCGGGTCCGTCCTGACCGGCTGCGCCGACGGCGCCCCGGCCGCCGGGGCCCGGGCGGACCAGACGACAGCGGGCACACCGGCGGCGACCGACCCGGCGGGCACCGCCGACGAGCAGCGTTTCCCCGACGTCCTGGCCGTGGAGCTCAGGTCCACGGCAGCGGACTCCTTCGACGTCGCGGTGAGCGTCTCATCGCCCTACGACACCCCGCAACGGTACGCCGACGGTTGGCGGGTGCTGGCCCCCGACGGCACGGTGCTTGGGGAGCACACCCTGGCCCACGACCATGCCGGCGAACAGCCCTTCACCCGCACCCAGCCGGGGGTGAGCATCCCGGAGGGCGTGGACCGGGTCACCGTCGAGGGCCGCGACCAGCGCTACGGCTACGGCGGAGCCACCGTCACCGTCGACGTGCCGCGCTGAGGCTCCCGGCAGGCACGCGGTCTCGGGGCAGGCGGGTGCGGGACGATTGGTCGAGTCGGGCCGGACGGCGATGCCGGCTCAGGCGCAGCGGAACACCTCGCGGCCGGTCCGGGTCGCGGCGTCCTGCACGGCGAGGGTGTCCTGGACCACGCCGAACACCTCGGCCAGGGGCAGTGGTGCGTCGGCGATCCGCAGGTTGGGGTTGGTGACGGCCACCGGGTGCCACCAGGCTCCATCCGCGGTGAGGGTCGGCTCGGGCTCCACGGTGTCGATGGACACGTGCACCCCGGTCTCGGCGAAGCCCTCCTCGGCGACCGGTCGGATCAGCCGGTCCTCGGGCTTGACGCCCTCGTCGTCCAACCGATCGTGCAGGGCGGTGACCCCCTGCGGGTCCTCGGTGTAGAGGGTGGCGGCGACCCGAACCCGGAACCCGAGGTCGGCGGCGAGCCCGATCCCGGTCAGTGCCTTCGACCAGGAGCCGCTGCCGCGCTGGGCGTCGTGCAGGTCCGCGGTGGCCGAGTCCAGGCTGATCTGCAGCACCACCGAGCGGTCCATCTCCTCCAGGATCTGCCGTCGCCGGCCCCGGCCGAAGACCATGGCGTTGGTCAGGATGGTGCGTTCGTAGCCGGCGGCGGCGGCCACCAGCGCATCGAGCTCGGGGTGCATGAACGGCTCGCCACCGGTGAAGTAGACCTCCCGCCCGCCCAGACCGGCGAACTCCTCGAAGGCCTGCCGCGCGGTGGCCACCTCGAAACGTCGGGCCGGCGCCCTCGGGGAGGACTGGGCGCAGCAGTACGCACAAGCGAGGTTGCAGTCGAAGTTGGTGTAGACCCAGATCCGTTGCCCCACCGGCGTTCTCTCGCCGCGGCTGAACACCGGTTCGGTCACTGGGGTCATCGGCGGGTCGACCACCGCGAGCGACACCCCGCCCTTGCGCACGGCAAACCACCAGGGACCGCCCGGTGTCTCGGCGACCTGGTGGATCACGTCGTGCCCGACCAGGTCGGCCCAGACCGGCAGGTCGATCAGCACCGAGGGCTCGGCGCTGCGGATTCCCAGCTCCTGACCGGCCCGGAGGCGACGCATGGCCCTGGTGATCAGCAGCAGCAGGCCGCTGCCGCAGTCCATGTCGCCACCGTCGACCAACGCCGCGACCCGGCCGAGGGGGGTATCGACGTCCGCAGGCCCGTTCATGCCCCTTACTCTAGGAAGGCCGACGGCCGGAAACACCCGGGGAGATCTGACGATTCGATGACGTGTGCCGCCGCCGTCCCGGGCGGCTGTACTACCGTCACCGGTATGGCGGACCCTCCGACCGGCCCTGGTCCCGGTGCCGGCACCGGCACCGGCAGCAGCACCGGTCCGGCCGAGCCGCTGTGGCGTCCGGAGGACGCAACGGCCCGCAGGGACTTCTGGGAGGGCGTCCACGACGGCAAGGACGTCGACGGCGTCTCCTGGTGGCAGTCGGTGCCCGAGCTGTCCCTGGACCTGGTCGATGCCGCGCAGATCCCGCGGGACGCCCCGGTGATCGACGTCGGTGCCGGGTGGTCCACCCTGGTCGACCACCTGCTCGAGCGTGGCTACACAGACCTCACCGCGGTCGACCTGTCGATGACCGCGCTGACCACCATCCGCAACCGGGTCGGCCCCGCGGGGGCGGGCATCGTGCTGCAGGTCGCCGACGTGCTCGACCTGGACATGGGCCGGCGCTACGCGCTGTGGCACGACCGGGCGGTCTACCACTTCCTCACCGAGCCCGACGAACGGGAGGACTACCTCGCCTCGCTGGAGCGGAACATCGCCCCGGACGGATTGGCCGTGGTGGCCACCTTCGGGCCCGACGGACCGACCACCTGCAGCGGGCTGCCGATCGTGCGGTACACCCACGCCGAGCTGGCTGCGCAGTTCCCCGGCTACGAGCTGGTCGCCACCAGCGGCGAGGACCACGTCACCCCGTGGGGCAGCACTCAGCAGTTCACCGCGCTGCTGCTGCGTCGGGCCGCCTGACCGGCCGGAGAAGGGTCAGAAGGACAGGGACGCCGCGCCGCCGACCAGCAACGCGACCAGGCTCGCTCCACCGACGATGGTCGCCCCGGTGATCAGGTCGTCCTGGGTGATTCCCCGCTTCTTCACGCACGGGCTGCACACCAGGAACTCCCCGCCCTCCTCCACGAAGTCGGCGACCAGGTCGCCGAGCGGGGCGAAACCCCCCTCGTGCAGGGTCTCGGCGACCCCTTTCTTGGCCAGCCACACCCCGTCCGAGGACAGGAACACGGTTGTCCTCTGCTCCGAGGCGACCGCGGCGCCGGCGACCACCATCGCCACACTGGCGCGGTCGACGTCGTCCTCGGCGTGGGTCAGCGAGATCACAAGCCCGTTGCTGGTGGTCATCGGGTGGTCCTTTCGGCTCGTAGGGGGCTGTCGCAGGTGGTTGTCCAGCGGTGGTCAGGGTGAAACCCGTCGGTTCAGCTCTCGTTCGGTCGCACAGCCGTGTGGTCCGGGTCTGCGGTCACCAGCCGCCACGGCCGATGGGGGTCGGTGCTGCGGGCCTGCCCGGACAGCACCACGTCGTAGTGCGGGCGTCCGTCCGGCTGCCGGCCGGCGACCAGGTAGCGGTGCCCGGTGAGATGGCACCAGGCCGGGACGTCAACCGGCGCGGCCGGGTCGGTGGCCACCAACCGGACCACGGTCCCGGCCCTCATCCCCCGCAGCTGTCCGGCCAGCTGCAGCAGCAGCTCGCCGCAGGCCCGGTCACCCCCGTCGATCACGAGCGGCCCCTCGTCGTCCTGACCCGAACTCATGGCGCCACCGTAGGCGAAGCCGCCACGGGGCTCGACGCCTGACGTCCTTACGGGACAGTGACGTTCCGTCGGGCCCGGAAGGTAAGGCGCGCGTCATCAGTTCATCGGGGCACATGTCCTACCGTCGTGACCACCGTCCGAGAGGAGGAGCGATGCCTGACCTGGCAGCCTCCCACCCACCCACACTCACCACCGACCCGCCGGAGCCCCTGGACGTGAGCCGGTTCTCGCGCATCCTGGTCGCCGCGGTGCGGGTCAGCGTGGCCCTGATGTGGATCCAGAACCTGAACTGGAAGGTCCCGCCGGACTTCGGCCAGGACGACCAGGGCGGCCTGTACGGCTGGGTGAACGAGGCGGTGGTGCACCCGGTGTTCGCCCCGTACTCGTGGCTGGTCGAGAACCTGGTGCTGCCCAACTTCGTCCCCTTCGGCTACCTCACCCTGCTCAGCGAGTTCGCTCTGGGCGTCTTCCTGCTCGCCGGGTTGTTCACCAGACTGTTCGCCCTGGTCGGGATCGCCCAGACCCTGGCGATCACCTTCTCGGTGCTCAACGCGCCGAACGAGTGGCACTGGGCCTACTACCTGATGCTGGCCGCGCACGTCGTCCTGCTCGCCGTGGCCGCCGGCCGTGCGTACGGACTGGACGGTCTACTCCGGCCGAGCTGGCGCCGCTCGGACTCCCGACTCGCCAAGTGGGCGGTGATGGCGTCATGACCGGCACCACATCTGCGGACGGCGCGCCGTCCTCGATGCTCTCCCTCCCGCTGGACGACGCGACCGTGCGCCGCGTCCGCCTGCTCGCCGTCGCGACCGCCGCCTCGGCGCTGTTCGCGCTGATCGACTATGAGCCGCTGGCCCTGGTCACCGTCTCGGCGGCGGTGGCCGTGGTGCTGGTGGTGGCCGGGCTCGTCGCCGCTGCCGGCGCGCAGACCCGCCGCGCCGTGCCCGTTCTGGCCGTCGGCGCGGTCCTGGTACTGCTCGGGGTGTACCGGCTGGTCACCTACGGCCACGGCAGCGCCGGGATCGGCGGTGCGTCGTCCACCGCGGCCCTGCTCACCGGGCTGGGGATCGCCTACCTCGGCGTCCTGCTCGCGCGGTCGCGGTAGCCGCCGAGCCGGCCCACGGGCCGCCATCCCCGGTGACGAAGCTCGCCGGGACGGCAAGATACCCGGATGAGCGACGTCACCCCGACCCAGGCGCTGGCCGCCTTCACGGTGTTGAGTGGCAGCATCGTCCTCTCCGTCATTCTCCGCCGACTGCTGGTCAAGGCCCTCGACCGGGAAGACAGCGACAGGCAGGCCGGCCTGATACTCGGCCGGTTCCTGTCGGTCGCCATCATCACGGTGGCCGCGGTCTACGCCCTCGATCTGGCCGGGGTGAGCGTCGGCCCGCTGCTGGGCGCGCTCGGCGTCGGCGGCATCGCGCTGGCGTTCGCGGCGCAGGACATCCTGCAGAACTTCATCGCCGGGCTGCTGTTGCAGCTCAGACGCCCGTTCCGGGCAGGTGACCAGGTCGGCAGCGGCGACTTCAGCGGCACCGTGCGCGACGTCAACCTGCGCACCGTGGAGCTGACCACCCACGACGGGTTGACCGTCTACCTGCCCAACGCCGAGGTGCTCAAGGCGCCCATCGTCAACTACACCCGCACCCCGCTCAACCGCACCACTGTGGCGGTGGGCGTGGCCTACGACACCGACCTGGCCCGGGCCCGCGAGGCGCTGCTGGCCGCCTGCGACGCCGCGGACGGCGTCGCCCGGCAGCCCTCGCCCGAAGTGTGGGTCGAGGAGTTCGCCGACTCCTCGATCAACCTGGCCGTGCGCTATTGGCACGCCGCGGACATCGCCAGCATGTGGCGGGTCCGCAACGCGGTGGCCATGTCGGTCAAGCAGGCCCTGGACGAGGCCGGGATCGTCATCCCGTTCCCACAACGCACCCTGTGGTTCGGTCCCGGCTCCAGCACGCTGCAGGTGCACTACGACTCCCCACCGGCCGGTACGACGGCGTGAGGCGTGGCGACGGTGGGGGCGTCCAGGGCATGCTGAGACGTGCCCTCCACGCCCTTGCTGCTCGCCGTCGACGGCAACAGCCTGCTGCACCGGGCCCACCACGCCTGGGCGGGCAGCCTGGAGACCGACCGGTACGAGCGGCCGATCTGGGGTCTGCTCGGGCTGATGGTGGCGATCGGTGCCGCAGCGGCCCGGTGCGAGCCCGACGCCCTGGTCGTGGGCTTCGACTGCGGCGAGCGCTCGGTCCGGCGGGAGTCGTACGCGGCGTACAAGGCGCACCGACCCGACAAGCCCGTCGAGCTGCAGGCCCAGCTGGACGCCGCGCCGAGTCTGCTCGCCGGCGCCGGCGTCCCGGTCGTCCAGGTGAACGGCTATGAGGCGGACGACGTGCTGGCCTCGGCCGCGGCCGTGGCCCGGCGGGAGGGCTGGCGCGCCGTCCTGGTCACCAGTGACCGGGACGCCTTCGCCCTGCTCGACGAGACCACGTCGATGCTGCGCGTGGTCAACGGCGGCATCGATGACTCCCCCCTGCTCACCCCTGCGGACCTGATCCGCTTGTACCAGGTGGGACCGGCACGCTACCGAGACCTCGCGGTGCTGCGCGGGGACCCGTCGGACAACCTGCGCGGCGTACCGGGTGTGGGCAGCCGGTCGGCCGCCCGCCTGCTGGCCCGGTTCGACTCGCTGGACGCCGTGTTCGCCGCCCTCGACTCCGGGGACGAGGCGGCCGGGGCCGACGTGGCGGCCACGGTCGGTGAGCCGGCAGCAGGGTTCCTGGCCTCCCCCGCCGGCCGCGAACAGCTTCGGCTCACCCACACCCTGATGACCATGCACGACGATCTGCCGCTGCCGCCGTCGGCCGAGCTGCGGCTGCCGCTGGACGGCGTCCGGCTGCGGACGACGTTGCGCGAGCGCGACATCCGGCTCGGTCGGTCGCTGTGGGCACTGGTCGGAGAGCCACGTCCCGCGTGGACGCCGAACGGCTTCGACAAGGCCCCGGCGGCCCTGCCCCGGGTGGAGGCGCCGCCGTGGGCGCTCAGCCGTTGGTTCACCGCGCAGCCGAGCCCCGGCCCGGCGCCCTCAGGGCCTCCGGGTGCGGCGAGGGCCCGACCGACCCGTTCCACGCCGCCCCGTCGGGGACCGGCTGCGGCCGTACCGCAGGGTCAGCTCTCGCTGTTCTGATTCTGGCCCGCCGCCGCACCGCCACCGATCCGCCGACCCCCGACGTCCACCGTTCGCCCGGTGGCCTGCGTGAAGCCCCCCGCACCGAATAGGGCTTCGCTAGGCTCCTCACGTTTCTGTTGCCGCACCGGCGCATTCGGTCATCGCGACGATTGGCGGCCCCGGGGGATGCGTTTCGTCGCCCGCGGGGACGATCGTCGGTGAACGCCGCGCCAGGAGATGCCTCATGACCTTGCCACCGCACCACCTGTCCCCGCAGAGCCCCGGCGAGACCGACGCCTCGTTGTCCTGGCCGTCGCCTCCCACGGATCCGCCCCCTGGCCCGGTGCGGCGCGGACCCCGGACCGCCGTGGTGGCCAGCGCAGTGGCCGCCGGCCTGGTGCTGTTCGCCGGTGGTGTGGCCCTCGGCACGGGTCTGCTGCCCGGATTCGGCGGCTCGACCGAGCCGTCGCCGGCCGCGCAGGCCTCACCGACCGTCGAGGCGCTGCCCACGCCGACCCCCTCGCCGTCCGGACCGCTGGTCGGCGGCTGGTACGCGGGCGCCTCCGGCCTGGGCGTGGCCAACGGCGACTTCGAGGACTGGCTGGGCCAGCCGGTGACCATCGCCGCCACCTGGGCCGACCAGGATGCCGAGGCCCAGACCAAGCTCCCCACGCTGCGCGCCGAGTACAAGAACTGGACCGGGGCGTTGGACGTGGCGGTCGGCGGCACCGTGCTGGGCAGCGCGGAGAACTACGCCGCGGCGGCCCGCGGTTCCTACGCCACCCGCTGGCGGGCCACGGCGAAGAACCTGGCCGCGCTGCGCGGCGACGTCGACGCTCCGACGTTTGTGCGTCCGTTCCACGAGATGAACGGCTTCTGGTACGAGAACTGGCGGGTGACCGCGGACAACGTTGCGGACTACCGCGCCGCGCACGCCCGGTACGCGCGGATCCTGCGCGAGGCCATGCCGAGCGTCTACATCTCGTGGTCGCCGAACTTCCGCGACCACTCCGGTCTGCCGATCGAGCAGTGGTACCCAGGCGATGACGTCGTCGACTGCGTGGCACCGGACTACTACGACGATGACGACAACCCGGGGCGGCTCAGCGTCCAGGACTGGGACGCCGAGGCCGACAACGTGGACGGAGTCGGCAACCCGCTCGGGGTAGAGGCCTGGCGGGTCTTCGCCCAGCAGCACGGCAAGCCGCTGTGCTTCCCGGAGACCGGGCTGAAGCCGAGCGGCGGCAGCACCGACCACCCCGAGTGGATCCGGGCGTTCAACACCTGGCTGAACACCCACGCCAACACCGCCGCCTGGCACCTGGGCGAACCGATCCCGGCCGAGGCCGCGGGCAGGGTGCTCTACTCGGTGTACTTCAACGTGCCCCATGACGGGCTGGCCGGGTTCACCATCCACGGCCGCGGCGACAACCCGAAGTCCGAGCGGCTCTACCGCCAGCTGACCTGGGGCCGCGCCCCCTGAGTGCCCGGGTGTGCGCAGCACCTGGCCGGGACCCCGCGCGTCACAACGGCGTTCGGCTCAACTCAGGTGGGCAGTGCGCGTCCCGGGGTCAGCACGCACCGGAGGTCAAACCGCTCCCCATCCGCCGTCCTGGCGCCGCCGGTGCGAACCGCGCCGGAGCGTCGACCGGACCGTCACCTCAGGGTGACGAGCACCGCCCCCGCCCCGTACGGCTGCGGGTAGCCGTGGTCGCCGATCGAGGAGTCCGTGACCACGTACTCACCGGGGGCGAGGTCGTAGATCCACAGCATCTCGGTGCCCGCGCTGATCCGGGCCGAGCCCACGCCGTCAGCCCCGCGGCCGAGTTTGGTCCCCTCCAGCCACTGCTGCGCCGTGAGGTCCGGCGGGACGTCTTCGAGTCGCAGGCTGTGGCTGTTCGCCCCGGGGTTGCGCAGCAGCAGCGTGCCCCGCGCCGGGATGGTCTCGGGAAGGGCCCACGACCGGGCGTCGCTCGCCACTGCAGTGGCGTCCGGTTCCGGCAGTGTGACCGCGGTGGAGCGCCCCGACACGCTGACCGTCGACAGCGCCGCCGACGTGAAGACCTCCTGCTGATCGGCTCCCTCGATCGGGCGGGGAAGGGCGGCCAACCAGTACGTGCCGGCCTCGAGCGTGGTCGCAAACCGGGCAGGCGAGCCCGGCGCGCAGTCCGCGCCCCCGAGGGCGCGGGTCTTCGCATCGAGCCTGGTGGCCGCAGCCCCGCTGCCCTGGTCGGAGGTCTGGGGTCCGAGGTCCTGCAGGAGCAGCCGTTCGGTGTACCCGGGCAGCGGACGCAGCAGCGTCGGCGTCGTCCGCCTCGCGCACACGACCCGGAACACGTACCCGCCGGGGGGCAGGGTCCCGGTCGTGGTCACGGCGCCGCTCGCGTCGACGGTGACCTCGACGACCGGGGCCGCCACCGGCGATGGCGACGGCGACGGCGACTCGGTCGGCGTGGTGGACGGCGTGGTGGCTGGTGCGGTGGCGGCCGGGCTCGCCGGGGTCTGTGGTGAGGTCGACGACCCGCAGGCGGCAACGGCTCCAAGGACAACGGGTCCGAGGACCATACCCACGACGATCGCGACGGCTCGCATGCCACCCACCCTCAGTCGGCGCCCGGACGTCACCGGGCGATGTCGATCACGACCCGGTTCATCCGCTCCCCCGGGGACCACCAACACCCGGTAGCCGTGCCGGACCCTGGTCGAGGCGATCACGTCGAGGTTGCTCGGGTCGGGCCACCTCACCGAGATGGTCCGCAGGTTCGGCAACCCGACCTTGATCGTCCGCGATCCGGAGTAGCGCACGACCGGAGTGCCCGGCTGGTTGGCCTCGGTGAAGGTCCACAACCGCGTGATCACCGAGGTCGGCGGCAGCTGGTCCATCCCGCCGGCGTACCAGGTGCCGATGTGGGGCCGAAGCTGCGCGCCCGGCAGGTCGAGCACGATCCGATCGTATCCGGGGTGCCCACCTGTGCGGATCCGGGCCAGGGTGACGTCGCCGCCACCACCGGGGGGAGCCCAGACCTGCGTGGCAGCCATGGTGAACGGCCTGGTGATCGGGTGAGCGATGTCGACGACGACCCGCGTCGGGTTGGACAGCCCGAACACCCGGAAGTCGAGCCGGTCGCTCATCCCCACGGCGAACGACGACCCGCGGGCCAGTCCCGACCAGCGGAGGAACCGTCGACGTGGCCTGCGCGGGAGCGAGGGGAGCAAGAGCCACAATGGCCGCGAGAGACGAGAAGGAGATCCGGCGCATGGCGCGCCTCCCTGATAAGGGGATCCTTTCTCAGAGTGGCACTTCCGTGCCCCGCCGGATCAGGTCCGAGGTCCTTGGCCGCGGCGGCCGGCGGCCCCGCCCGGCCCGGCCCGGCCCTATGTCCCGCTGTGTGACTCACCAATGCCCAGGCCTCGGCTTCGACTGATACAGGACGCTGGTCGACTCGGACGCCGGTATCGCGGCAGGGCCAGGATCACACTCCGGGGGCCCGATCCCGCTCCCGAATGCGACAGGATCTCTGAGGGCAGGTCCCCGGAGCAGGTGGCGCCGGGGCAGGTGACGAGGAGAGGACGGGTCATGTCGGGAGCTGTCGCCGTGATCGGAGCCGGGCTGATGGGGTCCGGCATCGCCCAGGTGGCCGCGGTGGCCGGGCACGACGTCGTCCTGCGCGACGTCAGTGACGAGGCGGTCGCCAAGGGCCTGAAGGCGATCGAGACCTCACTCGGCCGGTTCGTGGCCAAGGAGAGACTGACCTCGCACGACGCGGACGCAGCGTTGGCCCGGATCACCGTGACCACGGACCTGGCTGCCGTCTCTGCGGCAGACGTGGTGGTCGAGGCGGTGTTCGAGAGCGCCGAGGTGAAGACGGCGGTGTTCGCCGAGCTGGACACCGTGGCCAAGGACGGCGCCGTCCTCGCGACGAACACCTCGGCCATCCCGATCACCCGGATCGCGGCGGCCACGCAGCGGCCCGAGGCCGTGGTCGGCACCCACTTCTTCTCCCCGGTGCCGATGATGAAGCTGTGCGAGGTGGTCCGGGGCTATCGGACGTCGACCGAGACCATGGAGCGCACCGCCGAGTTCGTCCGCGGGCTGGGCAAGACCGTGGTGGTGGTGACCCGGGACGTCGCCGGGTTCGTCGCGAACCGGATGCTGCTCGCCCTCGTGGTCGAGGCGGTGACGCTGCTCGACACCGGGGTGGCCAGCGCCGAGGACATCGACACCGCGTGCCGGGACGGGTTCGGACATGCGATGGGGCCGCTGCAGACGACCGACCTGGCCGGCGTCGACGTCACGCTGGCGGCGATCAGCAACATCCACGCCGACACCCAGGACCCCAAGTTCGCACCACCGCCGATGATGCAGCGGATGGTCGCCGCGGGCGACCTGGGCCGCAAGAGCGGTCGGGGGTTCTACCCGTACTGACGCCTACTTCTTCTGCCGGCGACTGCCCTGCTGCCAGTCCTCGACCTCGCCGACCTCGACACCGAGGGAGGGCAGCTGGGGCAGCTCACGCAGGGAGCGCTTGAGCTCGGCGAACCCGGGGAAGCGGGCCAGGCCGACGACGTGGTCCCACAGCTCGACGGCCACCTCCGGCTCGGGCAGGCGGGAGATGACCGGCCCGAAGAAGGTCATGCCCTCCGGCGGGTCCACCTGAATGATCGGGGTGCCGACGTCCTTGCCGACCAGGGACAGGGCCAGGTCGGTCTCGGCCTGGATCACACTGTCGCGGCTCTCGTCGTCCAGGGCGTCGACGTAGTGGGTCGGCAGGCTCGCGTCGGTAAGGATCTGTGTGGTGAGCTCGCGGCTGCCCAGAGTGCGCAGTGGCACCTCGCCCTTCGACCGCTCGAAGATCGTCCGACCGAAGGCGAGGTGCAGGGCGTCCACCGCGAGTGGGCCCTCGCCCTCGCGGACGGCGGCGGCGACCCGCAGCATCCGCAGCCCGGCGCCGTGCTGGTGGGCGTACTCCGGCGGGAAATGGCTGTCGTAGTCGAGGTGACTGTTGAGCAGCCGCAGCGAGATGAACCGCCAGTCGATGCTCAGGTCACGCCGCTCGGCCACCAGGCGGAGCCATTTGCTCGTCATCCAGCAGAACGGGCAGACGGGGTCGAACCAGAGCGCGACATCGGTCATACGCACGGCAACTCAGCTATGGCGCGAGACATTCCGCCGGTGTCGTCGGGAGGGGCGATCAGGCCCAACGCCCGCCGTGCGGGTGCTGGTGCTGGTGCCCACCAATCGCGTCAGTCGACGACGGTCAGGCCGAACGGGTTGGTCCCGACCGTGACCAGGCTGCTCGACCCGTCCTCGTCCAGGACGCTGAGCGAGGTGGCGGCGGGACCGGAGTGCGTGACGTACGTCGTGCCGTCCGCGTTCACAGCGACGTTGTGCGGCACCGGAACGGCGGTGTCGACCGGCTCACCCACCGGGCGCAGCCGGTTGTCCAGGGTCCAGACAGCATCGGCACCGCCGCCGGTGATGTTGGTGACGACCACCTGGAACCGGCGGGTGACGACGATGCCATGCGCAGCAGGCACGTCGGCCGAGGCGAGCGGGCGCAGCGTCGCGGCCACGAAGCTGGTCACCGTGCCTGCCTCCTGTGAGGCGACGAAGAGACGACCGCCCCGGACGTACAGGTGGGGGTCACCACCGGTGGCGATACGTCCTGTCTCGCGACGGGTGCGGGTCGAGTACTGGACGACGGCACCGCCGCCGGGAAGCCCGACCAGGCTGACGAAAGCACGGTTGCCGTCGACGAACACGTCGTGCGGGATCCCGCCCTGGGCAACGAGATCGGCGGGGAGCGGGAAGGTGTCGCGCAGGGTCAGGCTGTCGGTGTCCACGACGGAGACCGTGGCGGCGGCGGTGCCGACGACCCACAGCTCGTGACGGCTCTCATCCAGCCACTGGTGGAAGATGCCGTCGCCGACCGGCACGGTGGCGACGACGTCGAAGCTGGAGTCGTCGAGCGCGACGACCGTACTCGACGCGCGGTCGCCGACCAGGACGAGTCCGTTGCGCCCATCGTGGTTGACGTACATCGGTTCCGCGGTGCCGGGCAGCTCATGCGTGGTGACCGCGAGGGTCTCGGCGGCCACGACTGAGATGTCCCCGGAGCCGCGGTTGGCGACGACCACCACGTCGTCGCCCGACCCCCCCGCCCAGCCTGCGGCTGACGCCTGTCCCACGCCACCGAGCGCTGAGGCCAATGCGAGCACGATGCTCGCTCCGGCGACCGACGGCAACCGCCTGCGTCCCAAACCCATTGCTGTCACGTCCATTCTCACCTCATGCCACGACCGCCGGTAGGGCGCCGTGTCGAGCAGGAATGCTCGCCGCAACCCTAGGAGTGAGCCAGCGGTTCAGCCTTACCAAGTTCTGACGGCGCAGGATCCGGCGGCCTCTGCGGCCAGCCGCCGCTGGAGCGCGACGGCGAGCAGGACGATCCCGGCCACGGCGAGGACCGGCTGCACGGGTGCGAACCAGCGCAGCGCGCCGGTGTACCCGAGAGCCAGCAGAACGATCTTGTTGCAGACCGGGCAACCCACGGCGAAGTAGCCGAGCAGACCCCCGGCCAGACCCAGCCGGGACGGACGCTCGCCGTCCGCAGCGGCGCGACCGACCTCGCCCCCGGTCTCTCGCGGGCCGGGTTGGACGTAGGTCGCGGTCAGCAGGCCGGCGAGGGCGGCTGTGGCCAGCAGGACCGGCCAGGCCCACCAGGTGACCGGGACGGCGCGACCGAAGACCGGGTTCGGCACGAGCACGGTCGGGACACCGACGATGAGCACGGTGGCTGCGGCGGCGGCGAGGGCAGCCAGCCAGCGGCGCCGCGGCCACGTGCGCAGGGCGTCGAGTGGGGTCACCGCGCGATCGCGGCGTAGACGTCCTGTTCGGAGACCTGCTTGGTGCAGAAGAACCAGTCGACGCACTCGACGCCGTCCTCGTGGCCGGCCATCCGGTCCGCGGCGGTGCCGCAGGACCCGGCGGGCGGGACGATCACGGGGTCGCCGGGGCGCCAGTCGGCTGGGGTGGCGACGTCGAGGGCGTCGGCGGTCTGCAGGGCGACGACGACCCGCTTGAGCTCGTCGAAGTTCCGACCGAGGCTGAGCGGGTAGTAGATGATCGTCCGGACGACGCCCGCCGGGTCGATCACGAACACCGCGCGGACCGCCTTGGTGCTGTCCTCGCCAGGCATGATCATCCCGTACTTGGTGGCGATGGTCATCGAGACGTCGTCGATGAGCGGGAAGGTGACCTCGACGTCGGCCATATCGCGGAAAGTGATCTTGTCCTTGATCGTGCGCAGCCAGGCGATGTGGCTGTAGAGGCCGTCCACGGACAGGCCGACCAGCTTGGTGTTGAGCCCCTCGAACTCCTTCTGCATGGTCGCGAAGGTCATGAACTCGGTCGTGCAGACCGGCGTGAAATCGGCGGGATGGCTGAACAGGATCACCCATTGGCCGGCGTAGTCGGCCGGGAAGGTGATCTGCCCCTGGGTCGTCTCGGCGGTGAACTGCGGTGCTGGGTCGCCGATCCGGGGCATAGACAGGGCGGCGCTCGAGGTGCTCTCGGTCATGGTTCCCTCCTCGTGGCTTATACCCCCCAGGGTATCAGTGTCTCAGGACTGCGGGAGGAGGCGGGGTCGTGACGGAAGACCCAACCCGCAGGCGAGGAGGGCGGCTCAGGCGGGGACGACGCTCGCGGCGCGGAAGGTGGCTGACGGCATGGGGCGGTGCAGCCGCCAGGTGATGGCGATGGGCCGCTCGCCGCGGTGCGTGACGTACTCGGCGGAACCCAGGTTGAGGAACGGGGCGGCACCCAAGTCGTCGGTCGGAGCGTCGCGCACGAAGAGCAGCACGTGGGTTCCGTGCTCCACGTGGTGGAGGTAGCGCCGGCCGGCGGGGCTGGTCACCGAGGTTGCGTTCTGCGACTCCCAGTGGAACAGCTCTGGACTGATCGCGTAGTCCCGGTACATGGTGGTGGGCGAGAACTCCCGCTCGGTCTTGCGCAGGTTGATCATGAGCGCGTCGATACCCGGGTCGGGCGACCAGGCTACGCCGGTGATGTTGCCGCGGGCCGACCGGTCCTCGCCGGCGTAGTCGATCGCGGCGAGGATCTCCTCGCGCCGGTAGTGCGCATGGCTGGCCAGCGGCAGCGCACCGAGTGGGTCCGGCAGCTGGGCCGGGAGGGTGCGGGCCACGTCGAGAGTGTGCTCGAGCAGCTGGCCGATCTCCTCGCAGACGGCCTGGTGCGCGCGCAGATGCGCGATTCCGTCCTGGTAGGTGGGATGCCCATTGCGGTTCGGCCAGAGGGTGAAGAACAGCATCCGGGCCAGGCGGCGTCCGGTCTCGTCTAGGTCGTCGTAGTCGGGCCCGTTCTCCTCGACCACGTGGCGGTAGAGGCGGGCACGCTGCGGGTCGTCTACGTGGGTGAGGGCGCTGATCCGACGCAGCAGGGCGGCATCGTCGGGGCCAGGCGCCGGGACCTGGAGCTCGGCGGCGCGACGCAGCGCCGTCCAGCTGCCGTTGGACCGGTAGATGTCGCGCAGTTCGCGTCCGGACTCGCCAAGGTAGTCGGACAGGGACATCTCGCCGTGCGAGCGGACGTCCTGGGCAAGCTGCGTGCGCGACAGCCGGAGCTGGGTGCGGACGTTGTCCAGGACGATCTGCCGGGAGACGCGGTCCAGGACAAGCTGGCACCCGGAGGGCAGGAAGGGAAACCCGTTTTCGATCTGGCGCTCCAGGCCGCGCCGGGTGGTACCGGTCAGAGCGCGGTAGCGCAGGTCGAACCGGAACTCGCGGCGTTGTTGCCCGATGAAGTCGAGCACGGTGAGGACGGCCTTGCCCTGTGCTCGCCGCAGGCCCCGACCGAGCTGTTGGAGGAACACGGTGGCACTCTGGGTGGGGCGCATCAGCAGCAGCGTGTCGACGGTGGGCAGGTCGACACCCTCGTTGAACAGGTCGACGGTGAACAGGCAGCGCACTGCCCCGCGCCGCAAGTCCTCAACGGCCTGGTCGCGTTCGACGCGCGGGGTGTCGCCGGTGACCGCCCGTGCGCAGATGCCGGCCTCGGTGAAGACCCGGGCCATGTAGCGGGCGTGCGCGACGGAGACGCAGAACCCCAGCGCCCGCATTCGGCCGATGTCGGTGACCGCGTGGGTGAGCGCCTTGATGATCTTCGCAGCCCGGGCGTCGTTGCCGGTGTAGAGGCGGTCGAGGCCGTCGAGGTCGTAGGCGCCGCGCTTCCATTCCACAACGCCGAGGTCGACATCGTCGGCAATGCCGAAGTAGTGGAAGGGGACCAGCAGGTCGGCGGCCAGAGCATCCCACAGCCGTAGCTCATAGGCGGTACGGCCGTTGAAGAACCGGCGGACGTCGAAGCCGTCGGAGCGCTCCGGGGTCGCGGTCAGGCCCAGCAGCTCCTGCGGGTCAAGGTGGCTCAGGATCTGCCGGTAGGTGGGGGCTTCGGCGTGGTGGAACTCGTCGACGACGACCACCGTGAAGGCGTCCGGTCGGAGTGCGGCGACACCCGAGGCGGTGAGGGACTGGACGCTGGCGAAGATGTGCCGCCACCGGTCGGGTCGGTGTCCGTCGACGTACAGCTCGCCGAAGGACCCGTCGGCGAGCACCTCGCGGTAGGTGCGTCGGGACTGCTCGAGGATCTCCCGGCGGTGGGCGACAAACAGCAGGGACAGATCGTCGGTGGCCGCCTCGCGCAGGCGGCGATAGTCCAGGGCGGCGACGACGGTCTTACCGGTGCCGGTGGCGGCGACCACGAGGTTGCGGTGCCGGTCGTGGACGACGCGCTCGGCGTCCAGCGCCTCCAGGACCGCCTCCTGATGCGGCAGCGGCCGCACCTCCAGCCCGGAGACGGTGACGGTCGAGTTGCTGTCCCGCCGTCCTGCGGATCGGGCAAGGGCATCGTCGAGCAGGTCGGCGTCCCGGTCCGGGTCATAGGGGGTGAAGGAACGGTCCTCCCAGTAGGTGTCGAAGGTGGCCTTGACCTTGCGCACCAGGTCGGGGGTGCAGACCGAGGACAACCGGACGTTCCACTCCAGGCCGTCGAGGAGGGCGGACCGGGACAGGTTGGAGCTGCCGACGAAAGCCGTATCGAACCCCGAGTCACGTTCCAGGAACCAGGCTTTGGCGTGCAGACGGGTGGATCGGGTCTCGTAGGAGATGCGGACCTGGGCCCCGAAGCTGCGGACGAGCTCGTCGAGGGCGCGGCGTTCGGTGGCACCGACGTAGGTGGTGGTAAGGACGCGCAGCGGGACACCTCGCTCGCGCAACCCCCGCAGGGGTTCTTCGAGGACGCGGACGCCGTGCCAGCGGATGAACGCGCAGAGCAGACCGACCCGGTCGGCGCTGGCGAGCTCGGAGCGCAGCTCGGTGCTCAGCGAGGGCTCGTCCGGGGCGTTGGTGAGCAGGACGGCGTCGGACAGCGGGGTGATCGGGCGGACGAGATGGACGCCAGGGGCGACCCGGCGGGTGAGTGCCACCAACCGCTCGGTCGGCTCCACGAGCTGGTCCTGGACCTCCTCGAGGGCGACCAGCAGGTCGTTCACCAGACGGCGCCGCGTGGTGTCGTCGGGGGTCTGGGCGAGGACGCGGCGGACGGCCAGCGCGGTGTGCCGGGCGAGGACCTCAGGCGCCTCGTCGGGATCGACGTGCTCGAAGTGCGGATCGAGGTCGGTGTGCTCGGCCAGCAAGGCCAGCAGACGACGGGTCTTCATCGACTCGTAGACACCCGGTGCGAGCTCCCCCACGGTCGGCAGCTTGCCACTGCCGCACTCGGGCACACCGGCATTTCAGGACGCTCAGTGTTTCCGCACGACGGCGCAGGATCGAGGACCTTGGACCATAGCCAGGTGGGCAACTACCCGATCTTTGGCGATCCGGCGCTTTGTCCCGTTTGGGACGTCAATCGCGATCTGCGCTAGTCGGCGCTAGTCGGCGCCACCCTTGTGGTGATGGGAATGGTGATGGTGGCTGCGACGGTGCTCGTGACCATGGTCGCAGCCGCAGTCATCGTCATGGTCGTGATCATGGTCGTGATCGTCGCTGTCGTCATCCTGGGTGTCGTCATCGCAGGAGTCGTTGCCACACAGCCGTTCGTACTCGAGCAGGACTTCCTCGACGGTCTTGGCAGCGAGGTCCTCACACCTCTTGCGTCGAGCCTGCAGGTGACAGTCCTTGACCGCCTTGCAGCCGGTCAGCACCGAGACGGCGTCGCTGAGTTTCGTCCAGCACGTCAGCGCACGGCACAGACAGTCCATGTAGTCCTTCGTCTGCGCGAACCCGTTCCACACCTGGTCGAGATGACGCTGCGCGACGAGCGCCGAGACGTAGACCTTCTTGATGTCGACCGTCGCCGGGTCGGCTCCCAGGTCGGCGTTGATGGCGTCGATCTCGGCCTTGACGGCGGCCACCCGGGCGGTCAGGGCCTCCGGCTCGGCGATCAACGTGGCGAAGCACTCCTTCTCGCGCAGAAGGCGACCCTCGTACTCGCCGATCCGGCCGGCCAGCTCGTCGTAGTCCTCCGGGCAGGTCTTGTCGACGTCGCAGTCCTCGGCCGCGCAGCATTCCCCGCCGGTGCCGCACTCGTCGAGCTGACACCGGATGTGTCGGTAGGCGCGGTCGAGGCAGTCCGCCACGTCGTCCTGCTTGATCTGGCAGCGGATCCGCTCGATGAGCTGCTTGGTCTGATGGCGCAGGTCCTGCACCTCCAGCGTGGCTGCGGTCCGGGCCGCCCGGTAGGCGCTCCGGGCTGTGGCGTAGTCGGTACCGGCCTGTTGCAGCTCCGGCTGTGACTGCGCGTTGTAGGCCGCCTGCGCCGCGATGCCCTCGGCCTGGCAGGCGAGATCGTCGATTAGGTCCGGGTCGCAGTCCTCGCAGCCCGGTGGCGGGGTGTGGCAGCCACAGTCGTGGTCATGACCGTCGTGGTCATGACTGTCGTGATCATGACTGTCGTGATCATGGTGCTTGTCGTCGCGATGCTCGTGCTCCGCAGACATCAGGGCTCCCTTCGGGTCGGGCTCGTGCAGGAGTCTGCGGCCACCGGTGTCACTGCACCGTTGCTCGGCGCACCACCGGTCCGGCAACGGTGGCGTGACGCGGGCCGGCGCACGATCGGCCCATGGCGGGACATCGGGCGCTGGCCGCGGTCGGCCGCAGCGTCGTCGATCTGCTGAACCGGCGGATCGGTGAGCGGCTGCCCGCCCCACCGCGCCCCACGGCCGTTCTGGCCGGCACCGTCGACTTCGACGAGGTGAACAGCAGCCCGACGGCGGTGATCCAGTACCCCGCGATCTCGGTCTACTGCTACAAGGTCGGCGTCGACACCGAGACCAGACCCGGGTGGTCGGCGGTCTCCAGCGCCGACGGCATCCCGCGCATCCCGCTGCGGATGCACCTGATGATCGCGGCCTGGGACACGGTGGTGGAGAGCGAGCTGGAGTGGCTCGGTCTGGCCGCGCAGATCCTGGAGGGCGAACCCATCCTGTCCGGCCCTCTGTTGCACCCCAGCGGGGACTGGCGACCGGGCGAGATCGTCCAGGTGGTGACCGACGACGTCGCGCTGGAGTCGATGAGCGAAGCCTTCCAGGCGCTGACCACCGACTACCGACTGAGCCTGCTCTACCAGGCGCGCGTCGTCGTCCTGGAGGGACCCGCCGGATCGACGGACGAATCCGTCACAACTGTCGCCGCTCGGACGGAGACCGTGCCGTGAGCCTGGACAGCCTTGAAACCGTGGTGGGTCCCGCCCAGGTACTGCACCGGCTGGCCCTGGGGGTCGAGTGCGTCGACGCCGTCACCGCGCGGCGCATCCGTACCGAGGTCGCCATGGGCCGCGAGGTGGACCAACGACTCCTGCCTCGCGTGTTCGACGCGCAGTGGCCATGTATCTCTTTGGAACGCAAGGGAATCGGCCGCGCCCAGATCCGGTTCGACCACACCACTCCGGCAACGGTGCGGCTGCGGCTGGTCGACCCGCTGCGCCGGGTCGTGGCGCGCCGGTTCGATGTGCCGCTATGGACGCTGACCGAGATCCGGGCGGGTGAGGCCGCCCCACCGGTGGTTGCGGCGGCCTCGCGCGTGCTGCGCCCCTGGCTGTGGCCCGGCTCCGCCGCCGGGCTGCCACGCGGCGCGACGGCGATCCGGGGCACGGTCCGCACCGGCGACACCCCGGTCCGCTGGGCGCGGCTGACCGCCGTCCGGCCCGGAGACGGCCCGATCGGGCGCGGTCACGCCGACGAGCGCGGCGAGTTCCTGATCCTGATCACCGACACCGGGTCCCTGCCGCCGCCGGCACCGAGCACCCTCGACGTCGACCTGGAGGTCGTCGCGCCCGACCCGGCGACGGCGCCGGACCCCCTCGATCGGTACGCCGACCTGTTGATCGAGCCGTTACTCCGGCCGGCCAACCCGCCGCTGCCCGCCGAGCTCGACAACGCCGTGCTGCGCGGCACGGCCGTTCCGGCCGGATACGTCCCCAACACCGCAGTCGTGCCGACGCTGACCGTCACGGTCGGCGGCGAACTCACCCTGACCGAGGCGATCCCGTTCGCCGCCTGAACCCGACGAGGAGAAGTGAGCCATGCCCGAGTACTTGACGCCAGCCGTGTACGTCGAGGAGACCAGCTTCAGGTCCCGATCCATCGAGGGGGTGCCTACCAGCACCTTCGGCATGGCTGGGCTGACCCGCTACGGGCCGCTGGCCTACCAGCTCACGCAGCCGCGGGTGACGATGGTCGACAAGCCGACGCTGGTCACCAGCTTCACCGAGTTCGAGCGGGCCTTCGGCAGCCTGGACAACGTGGGGGCCGGCGTCGACCGGGTCAACTACCTCGCCTATGCGGCGCGGGCCTTCTTCGAGAACGGCGGTCGGCGGCTCTACGTCTGCCGGGTCTTCCCCTTCGCCACCGTCGACGACGGGTCCGGCAACCAGGTCATCGACGTCGACGCCAACTTCGCCAGGCTGGACCTGTCGGGCACCCCGCCGCTGGCGGTCTGGAGGGCCCGGTGGCCGGGGGCTACGGGGGCCTCGATCAGTGTCATGGTCGCCTTCCGGCGCAGCAAGAACGTGCTGGTCGGCACCCAGCTCCGGGGCGTCTCACCGGGCGCCGCGGTCGAGATCGTCGACGACCCGACCGATCTGCCCAAGGACGACGTGGCGCCGGTCGCCGGCAACGTGCGGATCGTGGCGGCCGGGGCGGGCAACACCCTCGAGCTGCGCAAGGACGACGGCAGCACTGAGGCCCTGCCGTCGGGAAAGGCGGTGTGCCACATCACCCTCGACGTCACCGTGGCGATGGGCGACGTGCGCCTGGACAGCTACACCGGGCTCGAGCTAGACGCGCTGCACCCCCGAGCGATCAGCAAGGTGCTCGGCGCCGAGCGCCCGACGGACCCGCTCAGCCTGATCTGGCTCGACCTGGAGCGGCCCGACTCTGGCGGCAACCCGACCCCGCCGGCCACGTCCAGCGAGCTGCTGGGTGCACTGCTCGACCTGGACGACCTCACCTACCTGAGCGGCGGGGGGGACGGCGCGGCGCTGTCCCCCGACGACCTAAAGGGCGAGAAGTCCGACCCGGACGACGCGAACAAGGCCGCCACCGGGCTCGCCGCCCTGGGCGAGATCGACGACATCGCCATCATCGCCACGCCGGACGCCGTCCGGTTCGCCAGCGAGGCCGAGCGCAAGACCGCGGTCGACAACCTGATCGGGCACTGCGAGCGGCTGCGCTACCGGATCGGGGTCGTGGACCCGCCCAAGGACCAGTCCATCTCCGGCGTGCGCGCCTTCCGATCCCAATACGACACCAAGTACGCCGCGCTGTACTACCCCTGGGTGGAGATCGTCGACCCGACCGCGACCAATGACCCGGGCGCAGCGCCGGCCACCCTGCAGCTGCCCCCCTCGGGGTTCACCGCGGGCATCTACGCACGCAGCGACGTCGCGCGCGGCGTCCACAAGGCGCCGGCGAACGAGGTGGTGCTGGGCATCACCCGGTTCATGCAGAACGTCACCTTCGACCGGCAGTCGGTGCTCAACCCGGAGGGGATCAACGCATTGCGGTTCTTCCCCGGCCGCAGCAACCGGATCTGGGGCGCCCGGACGATGAGCTCGGACCCGGAGTGGAAGTACGTCAACGTCCGCCGGCTGTTCATCTACCTCGAGCACTCGATCGAGAAGAGCACCCAGTGGGCCGTGTTCGAGCCGAACAACGAGGCGCTGTGGGCCAACATCCGCCAGACCGTCTCAGACTTCCTGCTCGCCACCTGGCGCACCGGGGCCCTGATGGGCACCAAGCCGGAGGAGGCCTTCTTCGTCCGCTGCGACCGGACCACGATGACCCAGAACGACCTCGACAACGGCAGGCTGATCTGCCTGATCGGCGTGGCCCCGACCTACCCGGCCGAGTTCGTCATCTTCCGGATCGGCCAGTGGACGGCCAGCGCGCAGCAGAGCTGACCGCACCGGTCGACTCATTCGACACCCACCACGTGAGCGGAAGGACCTCCCATGACAGTGCGGGACAACCCCTACGGCGCCTTCAACTTCATCGTCCGCCTGGGCAACGAGGGCGGCGAGGACCAGATCGTCGGCGGCTTCGCCGACGTCAGCGGGCTCGGCAACGAGGTGAAGTTCTCCGAGTACCGCAACGGCAACGACCCGGAGAATCACGTCCGCAAGATCGCCAACACCGACAGCACCGACGACGTGACCCTCAAGCGGGGCGTGATCGGGGACCTGCGCCTGTTCGAATGGCTCAAGGCGACGCGGGAGGGCGACCACGACCCGAGGACCGTCACCATCACCTTGCTCACCGAGGCCAAGGAGCCTGCGGTGCGGTGGATCCTGCAGGCCGCCCAGCCCAAGAAGTGGGTCGGACCCACGCTGGCCGCCAAGGGCGGCGGAGAGGTCGCCATGGAGGAGCTGCAGCTGGTGGCCGAGCGGATCGACTTCGAGTCGGTCTGAGGCGGGCGGCCCTGTGACTGCCGGTCTGTCCCTCGGTGCACCCGGGATCTACCGCTCGGCCGCACCGGCACCCCCGAGCGGTGTCCAGCCGGTTCGGCTGGACGCAACCGGGTTCGTCGGCCTGGCCTTCCGCGGCCCGGCGAACGACCCGGTGGCGGTGTCGAGCTGGTCGCAGTTCGTCGAGGTCTTCGGGGGCGCGACCGATGCCGACGCCGGCCCGTGCCCGGGGCACCTGCCCCGCGCCGTCCGAGCCTTCTTCGACCAGGGTGGACTGACCGCCTGGGTGTGCCGGATGGTGCCGGTCGACCCCGACGAGCGGGCCATCGCCAGGTTCGAGCTGCCCGGGCTGGACGCCGAGCTCGTCGCCGCCGACGAGGGCAGCTGGGGCGGGCGGCTCGAGGTGACCGTGGGCTACGGCAGCGGATCCCCGCTGCGCGGTCCGACCGGTACCTCGGCAGCGGCCAGTGCGACCGGCGACGGGACGCCGGGGTCGTGGTCCGGGCCGCCGGACGAGGACCCGGCACGGCTGCTGGTGCTCGGCGACGTTGCAGCCCTACCGACCCGCTCGCTGCTGCTGGTCAGCCCGGTGCGATCGCGGCCAACCGGAACGCTGCACTGGGTGTTGGAGCAGCGGCTGTGGCCGCTCAGCGGTGGTGGGCGGGTACGGATCCTGACCATCGACCCTCCGCTGCCGCTGTTCGCGCGCGGCCCGGGCGGCACCGTGAACGTCCGCGTGGTCACCGCGACCATCGACGTGCTCGACCGGGACCCACTGCACCGCCGCGCCGAGCGGATCACCGACTTAGGCCTGCACCCGGACCATCCACGCTTCCCCGCCCGGCAGCTGCCGCCGGACCACCCGCGCCATCCGGGGACGGTACTTTCGGCCGGGGCCCGGCTGATCCGCACCGGCGAGGGGTGGGGCGAGGACATCGCCGCACGGGACGGCACCCTGTCGTCGGTGACCGCCCGATTGGTGCACGGCGGCCTGGACCGCTTCGAGGCGATCGGCGCAGCCAGCCTGTTTGACCTCGACTCCCCGGACGGCGACCTGCTCGACGAGACTCCGAACCATGTCGGCGTCGACCGGATCGGCCGAGTGGACGACCTCGGGCTGCTCTGCGTCCCCGATCTGACCTGGACCGGCGCCGCGGGTCATCTCGACGCACGAGCCAGCGAGAACCTGGCCGAGATCTCCGAGCGCCAGTCGAGGCTGGTGGCCGTGGCACGGCTGCGGCGGCGCTTCGTCGCCCTGCTGGATGCGCCGTCCCGACTGTCGACGTCCGACCTGCTGCGCTGGCGCGCAGACTTCGACTGCGACTACGCCGCCGCCTATCACCCGTGGCTCGCCGTGCCGGGGGACGGCCCTGACCGCCGCGCCGTGTCGGTCCCGCCGTCCGCGGTGGCCGCCGGCGTGATCGCTGCGCGCGAGAACCGGCTGGGTCTGGCCTGGGGACCGGCCAACGAGGTCGCTGCCGGGGTCGTGACAGCCGACGACCTGGTCACGGACGCCGTCCACGATCAGCTGCACCTCGCGGGCATCAACGTGTTCCGCGCCGAGCGCGACGGCTTCCGGCTCACCGCCGCGCGCACCCTCAGCACCGACGCGAGGTATCGACAGCTCAGTGTGCGTCGCCTAATGACGATGATCGCCCTGATCGTGGAGCGCAAGGCCCAGGCGCTGGTGTTCGAACCGAACACGGCGCAGCTGCGAGCCGCTCTGTTCCACACTCTGACCCAGTCCCTGCGCGACCTCTTCCGCCGCGGGGCCTTTGCCGGCGACACCGAGCAGTCCTCGTACTTCGTGCGCTGCGACGACCGGCTCAACCCGGCCTCCTCACAGGCAGCCGGTCGGCTGGTCGCCGAGATCGGCGTCGCCCCGTCCAGTCCGCTGGAGTACCTGGTGCTGCGGATCAGCCAGGACACCGACGGCGGCACCACGGTCACTCCGCTCGTCCCGGCCGGAGCGGCCTCGTCCACCTCCCCGGAGAGTGGGCCATGACTGTGTCGACGGACCTGGTTCAGACGTTCCGGTTCTCTGTGACCCTCACCGTGTCCCCAGGTGCCCGCCAGGCCGAGCCTGCGGCGTTGGGCAACGGGCTCTTCGCCGAGTGCTCGGGGCTCGAGCTGGAGGCGGACGTTCGCGAATACCTGGAGGGCGGGCGCAACGACGGTGTGGTCCGCCGGGTCGGCCGGGCCAAGCTCTCACCGATCGTGCTCAAACGCGGCATGTTCATCGGCGGCGACGGCACCGCTGCGGACACCGCGCTCTGGGACTGGATCACCACCATGGTCACCGGCACCCTGCCCATCCCCCGCTACGACGGGATGGTCCAGGTGTTCGCGCCCAACGGCCGATCGGAGGTGGCGCGCTGGGTCTTCGACCGGGGGCTGGCGAGCAAGGTGACCGGCCCCTCACTGAACGCCCGGACTGGTGATATCGCCATCGAGGAATTGCACATCGTCCACGAGGGCCTGCGACTGTCCCGACCGTCCGCGGGAGGTGTCCCGGCATGAGCGAGCAGCGACCGGCCAAGGCAGTGATCTACCGACTCAAGGAGGCCCGGGCCGGCACCGCCGAACGGCCGCCCACGGTGGCGGTGGACGGCGACCCGATCCCGGTGCAGTTCAACCCGACCACCTTGAAGGTCGAGCGCACCAACGACACCAGCGGCGGCTCCACCACCCGGGCCCAGAGACGGAACCGCCCCAACGAGGGCCATGCCACGTTGAGCCTGGATCTCGAGTACGACACCGCGGAGGGCGGGCCGGACGGTGAGGTCCTGGACGTCAGGGTGCGAACCCAGGACCTACGCCAGTTCGCCGAGCCACCCTCCGGCCAGCCGAAGGAGGCGCCGCCCCGGCTCCGGTTCGTCTGGGGGAACTTCAGCTTCGACGGCATTGTCAGCCGGATCAGCGAGGAGATCGACTACTTCGCCGCCGACGGGACGGCGTTGCGGGCCAAGATCAGCCTGACCATCACCGGGCAGGATGAGGCCTTCGAGTCCAACGCCACGGGCCCGGGTGCCCGCGACGACACCGGGGCCACGGCACCTGGGGGTGGGTCGTCGGGCCCCGCCGGCACTGGCGGCGGCACGGGACCGGGCAGTGGCCCCACCAGTACCCCGAACCGCGCGGTCGACGCGCTGGACGGCGAGAGCGTGCAACAGGCTCTGAGCCGCCAGGGGCTCGACCCGGCGACGTGGCGCTCTGCGATGGCCGGGCTGGACAGTCCGCTGGGGCTCGGTGTGGGCGTCCAGCTGCAGGTGGACGCCTCGATCTCGGCCGGTGCCGGCCTCGGCGTGTCGGCCGGTTTCAGCGCCGGCGTCTCGGCCGGCGCCTCGGTGGGGCTGTCGGCCGGGTTGTCGGCGGCGGCCGGTGCCGGCCTCGCGGCCGGGGTCACCGCAGGCGCCTCGGCCGGTTTCTCGGCCGGTGGCACGGTGGGCGCCTCGGCCCAGGCGTCGGCCAGTTTCGCGCTCTCGGCGGTCGGTGGGGTGGAGGCCGCGGCGCAGGGCGTGCTGGCGGCCCGCGCGGACGCCGGGGTGGCGGCGGCCCGTGGCTCGTTCGCTGTCCCCGGGTCGGTCTCGGCGTCCGCGGGGATCTCGGCGTCCGCAACGACGGGTGGGGCGGCCCGGGTGGACACTCGTGCCGTCACCTACGGCAGCGGGGTACCGCTGAAACCGCCGGCGACGCTGCGGTGACGCCGTCCGGCGATTCTGGTCGGATCAGGGGGCCCGACGAGACCGGTGAGGTGATCGGCGATGGCCGTGCATGTGGGCGAGCTGCACACCGACATCCGTCCGGCCGACTCCGAGGTCGCCGCCGGTGACGACCAGCCCGGCGGCGGCCGCACCACCGAGGAGCTCTGGGAGGAGTCCCGGGGCCGGTCGGCCTGGATCGCCGAGCGCACGGCGGCAACCGGCTTCGACGACTGAGCCGCCATGACCGAGTCGATGTTCGCGCCGGCCGGGCCGGTCTTCTCCGTCGACGGCGAGCGGGTGCCGAGCCTGGCCCGGGACTGCGTGCGGCTGGAGATCGAGGAGGGCGTCGAGGGCCTGCGGACCCTGCGCCTGCGTGCCTTCGCCACCGGTGCGGGTGCCAGCGGGCCGCCCGACCGGATGATCTACCTGGACGGCGGCGCCGTGGACTTCGGCAAGCAGCTGACGGTGTCGATCGGGCCGTCCGGCGGCCAGCGCACCGTGTTCGACGGCGCGGTGTCGGCGATCGAGGCGGTCTTCGAGGACGGCCAGCCGCCGATGGTGGTGATCTTTGCGGAGGACGCGCTGATGCGGCTGAGGATGACCCGGCGACTGCGCACCTACGCCGACGTCACCGACGCCGACCTTGCCCAGGCCGTCGCCGACGAGCACGGGCTGGCCAGCGAGGTGGACGTGGACGGGCCACGCTACGACGTCGTCCAGCAGCTGAACCAGAGTGACCTGGCGTTCCTGCGGGATCGGGCGCGGCTCGTCCAGGCCGAGCTCTGGTGCGAGGGGCGCACCCTGCACATGGCCACCCGGCCCCGGCGTCAGGGCACCGAGCTGACGCTGGTCCAGGCCAATCACTTGCTGTCCGTTCGGCTGTGCGCCGACCTGGCGCACCAGCGCAGCGAGGTCGTGGTCACCGGCTACGACGCGTCCGCCGCCGATGTGATCGACGAACGCGCGCAGGCGGAGACGGTCGACGCCGAGATCAGCTCCGGCCGAACCGGTCCGCGGGTCGTCGAACAGGCACTGGGCGCCGCCACGTCGCTACGAGTGCGTGAGGCAGCGCTGACCGGCGAGGAGGCCCGCGCCTGGGCGCAGGCCGAGATGCTGCGTCGAGCACGGCGTTTCGTGTCCGTCACCGGGACGACACGCGGCTCCCCGGACATGGTGGTGGGCAGCCGGCTGACCCTGCAGGAGGTCGGGGCGCCGTTCGAGGGGCCGGGCTACTACGTCACCCGGATCCGCCACACCGTCGACCTGGTCCGCGGGCTACGCACCTACTTCGAGGCCGAACGCGCAACCGTTAACGAGGTGACCTGATGCTTCCCGCTCCCGTCGATGGCGGTGCCCCGGGCTATTTCGGGGTCTACCCGGCGCTCGTCACCGACATCGTCGACCCCGACTCCCTCGGTCGGATCGAGGTCCGGCTGCCGTTCCTCGGCTCAGACGGCGACGGCGACGTGCGGGCCTGGGCGACGCTGTGCACCCCCTACGCGGACGCGGACGCCGGGTTGGAGATCCTGCCCGAGGTCGACAGTCAGGTGGTGGTGGCGTTCGAAGCGGGCAACCCGCGCCGTCCGTACATCGTGGGGTGCACCTGGAACGGCACGGCCGCGCTGCCGCAGACCCCGGAGACGGCCAACAACATCAGGCTGTTGCGGTCGAGGGCGGACAGCCGGCTCGAGTTCGACGACACCGACTCGGCGCCGAAGCTGACCCTGCGCACCCGCAGCGGTCACGAGATCGTGATCGACGACGGCGGTGGTGAGATCACCGTGCATCACGCCGGTGGGTGCGAGGTCACCCTGACGGCGACCTCGGTCGAGGTGACCGCGAACGTCCAGGTGTCGGTGAGCGCGGTCATGGTCGACGTCAGCGCCCCGATCTCCACGTTCAGCGGCGTGGTGAAGTGCCAGACCGTGGTCGCGGAGTCGTTCGTGATCTCCCCCGCATACACCCCCGGCGTGGGGAACATCTGGTGACCGGCTTCGCGCTGCGGGCGCCGTGGTACGTCCGGGAACGCGGCGGACTCGTCCTGCGCGACCCGGCGGCGCGCCGTCCCGCGCTACAGATGTACGACGACACCGACTTCGCCCAGCGGATCGTCGCCGATCCCCGGGACTCGCTCGCCTTCGGCACCGACGACCTGTGGTCATACCCGATCCCGGTCACGCCGTCGACGTCCGCCACCGGACGGGCGCGGCTGGCCACCTGGCAGCTGATCACCACCGACCTGCGCAAGCTGTACCAGCCCAACCACAACCGGTTCTACGCCGTCGTTGTCGAGGTGTTCTGCGACGAGCCCGGCCTGCCGCGGGCGGGCTCCCACGACGACATCGAGGTGGGCTTTGTGATGCGCCGGCGGACGACGTCGGTGTCGGGGGCCCGGGCGCCGCACCGCAAGGTCGCGCGCAACCTCGTCGTCGAGCTGGCCCAGCAGCAGAAGGCAAGCCTGCGCGAGGACAAGCTCTCCAAGGACGTCCGGGAGCTGTGGTGGGCCGACCAGGCCTGGCGCCGACGGTTCGCCGAGGACAACCGAGAGGACCTCGACCAGCTGTCGATCACGAGCCAGACCCAGGGCTGGTTCACAGCTCCCGACGGCTCGCGGGGGTGGAAGCCGATGGACGAGGCGACCGACGAGGAGGTCGAGCAGAGCTTCACGATGTGGCGGCTGCCGGCGCGCGAGGGTGAGTGCGCCGCGGCGAGCACCCGGTCCACCTGGTTCGGCCTGGTGCCCACCTACTCCGCGGAGCATTCGCTCGCGCCGCGCGATGCCGTGAACCCGCCGCGGCCCGAGGCCAAGTTCGACGACCACGGCATCTACGAGGTCCACTGCTTCGTCCGGCGCAGGCCGGCGAAGGGCAAGGAGGGATGCCCGCCCGAGTTGTGGTGGAACGAGGCGCCGTCCGAGCCGTTTCGGCTGGCCTCACCGATGGACCCCCAGGGCACCAGCAAACGGCTCACCTCGATCACCCTGCCCGACCTGCGCCGGCTCGCGGCCCGGGCCGGTCAGCCGATGGGTCCCGGTGGGGTGGCGATCACGACACCGCCGGACTCCCAGCTGGTGTTCAACCCGTTCGGCGACATTCCGAAGTCCGGCTCGGGCAAGATCGGCGCCGGCGGCGGCATCTGCACGTTCGCCCTGGAGTTGTTCTTCATCGTCGCGTTCTTCCTGTTCCTGATGTTCCTGCCGATCATCGTCCTCGCGTTCCAGCTCTGGTGGATGCTGGCGTTGCGGTTCTGCATCCCACCGAGCATCGGCTTCTCCATCACCGCCGACTTCATGGCCGACGCGAGTGTGGACTTCAGTGCCGGGGTGGACGTGGCCATCGACGCCGAGCTGGACGTGCGCCTCAGCGCCACCGGGCTCTCCGGCCGGGAGGCCGTTGACCAGATCTTCGGGACCGACAGTACTGTGTTGACCGACAAGGGCGTCTGGGTAGACTCCCTCGCCGCCGCGGTCGACGCCGGCGGGGACCCGATCTTCAACGAGGACCCGTCGATGTTCCATGCCGCTGTCGTCAGCACCGACCCCGACGCCGCGGTTGAGCCGGAACCGCCTGCGCTGGAGCCGGCGCCGGACGACCCGCTCTGCCGCTAGCTCCCACCGGATCGGGCCGGGTTCACCACCGTCTGCGGGGGGAAACCCGGCGCGACCTAGCCACCGACCAAATCACCGGCGGCCGTTCGGCGGTAGTGGCACCACTCCGCCGAGCTCCTCGTCGATGAAACGTTGGACCATCGCATCGGCGTAAGGAGACCAGTCGTTGAGATGTCTGTGCTCTTCGCCCTGAACATGGTTCGCCTTCAGCCAGTCACCGAACCTCCTGCGAAGTTCCGGATCGGGTGACAGTCGCGTCTTCAACCACTCGGAGTCCATGATCTCTGCCTTGTCGTAGCTGTCGCTGATCGGCTCTCGACGCGGCTGCCGGTTGCGCGGATCCTCTCCGTACTCCCGTTCGAACCGGTCCAGGCCACCGTCGAATAGCTCGTCCAGGTCCAGCGGGTGCTTCTCCAGCAGCATGGCGGCCAGAGCCGGATCCTCGGTGATCTCTAGCAGGGCCTCGAGCTGGCGTCCCTGGTGTCGCACCTCAAGGTCGAACTCGATCGGGTCCATGTCCGCGCGCCGGCTCTCGAGCCGGCGCAACTCGCCCAGGAACTTCTCGAAGTCGACGCGCTCCGAATGGTTGGCCGGGATGTCGCCGAGCATGGCATTCAACTTGTCGATGAGCGCGCCGCAGTTGTCCGAGCAGAGCCAGATCCGGCCGTTGCGCACGCTGACGTGATGCCGCTCCCGACCGATCGAGATCTCGATCTTCGCCGTCGGCGACGTGGCCGGCCCCTGCGTGGGACGTGAGGCATCGCCGCGCAGCCGCTCCTGCATCTGGCGTCGCCCGGCCTGGATCTCCTCCGCCGCACTACCCAGCCTGGACTGCTGGAACCGTGCGCCTGCCTCGGCCAGCCATGCGCCCAGGCTTGGATAGCGGCCGCTCAGCCCCTTGACCATGACGCGCGCGAACTGGGATCCGAACGCGGCCAGGATCACCAGCGCGCCCATGACGCCCAGGCCGAGCAGAACCTGGGCGATGGTGCCGTAGGACTCCTCGTCACGGCGCAGACGCTCCCGGACCTCATCGGCGGACGGCGTCCGCCCGGCCCGTGCGTCGGCGGCAGCCGTCCGGTCGTTGTCATCGAGGCGCTTGGCGGCGGCCACCACCTGAAGCAGCATGTGCACGGCGTTGGCGGCCAGGATCCCGAGGCCGATCTCCTCCGACAGCGCCCACCCGGCCCCTGCCCCCGCGGCGGCGCCACCGCCCCCGCCAGCGGCGGCCCCAGGTGCAGCGCCGACACCCCCCGCCACGGCCCCGCCGGCTCCACCGACCCCGCCGCCGCCGACCGCGCCCACCACCGCGCCGCCGGCCACGAGGGCGATGCCGACGTACACCGCGTACCGGTTGACCCAGCCCAGGACCCACCCGTAGACGGCGGTGAAAGCCTCGAAAGTGTTGAGCTCGCCCTTGTCGTAGCGCTCCTGGATGCAGGCGAGGTCCGCCATCTCCGCCTCAACGTCGAAAGGGTGGGCGAACTCGTGCCAGGCGGTGACGAAGGGCGCCGTCCAGTTCGCAAGCATCTCGCCCAGGACGTCGCCGAGAGCCAGGAGGACACCCGCCATGTGCCGGGTGTCCCGCATCGACCCGAACGCGGCGTCGGCGAGCCACCGCCGCGACGCCTCCGGGACGCCGTCCAGGTGCTCGGAGACGAACGCCTGGACTTCGGTCATCAGCCGGACCGGGTCGGAGATCAGCTCCCAGATCTCCCGGACGTGTGGCAGCGCCTCCCGGACGAGCTCCCTGGTTTGCGGTGGTAGGGCCATCGGGACCGGCAGGGTACTGAGTGCCACCCGGGCGAGCGGGTGCTCGAGGATCGACAGCGCGAAGTCGATGGTGCTGGCGGCATCCGACCAGGCGGCATCGCGCTCGGCGACCCCTTCGCGGGCGGCTGCCGGCGCGGTCGACCGCGCTGCGGCCTCGGCCGGTACGCCACCACGAGCCGCGTGCAGCCGGGACGCATCGTCACACGCCGAACGTTGCAGAACCGCCGCCCGCTGGACAGCCGGCCCGGCTACCGCCGCGCGTGGGGGGGGTGGCGGACACCCCCACGGGCAGACGTCGTTCCCGAGCGGCGTGTCGGCCGACCCTACCCGCTCGCCGACATGCCGCGCCTCACGCTCCGCGGCGTCGTCCGCATCGATGTCGTATCCCGCCAGGACGCCACCCGGGCCCGGCGCTCGGCTCTGCTGGATGACATGGGTCAGCTCATGCGCGAGCAGGCCAAGGCCCCCGGACGTCGCCGGGGCAGAGGCTCCCTGGCCGAAGACGACATGCCGACCAACGGTGTAGGCACGGGCCCCGACCTCACGCGCGGACTGCTCGGCGCCCGCACCGGTATGGATGCGCGCGGCACCGACGTCGACTCCGAGGATGCTGCCCAGACGCGCCTGTGTGGCGGCATCGAGCGGTTCGCCAGGCGACCGCAGCTCCCGGTCCACGGCGTCCGGCGTGCGCGGACGCCGCGCCCCAGCTTTTCGCATCCCGACAGCCTCGCGGTGGCCAGTCACCAAGGCGTCACGGGCTGCACCCGCCGCTGCCGGACGGTCAGAAGATGCCGACCTCGAACGCCAGATCGGCGGGTTCATAGAGGCGCTGGTACTCCGCGACCGTCCGGCGCACGGTCGGACGAACGGACTGCGGGACGGCGTCGGCGTCGTAAAGCAGCCAGATTCGGGTCACGTTGACCTCCTCGCCGGTGCGCCGCACCTGGCGGATGCCGGCGTATTTCTCGACCGCCTCTTCGAGGTCGCGGAGGACCTGGGTGCGGACCGCCGTGCCACTCATCCCAGCCAGCGACTCCCGGCTCTTGTTGCTCCATCCCGTCCAGGTGCCATCCATGTCGGGCATCAGGGAGTCCGGCCGTGTGAGCATGCCCTCGGCGCGGGTCGGGTTGAGGACCTCGCTGATGTTCGGCTGGTTTAGGACTAACTCGGCCCGCTCGGCGCCGAGCTCCTCGACGATGGCGGCCCGCGTCCGGCCCTCGAACTTGTCGCCGCGGATGGCGTTGCGCACCACGCTGCCCAGCGGGTGGGCCTCGCGGAACGAGGCGAACGTCCGTGGTGGCGGCTTGGGCGTGGCGCCCGCAGCCAGCGCTTCCTCGATGGCCCGCAGCCGACGCTCGGCGTAGAAGACGTAGTCCGCCCAGTCGAGCCGGGCGGCGTCACTGCGCATCGTGCTCGGCCGGCGTCCCAGCTCCAGCCGCCGCCGGGCGACGTCCTCCACGGTGGCGGCCGTCGTCCGCTCGCCCCGGCCGCGCACCCCCACGGCCAGCTCCCCCGGGGTGTAGCACCGCTTGCTGGAGAAGCGACACCAGCCGGTACCACCACGCCGCTCCTTCCAGGTGTGCCCCTCGATGTCGATGCTGCGCCGGTACTCCGGGTCGCCGGGGGTCTGGCGCGACTGCCCCACCTGCTCGGCGACCTGAAGCTCGCGGGCGGCGTCCGAGGCGGGCAGGACCTCGCGCTGTGCGGACTCGTGCAGGAACCCCGCCTCAGGGTGCGGGTGGTGGATCCCCGCCGCGTGCGGTTCACCGGTGCCGTGCAACGCCGGATCGGTGTGCCCGCCGCCCCCGGAAGGCGCGTGTGCGCCGCCCCCCCGCAGGCGGCCAGCGACCCCGCTCACCGCGTGCGGCCCGAGCACGATGGCCCCGGTGAACAGCGCCGACCGAGTGAGCTCACTCAGGGCCGCGTCGCGCTCCGCCGGCGGAAGCCCGGACGCCATGATCGCTCGGTACTGGCCAACGTAGTCAGACGCCATGGTCACCATCACCGTGGCCCCCAGCGTCCGGTCGGCGAGGTTGGCCACGGACGCGGCCTGCCGCAGCCGGACCGCGATCCGCGTGGTCCGGCCGGCCGCGACCGCGGCCTCGCCGGCCAGGGTCGCCGCGCGGCCGAGCCCGAGGGTCAGCGCCGAGACGATGTCCGCTGCCAGGAACAGGATCGCCCGCTGGGTGTCAGCCTCGGTGAGGATGCCCAGCTCGGAGCGGTGGTGCAGGTCGGCCAGCGTCGAGGCGACGCCGAAGCCGGCCGCAGCCACCCCGAGCCCGGTCAGGACAGCTGGGGTGGCAAGTCCACCGGTCACCAGGATTAGCCCTAGCGCAGTCAGGCCGATGCCGATGGCGCCAAGCCAGTCCGACAACGACCAGGGCTCGGTGGTGCGCAGCTCGTCGGAGCGCCCATCCGGGTAGCGCCAGTAGAGGACCCCCTCGGGGAAGACGAGCTTGTCGTTCAGTTTCTCGAACAGCTCCCGGGGCGGTCGCTCGATCCGCTGCTCCTCCTTGTTGAAGTAGTCGAAGATCGAGGTGGAGTGGCTGACCTCGGGCCGGCCCGGCGAGGTGACGTCCCGCAGGGTCCAGGTCACCCAGTCCGGGTAACCCTCCTGAGTGGGCGTGGAGGTAGCCGTGAGGTAAAAGAACCACGGGATGCCGTGGGCGATCTCCACGGTGGGGCCGTCCGGCGGGTTCGGCTGCAGCCATTTGTCCTGCGGGTAGAAGACCGTCCGCACACGGATCGCTTCGGGGTGGCGCCGGAGCAGGTCCTCCTGCCGCGCGAGCAGGTCGCGGGCGGCCGTGAAGCTCTGCGTCGCGTCGTCGCCGATCGGCACCGTGGCCAGGGCGAGGGCGTCCATCATCGTTGTGGCCCGGTCGAACTGGGCGGTGGCCGTCGTCCACTCCTGGTTGCTGCGAGCGTCGGCCACGGCCGCGTGCCAGCGGTGCACAGACGGCGCCTGCGGAGCCGGGGCCCGGTAGTGGCGCAGCGGTGCGGGGGTGGGCGAATGACAGCCCGGACACGGGCCCGGCCGGGGCCGCAGGGCCAGCGCGGTCTCCCGGGACTGACGCTCGGCCTCCGCGTGCCACCGGTCGGACTGCTCGGCGATCGGCACCAGCAGCCGATAGAAGTCGAGGTAGCGGGCCCGGGACAGGGCGGCGGCCTCCAGGGTGAGCAGGTCCTCGCGGACCAGCGCCGCCACCACCACCTTCTCTTGGTAGGCGGCCGTCCACGCCGTGGCCAGCTCGGCCGGGATCACCGGACGGTACCCGGCCATCCCCCCGCTGAGGTCGATCTTCGGACGCAGGAAGGCGGCGAAGGGGTCCGGGGCGCTATGCCTGGCGGCCGCCTGCAGCAGGGCAACGCGCTGGGTCACCAGCTGGCTGCGGGTCGCCTCGACGTCCTGGGCGAGCGTCGTCTGCGGCCCCTGGAGGAACTCGCCGTGGGTCTCCTGGTGGGAGCCCTCCCACCGCTGGTGACGCTCGCGGACCCGCTGTGCGCGCTCTCGGCGCTCCTGCTGGACCCGGCGGGCCGCGAGCAGTTCCTCACGCGTCTGATGACAGCTGGGGCACACGTCGTCGCCGAGAGTCGTGGCGGGTGACATGGTCGGTGACGGAGTGGAGAACGGCCCGAACGGGTCGCGCGCACCGCCCGGGCTCGGCCAGGGCCCTGAAGCGACGTCCCGTCCGAAGGCCGGAGCCCCCGGCGGTGGCCACGGCTCGGGTGAGGTGTTCTGCATCCATGCCTCGATCAGGTCGAGGTCGGTCCGGCCGAGCCCGCCGTCGCCCTGCGCGACGGGCCCGGCGTCACCGGACAGGTCCATCAGGTCGCGGCCGCCACCACCGTGCTGGACGACGTGGGCCACCTCGTGCCGCAGTGTGCGGGCACGCCGGCCCGGGTCGGCCTGCGACCCAACGACGATGTTTCACCCCGTGCTGAACGACAGGCCCGGTCGGAGCCGGCCGGCTAGAGCAGGTGGGGTGGTGTGTACACCCACGGCTCCGAGATCGACGCCGACCCGCCCCTCCAGACCGGCCCGCAGCCCCGCTGGCAGCGGCACGCCGGCAGACGCCGGCACCGAGTCGGCCCACCGCGCAAGCGACCTGGAGGACACACCGGGCCAGTGCCCCGCGGGCTCGGCGCCGGGGGGTGGGCCCTCCTCGGCGAACCGCACCGCCTGCTCCTCGGCCGACCGCGGTGCCTGAGGTCCGCGGCGCGGCGACTCGGGGCGGGCGCGCATCGCCATTCGAAGACCATCTCCGGCATCCGTCACCTCCGCGTCACACCCATTCCTGATACGCACAACGCCACGTCATGCACATCAGATCGGCGCACCGCGACGTTGTGCGCATCAGGGGGCACCGGACCGCCGCAAGGTGACGCCGCAGTGACGCGACCGGACCAGGCTCAAGCCGTGACCCAGCAGCCGACTATGAGCATCGCCGATCAGTGGATCGGCACTGGGCTGCGCTTCCCCATCCGCCCCGACCCGGTGACCGGGTCCCTGCCACAGGTGACGGGGATGGACCGGATCCGGCAGTCGATCGAGCAGATCCTCGACACCGAGCCGGGCGAGCGGATCATGCTGCCGGAGTTCGGGTGTGGGCTGCGCCGTTACCTGATGGAGCCGAACACGCTGACCACCCGGACCGCGATCGCCAAGGACATCGAGACCGCGCTGCGTCGCTGGGAGCCACGGATCCAGGTCACCGGCATCGAGGTCACCGCGGGCGAACAGCCGGAGCTGGCCTGGGTGCAGATCTCCTACCAGCGACTGTCGGACCTGCGCAGCGACAACCTGGTCTACCCGTTCTACTTCCAGTACTGAGCCCCACGGCCCAGGACCGAGCCGCCGGTCGGGGACCGACCAGCCCTCAGAACTCCACGCCCACCGTCGCTCCGGCACCCCAGTTGATCCCCGAGCCGTACGCCGGGACCAGGACGAAACCCTCACCGCCGACCCGGACGACGTTCCACAGCCGAACCCCGGTCCCCAGGAACGGCGAGACATCGATGCGGTTCTCCTCCAGACCCAGCACGCCGCTGCCGGCCAGGCGTGCACCGGCGGTGGCGTAGAACCAGGGCTCCTGGTATTCGACGGCAAGCCCGAGACTCCCGCCCAGCAACACGGGGCTGCCGGTGGACGAGGCGATCAGCTGACCCTCGGCGACCAGGCGACCCCTGGCCAACGGATCGAACGTCGCCAGAACCCGGGCATACCGGACCGCGATGACCGGCTGCACACCAGGGCTCTGCTGGAAGAACAGTCCCGTCCCGAGGACATTGCCGTGCGCCGACTGAGCGGCCACGTCCTGCGCGCGCTCCTGCGCGGCCCGCGCGCGTGCCATTCCCGGATCCCAGGCCTCGGATCCACCGGCGTCCCGCACCGCCTCGGCCTCCTTGGGGCTGGTGGGGACCCAGCCGATCAGGTCGAGGCGACCCTGGAAGTAGGCCAGGCGCATGCTCTCCTCGCCCCGCCCCCGACCGCTGAACAGGAAGGGGCCGCTGACCAGGGAGCCGACCCTGGACGCGAGTCGATGGATCTCCTCGTAGTTGCTTCTGCCGGAGACGATCTGCCGCGTGAAGTACTCCGTGAACCCCTCAACGATGTTTCGCTCGTCCAGGAAGGCGGCCGCGAAGGCCGGGTGGGCCAGTTCATGGATCAATTCGTGTACAGCCGTTCCGAGGCCGGATTCGCCCCGCGGTGGGACGCGGATGGTGGCCGTCGAGTGGCTCCCGCCGACGCCCTTGAGCGCCGCTCGGCGCAGCAGGTCCGACTGCTCGGCGTCCAGGATGTCCAGCACCCGCCTCACCACGTCCTCACGGGACTCGTCGTCCGCATCGGCCAAGGCCGTCCGGCAGGTTGCGCATTCGGTGTCGATCCGGGTCCGGGCCAGGGCCCGCCCGGCGTCGCCGGTGTCGACGAACTCGACAAGCACCTGGTCACGGGCCCTGCGTTGGGCCGGTGTCAGGGAACTGACACGGGTCAAGGTGATCTGACGGGTGTAATCCCCGTATCGGTCGAGGACGAGTTCTCGGGCGCGCTCGACGACCTTCATGGCGTCGTCCTCGCTCACCAGGCGGGTTTGCTCGGTGGCTCGTCCGGCGATTGCGGTGAGATCCCTGACCAGCACGGGCACCAGTCGCGCGACGACGGCGGCGCGCTCCACCTCGGACAGAGTCCTGCCCCGGGTGACCACCGGCTTGGGCTTGCGCTCGGGCGTCTGCGCCTCCCCTGTGGTCGGTGCCTCCGTGGGCGTCGCGGTGGACGGCGAGGGCGTGACCTGGCGTTCGCGGCGCAGCAGCCGCTCGATCCGGGACTGTTCGTCGGGATCCGGGTAATGCGCCGCGTCGTCTCCGCGGGGCTGGCGCTGCAACACCGGGCCACGGGCCACGGCGAGCCCGAGATCCTCGACCGGACCGTACGAGCCGATCCCTGTGGTGTCGTATCGCGCGGCCCGGTGAGCCTGCTGCTCGGCCCTCGTCCCGTGCGGCAGAACCGTTGGCTCTCGGGCGGGATCGTGCCGGTGCGTGCCAGGCAGGGCCCGCTGCTGGACGACGTGCGCCAGTTCGTGGGCCAGCCGACGTGATCCGACAGGGGAGCGCGGCGCAAACATCCCGGGGGCGAACACGACGTGCTCCCCGACGGTGTAGGCGTTCGCATCGAGGGCGGGGGCCGACGCGTCCTCGTGGACCCGGACCTGATCGAACGAGGTCCCGAACGCCGGCTCGAAGCGACGGCGGACGTCGGAGGACAACGACCGGCCCTGGCCGGAGATCACCCGGGCGACACCGGGCGGGGCCGGCCGGCCGGGAAGAGGTCGCGGGCGCATCCGGCCAGTCTCATCGGGGTGTGTCACGCGTTCGTCGCCCGCACCGGTAACGACTCGGTGACGCACCCCGGCGAGCATCGATGGCATGGCGCTGATCAGCCCGATCCTCGACGATCGCAGCTACGCCCAGCTGAGAGAGGAGCTGGTGCGGCGGATCAGCGTCTACACGCCGGAGTGGACCGACCACAACGAGTCCGACCCCGGGATCGCCCTGCTCGAGCTGTTCGCCCACCTCGGCGAGTCGACCCTGTTCCGGTTCAACCAGATCCCCGAGACCACCAGGATCGAGTTCCTCCGGCTGCTCGGGGTCCGGGCGCGGCCGGCGCGGCCGGCGACTGCGCTGCTCGCCGCGACCACCGAGCTGCCCGCCGGCGTGCCGATCGAGGCCGGCACCGAGGTGCGCGCGGGCTCGATCACCTTCTCGACCACCGGAGCGACCCAGGTCTGGCCGCTCGAGGCGGTGGCCGTCGGCAAGACGGCAGCCCCGGAGCCCGCCGAGGCCGACCGCACGGAGGCGGACCGCCGGGCCGATGCCCGAAGCCGCGCCGTCGTGGCGGACGACGAGCCGGTCACCTTCTACGTCACCACGCCCGTCCCGGCTGATCCCCGTTCCGCCGAGGCGGTTCCACTGGACGTCGGCCTCACGCTCGACCACGCGCTGTGGATCGCGGTGCTGCGCAAGAAGGCCACCGACGTCGGGGCGCTCGGCGGTCGCAGCCTGTTCGTCGCGATCGCCCTCGACGAAGACCTCGAGCGGCCATTCGCCCTGCAGGACCTGGCCGATGCCGGCACCCGGTTCGGGTCGCCGGGCCTGACCGAGGACCCACCACCGATGCTCTGGCGGCTGTGGAACGGGGTCGGCAAAGGCTTCACCGTCCTCGACGTTGGCGACGACACCACGCGTGGATTGGTCACCACCGGAGTCGTCGAAGTCCTCCTGCCCCACCACCCGCCTGCCCTGGAGCCGGCCGCCCCGGGCCTCGGGGCGGACGACGAGCCACCACCGCTGGAGGACACCGAGCTTGGCGACCGGGTGATCGCCTGGATCCAGGTCAGCCGGCCTGAGACCGACCACCTCAACGACGGCATCGGGCAGGTGCGCTGGGTCGGACTCAACGGCGTCCAGGCCGAACACGCCCGCACCGCCAAGCCCGAACTGCTCGGCACCGGCACCGGTGACGCCGACCAGATCTTCTTGCTCACTCAGCACCCCGTGCTTGCGGGCACAACCCGGGTGCAGGTCGAGGAGAGCGGCACGTGGCAGGACTGGGCCGAGGTGGACACCTACGTGGTCAGCGGACCGAACGAGCGGCACTACAGCGTCGACCACGACGCCGGCACCGTCCACTTCGGCGGGGCCAGGGTGCCACAGCTGGGCGAGCGGATCCGGGTGCGGTCCTACCGCTACGGCGGCGGGCTTGCCGGCAACGTTCCGGCCGGGGCACTGGGCGCGGTCGCGGTGGGCGGGGTGAAGATCTCCAATCCCCTTCCGGCGGTGGGCGGCAGCGACGCGGCCTCGCTCGCCGAGGCGCTCGACGCCGTCCCGAGCCAGGTGCACCGACGCGACCGGGCGGTCGTGGCCGGCGACTTCGCCGAGCTGGCCGAGCGGGTCACCGGTGTCGCCCGCGCCGAGACGCTCGCGCTGTTGCACCCGGACCGCCCGCACGTCGAGACCCCCGGCGTGGTCAGCGTTCTCGTCTTCCCGACCGAAGACCTCACCACGCCGCAGGCGCCGCTGCCCGGGCTTGGGCTGCTGCGCCGCGTCGCGGGCTACCTCGACGAGCGCCGGCTGGTGACCACCGAGCTGTACGTCGTGCCACCGACCTACCGCCGCCTTGCCGTCTCGATCGGGCTTGCGGTGCGCACCGGCTACCAGGTCGACGCGGTGCGCCGCTGGGTGGACACGATCCTGCGCCAGTACCTGGCCCCGCTGGCGCCGCTCGGCCCGGACGGCGAAGGTTGGCCGCTGGGGCGCGCCGTCCGCATCGCCGAGCTGGAGGCCGTGGCCGTGCAGGTCGAGGGCGTGGAGTACGTGACCGGCTCGGCGCTCGGCCTGGCCGACGGCACGGGCGGGTACATCGGGGACGACGTGGTCCTCCTGGACCGCTGGGAGGTCCCGGAGCTGACCGACCTGGTCGTCACCGCCGGCGACCCGCTACCGATCGGCGAGGTCCACCGGCCCGTCGAGCCCGACGGCACCCTTGTGCCGCTGCCGCCGGACGTGTGCTGATGTCCGCCCCCACGACCGGCAGCGCCTCCACCGCACGCACCTACTCCTGGGTGGTGAACGCCGACCAATGGTCCCGGTGCACCCACGAACGGACAGCGCTGCTGCCGGACGGTACCGTCGAGCTGACCTGGGACGACGACACCACTGACACGGCAACCGGTTCCGCGGCCAGGTCGGCACCGGACGGCAGGTGCGCCGACCCGGAGCAGCCAGAGCCAGACCCCGGGCACCCAGACCCCGGGCACCCAACAGGCGGCCTGGCGTTCGACGACACATGTCGCGCCTACCGCAGCCGGCCGGACCGCGGCCGGCTCGACGTGCTGCCTTCCGGCTCAGGCGGACGTCGGGCCGCTGGGGGGTCGCAGGCGTCCGACCGGCGTGGCGCCCTGGCGCACCCCACCGGACTCGCCGTGGACCGCCGCGGCCTGCTCTACATCGCCGAGACCGGCGCGGACGCCGTCCGGGTCGTGGACACCCTCACCGGTGAGCTGGCCGCCCGGGTCGCCGTCGACGGCCACCCGGTGGACGTCGCCCCCGACTGCGGGCGGGCCCTGGTCCTCGTGCGCGGCGGGCCGGGAGGCCGGACCGGCCGACTCATGGTCCTGGACGGACGGCGCGGCGCGCGGCCGGGGCCCGACCTGGTCAGACCCTGCTACCCGCCGGAAGCGGTGCCCGTCCGGCTCACCTCAGCGCGGGACGCCGAGGGGGTGGGCTGCCTGCTGGTGCTGTGGCGGGCCCGGGACGAACGCGCCGCCGTGGCCCTGCCGAACGGCACCGTGCTGGCCGAACCGAACGGCGCGACGGACGTCGACCTCGGTCCAGACGGACGTCTGGTCGTCGCTGTCGGCGCGGGCCGGCCGCTCCGCGACCTCCAGCTCGTCCCGGGGGGCGGCCCACAGCTGCTGGAGCGGGAACCGCTGCGGGCCCCGGGCTTCGACGGGGCAGCGGTCTCGACGGCGCCCAACGGCCGGGTGGCGTTCACCACCGCCGCGGGCTACTCCTGGACCGCCGGCTCAGCCGCGCGCCGGGCCACCTCGGGCGAGGTCGTCACCTACCGGCTGGACTCCCTGGCCTATCGCACCCGGTGGGGCCGGGCGTTCATCGACGCCTGCCTGCCCGGCGGAACCCATTTGGCCCTGCGTTTCGTGACCACCGACGCCGACGAGGTGCTCGACCCCATCCCCGCCGTCGCGCCCGAGCGCGGTGGGCGGGTGGTGTCCGAGCCACAGGTCACCCCGCCGCAGGCTCCGGCGCATCTGCTGACCGCGGCCCGGCGGGCGCCCGCACACGGTGCCTACCGCCGTCCCGGTGGACCCGAGACCCCTTGGCCGGTATCGGGAGACGAGCGGCGGTTGCAGACCTACGAGGTCCCGGTGCACGCCGCCCCCGGTCGCTATTTGTGGATCGAGCTGGTGCTCACCGGCACCGACCGGGTCTCCCCCACGATCGGCGCGCTGCGTGTCGAGCGGCCGGGCCACGCCCTGCTGGGCGCATTGCCCCGGGCCTGGTCACGGCGCGAGGAGGACGCGGCCTTCCTGCAGCGTCTGCTCGCCCCGGCCGAGGGCCTGCTGCACGAGCTGGATCGCCGCGCCGCCGAGCGGGCAGCGCTGGTCAACCCGCGCAGCATCCCAACGGAGGCGATGGACTGGTTGGCCTCGTTCGCCGCCCTGACCTCGGACCGGCGCTGGTCGGAGCCGGCCCGCAGGACCTTGATCGCCGAGGTCTACCCGCTGTTCCGGCAGCGCGGCACCCTGGGCTGCCTGCTCCGGCTGATGGAGATCTACCTCGGCCACCGCCCGACGATCATCGAGACCTGGCGGTTGCGCGGCCTGACCGGCGTCATCCTCGGCGCCACCCCGCTGCGCGCGCCGGTCGAGACGATCGGCGGGGCGGGCTCGCGGACGAGTGGTCTGGGTCGGTTCGCCGTCGGTGACGGCTCGGCCACCGCGCACCGGTTCACGGCGCTGGTCCCGGGCCGCCTGACCACGGAACAGCGCGCGGTGCTCGGCCACATCCTGGCCGACCACCGACCGGCGCACACCCTGGGCGAGCTCTGCGAGCTCGGTGAGGGCATGCGCCTCGGCCAGAGCCTGCGCCTGGACCTCACCGCCTACGTCGCGGCCGCGGACGACCGGCCCACCCCGGCGGTCTTCGGTCGTACTGGACTCGGCGTCGACGCCGTCCTGGGCGTGCCCGTCACCGGCAGCCGCCTCGACGGCGTCCGGGTGGGGCAGGTGAGCGTCGGATGACTGATCTGCTCGTCGACCGGATGTACGTGCGGGCCACCGCGGCCGGGCCGGACGACGAGGCACGCCTGCGCCGGCTGCTCGCAGATCTGACCACGCGCCGTCTCGACGAGGCCCTGACCGAGGTGATCCCGGCCGAGGGCCACTGGTGCCTGCGGCGGGTGGAAGTGGCCCTCCCCTACGACGCGGCAGCCGCCGACGCGGCCATCAGCCGGCACTGGGCGCGGGCCGTGGCCGACGCTCTGACCGCGCGTCTGACCTCACCGGTCGCGGCCGGTCCGGACGTGGTCCACTACCCCCGGCCACTGGCGGCGCGCACCGACCTGGTTGCCGAGCTGGCCCTCGGACGCACGCAGCGGGAGTGGGCATGGCGCTCCGTCGGCGTGCTCACCGGCACCGACCCGCGCCCCGGGACTGATCCGGCGGAGGCCGCGCTCACCGTGCTGACCGCCGATCCCAGCGCCGCCGTGCCCGTTCTGGTCGGCGCAGTGCAGCGCGCCGGGCTCGCCGCCGTCCACCGGCTGCTCGGCGAGCACGGGTGGGCGAAGCTCGCCGCCGTGGTGCTGGACGCCCACGGGGTCGGGCGCGGGGTCGGGCACCGAATCGGACAGGGGGTCGGGGGCGGGGTCGGGCAGGGAGTCAGCCGGGAGCGCCCCGAGCGCGCACCCACGACCCACGCGGACCTCGACGGTGCGCCCGGCCGGGCCGGCACGCGTTCCACCGCAGCGGATCCGCGGGCAACGGTGACCGCCGTCCTGGCCCGGTCGACCCTGGCCGAGGCCTGGCGCACCGGTCGGGTGCGGCCGGTCCCGGCCACCGCCCGGGCCTGGGCCGCGCTGGCGGTGGCCGAGGCCGAACCGGCGACGCTGCGCCGCCCGGACCTGGACGCTGTGCTGGACCAGGTGGCCGCCGCGCTCGGCTCGCCGGCCGGGGACGACCTTCCCCGGACGTCGCCGTCCGGACCCCATGCACCGCAAGAGGTTCCACATGAAGGCCACTCCCCGGACGATGGCGGCCAGCCGGAGACGCCCGGCACCAAGTGCGCCGCTGCCGGGACCCCCCGACCCGGACCACCCGGCCCGCGACCGAGCGGCACCGACCACGGCCTCGACCACACTCACTCAGACGAAGACCGAGCAGACCATGACCGCGCACACGGGTCCGCCGCTGCGTCGCCGACCCCACCACGACCGGGACCACCGCTGGACCCGTGGCCCACCGACCCGGACCGACCCGACCTGGGCGACCCGGTACCCGTTCCCGCGCCGACGCTTCACCCGACGGCCTGGGGTGGTCTGGTCTACCTGCTGGCCACCGCGACCGAGGCCGGGGTCCCCGACGACCTGCTGGACGACGACCGGCTGCGGGACCGCTCCGCGTCGTGGCTGCTGTTCCAGCTCCTGCGGCTGCTCATCGGCCCGGCACCAGACGCCGCGACCGACCCGACCGTGCGGGTGCTGGCCGGGCTGGCCCCCGACGCGGCGGTGCCGGAGCCGGAGCCGACCCCGGTCGAGCTGGACCCGCTGCTCGAGCACGCCGTCACGTGGGCCCGGGTCACCGCGGACCGGCTGGACGGCGACGGCGCGCCGCGCGAGCTCATCCGCCGCCTCGCCGCCCGCGTCGGGTCGGTGGAGTCCGTCCCCGGGTGGACCGAGGTGCGGCTGGCCCTGGACGACGTCGACCTCGCGGTTCGTCGCGCGGGCCTGGACCTGGACCCCGGCTTCGTGCCCTGGCTGGGTGCCGTGGTGGTGATCCGCTATGTCTGAGCTGACCGTCCCGAGCTACCTTTCGCCGGCCGTGGCCCGGCTCGCCGACGCACCGGGAAGCGGCCGCCGCCCGCTCACCGCTCGGGCCGGCGAGCTGGCGGACCTGCTGGCCACGGTGGTCGAACGGCTGGACAGCGCAGATCCCGCGGCGGTGGCCACCGTGGGGTTCTTGCGCGAATGGTCCGCGCAGTCCCGATCCGAGCAGGTCGGACGCGACGCCGCGGCGACGACGTCGCTGCGCACCCGCCTCCCGCTGGACGCGCTCGCCGGTGCCCTGCACCTGACCGGCACCGAGGTCCGGCTGGTGCTGCTGGCGGGCCTGGCCGAGGAGCACGAGGGCCTGGCCGGCACCTTCCGGTCTCTGCATCCGCTCGCCGAGCCGCATCCCAGCCTCGGGCTGGCGGCCCTGGTGCTCGCCGAGACCGGCGTCGACCGCACCGACCTGCGCCGGGTGGGCGAGGGCACCGCCGTCCGACTCGGGGTGCTGCGGTTCACCGGCCCAGGCCGAGGCTACGAGCGTTCACTCACCCTCGCCGACGGGCTGTGGGAGGTCCTGCACGGAGTGGACACCGCGCCGTCCACGCTGCGCCGCCGCCCGCTGGGAGCGGTGCCGATCGGGCTCGACCAGTGGCGGATCGGCCCGATGGCCCGCCGGGCGGCACGCCTGGTCCGGGACCGGCACCCGGTGACCGTCGTGGTCACCGCGGACGAGGAGACAGTTTCGGTGAGCCGCTGCGCGGCCGTGCTGGACGGCATCGGCGCAGCGGCGTTCGCGGTGCGGATCGGCCGACCCGACGGCGCCCACGTCGTACGGCAGGCGATCGTGCACGCGGCGGCGCGGGAGGCCGTCCCGGTCCTCGTCCTCGACCCGCCGACCGCCGACCGCGAGGGCCCGTGGGCGGGCGCCGACGGCCTCGACGACGCCCTGCACGACGTGCCCCTGCCGGTCGTGCTCTGCACGACCGGCCCGGTCACCGGGGACGGCGCCCGCCCGCTGCTGCTGCTGCGCGCCGCCCCCGTCGACGTCGAGGCGAGACGACTGGCCTGGCGGGCGACCCCGCCGGGCGCAGACGCCGACACCGCGGCCGCGCTCGCCGACCGGCTGCCGCTCGACCCGGCCTGGATCGCCGCGGTGTGCACCGACCTGCGGGCGGCGGGACGGCCGCGCGTGCCCGCCGAGGCCGCCGCCGCCCTGCGCCGCCGCGTCGGCTCCTCGTTGCCACCGGGGGCCGAGCTGGTCAGCCCCGACGCCGGGTGGGACCGGCTGGTGCTGCCGGAGGAGGCGGGCAGCCAGCTGCGCGACGCGGCGGACCGACTCACCCACCAGTGCCTGGTGCTCGACGAGTGGCAGATGGCCCGGACGGCGCGGGCCCGGCGCGGCGTGCGGGTGCTGCTGACCGGCATGCCCGGCACCGGGAAGTCCCTGTCCGCCGAGGTGCTGGCCACCGCGGCGGGGACGGACCTGCTGCGGGTGGACCTGTCGCAGATCGTCTCGAAGTGGCTCGGCGAGACCGAGAAGAACCTCGGCGCGACCTTCGACGCCGCCGAGCGCACCCAGTCGGTGCTGTTGCTCGACGAGGCCGACGCGCTGTTCGCCACCCGGACCGAGATCTCCGACGCGCACGACCGCTACGCCAACCTGGAGACCGCCTATCTGCTGCAGCGGCTCGAGACCTTCGACGGGCTGATCGTGCTGACCACGAACCTGCGGCACAACATCGACCCGGCATTCCTGCGCCGTATCGACTTCGTCGTCGACGTACCGCTGCCGGACGAGGCCGCGCGACGCCGGCTGTGGCGTCTGCACCTGCCCGCCGGGCGCGTCGACGACGACGTGAACCTGGACGCCCTGGCCCGGATGTATCCGGTGCCCGGCGGCTGGATCCGCAACGCGGCCCTGGCCGCCGCCTTCGCCGCAGCGGGCGCCGGGGACTCCCCGACGTCGATCCACCGGCACCACCTGATCGCGGCCGTCCGGCGGGAGTATGCCAAGACCGCACTGCCCTTCCCCGGCGAGCCACCGAGGAGACGAGATGAGAACTGATCGCGACTGCTCGTGCGGCGACTGCACGGCCGCCGACCTGCCGGTCACGCCGTTCGAGGCCCTGCGCGCCCGGCACGGGATGCTGCTGGGCGAGGACGACTTCCGGGTCGTCCTGGGTAACCCCCGCGGCAAACAGATGCTGCACACCTCGTGGCTGCACGGCACCGGAGTGGTCTGGGGCTACGACGTATGTCGGTCCGGCGAGGTCGAGCTCGTCGTCCGGCCGGGCCTGGCCGTCGACGGTCTGGGCCGCGAGCTGGCCCTGGACTCCACCGTGACGCTGGACCTGCGCACGTGGGTCGCACACCAGGACGAGCGGTCCGGGGGCGCCCCGTCCCCGGACGGCTGCCACACCCGCACCGTGCGGGCCTGCCTGGTCGCCGAGTTCGACTGCGACGCAGCGCGTCCGGTACCGACGCTCGCCGACCCGTGCGATGTGACGCGGTCCCATGACACGGCCTCGCGCATCCTCGAAGGGGTCCGGATCGAGCTCGTGGCCGGCCGCTGCCGCCCATGTCCGCGCGGGTGTGGGGACCATGACGCCTACCACCGGCTGCGGGTGCTGCTCGGTCTGGACCGGGCCGGTCCCAAGGACGACGCCGGACAGCAGGCGGAGCGGGCGCGCCGGGACGTGGCCGGCCGGCCCGAGCACGAGCGCGTCGAGGCGCTACTGCGTCAGGCGCGGTGCCTGGCCGCCGCGGACGCCGCCGACCTGGGGCCGGCCTGTCAGGAGGGCACCGAGGTGCCGACCCGCTTCCCGGCCGCCGAGGCGGAGGCGGCCGTCGTGCTCGCCTGCGTCGTGATCGACCTCCGGGACGCCGACGGCTGCACCACGGTCGAGGAGGTGCGCCTGGACGAGTGCTGCCGGTGCGTGCTGCTGCCCACCCAGGTGATCGGCGAGCTGCTGATTGGCCTGGCGGCGGGCCTGTTCGAGCGGCCCGACGGGAACGGGGATCACCACGGCGGCGGCCACCGCGGCGAGGAGGGTCCGCGGGTGTACGCCGATGAGGTGGTCTGGGACGAACGCAGTCACAGCTACCACGTGCCAGTCTCCGGCGAGCTCGTCGCCGGTTCGGTCCGCCGCGCCGTGACGGTCACCTCCCTGTCCGCCCGAGGCTGGGTCGAGGAGGACGTCGAGTCGGTGCGCTACGACGCACCGGGCCAACGGATCGTCGTCCAGCTGGTCGCCCGGCCGATGAACGACGTGGTCCGTCTAGTGGTCAAGGGCACCGGCCCCACGCCCGTCTACGGCCTTGCCCCGGCGGCGCCGTTGGCGGGGGTCTGGGGTGGGCCACCCGCGGGCCGTCACGACGGTCAGGACGCCGTAGTCACGGTGACCGGACGACGAGGCCAGGACGAGGAGGCATGATGGCCACCACGATGAAGGGCAAGGGGTCCGCGGCCACGGGCCCGGGACGGACCCCGCCGGGCGTGTTCTCACCCGCCGTCGGCTCGGGGATCCGCCGGCTGCACCCGGTCGACGGGCTGTTCTTGCGGGCCGAGCACCTCGACCAGATCCAGGACCACGGCGCCGAGCTGGCCCGCCTGGCCTCGGCCGCAGGCGGCAGCGGCGTGGTGTACGGGTTCACGCTCGACCTGGGCGGCGAGACCCTTGGCAGCTCGGCAGGTCTGGCGATCGACCCCTCCGGCCTGGCCTTGCGCTCCCCGCATCGGCTCGAGGTGGACCTGGCCGACCTGGCCCATGACGGCGGCCGGGTGTGGCTGGTCGAGGTGGTGGCCGCCCAGCCGGTCCGCAGCGGGAACGAGCCCCTGTACTCGGCGGTCTGCGCCAGCCCATGCGGTCCGGAGTCGTCGGTGCAACCGTGGAGCGAGACCGCCGTCCGGCTGCAGGTGCGACCGGAGATGCTCGGGGTCGAGACCGGCCGGGCGCACCTGGTGAGCGCGGTGGCGAGCGCGTACTTCGACCGGGAGCGGCGCGATGCCGACCCGTGGCTGACCCCGACGTCGTCCGGCGCCGTGATCGCTCCCCTGGTCGATCGGCCCTGGGCCGCGGCGAACCCCGCGACGCCTCCCGGGACGGCCGGGGTGCCGCTGGGGCTGCTGATCAGGGTGGGCGACGCCTGGTACCTCGACGCCTGGAGCGCGCGACGGGACCGGATGGTCACTCCCCCGGCCGCGGCGTGGCAGGGCCGGCTGGGGTGTCGCCCGGAACCGGTCTTCACCGCCCAGGTCCTGCAGTTCCAGGACCAGCTCGCCCGGGGGCAGGTCGGACCGAAGGACCCGCTCACCGACCGGTTCGTCGAGCTGCCACCGGCCGGCTTCCTGCCGCTACCGGCCGAGGCTCCGGGGCAGGAGCGGGGCAAGCGACCGATCGAGGAGTGGATCGAGGAGTGGCTGGACGCAGTGTTCGGCGGCTCGGTGAGCCTGCAGGTCAACCGGTGTTCCGCCGACGTGGCCCTCAGCGCGGTCCAACTCGCCCAGAACCTCGACCGGACGCCGCTGAACCCCTACGTCTCGGACGAACGGGACGGCCGGCCCAAGCTGGAGGTGCTGCTGCCGAGGATCCCGGCCCACCTGCCGGCCGTCCGCACGCAGCCGTACCCGTGGCTGGCGTTCCTCCGGATGCCCCGGCTCGAGCCCCTGCGCGACGGTTACGAGCCGCAGACCCCGACCCTGTCCCATGACGGGCTGGACGACACCTCGTCCGACCCCCCCGACGAGATCGACCGGCCGGTCACGGTGTTCGTCGCCGACGCGCCGCGGGTCCGGGCCGACTACAGCCGGGCGGCGCGCAAGGTGGCAGCGGGGAAGTCACTGGCAGAGGTCCGGTTCGCCGGCTCAGGCTGGCAGACCGAGGTCGAGCCCGACACCGCGCGCTCGATCCGGGCCGCGGTGGCCAAGGGCGGGGACTACACCGACATCGACCTCGTCGTCACGGCGGCGGACGCCGACCGCGAGCCGCTGCTCGTCGCCCGGGCCCGGTGGCTGGCCGGCGAGCTCGGGCTCGGGGCCGGCGAGTCCGACCGGTCCGTGGGTATCTACTCGGCGCGGCTCGAGGGGCCGGACACGGTGATGTTCATGGTCCGACGCAAGCGGTGATCACCTGGACGGCCACCCGAGAGGGCAGCCGCACGGGTGGGCACCCGGGTGGGCACCCGGGCTGGCAGACGGTGAGGAGGAACACGGTGTCCGAGCGCGATGGGCAGACCGGGGTGTGCATCCTGCGGATCGAGACCGAGAGCGACCGGTTGCTGATCACCCTGACGACCGAGCGGTACCTGCACCGGGGGCTCGCCGCGACCGCCGCCCCGCGGGTCCAGCACTTCGTCGAGCCGGAACTGGCGATCCGGACGGTGGCCGAGTTCGTCCGGTCACACCAGCCGACCCGGACCGACGACGAACCGGATTGAACACGCCGTCTCCACCGGGAGGAACGCCGAACCACCTGCGTGTATCAGCGGCCTCTGAACTTCCTCCGTCTAGCAGACAGTCCCTGTGCCACACCGACAGATCGCTTTCCATCCAGATCGCTTCCATACAGATCGCTTCCAGCCGGAATCTGCGTCCCGTCGAGACGTCGGCGGGAGAAGGGAGGAGCGGTGAAGACGCTCGTCGAGACCTCCAGCGGGACGACGGTGCATCTGTTCGGGGGACCGTACGTCTCGATCGACGGCGCCCGGTTCTCGGTGCCCGAGGGCAGCAAGCGCCTGCTCGCTTTCGTCGCCCTGCGCAGGCAGCGGGTCGAACGCCGGCACGCTGCCGGCGCACTGTGGCCGGTGGGCAACGACGACCGCGCGGCGGGGAACCTGCGGTCCGCACTGTGGCGGCTGCGCGGCGCAGGGATCGAGGTCCTGCGCAGCGACAAGTGGTCCTTGAGCCTGCGCGCCAACGTCCGGGTCGACGTCCACCAGGTCGACGCGTGGGCGAACCGGGTGATCTCCGGGGACACCGAGGGGGGCGATCTGGACCCGCCGGACCTGGAGGTGAATGCCCTGGACCTGCTGCCCGGCTGGTACGACGACTGGACGCTCCTGGAACGGGAGCGCCTGCGGCAACGAATACTGCACGCTCTTGAGGCGCAGAGCCGCAGCCTCTCCTTGGCTGGCCGGCACGCCGATGCCATCGAGACCGCACTCGCGGCACGGAAGGCAGAACCGTTGCGGGAAAGCGCCCAGCGGGTGCTCATCGAGGCTTACCTCAGCGAGGGCAACCAGATCGAGGCACAGCGCTCTCTCGCCGGATACGCAAGCCTGCTGGACCGGGAGCTGGGCGTGGCACCGTCGAACGACCTGGTCCGGCTGGTGCGCGACGCGACGAGGAACCGCAGGAGTGCCGCGACGCCGTTGAAGGTGGTGTCGAACGCCTGAGGACGCGCCAGTCGCCTCAACCGGTAAAGGCGCCGGTGGATCGGCCCGACGAAGAGGGGGTGGTGACTGAAGGTCCGGACGGGTCCACGAGCGCGCCTGACACGCTCGCCCCCAGGGGGACGCGGGGGGTGTTCACCGACCTGGCTGCGTGGATGGTCGGCCTGGGGGTGGCGATCGGGTTGGCCTTCCCGTTCGTCATGATCGTTCTGGGCGTTCCCAGTCGGTTCACACTGCGGCCGCAGTTCTTCGTGGCCTGCATCGTGGCGGGCACCGTGCTGGCCGCGGTCAACCATCTCCTCGCGAGCAGGATCGTGGGATCGCGACTCGGGGCGCTGACGCAGCGGATGCGGTACGTCGCCGATGCCATCGAGGACGCCACCTTCTCCGGTGACTGGGACCGGTGCAGTCCCTCGGAGTGCAGTCTCCCGGTCGAGTCCGACGACCAGCTGGGCGATGCTGCCGTCTCCTTCAACCAGCTGATCGTGTCCTTGTCGATGTCCCGTGACGTGCAGCAGGCGATGACCGGCATGAGCAGGACGTTGTCGGAGCACCTGGAGCTGGACGAGTTCTCGGCGGCCGCATTGCAGGCGTGGCTGCGTCACAGCGACGCCATCGCCGGCGCCATCGGCGTGATCCGTGACGGTGAGCTCGCCATGGTTGCCGTACAGAGGTTGACCTCGCCGGGGATCGAGCGGAACCAAGCGCTGCTGGACGCCGTGTCTGCTGCGGAGCCCACGGTCATCAACCTTCCGGGGGACATCGAGGTCGACGCGCTGCTGCTGACCTTCCGCCCGCGGTGCATCGCGACGGTGCCGCTGCGTTTCCGGGGGGTGCCTCTCGGGGTGGTTCTGCTGGCCTTCGAGGAACGACCGAGACCCGAGACGATGCGGCTACTGGCGTCCTTCGCCAACCCGATGGCCGTGGCTCTGAACAACGTTCTGGCCCACGAGAGGTTCCAGAGGCTGGCCGCCATCGACCCGTTGACCGGGGCGTACAACCGCAGGTTCGGGCTACAGCGGCTCACCGAGGAGTGGTCGCGGTCGAGTCGCACGGGCTCTCCCCTCGGCGTTCTGGCGTTCGACCTCGACCACTTCAAGTCCGTCAACGACGACCACGGTCACCTCGTGGGCGACCGGGTTCTGCGCGACGTCGCTGCCATAGCCCGACAGGCGCTGCGCGACGGTGATGTGTTGGTTCGGACGGGTGGGGAGGAGTTCCTCATCGTGCTCCCCGGCGCCGGCCCCGGCGACGTCCAGGAGATCGGCGAGAGAATCCGTCGGGTCATCGGTGCCGCCTCCGTGACGTCGAAGGACTCGACGATCCAGGTCACCGTGAGTCTCGGTGGAGCGTGCGGCCCGGACAGCGACTGCTCGTCCAGCGAGGACCTCGTCTCCCAAGCCGACGAAGCCCTCTACGCCGCCAAGCGCGCCGGCCGCAACCGACTCACCATGGCACGGGAGCTCTCTACGTCCCGCTGACCACCGAACGTCCCGCTGACCACCGACCCGGCGCAGAGCTCGCCACCTTCGCGCGGTTCGCTCCCGGAGCGGAGCGATGTCAGCAACGAGCGTCATCCCGGAACAGCACGATGACCGGGGCTGCACTGCGAGACGTCTTGGCCTCGTATTGGGCCTCGTCCGCGGCGCGTAGCAGTTCGCTGGGTTGCGGCGCCCGGCCGAGGGGACCAGCGCACGCAACCCCACAGGAGAGGGTGGTGCCATGCACGGGGTGGGCGGCCTCGGTGCACCAGGCCTGCGCGGCGTCCTGGGCGGCAGACAGATCGCGGCCGGGGAGCACGATGGCGAACTCGTCGCCGCCCAGTCGGCCGGCGAGGGCATCGGGCCAGTGCCTCGCAACTCGGTCGGCGGCTTCTGCAGCATGCCGCAGGGCGTCGTCTCCCGCCGCATGACCTTGTGTGTCGTTGAGGCGCTTGAGTCCGTTCAGGTCGCCGATAGCGACCGATAGCGCTTCGCCGGCGGTCAACGCCCGGCCGAGGAGTCGGCGCAAGTGCTCGTCGAACGCGCGACGGTTCGCCAACCCGGTCAGGGGGTCGGTGGTCGCCATGAGCTGCATCTGCTCCCAGGCGTTCGCCTGGGCCAGCCCGGCGGAGACGAGCCCGACGATCACCTCGGCGAGGGCGCCGTCATACTCCTCGAACGGCGGCGCGCCCTCCTTGCGGGATGCCCAGAGATCGCCCCAGACGCGGCTGTCGACAACGATCGGGGTCGTCAGGCTTGACGCCTTGCCCAGGGACCGAAGCAGGGACACCTCGGCCAGCTCAGCGCTCGGGTCGTCGACGTGCGTGGCGACGTGCCGTGCCGGTCGACCGACGAGGAGGCCGAGCGTGGCGGGGAAGTCGTCCATGCTGTACCTCTCGTTGATCGGCCACCGTTCCTCACCGCCACCGACCTCGCCGACGTTGATCAGAGTGCTGAGCTCCCTCGCCCCTACGTCGAGTCGGCTGATCGACAGCGAATCCGCCTGGAGCAGGTCGCGCGTCGTCTCGGCCACGGCCTCGACGAGCTCCTTCGCCCCCGTCGACGCGGTCACCTGCGCAGCCAGCCTGACGAGAGCGCGCAGAGTCCCCATTGTCGACGCGCGGGCCCAGGGCAGGGCCCGGCCTCCCATGGAGGGGACGTCCCTCGTCCACAGCAACCCCATCCGCCGACAGAATGTCGACTTGACTCTCCTTCCGGCCGATCCAGCTCACGCGTGTTGTCTCGCCCGGATTCCGCACCCGGCGGGCGGTGTGCGACCGCGATGAGGGTACGTGCTCACGTTCGTAGTCCATCCGGGACTCGTGGTCTAGTCCTGAGCGCGGCTCCATATGCGGCGTCTTGGCGGCCGAGGCGCCGGTGGACCGTGGTCCCCGCCCGGACCGGGTGGTCCAGCGTGATTGGCACGAACCACGCAGGTACGCCGAATGCCGCAGCGACGCTGCCGATCCCAGTGCCGATCCGGGCCGGCACCGGCGCCGAAGCGGGCTCCGGCGAGTAGGTTGACGCCATGCGGACGGTCGTGATCATGGGGGCTGGTGGGCGGGACTTCCACGACTTCAACACCGTGTACCGGGACGATCCGGACGTGCGGGTGGTGGCGTTCACCGCCGCGCAGATTCCCGGGATCGCGGGCCGGACGTACCCGGCGTCGCTGGCCGGTCCGTCCTACCCGGACGGGATCCCGATCGTCGCCGAGGACCGGCTGGCTGAGATCGTGGCCCGGGAGCAGGTCGACGAGGTGGTGCTCGCCTACTCCGACCTGGCCCACGTGGAGGTGATGCACAAGGCGTCGGCGGCGTTGAGCGCGGGTGCGGACTTCCGACTCATCGGACCTCGCGACTCCCAGCTGCACAGCACGAAGCCGGTGGTCGCGGTGTGCGCGGTGCGCACCGGCTGCGGCAAGAGCCAGACCACCCGTCGGGTCGGCCAGGTGTTGACCGAGGCCGGGCTGCGGGTGGCGCTGGTCCGTCACCCGATGCCGTACGGCGACCTGGAACGGATGCGGGTCCAACGCTTCGCCACCCTGGCCGACATCGACGCCTCCGCGCCCACGGTGGAGGAGCGTGAGGAGTACGAGGCGCCGGTACAGCTCGGCATGGTGATGTACGCCGGAGTGGACTATGCCGAGATCCTGGACCGTGCGCAGGACGAGGCAGACGTGGTGGTCTGGGACGGCGGCAACAACGACTTCCCGTTCTACGCACCCGACGTCCTGATCACGGTCGTCGACCCGCTGCGCCCTGGCCACGAGGTCACCTACCACCCGGGCGAGGTCAACCTGCGGATGGCTGACATCGTCGTAATGAACAAGATCGACAGTGCCGCGGCGGACGACGTGGACCGGGTGCTCGCGACAGTGCACGAGGTCAATCCGGGGGCGGTCGTGGTCCGGGCGGCCTCGCCGGTCACCCTCCAGGACGGCCCGTCGCTGGCCGGACGTCGAGTGCTGGTGATCGAGGACGGTCCCACGATCACCCATGGCGGCATGCCCTACGGGGCCGGGACCGTCGCCGCCCGAGCCGCCGGCGCGGCCGAGTTGGTCGACCCCCGGCCGTTCGCGGTGGGATCCATCGCGGACACCTTCGCCCAGTACCCCTCGATCGGCGCCGTTCTGCCCGCCATGGGCTACGGACCGGCCCAGCTCGACGAGCTCGAGGCCACGGTCCGGGCGAGCGCCTGCGACGTCGTCGTCGTCGGAACCCCGTTCGACCTGAGCCGCATCGTCGACCTCGGCCCCGCAGTACGCCGGGCCACCTACGAGCTGCACGAGCTCGGGCGCCCGACTCTCGCCGACGTGCTCGCCGATCGCATCACCCGGTGGCGCAACCAGCTCACCCAAACCGGCACCTCAGGCTGAAGCCGTGCACACATCTCGCTGCAGGATGTCCACGCGGACGGCGCCTCGGGCGCCATCGCGGAGTGCTCTTCCGGGGGGCCCGGACTTGGCGTCACGGCTCGAACAGCTCGTCTTCCAGTTGCTTGCGGGCGGCCGGGTCGACGTGCCAGGTCAGGCGTAGCTCGGCGGGCTTGTCGCCGGTCAGTTCCCAGGTGAGGACGCGGCGGACCCAGGTGTCCTTGGTGATGGCGCGGATCGCTTCTTCGACCTTGTCGCGGGGTCGGCGGGTGCGGCCGCGGGCGAGGGTGGCGGCCAACTCGTCCAGCTTGCGGGCGGCCTTGGCCAGGGTGGTGCCTTCGAACCCGGTGACCTGGGCGGCGTGTAGTTCCTCGGAGTGGGTCAGGATCGCCCGGCGGCTGGTGCCGTAGACCTTGCGCCGGACCTCGATCGCGGTCAGTCCCGGATAGCCGGGGACTGGGCGGTGTTTCCTGGCGGGCAGGGCGAGCAGGTCGGGGCAGTCGCTGGCCGGGACCGATCCGACGTAGTGCAGGCCGGTGTCGGCCAGGTCGGCGAAGTTGGCGTCGCTGTTCTGCCCGGCGTCGAACACCACGGTCATGTCGGTGCCGGGGTGTCCGGCCGCGGCGGCCAGGTCGGTGTGCCGGCCCGCCAGGGCTTTGATCATCGAAGGGAACTGGGTGACGTCGGGCCGATCCCCGGGGTAGGTGTGGGACAGCAGCGGGATCCCGCCGTCGCGGGTGACCACCAGGCCGAGGCCGACCAGGCGCAGGTCGGTGCGTTTCTGTTTGGCCTTGCCCCGCGCGGCGATCGGCGCCTTGGTGTTGCCGGTCGCGATGAAGGTGGCGAAGTTGGTCATGTCCAACGCGACCGAGGAGGTGTCCAGTCCGAACCGCTCGCACACCTGGACCGCCAACTGGCTCTCCATCTCGCCCAGAGCATCCGCGGGGACGGCGTGCATGGCGTCCCAGAACCGGCGGTGATCCAACGCACTGGCGCCGATCTTGGTGAACCGGTCGCCGGCGGTGGTCTTCCACCAGTCCGCCATGCCGCTCTTGGAGCACGGGTCCACCACCCGGTTCAGGACCGCCAGGGCCAGGTAGGCCCTAGAGCTCGTCGAGGATCTCGGCGCGCTTGTGGGCGAACTCCTCCTCGGAGAGGAGCCCCTCCTTCCTCAGCTCGTGGAGCCGGTGGAGCCGCTCTTGGGCCGTCGGGGTGGAGGGGGCCGCGCGCTGGGGCTGTTGCCGCATGACCTCCGCGAGCGCCGCCGCGTCACGCTCGGAATCAGCCTGTTCGTCCGCCTGGATCTGTCCGAAGATGACGCTCCGGACGTGCGAGGGGGCGGGGACGTTCTCAAAGACCGAGTCACCGGTCTCGCCGGCTGACTCGATGGTCACGATGCCGTTGTTGAGGAGTCGGGCGATCAATCCCTGGTCGAAGTTGACGTTGTTGATCCGGTTGAGCGGGATCGAGACGCCTCGTCGGCGGATGATCCCACTCTGGTAGGTCACTCGCTCGCTGGTCACGACGAACTGGGTGGTCTTCCACTGCACGAACTCGTACAGGGTGTCGACGAGCCAGAAGACGAACGCAATGAGCGTGATCCAGCCCAGCACCGTCGCCAGGGCGCCATCGAAGAGCCCCCGCACCACGTACAGCGCCAAGACACCAACGACGGCGGCGACCTGCTTCCAGAAGAACCACCAGTGCGGATGTGAATGCAGCACCATCCGCTCGCCTGGCATCAACTCGAGCTGTCGTCCGGCCACCGTCGCGATCGTACCGTGACAACTCGCCCAGATCCCGCCCGGGTGGGCATCGACTACCCCGAACCCGGCTGGGCACGGAACCGGCGGGCAGGGATGCAGGGCGGATGGCGCTGCTGCCCTGGCTGGTCCGGCGGCTGCCCGAGGTGGCGGTCTCCATCATGAAGCCGAGCCGATCCGCGCCCCGTACGCGTCCATCACCTCACGGGAGATCCGGCAGCGGGCCGCCACTGCAGCCCGCAACGGCGATCGGGCATAGGCTGCGCCGGCAGAGGGAGCCGGCAGAGGGAGCCGGCAGAGGGAGCCGGCAGAGGGAGCAGAGTGGATTCACCGTCAGGACTGCTGGGCAGATCCGCGGCAGTGACAGTGATCGGAATGGCGACTCTGGACTACCTCTACGTGCTGAAGAGCCATCCGGTGGAGGACAGCGAGAACGAGGTGCAGGAACACCGCACCGCGGTCGGTGGTCCCGCCGGTCGTGGTGCGCTCACCGCCGGTCGCCTCGGGGCGACCACGACGCTCCTGGCCATGTGCGGGACCGGCATCCACGCAGCCGTCCTCAGGCGCGCGCTGGCCGCCGAGCCCGTCGAGACAGTCTGGTTCGATGCCGACCAGCCCAGCCAGCACTCGTGCGTCATCGTGGCCGCAGACACCGGCTCGCGCACGACCATCTGGACGGCGCAACCGCGCGCCGACACAGCGCTCCTCGGCGCGGTGGCCGAATCGATCGTGAATGCTGACGCCGTCCTGCTCGACTGCACCGATCCCGCCCTGACTGAGCGGGCGATCAGAGCCTGCCGGACTGCCGGCGTGCCCGTCGTCATCGACACCGGTTCGTTCAAACCCTGGAGCCCCGGGCTCCTACAGGGGGTCGACTACATCATCACGCCTGCGAAGTTCTTCCGTTCGTGGCGGCCGGATCTCGGTGAGGACGAGGCGATCCGCGCCGCGTTCATCGAGTTCGGCCCCACGGTGCTCGCGGCAACCATGGGCGCTCGGGGCGGGGCGTACATCGACGGCCACGGCCTTCATCGCTTCGATGCTGTCGGCGTCGATGCGGTGGACAGCTGTGGTGCAGGAGACGTCTTTCACGGTGCCTTCACCTGGTCCGTCGCGGTCGGCGCCCCGGCCGAGATGGGGTTGCGCGTCGCCGCCTGGGCGGCCGCGCGCAAGTGCGCAGTGCTCGGCAACGCCGGACTGCCCGACAGGCGGGCCCTCCAGGCCCACCTGAGGGCCGGCTGAACGCTGCAGACCCTGCATTGCTGCTCGGTCCAGTCCTGGACAGCCACCGCACCGCGAGCCTCCTGAAGCACCTGCACAACCGAAGGGTCTCCAGGCGTGACATCAGCGCCTGGTGCGTCTGCTGGACTCGATGGCCGACCTTCCGGACTTGCTCCAGCGCCTCGATTCCTAAAGATCCACGTCGTTCGGCCGATCCGGGTCGTGTGCGCCCTGAACGTTTCGGGGCCTCGGATTCTCGCCACACCGTCGATCCCGGGAAGGGACCAAGTCATGGGCTTCCAGGAAGCCGTCCGCACCTGCCTGTCGAAGTACACGGACTTCAGCGGGCGCGCGAGGCGCTCGGAGTACTGGTACTTCACGCTGGCCTACATCCTCGCGATCATGGTCGCGTCGATCCCCGAGGGGATCCTGGGCACCGGCACCAGCATCCTGGGGGGTCTGGTCATGGTCGCCGGGATCCTGCCCAGCCTCGCGGCCTGCGTCCGTCGGCTCCATGACACCGGAAGGTCGGGCTGGTTCTACCTGGTGGGCCTGATCCCGTTCGTCGGGGGCCTGATCTTGTTGATCTTCACCGTCCAGGACAGCCAGCCCGTCGGGAACCAGTGGGGCCCCTCGCCGAAGGCGGTCCCGGGCATGGCTCCTGCGTACGGCGCACCTCGGTAGTAGAAGGGCCCCTGGCACGACTTCCTGCCCGGGAACACGCTCCGGCGGTGACGAAATACACCGCTGGATCCCGGGCAGGGAGCCGGCCGCCCACCGCCTCGTGCCCGGCCACACCGGCCGAAACGACTGACGATTGTGGGCATGACGCATCTCACCGGTCCAGGCGCACATCCCCAAGACGAGAGGGCATCTCGTCGCGTCGGAGCCAGCGCTCGAAGAGATCGTCGAGCTCGCGTCCGCTGAGCTCCTCGGCCAGTGCCACGAAGTCGTCGGTGGTGGCGCTCCCACCGCCGTAACGGACTACCCACTCCCGCAGGACGGCGAAGAAGGCGTCGTCGCCAACCTCCAGACGCAGGGCGTGCAGGGTGAGTGCACCCCGCTGGTAGACGGCGTCACCGAACAGCTCGTCCGGCTCAGGAGCGAAGATCCGTTGGTCGAGGCCACGCCCTGCCCCCATGTCCCCGATCCACTCCTCCCACGAGAACCGGGGGTCGGAGGCGTCGAACCACAGGGCCGCGCCGTAGGTGGCGAATCCCTCGTTCACCCAGATGTGCTCCCACCCCGCCGGCGTGACGGCGTTGCCGAACCACTGATGCGCCAACTCGTGGGCCACGGTGTCCTCGGTGCTTCGCCGGTGGCCCAGCTCGTCGGTGCCGAAGAGCGCCAGGGTCTGGGTCTCCAGGGCGCCCCCGAAACCCTCGGCGTCCACCAGTGCCGAACCGTAGGTGTCGAACGGGTACGGCCCGAACAGCGACTCGAAGACCTCCAGCATCTCCCCCTGACGGTCGAAGATTGCTGCTGCCGAACGGAGATCGGCGTCGACGACGTTACGCATGACGACCCCGTCGCCGGCGATCCCGGCGTCCAGCACGACGACGTCACCGACGATGATCGTCGTCAAGTACGTCGCCTGGGGGTACGCGGCGTCGTAGACCCACGTCGTGCGGCCCTGCTCGGTCTGCGACGAGGCGAGGCGGCCGTTCGCCACCACGGTCAACCCGTCGGGCGCCGAGATCGTGAACCGGTAGGTCGCCTTGTCGCTGGGGTGGTCGTTGGCCGGGAAGTAGGTGGCCGCGCCCACCGGCTCGCCGGCCACGAAGGCCGTGTCACCGCGGACATGCCACCCCGCGGTGTCCGAGCTGCCGGGCACGCCGTCACCGATGGCTCCCGGCCGACCGGCGTAGGCCACCTCGGTCACGAAGGACGCACCGACGGGGATCGGCTCACCGGGTGTCACGACGAGTTCGGAGTCAGCGTGGTCGAACGCCGCAGCGGCGCCGTCGACAGTCACTGAGGACACCTCAAGCCCCACGAGGTCCAGGTTGAAGCTCGACAAGCCGTGCTGTGCCGTGGCAGTGATGCGGGCCCGGCCGTCGAGGTGGCCCGACTGCGGCTCCCAGTCCAGGGTCAGGTCGTAGTGGTCGACTTCGTAGCCACCGTTGCCGAAGGAGCCGACATAGGGGTCGCCGAGCGAGGGCGCGCCGGGGACGACGGCGCTCGGGTCGGCGGGGGTCGAGGGTCCGTTTCTGCCACCTTCGTCAGGTGTGGACGAGCAGGCCACGACCGTCAGGCAGGCCAGGACGGCGGTGCCCAGCAGACGGCGACCCGACGTCCGAATTGTCATAACAGCAGCGTAGTTCACCGTCGTGGAAACCGGTCGCACGGGTGCCGGCCGATGTTCGGCACACCGTCCGCCACCGGCAGCGCCTCGAAGGCATCGCCGTCACGGGGCGGGCAGGTGCCGCCCCCTCGCCAGACGTTCCAGAGGCGTCTGATCGACCGGGAGTAACTGGTCCCTCTGCCTCAGTGACCGACGTGTGGTCAACCCCTGGGGCCGAGGCATCCGTTTGTCACGACGAGGCCCCACCACTGTGGTGCTCCAGCACCACACAACATGGCGCAGGACCAACCGCGTCACCTGTCGGTCGCCGACGGGCAACAACCTCGCCCTGCCATGATCATGAGGACTCCGTGCTCACCTGCGGCAAGCCGGTAGTGTCTTGCCGTGTGCTGTCCCAATGCCGCCCGAAGGGGAGCCGCTCGTACGAGCTGCACGTCTGACACCGGAGGCCTTCGTGACCAACGCATTTAGGATCTCAAGACACGACTACGACGCGGTGATCTTCGACCTCGATGGGGTCCTGCTCCACACGGCTGTGGTCCACGCCGCCGCGTGGAAGGCGCTGTTCGATACCTACCTCGCCGAGCGCCAGGGTGAGACCTACGAGCCCTTCGACATCGAGGCCGACTACCTCCAGTACGTCGACGGCAAGCCGCGCTACGCGGGCGTACAGAGCTTCCTGGCATCCCGCCACATCCAGCTTCCCTATGGGACTCCACAAGATGGCCCCCAGCAACAGACGGTCTGCGGCCTCGGGAACCGCAAGGACGCGCTGTTCCTGGAACGCGTCGAGCGTGATGGTGTGACGCCGGACGGGACCGCCCTGGCCTGGGCGAACGCGCTGCATGACGCCGGCTTCAAGCTGGCGGTGGCGTCCTCCAGCCGTAACTGCAAGCCGCTGCTGCAGGGTGCAGGGATCTTGAACCTGTTCGAGACCGTGGTGGACGGAGTGGACATCGACACCATGGGCATGAAGGGCAAGCCGGACCCGGACATGTTTCTCGAGGCGGCGCGCAGACTCGTCGTGACTCCAGACCGATGTGTGGTGGTCGAGGACGCCATCGCCGGAGTGGAGGCCGGTCATCGCGGGGCCTTTGGCACCGTGGTCGGCATGGACCGCGCCCACCAGGCCGAGGCCCTGTCCGCCCATGGCGCGGACGTGGTGGTGACCGACCTCTCAGCAATCCCCATCGTCGATGGTCCCGCCCCGGGTCATCGACCCGGCGCCCTCCCCTCTGCCCTGGACCAGGTGCAGACCCTTGCGCGTCGTGCGGCCGAGAAGCCTCTGGGCGTGTTCCTGGACTACGACGGCACTCTCACGCCCATCGTGTCGCGCCCCGAGCTCGCGATCCTCTCGCCGGCCATGCGTGAGGTACTGCGAGAGCTGGCGACCCGCTGCACCGTCGCCATCGTCAGCGGGCGAGACCTGGCCGACGTACGTCGGCTTGTGGACGTGCCGGAGTTGTTCTACTCCGGTAGCCACGGCTTCGACATCGCCACGCCGGATGGTGGGCGTCGCGAGCACCCCCGAGGGGCGGACTACCTTCCTGCGCTGGACGCAACCCAGGCGTTGCTCGAGGAACGACTGGCCCCCGTGTCGGGCGCCATCGTGGAACGAAAGCGCTTCTCGTTGGCCGCCCACTACCGCTTGGTCGGTGAATCCGAAGTGCAGCGGGTACGTGAGGCAGTGGACGACGCGCTTGCCGAACACCCGGCGCTGCGCCTGGCACACGGCAAGATGGTGTTCGAGCTGCGACCGAAGATCGAGTGGCACAAGGGCAAAGCGGTTCGCTGGCTTGTGGAGGTGATCCAAGACGCGGGACGCAGCACCCTGACCCCCCTCTATATCGGCGACGACGTCACCGACGAGGACGCGCTCGGAGAGATCCGCGCCGACGGGATAGGCATCTTCGTGGGGGATGGGGACTGGGAGACTGCTGCGCACTACCGGCTCGCAGACCCCGACGAGGTGCAGCGCCTCCTTGCCCGTCTCGCCGAGGTCTTGCCGGAAGGAGGAGACAATGTCTGAAGCACACGAGTGGTCCCTGGTCTATGAGGGCTTCGACCCGAGGCAGGAGGGCCTGCGCGAGGCCCTGTGCACGCTGGGCAATGGATATTTCGCCACACGCGGCGCCGCGCCGGAACGGGCGGCCGATGCTGTGCATTATCCCGGCACCTATGTGGCAGGCGTCTATAACCGCCTGCGCAGTGAGGTGCACGGGCGCACCTTGGAGAACGAGGACTTGGTCAACCTCCCCAACTGGCTGGCTCTGACCTTTCGCATCAATGGGGGCGCTTGGTTCGAGCTCAACGGGGTTGAGATCCTGGAGTACCGTCAGGAGCTCGACATCCGTCAAGGCCTGCTGCTGCGCCGAGTGCGCTTCCGAGACGCCGTCGGCCAGGTCACTACCCTGGAGCAGCGGCGCTTGGTGCACATGAGGCACCCCCACCTGGCCGCTCTGGAGACCCGTATCACGGCGGAGAACTGGTCAATGCCGTTGGAGGTCGACTCCTCACTGGATGGCAGGGTTGTCAACTCCGGCGTGGCCCGCTATCGCAATCTAGAGACCCAGCATCTGGAGCCTGTGGAAGAGCGCGTCAGCGCCGACATCCTGTCGTTGGAGGTGCGCGCGAGTCAATCCCGTGTACATATTGCCGAGAGCGCCCGCACCCAGCTCTTCCGTAACGGCCAGCGCATCGATATTCGCCCAAGCATCATTAGCTCACCGGGATATGCGGCACGGCGGTACTTGATCGACAAGGTACATGAGGGAGAGACCATAACCATCGAGAAGGTCGTATCCCTCTACACCTCCCGCGACCGCGCCGTCGCCGAGTGCGCGTTGCAGTCCCGCCGGGCGGTGTTGCGTGCCCCTCGTGTCGAGCAGCTCATCGAGCAGCACGTCCGAGCCTGGGCCCAGCTCTGGAAACGCTTCGGGGTTGAGATCACCTGGCGCACCGAGAGCCCCAAGGCGGCGCACCGTCTGATGACCCTGCGCCTGCACATCTTCCACCTGTTGCAGACCGTCTCCACGAATACCTTGGACCTGGACGCCGGAGTGCCCGCCCGCGGCTTGCACGGTGAGGCGTACCGGGGGCACATCTTCTGGGACGAGCTGTTCATCTTTCCATTTCTCAACCTGCGGGTACCAGAGATCACGCGTTCACTGCTGAGGTATCGGGTGCGGCGTCTGGACGAGGCGCGCGACATGGCCCGAGAGGCGGGATATCGCGGCGCGATGTATCCCTGGCAAAGCGGCAGCGACGGCCGCGAAGAAAGCCAGAGCTACCACCTAAATCCCCAATCAGGGCGCTGGATCGCCGACGCGAGCCGCCTGCAGCGACACATCAACGCTGCGGTCGCCTATAACATCTGGCAGTATTACCAAGTCACCGAAGACCGGGCGTTCATGTCCTTCTACGGCGCCGAGGTACTGCTTGAGATCGCGCGCTTCTGGGCTAGCGTGGCCACGTACAACGAAGAGCGTGACCGCTACGAGATGCATGGCCTCATGGGCCCCAATGAATATCACGAGGCGTATCCTGGAGCGCGCGAACCGGGCCTCAACAACAACGCCTACACCAACGTGATGGCGGCGTGGGTGATATGGCGGGCTCTGGAGTTGCTCGAGATCCTGCCCGAAGCCCGGGTAGCCGAACTGTGCGAGGACCTGGGCCTGGATGAGCAGGAGCGACAGCTGTGGGAGAAGATCAGTCGCAAGATGTTTGTGCCCTTCCACGGTCACGGAATCATCAGCCAGTTCGAGGGCTACGAGGATCTGGAGGAGTTCGACTGGGCGGCCTACCGTGAGAAATACGGCGACATCCACCGTCTGGACCGTATCCTCGAGGCTGAGGGCGACACCCCCAACCGCTACAAGCTTTCCAAGCAGGCAGACGCCCTGATGCTCTTCTACTTGTTCTCCGCCGAGGAGCTTGCCGCCCTGTTCGAACGGCTCGGCTATGCCTTCGATCCCGAGTCGATTCCTCGGAACATCGACTACTACCTGCAGCGCACCTCACACGGCTCCACCCTGAGCCAGGTCGTGCATGCTTGGGTGCTGGCTCGCGCCGACCGCTTCGTCTCGTGGGACCTGTTCACCGAAGCACTCGAAGCGGATGTGGCGGACATCCAGGGAGGGACCACTCCCGAAGGCATCCATCTCGGCGCCATGGCGGGCACCGTAGATCTCCTGCAGCGGGGCTACACAGGGATCGAGACGCGCGGCGGCGTGCTCCACTTCAATCCCAGCCTGCCGGACACGCTCACCCGTATGCGGCTCAACATTCATTACCGTGGGCACTCGGTAGATGTCATCGTTACCCACGAGACCATTGATGTGCAGGTGTGTCACTGCGAGGTCGGCCCCATACGCATCGGCGTGCGGGGGGATGTCTTCGAGCTCGGCTCCGGCGACAAGCGGGAGTTCGCCCTCGCCTAGCGCGACGGCGCCGCCCGGTGCCGGGTGCCTGCATCCTCGGGTGCACGGGTTCGGGTGCTGGGTCGATCTCGGACAGGTCGCGCGCCGCGCCGTCAGCCGTTGGCCCAGCCGCTCATATGCGCGCTCGAGTGGGTGGGTGCCGGGCCGCTACGTCCAGCTGGCCCGTGACCACGACGCCCTGACTTGGCTCAGGTTTGTGATCTTGGATGGTCGTGTGGCGGTGACCTGCGACGTTGCTGATTGATCATGGTTTTGGTGTGCACTAATCCTGGGCCATGCGGGGGCTCGTAGCCTGGGCGGGTGTCTCCGTATGTGCGGACGGTGAAGACGGCCTCGGGTGCGGGGGCGGTGCAGATCGTGCACTCCTCGCGGGGTGGGTCGCGTCAGATCACCCACATCGGGTCGGCGCACAGCGATGAGGATCTGGCGGTGTTGAAGGCCGCGGCGGGGCAGCGGCTGGCGGCCGGGCAGGGCGAGCTCGATCTGGGTCTGGACGGGGTGGATTCCGGGCGGGGTGGGCCGTTGCCGATCACCTCCTCGCGGATGACTCACCTGTGGGACGCGCTGGCCCGGGCCTACCAGGTCCTCGGGTTCGACGCCGCGGCCGGAGGGGACGAGGTGTTCCGCCAGCTGGTCCTGGCCCGAATCATCGAGCCGTCCAGCAAGCTCGACGCGGCCCGGGTGCTCACCGAGGCCGGGGTGCTGCCGGCGGGGTATGCGACGGTGAAGCGTCGTCTCCCGTTGTACGCCAAGCAGTCCTGGCGTGCCGGGCTGTCCGCGGCGTGTGCCCGGCACGCGGCGCTGGGCCCGGCGAGCCTGGTCCTGTACGACGTGTCCACGTTGTACTTCGAGACCGACTAGGGCGACGGGTTCCGCGAACCGGGCTACTCCAAGGAACGACGCCTGGAGCCGCAGATCACGGTCGGTCTGCTCACCGATGCGTCGGGATTCCCGTTGGCGGTCAACGCGTTCGAGGGCAACAAAGGCGAGACCAAGACCATGCTCCCGGTGATCAAGGAGTTCATGGCCACCCACCACCTGACGGACGTGACCGTCGTCGCCGACGCCGGGATGATCTCCGCCGACAACAAGAAGAACCTCGAGGCCGAAGGGCTGTCCTTCATCCTCGCAGTCAAGGAGCTCGACACCCTGACGGCCCCCGGGCTGTCAGGTCAGGTCGCGGACGACGGCCGACTCGACCTCGAGGTCCCCCGCAGTACGGTCGCCCCCGTGCTCGGCCTGCTCGCCCAGGCTCACGCTCAGGACATCGTCTGCACCCCGGCGACGCTCGAGGACCTGTTCCTGCGCCACTACGAGGTGGCCGCCCGATGAGACTGCTCAGGTTCACCGTCCGCACGCACCGCACGTCCATCGTGGTCTGGACGGTGTTGCTGGGCGCGTTGGCGCTCGTGACGGGCGATGCCTACGAGAACAGCTACCCCAGCGCCGAGGCGCGTCACGCCGCCGCGGAACTGGCGCGCGAGAACCCCGCCACCACGGCGATGTACGGCCAGCTCGCCCACCCGGGAACCTCCGCGCAGTACTTCACTTGGGAGATGGGCGCTTTCCTGACGATCCTCGCGGCCGTCGCGGGCGTTCTGCTGGCCATCGCCTCCACCCGGGCCCGGAGGACGCCGGGACCCTGGAGGTGCTGCGGGGCAGCGGGATCTCGCCGCAGGCCCCGCTGCGCACCTCGATCACGATGCTGTCGCTGGTCGCCCTGCTGATCGCCGCGGCGACCGGGGTGGCCATCGCCGTGGGCACCCGCGGCACCGAGGGCGCCACCTGAAACGGGTCCTGGACCCTCGGCGCCGTCATCGGCCTCACCTTCCTGCTGATGGCCCTGCTCACCTGCATGTTTCGCGGAGCGCCGACAGCACCGCCGCGAAGGGGTTCGCCCCCGGCACCATGGTGGCGACTGTCCACCTCTCGGGAGACAGCCGCGGGACCAGCCGGCCATCACCACGCTGGACTTGCCGATCCCGCTGGCCCCGACGACCGCCACGAAGCGGCGATCCTCCACACGGGACACCAGCTCCGTGACAAGGTCGGATCGGCCGAAGAAGTCGGCGCTGTCCTGCGGCCCGAACGCCCGCAGACCCTTGTACGGATTGCGGGCGACCATCCAGTCCTCGGACTCGACCTCAACACCGGGACCCGATATCGACGGGTCCTGGCGCAGGATCTTCTCCTCGAGGTCTCGCAGCTCGCGAGAGGGCTCGATGCCGAGCTCCTCGTCGAAGGTCCGGCGAACCGACCGGTACTCCCGCAGCGCGTCGGCCTGCCGGCCGCACCGATACAGCGCCAGCATCAGCTGAGCACGGAACCCCTCCCGCCATGGATGCTCGTCGACGAGTGCCTCGAGCTCACCGACGAGCCCGGCGGCGTGGCCCGTCGCAAGATCCGCGGTGATGCGGTCCTCGACCGCCACGAGCCTGCGCTCTGTCAGGCGCTCAGCCTCGGGCAGGATGGCCGGCTCGTCCCCGAGCTCCCCCCACGGCATGCCGCGCCACAGCGACAGGGCGCGCCGCAACTGCCGGGCGGCGGCAGCAGGATCCGAGCCGAGTAGCCGATGTCCGTCGTCCGCCAACCGCTCGAACCGGCTCGCGTCGAGAGCATCGGAAGGCAGCCGGAGCGAGTAGCCGCCCGCCGTCGCTTCGATGGCGGCAGGACCCAACGCACCGCGTAGCCGGGCGATGTAGACCTGCAGCGTCTTCCGCGCGGTACGCGGCGGAGCCTCGCCCCACACGGCATCGACCAGCCAGTCAGGCGTCGCGGCGCCGTTCGGGGCACCAGCAGGGCGCCGAGGACAAGCCGCTGCCTGAATCCTCCCAGCGCCACTGTGCGGGCCCCCTCGACGACCTCGAGGGGGCCGAGGACCCGAAACTCCATACCCTCCCACCATATGAAGGCCGCGCCCCTGGAGGTCCATAGACCTACGCCCCTCGCACGAACACAGCCACCCCGCCACGACCGAACAGCCCAGCTGGCTGAACCGGTCGAGTGAATGATCACGACTAAGCGGAGGGCGAGGGATTCGAACCCCCGGGGCAGGATTGGGTACCGCCCAGCGGTTTTCAAGCATGGCCCCGAACCACGCCCTGGCCTGCAGCGATGCGGCAGGTGACTGGTCTGTCCCCGCGCATTCCCCGCGGAGGGCTGGGCAAGGTCGGTATCGGTTGGCGCTGGCCGGACGCCGCAGCGACTACCGGGCAGGATCCGTGCGCGGTTACAGGCGTTCGGCGGCTTCCACGAGAGCGGCGCCGTTCCTGACCATCGCTTGGGCCTCGCGTTTGGCGATCAGGCGGGTGAGTGTGGGCGAGGTCTTTGCCGGCCAGAGCTTTTCGGAGTTTGGCCGGGAGTTTCGTGTCGGCCAGGTCGACGGTGCGAGGAGGTCCGCGGCGCTGTCGTGGTCCTGTCCGCGGCTGTAGCGGCCCAGACTGAGCCCGCAGATAGCGTCGGTGGCAGCGATCGCCGCCAACACCGCCAGGGCGGCGGCGACGTGAGTCTCGGTCTGGGTGGCGAGTTCGGTCAGGCCGTCCTCCACCACAGACCCGTCACTACACTTTCCACGCGACCAACGATGCGCCTTCCTGCACCCGGGGATGCTCCGTCCACGCGGGCCAGCGCTGGCGGATGCCCGCGGCGCGGCCGAGAAGAGAGCGCGCATGGACACTCGTGGGTCTGCGAAGGTCCATGGCAGCGGACGAACCGGCCCTGACGCTCAGTTTCCGACCGGCCCAGCCGTTCATCACCAGACGTCGGCGACCGTGTGTCCACTCGGGTGGGGGTCGCCGGACGTCGGGTGCGCCACTGGGGCATGGCCGGCGACGTCGATGACCATGGCGCCGGAGTGCCGCCGCTCCAGTAAGGCCGCCTGCGCCTCGGCCAGGCGCTGCAAGGGGAAGGTGGCCGCGACCAGGGGGCGGATCTCGCCCCGCTCGATGTAGCCGACCAGGTGGGTGAACACCTCCGGCGGCAGCACCGTGGCCCCGTGAAAGGTCAGGTCGCGCAGGTAGAGGACCCGCAGATCCAGGTCGACGATCGGTCCGGCGACGGCCCCGGCGACGGTGACGTGCCCTCCGCGCCGCACCGTCTCAAGCAGCCCCGCGAAGTGCTCACCGCCCACGACGTCGGCGAACACGTCGACACCGCCGGCCGTCGCCTCCCGCACCCGGCCGGGAAGGTCAGCATCGTCCCGGTCGAGCACGGAGTCGGCCCCGAGGGCGCGCACGGCCTCGACCTTGGCGGCGCTGGTCACCGCCACCACCCGGGCGCCCCGGCGGCGCGCGAGCTGCACCAGCGCACCGCCCACCCCGCCCGAGGCGCCGGCGACGAGCACCTGGTGGTCCGCACGGACCCCCGCACGGCACAACATGTGCTCGGCCCTGGCGTATGAGCACGGGAAGCTGGCCAGCTCGACATCGCTCGGCTCGCTGTCGACGGGGTGGACGTTGCCCGCCGGCACCACGACGTACTCGGCGAAGCCGCCGTCCACCTCCGACCCAGGTAGCGGGCCCGCTCGAGCACACCGTCCGGATCACGCAGCCACGCGTCGACCATCACCCGGCGGCCGACCAGATCGGGCCGCACATCGGGTCCCGACCCGACGATCCGCCCGACCGGATCGGCCCCTTGGATCCGGGGAAGGAGATCGTTCCACCCCAGCCGCTGCTCGGGCCCGATCCCGAAGCGGGGTCCGCGCGGTCGTACCACGCGGTCCGCGTGTTGACGTCGGTGTTGTTCATCCCGCAGGCGGCGACCGCGATCAGCACCTCGTCGCCGGCAGGCTCGGGGATCGGCACGTCGTCGCGATACTCCAAGCGGTCCAGGTCACCGTGGCCGGTGAGCAGGACGGCGCGCATCGTCCCTGTCCTCGGCTCGTCCACGTTCACAACATCCTCGGATCGCGGACCCGGATGGCGACGTTCTTGGTCGCGACGTAGTTGCGCAGCGCCTCCTGTCCCTTCTCCCGGCCGAAGCCGGAGCTCTTGACCCCGCCGAACGGCGTCTCGACACCGCCGGCGAACCACTCGTTGACGAAGACCTGCCCGGCGGCGAGTCGGTCGGCGGTCCACAGTGCTCGATCCAGGTCGCGGGTGAACACGCCCGCCACCAACCCGTAGTCGGTGCCGTTGGCGAGCTCGATCGCCTCCTCGGCGGTGTCGGCGCGCAGCACCGACAGGACGGGGCCGAACACCTCCTCCCGCGCCACCTCCGCCGTCGGGTCGACGTCGATCAGCACCGTGGGGGCCATGAACCATCCCGTCCGGTCCAGCGCGGCACCACCGGTCACGGCGCGTGCGCCGGAGGCGAGGGCGCGCTCGGCGAAGCCGGCCACCCGGGTCAGCTGGGCCTGCGACACCACTGGCGTGAGCTGGGCGTCGTCGATGCCAGCGCCGACCTGTAACCCCCGGGCGAGGGTCACGACCCGGTCGACGACCTCGTCGTGCAACCGCGACGGGACGATCAGCCGGGACATCGCCGAACAGACCTGGCCGGCGTTGGCGAAGATCCCCCACCGGGTCGAGTCCACCAGCACGTCAAGATCCGCGTCGTCGTACACCACCGCCGCGGACTTCCCGCCCAGCTCGACCACGGTCGGCACGATGCGCTCCGCGGCGACGTGCAGGATCGACCGACCGGTCTGCATCGAACCGGTGAACACGATCTGGTCCACCCCGGGGTGCCGGACCAGCGCCGCACCGGCGTCCGCGCCGTCCCCGGTCACCAGGTTGAACGCGCCGTCGGGCAACCCTGCCGCCTCGACCGCCTCGGCGATCACGAGGCATCCGAGTGGGTCCAGCTCCGGGGCCTTCACCACCACCGCGTTCCCCGCGGCGAGGGCGGGGGCGACGCCGCGACCGACCATCTCCGCGGGGTAGTTCCAGGGGATCACATGGGCCGATACGCCGTGCGGCACCGGGATCGTGTAGTCGACATACCCGTCGCCGAGCGGGATGAAGGCGCCCTCGAGCTTGTCGGCCAGCGATCCGTAGTACTCGAAGTAGCGGATGGTCGAGTCGACCTCGAGGTAGGCCTCGGTCAGCGACTTGCCGGAGTCGAGACTCAGGACCCGGGCCGCCCGGTCCCGTCGGGCGGCCAGTTCGCGGCCGATGTCGGTCACCCAACGCAGGCGTTGCGCGGGCCGGACCGAGACCAGGGCCCGTGAGGCAACGCAGGCCCGCGCCGCGGCCACCGCGGCGTCCACGTCCGCCGCCGAGGCCAGTGCGACCTCGGCCAGCGGCCGCCCGGTCGCGGGGTCGACCAGGGCCCGCCGGTGACCGTCCACGGCGTCGACCCAGCGTCCCCCGATGAAGCTGCGCCAGTAGGGGTCGATCCCTGTTTCGATCGTGGTCACCGCCACCTCCGTCTCTCGCACTTCACATCCGCAGGCGCTCGTTCTTGGGGTCATAGGCGGGCTCGGCCAGCACCCGCGCCGGACGACGCTCGCCGACCACCTGCACGGTCAGCGCCGTCCCGGGCCGGGCACGGTCGGGGTCGACCCACGCGAAGGCGTGACCGCTGCCCGTCGTGTACCCGTAGCCGCCGCTGCTGACCAGCCCCACGGGCCGCTCGCCGTCGTAGCTGGACCGCTTCATCAACGAGCTGATTGAGCTGCGGGACCTATGACTGGACGTGCCGCGCACGCCGGGCGTCCCGCGCCCAGCGGCCCCTTGGCACGCATCCCGCGCGCACGGCGGCAGCCGAGCGCGCGCAGCAACGAACTCATCTCGGCAGATCCTGACAGGCGGCGCGATAGCGCGGCGAGCGGGCCGCATCATCAGCGCCATGATCGTGCGTCCCACCACCGGCGGCAGATGAGCGTGTTGGATTCAGCGACGGTGGGCGGTGATCTCCTGGTTGGCCCGGTCCTGGCTATCGATGACGACATCCGCGATGGACCGGGGTGGGCCTCGGCGAGGCAGATCTGTTCGGCGGCCTGGTAGCGATCCAGGTGCAGGCTGGCCGCGGCGGCGCGGCTTCCCTCGCTGACGGTGTCGCGGTGGATGCCCCTGTCCAGGGCGACCTGTGCTGGGACGTCGAGCCACCGGTAGTCCCACAGGTGGTTGTACTCGGACCGGAACCCGAACACCGAGTCCACGATCAGCACCGCGTCGGGTGGGACCTGCACAGTAGTGGCCCGGTGGTCGATCCCGGTCAGCGGGTCGTGGGCGTACAGCACGACCCGGCCCGACCGCTCCGGCGGGTTCCAGGAGCGGCTGCCGGATCGAGGTGAAGCCGTAGGCGTCTGCGGTAGTACCCCTCACCGCTGATCCGGTCGTAGCCGTGCAGGGCGGTGTGCCGCCATGGATGCTTGAAGTCGTCCGGGCTTGCCCGCAGGGTCGGCCGTCCAATCTGGCGGAGCGCCGCCGCGAGCTCATTCCCGAAGCGGCTGCGCCCGAGCGGGTTGGGTTAGGGTCACCTAACCGCCCGCACGTGCGGGCCGAGGAAGGCGATACGGTGCGGCAGCTTCTCGCGATTCTTGTCCTCGGCCTCTCTGCCGCCCTGCCGGCAAGTACGCCCGACGGATCGATCGAGGATGCAATCGATCACGAGATGACTGCGTCCGGCGTGCCTGGCCTGGCGTACGCCGTCGTGGCCGACGGCGAGATCACCTCGGCCGGCGCACGCGGCGTGGTCAAGATCGGGGGCGACACCGACGTCACGCCCGACACGGCGTTCGTGATCGGCTCGATCTCCAAGAGCTTCACGGCGCTGGCCGTCATGCAGCTGGTCGAGGCCGGCGAGATCGACCTCGACGCCGAGATCTCGAACTACCTCGACGTCTTCTCGGGCAGGCCCGCCGGCGCGATCACGATCCGGCAGCTGCTCAGCCACACCAGCGGCTTCTCCACGCTGCAGGGCAACGCCAGCGCCGCCTCCTCCCGCGGGAGCGACACCAGGAAGGACGAGCTCGAGCGCCGGGTCGGCGGCCTCGCCGAGGTGAGTCCCGCCCACGGACCCGGCGAGAGGTGGGCGTACTCGAACCTCAACTACCAGATCCTCGGTCGCCTCATCGAAGTGGTGAGCGGGCAGGAGTTCCAGGCCTATGTGACCACCAACATCCTCGAGCAGGTCGGCATGGAGCACAGCTTCGTCGCCGACGGTCTGGTCCATGACGGGATGGCGACCGGGCACACACCGTGGTTCTGCACCAAGCGGCCGGTGGCCGAGAACAGGACCGACCGCGCGACGGTTCCCCAGGGCGGCGTCGTCGCGAGTGCCCGCGACCTTGCGCTCTACCTGCAGATGATGATGAACGGCGAGGACGACGTGCTGAGCGCCGAGGGCAAGGCGCAGATGATGCGTCCGGCCGGCGGCGCCGCCACCTTCTACGGCTTCGGCTGGTTCGTGGACCCGGGCAAGGGCACCGTGTGGCACTCCGGGTCGACCCCCGGCGTCGAGACCCTGGCGACGATGCTCCCGGCCCAGAACAAAGCCGTGGTCGTGCTGGTCAACGGTGGGAGCGGAGTCGGCTTCGGGGAGACGACCCAGCTCCGTAACGCCGTGACCGACCAGGCGCTGGGCCTCGATTACAGCGGTGAGGGTTCCCGCCTGTCCCAGAAGGCGCTCTTCGTCGGGTTGGTGCTCCTGCCGGTCTTCTACCTGCTCAGCATGGCCTGGGCCTGGCGTCACCGCGCCGCGATCCGCGCCAAGTCGAGCGCGGGCTTCGCCGGACGGTTCAGCCTGTGGTTCCCGCTGCTCACTACGCTCGCGGCGGCCTGGGTCGTGGTCGTCCTGGTGCCGAACCTGTTCGGCGCGCCGCTCGCCACGCTCACCGTGTTCCAGCCCGACCTGGCTCTGACGCTCAAGGCGACCGCCGTGACCGGCGTGCTGTGGGCTGTGGTCCGGCTCGCCGTGGCCTATACCGGTAGACCTGGCCCCGCCTGATCATGTGGGTGATCGAGGCGCTGCGCACCACGATCACGGAGCCTCACGATCACCCGCATATCCAGCAAGAGCGGACGTTCAACCGGATGCGTCGTGCGGGAGGGACGGACGCGGTGCCGACGGGGCGTCGTGAGGTGTGCCAGAGCAAACGAGCCATCTCGAGTTGTAAATACCCGACCAGGACCGTTGCGTGATCATGGTTGGTTCTCCCTACGGTTTCGACGGTAGGCGATCCGGGCCAGTCGTGCCCGGGCCATGCCGTCGCGTCGGGCTTGGCGGATCTGATCGCCTCGCCCTTCGTGTTCATCGTTCGGGGTCACATAGCCCAGCCCGGCGTGGAGCCGGACCCCGTTGTAGTGGGGTTGGACCAGGTCGAGTTCGGCGACCAGGTCACCGGGGTCGGTGATCTTCTCCAGGTGCGGCCACTCGCCCTATCTTTGTTCATTCGCTTCGCTCAGGCGCAAACCAGCGTCCCAGTCATGGTGTGCGGGGCTCATCCGGCGAGCGTGTGGCGAGTTCGTCTGGGGTGAGGTGCCGCTCGGCGACATTCACGGGGAGGTCGGGTCGATCGGGGTGGCGCGGAAATCGGGCTGGGCGCTGGCTTGATGCGGTATCTCGGCGAGTCGGGTGCACCCTCGGCCGGGCGGTACCTCGATGGGCTGTTGGTGCTCAGGTGGCAGCCTTCACGGGGCTGATCGCGAGCGCTGTGAGGGGTCGGGACGGGGTGGTATCGGCGATGGATGCTGTTGCACTTCGCGGGTGTGTAGGGCCCGCAGGCGGGGGACGGCGGCCAGCTGCCGGAGGGCGCAAGCAGCCTGATGCCGGCGGGGAACGTCGTTCTCGGCGAGGGCGAAGAGCTCGTCGAGGAGTTCTTCCTCGAACCGGAGGCGGGCGGCTGGTGGCAGTAGCCGTGCCGCCAGCGAGCTGACCTTGAGTGCGGTTAGCCCTGGTCGAGACACCTGCGCGGTCGGGGCGGGCGTCTCGTCAGCGGCGGCCGGTGCCGGGTCTGTCGGGAGCGGCGGGGTGCAGACGTGGACGGCGCTCAGGAGGTGGAGCAGGTCGCTGGTGCGGGTCTGGGCGCGCGCTAGGTCGTCGGCGACGCGGGCGGCCAGGTCGGGGGCGTGGGCCCCCCAGACTCCGAGTTCTCCTGGCTGCACAGCGTGGAGACGGTGGGTGAGCGCGTCGGCGATGGCTTCGGCCCGGTCCAGGGCGCGTATCAGGTCGGATGCGTCCACGAGTGCGCGGGTCAGGGCGCGCCCGTGGACGACCTCTGCCCGGTCGTTGGGCTCGTCGACGGTCGGCTCGTGCAGGCTAGGACTGTTCAGACCGTCCTGAGTCTGGCCGTCGGCGAGGAGGTCGCGAGCGAGGTGACCGGCGAGGCGTCGGGCGTGGGCGACGTCCTGGGTCAGGCTGGCGGTACGGGCGTCCGGAACGGCTCGGGAGAGGCTGTGGATGCGGGCCAAGGCCCGGGTCAGGTCGTCGATCGTGCGCAGCGCCCGCTCGCCGGCCTGCACGACGGCGCGGTCGATGGCCGAGGTGGTGAGGTGGTCGACGGTTCTCGTCACCGCGTGGACGGCGTGGCGGACGATGCGAGGCAGGTCGTCGACCTGCAGCACGTCGTAGGCGGCGATGCCGGGATCTTCGGTCGAGGCGGTGCTCATGGACCGCTCTTCGCCGGGTTCGGGATCGGCCGCCACCCGCTGACCGTTGCCCGGCCTACGCGGCTGCGGGCCGGGTAGGTGCGGGCAAGGTGGTCGCGGGCGAGCTCGACGCCGTCGGGGGCAAACCCGTAGTAGCGGCGGCGGGGCCGCCCGGCCTGACGAGGGTCGACGTCTTCGGACCGGCTGGTCAGGATCCCAGCCTGCTCCAGCCGGGCCAAGATCGGAGTCACCGTCCCGGACGGCAGCCCGACCGCCCTGCCGATCTCGAAGCCGTAGAACTCCCGGGTCGGCTCCTGCAAGGCCTGGCGCAGGACCTGCTGCATCGCCTGCGTCATCCGCAACCGCGACGCCCCGGTCGACGTCCCCTGCGACGGGCTCCCGTGGCCGGCCCCATCCGAGGACCGGTTGCCACCTCGCGCGGGCACTCCCATGACCAGCAGGCTAGTCCGTCGGCTACCTAGGGTCTAGCCCTTCCGCTATCCAGCGCCCAGGCGACCGCCCCGGCACCTAACCTCCATCACGATCACGGACTAGCCGAGCTAGGTCCGCTAGCTCGGCTAGCTGGAAGCCCCCGCGTGCACGTACCCCAGAATCACGGGGCCACCACAGCAACACACCACCCGCGGCTACGAGCGTAGTGGCCGCTCCGCGGCAGATCCGGATGCTGCCCGGGTCGGCCGTGGAAGGCGCTCTTGCGCGTCTTCGCTTGGGGCGCGCTGCACCGGTCGCAGTGTCATCGCCGTGGGTCAGGCGAGTTCGAGACGGCAGTGTCGCGTCGCTTCCTTCGCCAGCTTGGCATCGGCGGTGACCAGGGTCAGATCGCGGTCCACGGTGAGCGCGACGTACGCGGCGTCGTAGCCAGAGATCGATTCCCGCATCCGCCACATTCTCGGCAGCAGCTCGTCCACTGGAACGGTCTCGATGCCCAGGTGAGGGATGCGACCGACGCCGCGCTCGCCGACCTCTGGCGAGATCTTCCGCCCCAGGGTCAATCCCCGCAGGACGGAGAAGACCTCGGCCTTCCAATGCTCGGGCGCCGCCCACTCCGGATCGCGGCCCAAGACCGCCCGAGCCCGTTGCCCCCGTTCGTCGGCGTAGATCAACGCGTTCGCCAACACGGAGGCGTCCACCACGATCACGCGCTGGCCCTCGGATTCCGCGGCGACTGGTCGCCACGGTGCAAGCGGTCGGCCCGCTCCTGGGCCAGGATGTCGGCGGCGTCCGGGGCGTCAGTGCCCGCGCCGCGGCCGCCGCGCAGTTCTGACTCGATCTCGGCAAGAAGCTGTCGGTTTCGGCTGAAGGCTGCTTGCTGCCGCAGCACCGACAGCAGGTACGCCTGCAGTGACTGTCCTCGCTCGCGGGCTTGCTCGGCCAGCACGTCCCGCACGTCGTCGGGAACATCTCGAACGGTCACCACAGTCGCCATGACGCCATTATGCAGTCAGAACGACTGCACGTCCACCGGCCCGACGTGCTTCTCAACTTCCCACCCGAAACAGCAGGCCACGCAACCATGAACGCATCCGTTCGGCGATTTCGACGTCCGACTCTCGGCATTATGCGGGTGATCCCTGCCAAGTTGATCATTGGTGGGGTCTGTAGCGGCGTGCGGCAGTGTCGGTGGTGAGGCCGAGGGGGTGTCCGATCTCGGTCCAGGTGAGGCCTTGGTCGCGGGCGTCCGTGACGGCCTCGGGCAGCATCGCCTGGGGCTTGGGCGAGCAGGCCGGCCAGGGCGTGCAGGCGGACTGCGGTATCGCCGAGCCAGTAGGGGGTGCGCAGTCGGGCGAGGGCCTCGACGGCGTCGGTGACGACGGTCGCGCTCATGGTGTCGGTGACCGCCAAGTCTGAAGATCCGCACATGCCGCTGTCGGCGCGGAGTGCCCGATCGTGCTGCCCACCGGCTCGGCGTCGTGTCACTCGCTCCCGCGCCAGACCCCTGAGTCTGGGTCGGGCCCGTCCGGCCGCGGCGTCGCGTCGACGGCAGGGTCGCCGACCATGAATCGACCAGCAGAGTCCAACCATGCGGCGCGAACGTCAAGAACCCAGGCTGGGTCGATCGGGCCGTAGATGTGCGGGTACAGCTCCCCGTCACCACCGCCCTGGACGGTGAGGGCGTCGGCGACCAGTTGCCGTTAGGGCGCCGCCAAGCTGATGGTGAGCACGACGACGCTCTCGGAGCGGAGAGTCGGCCCCAGCAGAGCCTCAACGTAGTATCGCTGCGTGAGCGACGTCGAGCGATTCTGCTTTGCCTTCGCGCGGTCGTTTCGGGCAGCAGCCCGTGCATTCGGCATCACGCCTGAAACCGCCTGGGTCGACGTGAGCGACCGGGCTCTCGAGGTCCAGTTCGGTCCGTGGCGGCTGTCAACTCCGCTGGCAAACATCACCGATGCCGCGGTGACGGGGCCATACGCGTTCTGGAAGACCGCGGGCCCCGCGCGCCTGGCAATCACCGACCGAGGCCTGACGTTCGCGACCAACGGGAAGAGCGGCGTCCTCATCTCATTTCGCACCCCGGTCCGCGGACTCGAGCCACTTGGAGTTATCCGTCACCCCGAGCTGACCGTCACCGTCGACGAGGTCGATCGGTTGGCGAGGCTGCTGCGGAGTAGACCTTCACCCTGATCACGAATGCGCCGGATCGGTGGCAGCGCGTAGCGGCCGGTCGGTGGTCGCAGCCGGCGTTCGAGTGTCGGTTGTCAGGTGACGACGGAGCCGTCGGGTATCCAGACGTGTCCGAGGAACACGTCGAGCAGGGTCTTGAACTGGTCAAGGCCGTGTTTCGCGGCGGTCGTGAGGTAGCCCAGGATCCGGTACCGGTCTTGGGTTCTGGGGATGCTGGTGAGCCGTCCGGAGATCTTCTGCTGGATCTTCGAGGGGCGCAGGCCGCGTTCGGCATCGTTGGACGATCCCAGAGTCGAGTGCACTGGTTGATGGTGTAGCTCAAGGTCTGGTCCTGGTGCGGGTGACGCACCGGTTCCACCCGCTGTTTGGCGGCGAGTTCGAGTTCGTCAAGCGGCGCAGGAACTGGGCAGCCGACCGGGTGTACGTCTTCGATCCCGATGGTGAGTTGTTGTCGCTGCCCGTGGAGTGGACCGACCTGGCCGCCCAGGACCCGTTCGTGGTGGTGGCTGCGGGGCGTTCACCGTTTCGGACGCAGGATCTGTTGGAGTTGGCCGCTCTGGTCCAAGTCCTCACCCAGGGGTGTACCGGTCGGCCGGTCGGTGAGCGGACTGTCGAGCGGATTACACCGTGACTGTCCATGGGATTCCGACCGGGTTGCTTGGCTGGCTCTATCTAGCTCGCGGCTCCCCGTGAGGGAATCCTTTGCTGTGGAGGAATTCTCTGGTTCCGCGTGGCGTGTCATGGTGATTCTGGTGATTCTGTCCGGCATCATTAGCTGGACCGAATGGGCTGGGAGGCGTCATGGCCGGGCGAGCCGAACGGGACGGGAAACTAGAGGCGTTGACGGCGTCACGGACGTTGAACCCGCACCCGGCGGCGGTGACGGATCCGGTGTTCGTGGCCGGGGAGTTCTTCGATGCCCGCGACCTGCTGCAGGTCAAGTACGAGATGGTGCGCCAGGTGGAGACCGACCAGGTGCCGGTCGCGAAGGCTGCGGCGGCATTTGGGTTCTCCCGCCAGTCGGTGTATACCGCCCGGCAGACGCTGGCCCGTGGCGGGATGGCCGCCCTGATGCCGGGCAAGCCCGGCCCCAAGGGCGGGCACAAGCTGACCGAGCAGGTGCTCGACCACCTGGTACAGATGCTGGCCGGCGACCCGGACCTGGGCTCGAAGGAACTGGCCGCGATAGTGGCCGAGCGGTTCGGTGTCACGGTGCATCCCCGGTCGGTGGAACGAGCCCTGGCCCGGCGGCGCGCGGGCGAGGACGCGCCGAAAAGCGACTGACCCGCAGGCCGCCGGCGCCCCGGACGGCCCGGCCGCGCAGGATCGACCGGCCGCCGAGGTGGCCGCGCACGCGGATCGGTATGAGCAGGCCCGTCAGGTCGCCCTCGGCGGCGGCGTCCAGGGCTGGCGGTATGGCCTGGGCGTGCTGGCAGCACGAGGACTGGCCGCCTGGATGGCCGCGTGGGCCGCCCTGGTCTCGCCCGGTGCGCCGGACCCGTCGGGGACGAGCGGGCAGGCCGAACCACCCTCAACCGCCGATCGACAGGAAGGAGGTGCCTGGTCTACCGGTTCGGCCTGCACCCCGTTCCCGACCCCGGCCGCCGATGCGGTCGTGGCGGTTCTGGCCCAGATGACGCTCGCGCATGCCCGAAACCCGATCCAGCAGAAAGGACCCTCCCCGTGAGCATCCAACCCGTCCGTGCCGGGCACGGCGAGCAGAAGGTCACCGCCGCCAGGCTCTCCCGCGACGCCTACCTCTACATTCGCCAGTCAACTCTCCACCAGGTCGCGAACAACACCGAGTCCACGCTGCGCCAGTACGACCTCAAGGGCCGCGCGGTCGCGTTGGGCTGGCCCGGCGACCGGATCCACGTGATCGACGTCGATCAGGGGCATTCCGGAGCCTCGGCCGCCGACAGGGAAGGATTCCGGCACCTGGTCGCGCAGGTGTCCCTGGGCCGGGCCGGGATCGTGCTCGGGCTGGAATGCTCCCGGCTGGCCCGCAACAACGCCGACTGGCATCGGCTGCTGCAGATCTGCGCCCACACCGACACGCTGATCTGTGACGAGGACGGCCTGTATGACCCAACCACCTTCAACGACCGGCTCGTGCTGGGGATAGGCCAGCTACGAGGCTGAGCTCCACGATTTGCTGGACCCGGTTGCGGGGCGGCATCCTGGCCAAGGCGGTCTGGGGGGAGCTGCGCCTGATGCTGCCGGTCGGGCTGGTCTACGACGGTGCCGACCACGTCGTCCTTGACCCCGACACCGGCGTGCGGGCCGCGGTCACCATGGTGTTCGACACGTTCGCCGCGACCGGGTCGGCATTCGCGGTGGTCAAGGCGTTCCGCGTGGACGTTCCCCGGCCGTCACCACACCGGACCCCAGCACGGGGGGAGCCTGACCCGGAAGCCGTTGTCCCACACCCAGACCCTCAAGGTCTTGCACAACCCGCGGTATGCCGGCGCGTACTGCTACGGGCGTTCCCGGCATACCAGCGACCTGGACGGCCACCACCACACGCACGCCAAACCGGTCCAGGACTGGACCGTGCTGATCCCCGACGCCCACCCCGGATACATCACCTGGGCCCGGTACCAGACCAACCTGGCCACCCTGGCCGCCAAACCCCAACGTTTCGCTGATGACCCCGACCGCGCAGCTCGCAGGGCTGGGCCCGCCCGGGCGGGTCCCGCCCTGTTGCAGGGCCTGGTCGTGTGGACGCTGCGGACGGCGGATGACGATCCGCTATCACACCCTGACCGACGCCACCGTCGCGCCGGACTACGTCTGCCGAGACCGAAGGGATCAAGTACTGGCACCCCGATCGCCAGGTCGACCGCGTGCCGCCGATCCACGCCTCGGTCGCCGCGTTCATCCTGGCGACGCTGACCGCCTGGCCCTCGAGGTCGCGTTGACGGTCAGCGACGAACTGATCGAACAGGCCGAGCACGCCGACACTATCGGGCCGCCGGCGTGCAACGCGCTCTAGCACGCCGCCGACGCCGGCCCGACGTCGTTACCTGGCCGTCGACGACACCACGGGCTGGTCGCCGACACCCTGGAGGTGGACTGGAAACCGCCCTCGCGAGATCTGGCCAGCGCCGAGGACGACTACGCCAAAGCCAAGCACCGACCCCGCCGGTCGCTCAGCGACGCTCAACGGGCCCGGGTGCTGGCCCTGGCCAGCGACTTTCTCACCTGTGGAACGACCCGGGAACCCTGATGCGGGAACGTAAATGCCTGCCTGCGGCTGCTGGTCACCGACGTCACCCTGACCCGGCACGACCCCACCGTCTACCGCGCAGGCTACGCCGGCCCGGCGGCGAAGACCACCACCATGACCCTCGACATCCCACCCAGCGCTGGCACCAGCACGCCACCCCGGCCACCACCCTGGCCGTCCTGGACGACCTGCTGAGCACCTTCACCCTCGCCCAGACCGCCGCCGAGTTGACCGCGCAAGGCCTGACCGACGGCGCCGGACGGCCCTTCACCAGCCACCGGGTCCGCTACCACTGCTTCCACTACAAGATCCCTACCAGGGGTTCAACGCCTGCACGCCCGAGGCCTGCTCTACCTCACCGACACCGACGGCTCGGCGTGCACCCCTTCACCGTCAAACGGTGGCGCGAGCTGGGCCTGCTGACCGCCGAACAATCCACCGACGCACCCAGCTACCTGTTCCACCCCGACCAACCCCGACCCGACCTCACCCAGGTCTGGGCCGCCGAGAGCGCCGACCGGCACGGAACCCCCAGCCGCCACACCCGGCTGCGCGCCGCCGGCCTACTCACCCAGGACGAGGCAGCCGCCGAACACGACGTCGCCCCCTCCACCATCCACCACTGGCGCGAACTCGGCCTGCTCACCGCCGAACGCAGCGACCTGAAAGACCGATGGCTCTACCACCCCCCACCAGCCGACCCCCACCCGACCCCAGGTCCTCGCCGCCGTTCACGCCGCCAACCGGGCGACCGTCAATCCCTGACCCGACCGCGGCCAGCACCGACCGCATCGGCCGAGAATCCGCGCTGATGAAGACTGTCGGTGGCCCGCGCCATGATGGGGCCCAGACCCCGCACCAACCGATCACCCCACCCAAACCCTGCAGAACGCGAAGAGAAGGTGCAGTGTGAAGCCCCATCGGAGGTGGGCGGGACGGTCAGATCGTCGACGAACCGCAGGATGTCCTCCTGTCGGTCGCGGAAGACTTCGAGCAGGGCGCGGGCCTTGGACTCGCCGGGCCGGTCGCCGTGGCTGGTGGTGGCCGACAGTCCGGCCAGCACACGCGCCGCAGCGCTTGACCAGTTCGGCGCGAACGTCCGGTCGACCTGGTCGTCGCTG
>CAVRVD010000020.1:0-26821 GCA_963724535.1 uncultured Actinomycetota bacterium
GTCGTTGAACACAGGGTCGACTCGTCGAGACTGAGAACCCACGATGTCAGTCGCCGGTCGAGCGCATCGTCTCGATGATGAGGTCCGTCGCGGTGTCCTCCGGCCAGGCGTGCACCGCAGCGTGCAGTCGGTCGCCCGGATCGTCGCTCCGAGCAGACTGCACACGTGGCCTTCGCGTCCCCACAGCGGCACAGGTCGGACGCCGGGCGGCGGTGGGACGACGTAGGGCCGCCTGGTGGCTGACATCTGCCCGATGAACCCCTTCGGGGGGTCAAGCTGTGTGGGTTGTCGACGACACCGATTCGTCGACGTGGTGTGTGTCGTCGGTGAGTTCCTCGTTCGTGCGGCAGGGTCTGGTGAATCGGGGCCGGGTGATGCGCACCCGGTGACCGCGGCTACTTCTGTTCGGGTACGGCGAGTGGGGCGAGGGCTCCGGTTCCGGTGAGGTTGTCGCAGCGGACGAGTTGACGGTCGATCCGTTCGAGCGGGCAGTAGGGGTAGGCGGGGGTCTGTCTGGTGGTCGGGGGCGTCGGGGCCGGGGTCCGGGCGGGCCCAGGCGTTTGCGGTGGAGGGGACGACGAGGGCGAGTGTGGCGATCGCGCCGAGGGTGGTGGCACGCAGCAGGGGCGTGGTGTTCATGATGATGACCTCGCTGGTCGAAGGGGTGATCTGGCTCTTCGACTTTCGTCGCTGACCTGCCTGGCCCGCTTCGGAGGGATCCCCTGAGATCGGCCCGGAAACCCCTGAGATTCGGTGGGCCGCGGCTGTCACACTGGGTGGGTGCCCGTGGGGGGCCCGTCCGGCGGGCCGGTCTTCGTGGGGCGCGTCGAGGAGTTGGCCGCGGCGTGCGCCGTGGTGGCACGTGCCGGTGAGGGGCTGGCCGGCACGTTACTGATCCAGGGCGATGCCGGGGTCGGCAAGACGGAGCTGGTGGCCCAGGTGCTCCGCGATGTCGGTGGACAGGTCACGGTGGTGCGGGGGGCGGCGTTGCCGTTGACGTCGATGACGGTGCCGTATCTACCGCTGCGTTCGGCGCTGGCTCGGCTCCCCAGCGGCAGCGGTCAGGCACCTGTCCCGGCATTGGACGGCATGGAGGCCGTGGGCGGGGTCCCGCTGGTCTTCGACGGGTGGGTGACGGCACGCTGCCGTGACCGGCCGCTGGTCCTGGTGGTGGATGATCTGCATTGGGCAGATGCGAGCACGCTGGATGCGTTGATGTATTTGTTGTCCGGGCCGGTCGATCGCCGGCTCGCGGTGCTGCTGACGCTGCGGCACGGGGAGATCCGTGAGGGTGACCGGTTGAACCGGTGGCTGGCCGACGTCCGACGCCTGCCGGGCTTCCAGCAGGTGAGTCTGGGTCCCTTCGACCGCGCCACCACCGAACAGCAGATCGCGGTCCTGCTCGGTGCCTCGCCGCACCAGTCCCTGGTGGACGACGTCCTCGCCCGTACCGGTGGGAACGCTTACCTGACCCGTCTCCTCGTGGCCGGGTTGACTCCCCAAACCCGTCGCCTGTCCGATGCACTCACGGCCGACCTCGAGGGAGCGTTGTTGGCCTCGTGGCATCAGCTCAGCGGCCCCGCGCGGGACCTGACGAAGGTGATCGCGATCGGTGGGCGGCGGGTGGGTGCCGTGGAGCTGGCCACGTTCCTGGCCGGCGAGAGCGCCTTCGGTGATGTGACCGAGCTGCTGGGTGAGGCCGAGTCGGCAGTGGTCCTGGACTCTGCCCGGGACGGCAGCTACTGGTTCCACCACCCCCTGCAAGCCCAGGTGCTGGAGCGCAGGGTTGCGGACGACGAACGTCGCTCCTGGCATGCCCGGTTCGCCGTACACCTCGAAGGCCTCGTCGACTCACAGGCCCCGGCCGACGTCGACGTGCTGGCCTCCATCGCCGATCACCACCACCGCGCCGGCCACTCAGGTCAGGCGTATGCGTGGGCCCGGCGGGCCGCGTCAGCGGCCGGTGCGGCAGGCGGCGTGTAGGAGCAGATCCGCCTGCTGCGTCGCGCCCTCGAACTACGCGACCACGCGGTCGCTCCACCGACACGGGTGGAACTCCTGCTGGAGATGCGGGACGCCGCAGCCCGCGCCGGGGACCTCGATAACGAACTGCGCAGCGTCGAGGAACTCCTCGCCGAGACCAGCGACGAGACGGACCCGCTGCTGCGCGCCGAACTGCTGCTTCGCCGGGGCCCACCTCAGGTGGGCCACCGGGCGTGCGTTCCTGTCCCTGGCCGACGTCGAGCGCGCCATGGACCTGTTCTCCCGGGAGCCAGATAGCTGGCAACACGCTCGCACTGACCGAGAGGGCCCACCTCGGGGTGTGGGTCGGGGACCCCGGGCCGGCGAGCTCGCGGAGGAAGGAATCGCCAGAGCGAGGAGATGATGATTCGAATCGGTGAGGGTCCCACCCCGGCGAATCGTCACGAAGCGAAGGTCCCGAACCTTCGGCAGGATCATGGTTCGGCGCTCCTTCTGACGCTGCAGGTCGCAGCGATGGATGACGACATCATGGTCTCCGTGTGCCCTGGTCTGCTCCCCAAGAAGGGCATCGACTCCCCAGCCTCCGTCGAGCCAGTAGCCGACGTGCCGCGAGTCGAGCTCAACGCAGTCGTGCTCCGCGCACTCGGCGGCATCTGCGGGCGTTGGTCAGCGCCTCTTCCTCGGCTTCGACACAGGATGTGCGGAGATGACACGGGCCTGCCGTCGCTGAGGTCATGGATCCGGAGAAACGGGTTCCGCCATGACCCAACATGGACGGTGAGAAGATCGTGGTGTGGCGCCCGGTGATCCGCGATATTCCGCCGAACCGGCCGCACCCACGGGCGTACATGGTGGCGAATGACCGGCTCTACACACGTTTCGCGCGCCCGTACGACATCGTGGTCAAGGCGGTCCCGCTCTGGCGACGATGGCTCGGGCAGGCCGTGCCCGTGATCCATGGCCCCAGGGTCTTGGAGGTCTCCTTCGGAACCGGCTGGCTACTGACCCAATACGCCGGTCGATACCGCACCGACGGTATCGATCTCAATCCGGCACTCATCGCCGTCGCACGCCGCAATCTGGCCCGCGCCGGGGTCCAGGCGGATCTGCGGCAGGGAACGGTTGAGGCACTGCCGTACCCCGACGCCACCTTCGACACCGTGGTGAACACCATGGCCTTCAGCGGCTATCCCGACGCAGCCGCGGCCGCAGCCGAACTGGCCCGAGTGCTCAAGCCCGGCGGCTGCCTCGTCCTGATCGACATCAACTATCCGCGCGATGGCAACCGGCTGGGCACCGTGCTCGTCGAACGGTTCTGGAAACCCTTCGGCGATCTCATCCGTGACGTCCCGGCTCTGCTGTCCAACGCCGGGTTGAACGTCCAGGACGACGAGATCGGCGGGTGGGGCAGCGTCCACCGATACCTCGCGACCAAGCCTGGCGCTCAGCTCAGCGCACCATGACGCCCTGACCGAGCCCGCGCCAGCGGCATGATCGCGGTCGGCGGCTGACCATGACGTGGCCGGATGTGTCCGCGAGCCTGGCGACTGGGAGACTTCGCGGATGGTCGACGTGGTGCCTCCTGATCCGCCGCTTGCCGGGCGCAGGGTCCGGCTGAGGCCGTCTTGGCTGCACGACGCGGAAGCGGTGGCGGCGTCGTGCCGGGATCCGGGTATCCCGCGGTTCACCATGATGGCCGAGTCGCTGACCGAGCAGCAGGCCCGGGAGTGGATCCAGCGCAGCCTGGACGGCTGGTCAGCGGGTTTGGCGCGGTTCGCGGTCACGATGCCGCCATCGGATCGGTGTCTGGGCCAGATCGGGGTCCAGTTCGAGTTCGGCGGTGTGCCATCGGCGGTCCGTAGATCACCCACAGCGGCTGGCACTGCGCGATGTAGGCCGGCTGCGGTTCGGGGGCAGGCGCGCGGTTCCGGAACATCACTACTCCTCAGCAGTGCTGACGATCGTTTGCCATCGCCTCATGTCGGTGGTGCTGAGCCCTTCGTCCATGTAGCGGAGCCATTCGCCGGCACCCGGATTGCTGGCCCGAAAGGCGTCAGCGCGCTCACGGACTAGGAGCGGGTCCATCTCAACCAGTAGACCGACACGAGCGTAATGGCCGCGGTCAGCGGCAGGATCGGGCGAGCGTAGCCGCACTCAGCGCGGCTGAGGATGATTGCCGGTGCCGTGAGCGCGGTTCCACGGCCGGTCGGTATCGCAGGGTGTTCAGGAACGAGTGCGTCCCCCGAGGTCACGGCTACGTCGGGCGTTCCGGACAAGTGAATTCGGCTGCACCAGGTAGTGGGTCGGCGACTTCCGCCCCTATCGCCGGTCCTTGCCGCGGGTCAGGCTGGCGACGTCATCGCACATGGTGGGCTTCTTGGTTGGCGGACGGGATGAAACGTGGGCTGGCGGCAGCAGCCGTCGCAGCGGCATCGGTGGTCGGGTACGAGCGGTGGGTCAAGCCCTGGCAGCAGCGATGGGGCGCGACGGAGGAGGAACGCGCCGTCTCGCTTCCCGGGGACGAGCTCGTAGCCGAACCCGCGACACAGCTAACTCGCGCGATCACCATCGACGCCTCACCCGATCGAGTGTGGCCGTGGATCGTGCAACTCGGCGCCGACCGCGGCGGCTTCTACAGCTACGACTGGCTGGAGAACCTGTTCGGGCTCGAGATCCACAGCGCAGACGACATCGTCCCGGCCTGGCAGCAGCTCCAGGTGGGCGATGTTGTCTACGCAAGCCGGGACCGTACCGGCGGGTGGTACGTCGTCGACTTGCGCCCGGACGAGGCCTTGGTGCTGAAGGTCGCCAACTTGGCCGCCGGTCGGCCCCTTCGTCGGGACGAACAGCTGAAGTGGGAGTTCTTGTGGACCTTCGCGCTGCGGCCGACGGCGTCGGGTGGTACCCGGCTGCTCGTGCGGGAACGCACGGCCTTCGGCAGTGCTCTCCCGCGCACGGTAATGGCCCCGGTCGGCGTGGTGAGCTTCGTGATGACTCGCCGAACGATGCTGGGGATCAAGACACGGGTCGAGAGGACCGCACGTTGAGTGGCCGGCCTCGCGGCCACGCCCCCGCGGGCAATGCACTCTCAGACCGAGCGCGACCCACCGATCTCGCACTCGGAGCGGCACGAGCGTTACTGCCGCTTCGCGCCATGAGAGTGCGTCGGATGGGGTGATGGGTCCGGTCAAGATTCACGGGATCACCTAGTCGGCCGAGTCAAGGAGTCGACGCTCGGCAGCCTGCCGATGCTCGCGTTACTCGAGCAGGTGCCGCTACCCGTAGGCATCGGTGCGGTGGGAGATCTTGACGACCTCGACGACGACCTCGTCCTCCACGATGCGGTAGATCACCCGGTACTGGCCACGGCGCGCACTGAAGAATCCCTCCAACCCTAACCTCAGCGGCTTGCCCACACGGTGCGGGTTCTCCAGCAACGGACCGGACACGAACTCCCACACCGCCGCCGCGATCTGCTCCGGCAACGTCTCCGTCAGCGCCCGCCGGGCCGCCTTCGGCAGCCGCAGCGTGTACGTCACGCCGCGCCGCGTCCCAGCCGCTGCGCCATGAGGGCAGCCATCTCCTCCCCCGTGGTCAGCTCACCAGTGCCCGTCCTGGCCTCCTGGATTGCCGCCATGGCCTCGGGATCCGACAAGATCTCCAGAGTCTCGATCAGGCTCTCCAAGTCTTCCGGCGCGATCAGCACCGCCGCCGGGCGGCCGTTCTTCGTGATCGTCACCCGCTCCCAGGTCCCCTGCACGGCGCTGACCAACTCACTCAGCCGGTTCTTCGCATCCGCCAAAGAGGTCGTCTCCATGGCCAGAATTCTAGCCTTAGCGGCAGTGAGTAGCCACACCTGCTCGCCGCCTTCGTGACACCTCGGCCCACCCACCCGCAGGCCCGCATCGTGCCCACAACCATGCCCTTCTGACGGGGATGCCCTGTGCGTCAGGCTGCGCATCGTTCTGACCCGTCGTCGGGCACATTGCGCAGGGCACGCCCCCGCTCGAGTACGTCGTGATCACGCAGCTGTCCGTGGACCCGCTGTCCGTCACGTTCATCGACTGGATGTCGCCGATCCTGACCTCGTCCGAGGGGTCAGTAGGCTGGCGTTCGTGCCTTCCAGTGCGCCGATGGACTGGCCAGCCTGCCGAACAGGGTCGCAGCGCCAGTCCCGCCGTGTGTTTAGCTCACCGCCAAGGGGAGCGACCTGCGCCTGGAGGTGACGGGCATCGGGCGGATCCGGTTTCCCGTCCCGGCCGAGCAGGCACGCGAACTCGTCACGCTCGCTACGCCGGCGCGGTTCGGTCGAGGGAGAAGCCTGACCGACCCGAAGGTCCGCGACGCCTGGGAGGTCCCGCGAAGGCTGGTCCGCGCGACCTGGTCCACGGCCCTCACGACCGCCTTGGACCCCGTGCGCCAGCAGCTCGGCCTGCCAGCCACCTCCCGGCTGGTCGCGGACTTCCACTCGCTCCTGGTCTACGAACCGGGCCAGTTCTTCTGACTTATCAGGACTCCGAGAAACACGACACCATGATCGGAAACCCTGGTGGCCCGCAAGAACAGGTTCCCGCTCATGCAGCGGGTCAACAACGACTGGACCCCCATGGAGATCACCTCACCACACAGCGACGCCGTCCTGATGTCCCGGGCCGACAACGACGCCCTGGAGGAGACCGCCCACCTTCTGCGCGCCCCCGCGAATGCCCGCCGGCTCACCGAGGACGCCCTGCGCGACCCACCACAGGAATCGGCAATCCCGAACCCCTCCGGCATCTGCTCGCCGGCACATGGGCACGCCGGATCATGCCCGGCCGGGTGACCATCGCACGGGTGATCTTCGCAGAGTGCCCGGGCTGGTCAGTCGTTCGGAGCCGGCGCCGCGGCCGGAGCGCTAGTACCGTCGCCACCCTGGGTGACCGCGGCCGGGACGGAACCCGGCACCGAACCGGTGGCCACTGCCTCGGCCAACGCGGATCGCCAGTCCCGCAACGGCTCCAGCCCGGCACGGGCCCAGCCCGCGTGGCCGAGCACCGACCAGCTCGGGCGGGGCGCCGGCCGCGGGAAGGCGGAGGTCGGCACCGGGCGGACGCGGTCGGGGTCGGCGCCGAGCAGGGTGAACACCTCGCGTGCCAGTCCGTACCAGCTGGTGCTGCCCGAAGCGGTGCCGTGGTAGGTCCCGGCCGGGCCGCCCCCGTGCACCAGCTCGTCCAGCAAGATGGCTAGGTCCCGGGTCCAGGTCGGCTGGCCGACCTGGTCGTTGACCACGTCGACGGTCTCCCGCTCCCGCTCCAGCCGGGCCATCGTGCTCACGAAGCCGCTGTCGTGCCATCCGTACAGCCAGGCAGTGCGGACGATCCAGTGCCGATCCGGCAGCTCGGCCCGGACCGCCCACTCCCCGGCCAGCTTGGTCCGGCCGTAGGCGCCGGCCGGGCCCGGCACGGCGTCCTCGGCGTACGGCTCGGTCGCGGCACCGGAGAAGACGTAGTCGGTGGACACGTGCAGCAGCCGGGCACCTGTGCGGGCGCAGGCTCTGGCCAGCAACGCCGGGCCGAGCGCGTTCGCCGCGAATGCCTCGGCCTCGCGATCCTCGGCGGCGTCGACCGCGGTCCAGCCGGCGCAGTTGAGCACCAGGTCGTGCCCGGTCACGGCGTCCTCCACCGCTACCGGGTCCGTGATGTCGAGCGTGGCCCGGCCGGCCGCAGTCACGGCGAGCTCGGGGCGCCGTGCGGCGAGCACCTCGACCAACTCGCGGCCGAGCAGGCCGACGGCGCCGGTCACCAGCACCCGGGACGGCACGCAGGACGCGGACGGCACCTGGCTCACCCGGCTCACCCGGCCGGCAGGGCTGCGCGACGCTTCAGCGGCTCCCACCAGTCCCGCCGATCCCGGTACCATTGCACGGTCTCGGCCAGCCCCTGCTCGAATGGCACCCGCGGCGCGAAGCCCAGCTCCTCGCCGATCTTGGTGATGTCGACCGAGTAGCGCCGATCGTGCCCCTTGCGGTCCGCCACCGGGACCACCCGGGACCAGTCCGCACCGCAGACCGCGAGCAACCGCTCGGTCAGCTCCCGGTTGGTCAGCTCGGTGCCGCCGCCGACGTTGTAGACCTCGCCCGCGCGGCCGCCCTCGAGCACCAGCTGGATGGCGCGGCAGTGGTCGTCGACGTGTAGCCAGTCCCGCACGTTCAGGCCGTCGCCGTAGATCGGCGCAGTGCCGCCGTCGACCAGGTTGGTGACGAAGAGCGGGATGATCTTCTCCGGGAACTGGTACGGCCCGTAGTTGTTCGAGCAGCGGGTCACCACCGCGTCCAACCCGTGCGTGCGGGTGTAGGCCCGGACCATCAGGTCCGAGGCCGCCTTGCTCGCGGCGTAGGGCGAGTTCGGCTCCAGCGGGTGGCTCTCCCGCCAGGACCCCGAGTCGATCGAGCCGTAGACCTCGTCGGTGGAGACGTGCAGGAACCGGCCCAGCCCGGTCCGCTGGGCGGCGTCCAGCAGGGTCTGAGTGCCACCCACGTTGGTGCTGACGAAGTCGGCCGCGCCGAGGATGGACCGGTCGACGTGCGACTCGGCGGCGAAGTGAACGCAGGTGTCGACGGTCGCCATCAGGTCGCCGACCAGGTCGGCGTCCCGGATGTCGCCCTCGACAACGGTGAGCCGCGGCGAGTCCGCGACCGCATCGAGATTGGCCCGGTTGCCGGCGTAGGTGAGCAGGTCGAGCGCCACGACCGCGGTGTCGTCGTGACCCGGGTAGCTGCCGGACAACAGGTTTCGGACGTAGTTCGAACCGATGAAACCGGCTGCGCCGGTGACCAGGATGCGCACACCCCGGACCCTACCGGGCCGGCCGCCGGGACCTGCCTGGCATCAGCGGTAGTACCCGACCACGTCCACCACCAGGTGGGTCCGGGTCGTCTCAGGCCACCACCCGCGGCGGACGCCGCCAGAGGCTGCGCTCCCGAGAGGCACGGTCAAGAACAACGCCTGGCTCAAACGACGCACCGCTGCCATCAACCTGCGCAACCTGGCGCACCGGATCCGGTCCTTCCCCCGGGCACACCCGAACCGAGGGGTGTCGCACCCGTACTCGCCGACCTGAAGGCAACCCCAACGACGCGCCCTATTCAGCGACCTCCCAGAATAAGAATGTCGCCAAGAGTAGATGGGTCCAGTTCTTGGCGGGGAGGTGTTGCCAACTCCGACCGTTCGCCGGACACGCCATCTCACTCGTCTTCAGGCCCGCGGAGCCCCGTGCCACAATGCCGATTCAAGCGGTGTCGAAGTCGGGCCATGTCATGGCGCGACGCGAAAGGGTGGGTACGTGTCCGTCGACCTGGTCGTGATCGGCCTGGGCTACGTCGGCCTGCCGTTGGCGCAGGAGGCCAGCCGCAGCGGCCTCTCGGTGGTCGGGCTCGACCTGAGCGACCCGGTGGTCAGCGGGCTGAACGCCGGCCGTTCGCACGTCGACGACATCTCGGACGACGACGTGGCCACGATGCTGGCCGCGGGCTTCCTTGCCACCGACGACCCGTCTGTGATCGTCGGCGCGGGCACGGTGGTGATCTGCGTGCCCACCCCGTACTCCCAGGACGGCGGCCCGGACCTGAGCGCGGTGCTCACCGCGACCGACATGGTGGCCGGCCGGCTGGCCGCCGGCACCCTGGTGGTGCTGGAGTCCACCACGTACCCGGGCACCACCGATGAGCTGCTGAGGCCCTGGTTGGAGGCGGGCGGCCTGACCGTCGGCCAGGACGTCTTCCTGGCTTTCTCGCCGGAGCGGATCGACCCCGGCAACGCGGTCTACGGCTTCCGGAACACGCCCAAGGTGGTGGGCGGGGTCACGCCTGCCTGCACCGACCGCGCGGTCGCCTTCTACGGCCAACTGGTCGACCACGTGGTGCGGGCCCGGGGTACCCGCGAGGCCGAGCTGGCCAAGCTGCTGGAGAACACATACCGCCACGTGAACATCGCGCTGGTCAACGAGATGCTCCGGTTCTGTCACGAGCTCGACATCGACCTGTGGGACGTGATCCGCTGCGCCTCGAGCAAGCCGTTCGGCTTCCAGGCCTTCTACCCCGGCCCTGGAGTGGGCGGGCACTGCATCCCGATCGACCCCAACTACCTCTCCCACCGGGTGCATGCCCAGCTCGGCTACCCGTTCCGGTTCGTCGAGCTGGCCCAGGAGATCAACGCCGGGATGCCGGACTACGTCGCCCGGCGGGTGCAGGACCTGCTGAACGACCGGGGCCGGGCGCTGAACGGAGCCCAGGTGCTGCTGCTCGGGGTGACGTACAAGGCCGACATCTCCGACCAGCGCGAGTCCCCGGCCGTCCCCGTGGCCGAGAAGCTGCGCCTGCGCGGGGCGGTGGTGAGCTTCCACGACCCGAACGTCCCGGTCTGGCAGCTGCGCGGGGAGGAGCTGAAACGGGTCCCCGACCTGACCGAGGCGCTGCGCTCCGCGGATCTCGTGGTACTGCTCCAGCAGCACTCCAGCTACGACCTGGAGGAGATCGTCCGACAGGCCCCGCTGCTCCTGGACACCCGGGGCAAGGTGCCATCAGCGGCACATGTGGAGCATCTGTGACGGCGCCCTCGGCCACGCTCGGCGACATCCCGCGGCTGAGCTGGCTGATCCTGATCCCGTTCGTGACCAGGATGTTCTTCCCCCTCAACGGCGTCTTCGTCTCGATGCAGAGCCTGCTGCACGGACACCCGAGGGCCCTGGGGACAGGGCCGCGGACCGTGCTGGACACCTGCAACCATGCGCTCTAGATCGACAAGGTTCTGCTGCAGATGGACGGGCCGGTCGACCAGGTGGTTGCGACCTACGAGTCCTCCGCCTGACCGGCCGGTGTCCGACACGGTCCCGCCGGTGCGGGTACTGGTAGTCACCGTGGTGCACGACCCGGAGGACGCGCGGATCCGGCACCGCGAGCTGACCAGCCTGCTGGCGGCCGGCCTGGAGATCACCTTCGCCGCGCCGTTCAGCGCCTACCGCCGGACTCCGCCCGCCGACGTGCGAGCGATCGACCTGCCGCGGGCCTCGGGCGCACACCGGCTGGGCGCGGTGCTGGCCGCCCGGCGGCTGATCCGTGGCGAGGCGGCACGCCAGGATGCCGTCCTGGTGCACGATCCGGAGCTGCTGCTCGCGTTGGCTCGGTGGCCGGGCAGGCATGGGCCGGCCAGGATCTGGGACGTGCACGAGGACACCGCCGCGGCGCTCGGGATGCGCAGCTGGTTGCCCGCCGCGCTGCGCCCGGTGGCCGGCGCAGCCGTCCACGGCTTGGAGCACTGGGCGGACCGTCGACTCCACCTCCTTCTGGCCGAGGACGCCTACCAGGAACGGTTCGCCCGGAAGCACCCGGTGGTGCCGAACACGGTGTTCGTCCCTGCCGAGGAGCCACCGCCGCCGGGCAGCGAACGGGTGGTCTACCTGGGCCGGCTGACCGTGCCGCGGGGGGCCCTCGACATGGTCGAGCTCGGTCGGCTGCTGGCCGGCCGGATCCGGGTGGAGCTGGTGGGGTCGGCCGACCGGGACTGCGCCGTCGCTGTGGCCGAGGCGGCCCGCAAGGGCTGGGTCAGGCACCACGGCTTCATCCCGAACGACCGGGCGCTCGGCCTGCTGGCCGGCGCGACCGCCGGTCTCTCGCTGCTGCACGACGAGCCGAACTACGCGCACAGCAGGCCGACCAAGGCGATGGAGTACATGGCCTGCGGCATCCCGGTGCTGACCACACCCAACCCGGTCTCGGTGCAGCTGGTCGAGCGGTATGGCTGCGGCGTGGTGGTCCCGTTCGGCCGACCTCAGGACACGGCGGATGCCGTGCTGGCGCTGCTCGCGGACGAGCGGCGCAGGCGTGCCCTCGGGGCTGCCGGGCGGCGGGCCGCCGTGACCGACCTCGACTGGCGTCGACACGGAGAGGTCTTCGCCCGTCAGGTGTGCATCTGGGCCCTCGACCGGCATGATGCACGCTGACTCGGAGCGCCGGTCCCGCACCCGGCCTCGCCGACCAGGAGGCAGCCGTGTCCAAGTACGTCTACTCGCTCGATCCTGAGCGCCCGAACAACACGGGTGCGGCGATCTACCAGACAGCGCGTTCCGGAGGTCCGACCGTGCTGGACATCGGGTCCGGGCCCGGCATCATCGGCTCGTATCTCGCCAAGCACGCCGGCAAGACGGTCACCTGCCTGGACTACGACGTCGAGGCGCTGATCTCGGCCGGGCAGCAGGGGGTCGACCACACCCATGTCGTGGATCTTCGTGAGCCATCCTGGTACGCACCGGTGCTGGGCAACAGCTACGACGTGGTGATCCTGGCTGACGTGCTGGAACACCTGGTCGACCCGGAGCGAGTGCTCGGCGATCTGCGTCGGGAGCGGCTGGTCAAGGACGACGGGCACCTGGTGGTCAGCGTCCCGAATGCGAACCACCAATCGGTGATCGTCGAGTTGCTCACCGGACATTTCGACTACACCGAGACCGGCCTGCTCGACCGTACCCACCTACGGTTCTTCACCCTGGACAGCATTCAGTCGCTGCTCGAAGCCTGCGCCTTCATGATCACCCGGGTGCATCGCACCACGATGCCCTTCGAGTCCACCCGGCAGGCATGCCGGGCGCCGGAGGTGAGTCCCACCCTCCGGGCCGCGATCGACGAGCTGGGGCTGGAGTCCCGCACCTTCCAGTACGTGCTGGAGGTGCGGCCGACGACCGAACCGGCCCGGATCCTCGACCTCGGCCGCCAGCTGAAGGAGGCCAAGGCGGAGATCCACAGCGCGCAGACGGCCACTCAACGCGCGATCGGCCAGGTCGAGGAGGCTCAGGCTTCCGCGGCCGTCGCCAGGCAGACCGCCGCGACTGCGAACGCCGCCACAGACGCTCTGCGAGCCCAGCTGGACGAGATGGAGCAGGAGCTGGACAAGATGGAGCAGGAACTGACGAAGATGCGAGCGAGCACGAGCTGGACGATCGGCCGGTCCGTGGTCCGGCTCGGCACTCCACTGCGAGCGCTCCGGCGCGGCTGACCCGGGTCAGCCCGAGAGGGCCGGGCGGCTCCGCCGCAGCGTCGGAGCGTACGTCGCCGGGCAATGGCCGGGCAGCGGTGCTCATCGCCCCACAGGCCACGGCATCCGACCGGCTGGGTAGGCTGGCGTCCCGTGCAGATCGCCGAGCTCACCGTCCCTGACGCCTACGTCGTCACTCCCCGCCAGTTCGCCGACGACCGGGGCACATTCATGGAGTGGTACCGGTTCGAGCGGCTCGAGCAGGCGGTCGGGCACCCGCTCCGGCTGGCCCAGGCGAACTGCTCGGTGAGCAGCGCCGGCACGGTGCGCGGGGTGCACTACGCCGACGTGCCGCCCAGCCAGGCGAAGTACGTGTTCTGCACCCGCGGCGCCGTGCTCGACGTGATCGTCGACATCCGGGTCGGCTCACCAGCGTTCGGCACCTGGGAGGCGGTGCGGCTGGACGACGTGACCCGCCGGGCGGTGTACATCCCCGAGGGGCTCGGGCACGCCTTCATGGCGCTGACCGACGACGCCACCGTGGTGTACCTGTGCAGCGAGGTCTACGATCCGGCCCGGGAGCGCGCCCTGAACCCGCTGGACCCGGGGCTGGGAATCGCGTGGCCGACCGCCCTGACCCCGTTGCTCAGCCCGAAGGATGAACAGGCGCCGTCACTCGCGCAGGCCCAGGCGTCTGGCGCGCTCCCTGCCTACGAGGCCAGCCGGGACCTGTACCGGTCGCTGCGAGCCGGCGCGGGGACCGGGTGACCGCTGCGGGCGTCGGCGAAGCGAACCGGAGCCGTCCGATCCCAGACCATATGATCGACGCTGTCGACCCACCGTCCACCCGTCCCGAGAAGGGAACCCGCGGTGCCCTCGCTCTCCACTCGACTGCCTTCGCCGGTCCGACGCCGGCTGGGAAGGTACAAGGGCGCCCTGCTGCATCGAGCCGGGCTGATGCCGATCCCGGCGAAACCGCCGGCGACCGGGAGCGTCGCGCCGGCCCGACCGGCCACGCCTGCTGCCCGGACCCCGGCCTGGAAGCCGACTCCCGAGGAACGGCTGCAGCTGCGCCGGGACAACGCGTTCGCCACCGCTGACCGCAACGGCCGGTTGCTCGAGATCGGTGCCGCGCACAACGGGATCCTGCCCAAGAGAGACGGCTACAACACCAAGATCGTCGATTACCTGGACCGCGACGGACTGGTCGAGAAGTACTCCTCCTTCGAGCAGTACTCGATGGACGACATCGAGGAGGTCGACTTCGTCCTGGCCTCCGGTGCAGCACTGACCGACGTCATCCAGGAGACGTTCGACCTGGTGCTGGCCTCGCACGTGCTCGAGCACACCACGTGCCTGGTCACCTTCCTCAACGACGCCACCGAGCTGCTCGCCGAGGACGGGGTGCTCGCCCTGGTCGTGCCAGACCACCGGTACTGCTTCGACCGGTTCCGGGAACGGTCGTCACTGGGCCGGGTGATCGACACCTACCAGAACCCGCCCAAGGTGCACACGGTTGGCACGCTGACCGAATTCAGCATGTACGCGGTCAAGCACCGCGGATCGACCTCCTGGGTGGACGGGCACCGCGGGCAGTACTCGCTGGTGCACACCATGGAGGAGGCGAGGAGGAACGCCGCCAGGGCGACGTCCGGCGAGTACGTCGACGTGCACAACTGGATCTTCTCACCGCACCATCTGAGGCTGCTGTTGCACGACCTGAACGCGCTCGGGCTGATCCGGCTGCGGGAGACACACTTCCGCGACACGGTCGGCCATGAGTTCTTCCTCAACCTCACACTTGAAGGTTCAGGCAGCGGGCTCTCCCGCGAGGAACTCATTGTGCTCGCCGACTCCGAGCTCACGTCCCTCGACATCCCGGAGTTCGAGCAGCCATGAAGCTCATCGCCACCGTCATGGTGCGGGACGAGGTCGACATCATCGCGGCCCTGGTCGAGCACCACCTCGACCAGGGCGTCGAGCTGATCATCGCCACCGACAACGGGTCCGTCGATGGCACCGCCGAGGTGCTGCAGCAGTACGCCGATCTCGGCCTGGTCGAGCTTCACCACGACCCGGTGCACCGCAAGCAGCAGCACTCGGTGGTGACCGGGATGGCGCGGCGCGCCTTCACCGAGCACGGCGCAGACTGGGTGCTCAACATCGATGCCGACGAGTTCTGGGTCCCGGTCGACCGGTCGCTCTCGCTGCACCAGGCGTTCGAGCGGATCCCGATGTCGCTGCAGGCGTTCACCGCTCCGGTCTTCAACCTGGTCGGCGCCCCGGCCGAACGGGGCAGCGGGATCGACCGGCTGATCTGGCGCGACCTGCGCTCGGACGACCAGCTCAGGGCGGTGGGGATCTACGCCCAGCCCACTGCAGACGCCGTGCACGTCGGGTCGGCCGACGTCACCGTGGCGCAAGGCAACCACTTCGTCTCGTTGCCGAGCCTCGGTCAGCCCGACCCGGCGGTAGCAGTCGAGGTGCTCCACCTGCCCTGGCGCTCGTGGGAGCAGCTCGAGCGCAAGGTACTGAACACCGGTCGCTCGTACGAGGCCAACCCGGACCTGCGACCGAGCAAGAACCACCACGGGATGGCGGACTACCGGCGGTACCAGGGCGGCCGGTTGAAGTACACCTATCTGCTCCGCCTGCCGCTGGCGGACGGGCTGCCCGACGGGCTGGCAGAAGGCTGGGTCAGGGAGGAACCGTGGCTGCGCGACCGGCTGCACGGGCTGGTCGACCGGGCGCACCGCCCAGAGCTGCTCGCCGCCGCCTTGAACGCGGACAAGGACGAACCGATCGACCCGGCCGAGCACCGGGCCTGCGTGACCGTGGGCAAACTGCTGATGGACCTCGAGCGCGAGCGAGACGAGGCCAACCGGCTGGCCGAGGAGAACCATCGCAAGGCTGCCAGGATCGCCAAGGAGCGGGACGACGCGCGGCGCGCACTGGCGGGCCGGCGGCGGCTGCCGACCGGACTGCGAACGCGGCTGGGCCGGGCAGCCCGTCGGTCGCGAACGATGCGGGCCCTGGTCCACCGGGTCCGCGGCCGACTGTCCTGACCACGGAAGGGGCACGCCGGGCGTAGCCGGCCGGCTGGCCTACCAGGCCATCGACTCGCGCACCCCGAGCGCAACGTCCAGCAGCTGCCGCGCCCGGGCGTCGAACGAGTGCTCGTCGGCCACTCGCTTGGCCATCGCTCGCCGAGTCTCGTCGTCCGGAAAGGCGTCCAGCGGCTCGCTGCACAACCGCTCCAGCTCGTCCACGGACCGGTAGACCTGAACCATCCCGCCGAACAGCTCGTCCAGTCCGAACACCTCGTCGCTGACCACCCGGGCACCGCAGGCCACGGCGTCGAACAGCCGGTTCGAGACGAAACCCTCGGTGGCCATGTCCGCCCAGTGGTCGTTCAGCACCACGTCTGCATCGCGGTAGTACGAGCCGACCCGGTCGTACGGCAGGTACTGCGCCTTGACGTACCTACCCAGGTCGAACTGCTCCCAGAGGTCGCCGTAGATCGACAGATCCAGGCCGGCGGCTACCGCGTCCCTCACGATCGGCCGAAGCACGTTGCGCGAACGGCCGACGAACAGCACCCGGTGGTGCTCGGGCGGGGACGGCAGGTCCGGGTTGAACCGCTCTTGCTCGGTGGCCTGCAGCAGCGGCTGCACCGGTCGTCCGGTGGCGGCCTGCTTCTCTGCCCACGGGATGCTCGCCGCGAAGACGGTGTCGTAACCGGTGAGCTCACGGTCGGTGACCAGGTTCGGATGACTGATCACCCAGAGCAGGTTCACCCGGCCCGGCTGCACCTCGACCTCCTCCAGACCGCGGATGGTGAGTACCACGTCGTCCAGGTTGGAGGTCTCCCGCTGCCGGGACTCTCGGCGGTCGACGACGACCTCCTGACCCAGCCGCTCCAGCGCCCGGCCGAGGGCAGCGGCGAAGTGCACGTCACCCCAGCCGTCGCCACGGGGGCCGGGGTGCGCGGCCAGCTTGATCGCCCAGCGCAGCGAGGGCTGCCCGGCGGCCGGGCCCTCGGTCACCGTCCGAGCCGGCCGGATCAGCACCGGTGTCGGGATCCGGATGTGATCCGGCTCCTGCGGCGGCGGGCCGGGATCGAGGTGCGCGAGCTGGAAGCCTGCCTTCGTGTAGTGCCCGAGGTCCGAGCCGTCGAGCCGGCCGCGCCACCGCTGCACCAGCACCTGCCGGTTCGCCTGGATCCGCTTGCCACGGCCGGGCGTCATCCGCTCGTGGTGGATCACGACACCGTCCGTGGCGACGGCGAACTGGCCGCCGTATCTCTCCACCGCCCGCAGGCAGTAGTCCACGTCCTCCTGGCCGTTCACGAAGATCGGGTCGAAGCCCTCGAGCTCGACGAACTCGGCCGCCCGGACCAGCAACGCAGCCGCGGTGACCACCCGCAGCCTGATCGGCGCCGCCCGGCGGGCGTCCTCCGGCGGATGCCCGGCGAGGAAGACCATGGGCGGCACGTCGCCGCCGGGCAGCAGGCTGCCCGCGCTCTGCACGGTGCCGTTGGGAAACACCAGCAGCGGTTGCACGCCGCGCGTCGCAGGGTCCTCGAGCTCGGCCAGCATCGGGTCCAGCCAGCCGGGCAGCGCCTCGGTGTCGTTGTTCAGGAACAGCACGGTCTCGCCGGTGGACACCGCCATGCCGACGTTCGAGCCGATCGCGAAGTTCAGGTTCCGGGGCAGCGGCAGGATCCGGACACGCGGCTCGTTCAGGTACGCCGCCGTGAGGATGGCACTCACCGATCGGACAGAACCGTTGTCCACCACGACGATCTCGACGTCGCGGTCCCGGCAGGTGTCGAGCACGCAGTTCACCGCACGGATCGTCATCCGGTAGTCCTGGAAGGTGGGCATCGAGATCGAGATCCGGCCCGGCACCCGGGCAGCCAGCCCCTCCTTCTGTGCCTGCCAGTCCACCCAGTGCCGGCCGAGCACCACCCACTCCCAGTGGTCCGACTCCAGGTCGCAGAGCTGGCCCTCAGGCTGGGCCCGGGCCGCCTTCGCCCCGAGGAACGGGGCCGCGACGATCGGGGCGATCCTGGCCACCCTGATCGCCAGGTCGTGGTCGACGAACCGTGGCAGCGACTCGTCGAAGCCGCCCGACTCGGCGAGCAGGCCAGCCTCGAGCACCAGCCCGTTGAGGTTCACACGGTTACTCACCAGCAGGCCGTCGAGGTCCGCCGAGCCGGTCAGGTACGCCGGCTTGCCGTCGTGGTCCGGCAGCTGGACCACGCTCTGCGCGACCCGGTGGGAGCCGGAGCACAGGAAGGCCAGCATCACCTGCAGGTAGCGCGGCTGCCAGGCGTAGTCCGCGTCCAGGAAGGCGACGTACCGTCCAGAAGCTGCCCCAATGCCCGCGTTGCGGGCCGCGGCCGGCCCCGCCGCCGCGATCGGCAGCAGTCGGATCCGCGGATCCTCGGCTGCCAGCCGCGTGACCGCGTCACCGGTGCCGTCGCGGGACCCGTCGTCCACCACCAGCAGTTCCCAGCCGGCGAAGGTCTGCGCCCGCACCGAGGCGATCGCGTCGGCGACCTGCGCGGCCCGGTCGCGGACCGCGAGCACGACGGTCACCACCGGGGCGGTGCCGTCGGCGGGTGGCGGCGGGTTGCCGACCGAGCGCAGGAACGCCTCCTCGGCCGTGCGGTCGTAGCCGGCGGAGACCGGTGATCGGCCGAGCCGGGCGAAACCGGCCTTCTGCCTGGCCAGCTCGATCAACCGGGACCGAGCCTCGCCCCACAGCGGCGCCGGGCCGCGGTGGTCGGGTGGGACCGGCAGCGGGGTGTTCGGGCCGGCATGGGCTACGAAGTGGCCGAGCACACCGCCGGGATGCTGGTCTGCACCGGGATGCGCCGCGAGGTAGACATTCGGGTCGAACAGCGGCCCGACTCCGTACCGGCTCGGGCCGGACCGGAGGAACGTGACGAACGAGTCCACGCTGCCGCGCTTGTGGTGCGGGTCGTACCAGAGCGACTCGAACAGCGGGTGCGGCGAGTAGGGCACGGACCGGGCCGAGGCCAGGAAGCTCCGCAGCGCGACGGTCTCACTGCTGAACCGGACCCCTCGCTGCGCCTCGTAGTACTCCCGGTCGAACAGGCCGGAGGCCAGGACCAGACGGCGGTGCGGCGCGGATGCGGCCAGTCGCCCGAGCCGCTTGACCCCAGGCAGTGCGCCTGCCCCCCTGATCAGAGCCCGCTTGACCCGTGCGCGCGTCATCTTGGCCCCCCGCACTCTCAATCGCTGACCCTCCGCCTATCTCGCAATGGTCCCGCAGCCGCTCGCACCACAGGCGAGGTGAGGGCTCCTCGTGCGTGCTCGCGTGACCCAGCCCCGTGCCCGCGGGACTCCGGGGCGACGATGAACTTGTCGCCGGCCGAAGCACGGCCGCGCTGGTTCCGGAGCGAGCATCTCATACCCGCGACCGGGAGATCGGCCCGGGCACGCTCCGGTGACGAACACGCGCGGCGAACCGATCGCGCCGGGTGCAGTAGCGTGAATCGCCATGCGCGGGATCATCCTGGCCGGCGGCTCCGGCACCCGGCTCTACCCGACCACCAAGGGTGTCAGCAAGCAGCTGATGCCGGTGTACGACAAGCCGATGATCTACTACCCGCTGGCCACGCTGATGATGGCCGGGATCCGGGAGATCCTCATCATCACCACGCCGGAGGACAGCGCCCAGTTCCGACGGCTGCTCGGCGACGGCACCGAGTTGGGGATCCGGCTGGAGTACGCAGCGCAGCCGCGGCCGGAGGGCCTCGCCCAGGCGTTCGTGATCGGCGCCGACTTCCTGGCGGACCAGAAGGCCGCCCTCTGCCTGGGTGACAACATCTTCTACGGGGCCGGCCTGGGCACCGCCCTGCGCTCGCGCACCGGCATCGATGGGGGCCAGATCTTCGCCTACCACGTGAGCAACCCGCAGGAGTACGGAGTGGTCGAGTTCGACGACGACGGCCGGGTGCTCTCGATCGAGGAGAAGCCGGCCAAGCCGAAGAGCAACTACGCCGTCCCCGGGCTCTACTTCTACGACAACGACGTGGTCGAGATCGCCCGCGGGATCACGCCGAGCGCCCGAGGCGAGCTGGAGATCACGGCGGTCAACGACGCCTACCTGCAGCAGGGCCGGCTGAAGGTCAGCGTGCTCGAACGTGGCACCGCCTGGCTGGACACCGGGACCTTCGACTCGATGATGGACGCCGCGATGTTCGTCCAGGTGGTCGAGGCCCGGCAGGGCTACAAGATCGGGTGCATCGAGGAGGTCGCCTGGCGGGAGGGCTGGATCGACGACACCGCGCTGCTCACCCTGGCCGAGCCGCTTCGCAGGAGCGGCTACGGGCGCTACCTGATCGAGCTGGTCGAGGCCGGCCGCCGCTGAGCCGCGGTCGGCCGGCTAAGCACGGCCGGGCCGCCCGACCAGCACCTCGAGCGCGGCGTCCAGCAGCACCTCGGCCCGACGGTCGAAGGAATGCTCCTGGCCTACCCGCTCGCCGATCCTGCGTCGTTCGTCGTCGTCGGGGAAGCCTGCCGGCGCCGACCGCACCAGGGCGACCAGCTCGTCGCGGTCGGCGAAGGTGCGGACCAGCCCGCCGAACAGGCGCTCCATCCCGTCGATCCGGTCGCTCACCACCCGGGCGCCGCAGGCCGCCGCGTCGAACACCCGGTTCGAGACGAACCCCTGGCTGCGCATGTCGTCCCAGTGGTCGTTCAGCACCACCCCGGCCGCGGCGTAGGCCCCGGCCAACCGGTGGTTCGGCAGGAACTCTCCACGGACCCGGTCCGCCCCGAGGAACCGGGCCCACTGTGCGCCGTAGACCGCGACCTCCACCCCGGCCTCCACCAGGTGGCGGACCACCGGCCGGAACACCCCCCGGGAGTTCCCCGCGAAGAGCACCGGTTCGACCGGTGTGCCCGGCCCGGGCGCGCCGTCGGGCGGGTGGAACAGCCGCGGGTCGGTCGCCTGCAGCAGTGGTCGCACCGGGGTCGAGGTGCGGGCGGCCGCGGCCTCGGCCCAGCTCTCGGAGGCGACGAACACCAGATCAGCCGAGGTCAGCTCGTCGTCCGTCACCAGGTCGGGATGACTGATCACCCAGATCAGCCGGACCGGTCCTGCGCGGTCGCCGGGAGTCCCGGGTACGGCCGGCTGCAGACCGCGCAGCACCAGCTCCACATCGCACGGCGGGTCGACCGGCCAGCCGGCCGCGGGACGGAAGTCGACCACCGCCTGGCGGCCGAGCCGTTCCAGCGCGCCGGCCAGGCGGCGGGCGAAGTACAGGTCGCCCCAGCCCAGGCTGCGTGGGTCCACCGGCATCGCTGTCCGGATCACCCAGCGGCGAGCAGGGATCCCTGCCGGCAGCGGCTCAGGGGCGCCCCACCGGTCTGCCCCGGCCGCCGGCACCGCGGCCGGCAGCAGCAACGGGACGCCGCGCCGCAGCCGCTCGGCCGGGGCGGCGTGCAGCCCGACGGCGACCACCACCTCCCCCGCCTCGGCCCGGCGCAACCGCGGGCCGAGCGCGGTCACCGCCTGGGCGAGCGACAGCGCTGGATCCAGCTCGGCAAGCAGCCTGCCGTCGCGCAACACCAGCGCCCCGTGCTGCCCGGCATCCACCGGGAGCAGCTCACCGCAGCGGCGCAGGTCGTCCACGCAGCGCCCGCGCGCCTCGCGCAGGCCGCCGTCCGGCCCGGTGCGCAGGCCGACCGACGCCACCCGGCCGTCCGCCCCCAACTCGGTCAGCTGCACGGCGGCGGTGCCGGGCCGCAGCAGGGCCCGCTCCGCCGCGTCGGTCCAGCCCGGCCACAGCTGCAGCCCGGCCCGCAGCAACAGCACCCGGGAGCCGGCGGTGAGCCGGGCCGCGGCCGGCGCTACCGACTCCGGCCGGCACTGCGCGTCCAGCACCACCATCCGGCGGTCGAGCACACCGAGGGAGCGCAGCACCGCGGCGTCCGAACGCGACGCCCCGCAGAGCAGCACCAGCACCCGGACCTCGTCCCCCGGCCCGGCGCTGCGCAGCGCCGAGGTAGCGCTCACCCAGGCGGCGGGCCAGCCCGAGTCGGCGGCCACCAGCACGGTGGTCCCGTCCAGTTCGCCGTCAGGCTGCACCAGGCGGAGCGCCGGTACCGGAGCATGCAGCAGTGCTTGCACCTCACCCCAGGTAGCAGTCCGCCCCTGCCTGGCCGGTGCACCGCCGGGGAAGGGCACCAGCAGGTCGCCGGGAATCGGCATCGGGGTGCCGTCGGTCGCCGTGGCGGTGAAGTGGCCCAGCGGCCCGCCGCGGTGTGCCGCCGCCTGGGGGTGCCGAGTCAGCCAGATCTCAGGATCGAACAGCGGGTGTGGCAGCGGCCCGGCGGCCGGATGGCGCAGCGCAGTGGCCAGCGGGTCCGGCCCACGGGTCGACCAGTCCGTCGGGGCGTACCAGGACGGCTCAAACAGCGGATGCGGGGAGAGCCCGGCCCGGCGGCCGTGCCGCACGTAGTGGGCGGCTGCCCACGAGACGGTCGACTGGCGGCCGCGCTGCGCCGCGTACCACTGCGGGTCGAACACCCCAGAACGGAGCAGCACCAGCCAGGAGGCCAGCTCCTCGGCCGACCGGCGCAGGCGGTGACCGGTCGGCATCAGCCGCGGGCCGAGGGGTCGAGGAGCCGCTCCAGCAGCGCGCCGAGACGCCGCCGGGCCAGCTCCGCCGTGCTGGGCCGCTCCGGCCGCAGCCAGCCGGTCAGTGCCCCAGGAGGCAGCGCGGGTGTCCCGCCGGGCGGCAGGATCAGGACCAGGTCGGTGCTGTAGTCCCGGCGCAGCTGGTTCAGCCTCACCTGCACGTGATTGGTCCACGGCCCGGGCTCGCCGCGGCGCCGCCAGGTGCGCTCGGCCACCACGTGCTCCACCGCGAGCCCGGTCCGTCGGGCGGGCGGGAAGCAGGCCCGGTCGAGCACCAGCAGCGGCCGGACCTCGGCCCCGGCCCCGGCGCCGGCCGAGGCCAGATCGGCCGCGGTGGCGGCAATCGCACCGTCGTCCGCGCCGAACAGCAGCACCAGCGCGACCGGCGCGTCCGGCGGCCTGGTGCCGGCCAGGCGGCGACCAGACCGCAACCCTGGCGGCGGAGCAGCGACCACGGCCAGCAGCCGGCTCAGGACCCGGCCGACCGGGGCCCGCAGCTGCCGCAGCCAACCGGCGCCCGACAGGCCCGGGCTCACCGGACCACGGCCCGGTCGAGCATCCGGGCCACGGCCGCCATCGCCTCGCCGGCCCCGTTCGGACGGCGCAACTCGAGGCACCGGGCCGCCAGCGCCGCCCGGACCGCCGGGTCGGTGAGCCGCTCGGCCACCGCGTCGACGGTTGCCGGGGTCACTTCCGGCAAGCAGAGCCCGGCCCCGGACTCCTGTGCCCAGCGGGCCCGGCCGAGCTGGTCGTCCAACGCGGTCGCCATGTTCGGCACGAACGCGGCCGGCACGGCGGCGCCGACCAGCTCGTGGAAGGAGTTGTAGCCCGACGCCGCGATCGCAAAGTCCACCACTGCGAGGTACCGGCTGATCGGGTAGACCGAGACCGGCCTGACCCGGTCGGCGACCGGCCCGGCCTCGCCGGCGATCACCGGACGGGTCAGCACCACCTGAAGGTCCGGGTCCGCGGCGAGCCGGCGCACCATCAGGCCGAGGTCGCTGCTCAGGTCGTTGATGTTGCCGGCGCCGAGCGTGACCAGCGCGGTCGTCCGGTCCGGGTCGACCCCGAGCACCCGGGCGGCATCCGCCCGGTCCACCTGCTCGTCCGGGTCGAGCAGGGTGACCGGGCCGACCCGGAGCGCGTCGTCCCGGCTGGCGGTGGCCCCGTGGTCGTGGGTCGCGGCGAGCTCGCCGGGCTCGAGCACCAGGTCGAACCGGTAGGACCGGGCGAGCTGGGCTCCCGGTGCGCCGGCGCGCCACATCCCGCGCCGGGACCAGACCAGCCGGGTCCCGGGCAGCTCGGCAGCAGCGGCGAGCAGCCCGTCGTAGGGGTAGGTCCCGTCAAACACCACCGCGTCCGGCCGGCGGCGCTGCAGCAGCTCGCGTATCCGCCGCTCGAACAGCACGTTCCAGCGCCGGTTCCCGATCCCGAGGTCCCCGCGGGACGGTATGTACTCCCAGGGGTAGCCCTCGGAGTCGACCACGGATACCGCCTGGGACATCGACACGAACACCGGGCTGATCCCCGGGCCACAGCGCCGGGCCATCGCGAGCAGCCGGGTCAGGTGCCCCATCCCGGCCCCGTTCGAGCTGACGAACATCACGCTGCGCCCCGCCCCGGCCTGGGCCGGCCCGGCACCTGCGCGGGCCGGGCCGCGGGACACCTGCTGAGCCCGGCCCGTGTCGCCGAGCACGGCGGCCAACAGTCCGTCGGCGTCCGCCGGCAGCAGACCGGCGCCGGCCCGGCGCACCGCGTCGGGACCCAGCAGCACCCGCGTACCGACCGACGTCCAGGCCGCCGCCGCACCGGCACCGCCGTCCGGCCAGGAGTCCAGGTGCACGGCCAGGAGCCCGACGGCTGCCCCGGTCCGCTGCCGCAGCACCGCCCCGCGAGCGAGGAGGGCCGTCAGTTCGCTCGGCGGCTCATCGGGCTCGGCGGGCGAGGCCCAACCGATCGGCCGCTCCGCGCTGCCGACCCGGCCAAGCCAGCCCACTAGGTCGGCGGTCCACGGGCGCTGCGCCGAGAGGTCGGCCAGCAGCGTCACCTCTGGGCTACACACCTGGAAGGTCGCAGCGGCCACGGTCGGGCAGTCTACGGGCCGAAGGTTCAGCCCGTTCTACGAGCCGATGCCGTTCGGGCCCCGAGGCTGGCGAGCACATGACGATCACCGTGGCGGGGCGTCCCGCTGCGGTTATCTGGCCCGCTACGCCACGGGCCCGGCGCCAGTGGCCGGACCTGGCGGACCTGTTCCGCGAACCGATGGACACCGACTGGCGGGCCGACCACGATCGGCTCGACGATGCCCCGGTCGATCCCTGGGCCCGACCGTGAGCCGCGGGATCCTCGACACCAGCGTCCTGATCGCCTCCGACCTCCAGCTGTTGCCCGGCGAGTTGGCGATCAGCGTGATCAGCTTGGCCGAACTGCACAACGGCATCCTCGTCGCCCGGCCCGCGGACGCCCGAGCCGTGCGCCCGGCGCGGCTCAGCGGTCTGCAGAAACGCTTCGACCCATTGCCCGTCGACGAAGCCGTCGCCGACAGCTACGGCCGACCCGCCGCCAAGACCGTCAGCCAAGACCGTCAGCCACGATGGCGCGTGATGGACCTGCGCCGCTCCTTGGCAACTCCGTGTCGACCGTCCCGGATTGCTATGTTGCCAGCGTGACCAGGGCCGAGGGGTGGGCGTGAAGGCCGTCGTCTACGACCGGTACGGGGCCCCCGATGTGCTGCGCGTCGAGGATGTTCCGGTACCTACCCCCGCCGGCGGCCAGGTCCGGGTTGAAGTCGCTGCGACGTCGGTCAACCTCAGCGACTGGGAGTGCCTGCGCGGATCGCCTGCGTACGCACGGATCGGCGGGCTGCGTTCCCCCGCTCGCAGGACGCTTGGGTCGGACATCGCCGGCGTGGTCGACGATGTCGGGCCAGGGGTCACCCGGTTCCGACCCGGAGACGAGGTGTACGGGGACAACCTCGCGCTGAAGGGTGGGTTCGCGGAGTACGCGCTCGCCCCGGAGTCCGCGCTGGCCCACAAACCGACCCAGCTCACGTTCGCTGAGGCGTCCACCATCCCGCAGGCCGGCGCGATTGCCTGGCAGGGCACGGAAAGGGCTGTTGCGGGTAACCGGGTCCTGATCAACGGCGCTGGCGGAGGGTCAGGATCCTTCGCCATGCAGTTGGCCAAGCGGCTCGGTGCACACGTCACGGGGGGGAGTTGCGGGGTCGGGACGCGTTCAAGTTGCGTTTAGGAGGGGCTGACAACGACTTTGCCGAGAGCCCTTCCTTCACCGACGCGAGCAAGAGCGGCGGGAAGCTCCTCGAGGGTGAAGGTGCGGTCGATGTGGATCCTGACCTTCCCGGTGACGCACATGAGCTGATCCCCGGCGGCGCCGGGAAGCGGGACCTGTCCGCCGCGCAGGCCCGCCGGATGCTGGCCGGGGTGCGGCCGCGGGACCCGGCCGGGGCCACCCGACGCCGCCTGGCGATGGACCTGATCGGTGACCTGGAAGCCGTCGACGAGCACGTCCAGGTCGAGGCGACCTGGGGCATCTACCAGCCACGATCGCCGTCTGCCGCGAGCCCAACCGGACCCTGGGCAGGCAACTGATGACGGCCCTGATCGAGTCGGTCAGCCAAGGTGTCCCCGGCGCCCTATCCGAGCTCATCACCCTCGAGCGGACCCTGAAGAAGCGCGCCGAGTACGTCCTGGCCTACTGCGACCGCCCCGGCACCCCGAACGGTCCGACGGAGGCGATCAACGGACGGCTGGAACACCTGCGCGGCTCCGCCCTCGGCTTCCGCAACCTCACCAACTACATCGCCAGATCCCTGCTCGAAACCGGCGGGTTCAGACTCCGACTACACCCTCGTTCGCGATGAGCCTGCTTATGGCATTCGTTGCCCACGCACGACGCGTCTGCTGAGCGAAGCGACGAGCCTGTTGTTCCCGACTGTGCTCTGCCCGAGGCGGTGGCGGCTCCTTGCGGCCGGCACCCGGACGACGAGATGTGCATTGATTGCAGGAGATCCGCGCAGTACCGTCGGTCTTGGTCAAGCTACCCATACGCTACCGTGCCGACGCAGCGCAGGAGGACGGCCGCCCGACCTCGGCTCTGCGGGAGCGGAAGAGGTTGTCGTGAGCGAGCAGTCATTCCTG
>CAVRVD010000021.1:0-115312 GCA_963724535.1 uncultured Actinomycetota bacterium
TGCCAGGTCCGCCAGGTCGAGCGAGTGGTAGCCGCGTCCTCCGGCACGAGCGGTCCCCTCGACGGCTCGGTCCGAGGTGACGTCAAGAACGACGTCGCCGGAGTTGGTGTAGCTCAACAGCAGCAGCGCGGCCAGCGGCGGGGTCAGCCCGGCGAATAGTCCAGCGGAATCGCCCGCTGGACCGGGACCAGGTACGGGCACGCGCACGAGCGGGACCGGCGGATGACCGGGTTGAACGTCCAGGTGCCGAGCGGGCGTGATGCCCCACAGGCCGGCCAGGTGTTCCAGGGGCGGCCCCGGTGCACGGTGCCGGCCGCCCGTATGTGGCCGATCCTCCGGGTGGGGACGCGATGCCGCCGCTGACTCCTCGGGCGGCGTTTCGGGCTGATGGCGGTGGTCGTCAGGCATGACTGTCCGGGTTCTGGCCGGCGACACGTGTTCACACCTACTCACGGCTCACCGGTTGGTGTTCGAAGCGCTGATCTCGTGGATCCAGGGACCAACCGGGGCCAACTGAAGCCAGTTGGCCGCTGCGGCCACGTGCTGAGCAGCGGGGTGTAGCCAGCCGCCGTGGCCGTGGTTGGCCAACCAGTTGGCCGGGTGTGAGGCGATGGACGGCGTCGGCACGCGCCGTCCGCGCGGAAGGAGCCCACCATGACCGACCCAGTCACCGTCGAGGCTGGGACGGTTCTCGCGTCTGCGCCGAACTTCCCCGGCCTGGCCGGCGAGTCCATTGGACGCCGCCGAGCGGGCGTTCGAGTTGCTCGCCGCTCCCCCAGCGCCGCTCCACGTCGACGGACGCCTGGTCGACGGGTTGCCTGACCGGCCGATCCGCCTGGGCGAGCTGCGTCGGCTCCTGATCCATGACGCGACGCCGCGCGCCGTCCGGGACGTCGTGTGGCGTCAGGTCGTCGAGCGCGCTCGCGGCGAGGGCCAGGCCTGGACTCTGGCCGCGGTCGGTCTGGCCATGCCCGGGCTACGTCGCCGAGCCGGACGGTTGGCGTTCGGGTGGCACGGTGAGACCGCGGATCTGGACGCGGAACTGCTCGCCGGCTTCCTCGAGCGGCTGGCCACGATCGACATCGACGCGTCGAACATCTGCGCCCGGTTGATCGATGCCGGGGCCCGCGCCGTCCGCCGTGCCCGCGACAGCGTCCGCGACAACGACGCGATCCGGGTCTCGGACACGTGCGGGTCTGCCGCCTCCGCGGCCGTGGGACCACCCAGACTGGGTGCTGACCCGCGCGCTGCGGGCCGCGGTGATCGATCCGGAGGAGTGCCTGCTGATCTCGGCGACCCGGTTGGACGACGTCCCGCTGCGGGTGGTCGCCGACGAGCTCGGCATCACGGTCGACCTCGCGGGGGCTGGCGCCGGGCCGGGGAGCTTCGGCTGGTCGAGGCGCTGCGCGCCGGTGACCTGGACTGGGTGAGCCTTTTGTAAGCCTCTCCCCCGGCGTCTGAGGCCCAGTTGGCCAACCGTTGGCCACGTGTTCTTGAACTCCGCCAAGGTGTACCCGTGGCGGTGGCCCGCCGTCGCACGTGGACGAGTGGTTGTCGATGACCGGCGAGGCGCACTTCGGCGCCGTTCGCGGTCCGTGGTTGCCAGAGTGAACTCCAGTTCACCCACCGAGTCTCTTGGCGGGCAACACACGGTGCGCACTGGGTGTCGACCTGTGAGAGGGAGTACGGCCAATGGAATGCGGGCAGCGGAAGGCACACTCGATGATCTACTCTTCGATCAGCAAGGCTCTCGCCGGGCTCATGTTCGCAGCGATGTTCCTCGCAATCCCGCTTCCGGCCGACGCCGCGTTGGACGACTGCAAGTCCAATGCGTATGCGTGCACGCCGGAATACACCGGCGACAACGCCTCCAGCACGTGGGCATGGAAATACTACGGCGGGAACTGGGCAGCCACGCCGACGGGAACCCACAATTGCACCCTGTACGCAGCGTGGCGCCTGGCCCAAGCGGGGTTGCCCGACCCGGGTCGCTCCTGGGGCCATGCCTCGCAGTGGGGGGTGAACCTCCCGTACGACGCGACCCCTGCCGTCGGGGCCGTCGCTTGGTTCTCCTCCGGTCACGTCGGTATCGTCGATGCGGTCGATGGAAGCAAGGTGCTGATCAACGCCGACAACTATTCCGCCACAGCCGGTTACACGTCGTCAGGTTGGGTCCCAGCCTCCTCTTCAGCCGTCACCGGCTTCATCCATCTGCAGGACACAGCCGCATCGGGGGGCTTCTCGACGGCATTTGAAGCGAACACGAACAATCTGTGGAACATCGACGCCAATGGCAACGGAGACCTGAGACTGGGGATGATGCCCGGCGCGTCGCGCTCGATCACCAAGCTCGCAGGGGGCGGATATCAGATCGCTTTCCAGGCCAACACCGGCCACCTGTGGACAACCGGGACAGCCGGCACGAAGGACTGGGGCCTCGGGATGATGAAGGGCACCTCACCTGCCATCTCCGGCCTGCCTGCCGGCGGCTACGAGGTGGCCTTCCAGGCCAATACCGGCAACCTCTGGTACGTCGGACAAGGTAGCGGGTCCATCACGCGAGGCGACCGCGGCCTCGGCATGAAGGCAGGGACCTCCCCGGCGATCGCTGCCCTGCCCGCTGGCGGGTTCGAGGTCGCCTTCCAGGCCAACACCGGCAACCTGTGGGTCGTGGGTGAAGGCTCCGGGTCCATCACCCGCGGCGACTGGGGCCTCGGCATGAAGGCAGGGACCTCACCCGACATCACCGGCCTGCCTGCCGGCGGCTACGAGGTGGCCTTCCAGGCCAATACCGGCAACCTCTGGTACGTCGGACAAGGTAGCGGGTCCATCACGCGAGGCGACCGCGGCCTCGGCATGAAGGCAGGGACCTCCCCGGCGATCGCTGCCCTGCCCGCTGGCGGGTTCGAGGTCGCCTTCCAGGCCAACACCGGCAACCTGTGGGTCGTGGGTGAAGGCTCCGGGTTCATCACCCGCGGCGACTGGGGCCTCGGCATGAAGGCAGGGACCTCACCCGACATCACCGGCCTGCCCGCCGGCGGGTCGACGAGGGTGGCCTTCCAGGCCAATACCGGCAACCTCTGGTACGTCGGACAAGGTAGCGGGTCCGTCACGCGAGGCGACCGCGGCCTCGGCATGGACACTCTGACGAACCCCAGTATCGCCAGCTGACTCGTCGCAGCCGAACAGAGGTGCTGCCTGGACACGCGAACTGGTCCTCGAGCACCGGCTACAGGCCATGCTTGTCGACTCACCGGCCCCGATGCTGGACGCCGGGGCCGCGCCGTCCGCCGGGCCCGCGACAGCGTCCGCGACAACGACGCGATCCGGGTCCAGGACGCGTGGGGTCCGCCGCCGCCGCGGCCGTGGGACCACCCGGACTGGGTCCTGACTCGCGCCCTGCAGGCGGCGGTGATCGACCCGGAGGAGTGCCTGCTGATCTCGGCGACCCGGCTGGACGACGTCCCGCTGCGGGTGGTCGCCGACGAGCTCGGCATCTCGGTCGACCTCGCGCGGCGTGGCGCCGCGCCGGAGAGCGCCGCCTCGTCGAGGCGCTGCGGGCCGGCGACCTGGACTGGGTGGCCCTCTCCCCCGCCGGTCTGAGCCCGGTTGGCCAACCGTTGGCCGACGCCGCCAGTCGACGTCCCCGGTTGGGTGCCAACCGGGGCCGTGGGTGGGCGGAACCGGGAGTGTGCCAGCGGTTCCAGGGATGCCACCGCGTGGGCGGCCGGCCCGGGTCGGGTGTCGGTGACCGTGTTCACGCCTCGGACACGCCGGACCTGCCCTACGCCCCCGAAGGGAGGAACGGGTTCTGCTCGACCCGGCCGCGTCGTCCACGCGGTGGCATCCCCTCCGACGGCACCCGGACCCTGACCCGCCCGACGCGCGTGGAGGTGAACGCCGTGATGCATCCCGGACTGATCGCCGCGGTGGTGATGGCGGCCGACCTACCCACGGTGATCAACAACGCGACGGCGTGGCTGGTCGGGATCCTGGCCGCGTTGGCGACGTTCTTCCTGACCCTGGGCGGCATCCGCTACATGGCCGCCGACGGCAACCCGGGCGAGGTCGAGCGGGCCAAGGGCGCCCTGCGCTCGGCCGGGATCGGGTACGGCCTGGCGATCCTGGCCCCGGTGATCCTGACCGTGCTGAAGAAGATCCTGGGCATCTGATGATCGGCTGGATGTTCGACCAGGCCGCCGCGTGGCTGGCCGCCTTCGTCGCCGACTCGCTGAACGCGATCTGGGCGCTGCTGGCCACCACCCTGTTCCACCTGCCCGACGTCACCGGCCTGCCGCAGGTCGCCGCCGTCTCCGCGCGGGCGCTGACGGTGGTGAACACCGCCTTCGTCGTCGCGATCATGGTCGCCGGGATCGTGGTGATGACCCGGCACACCGTCCAGGCCCGCTACGGCGCCGCCGACCTCGCCCCCCGCCTGGTCATCGGCCTGGTCGCGGCGAACTTCGCCACCCCCATCTGCCGGGCGATCATCACCACCGCCAACGCCCTCGTCCAGGCCCTGACCGGCGAGAGGCATCGCCTCCACCGCGTCCCTGGCCCAGCTGCTGCGGGTCGTCACCGGCGCGTTGACCAACCCGGCCGCGGCGCTGCTGACCACGCTGGTCGGGTTGATCATCGACATCCTGCTCGGCCTGTTGCTGGTCGGGTGGATCGCCCGGTTCGCCGCGCTGATCGTCGCCGTCGGTGTCGCCCCGGCCGCGTTGGCCTGCCACGGCCTGCCCTGGACCGAACCCATCGCGCCAGGTCTGGTGGCGGACCATGGGCGCCCTGGCCGCCACCGTCGTCCTGCAGGCCGTCGCCCTGCACACCTCCCTGGCGATCTTCCTCGACCCGGCCGCGAACCTGCCCTCCTACGGCCTGCCCGCCGACCCGACCGGCCTGTTGAACTTGATCATCATCGCGGTCCTGCTGTGGGTCACCGTCCGGATCCCCGGCCTGGTCCGCCGCCACCTCACCCAGCGCCGGCGGCCGACCCAACCTGGCCGCCACCGTCGTCCGGTTCGTCGTCGTCCACCAGATCACCCGCGGCCTCGGCCACCGGCCTGTCCCGCGGCCTCGGACTGGGGCCGGGCGGTGCCGGCGCCCGGCGGGGCTGGCCCGGCGGGTCGGGGACGCCGCGCGGCGGCGGGCCCAGCCGTCCACCTACCCCACCGGCCGGGGGCGGACCGCCCCGTCGCCATGCCACCCCGGCCCACCCCACCGGCCGGGCCGGCGCCGGGTGCTGGACGACGGCCGCCGGCTCCTGGCGGAACCGCCTCCCGGACGCCGTCGCCCGGGACGAGGCCGACCAACCCGCCTGGTCCGTCGCATCCATCGAGTCCGGCAGCCCCGCACCCACGCCAGCCAGCACCCGCACGCACTCCGACGCGGACGTCGCGTCCACCGTCCACGACCCCAGCCACGGCGAGCCCCACCCGGAGGTCCCGATGAGCCGAACCGTTGCCGAGGAGGCCCCGGTGCGGGCGCGGATCCCGGCCGATCTGGACGCCCCGGACCGGATCGCGTTCGGGTTGACCGTGCGGCAGGCCGCCGTCCTCGCCGCCACGGCCGCACCGCTGTACGTGGCCTGGCAGCAGCTCGCCGGACGGGTCCCGGTCCCGGTGCTCGCCGCGGTCACGGTGCCGGTCGCGGCGGCCGCCGCGGTGGTGGCGCTCGGACGACGCGACGGCGTCCCGCTCGACGCCTGGCTGCTCGCCGCGGTGGTGCATCACCGCACCCCCGCGCCGCCTCGTCCCCACCCGCCAGACGGTCACCCCGGCGTGGGCGCCACCGGCCCAACCCGCCCCGACCACGACACCGACCGGTCGGGGACGGGCAGGACGGCTCGGGGTGCTGCGGCTGCCGGCCTCGGCCATCGCCGCGGACGGCACCCTCACCACGGCATCGAGCAGGTGGCGTTGGTCGCGGCGACCACGGTCACCGCGAACCTGAACACCCCGACCGAGCAGGCCGCCCAGGTCGCCGCCTACGCCCGCTGGCTCAACGCCCTGACCGGGCCGGTCCAGATCGTCATCTCCGCCCGCCGCCTCGACCTCGGCACCCGCGCCGAACGCATCGCCGAGCAGGCCCACGACCTCGACTCCCCCGCCCTCGCGTCGGCGGCGGTCGACTACGCCTGGTTCCTGCTCGACCTCCTCGAGACCCACGACCCCCTCGAACGCACCATCACCATCGCCTGCACCACCCCCGTGCCGTAGGCACGGCGAGGCCCAGCGCCGTGCGGCCGCGACCGCCGACGCGCTGACCGCGGTCGGGGTCCGCTGCCGGGTCCTGGACGCCGCCGAGACCACCGCCGTCCTGACCGCCGCGGCCGACCCCTACGCCACCGACGCGACGACGCCGCGCACCCCACCCGGCGTCCCCGTCACCGGCCCCCACCACCACACTCTGGACGACGACCCCGCCGACGACCCGGCGACCTGGACGACCGCTGGGACGACCGCTGGGACGACGGCCTCGGCGAAGACGCGGACGACGGAGCACCGTCGTGAGCCCGGCCCTACGCCGCCGCCGGAACCGACAGCCACGGCCGCGGCGTCGAAGGGGTCCGATCGTGCGTATCCGAATGACGGCCTGGTGGCGTCGGTGGTGGGCCCGGACACCGTGGTCACTGCCGGCTCGTACGTCCGGGAAGCAGTCGGGCGCCGGCGGTAGCCGACCGGCGACGCCGCCACGTCGACGACGCCGGGCCGAGGCGGGCGCTGCGGTCGCCCGGACGTCGTGGTGACCGCCGGCTCGTTCGTCCGGGTCGGGTCGGGGTATGCGGCGACGCTGGTGGTGCTCGAACACACGGATCAGGACCGACAGGCCCTCACGGCGCAGGGCCGTCGCCGAGGCCGGCCGAGCGGCCCACTCGTAGAACCCCGACGTCGACACGGCCAGCCACCCGCACATCGCCACCACCGTGTACCGAGGGGTGCCATCCCCGTTGCGGGTCGCCTTCTCCGCGTCGATGAACTCATACCGCGCGCTCACCGATACTCCCTCGCGAAGAAGGCCGCCGCTTTTCCCAGGAACTCCCGTTCAAGTCTCAGGTCACGGTTCTCCTTTTCCAGTTCCCGCAGTCGAGCACGCTCCGACACCGTCACCGGTTCCTCCTCGACCGGATGTGCCGCCTCGTAGGCCTTCACCCACTTCCGGAACGTCTCCGCGCCGACACCGTTCTCGCGGGCGACCTGCGTCACGCTCAAGCGCGCCCGATTCTCAAGGTACAGTCTGACGAGTTCTTCCTTGAACTCCGCAGTGAAACTCGAACGTTTCCTGGTCATGATCAACCTCCTTTGACGAGAACCCTAGGGTCTCAGTCCGGAGGAGATGGGCTCCAGGATGGCCTGGCTGGAACCGGTGCTGGCCTGGGCCGGCCGCCTCGACGTCGCCCTGCACATCGACCCGGTGCCGACCGAGGTCGCCGCGGGCCGGTTGCGGCGCCAGCGGGCCCGGTTGGAGTCCTCCCGCCGCCTGGACGCCGACCGCGGCCGGTTGGACGACCCGCTCATCGAGGCCGCCGCGGACGACGCCGCCGGCCTGGCCGACCGGTTGGCCCGCGGCGAGGCCCGCCTGTTCCGGGTCGGGCTCTACCTCACCGTCCACGCCCCCACCCGGGCCCTGCTCGCCGACGCGGTCGCCGAGGTCCGCGCCGCCGCCGCGTCCGTGCTGCTGGACACCCACCCGGCGACCTGGCGCCAGCTCGCCGGCTGGTGCTCCACCCTCCCGCTGGGCCACGACGGCCTCGACCAGCGGCGGGTCATGGACACCGACGCCCTCGCCGCCGCGTTCCCGCTGGCCTGCCCCGACCTGCCCGGGCCGCTGCCCGGGGAGGCCGCGCCGTCCGGCGGGGTCCTGTACGGGGTCAACACGACCTCGGGCGGGATCGTCTGGTGGGACCGGTGGGCCCAGGACAACCACAACGCCGTCGTCCTGGCCCGCTCCGGCGCCGGCAAGTCCTACCTGGTCAAACTCGACGTCCTGCGCCAGCTCTACGCCGGCGTGCACGCCGCGGTGATCGACCCCGAGGACGAATACACCGCCCTCGCCCAGGCGGTCGACGGGACCGTCGTCCGGCTCGGCGCCCCCGGCGTCCGGATCAACCCGTTCGACCTCCCCAACAACGGGACACGCGATGCGTTGACCCGGCGGGCGTTGTTCCTGCACACCCTCATCGCCGTCCTGCTCGGCGAACCGCCGCCCCCAGCGGAGCGGGCCGCGCTCGACAAGGCCCTCACCGCCACCTACACCGCCGCCGGGATCACCCACGACCCCGCGACCTGGACCCGCCCCGCGCCCGTCCTGGCCGACCTCGCCGCCACCCTGACCCGGCACGGCGAGACCAGCGAGACCGCGCCGCGGCGGCGACCCTCGTCGCCCGGCTGTCGCCGTGGGTCGACGGGTCGTTCAAGGACCTGTTCGCCGGACCCACCACCACCCGGCCGTCCGGGCAGCTCGTGGTCTGGTCCACCCGGCACCTGCCCGACGAACTCCGCCCCGCCGGGATGCTCCTGGCCCTCGACGCGATCTGGCGCGACATCGACCAAACCGGCACGTCACCCCACCCAACCAGCCCCGGGCCCCGGTCTCGGTTGGCCAACCAGTTGGGTCGCCCCACCCGGGGCGGAGCCAACCGGTTGGGTACCCGCCACCCCCACCTGTCCGCGACGTCCAACCGGCGTCCAACCAGGCCCGCCGGTGCGGCGGTTGGTCGTGGTCGACGAGGCGTGGACGCTGATGCGCGAACACGACGGCGCCCGGTTCCTGGCCCGGATGGCCAAGTCCGCCCGCAAACGCCACGCCGGGCTGACCGTGGTCACCCAGGACGCCGCCGACCTGCTCGGCTCCGACCTCGGCCAGGTCGTCCTGGCCAACGCCGCCACCCAGATCCTCATGCGCCAAGCCCCGCAAGCCATCGACGCCGTCGCCGACGCGTTCCACCTCACCACCGGCGAAGCCCGCCTCCTGCTCGCCGCACCCCAAGGCGAAGCCCTGCTGATCGCCGGCACCGCCCGCGTCGCCTACCGCGCCGTCGCCTCCCCCACCGAACACCACCTCCTCACCACCGGCGCCGGGCAGACCGTGGACGACGCGGGCCCGGACGGCGCGTAGCCGCCGTGGCCGCGCCGCCCGGTGTCCCGTCGCCTGCCGGCACTGCCGGAGTTGCCGGCGCTGCCGGTGGACGTCGTCGGCCTGGTTCTGCTCACCGCCGCCGCCGTCGCTCTCGCCGGGCTCGGGCAGCTGTGCGCGAGACTCGTCCGGGACTGGCGGCATCACCGGCTCACCCGACACGCCCAGCAGGTCCTGATCACCCCGCCCGCACAGGTCGACCCGCACGGAGCAGCCGCGTTCTGGGCGAACCTGCACGGCCTGCTCACCCCCGCCCGCTGGCGTCGCCTGCTGCTACGGCGCCGCGCATGTCGCCCTGGAGTACCGGTGGACCGGACGGCAACTGCAGATCCTGCTCTGGGTCCCCGGCACCGTCCCCGCCGCACCCGTCGCGGCCGCCGCCCGCGCCGCCTGGCCCGGCGCCACCACCACCATCACCCCCGCCACCGACCCCCTCACCCCGCCACCCGATTGCCGGCTGCGGGTGGACGGCGGCGCGCTCGTCCTGGCCCGCCCGGACTGCGTACCCGATCGCCACCGACCACGACACCGACCCCCTCCGGGCCCTGCTCGGCGCCGCCACCGGACTGCACGCCACCGAACAGGCCGCCGTCCAGGTCCTCACCCGACCCGCCGCCCCGCGCCAGATCGCCCGGCTCCGCGCCGGAGCCACCGCCCTGAGCACCGGCCGCTCCACCACCAGCGGGATCCCCGAACGCGCTCGCCGCGCTGGTCGCGGGCACCCTCACCGGAGCTGCTCAGCTCGTCCCGCACGACCAGCCGCTCCGGCACCACGACCCGCCCGGCCGATGGACGGCGTGACCTCGACACCCGCGACGCCCTGGCCAAGAGCCGGCGCACCCCTGTGGGAGATCGCCGTCCGCTACGCCGTCGCCGCCCACCCCCCCCGCCAAGCCCCGACCGTGACTCCCTCAAGACGAGTTGTTGCGCCGTCCGTCGCGTCGGGAGCCGGACGTCGTGGCGCGGCGGCTGACCACCCTCGCCCACGCCGTCTCGTCCGCGTTCGCCGTCTACACCGGACCCAACCGGCTCCGTCCCATCCCGCTCGCCCGGCCCGACCGGGTCCTCGCCGACCGCCGCCTCGACCGCGGGTTCCTGCTGTCCACGGGCGAGGTCGCCGTCCTCGCCGGCCTGCCCACCGACCTCGCCGTCCCCGGTCTGGATCGGGCCCGCGCCAAGGCCGCCCCTGCCCCGGTCAGCGTGCCCACCGGCGGCCGCAACACCAAGGTCCTCGGCCGAGCCCAGATCGGCGGCCACGCCGTCGCCCTGCCCGTCGCCGACGCCCGGCACCACCTGCACGTCCTCGGCGCCACCGGCACCGGCAAGTCCACCCTGCTCGCGCACCTGATCCTCGGCGACATCGCCGCGCGGCGGGCCGTCGTCCTCATCGACCCCAAAGGCGACCTCGCCCGCGACGTCCTCGACCGCATCCCCGACCACGCCCACCGAACGGCTCGTCGCTCATCGACCCCGACCAGCCCGGCCGCAGCGCCACGTTCAACCCGATCGAGAAACGCCCCGACGCCGACGACGACCTCATCGTCGACAACATCGTGTCGATCTTCGCCGCGATCTTCCAACGCCACTGGGGACCCCGCATCGACGACGTCATGCGCGTGGCCTGCCTGACCGTCATGCGCAACCCCGAACCCACCCTCTGACCGTGCCGCCGCTGCTCAACGACAAGCAGTTCCGCGCCCCGTTCACCGCCGACCTGACCGACCCCGAAGGCCTCAAAGGCTTCTGGGAATGGTTCGAGACCAGCCCACCCGGGCTGCGGGCTCAGGTCATCGGACCCGTCCTGGCCCGGCTGCGGGCGTTCCTGCTGCGCGACTTCGTCCGGGCCACCATCGACTCCCCCACGTCCAGCTTCGACATGGCCCACCTGCTCGACCACGGCGGCATCCTCATCGCCCGCCTGCCCAAAGGACTCCTCGGCGACGACACCTCACGCCTACTCGGGTCGATGATCTTCGCCAACGTCTGGCACGCCGCCACCGCCCGCGCCCGACAACCCGAAGCACGCCGCCGCGACGCCATGATCGTCATCGACGAAGCCCACAACATCCTCAACCTCGCCGGCTCCACCGCCGACATGCTCGCCGAAGCCCGCGGCTACCGACTCTCCCTCGTCCTGGCCCACCAACACCTCGGCCAGTTGCCCCGCGAGGTCCAGCTGGCGATCTCCGCGAACGCCCGCAACAAGATCTACTTCACCTGCTCACCCGAAGACGCCCACCAGCTGGCCCGGCACACCCTGCCCGAACTCGACGAACACGACCTCGCCCACCTCGACGCCTACACGGCGGCAGTAAGGCTCGTGACCTCAGACCGGCAAGTCGCTGCGCTCAGTCTTGCGACCAGTCCTCTGCTCGCGCCAAGGTCGGAGCACCTTGCCGGTCAGTTGAGATCGCGGAGGTAGCCCAAGATCATCACCACGAATTCGAGGGCAGCGCGAACGCTTTCCTCACGCGCGCTCAGCTGCGTCTTGGCCACGTCGTACAACCCGTTGACGCAGCCAGCCCAGGGAGCAGTGTTGTCGCCAGGCGTCGGGCCGGTCCATCATTCGTTGAAGCTTTGCGGGATCGATCGATGTATCGCCCGCCGAGGCTACGGTGACGTCCCCCGCGACGTACGCGGTAATGGCGATCGTGCCACTCGCAGCCACGACCCTGGGCTGTGGAACGCTTGCCTGCGCCTCGACCGAGGTTGGGTTCACCACGACATCGACACGGTCGGTCAAGTGGACGGTGTCATCGACATCGAGTTGCCTTTCGAACGGAACCCCCAGCCGAGCACCGTGTTGGAGGTGAGTCTCCTAAAGCCCCAGCCGGCGCAGCTCAGCCGTTTCGAGCCCGTCAAGGAGCTTGATCAGCGGGACGTCGAGCGCTTCGCAGAGGGGTAGGAGCCAGTCGACGCCGATGTGGCGGGAGCCGGCCTCCCAGCCGCCGAGGGTGCCGCGGGAGACGCCGAGTTTGGCGGCGAGTTCGGCTTGGGTCCAGCGGCGGCGGACGCGTTCGGCCGCGACGTTCCGCGCGAGGAGCGCGGACAGCGGCTGGGACACGTCGCCATCGTGGTGGGGCATACGGTCTGGTCGACACCGATCCGCGAGCGATTGATGCGTTACGCATCTTGACGTTGCGAATCGCAACGCAGTAGCGTGGTTGGTGTCCGGTTGATGCGGGTCGAGCCCCACGGTTCCCCGCACCAGGCTGGACCTGGACGCCCGGTGCGTCGGGGAGAGCGTTGAGGGTTCGACCCGAAGCCAGCCGGGGCCACTGCGGTCCCCCTGGGGCCTCAACTCCCACCGCGGGGGCCGCAGTGCGCCCATCGACCGGGCCCGGTCCGGTCCTGACCCGCCCGTCACGCGAGCCGTCGCCACGGGTCCGACGACCTCCCGACGCTCGCGCGACGCACCTCCCGATCAACCCTCCAGCAGCAGCCGACGCCCACCGGGCGCCGGCTGTTGGCGCGTTTGCCCAGGTAGGAGCCCCGTCATGCCGAATCCGAGCCCGGATCGGGCGCCCCGACAAGCCCCGCAGGGGGCCTCCTCCGCCACGGGGGAGACAACACCAATCAGCCAGCGCCCATGCTCGGTCATCGACGTCGTCTGCCAAGACCAGCCGTCGTCGGTCACCGTCGACGGACCTGCTCAGCCGTCGTCCACCGTCTCCAACCCCGCGACCATGTCATCGCCGGCCCTGCTGGTGGAGCACCGGACCCTGACCACGAACCAGCTGGCCGCGGTCCTGTTCGACTCGGCCTCGACCGCCCGGGCGCGGCTGTACCGGCTGCGCCAGCTCGGCTGGGTCGACCGGTTCACCCCCGTCCGGGCCGGGCAGCGACGCCAGACCCACTGGGTGGCCGGGCTGCTCGCCGCCCGCTACCACGCCGTCCAACACGCCACCCCGGCCCCGACACCGCGGACCTGGCGGGACCGGGTCGAGGCCATCGCCGCCAGCACCCACCTGGGCCACACCGTCGGCGCGAACCAGGTCTTCATCGACCTGCTCGCCCACACCCGCACCCACCCGCACACGCGGCTGGCCCGCTGGTGGGGACCGGCCCGGACCGCGGCCGCTGTCGGGCAACGCGTCCACCCCGACGGCCACGGCGTCTGGACCGAACGCCTTGCCCCCGAGGACGGCCGTGGGTGGGAGCGGCAGGTGGGGTTCTGGTTGGAGTACGACACCGGCACCGAGCCGCTGGCCCGCCTGGTCGCCAAGCTCGACCCCTACACCCGGCTGCGCCGCACCGGCGGACCCGACTACCCGATCCTGTTCCACCTGCCCACGCCCGCGCGGGAGGCCAACCTCCACGACCGCCTCACCCACCCCGAGCACGGCGATCCGAGTCGGCGCCGTCACGGTGGCGACGACCACCCCGGACGCCGCCACACCCGCCGGGTTGGCGGGCCCGGTCTGGCAGGTCGTCGGCGCCGATGAGCGGTGCCGGCTGATCGACCTGCCCAGCAGCCCCGGGTCGTCCGGGCCCGTACCATCCCGGGCCGCCGACGCCGGAGCAGGACCCGCTCGCCCTGCTCGCCGTCCCCGAACCGGACGAGCCGGGCGACGCCACGTCGGGCCAGTTGGTCGCCGAGGAACCCAACTGACCCAACTGGGTCTTGCCAGGCCGGTTCCTGGTTGGGTTGACCGCCTACGGTCGAAGCACAGAACACACCACACGAAGATCCACCCGCACCACGGGGCACCCGGCCACTGCGGCCACATCCGAACATCGCCCACCCGCCACTGGCCGGTCGGCCCGGACACCCGCAGCAGCCCGCCCCCCGCACCACTACCCGCCGTCCACGTACGGCACCTCACGCCCGGACGCCGCACCGCGCGCCGTCCCATAGGGCCTGTTCTCCACTGCCCGTTCTCGGGCACCCGCTGTGTTCTGCCGCACCCCGCGACCGGATGGGACGCCGTCCCCTCCGGCGCATCGCCATGCCCAGGCACCAACCAGACCGGGCAACCCCACCAGGAAGGAACACCCGCCATGTCCAACCCCTCCATCACCTCGCAGACGGTGCACCTGCGCCGGCCCAGCGACCTGATCACCGCGGTGCCGTACCTGCTCGGCTTCCACCCCGACCCGGGCAGCATCGTCATCCTCGGCATCCACGACCGGACCGTCGCGTTCACCGTCCGCCTCGACGCCCCCGCGCACCCGATGCCGAGTTCGACCCGGCCCAGGTCTGGATTCGTCTCGCCCGGCCAATCGCCGACGCCGACACTCACGCCGTCGTCGTCATCGGGTACCTGCCCGCCGACCGCGACCGGACCCTGCTTCTGGTCGGCGCCACCGCACCCGTCCCCCTGCTGGAGATCCTCCGCGTCGACGACGGCCGCTGGTGGTCGTTGACCTGCCCCTCCGACTGCTGCCCACCCGGACAACCCCTCGACACCGACACCGGCAGCAGCGTCGATGCCGCGTTGATCGCCACCAGCGGCTCCCCCGCCGCCACCCGCGGCGACCTGACCGCCCACCTGCGGCCCGGACCCCAACGACCTGGTGGACGACGTCGCCTCCCGCCTCCCGCTCGACCCGGCGCCGTCGAGGCGGCTCGGCTACCACGCCGTCCGGACCGCGCACGCCGCCCGCACCGACGGCCCGGTCCCGTTGACCGCCGAGCAGGCCGCGGTGCTGCTGCAGGCCCTGACCGACGTCGACATCCGTGACGCGGTCTGCGCCTGGGACGACCCCGCGGCCTGGTGGCTGTGGACCGATCTGATCCGCACCGCCCCACCCGGATGGATCGCCCCGGTCGCCACCGTCCTGGCCACCACCACCTACCAACGCGGCAACGCCGTCCTGGCCCGCCTGGCCGCCGAACACGCCCTGACCGACGACCCGACCTACCCCCTGGCCCGGCTCGTCATCGGCCTGGCCGACGCCCACATCCACCCCGACCAACTCCGCGACGCCCTGACCCACGCCGTCCGCGACGTCGCCCGACTCCACCCCGACCTCGCCGACCTCCTCGGCGCCGAGACCAGCACGGGCGGTGGCGACGATGTCTGACACGAGTCGCAGTCCACGGCTCGCCACCGTGCGGGTCACCCCGGGCGGGTCCCCGATCATCCACACCGCCGCCTGGATCGCGCACCGCACCCGCGGCGTCCACGAGGCCCTCACCGCCGACCTGCATCGCTGGGCCCGCCACCGCCGCCCGAAATCCTGGCCGGACGACGTCCGCACCGCCCGGACCTGGCCCGGCCTCGCCCAGGCGTGGTGCCAAGACCACCACCATGTGATCACTGCGCCCGGGTTGATCGTGCATGAGCGGACCCGCCTGGACGCCGACGTGTGGATCCTGCCCGCGGGGACGGTCGATGACCGGCGGATCGTCGTCGTCGGCCTCGACCAGGACCCGCCCACCGTCTACGCCGACGGCTGCTCCGAGGTCTGGCCCTGGCTCGATGCCGACAGCCTGCCAGATCACCTGCCCCGCCGGGCACACCTGGACCTGGCGCACCGGACGCGAACTGCTCACCGCCACCGGCCGGGCCACCACCCTGACCGCGGTGTTCGGGCCCAGCCTCAACGCCCCGTTCACCGGCTGCACCACGCTGTGCCCAGCGGGACGACGGCCGCACCGGATGCTCCTGCGACCGGAACACCTGGATCGTCTGCCCCACCTGCGGCCAGGTCGCCACCCTCACCCTGCCCACCCCGTAGACAGCACCACCGCACCACCGAGCACCACCCGCTGCCGGCCCACCAGCCCCGAACCCGGGGACGACGTGGAGCCGGCTTTCTCATGCCCGCTCACCCCGAGCGGGCAACCGATCCCCGAGAGAAGGAACGACTCGTCATGGCACACGAACTCGAGACCATCAACGGCCGCACCGCCTTCGCGACCGCCCGCAAGCCGGCCTGGCACCAGCTCGGCACCGTCACCACCGGCTGCATGACCGCGGCCGAGGTCATCACCACCGCCCTGCTCGCCGACTGGAACGTCCGCAAGATCTTCGTCGCCGGACACACCCCGGACGGGGCCACCATCGCCGCGCCGGACAAGGCGATGACGGTGCGGACCAACCCCGTCACTGGCACCACCGACTACCTCGGCGTCGTCGGCCGCGACTACGTCCCCGTGCAGAACGAGGCCTGCGCCGAACTGCTCGACCTGCTCGTCGACGCCTCCGGCGCCCACTACGAAACCGCCGGGTCCCTGCGCGGCGGCAGACGGATCTTCATCACCCTGCGCCTGCCCGACGGCATCCGCGATCGCCGGCATCGACGACTTCGACCTCTACCTGGCGGTGTCCACCAGCCACGACGGGTCCATGGCGCTACGCGTGGACGCCACCCCCGTCCGCGTCGTCTGCGCCAACACCCAACGCCAAATCGACGGTGGCGCAGCACGAGGATGAGCTATTCGGTCACCGCACCGCACCGCACCGCCGCGGCGTGACCAGCCGCGAGGGCCGAAGGGAACTCCATAGGGTGGACGCTCCCGGCACGCAGGCAGGCACGAGAGCTGACTCCCGGGATCTTCCTTGGATCAGGCGAACAAGCTCGTGACCTCGCGGGCGATCTCGTCCGCCGAGGCAGCGAGGACGCCAACGAGGAGGCATAGGTCTTCCTTCTCGAGTGAGCTGTCGACGATCGTGTGACGGAACCAGATATCAACCTGCCCGTCGTCGTTCAGATCGGCACTCAGCTGCCCCACGAGCCGACGTCCAGCCTGGACGGCCACCCAGCGATAGAGAGCGGGCGATGGCGGTAGGCCCATGGCAGGGATGAACGTGAGCGTGATCACGGGCGTACCGCCCCAGTCCGACGACCCTATGGAGCACATCGGTTCGGTCTCTGCGTAGAGGTAGTCATCCCTGCGCCGGATGCCGTGGGTATCCGACAACATCCACTCGACATCTGTGAGTGTCAGGTCTCCGGTCGACATTCGTCCTCCCCAGATGGCGCGCCCGTTCATCAAGATCGTTCATGCCAGGATGAGAGCCGTCGAGCGCATCGGAGGCCAACCTGGACTCGTGCCCCTCCTTCTCATCGGCAGTGGTGACCGATTGCTGAGGCGAAGGCGTGGGGAGGAGGGAAGGTCGAGCATCGCTCGATCGAACATATGTTCGGTTATTGTTGGAAGGAACCGACACCGGTCTGGGGGAGGGAGTCAGATGATGTCGCCTGCAGCAGACAGACGCTCGCCGTTGCTCGAAACACGCACAACTGTGGCCTCTACTGTGGGCAGCATGCTGGGCAGGTGGGACGATTCGGAACGCGCGGCACTCGTCGCGCTCCTGGCGACCCGCCCCGGGGGAATGTCGTGGCCGGAGATCACAGCTGAGGTCGCCGAGCAGCGGAGCGCTCTCGCGGTGTGGAGCCGATCCCAGGAAGGCCACTTGTTCCCTGACGAGGCGGTCGCAGGTGCCCTGGACGCCGCGGTCGACGACGTCGCGTCCTGGCGTTCACGTGACTTCCGGTTCCTGACGTTCCTGGACGACGACTACCCGTCCCGGCTGCGGGATGTGACCCAGGTACCGCCACTCCTGTTCACCCGAGGAACTCTCGTGCCGGGCGATCGCGGGGTTTCGGTGGTCGGTTCCCGTGGCGCGACGGATGACGGGCTGGCCTTCGCTCATGAGGTGGCGACGGAGGTGGCTCGCGCCGGACACACCGTGATCTCCGGGCTCGCCGCGGGGATCGACGCGACCGCCCACTCGGCCGCCCTGGCCGTGGGTGGACGCACCGTGGCGGTGATCGGCACCGGGATCACTCGCTCGTACCCTGCCCAGAACCGCTCACTCCAGGACGAGATCTCGCGCCGCGGGCTGGTGCTGTCCCAGTTCTGGCCGGACGCCCCGCCGACCAAGCGCACCTTCCCGATGCGCAACGCCGTGATGAGCGCCTACGGGTACGCAACGATCGTTGTCGAGGCGGGTGAGAAGAGCGGCGCCCGCAGTCAGGCCGCCCTTGCGGTGCAGCATGGCCGACCCGTGATTCTCAGCGAGACGGTTGCGCGATCCACTCGCTGGGGCGCCGACCTCGTCGGCCAGCCGGGCGTCCATGTGGCTGGAGATCCTCGTGGTGCGTACACCTTGGCGAAGGAGATGCTCGCGTGGGATGACCACGTGAGGGAGCTACTCGCGCTCGCAAACGGATGACCACGGATGCTGGACGCGCCGAACTGCGTCGCGCCCTGCTGAACCGTGTGGGCGGGTTCTTTCGCAACACCCGGGCCATTCCGGGCGTGACGTGCGAGGTGTGCTCCGGTGCCGCCGCGGGTACCACCTGCATTCAGTGCGAGGGGCATCGCCGCAGGTTCGGGGCAGCATTGGCCGATCGGGTGGTCACCCTCACCTACGTTCGCGGAGGATCCACTCCCTACCACCAGTCAGCGCACACCATGTGGGCTTACAAGCAGAGTCCACCGTCGACCAAAGCTGCCGAGGACCTGGCGCTGATGATCGTGGCCGCCTCGTACTGTCACGGCGACTGTGCACGGCGCGTGTCAGGGCGAGCGTGGGACGCCGTAACGTTCGTGCCGTCGGTAGACCGCCCCGGAAGCGATCACCCGGCGGCTGCACTGGCGCGCTCGGTGGTCGGACTCGGAACGGACCATCGCTTCCCCTTGGCGCTCGGAGCCCAGGCGTCCGAAGCCGACCGCACCGTTCTGGCCGACAGGTTCGTCGTGGAGGAGCAGTGGCTGCCCAGGGTGGTCGACAGACACGTGCTCGTCGTCGACGACACCTGGACGTCGGGGTCGAAGGCGCAGTCGGCCGCGCTTGCGGTGCGCGCTGCTGGCGCCGAGATGATCACCGTGCTCTGCGTGGCTCGCTGGTGTCGGCAGGACTGGCCGGACCATCGCGCGTTGCTCGATGCCTGCACCGAGCCCTATGACGCGTGGGTGTGTCCGGTCACCCGGGCCGCATGCCCGACCTGACGGCATACACCCGAGAGCGCCTAGCAGCGTGATGCCCCTCGACAACACGAGTCGGCGTTAGTCGACGTGAGTCGACCACATCCCACTCGGAGGTCGGTTCACGGGACGGATCCAGGACGGATGATCAAGAAGGCCCTCCCCGGATCTCCCGGAAAGGGCCGTTGACCTGCTAGTTTGGGTCCTGCATTGGGTGGAGCTGAGGGGATTTGAACCCCTGACCCCCTCGATGCGAACGAGGTGCGCTACCAGACTGCGCCACAGCCCCAAGGCCCGCACAGGCTAGCACTGCGGGACTCCTCGATCCGAACCGAATCCGGGCCATGACACGGCCCGATGAGCCGTGGCCACGCCGCCAGCTACGGCCCCCCGTCCAGGCTTCAGCGCGCGACCGACACGGACCCGAAGACCGCGTTCGCCGCATCGAGTCGTTCGTCTCGGGCAAGGCCGTCAGCCGTTCACGGCCCGGCGCCGAGCCAAGAAGAGGTCGAGGTCGTCGGCCCAGGTGTGCTCGACCTCCCACGGCCGTGGCGGCGTCTGGGCGGCCGGGTCGGCGACCGGGGACGGCGCGGCCGGGACGGAGGTCGGCCCGACCGGGGACCCGGCGGTCGACGCGCCGCCCGAGACGCTGGCCGCCGACCCGGCCGGTGCCGTCTCCTCACCCTCCAACGGAGGCGGCGGACGGCGGGGCACCACCGGCTTGAGCAGGTAGGTCGGCACCGGCACCGGCACCGGCGTCCAGGTGTCGTCCTGGTCCTCGTGGACCGCGACGTCGGCGGCGACCGGACGGTGGGCCGCGCCGTCCCCACGGTCCGCCCGCGGCTCGGGCAGGGTCGAGGCGACCGGGCGGTCCACACGGCGGGACTGGGCGAGCGAGCGCTGGGCGCCGGCCACAGTGCGCGCCAGACGGCGCGCCGCGACCCGGCGCTCGGTGGCACGCCGACGGGCCCCGACGACCAGGCCGGCCACATCGAGCACCAGCAGGGCGGTGGCCGGGACCGCCGCCGGCCACGGCACCCCGGGCAGCGCGACGATCCCCCATGAGGTGAGCGCCACCACGCTCAGCGTCATCAGCAACCGGGCCCGGCGAGCAGCGGCGCTGCGCCGCGCCGTCCGGTCGACCCGGCCGACCAGCCCGGGGCCGCGGCCCGCCGTCCGCTGCGCACCGTGCGGAGCCGAGGCCCGCTGCGGCGAAACGCGACCGGCGGGAGGGTGAGCGAGGGTGTGGGCGGCCGAGCCGACAGCGGCGGACCGGGACACCGGCACGGTCAGCAACGGGCTTGTGGAACGGTGCGGGGCGTCCTGGGGCGTCGCTGTGGGACGACGGCTCAGGACCCGCAACTGCGTCGAGTCGCGATCAGCCCCACGGGACTGGCCGACCGCCTCACGGCGGGAGACCCAGTGCGGCAGGAGCAGCACGGCCCACCCCGCGATGATCGCGACGAAGACCAGGGAGCTTGGCTGCACGATAGGAAACGGTAGGCCGCCGGAGAGGCCACCTCACGCACCGTCATCGGTGTGTCGCTGCGGAGTCAGGTGGCAACGGATGTGACTGTTGTGACGTCCAGTGCATGCTCTCCGTGTCCGCCACGATCTCGCGCCACCGCCTCAGCACGCCCAGCGGTGCATCCTCCGTGGTCATCGCGTAAGTGGCGTGGTCGCGCCAGGCGCCGTCGATGTGCAGGTACCGCTTGCGCATTCCCTCGGGCCGAAAGCCCAGCTTCTGGGCGACCCGCAGGCTGGCCCGGTTCTCGGGGCGAATGTTCACCTCCACCCGGTGCAGCCCGAGGGCGAAGAAGCAGTGGTCGGTGGCCAGCGCCACAGCGGTCGGGGCGATGCCGCGCCCGGCCATCGCCCGGTCCACCCAGTACCCGATGTGCCCCGAGCGCAACGACCCCCAGCCGATCCCGGCCACGGTCAGCTGGCCGACCAGCCGCCCCTCGGTCTCGATCACGAACGGCAGCATCCGGCCGGCTCGGGCCTCGCGGCGGAAGGTCCGCACCATCTGACCGAAACTCGGCGCCAGGTCGCTGGTGTCCGGGTGGGTCGCCTCCCACGGTCCGAGCCAGGAGACGTTCGCGGCCCGGACGGCGCGCCACGGCTTGGCGTCCCGGCGTCGGATCGGGCGCAGCAGCACGGACCCCTCACGCAGCTCCACCGGCCAGATGCGGCCGGCCGAGCCCAATGCGCCCACGCGCTGCACCCGTCCCACGTCCAGCAGTGTGACACCCCAGGGCCTTCTCCGACCGCGCGACGGTTGGCCAGACCGGTCCGGCCGGTCAGGGTCAGATCGCCCTGGCAGACCTCGCGTCGCGGAAGCGGACAGTGCCGATCGAGTGGCCGGCTACTGCGGGAGAGCGAACTATGGGCCCCACTCTCGTCACGGGGAGTAGTCCAAACCTAACCTCGAGGGCAGAGGTCGTCACTGTCCGCTCACACGTCGTGAACGGATCCGCCGATTCCCCTCGCGACTAAGGACGGTCATGCACCAGGTGTCATCGTTCTCGGCCCGGTCCCGGGCGCTCGTCCAGGCCGGCACCGCCGCCGTGCTCGTGCTCACCGCCGCACTCGTCCCCACCGGCACCGCGTGGGCCGAGGCGGGCGTCGGTGGCCAACCGATCGGCGGCGCCCCGATGGCCCCCGCCCCGCAGGTACAGGCTGCCCCCCAGGACCCCGCCCCGGGTGACGGCGGCGCCGGTGGCGGCGGACCAGCCGCCCCGGCCGTCCCCGGCGTCCGCGACGGGCGGGCGGCGCACTCGGCACTGGCCTCCTGCTGGGACGTCAAGCAGGTCGACCCGGCGGCGGCGGACGGCCGGTACTGGCTGTACACGCCGGGCCTGGGCGAGCCGCAGCAGTTCTACTGCGACATGACCACCGACGGCGGCGGTTGGGTGCTGATCGGCCGGGGCCGGGAGGGCTGGGCCTTCCTCAACGAGGGCCAGGGCAGCACCGCCGAGGTCGCGGGCACGGTCGCCGGGACCGCCGCGTTCGCACCCAAGCACCTCACCGCGGCCACCGTGAACGGGCTACTCAACGGTCGCGCCGTCCAGAACCTCCCCGACGGGATCCGGGTGCGCCGCGCGGCCAACGGCGCCGGCAGCTCCTGGCAGGAGCTGCGACTGGCCCCGAGCCGGTTCCCGGAGTGGAGCTGGGTACTCAACGGCGGCTACCCGTTGAGCTCGGCCCGGTTCGACGCGGCCTCCGTGGCCGGCGGCAGCACGGCACTGGTCGGGCTGGACGGCGGCCTGCGCCACCTGAACACCACCAAGATCGCCTCGAACGGCTACCTGCCCGGATTCGCCTACGGCAGCACCGTCACCGGCTCGACCGCCGCGTCCAGCTACCTGTGGGCCCGCAGCGGCGGCGGCAACGCCGTCCCGTTCGCCCAGGTCTTCCTGCGTCCGACGGTGCGCTGGAGCGAGCTCACCTTCGAGACGGTCGGCGGCGGGCTGGCCGCGCAGACGGTCCGGCCGGTGGCCGCGAGCCTGGCCGAGCCACAGCCGGCCGGAGTGAGCGGGCTGGCCAACGGGTTCAGCACCGAGCGGGACACCGAGGTGCGCGCCTTGGCCCAAGTCGGCTCGACCATGTTCGTCGGCGGCAACTTCGCCCGGGTCGACCTATACCAGCAGAACAGCTCGGTCGCGCAGTCCTACCTGGCGGCCTTCGACGTGACCAGCGGGCAGTGGGTCCCGGGCTTTCGGCCCACCCTGAACGGCAAGGTCAACGCCCTGGTCGCGCTGCCCAGCGGGCTGCTCGCGGTCGGCGGCGAGTTCACGACGGTCAACGGGGCCACCCGGGCCGGGCTCGTCGTCCTCGACCCGAGCACCGGTCAGGTCGCCCCCGGCTTCTCCTCCACCCTGGAGTACCGGCGCAGCGTCGGCACCACGCCGGGGACCGTCACCGGGCTGGCGGTCAGCGGCTCGACCCTGTACCTGGCCGGTGCGTTCACCCATGTCGCCGGCGGCGGCAGCGGGTTCGCCTACACCAAGCGCGGTGCCCGGCTGGACGCCGCGAGCGGCCGACCGGACGCCGGCTGGAACCCGGCCTTCGACGGCACCCCGATCTTCGTGACCACCTCCCCGCGTGGTGACCGGGTCTACTTCGGCGGGTTCATGGCGACCATGAACGACGGCACGAACCCGGCGATGCGCTTCGCCGTCGTGACCACCACCGCGCCGGCCCGCCCGGTGACCGGCCTGGCCCCGTGGGTTCCCTCGAGCACCACCCCCAGGTACCAGCAGACCGGCCTGGAGGTCGGCGACCGGTTCTGGCTGGGCGGGTCCGAGCACTCGTTCTTCGCCTACGAGCGGGCCTCGTTCGCCCTGCTGCACGGCAACATCACCCGCAGCGACTCCGGCTCCGGCGGGGATTTCCAGGCCGCGGCGGTGGACGGCGGGGTGATCTACGGGTCCTGCCACTGCATCCTGTCGAACAACTACGACGACGGACGGCGCTGGCCCACCCCGACGACGTTCGACCGGATCGGCAGCATGCGCTACGTCGGCGCCTACGACGCCACGACCGGCCGGCAGCTGGACGAGTTCCTGCCCCAGATGCGCACCCGCGCCGTCCGCGGCTCGTGGGCGCTGGCGGTGGACAGCCGGCAGTGCCTGTGGGAGGGCGGCGACACCACCGAGACCAAGTCGCGCACGTCCAACGCCTGGCAGACCTCGGGCGGGTTCTCCCGCTGGTGCCGTACCGACACGGTGGCACCGAGCACCCCAACCGGGCTGCGGACCGGCGACAACGGCGACGGCACGGTGACCGTGAGCTGGACCGGCTCGACCGACAACGCCTCGAGCACCGTGTTCCACCGGCTCTACTCCGGTGACCAGGTGGTGTGGAGCGGCTACTCGTGGAAGGCCACGCTGCCGATCACCCCGGGGCAGAGCACCTTCCGGGTCCGGGCCTATGACCGGACCGGCAACCTCTCCGCCACCAGCCAGCCGGTGACCTTCGGCTGACCACACGTGAAGATCGGCGTGCGCCAATCCGGCTGCCCTGGCGACCGGATCCCCCCACGCTGATCTTCACAACCCGAGCTTCGCGGCGATGACCCGGACCCGGCGCGACCCCGAAACGGGGTCGCGCCGGATCTGGTTGGCGGCCTTCCCGGCGGGTCATGATCTCCCCGAGTGAAGCAGAACGGTCGCCCTGAACGCTCGATAGCGACCGTCCGGCTTCACTCGACGGGTTGCTGCGCCGGACGCGACGTCAACCCTGCGGGTGATCCCCGCCGCGCACCTGGTCCACAGCATGCGGCAGGACCTCGCGCAGCACTGCGATCCCGTCCTTGCACCCGCCGGGTGAGCCGGGCAGGTTGACGATCAGCGTGGACGACGCCAGCCCGGCGATCCCGCGGGACAGGCTCGCCGTGGCGATTCCAGCCGAGACACCTTGAGCGCGAACGGCTTCGGCGATTCCGGGCACCTCGCGCTCGATGACCGCGCGGGTCGCCTCCGGCGTCCGGTCGGTCGGGGTCAGCCCGGTTCCGCCGGTGGTGAGCACGACCGCGTAGCCCGCCGCGACCGCCTCGCGCAGTGCCGCCTCGACCGGGCCGCCGTCGGCCACCACCACCGGTCCGTCGACGGCGAACCCCATCTGCCGCAACCCCTCGGTCAGGATCGGACCGCCCCGGTCGGTGTACACCCCGGCCGCGGCGCGGTTCGACGCGGTGACCACCAGCGCCCGCGGCGCGCCGTCCGCCCCTACCAGCGACCCCGTGCTCACTCGAACCGCCAGTTGCCCGAGCGGCCACCGCTCTTGGCGGTCACCCGGATGTCGGTGATCCGGGCCCGCCGGTCGACCGCCTTGACCATGTCGACCAGGGCCAGGGCAGCGACCGCCACACAGGTCAGCGCCTCCATCTCCACCCCGGTCCGGTCCGCGGTGCGCACCGTCGCGGCGATCTCCACCCCGGCGTCCACCACGGCCAGATCGACCTGGACGGCATGCACCGCGACCGGGTGCGCCAGCGGCACCAGCTCGGGGGTCCGCTTGGCCGCCTGCAATCCGGCGATCCGGGCCACCGCCAACGCGTCGCCCTTGGCCACCCCCGCACCGCGCAGTAGGGCCACCACCTCGGGCGAGCAAAGCACCCGCCCGGCGGCGCTGGCCTCGCGGGCGGTGACCGGCTTGGCCGACACGTCGACCATCCGGGCCTCGCCGCGCTCGTCGACGTGGGTCAACCGGTCGCCGCTCATCGCAGCACCTCGTTCATCGCGCCATCTCGTTCATCGCAGCATCCGGCTCATCGCCGGACCCGGTCCAGCAGCAGGCAGCGCAGCTCGTCGCCCGGCTGCACCCGGCTCACCTCCTCGGGCACCACGGCCAGGCAGGTCGCCTCGGCCAGGTCGGCCACCAGGTGCGAGCCCTGTCCGCCGACCGGACGCACCATGTGCACCCGCTCGCCCTCGCCGTCCACGGTGGTGGCCAGGACGCCGCGAACGAACTGCCGTTTGCCCGGCGGGGAGGCCCAGCCAACCTCGGCGCGGGCGGTCACCGCGTGCCGGTGCAGGGCGACCTCGCCGCACATCTTGCGCAGCATCGGCCGGCCGAACACCTCGAAGGAGACCATGGAGCTGACCGGGTTGCCGGGCAGGGTGAGCACCGGGACCCGGCGCCCGCCGGCCCGCTCGGCGACGTGCCCGAACCCCTGCGGCATGCCGGGCTGCATGGCCACCTTGCCGAACCACACCGAGCCGACCTGCGGGTCGAGCAGCACCGCCTTGACCGGGTCGTAGGCACCGGCGGAGACCCCGCCGCTGGTGATCACCAGGTCGGCGTCGGCGCAGGCGGCCTCGATCGCCGCCCGCACCTCGGACTCCCGGTCGCCGACGAACCCGGCATAGCGGACCCGGGCACCCAGCTCGAGTGCGGCGGCCAGCAGCGCATACCCGTTGGAGTCGTAGATCTGCCCGTACCCCAGCGGGTGTCCGGGCGGTACCAGCTCGCTGCCGGTGGAGACGATGACCACCCGCGGTCGGGGGTGGACCAGCACCCGGTCCAGACCGACCGCTGCCAGCAGGCCGACGTGCCGAGGACTGATCCGCACCCCAGTGGTCAGGAGCAGCTCACCGGCCCGCACGTCCTCGCCCGCCGACCGCAGGAACTGGCCGGCCTGCGGGGCCTGACGCACGCTGACCGTGCTGGTTCCCGCATCGGTCCACTCCACCGGCACCACGGCGTCCGTGCCCTCCGGGACCGGGGCGCCGGTCATCACCCGCACCGCCGTGCCCGGCAGGATCCGGATCGGCGTGGACGGACCGGCCGGCACGTCGGCGGCGACCGGCAGGCTGACCGGCCGGTCCTCGGCAGCGCTCGCGACGTCCGGCATCAGCACGGCGTAGCCGTCCATCGAAGAGTTCGCGAACCCGGGCAGGTCCACCGCCGCCAGGACCTCCTGGGCGAGCAGGCAGTCCACGGCGTCGACCAGGCCGACCTCGATCGGCGCCAGCAGGTCCACGCCGGCCAGGCACCGGCTCAGGTGCTCCTCGACCGGGATCACACCGGCCACCCTCGGCGAGCGCTCGCGGCGCGCCCGGCTACCGCGACGCGGTGTACTCGCGCAGCCATGCCGTCAGGTCCGGTCCGAGATCGGACTGCTCGCAGGCGATCTGGACGATGGCCTTGAGGTAGTCCAGCCGGTCGCCGGTGTCGTAGCGTCGGCCGCGGAAGACCACCCCGTACACGCCGCTGCCCGCACCGTCGGCCGCGGCCAGGGTCTGCAGCGCATCGGTCAGCTGGATCTCCCCACCCCGCCCGGGCGGGGTCTCGCGCAGCACGTCGAACACCCTTGGGTGCAGCACATACCGGCCAATCACGGCCAGGTTGCTCGGCGCCTCGGCCGGATCGGGCTTCTCCACCATGCCGGTGACCCGCACGACGTCGTCGGTGCCGGTGGGCTCGACGGCGGCGCAGCCGTACAGGTACACCTGCTCGCGCGGCACCTCCATCAGGGCCACCACGCTGGCCCGGTGCCGGCGCTGGACGTCCACCATCTGCGCCAGCAACGGGTCCCGGACGTCGATCAGGTCGTCGCCGAGAAGGACGGCGAAGGGATGCTCGCCCACGTGACCGGCGGCGCACAGGACGGCGTGGCCCAGACCCTTGGGGTCACCCTGGCGCACGAAGTGCATGTCGGCCAGGTCGTTGGTCTGCTGCACCGCCGCCAGCCGGGACTCCTCACCCTTGGCCTGCAGCACCGCTTCGAGCTCGTAGACCCGGTCGAAGTGGTTCTCCATCGAGGTCTTGTTGCGACCGGTCACCATCAGCACGTCGGTGAGCCCGGCCGCGACGGCCTCCTCCACGACGTACTGGATGGCCGGCTTGTCGACGACCGGCAGCATCTCCTTGGGCGTGGCCTTGGTCGCCGGCAGGAACCGGGTGCCCAGCCCGGCCGCGGGGATCACCGCCTTGGTCACCGCCGGTCCGAGGTCGCCGCCGCCGGACACCTCGCCACTCGGTCGAGGGGTGCCCATGGTCTGCGTCATGCCCGCTCCAGATCTGCTCGTGCGTGTCCGGTCCCGAACGCCGACCTACCCGAGACGTCGCCGGACGTCGCCCATCCCTGCCGAGCCCCATCCTTGCCGAGCCTGCCCGGGCAGGGAAACCCGGGTCCTCACCCCGGTGCGTCCCCCGAGGCCGGTGAGCCGGTGCGGCTGCGCGGCACGACCGGGTACCGGGCGCGCGGGTCCTCTGCCCCGCCGCGCGGCGGGGCGAGGCACCACCGGTCCCGCCCGGTCCGCTTGGCCTCGTACAGGGCGACGTCGGCGGCGTGCATCACCGCCGCCGCGCTGTCGGCGTGCTCGGGATAGCTGGCCACCCCGATCGAGGTGGTCACCGACCGGGACAGCCCGCTGTACCGGAACGGCTGGGAGCGCACTCGGTCAAGGATCCGCCGGGCCACCGCCTGCGCCCCGGCCGAGCCGGTCTCCGGCAGCACGACGGTGAACTCCTCACCCCCGCGCCGGGCGACCAGGTCGACCTCGCGCACGCACCCGTGCAGCCGGGCCGCGAACTCGCGCAGCACGGCGTCGCCGAAGTCGTGCCCGGCGACGTCGTTGACCTGCTTGAAGTGGTCCAGGTCGAGCATCAGCACCGACAGCGTCCGCCCGAACCGGTGGGCCCGCTCCACCTCCCGGTTCAGGCTGGAGGTGAGGTGGCGCACGTTGCCGGCCCCGGTCAGCGCGTCGGTCACCGACAGCCGCCGGGCGTCCAGGTGCTCACGGACGTTGGCGACGGCGGTGCCCGCCTGGGCGGCCAGGGCCTCGACGGCGGCCACGGCCGCCTCGTCCGGAACGGCACCGCCACGCCGGACGGCGACCGCGAGCACCCCGATCACACTCGGCCCCCGGCGCAGCGGAGCGGCCAGGGCAGGCCCGGCGACCGGGTCGAGGTCGCCGGTGGCGCACCGACCGGTCCGGGCGGACCGGCCGCCGAGGGTGGACAGCCGCTCGAGGACCTCGCTGACCCACACCCCGCCGGCGCCGTCCGGCACCGAGGAGACCCGTTCGGTCAGCTCTGAGGCGTCCCCGAGCAGCACGGTGCCGACCTGCGCCGAGGCGGCCCGACAGGCGGCGTCAACCACCGTGCGCAGCAGCCCGTCGAGGTCGTGAGTGCTGGCCAGGGCCTCACCGAACTGCTCGTAGGCGGCGGCCAGGGCGCGCTCGCGCCGTCCGAGCTCGCCCTGGGTGCGCTGCAGGCGCAGAGCCACCGCGTCCAGGGCCACCCCGAGCCGGCCGACCTCGTCCTCGCCGCCGACGCCGCTGCGCGCCTGCAGGTCGCCGTCGGCGACCGCCGCGGCGGCCTGGGCCAGGTGCTCGACCGCCGCCAGCGGGCGGCTGAGCCGGACCGCGAGCAGCACCACCAGGGCCATCGTCGCGACCACCAGCAGCGCGGCGAGGACCACCGCAAGCGGTCGTGGGCCGCCGGCGGCGCCGGACCCGGCGAGCACCGGAACGGCCAGCAGCAGCATCGCCGCCAGCAGCGGACCGAGCATGACCGTCGACATGGTCAGCGCGACCCGTGCCCGCAGGGACACCCCACCCCACATCCAACGACCCTGGCGACGTCCAGCTTCGCCTGCACCGACCGGCGCAGGTGGACAAAGAGTAGTCAGAGAACCCCTCTGCGTGACGGGTATTCCGAAGACCGGTGCCATCGGATCCGGCAATCCGCCGAACGGACGAGGCAACCGTTGACTGGGGCAACCCCCAGCCGGCGGTCTGTGGGAGGGGCAGAGCCTGGACAGGACCACGGATCCGCGGGAAAGGATCCGGCGCCAAGGATTGGCCAGGGAAGTCCCTGCGGGCGCAAGATAGAACCAGGCTAGTTTCCGCTCGGCCAGCAGGCAGGGAGGGACGTCATCACGAACGCCGTCATCGGGCTCACCGAGTCCAAGAGCGCACTGCGCAGCCGGATCCGCGCCGACCGGCGAGATCGCCCGTCCGAGATCGCCGAGGACGACGCGCGCGCCCTGGCCACCCTCGTCATGGAGCTGCCGGAGGTGCAGCACGCCTCCTGCGTCGCCATGTTCGCCTCGGTCGGCGGCGAGGTCGACACCGGCCCGTTGCGGGCCGCGCTGGACCGGGCCGGGGTCCGGGTGCTGCTGCCGGTCGTCCTGCCCGCCGGCGTGCTGGACTGGGCCGAGGACACCGGCGAGGAGAACCAGGCACCGCCGCGCAGCATCGGCGGCCCGGAACCGACCGGATCCCGGCTGGGCCCCGAGGCGGTGCGCAACGTCGACGTCATGCTGGTCCCAGCGCTCGCCGTGGACACCCTCGGCCGACGGCTCGGCCAGGGCGCCGGTTACTACGACCGGGTGCTGGCGATGCTGTCCCCCGCCATCCCGGTGATCGCCCTGGTGCACGAGGAGGAGGTCCTCGACGCCGCCGTCGAGCCGATCCCGATTGAACCGCACGACCTGCCGGTGCACGCCGTCGCCACTCCCCGTCGCTGCCTGCGCGTGCGCTGACGCTCGGTGAGCGTCGAGCGCCTCGGGGACGTCCTCCTCGTCTCCAGCGCCGTGCTGCTGGTCGCCGTCGCCGCGGTCCGGCTCAGCGTCAGGCTCGGGCTGCCCTCGCTGCTGGTCTACCTGGGCATCGGCCTGGTGATCGGCGAGCAGACCTCCTTCACCGACACCGAGCTGGCCGGGGCGCTCGGCTACGCCGCCCTGGTGGCGATCCTCGCCGAGGGCGGTCTGACCACCCGCTGGGACTCGATCCGGCCCACGGTGGTGCCCACCGCCGTCCTGTCCACAGTCGGCACGGTGGTCTCGATCGCGGTCACCGGCGCCGTGGCGCACTACGTTCTCGCCCTGGAGTGGCAGCAGGCGCTGCTCGTCGGCGCGGTGTTGTCCTCGACCGACGCCGCCGCCGTCTTCTCGGTGTTGCGCACCGTGCCCCTGCCGGAGCGCCTGGTCGGCATGCTCGAGGCGGAGTCCGGCTTCAACGACGCACCGGTGGTCATCGCGGTGGTCGCGCTGACCTCGCGGGCCCTGGGCGATGCCGACCACCCCTGGTGGATGCTCGCCGTGGAGGGAGTCACCGAACTGGCGGTGGGTGCCGCGGTCGGCGTCGTCGTCGGGCGCTACGGCGCGGAGGCGATCCGCCGGGTGGCGCTGCCCGCCTCCGGCCTGTACCCGATCGCCGTCCTGGGGCTGATCGGGTTCAGCTACGGCTTCTCGGTGGCCCTGCACGGCTCCGGGTTCCTCGCCGTCTACCTGGCGGCGCTGGTCCTGGGCAACGTCCGGCTGCCGCACGGGGCGGCGGTGCGTGGCTTCGCCGAGGGGCTGGGCTGGGTGGCCCAGATCGGGCTGTTCGTGCTGCTCGGCCTGCTCGCCACGCCGCAGCGGCTGTCCGACCAGCTCACCACGGCGATCGCGTTGGGCGCGCTGCTGCTGTTCGTGGCCCGACCGCTGTCGGTGTTGGCCAGCGTGAGCTGGTTCCGGATCCCGCTGCGCGAGCAGGCGTTCCTGTCCTGGGCAGGGCTGCGTGGGGCGGTGCCGATCGTGCTGGCCACCGTGCCCTGGTCACGGGGCCTGTCCGGCAGCACCGCCCTGTTCGACCTGGTGTTCGTGCTGGTCGTGGTGTTCACCCTGGTGCAGGGGCCCACGCTGCCGTGGGTGGCCCGCCGGCTCGGGTTGAGCGGGCAGGTCGCGACCACCGATCTCGGCCTGGAGAGCCAGCCGCTGGGGGCGCTGAACGCCGACGTGATCCAGGTCAGGGTGGGCTCGACCTCACGGCTGCACGGGGTGGAGGTGTTCGAGCTGCGACTGCCGCAGGGGGCGAACGTGACCCTCGTCGTCCGCGGCGGCGAGCCGTTCGTGCCCACCCCGACCACGTCGTTGCGCCACGGCGACGACCTGATCGTGGTCACCGCCGCCGACGTCCGGGAGGCAGCGCAGCACCGTCTCGAGGCGGTCAGCCGGGGGGGCAAGCTGGCCGGCTGGCACCGGGCCGCGCGAGCACACTGACCTGGGTCGGCGCACTCCGTCCCGCCGGCGCAGGGCATACACTTGGCACTCGACGCGTTAGAGTGCCAAGACGGTCCATTGACCCACGGTTCTCGCCACACCACTGCCTTCGTCCCGACGGACGAGCCGAGCGCCAGGAGGCCCACGTGCCGACGTACGCTTACGCGTGCACAGCCTGCGACCACCGCTTCGAGGCCCAGCAGTCGTTCACCGACGACGCGCTGACCGAGTGCCCGCAGTGCCAGAGCCGGCTGCGCAAGCTGTTCAACGCCGTCGGCATCGTGTTCAAGGGGTCCGGCTTCTACCGCACCGACTCCCGCAACGGCTCGGACGGTGGGGCGGGCGGATCGGCCAAGGGCGAGTCGGCCAATGGATCGACGAGCGAGGCGTCGGGCTCGACGGACTCCGGCTCGTCGACGTCGTCCGGCTCGTCCTCCGCAGACTCGCCCCCGAGCACGTCGACGTCCAAGTCGCCGAAACCGTCGTCCAAGCCGCCGTCACCCAAGGCCACCTCGGCTGCGTGATCCCGGTCCAGCGCACCGGGCCCGTACCGCCCAACGACGTTATCCACAGGTAAGCCCGCGGCGGCGGCGCGGGGTCGCCTGCGCCGGGTAGCGTCCCCGCCGTGAGCGGAGCAGACGAGCGCACGTCAGACGAACACCGGCCAGTTGATCCCAGCGCCGACCAACCCAGTGCCGACCAACCCAGTGCCGACCAACCCAGCGCCGACATCGGCGTGATCGGCGGGTCCGGCTTCTACAGCTGGTTGGAGGACGCCGTCCCGGTCGAGGTGGCCACCCCGTTCGGTGAGCCCAGCGAGACCCCGGTGGTCGGCCGGGTGGGCGGCGTGCGGGTCGCCTTCCTGCCACGGCACGGCCGCGACCACCGGTTCCCGCCGCACCGGGTGAACTACCGGGCCAACCTGTGGGCGCTGCGCAGCCTCGGGGTGCGTCAGGTGCTCGGCCCGTGCGCGGTCGGGTCGATGCACCCCGACCTCGGCCCCGGGTCCCTGATCATCCCGGACCAGGTCATCGACCGCACCTGGGGCCGCGAGCACAGCGTCTACGAGGGTTCGGCCGGCCACCACGAGCCGGGCCGGGGGCAGCACGCCATCCACGTCGCCTTCGCCGACCCCTACTGTCCGCGCGGTCGACGGGTGGCCCTGGACGCCGCCGCCGACCGGGGGTGGCCGGCCCGGGACGGGGCCACCCTGGTCGTGATCAACGGGCCACGGTTCTCCAGCCGCGCCGAGTCCCGATGGCACGCCGCCACCGGCGCGGACGTGGTCGGCATGACCGGGATGCCGGAAGCGTCGATCGCCCGCGAGCTCGCGCTGTGCTACACCAGCCTGGCCATCGTGACCGACCTGGACGCCGGCTTAGAGCACGGCGACGGGGTCACCCATGCCGAGGTGATGGCGGTGTTCGCCCAGAGCATCGAGACGCTCAAGACCGTGCTGTCCGCGGCTGTCGCCGCGCTGCCGGACGACGACTGCACCTGCCGGCACTCGGTCGACGGGCTGCCGCTGCCGTTCACCCTGCCCTGAGCGTTGGCGGAGGCCGTTCCGATGAGCACCCGCCGATGAGCACGCTGCTGCCCGGTCGGCCACGACAGGTCCACCCACCGGTTCGGGTGCCCGGCGACCGCCGGGCCTGGCTGCGGCATGCCCGCCGCTCGCTGCGCCAAGCAGTGGCTGCCCGGCGCCGCCTGGTCACCGCCGCCCTGGTCGCGGCCGGGGTCGCCGCCGGGCTGCAGGCCCTCGCCCCGCCACCACCGCTCACCGAGCCGGTGCTGGTCGCGGCAGCGGACCTGCCCGCCGGGCTGGCGCTGACCGACGCCGACGTCAAGGTCGCGCACTGGCCGGCTGAGCTGGTGCCGCCGGGCGGCGTGCCGAGCCTCGAGGAGGTGGTCGGCGCGGTGCTGGCCACACCGCTGCGGGCCGGCGAGGCGGTCAGCGGCACCCGACTGCTCGGCGCGGGTCTGCTGGTCGGCCAGCCTCCGGGCACCGGGTCGATGGCGGTACGGCTGGCCGAGCCGGTGTCCGGGCTGGTCCGTGCCGGTGACCGGGTGGACCTGCTCGCCGGTCCCGACCCGGACGCCGCCCTGTCGCCGGGGGCGTGGGCAGCAGCCGGCCGGGCGGTAGTGGCCGCCAGCGACGTCCTGGTCCTTGCCGTGGGTGGGGCCGGGTCCGGTCCGACGACGGACAACGGGCCCGACCTGCTGGGCGGACCCGCCCCGGCCGCTGACGAATCCGGCGGGACGCTGGTGGTCGCGCTCACCCAGGCCGGCGCGATGCGCCTGCAGGCGCTCGGGGCCGGACGGTCGCTGGCCGTGATGGTGCGGCCCTCCAGCTGATCGTCGGCGCGTCCACCCGCGTACGCGGGTGGCATGATCACCAAATGCGCTAGTCTGCCAGCGCCGCAGCCCGAAGGCGGGCCACCGCGGACCACCCGCAGGACGACGCCGACCTCTCGGGAGGACGACTGCCCGCGCTCATGACGAGCTGGGCCGTCCAGACCGTGCCGCGGGCATCGCACCCCCCACAAGGAGCCAGTAGTGCTTAGTGACTTCCGCAAGTTCCTGCAGCAGTTCAACGTCATCCCGATCGCCGTCGGCCTGGTACTGGCGCTGGCCTTCGCGCCCGTCGTGGACGCCACGGTCGGCCTGATCATGTCCATCGTGGGCCGGGTGCTCGGCCTGGAACCCGACGAGAACGGGGTCTACTCCTTCGCGAACTGGAACCCGGGCGGCTTCCCGGTCGGTGACCTGATCAACGCGATCATCAGCTTCGTCCTGATCGCGTTCGTGGTGTACCTGATCATCAAGGCACTGGCCAAGGCCGGCGCTCAGACCGACGCCGACGCCGGTCCGTCCGACGAGGCCGTGCTGCTCGCCGAGATCCGCGACCAGCTGCGCACCCGGAGCTGAACCTACCCAGCGCACTCGACTTCAGCGCAACGGCCGCCTCACTCCCAGTGCGGCGGCCGTTCGCCTTCCAGCCACTCGTCCCGGTCGCCGCCCCCGTCAGCGGAGCCTCCGGCGAGGCGGTCGTCCTCGCGCCAGTCGCCCCCGCCGGTGTCGGTGTCGTCGGCGGTGGTCTCCGGCAGCACGGGTCCGTCGCCGTCTCCTCGGTCCTGCGCGGGACGGCCACCCGGGGTCCTGCCGGTCCGCCCCCCGGTCATCGGTCGGACCGGGCGACCGGCGCGGTGGTCTGCCCGGTGTCCGAGCCGTCCAGGACCCGCCGGGCGGCACCCCCGACCGCGGCCTCGACGTGCATCCCGCGACGCGGCAGGTGCAACGCCTCCCGGACCAGGGCGGCCAGCTCCTCCGCCGAGCGGTACACGCCGTCCGAGAGCACCCAGCCGGCCACCAGCTCGAGTTCGCCGTCGGTGTAGCTGGTGATCGGACGGCCGGGTTGGACGCCCGGGTGCTCCCCGCGCACCCGGGGGCGGCCGACGATGATCTGGGTCGGCTCGGTCACCGGCGGCGCGCCGCCGACGTCCCGCCAGGTCTGCCGGATCCGGTCCACCTCAGCGGCCGGGTCGCAGAACAGATCCATGGCGGCGACCCGCAGGTAGGTCCAGCCGGCCCGTTCCAGCGCCTCCCGGCGCAGCCGGTCCCGGGTGGCCACACTCGCGCAGGCGGCATAGCCCGGTCCGTCGACGTCCACGGCGATCAGCCGGCGCCCCGGGAACTGCGGGTCGGCCAGGGCCGCCGCCAACGGCCAGTCCGACACCGTCGGCGGGCTCACCAGCGGCAGGCCCACCGACTCCAGCCGGTCCCGCAGGTCACGGACCAGGGCGTCGACGCCGGTCCCGCTGTCCTGGCCCGCAGCGTCGTCATGGTCGCCACGACGGCGCGGGTCGGTGGCCACGGCCAGCACGTCGCGAAGCATCCGGGCGCCGTCGCTGCGCAGCCGCTCGCCGTCCAGGTCATCGGCGGTGAAGCAGCAGACCAGAGTGGTCCGCCGGCGTGCCCGGGACAGAGCGGTGGCCAGGCAGGCCTGCCCGAACCGGCCGTCCAGGACGCCGAAGCGGTGCAGCACCCGACCGTGTGGGGTGCGGGCCAACCCGATCGAGACGATCACCGCGTCCCGCTCCACGCCGGGGATGCGGTGGATGGGTCGCACGGCGAACGGCTCGGAGATGTCCCCCGTCCAGTGCACGTCGAGCCAGCGCGCGAGTTGGGGGCGGTAGGCGACCTCGAGCCGCAGCGCCTCCTCGATCCGCTCGGCGTGCCGGGCGCCCAGGGTGACCACGAGCAACGACTCCCCGGGACGGCGCGCGGCGTGCTCGCTGACCAGGTCGACCACCCTGGCCACCTCGGCATCGGCGCTGACCACCACCTCCTCGCCGGGGGCCGGGACGCCGGTGCCCTCGCGCACGTGCTCCAGCCGAAGCGGGGAGGTCGGCTCGGCGCCCGGGGTGAGCGCCCAGGGCTGGTCGTACATCGGTCGCAGCGGCACCAGCAGCCGCCCGTCGCGGGTGCGGTGGTCACGATCGAGGCGGTGCACCGACAGCATCGGGTGCCGCCCGGCCAACGAGGCGACGGCGTCGATCACCGAGGGCCCGCCGGTGGCCGGAGGCAACCGGCGACGGTCGCCGGCGACCACCACCTGCTGCGCGCGGGCCAGGGCGGCGGCGGCCTCCGGCATGCCCACCTGGCTGGCGTCGTCCACCGCCACCACATCGACCAGGGGCGCTCCGGGACGGGCCGGCGCCAGGTTGCGGGCCACGGCGTCCGGGCTCATCACCCAGACCGGCCGGAATGCCGCGAGCAGGTCGCCGGCATGCGCGACGGTGTCCATCGGCCAGCTTGACCGGTGACCGCGGTGGATCTCCGAGAGCAGCCAGCGGACCTGGTCGCCGTGGTGCCGGACGGCGTCGACGGCGCGCAGCGCCGCGGTGGCGCCGATCTGGGCCGCCCGAGCGGTGAGCAACCGGGCCTGTGCGTCGCGCAGGGTCTCCACATGGCCGCGCAGGACGGCCGGGTCGTGCTGGGCCAGCCGCGAGTCGCTGCGGATGATGGTCTCCAGCACCGAGGTCCACCAGGCGAGGTCGAGCTCTCCCTCGACGTCCTCGACCTCGCAACGGCGCTCGGCCAGGTCGGTGAGCAGCGGGGTCAGGCCCGCCGAGCGCAGCCGATCCATCCGGACCCGGCGCTGCGGCTGGGCCAGGGCCCCATCGGCGTCGGCCGCGAGGTCGGCGATCCGCCCGCGGACCTTCTCCAGCGGCAGCGCGGCCAGCTCGGGGGTTCCGGTGCCCTCCAGGACGTCGTGCAGCAGGCCCACGGCCAGCTCGAGCTCATGGACCGCCGCGTCGGCGGCGTCCAGGCCGGTCGGCACCCTTGGCCAGCCACCGCCGGAGGCCACCTGCTGCCACTGATCTCGCTGGCCGACGGCGACCACCAGTCGGGCGTGCAGGTCCGGCAGGTGGGTTCCGGGCCGGACCAGGGCCTTGGCCCGGCGGCGCAGACCGCGGCGGGCCAGCCAACCCTCGTCAGGGGCGCCGTCCTCCGCGGTCGCCCGGACCAGGTCGCCCAGCGGCTGCTCGAACACCGCAGGCTGCAACACGTCGAGGGTCTGCCGGATACCGAGCAGCAGGTCGAGCTGGGGACGCCAGCCGGCCACCGTGGTGGCGGGCTCGAACCCGGAGGCATGCGCCAGCTCGGCCATCGCCGAGGTGGCCACGGGCAGGATGTCCCGGGCGGCCCGTGCGGCGGCCAGTGCCGCCTGGGCCTCCTGCTCGTCGGCGACCCGGGCGTCCAGCCACCGGGTGTCCAGCCGGGTCTGCCGAAACACGCCGAGCTCGGCCACGGCGCGCAGGTCCGCGCGCAGCGCGTCGCGGCTCCGGGCGTCGAGCCGGCGGCAGACCGCGTGCGGCAACCGAACCCGCGTCCGCGGGGGGTTGTCCGAGGCCATCAGCTCGGCCAGGGCGACCATCGCGTCGTAGGCCGAGACCGCCCACGGCTCGCGACGCATGTGTAACGCCGACCCGGCGACGGCCAGCTCCTCGGCGGCGTGTCGTAGCTGAGCGGCAGCGACGGCCTCGGCGCGGGCAGCGAGCTCGCCACGACGAGCGGCGGCGCCGGTGCGGTCGGCGGTGGTCGCGCGCGCCCCGGAGGCCTGCTCGAGGAGGGTGGCATCGGCGATGGCGGCGTCCAGGTCCGTGCCCAGGGCGGCGAGCAGCTTGACCCGGTCGCCGACGCCGTCGTGCAGGTCCAGGACGAGGCCGCCGAGCCCGGCCTCGGCGAACCGGCGAATCACCGTGTCGGCGGTGCCGCGGTGCGGGGTCACGACCAGGGCCTGCCGGCCACGGCCGACCAGGGTGGCCACGGTGGCGGCCAGGGTGTGGGTCAGGCCAGAGCCGGGAGGCCCCTCGACGACGACGTGCGAGCCGCCGAGCGCGGCGTCCACGGCGGCTCGCTGGGCGCAGTCCAGATCGAAGGCCACGTCGTCGGTCTCCGGCTCGGGGTCGAGCAGGCACAGCGGCTCGCCTCGGTCGGGGCTGGTCCGGTCGGGGTTGGTCCGGTCGGGGTTGGTCCAGTCGGGGCTGGTCCGGTCAGGGCTGGTCCGGTCGGCACCGTCCAGGGACGGCGTCGCATTGGCCACCCGGGACAGCAGCGGGTGGATCTGCAGCGCCAGTCGGGCGGCCTCCAGGTCCGCGACCAGGGCGTCGGAGCCGGAGGTGAAGCTGCCCACGACCAACCGCGGGTCGATGGCGAAGCCCGCGACGGCCGAGCACAGCTCCTCGAGCAACACGTAGACGGGTCGGGGATCGAAGCCGTCGGGGCCGAACGCCAGCCCGCCCAGGCCGGAGGCGTCCAACCGGATCCCGTGGTCGCAGGCGAGCCGGCGCACCACCTCGGGGTTGACCACGGCGCCCTCGTCGAGGTCCAGCTCGTAGTCGTCCTGGCCGGGACCCCGTGGGTGCAGCCGGCAGCTGCGCAGCAGCACCGGGGCGCTGATCGGGACCTGCAGCTCGGCGCCGTCGTCCACCCGCCAGGTGACCATCCCGGCGGCGAGATAGGCCGACCGGACCCCGCGTTCGACGGCCAGCCGCTCGGCACTGGCGCTGATCGCCCGGGCCCGACGCCGGGCAGCGGCGTGCGCTGCCGGTTCCCGGACCAGGCTGGACAGCCTGGTGGAGCGACCGGCCATCAGGGTGGCCAGGCCGGAGGGATGGGCGTGGGTCAGGTCGAGAACCTCGACCCCGATGTCCTCGCCGATCAGGGTGTCCGGCAGCCGGGCGGAGGCGAGGGTCTCCTGCCACCGTTCCACGGCGCACAGGACCGGGTCGGTGCCGACGGGACCGCCCCCTGGGTCGGAGCCGGGGTCGGAGCCCGGGTCGGAGCCCGGGTCGACTGCCGCGTCGCCGTCCGGCCGAGGCGTCGGGTCGGCGCTCCCGCCGTCCGCGTGGTCGGCTCCCGACTGCGGCTGGGCGCCGGTCGACGGGGTGGGCCGCGAGTCGGTGGACGGCGGGGCCGCGGCGGGCGGGTCGGGCTGACGCGCCGACGCGTCCGGCCGCCGAGCGACCAGGTCCGCAAGCGCATCGTGTGCCACGAAACCACGCTAACCGCCGGATCTGCCCGTCCGGGTGATCGACGACGGCGCGTCGCGGTCAGGCGACAAGCAGCATGGCGAGCACGGCGGTGTCCGGGTCGAGGGCGGGGTTGACCCCGACCTGGCTGATCAACCGGGTGATGGTGCCGTCGGCCTCGGCCTCGACCCAGGCGGCCCGGTGGTCGAGCCCGAGGTGCGGCAGCCCGGGCAGCAGCACACATCCGGAGGCGGCGCCGACGGTCTCCGGCGTGGACGGCCGGCTCTCGGACGGCGGGTGCAGCAGGATCAGCGCGGACGGCGCCTGGCCGCTGAACTGCCCGGGTCGCGGCGCGCCGGTGCCGAGCACCGGACCGGCGGAGGTGACCAGGCCGACCGTGCCGGGCTGCGGGTCGTCGGGGACGTCCTCGACGGAGCGATACACGGTGGTCGTGGGCACCAGCCCCGGGACGGCGGCCAGCCGGACGGCGAGGGCCAGGAACTGGGCCCACTCCCGGGTGGACGCCGGCCACCGACCGGACACCACGAACCCGGACAGGTTGCGGTCACTGCCGGCGAACGGCGCGACCTCGACGGGCGGCTGGTCCACGGCACCTCCTGAACCCGAACGGCCCGCAACCGCCACGGCGTTCGCAGCGTCGGCGGCGGTCACGGGTCTGGGGGCAGGGTGCGGCAGGAGACGGCTGGCACACAAGGGGGTGCGAGTGCCAGCTCCGCGGCGGGGGTGCCGGACGTCACCCGGACGGGCGCTGGCGCGTCCGCCGGGCGGGTCCGGCGGTCAGGTCCGGCGAGGTCAGCCCAACATCTCCCCGGGAACACCGGCCACGGCGGTCGAGGACGACCCGGCGAGCTCCCTGCGCAGGTCGGCGGCGAGCGCAGAGCGCTGGACGGCGGCGCAGCGGTGGGCGTGCAGCTCCTCGATCCGGGTGCGGCAGCGGGACCGCACCTCGAGGGCGATGCCCCGCCAACCCGGGCCCTGCCCGGAGTGCCCCAGCGCGTCGCAGAGCCGCTCGTCCATCATCGTGTAGCGAGCCACGACCAGGTCGAGGAGCTCGACGGCGTCGGCGGCGGCGCTCAGCGTCCCACCGCCTGACACCGGTGCAGGTTCGACTCCTTCGGCGACCAGCGCGGTGGTCAGGCAGCGGGCCGTCTCGAGATCCTCGATCAGCCATCGGTCCCACGGGACGGCGCCGTCGTTGTCGCGTGCGGCGGCACTCAGTGCCAGGAGCATCGCCTCGATCTGGAGGTCGAGGGCCAGCCGTAGCTGGTGCAGCTCGGGTCGGGGAGCGTGGGAGCAACGGTGACGTTCTGTGGCGGCGTCGAACCAGGCCACCGATGTGGCATGGGCCTTGCTGTGATCGATCGCAGTCATTTTGGTCCTTCCCGGTCGGCGCGCCGCGGTACCGCGGCCGGCCTGACAGGTACTGGAGCGATGTCCGTGCGAAGTCGGAGTTGACGGCGCGGCTCTCGTGAGACCAGTGATACCTATGTGGCTCAGGTGGGCGATGGGACGGCCCGTTGTGATGAGGCGCACTCACCGCATTTGGTCCGATCCTCCTCCTCAGTGGGCATCCGGTCATAGGCCGAACGGCCCGCTCCGTCAACCCACTGCAAGCAGACCGCGAAAAGCACTGCACTGCAACCGCTTATAACTGGTAGTGATCCAGACTGCGCTGACACTCCGGGGTGCGCCGCGACCCGTGGTGACGACCTCGGCGCCCACAGCAGGAGCACCTCGATCCGCAGCAGCTCACACGGCCTGTTCATCGCTGGGTCGGGGGCTCACCATGACGCCGATCACCTGGTGCGGGCTGGGTCGCGTCCCCGGGCCCGGCCGCGGGCGGCGGCCGGGCCGACGCCGACTTGTGCGGCGAGGGGCGATCGCGGGCAACGGCGGGCACCTTGGCGTCGTCGTACCCGCTGACGTAGAAGGGTCCGGCGTCGACGACCTGAGTGCCTGCTCTGGGACGATCGTTCGATGGCCGACGACACGCACCGCCACATCGCCATCGAGCGGCTCGACGAGGGGGTCTACCTGGCCCGCAACGCCCGCGGGATCGAGCTGCGCTTCGGCAGCAAGGACCCCCACGGCTTCACCCCGGTCGAGCTGCTGCTCACGGCACTCGCCGGCTGCTCGGCGGTCGACGTCGACGTGGTGACCGGTCGCCGCAGCCCCGCACAGACCTTCCGGGCCGAGGTGGACGCCGAGGTGGTGCGGGACCAGCGAGGCAACCTGCTGCGCGACATCGAGCTGACGTTCACCGTCCGGTTCCCGCCAGGGGCGGCCGGCGACGCCGCCCGGCAGATCCTGCCGCGCGCCGTCCGGACCTCGCACGAGCGGACCTGCACGGTCTCGCGGACCATCGAGGCCGGCGTCCCGGTCCGCGTGACGATCGCCGACGACCCCACCTGACCGGCCACCCACGCGGACCGCCACGCGAGCCGCCCGGATCTGGACACCGCTGCCCGATGTCCCCCACCTTTGGCTGGGTCCACCTGCACCCGTCGGCCAGGGAGGCCTCATGTCGAACAAGCGCACCCACCTGATCGGCTTGCTGCTGGGGGCCGAGGAGGACTGGCCGACGGCCTTCGAGGAGATCGTCCGACGGCTGGGCGTGATCCGGACCGGGGACGGGGTGGAGCACCGCCTGCACACCGAGCGGCTCACCATCGAGCCGTTCGACCTGACCGACCCGGTGCGCTCCGGGCTGGTCATCGACCGGCTCGCCTACTGGTACTACCACCCCCGGGAGTGGCTGAAGAAGGCCGCGATCGTCAACGGCACCTACCTGCTGAACTCCCCGTTCACCTTCCAGTCGATGGAGAAGCACACCGCCTACTGCGCGATGCTGCGACTCGGGCTCAAGATCCCGCGGACCATCCTGGTGCCGTACAAGAACCCGATCGACAACGCCCGATGGGCCTTCACCTCGGCTCGCTACAACCGGTCCTTCGACCTGGACGCGATCGCCGACGACCTCGGCTACCCGCTGTTCATGAAGCCCTTCGACGGTGGGGGCTGGCGCGGCGTCTCGAAGATCACCAACCGTGACGAGCTGCACCGGGCCTACGACGCCTCCGACGAGATGCTCATGCACCTGCAGGCGACCGTCGACTACGACGTGTTCGTCCGGGCGCTGTCGATCGGCCCGCAGACCATGGTGATGAAGTTCCGACCCGAGGAGCCGATGCACGCCCGGTACGCCGTCGAGCATGACTTCCTCGACCCGCGAACGGGTTTCGAGTGTTCGGCGATCAGCCGGATCGTGAACGCCTTCTTCGACTGGCAGTTCAACTCCGCGGAGATGCTGGTGGCCGGCGACGAGGTGTACCCGATCGACTACGCCAACGCCTGCCCGGACGTCGCCGTGACGTCGCTGCACTACTACTTCCCGTGGGCCATCACCGCGCTGGTGAAGTGGTCGGCCTACTGCCTGGTGACCGGGCGGCGCAACCCGGTGGACCTGCAGACCGAGCGGTACCTGGAGATCGCCGACGACCCCGAGCGCAGCTACCAGGACCGGATCAACGGCTATCTGGAGATCGCCGACGAGCGCTTCGAGTCCGATGCCTTCCAGACCTGGTGCGCCGAGCACCTGAGCCACCTGGACGAGGCGGTCCTGGACTGGGTGAGCGGCCCGGGCTTCCAGACCCTACTGTTGCAGACCGTGCGGTCCACCTATCCCCCGCACGAGCACGAGCGGTTCATCGCTCACTTCCGCGGCCTGCTCGACCTGTGGCTGACGGACCAGCGGTCGACCCTTTCGTAGAGGACACCTGATGGACGCACCGGCCATGGACGGCGACGCCTCGGGCCGGCGGGGCGGACACCCTGCCGTCGTGGTCAACCCGACCAAGTTCGACGACCTGGGCGAGGTGAGGGCCCAGGTGGCCGCCGCCTGCGAGCGGCACGGGCTGGGCGAACCTGCCTGGTACGAGACCACCGAGGACGACCCCGGCGAGGGGCAGGCCCGCCAGGCCGTCGCCGACGGCGCCGGTGTGGTCTGTCCGCTCGGCGGGGACGGCACGGTCCGCGCGGTGGCGGCGGCGCTGGTCGGTCTCGGTCGACGCGACGGTGGTCAGGCGGACCGCTCCCCGGTGCCGATCGGGTTGCTGCCCGGCGGAACCGGCAACCTGCTGGCCCGCAACCTCGAGCTGCCGCTCGAGCTCGACCAGGCGCTGGACGTGGCCCTCGGGGGTAGCGAGCGCGCCATCGACGTGGGCCTGCTGTCCTGCGACGACTCCGAGGACGAGGACGTCTTCCTGGTGATGGCCGGGATGGGTCTGGACGCGGTCACGATGGCGAACGCCAACGAGACGGTGAAGAGTATGTTCGGCTGGCCCGCCTACCTGATCTCCGGGACCAGGGCGCTGTTCCAGCGTGGCTTCGGGGTCCGCCTCCAGGCCGACCAGGGTCCGCTGGTCTCCCAGCACTCACGGACGGTGCTGGTCGGCAACTGCGGCACTCTCACCGGTGGCATCGAGCTGATGCCGGGAGCCGTGCCGGACGACGGGCTGCTGGACGCCGTCCTGGTCGCGCCGAGGGGGGTCGCCGGCTGGGGCGCCGTTCTGCTCGACGTGCTCACCCACCACCGGCGCGGCCACGGCATGCTGCGCCAGATCGCCTCCACCGCGGTGGAGATCCGCACCGACCGGCCGGTACTGGCGCAGCTGGACGGCGACGCGATCGGCGAGTGCACCCGGATGCGGACCAGAGTGCTCTCCGGGGCCCTCACCGTGAAAGTGCCCTGACCGTGCGTCCCGGTCACCGCCACCCCCGGGGATCAGAACAGGTCCAGCCGCTTCAGCTCACTGGTCAGGCCGGCGCCGTCCGGAGCCCTGACCTGCGGGGCGGCGGTCGACACCGAGTCGCTGTCCTGGCCCATCCGCTCGGTGGCGGTGCCGTGAGCCAGCACCTGCTCGGTGGCTGAGAGCTGGCGGATCGCAATCGCCCGCACCCGGTCCGGGTTCTGCCGCGCGAACTCGGCGTAGAGGCTGGGGTCCTGCTGCCCGTCGTCACCGACCAGCAGCCAGCGGATCCGCGGGAAGTCGTCGGCGAGCCCCCGCAGGCACGCTCGCTTGTGCTCACGGCCGCTGCGGAACCAACCGGTGCTGGTCGGGCCCCAGTCGGTGAGCAAGAGCGCCCCCTCGGGAAACCCGTTGCGTCGCAAGAACCTTCGTAGCGTCGGCGCCGTGTTCCAGGCCCCGGTGGAGACGTACATGGTCGGGGCACCCGGATGAGCACCCAGCACCGTTCGGTAGAGATCGGCCATGCCGGGCACCGGTCGACGGGTCTGTTCGCGGACCACGAAGGTGTTGTAGGCGGCGCGCAGGGGCCGGGGCAGCCAGGTCCGGATCACCGTGTCGTCGATGTCGCTGACCAGTCCGAAGTCCTGGTCGGCGTCGACCACGAGCACCGGGGCGAGGACGGCTGGCGCGCCGTCGACGTGCAGCCGCACCTGCTGCCAGCCCGGTGCCAGCGACGGGTTCGGGATGCGGACGTCGAGGTACCCGGACCGATCGGTCAGCACCTGCTGCCCCTGGTCCACCCCGGTCCTGGCCTGCTCACCGTCCGGCACCCGCACGGTCACCTCGGCCTGTGGGGCGACCGCGGTGAAAAAGCTGCGCCAGCCACGCCGGTCCAGGTCCTCGGGCGCGGTCGACGTGCCGGCCAGCCGATGGTGGTCGGCCGGCACCAGCACCACCCTGGCCAACACGCGCAGCACCGAGTCGTTGCCGTAGCCCGCGTAGGGCAGGACGACGCTCCGCCACCCCCGCCGGGTCAGGACCGCGCCGACCGCCCGGTTCCAGACGTCCTCGAGAGCGGCAGCCGGATGCGAGCGCATGCACGTCATGGTGCCGCAGACGGGTCGGGCTCAGCCCGCCGCCTCGCTCCCCCGGGCCGCCTCCGCCAAGGGCACGAGCGCCGGGCCCAGGGCGTAGCGGCGGTCCGACAGCTGGCGGAGGTAGCCCCGCCCCACCAGGGTCCGCGCCAACCGGTGCAGGGTGGCCATCGGAATTCCGGTGTCCACGGCCAGGTCGGTCAGCGTCAGCTCCCCGCCGGCCTCGGCGAGCGTCTCCAGCAGGTCGAGGGCCTTGTTGACCGACTGCACGCCACCGCCGGATCCGCTTCTCACCCCTCCACGGTAACCACGCCCCCGACCCGGGGACCCCACCTCAGCCGGCGCGCAGGCTGGTCAGCAGCATCCGCCCGGTGATGTCCAGAGAGCCCTCCGCCTCCATCCGGCTGAGCAGGTCGGCGGCGACGGCCCGGTGCTCCTCGGTGTCGGCGCCGGTCTGGGCCACCGCGAGATGGGCTCTGGCGAGCTGCTGGCGCGCCTCGACATCGTCCGGGCGCAGGGACTGCAGCCAGTTGCGCAGACCCAGCTCCTCACCCAGCAGGTGCGCGGCCCGCGGGTCGCCGAGCCGGGCCAGCAGGGTGCCCAGGTCGGCCAGCGCGGCGGCGACCAGAGCGACCAGCTTCGGCGTGCCGGGACTGCCGGACAGCACCAGCCGGGCCACCGTGAGCCGCTCCTCGAACAGGGACCGGGCCTCCTCGACCGAGCCCAGGTCTCGAGCCGCGCAGCCGGCCCGACGCAGGCTGTAGCACTGCTCGGTGAGCAGGCTCGGATGCAGGCCGTTGGCGGCGGTCAGCTCGCGCAGCTGCGCCATCCGGCCGTGGTTGCCGTGGCACTCCAGGACGGTCCAGTGGTCGTCCTGGCGCCGGGCCAGCTCGCCGAGGTCGTCCAGGGCGGAGAGCAGCTCGATCCGGCCGGCGGTGGTGGGGTCGGCCTCGACCGCCCAGCGCGCGAGGTCGACGAGACGCTCCCGGGCCAGCCGCGCGCTCGGCAGGTCACCGGCCCGCTCGCTGAGCTCGGCGAGCAGCTGGTTCGCGCGCACGGCCTCGGCGTCGGTGCGAGCCTCGCGGCACAGGGAGTCGGCGGCCGAGCAGGCGCTCGGCAGGTCGCCGAGGTCGCGCAGGTTGAGCGTCCACTGGTGCAGGGAAGGGAACATCGCCGGGCCGGGCTGCAGGACGTGGTCGGTGTCTGAGGGGTCACCGGGTCGCTCAACGTGCCGGGCCGCAGGATGGTCGAGGGACAACTGGTCCTCCGCAAGCCGAGTCAGAGGGGGGAAGTCTCGCTCACGTGGTGTAACCGTGGTGGTGTCCACTCATCGCGACCCCGACCGCGATGAGTAACCCAACGTTACCGCCACGTCGGTGTCCGGGCAGCGAGTTGTGACGATGCGTCGTCGCCCAGGACTCGGCGGCGCCGTTGTGCGCCGCTCCGGCGACGGTGCGGCATCACGTGCCGACGGGCAGCTCAGTAGACCCAGACCCGGGCACCGACCGGCACCCAGCCCTGCCGCCACAGCCAGTCCATCGCCGCCACGCTGACCCGGACGCAACCGTGCGAGGCCGGGTACGGGGGGATCGAGGTGTACCCGTGGACCGCGATGCCCTGACGGTTGAAGTACGCCGGCCGGTAGAGACGACCGAGGGGGCCGTCGTGCCAGGCGTCCACTGTCCAGTAGACCCGCCAGCGACCGCGCGGGGTGTCGGCGAGCAGGCGGCGCCCCTGGGAGTAGTAGTACCGGAAGGTGCCGGTGGAGGTGTTGACCACCTGGCGGACCCGACCGTCCTCGACGAGCAGCAGCAGCTGCCGGTCCAGGTTCACCTCGACGACTCGGCCCTGGCTGCTGCGGGCCGCCGGACGGGCCCCACGGTCGAGCGCCGCGCGGGTCCTCGGGCCGACCACGCCGTCCGGGCCTATCCCGGCGGCCTTCTGGACGGCGTAGACGCCCTGCTGCATGAGGTGGCCGAAGACCCCGTCGACGGGTCCGACCCAGTAGCCCAGCTCAACCAGGCGGCGCTGGACGGCCTCGACCGGCCTGCCGCGGTCGCCGCGGCGCAGCAGCGCCGAGGCTGGCGTGGCTGCCGGCGGGGTCGAGGCCGCGGTGGACGGCGTCGTGACGGCGGTCGGCGTGATCGTGACCGTCGGCAGGGGGGTCGGCCGGTCGACGGGTTCGGTGGCGGACGCGGCAGACCTGGACGGGGCGGGCGACCCGGGCGATGCAGGCTCGGCCGGGGAGGTCGCGCAGCCCGCGACCGACACCGCGATCAGCCCGGACACGATCGCCGCCGCCAGGGTGCGTCGCGGCACAAGCAGTCGCGGCACGGAACACCCCCTCTCTGCCTGCCGACCGTCTCAGACCGCTCGACCTGCGACCGGGTCTGCTCGCCCGCCGTCCGACGCCCCGGCGCGTGCCCGGTCTCAGGCGTGCGGATGGCGCAGGACCAGCACCGGGCAGGGTGCGTGATGAGCGCAGTATCCGGCCACCGATCCAAGGTGCATCCGCGGCAGCTCCTTGCGACCGTGGGTGCCGACGACAAGAAGGTCGGCGCCTTCCGCGGCACCGGCCAGCACGATCCCTGCTCGACCCTCGATCATCCGTGCGGTGACGGGGACGTCGGCCTCCTCCGCGCGGACCGTGGCCAGGACGTGCTCCTGCGCCCGTTGCGCATCCTGCTCGTAGTCCGCCTCGGTGGCGGTCGGCGCGAAGAGGATGAGCGGAGAGACCTCCCAGGCGGTGACCACCTCCACCGCGGCACCGATGAACCGTGCCTGCCGGATCGCCCACCGCAGGGCCTCGATGCTCAGCTCGGACCCGTCGACTCCGACGACGATCCTCGGTCGGTGCGTCTGCTCGGTCATCGCCTCTCGCCTCCCACCTCTCAGCCAAGCCCAGCCGTGTTGCCGCGTCGAGGCCCGGAGGTCCGGCAGTGCGCTAGATCACCCGGCAGCGTGGTAGGTGTTGCCCATGGCCGTGATCGAGGCCGAGCGCCTCACGAAGCGCTACGGCGCCGTGCGGGCGCTGGAGGGCCTCGACCTGTCGGTCGAGCAGGGCGACGTCTTCGGCTACCTGGGGCCCAACGGCTCCGGCAAGACCACGACCATCCGACTGCTGCTCGGGCTGATCCGCCCGACCTCGGGCCGCGTCGAGATCCTCGGGGGGGACCCCCAGCGCGACGCCGTCGCGATCCACCGCCGCCTCGCCTACGTCCCCGGGGAAGCGGCGCTGTGGCCAGAGCTCACCGGGACCGAGACGCTGCACCTGCTCGGCCGGCTGCAGGGCTCCGTCGACGAGGCCTATCGCACCGAGCTCGTCGAACGGTTCGAGCTCGACCCGGGCAAGCGGGTCCGCGCCTACTCCAAGGGCAACCGGCAGAAGGTCTCGCTCGTCGCCGCACTCAGCGCGCGGGCGGACCTCCTCGTACTCGACGAGCCGACGGCGGGCCTCGACCCGCTGATGGAGCAGGTCTTCCGGCAGTGCGTCCGGGAGGCGAGGGACCGCGGCCAGACCGTCTTCCTGTCCTCGCACATCCTGGCGGAGGTGGAGGCCCTGTGCGATCGGGTGGCGATCCTGCGCTCCGGACATCGTGTCGAGGTCGGCTCGCTCGACGCCATGCGACTGCGGTCGGCGTTGGCCATCGAGGCCACCTTCGGCGACGGTCCGGTGCCCGACGTGCGGGACGTGGCCGGCGTCATCGACTCCACCGTCACCGTCGAGGGTTCGACTCTGCGGTGTCGCGTGGACGGCCCGGTAGCGCCGCTCCTCGGCCTCCTGGCCGCGGCGGGCGCCGATCGGGTGGTCAGCCGGGAGCCGTCCCTCGAGGAGCTCTTCCTCACCTACTACGCCGACCGCGAGGAGGCCGCGCCGTGAGGCCCCCCGGGGCGCGGCGCGCCGTCATGGGCCTGACGGTGCGCCGCACCTGGGTGGGCGGGGTCGCCTGCGCGGCGGCGATGGTCGTCGTCACCGTGACCGCCGCCCGCGGGTACGCGGCGGCCTTTCCAGACCCCGCCGACCGCATCGTCCTGGCCCGCAGCATCGGGGCCAACCCCGGCATGACGGCGCTCTTCGGCGAGCCGCGCGACCTCGAGACCCTCGCCGGCTTCACCGAGTGGCGGGTGCTGCTCGTGCTGGCCCTGGTCGGCGGGGTGTGGGCGCTGTTCGCCGCGACGCGCGTGCTGCGGGGGGAGGAGGACGCGGGACGCGCCGAGATCGTGCTCGCGGCCCCACTCACCCGGACCGGAGCGGTTCGCGCCACGATGGCCGGCCTCACGCTCGTCCTCGTGCTCCTCGCCGTCGTCACCGTCGGCGGGCTCATGCTCGGGGCCGGTCGCGACCTCGGCGCCGGCCGCGCCGCTTTCCTGGGGGCGACCCTTGCGGCCTTCCCCGCCGCGATGGCCGGCCTCGGGGCGCTCGTCTCGCAAGTGGCCGACACCCGGCGCCGGGCCACCGGGGCGGGGGCGACGGTGCTCGGTGTCTGGTACGTCCTCCGGGTGGTCGCCGACTCGGCCCCCGACCTGCGTTGGCTGCGCTGGGTGACGCCGCTCGGGTGGCTCGAGCTCGCCGCGCCGCTGACCGAGCCGAACCCGTGGCCGGTCGCGCTCCTGGTCTTTGCGGCTGCACTGCTCGGCGCGGTCGCGCTGGACCTGAGTCGCCGCCGAGACCTCGGGGCGGGCCTGGTCAGGGGGCGGGACGAGGGCCGAGCGCGCACGGCACTCCTCGGTGGCCCGTGGGGTCTGGCGGCCCGGCTGGCCCGGGGTGCCGCGCTCTCCTGGGCGCTCGGCATGGGGTCGTTCGGCCTGCTCATCGGGCTCGTCGCGCGGACGGCCGCCGATGCGATGGCCGAGTCGAGCGGAGGGGAGCTGCTCGGCGGTCTGGGTGTCGGCGACGCGGGCACCCGGGCGTACGTCGGGCTCTCGTTCGTGCTGGTCACGGTCGCGCTGGCGACGGCTGCCGCGGGTCAGGTGGCCGCCACCCGGGACGAGGAGGGCAGCGGGCGCCTCGACGCGGTGCTGGTGCGTCCGGTGAGGCGGACGCGCTGGTTGGCTGGTCGGCTCGTCGCCGCCGTCGGGGTCCTCGGCGCCGCCGTGACCGCCCTCGTGGCGGGCACCTGGGCCGGCGGGCGGGTCGGGGGCCTACCCGTCACCGGGGGCGACCTGGCGGTCGCGGGCGTCAACGCGCTGCCCGCCGCACTGCTGGTCCTGGGCGCCGGGACGCTGCTGCACGGGCTCGTGCCGCGCCGGGCCGTCACGCTGACCTACGCCGGCGTCGCCTTCTCCTTCCTGCTCGAGATCGTCGGTGCGGCCGTCGAGCTGCCGGAGTGGGTGCTGGTCGTCTCGGTCTTCCACCACGTCGCACCGGTCCCAGCCGTCGACCCCGACTGGCCCGCCGCCCTCGTCCTCGTCGCGGGGGGCGCGGCGATGGCCGTGCTCGGCGGGCTGGCGCTGGAGCGCCGGGATATCGAGGCCACCTGAGTCGGATCAGCGACGGCGCACGCGCGGGGCCAGGACAGCGCGCAGGCCGCCGCGCAGCTCCGGGGCCAGCCGCGCCCAGTAGACGGCGTTGGCCACCAGAGCGAACGCCACGACGTCGCGGCGTCGGCGCAGGGCGCCCCACACGGGGACGGTGACGGGCCAGAGCATCACCAGGCGGCGGTCGCGGGTCAGGCCGATGAGGGCGCTGAGCCCCGCATTGGTCACGAGGAAGCCGAGCGGGTCCAGGACGAGCAGCCCGCCGAGCATCGGGGACATGCCGTACCCGCCCTTCCCGCCGCTCCAGACGGGCACGACGTGACCGAGCACGGCACCCGCGGCGGCGGCCGGAGCGGCTGGGGTCCCGGGCAGAGCGAGCCGGGCCGCCAGCGTCGGGACCAGGGCCTTGGTGGCCTCGAGCAGGATGCTCACGGCCATCGCGCGGGTGCCGGCGTGCTCGCGCACGCTGGTCGGGGTGATGCCGTGGAACTCCACGGTGGTGCCCGTCTCCGCCACCTCGATGTGGGTGACGCTGATGTCCTTGCCGGGCGCGGCGCGGGTGCCGATCACGCGGGAGAAGGACACGGCTCCGGCCAGGTACCCAGCCACCGCCCCTGCGGCGGCGGCGCGTGGGCCGGTCAGGGTGGGTGTCATGGGCCTCTGCCTTCCTCCGGCGGTTCGGCTCCGTCGAGCACGAGGACCTCGCCCGACCCGCCGTCCACGCTCAGCGGGGCGCCGTCGGGCACCCGCAGCACGCCGGGCACAGATGCGACGCAGGGCAGTCCGAGCTCCCTGGCCACGATGGAGGCGTGCGAGAGCATGCCGCCGGTCTCGGTGACGACAGCGCCCGCGCGCAGGAGCAACGGCGTCCAGGTGACGTCCGCCGCCTCGAGCACCAGGACGTCGTCCGGCCCGATGTCCGGGGCGTTCGCCAACGACGTGACCACCCGGGCGGGCCCGGTATGCCGGCCCCGGGAGGTCGGAGTCCCGCGCAGCACCCGGGCTCCCGCCCGGCCCAGCACCGGGACCGGATCGTCCCCGACGATCGTCTCGGGCCAGTCGATCTCGGCCGCCTCCGCCATCTCCCGGCGCCGCTGTGCCGTGAGTTCGCCGGCCCGCGGGAGCTCGCCGGCCAGCGCCGCGCGAAGCTCGGCGAGGGTGAGCAGGAAGACGTCCTCGGGCCCGGCCAGGAGCCCGCGAGAGGTCAGGCGCCCGCCGGCCTCGAGGAAGGTCGGCCGGAAGAGCCCGTAGAACCGGGCATAGGCGAAGCCGACGTGTTCGCGCGCCAGCCTCAGCCGGGCCGCCCGGGACCAGGCTCGCTCGATGCCCGGACGCCGCCAGCGGGGTGTGCGGGCGAGCAGCTCCGCGCGGCGCTCGGCGGCACGTGGTCGGTCCCCGGCGGCACGCCGGGCGGGGCCGCCCTCCTCGGCGTCGCGCGCCGCGAGGAGGCGGCGTCGGACCGCCTGCTCCTGTTCGGCCCAGGTCGGCCGCGAGCAGTCGTTGGGGCTGTCCGAGAGGTGGCCGAAGCAGTCGAGGTACCGGGACCAGGCGTCATCGTCGCGGGGGTCGATCCCCGTCAGGACGTGCGCCGGGTCGAGGTCGCGCACCCGCGCCAGGTCCTGCCCGGGCTCGATCGTGGTCGGGTCGAGACCTCGGTGCCTGGCAGCCCGCCGCACCCGGGCGGTCGCCACATCGGCCAGGAGCGGGGTGACGACGTTGAGCCGCGCCAGCGTGCTGAAGACCTCGATGAGCCGGTCGACCCGGGCGAGGAGCTCGACGTCGGACAGCTTGCGCGGGTCCTGGGCCGCCGCGCGCAGGCGTGCCGCCTCCGCCGTGAGCACCTCCAGGCGGGCGAGGCGCGGCCACTGACGCAGACCGGCGGCCGCCGACAGCAGCCGTGGCGCGCGGCGCAGCACGGCCCGCGCGGAGGGGCGCATCACCGGCCGGCTCGTCCCCGCGCGCATCTGCTCGAGGGCGTCGGCCGGCAGCCCGAGCGAGGTGAACACGGACCCGAGGGCACCCATGTCGAAGTAGGCGCGGTACCCGAAGGGCCGCGCGAGGCTTTCCGGGTCGAGCCCCGTGGCCCCGAGGGCCGTGTCGAGCAGATCGACCCATACGCCGTTGACGACCGGCACGTTGACCGACCACACCAGCGGAGGGATGAGCCCCGGCAACACGTCCCGGGCGATGCGCGAGGACCAGACCCGCGCGTCCTGGGTCAGCGCCGTGATCGGACGCCACTGGACGAGCCAGACCTGCCGGCCGTCCCAGACCCACTCGACGTCCGCGGCCGCACCGCTGGAGTCGGCCACGGCGCGCGCCAGGTCCACGACGTCGCGGACGACGGCGTGCGGCAGCAGGCGCGGGATCGGATCCGGTGGTGTCCCGTGCTGCGCGGGCTCGCCTCCCGGCGCGCAGGTCCAGCGCTGTGGCGTCGCCCCGAGGCCGACCAGCCGGTCCCCGCGTCCCGAGACCGCCTCGACCACCGCCCGGTTCGCGCCACTGACCGGGTCGCGGCTGAAGGCCACCCCGCTGACCGTCGGGGTCACCAGCTGCTGGACGATCACGGACATCCGGATCGCCGCGGGGTCGGCCCCCACCCGTCGGCAATAGGCCGCCACCTGCGGGGTCCGCGCCGAGGCCGCGACCTGCCGCACCGCAGCAAACACGTCGTCGACCCCGGCGACGTCCAGGACGGTGGCGAACTGGCCGGCGAAGGACCGGGCGCCGTGGTCCTCGGCGTCCGCCGAGGAGCGCACGACGTATCGTCGCCCGGGCTCCAGGCGGGCGTCGAGTGCGGTGCGCAGCCGCATCTCGGCGTCCCGCCGTCCGTCGCCGCCGAGCTGCTCGACCTCGGCGAAGGGCGCGACCACGCCGGCCGGCACCGGCCAGCCGCGGTTCGTCGCCCACCCCAGCCGGGCGGCCTTGGCGCCGACGATCCCGGCGGGCGGCATCGATCGCAGGTCCACCAGGACAGGTCCCACCCTCGTCACGGTAGCGGCGCGGGCCCGGTGCCGCCGCCGACCTGCGGAACAGGAAGCCTGGTCCACTCCCCCGACCCGATTCCGTGTCGTCCGGAGCGGTCCAGAATCCAGACCGAGGACAGACCCATCACCTGCCACCGCGATCCGGGGCCGACCGGTTCGCCGTCCGAGCCGTTCTCGGTGCGCCAACCGCCGAGACCGCCGACCAGCGCAGTGTTCTCGTCGATGCCGACGACCTGGACGCCGTCCGGCGCACCCGCCACGCGGCGCAGGACGAGGTCGGGCAACCGGGCGGCGAAGGCGTCGAAGTGAGGCAGCACCTCGATGGTCGGGAGCAGGCCCAGTCCGGGGGCGGCGCCGCGCCAGAGGTGTCGCAGGTCGGGGACGGCGGCCGACAGCGCCATCGCCCCGGCGCTGCACCCGGCGAGCGCGGACCCGCCGCGCCAGGCCTCGACGATGGCGTGCCAGACGGCGCTGTCCCGCAGGGTCTCGGTCAGGTACAACGGGTTTCCGCCGGAGAGGTAGACCAGCCCGGCGCCGGCGACGAGTGCCGCGTGCGCCGCGTCCATGGCGTCGTCCCGATCCAGGACCGGGACGACGACCTGCTCGACGCCGAGCCGGGCGGCGGCTGCGGCACCGAGGTCGCGCCAGCGAGCCAGTACCGCGGGCCCCTCCGGCGCCGCCGCGGTGGCCAGCTGCACGAAGCGGGGCGGACGCCCGTCCAGCAGCGCCCGATCGACGTGCTCGAGCGCCGGCAGGTACTCCCCGGAGCCGACCAGGGCGACAGGGCCGGCCAGCGCTGTCGTCATCGGGTCAGGGTAGGGCGCTCCGGACGGCGTCACGGCACTGCGATTCACCGAACCCGGGTCCGTGAGTCACACTGTCTGCAGGCGGGGGCTCCTCCGGACCCCCGCGACGCATGTCCAAGTGGTCGCCACCGCCACCTGACCGGTTCGAGGTTGTATGCAGTTCTGGCGCGCGCTGGTGGCGTCCCGATGGTTTCGTGTGCTGACGGTGGTCGTGGCGATCGCCATCCCGATCGTCACCCTGCCCAGCCTTCCCCGGCTCGAGCTGTGGCCGGCACTGCTCGCCCTGGTTCCCTGGACCATCGGCAAGTACGTGCTGTGTCCGCTGCGCTGGCATGGCCTGTCCGAGAGCGGCCGCACCCGCCGCTGGCACCTGGCGGCCTACGCCGAGTCGGAGCTGATCGGTCAGCTCACTCCCGGCCACGTGGGCGCCGACGTGTGGCGGATCAAGCGCCTGCACGGCGTCGGCATGGCCCGCGGTTCGGCCGCAGCCGAAGTCGCGCTGGACCGGCTGGTCGGGGCGATCGGCCTGGCCACCTTCGTCGGGCTCGCCGGTGCGGCGCTGCCGGTGCGTCAGCTGCTCGCCGTCCTGGCTCTGTCCCTGGTGCTGGTGGTCGCGGTGCTCGTGGTTCGCCGGCTGCGCCCGGAGTGGATCCCGCGCCGGGAGTGGCCCTCACCGCGTCGCCTGGCCAGGGGTCTCGCACTCTCGATGGGCTACCAGGCCTCGATCGTGATCCTGTTGCTCGGCGCCCTGCTGGCCACCGGGCACGCTCCCCCACCTCTTGTCGTCGCCGGCGCCTTCGGCGCCAGCCAGTTGGCCGGGGTGGTTCCCGGTCCGAGCGGGGTCAGCCCGCGCGACGGCGCCCTGGTGCTCGCTCTGGTCGCCTTCGGGGTCCCCTGGGCCTCCGCCGTCGGTGCGGTGCTGCTCAAGGCGCTACTGGCCTGGGCACCGGCGCTGCTCCTGGGCGGCGGGTGCCTCCTGGTGGCCCGCCGCGCGGCCCGACCGGTGCCCGCCACCGCGCTGCTCTGAGCCGCCCGTGACTGCGACCGGCGGTCTCTGAGGCCTTTTGGGCGGTTCTGCACCGCTCCGAAAGGAGCGAGAATGGCCGGAGGGGAGTGATGTGCCATGCTCTCGGACCGCCTCGACACGGTGCGATCGCATCAGCACACCCTCTCGTGGATCGCCGGCCAGGTCGCCCTGGTGACGGCGAGTATCGGTTTCTACTTCGGTGTTCGGGGTCTGACAGAGGGATCCCCCGACCTGGCGCTGGCCAATTCCCATCAGGTGCTGGCGCTTGAGCAGGCCCTCGGTCTGGACATCGAGCAACAGGGCCAACAGCTCGTTTTGACCTGGGCCGAGCCACTCATCGCCCCCGCGAACTGGGTCTACATGTACGGTCACTGGCCGGTGATCATCGTGACGATGGTCTGGCTGGCGCTGCAGCACCGGGCGGTCTACCGCCGGCTCCGGGACGCGATGCTGATCTCCGGGCTGGTCGGGCTGGTGATCTTCGCGACCTACCCGGTCTCGCCACCCCGGCTCGCGCAGGTCGGACTGGTGGACACGATCACGCAGGACTCGCGGGCCTACCGGATCCTGCAACCGCCGGCGTTCGTGAACCAGTACGCCGCGATGCCCAGCCTGCACGCGGGATGGGACCTGTTGGTGGGGTTGGCGATCGCGGCGGCGAGCACCCACGCCTGGTTGCGCTGGGCGGGTCGGTCACTGCCGCTGCTGATGGCGGTCGCTGTGGTGCTGACCGGCAACCACTACGTGTTGGACGTCGTCGCCGGACTCGCGCTGGCGCTGCTCGGACTGCTCGCCGCCACGGTCATCGACCGGCGCCGCGCCGTCCGGGCGCTGCTGGTCGACGAACACCCTGCCGCGCCTGCGGTCGAGCACCCGGGGCAGGCCAGTGTCGCCGGGACCGCGCGGTGACCCTGCTGGCCGTGGCCCACCGGGCCGGCAACTCACCGGCGGCGACCCGAGCGGCGATGGTCCTCGGCGTCGACGTCATCGAGGCGGACGTGCACGCCCACCGGGGTCGCCTCGAGGTGCGACATCTCAAAACGATGGGACCGCTGCCGTGGCTGTGGGACCGGTGGGAGCTGCAGCCGGCGTCGCTGCCTCGGCTGGCTCTGTCCGAGCTGTTGGCCGCGGCCCAGGAGCACGCGGTCTTCATGCTCGATCTCAAGGGACGGCGTGGCGAGGTGGGCGAGCACGTCGCCCGGCAGCTGCACGCGCACGCCCCGAACCGCCAGGTGATCGTCTGCTCGCGGTACTGGCCGGCACTGCGCCCGTTCGAGGCGGTCCCCTGGGTGCGCACCGTGATGTCGGCCCGCAACCGCGGCGAGCTCGCCCTGCTGATCAGACGGCTGCCGGCAGGCCCACCCCGGTACGGCGTCAGCGTGCACCGCTCGCTGCTCAGCCCGGAGGTCGTGGGAGCGCTCCACCACCACGTCGAGGTGGTCCTCACCTGGCCGGTCAACGATCCCCGGACGCTGGCCCAGGTGGCCCGGTGGCAGGGGTCCGGGGCGGTGGGTGTGATCAGTGACGACCTCGCGGTGCTGCGCCAGGTCCTGCGAGCACGCCCGCAGCCACCAGGAGGACCCGCGTCGCAGTGACGTCCGGTCAGACCTGCCGCACGTACTCACCAGGGGCGGCCCCGAGCTGCGGCAATCCGGCCTCGGGGGCTCCCGTCGACGGCGGCGCCACCCGTGGACCGGACCGGTCGGCCAGCCACTGCTGCCAGGCCGGCCACCAGGAGCCCTGCTGGACCGGGGTCGAGGCCGTCCACACCTCGGGCGCGACGTACCGCTCGCCCTCTATGTGGGTGGCGATCTGGTAGGTGCGGTGGCCGCGACCGACGGGTGGGCTCACGATTCCCACGTTGTGGCCCCCGCTGGCCAGCGCGAACGTCACCTCGGTGTCGGCGAGGTTGTGGATCTTGTAGACCGAGTGCCAGGGTGCGACGTGGTCGCGGACCGTGCCCACGGCGAAGATCGGTGCCCGGATGTCCGACAGGGAGACCGGTCTGCCGTCGGCGACGTGCCGGCCCTGCGCGAGGTCGTTGTGCAGGAACAGTCCTCGCAGGTACTCGGAGTGCATCCGGAAGGGCAGCCGGGTGGTGTCGGCGTTCCACGCCATCAGGTCGCTCATCGGCTCCCGCTCGCCGAGCAGGTACTGGCGCACCATCCGGGACCAGACCAGGTCGTTGGAGCGCAGCATCTGGAAGGCGCCCGCCATCTGCTGGCCCGGCAGGTAGCCCTGCTCCCACATGTAGTCCTCGAGGAAGCTCACCTGATCCTCGTCGATGAAGAGCATCAGCTCGCCCGGCTCGGTGAAGTCGGTCTGGGCCGCGAACATGGTCACCCCCGCCAACGGATCGGTCTCCGGGCGGCGCGCCAGCACGGCGGCGTGGATTGCGAGCAGGGTGCCACCGAGGCAGTACCCGGCGGCGTGCACTCGACGGTCGGGCACGATGGTCCTGACCGCATCAAGGGCTGCCTGCACGCCGAGCAGGCGGTAGTCCTCCATGCCCAGGTCGCGATCGGCCGCCGTGGGGTTGTGCCAGGACATGACGAAGACCGTGTGGCCGGCCTCGACGAGGTAACGCACCAGCGAGTTGTGCGCGGAGAGATCGAGGATGTAGTACTTCATGATCCACGCCGGCACGATCAGGATCGGCTCGGCGTACACCGTGGGCGTGGTGGGCGAGTACTGGATCAGCTCGATCAACCGGTTGCGGTAGACCACCGCGCCGGGAGTGGCCGCGACGGCGGTGCCGATCGGGTACTCCTCGGCACCCACGGGGGGTCGGTCGGTGACCGACCGGCTCACGTCCTCGACAAGGTTGCCGGCCCCGCGCACCAGGTTGGCTCCCCCCTCGCGCATGGTGGCCTCGAGTACCTCGGGATTGGCCCAGGGGATGTTCGAGGGGGCGTACACGTCCAGCAGCTGCCGGGCCCAGAAGGCGACTGCCGCCTCGTGATGTCGAGTGACTCCCCCGACACCGGTGGTGGCGTTGTGCCACCACTGCTGGAGCAGCAGGAAGGCCTGGTAGTTCACCACATGGGGCCACCCCTGCCAGCTCGCGTGCTTGAAGCGGCGGTCGCCGGGGAGGGGTTCGATGCAGGGCGGGGTGCTGGGATCGACGGACCGGCCGGCGGCGTAGCCGAGCAGGCGCTGGGTCTTGCGCAAGGCCTTGTCGGCCAACTCGACCTGCTTGCCCGGCGAGTTGGACAGGTGCACCATCCAGTCGAGATACGCAAGCATCGGCGTTGTCGGTGACTGGCCGGAGGTGACCTTGCCCTGCCAGCCGTGCACCATCCGATCGACCTGATTGACGGCACTGGTCCGAGCCACGATGACATCGTCCTCCCCGTCGCCGGCACCGGGCTGGGCCCAACGGCCTCGGAGGTGGTGGGGGCGAACACATCCGCGCCCGGGGCGAAGCTCAGCGCCGGCACGTCAAGAGGCCCGCGACACGCGGGGCCACGCCAATGCCCGGCGTCCGGGTTGGTGGAAGACTCCGGTCGTTTCCCCCAGATCACCCTGAACCGGCCGAAGCTTGCCTGGCACTCCTGCGGGCCGGGCCTGGAGCCGTTCCTCTGCGCGACGGCAGAGGTGCCCAGCGACTACGACAACCCGAACGGCCCGAAGACCCGGCTCGCGCTGACGAAGCTGCCCGCCAGCGGCGATCCCCGAGATCGTCTGGGCACGTTGTTCACCAACCCCGGCGGCCCGGGCGGATCGGGAGTGGACTTCGTCCAGGGTGGCGCACCCTTCATCTACGCGCCGCAGGTGCTTGCCCGCTACGACGTGCTCGGCTTCGACCCCCGCGGTGTCGCCCGGTCGGACCCAGCCACCTGCTTCCGCACCCAGTCGCAGGAGGAGTCATCCCCGCTGCTTCAGGTGCCGTACCCGCTGCCCGGCCCGGAAGAGGCGCGCTACACGCGGGACGCTCTACGCCTCGCGGCACGCTGCCAGGCGACGTCCCCGCGCCGCTTCAGGACCGCCTCCACCGCCAATGTGGCCCGGGACATGGACCTGCTGCGCCAGGCGGTGGGTGACCAGCGGCTCGCCTACGCCGGGTACAGCTACGGCACCTACCTCGGTGCGACCTACGCACGGCTGTTCCCCGGCCGGGTGGGCCGGTTCGTGCTCGACGGCACGGTCGACCCCATCGCCTGGAGCGCAACCGGCTCCGGTGACGCCGCGCCCACCACACCCCTGGGGATCCGGGTACGTCAGGGCATCGGGGCCCACGAGACCTTCGGTGAGTTCGCCCGGCTCTGCCGCGCCGGCGGACCGGACACCTGCTCGCTGGCCGCCCTGGGCGATGTCGCTTGCCAGCGTGATGGGACCACCGTGCTGCCAGGGGGATGGGACCACCTGGGGGTGTCAGCGAGCATCGCGTGCTCGATTCTGGTCGTCAACGGCGGCTCGTGTGGTGGGTCGGTGGCGTTGCCGGTAGGAGGGCCCTTCGATGATCAGGGGGCCCTGGGTGCAGCAGACCCGAGCGCCGGTCCTGGTCATCGGGACTCGGTTCGACCCGGCGACCCCGTACCGCCAGACCAGGCCGTACGCCGACCTCTTCCCCGCCGCCAGCATGCTCACCCTGGACGGATGGGGCCACACCGCGATCGGCAAGAGCACCTGCGCCGACGCAGCCGTGGCCGCGTATCTCGTCGACGGGACGCCACCGCGCGACGGGACCGTCTGCGCTCCCGACACCGTTCCCTTCACCGCGCCCGCCTCCGCCCGCAGAGCGGCCCCGCGCCCGGACGTGCCACCCGGGCTGCCGCTGTGGTGAGCCCGGCCAGAAGTATCCTGACGCCGCTGGCCACGGCCATCACCGAGCGTGCCAGTCGGGGTGGTTCAGGAGCTGCTCGCGCACCTGCCGATGCAGGACCTTCCCGATAGCCGAGCGCGGGAGCTCGTCGACGATGAACACCCGGCGGGGAACCTTGTACCCGGTGAGGTGATCGCGTGACGCCTGCCGCACGACATCAGCATCGAGTTCGGCCCCCGGTTCGGCTACCACCGCGGCGACGACGACCTCGCCGCCGGACTCATGCGGCAGACCGACCGCTGCCGCGTCGAGGATTCCGGGCAGGCGGCGCATCGCGTCCTCGACCTCGGAGGGATACACGTTGAAGCCACCCGTGATGATGAGCTCCTTGATGCGGTCCACGACGGAGATGAAGCCGTCGACGTCCATCACGACGACGTCGCCGGTCCGGATCCAGCCGCCGTCAAGTAGCACCGCAGCCGTGTCATCGGGTCGGTTCCAGTAGCCGGCGAAGACCTGCGGACCGCGCACCAACAGCTCCCCGGCCTCACCGATGGCCCGCTCCTGCGTGGGGTTGCGCGGGTCGACGATGCGCACCTCGGTGGAGGGAATCGGCACACCTATCGTGCCTGGGCGGCGGGTGTGCGCGACCGGATTGCCGATCGTCACCGGTGAGGTCTCCGTCATGCCGTAGCCCTCGACGAGCAGGCCTCCGGTGGCCGACTCCCATACGTCGACCACAGCTGGGGGTAGTGACATCGCTCCGGAGAACGCGTAGCGGATCGGGCTCAGGTCAACGTCCTTGGCGCGAGCGACCTCGGCGAGTGCCTGGTAGATCGGCGGGACGCCAGGCAGGAATGTCGCAGGCCGACGCTGCATGGCCGCCAGCACCTGGTCGACGTCGAAGCGCGGGAACAACACGAGTGTGGCGCCGATGTTCACCGCGAAGGTGAGGCACAGCGTCAGCCCGAAGGCGTGGAACAGCGGCAGTACCGCGTAGATGACTTCTCGGCCGTCCTGGAGGCCAGGCACCCAGGCCCGGCATTGCGCCACGTTGGACCGCAGGTTGCCGTGGGTCAGGATTGCGCCCTTCGGCACCCCCGTCGTGCCACCCGTGTACTGCAACAACGCCGTGTCCGAAGACGCGGGGCCGGGGTGGCCGCCGACCAGCGGAGCGGCCGAGGCGACGAGCTTCTCCCAGGAGAGCGCACCGCGCGCGGGACCAGTCATGGCCGCCCGCGCGGCCCGGGCCTTTGCCAGCGGGAGCCGCAGTGCCCAACGCTTCGAGCGCGGCAGCGCGGCGGTCAGGTCCACCGCAACGATCGAACGAAGCTCGGTCTGGGCAACGAGCCGCTGCAGCGTGGGCACGACCTTGTCCCAGGCGATGGCCACGTGGGCTCCGTGATCGGCCAGCTGGTGGGCGAGCTCCTCGGGCGTGTACAGCGGGTTGTGCTCGACGACAATGCCGCCGAGGCGGAGCACCGCGTAGAAGGCCACCACATGCTGGGGGCAGTTGGGCATCACGAGGGCAACCCGATCCCCTCGCCCGACGCCGAGGCGACGCAGCGCCTCCGCAGCACGACAGACCTGGTCGCCGAGCTGGCGGTAGGTCGTGGTCGCGCCGTAGAAGTCGAGGGCCACCCGATCCGCGAACCGCCGAACCGCGCTATCGAGCACGTCGGGCAGAGACTCGTCATGCACGTCGACGTCGGCAGGGACCCCTGCGGCATAGCTGGCAAGCCAGGGGCGTGGGCTGGCACCGCTCACAGCGACCTCCTCGCGTGTCGACGCCCAGCCTGTCACGCCTGCGCTCTCTGGGCGGCGACCCTGGTCCGCGCCGATCCGCCCGGCGTCCGGTGTGCACGAGGCAGAACCGAAACGGGCCCACTGCCTGGCTACCGGTATTGTTCACCGTCTCGTAGTGTCTCGGTATGCCGAAGGCGACCGGCAGACCAGGACAACCCGCGGCTGCCCGTGCGGGGTTGTGGGAAGGCCTGCACGTCCGGTACTTGGCGGTCGCCTATGCGTTCTCGTGGGTGTTCTGGGTCGGTGCCTGGCTGGTGGGTCGTGCGCTGGGCACCGGGGACCTGCTGTTCAACGAGGATCTCGTCTGGCGGGTGTTCTTCGAACGGGACGTGCCGGCTGAACTGCTTGCCGTGTCAGCGTTGTCGCTGGTCGGCGTGTACGGTCCCATGCTCGGTGGAATTCTGGTGTCCCGGGCAGATCCGCGGATCCCGGCGGGGGACCTGGGCCGGCGACTGAGGCGGGTCAACGTCGGTTGGGGCACGTACGCGACCGTGGCGGCGATCCTGCTGCTCGTGACGGTCCCGGTCCTCGCTCTCGCGGCAGCGACCACGCCGCGGACGACGGGCGCGCCGTCCGCAGGCTCGCTCGCAGTGTTCCTGCTGACCTTCTTCGTCGTGCAGATGCTCACCTCGGGTACGGAGGAGATCGGGTGGCGTGGCTACCTGACCGAGAAGATGCTTCCCGGACGGGGGTTCTGGGACACCGGCTGGGCGGTCGGACCCGTATGGGCGCTGTGGCACCTGCCCGTGGTGACGATGATCTTTGCGCAGCAAGGCATGGGGCTGGTGTCGATCGCCGGATCCCTTGCCGGGTTCGGAATGGGGATCATCGCCATGGCGATCCTGCAGGCGTGGTTCTACGAACGCACCCGTAGCGTGTTCCTCAGCGTCGTCATCCACGCCGCCTTCAACACGGTTCCGCTGACGATCGTCCTGCTGTACGAAGGATCTCCGGCCGCGGTCGGTGGGAACGTGCTGCTGTGGGTGTTCGTGGTCGTGCTGAAGTCCCGCACGGACCGAGCCGCCAAGGTCGCGGCCGGGCGTGACCGGGCGTGATGATGATCTCGTCCCCGCTCGACACCTGGAGATCGCCCGCGGGTACATCGGGGACGTGTCGTTGACGGTGCTGGACGCCCAGTCCCTCGGCACGAGATCGACGCCTTCTTCGAGCGCAGCCTCGCGGCGGCAAGGGCAACGTGCGCGCCCTCCTGGTCTCGGTCGACGGTCAGCGGATCGTCGATCGCTACTTCCGCGGTGGCGACGCCTCGCAGACGGCCGACGGCGACGTTCGAACTCCTGACCTCCGCCGTCATCGTGCCGGCGTTGGTCTGACAAGCCTGTCCCGCTCCGGAGGGCAGCGGCGAGGTCTGAGCCCTGATCAGGCGCACCGAGGACGTAGGGCCAGGGTTCGGACGGCGCCGCGCGGCGCATTCTGGAGGTTCGGGCGGTGAGTTGCCATGACACGTGCAGCCAACTCCAGCCCCGCTCCGCTAGCCGCCTACACGACCGACGCGGAGCGCTACGACTGCCGCACAGCGCTGTTCCAGTGCTGGCGGGACCTGGCCGTGGACGCCCTGGCCCTGCAGGCGGGTGACCACGTGGTCGACGTGGGCTGCGGTACGGGACTGTGTTTCGCCCGGCTGGAGAGCGCGATCGGCGTGAGTGGGCAGATCACCGGGATCGACGAGGCCCCGCCGATGCTCGTCGTGGCTCGGCGTCGGGTCGAGCGGCACGCCTGGCGCAATGTGGAGCTGATCGCTGGCCCGGCGCACCTGGCCCGGCTGTCGTATACCGCCGATGCGGCGCTCTTCTGTGCGGTGCACGACGTCCTGCAGGACCGGGAGGCGCTGCTCAACGTGCTCGCGCAGCTGCGGCCGGGCGGACAGGTGAGCGCCATCGGCGGGCGGTGGGCGGACCCCTCGCTGGTCGCCTACAACGCGGTGATCAGATCGCTGCACGCGCCGTACATCAAGGACTTTGGCGCGTTCGACCGGCCCTGGACGCAGTTGGAGGAGCTGCTCGAGGACACCCGGGTGGGTGAGATCGCGTTCGGGAGTGGCTACCTGCTGGCGGGCAGCACCTCAGGTCGGCGGCCCGCGCCTGCCTGAGGATGCGGACGGCACTACTCCGGCGCGATGACCTTGATCGGTTTCGCGGGCACTCCGCCCACCACGTGGTAGTCGGCCACGTCCTTGGTGACCACGGAGTTCGCTGCCACGATCGCCCGTCTACCGATGGTCGTGCCGGCCATGACCACGGCGTTGTAGCCGATCAGGCACTCCGGGCCGATCGCCACCGGCTTCATGAGGCGTCCACCGCGGGGCATCGGCTGGGTGAAGTCGTCGAACACATGCGCGTGGGTCTCGACCGTGACACCTGCGGCCAGCATGCTGTGGTCGCCGATGGTTAGCGGCCCGCGATCATCGAGCATGACCCGCCGGTTGATGAAGACGCCGTCGCCGAGGGTGATGTTGCGCCCAGAGTTGAACAGGACGTCATGGTGGATGGTGACGTCCCGTCCGACCTGCTTGAACACCTTGTGCGCCAGGATGCGCCGCAGCTTGATGGCGAAGTCCTGCATCAGCGCGGCGGGCGTCCGGTCGAAGAGCCGCCAGAACATCGTGTAGAAGATCTCTGAGTCCTCGGCGAGCTGGCGATCGCGGCCCTTGAAGTGATCGTCGGCCAGACTCAGCTCACCCGTGCCGAGGAAGCGATCCACCAAACCTGACGATCTCCGCAGAAACGTGTCACCGGTGCGCTGCAGAGCGTCGGTTGTCACCAACTCGTCGAACTCCGCCAGTAGCTGTGCCTGCGCGTCGGCGAGGGGCCGCTCGGCGTCGTCGGAGTCCTGCATCTGCTACTCCCTTCTGGTGGGGGGTCGACGCCCCCGCCCGGGCGCTCTGCCGGCCAGCTCGTCGGACTTGCGCGCGATGGTCGCGGCGTACTGTTGCAGCACACGGACTCGTCCGACAACAGGGCCGCCCGTCGCGCCCATCTTCGAGTACTGGCCGGTGTAGATGCGAGTGACGGCAACCTCGCGCACCGACCAGCCGTTGTGGGCGGCGTCGAACAGCAACTCCAGTTCGGCTTCGTAACGATCTCTCTGGGGCTCCCAGGTCATGGCCACGACCGGGGCCAGGCAGCGGTAGCCGCTGAACGGATCGGTGACCACCGCGCCGAGGCGCTTACGCAGCGCCCGGACCACGACCAGGCGGACGAGATAGCGGTTACGCGGGGTGTCGCCGCGGCCGCTGTCCGTGAGATAGCGCGAGCCGCAGGCGATATCGCACTCACCCGCAAGGACCGGGGCCACCAGGAGCGGGAGATCGTGCGGGTGGTGCTGGCCATCTCCGTCCATGAGCACCACGCACTCCACCGACGGCGATCTGACGGCGATGAGGCCTGCTCGTAGCGCGGCGCCCTTGCCCTGGTTGGGCCACAGATCGACCACCTGCACCCCGTGAGCGCGCGCGACCTCGGGCGTGCCATCGGTCGAGCCGTCGTTGATCACCACCGGCCGGACCATCCGGCCCTGGAGGCTCACGGGCAACGCCGGCAACAGCCGGACGAGCGCCGTGGCCTCATTGAAGGCCGGGATCACCACGGAGATCATATTGGCGGCACACTATCGCTTTTCGGCCGCTACCCCGTCAGATCGCGGGCTGCCAGATTAGCGCTCACGATCACCAGCGACTCGACCACACTGTGGTGAGTCGGTACGGGGTTGTGCGCCGCCCATGGTTGTTCGGGAGTGGGAGGAGCCCATCGCCGCCAGGACCGGTCCGGGTCCGCCACACTGTCGCCCGGCAACCAGTGCGCGGCAGGCGAGGAGCGACGGCGATGCTCGAGATCGATCCGGTGGAGCACGTTGTCGTGTTCGGCTTCCACGGCGTCGCGCGGCGCATCGTCCGTCAGCTGGCGACCACCAGCCGGCCGGTTCTGGTGGTGGAGCCGCAGGCCACCCAGGAGGAGCGGGACGAGCTCGAACGCTGGGACGTCGCGTATCTGGCGGGATCCGGGCAGAGCCTCGACATCCTGCGCGCAGCCAACGTCGCCGACGCCCGCGCGGTGGTGTGCGCGACGAACGAGGATCTGATCAACATCGAGATCGCCCTCCTGGTCCGAGAGATGTCGGCCACGGTCCGCGTCGTCGTCCAGATGGCGAATGCGTCGGTGGCTCGGGCACTGGAGCAGATCGCCGAGCCGGGAGCGGTGCTCGACGTGGCGGAGCTGGCGACGACCTCGCTCGTCGAGGCGGCGCTCGGCCAGACGACGCATGAGCTGATGCTGGGCGGCCAGAAGTTTCTGGTGACGTCCTTCATCAGCGCCCACAGCGGGACCTTCCGTTCCCACTGGGGCGACATGACTCCGATCGCGCTCACCCCAGCAAACGGTGGGATCACGATCCCGTGCCCCGGCCGCGACTCGCAGGTGTCCCCGGGCGACCTGATCACGCTCCTGGGGACCCGGCAGGAGTTCGCGGCGCTCGGCCTGACACCGTCCCGGACCCAGGCCACAGTGTCGAAACGGTCGTGGCGGCGCCGGGTTCGCGAGGGCCTGGCCGCCGTCAACGACGGCCTGGACCGCCCGTTCCGGATCGCCGTCGCCGTACTCGTCGCCCTGTCGATGGTCTCGGTGGTGGTGCTGAGCAACCACTACCGCGACCCGGACGGGACGACGATGTCCTTGTTGGACGCGGTCTACTTCACCGCCGAGACCATCGCCACGGTCGGGTTCGGGGACTTCTATTTCCGCGACCAGGTGCCATGGCTGCGGGTCTGGGCGATCATCATCACGCTCCTCGGCGCCACGCTGATCGCCGTCTCCACGGCTCTGCTCACCAACGCCCTGGTCACCCGCAGCCTGTCCCAGTCCCGGGGCCGCCAGCGGCTGACTGGCATGAGCGGCCATGTCGTCGTCATCGGCCTTGGTCAGGTGGGAAGCCGGGTGGCGCTCACGCTGCGCGAGTCGGGCTACGAGGTGGCGATCATCGACGGCGGAGACGGGCAGCGCTTCGTGCCTCAGATGGAGGCCGCCGGAATGCCGGTGCTGATCGGGGATCCGACCCTGCGGGAGACCCAGATGGCCGCCGGGGTGCACCGCTCGGCCGGTCTGGCGGTCCTGACCAACGACGACCTGACCAACATCGAGATCGGCCTGGCCGTGCGTGGACTGGTCGGCGAGCGCAGCTTCCCGATCGCCCTGCGCATCTTCGGGCGCAACCTGGCCCGGGTCCTGGGCACGGTCTCGGAGACGTGGAAGCCCCGCTCCATCGCAGAGCTGGCCGCCCCGTGGTTCATCGGCGCGGCTCTCGGCATGGAGGTGGTCGGCACCTTCTACGTCGGCGCTGCCCCCTACATGGCAGCCCGGCTGCGCATCCGCGAGGGCAGCGGCTTCGACGGCATCGCGGTGGACGACTTCCGCGTGCACACCCGCGTCGCCGCAATCGGGCGGGCGGCCACCGGAGTCTTGGAGTCCCCGCCACGATCTGACGCACGCCTGCGGGCCGGCGACGTGGCCTACGTGGTGGGCCACTACGAGGACCTCTTCGAGGTCCTCGAACGCGGCTGAGGTCAGCTCGGCACTGCCGACCGGCAGGCTTCGAGCGCCATGGACCCGACGCGGCATCGCCAGATCGCGCGGGAGACAGGACGCTGAGGCGGTGACGTTGATGCCCAGTGGCAGATCCGCGAGGCCCAGTGGAGCCGGCGGCGTCCCCATCCGGACCCGATCGCCGACCCGCTGCGCGGGGACCCCACGCCGCGCGCTACCCGGATCCTCGGTGCGATCGGCCCCTGGATGTTCCCGGCGATGACCGGGGTGGGGGTGCTGCTGGTTCTGATGATCGGCCGCTGAGCGACCACCAAATATCGGGCACCTCTCTCAACCACCTGCTGGGTGGGGCGGCACCACGTGCCCGACGTCACATTCACGAGGATGCACGTGTGCCGATGTCGATGTCGATCCTCACCGTCGTGCCAGCCAGCATCGGGTGGACGTGGCTGCCGGATGCGTGTCCGACCGTGGCCCGCATGCGACCCGTGGTCCCAGTGCCCCGTGGCGGGGTCGGGCCGCCCGAAGCCGACCAGGAAGTCCCTACTGTCCGGTAGGCCACAAGCGGGGCCCTTGGGGGGCTGGTGACTAGTGCCCGTTCCCTTCACACTCCCGATCAGGGCACCATCGCGCGACGACGGTCGGTCATCGGCCGCCTCTGGTAGCGATCGGTGACCGGGAGTCGGTGCCAGCGCTTGGCCCGAGTCCACGGGGGACACGGGCGGCGGGATGGGACGAGAGGCTTCGGCCGGGCGCCGGTGCCGGCGACGGCAGGAGGGCTCGGCAAGGGCGGGAGGCGTGAGTGAGCGACGAAAGGACTACCCAGTTGCCTGGCGAGGGGCAACTGGCCGCCCGACTGCGCACCGAGCGGGCGCGCCGGGCCCGAGACCTCGGAATCGACCTGGCCCCGCCGCACTACCGACGACCCGTCGAGCGGCCGTTCGTCAAGGCCGACCGGCACCGGACGACGATCCTGTTCGGTGGCCTCACCACCGCGCACGAACAGTTGATCACCCATGCCCTGCACGGGCTCGGCCACGAGGGCGAAGCGCTGCCCTGCCCCGATGTACGGGCGTTCCAGACAGGTAAGGAGTACGGCAACCCAGGGCAGTGCAACCCCAACTACTTCACCGTCGGGAACCTCGTACAGCACCTGCAAGGACTGAGGGAGGCGGGCGCGTCCCGCGACGAACTCATCGATCGGTTCGTCCTGGTCACCGGCGGCGCCTGCGGCCCGTGCCGGTTCGGCATGTACGAGGCGGAGTACCGGCTGGCCCTGCGCAACGCCGGGTTCGACGGGTTCCGGGTGGTCGTGTTCGACAAGGACGACGGGTTCGACCAGACCACCGAGAGCGCCGGGATCGACTTCGACGTCGAGTTCTTCATGGCCCTGCTGTACGCGATCCTGCTCGGAGACCTGCTCAACGACCTCGCGTACCAGATCCGGCCGTTCGAGGTGGAGCCGGGTCGAACCGACGCAGTGCTGGTCGAGTGCCTCGAGCACCTGGGTCGCGTCTTGGCCGAGGCGCCCCCCGCGCCAGGGCGGCTGCGCAAGGTGCTGCGCCGGATGGCGGCCGGCCGGCCCGGCACCCGTCACGGGCTGGCCATCACCGAGCACCTCCTGGGCCGGCGCCTGGTCGAGGCTCTCGGCGATGTCGGGGATCGGCTGGCCGCCGTTCAGGTGGACCGCACCCGGGTGCGTCCGGTGGTGAAGGTGACCGGGGAGTTCTGGGCCCAGACCACCGAGGGCGACGGCAACTTCCGCATGTTCTCGTTCCTGGAGCGCGAGGGCGCCCAGGTCATCGTGGAGCCGGTCGGCACGTGGCTGATGTACCTGTTGCACCAGTCCAAGCAGCGCAACGGCGACCGCAAGGGAATCGCACCGAATCGCGCGGTCCGGCGCCGGACCGACGTCCTGGGTCGGTTGGCGGACGAGTTCCGAGTGCGACGGGCGAACGCGCCGCTGACGGTGGCCGAGGCGCTCGTGCGGCGGGAGTGGGACCGGCACCGCGCGGTGCTGGGTGGCCTGCCCCACGGCCTGGCCGACCAGTACGAACTGCAGCGGCTGGCCCACCCGTACTACAACTCGCGCGCCGCCGGCGGCGAGGGCCACCTCGAGGTCGCGAAGAACCTCTACTACTCCACCCGGGGCCTGAGTCACATGGTGCTGTCGCTCAAGCCGTTCGGATGCATGCCCTCGACCCAGTCCGACGCCGTGCAGTCCGCCGTGACCAGTCACTTCCCGGACATGGTCTTCCTGCCCGTGGAGACCTCGGGAGACGGTGAGGTGAACGCCCAGAGCCGGGTCCAGATGGCACTCGGTGATGCCCGGGCCAAGTGCACTCAGGAACTCGATCTGGTGCTGAAACGGACCGGGATCGATCTGGACGCCGCCCGCGAGTACGCCGCGGAGCACCCGGAGCTGACCAGCGCGATGTACCGCGTGCCGCGCGTCGAGGGAGTCGCCGGGACCGCAGCCGGCTTCGTGTTGCACATTGCCGACCGGATGAGGTCGCACCGATGAGCGCGCTGGGCATCGGGCTGGACGTCGGCTCGACGACCCTCAAGGGGGTTGTCGTGGACCTGGACGGCGGCGACGTGCTCTGGCGCTCCTACGAGCGACACAAGACCCGGCAGGTGGAGCGCTCCCTGGCCCTGATGCAGCGGATCGAGGAGGCGTTCCCGGGTTCGTCCGATCGGTTCAGCCTCGCCATAACCGGCTCCGGCGGTGCCGCTCTGGCCCCGCATCTTGGAGCGCGGTTCGTGCAGGAGGTCACGGCCGTCGCGCTGGCCGTGGAGCGGCGCCACCCCGAGGCGCAGTCCGTGGTGGAGTTGGGCGGCCAGGACGCAAAGATCATCATCTTCCGCAGGGACCGGGCGACCGGGCGCACGATCAAGGTCACCTCGATGAACGACAAGTGCGCCGGAGGGACCGGCGCGATCCTCGACAAGATCAGCGCGAAGCTCGCCATTGCGCCGCAGGACCTGACCCGGCTCGCCTATCGCGGGGTCACGTTGCACCCGGTCGCCGGCAAGTGCGGCGTCTTCGCCGAGACCGATGTGAACTCGCTGCAGAAGCTGGGGGTGCCGTCGTCCGAACTGATGGCGTCGGTGTACGAGGCGATCGTCGGCCAGAACCTGTCGGTCCTCACCCGGGGCAACACGCTGCGGCCCGAGGTGCTGCTGCTCGGCGGGCCGCACGCGTTCCTGCCCGGTCTGGTCGAGGCGTGGCAGGACAACCTCATCCGGTTGTGGCAGGAGCGCGGCGTGCAGGTCCCGGAGCAGGTCGAGGACGTGGTCCGCGTGCCCCCGGACGCGCTCTACTTCGCCGCCCTCGGCGCCGTGGAGCAGAACCGCATCGAGCGGTCCGGCCGCGTCCGCTATCGAGGGCTGCAGGACGTCGAGCGGCTCGTCGAACAGACGTACGCTCTGGCCCGGACGAATCAGTCGGGCGCCGCCCTGGTCTCCGACCCCACAGAGCTCAAGGCCTTCCAGAACCGTTACCGCAACAAGGGTTTCAGGTCCGGGACGTTCCGCTCCGGCGAAATCGTCGAGGCCTACGTCGGGTTGGACGGCGGCTCGACGTCCACCAAGGCCGTGCTGGTCTCTGCCGACCATCGGGTCCTGGCGAAGACCTATCAGCTGTCCTGCGGAAACCCGATCGAGGATGCCAAGGAGGTCCTGGCCCGCCTGGAGGACCACGTCAGCGGGCACGGCGCCGCGCTGCGCGTGCTGGGTGCCGGGACCACTGGCTACGCCAAGGACGTGCTGCGCGAGGCGTTGGGCGCAGACATCGCGCTGGTCGAGACCGTGGCGCACACTCGTTCTGCCCTGCACTCCTATGGCGACGTCGACGTCATCTGCGACGTCGGCGGCCAGGACATCAAGATCATTCTCTTGAAGAACGGCCAGGTCACCGACTTCCGCCTCAACACCCAGTGCTCGGCTGGCAACGGCTACTTCCTGCAGTCCACGGCCGAGATGTTCGGCTGGCGTGTGCAGGACTACGCCCGGACCGCCTTCACCGCGCAGCGCATGCCCAGCTTCGGCTACGGGTGCGCGGTGTTCCTCCAGGCCGACATCGTCGACTTCCAGCGCCAGGGATGGCGCCCGGAGGAGATCATGGCCGGGCTCGCGGCGGTGCTGCCGAAGAACATCTGGCTCTACGTCGCCCAGATGCCGAACCTGCCGAGCCTCGGTCGCACCTTTGTGCTCCAAGGGGGCACCCAGCGCAACCTGGCCGCCGTGAAGGCCCAGGTGGACTTCATCGAGGCGAGCTTCCGCGGCCAGGAGCAGCGGCCGCAGATCGTCGTCCACGAGCACTGCGGCGAGGCCGGTGCCATCGGCGCCGCGCTCGAGGCCGTCCGCGTGGTGGCCGACGGCCAGGTCACCTCGTTCATCGGGATGCCTGCGGTGCGCAGGCTGAGCTACGCCACGCACCGCAACGAGCAGACCCGCTGCACCTACTGCAAGAACCGCTGCCTGCGCACCTTCGTCGATGTCACGGTCCGCGAGTCCACGCTGCCCGATGCCGGCGACCGGTCGGCAGCCGTCGCGGCGTCGACCGAGACCGTGTCGACCGAGACCGTGTCGACCGAGACCGTGTCGACCGAGACCGTTCCACTGCCGGCCGGAGCGCGGCGGATCGTCGTGGGCAACTCCTGCGAGCGCGGGGAGGCTCAGGATGTGACAGCCATGCGCGTGATCAAGAAGAGTCGCGACGCCGCTCAGGCCGCCCATCCCAATCTGTCGGCGATCGCAGCCAGGGCCGTGTGGCGCCCCCGCCGTCCGCAGCCGTGCGCCGACCCGCCGCGCAAGGGACGGTGGAACCGGCGCGCCGAACGGCGAAACGCCCTCGTGGCCGGCCGCTCCGAGCTGCGGATCGGGATCCCTCGGGCCCTCAACCTCTACTCGACCAACCCGTTCTTCTCCACGTACTTCGAGTCCCTCGGCGTGCGTGCGCGCAATCTGGTCTACTCCGACTTCACCACGGACCGCCTGTATCGGGACGGCATCCGACGGTCCTCGGTGGACCCGTGCTTCCCCAGCAAGGTGGGCATTCCGCACGTGCACAACCTGCTCGCCGTCCAGCACCGCAGGCGCCCGCTCGACCTGGTGTTCTTCCCGATGATCGACGCCCTGCCCCCGGCGCTTCCCGGCACCACCGCCTCCCGGTCCTGCGCCACCGTCACCGCGACGCCGGAGGCGGTCAAGGCGGCCTTCACCAAGGAGGGCAGCACCTTCGCCGAACTCGGGGTGCGCTACCTGAACCCGATCATCGACCTGTCCGACGCGCGGCTGTGCGAGAAGCAGATGTTCCTCGCGTTCGCCGACGTCCTGGGGCTGACGCCGGACGAGAACGAACGTGCGGTGCAGGCCGGATACCGTGAGCTGCAGGCGTTCTGGACCGAGCTGCGCGGTCGCGCCCGGGCCGTGATCGACGAGCTCGAGGCGCAGGACCGCGTGGGGGTCGTGCTCCTCGGCCGCCCGTACCACGACGACCCGGGGATCAACCACGACATCCTCGACGACCTCCAACAGGCCGGGTACCCGGTACTCACCTGCGACACGCTGCCCACCGACCCAGACCTGCTCGAACGGCTGTTCGGGGACGAGGTCGCGGCCGGACTGATCGCGAGTCCGTTCGACATCTCCGACGTGTGGAAGCAGTCGTACTCGGAGAACACCTCACGCAAGCTCTGGGCGGCGAAGTTCGCCGCGCGACACCCCAATCTGGTCGCGGTCGAGCTGTCCAGCTTCAAGTGCGGCCACGACGCGCCCGTCTACTCCACGGTGCAGCGCATCATCCAGGATGCCGGCACGCCCTACTTCTGCTTCAAGGACATCGACGAGAACAAGTCCCCCGGCTCGATCCGGCTGCGCATCGAGACGATCACGTACTCGATCGAGCGGTACCGACAGGAAGTGCTGCTGCCCCACGGGCAGCGGATGCGCCTGCTGGAGCAGCACATGGTCGAGGTGGAGCGCCGGCTCCGGGCCGAGGTCGGTCTGCCCTGTCGATCATGATCTGGGAGATGTTGTCACCGCGGTCGGCGGTTGTCGTGACCGCCGATGGAGACCACATGACGAAGCTCACGATCCCGATGGGGGCCATGAGCACGCGGGTGAGCGCGCGGTCGAAGGCCATGCGTTCCCGCACGAGCAGCCGGGTGGATGTCGGCGTCGTCGGCCGGAGCGCGAAGGTCCACTGGAACTCCCACTTCAGCTGCTCGTCCCGGCGAACGGGCCGGCTCGTCGCCCGTACGCGGTCTTGGCGCGGACTGCACCGAGTCGTCGCGCCTGGGGTCGGCGTATCCAGACACCCCGGACATCACTCCTCATACGCAGTCACCTGACCGCCAAGGACCGCCGGGGCCCACCAGAGCGCCCTGGCAAGGGGAGTACGCGATGAGGGTCTTGCTGGTCTGCTCGGCGTTCAACGGTCTGAGCCAGCGGGTCTGGATCGATCTGCAGGCCGCGGGACACGACGTAGCCGTCCATGTGGGCGTCGAGGCGCTTGAGGGTGCCGTGGCGCTGTTCGACCCGCAGATCATCATCTGCCCCTTCCTGCGTGATCGGGTGCCCGAGCAGGTGTGGCGCAGGCGACGGACCGTCGTCATCCATCCCGGGCCGATCGGCGACCGCGGCCCGTCGTCCCTGGACTGGGCGATCGACCAGGGAGAGGTCACCTGGGGTGTCACCGCCGTCCAGGCCGTCGCCGAGCTGGACGCCGGCCCGGTCTGGGCGACGCGGGACTTCCCGATGCCGGCGGGTGCCATCCGCAAGAGCGCCCTCTACAACGGACCGGTGGCGGACGGAGCCGTGGCGCTGGCGCGCGAGGTCCTCGAGCGGGCAGCCGACCCGACCTTCCGGCCCGTGCAGCTACGCGACGCGCACCTGGGCGTTCGTGGCCGCCTGATGCCGGCCATGCGTCAGCGGGACCGCACGTTCAGCTGGTCGGACTCCACCACCGACATCGTGCGCAGGATCCGAGCGGCGGACGGCTCGCCCGGCGTGCGGACGACGCTGTTCGGTCGCTCGGTGTCGGTGTTCGACGCGCACCCCGGTCCGGCGCTGGCCGGTGCCCCGGGCGCGGTACTGCGCCGCCGGCACGGGGCACTGCTCGTCCGCACCGGGGACGGTGGGGTGTGGATCGGGCAGGCGAAGCTCCATCAGGAGGACGGGACGTCGGTCAAGCTTCCGGCCGCTGCCGCGCTGCGCGGGTGGGCCGCCGGTGTCCCGGAGCTACTCGACCCGCGCTGGGACGTACCGGACGACGGTGGGTTCCGCGAGATCCGCTACCGGCGCGACGGCGACGTCGGGGTGCTCTCCTTCGACTTCTACAACGGGGCCATGTCGACCGCTCAGTGTGGGCGGCTGGTAGGTGCGCTGCGACGCGCAACGGCCCAGGACACGCGGGTGCTCGTCGTGCAGGGCGGCGAGACGTTCTCCAACGGCATCCACCTGTCGGTCATCCAGAGCGCGGCCTCGCCGGCACTGGAAGCCTGGCGGAACATCAACGCGATCGACGACGTCTGTCGCGAGATCATCACCGCCACCAAGCAGCTCGTTGTGGCGTCCGTGACCGGCAACGCGGGCGCTGGCGGGGTCATGCTGGCCCTGGCCGCCGACCGCGTGCTCGTGCGCGACGGCGTCGTCCTCAACCCTCACTATCTGACGATGGGGCTGTCTGGGTCCGAGTACTGGACCTACGTCCTGCCCCGGCGGGTGGGCGATGACGAGGCCCGGTGCCTGACCCAGGACTGTCTGCCGGTGGGCGCCCAGCGCGCGGTCAGCATCGGTCTCGCGGACGGCGCCATCCCTGGCTCGCGGCCCGACGCCGAGCAGGCGGTGCTGGGGCACGCGCGTTCGCTGGCGACCTCGGACCAGTACGCCACCCTGCTGGCTGCCAAGCAGGGCGGTCGCAACCTCGACGAGCGCCGCCGTCCGCTCGAGGCCTACCGGGCCCAGGAGCTGGCCGAGATGAGCCGGGACATGTTCGACGACCGGCGCGGCTTCGCCGCCGCCCGCCAGGCGTTCGTGGCCAAGCAGCGTCGCGGCGGCTGGTACCGCGCCGTCGGCGCCTCGAGTCCGGTCGCCTCGCTGGCCCGGGACGCCTCACCGGCTCGGCCACGGACAGCGGCGCTCCCACTCCCGTGAGCCTGGGCCGTGGTGATCGTCGGCGAGGGCGCTCACCCAGCGTCCCGCAGGCGGACCAGCCAGGCGATCGCCCCGAGGCTGGCCGCGGACACAGCCAGCAGGACCGCCGCCGCGCCGAGGTCCCAGCCTCGGTCCAGCCACTGCCCGCGCAGCAGCCGGCCGGCGTAGGTCACCGGCAGGACGTCGCCGATCCGGGCCATGGTCGTGGGCAGCACCTCCCGGGGCGGTCCGGCGCCGCCGAGCATCATGAACACGAAGAACAACAGCACCCCCAAGCCCTGAGCGGCACGCGCGGTCGGCATGACGAGGCCGAGCAACGCACCCAGGACGGCGAAGGACGTCGTGACCAGTAGATGGGCCAGGAGGGTGCCGAGCGGGTCTCGGGGCAGATCGGTCTGGTAGCCGAGCACCGACGCCATGAGGACCAGCACTGCGCCGGCACTCGCCAGCATCACTGTCACGATCACGTGGGCCCCGATCAACGTCGCCGGGGAGATCGCGGACGCCTGGAACCGGCGCAGCACGCCGTGTTCGCGGTACCCGGCCAGGTGCACGGGCAGCGACAGCACACCAGCGGTGGCGGCGACCAGAGCGAGGTAGGACGGCGGGTAGAAGTCCACGGCGCTCAGCCCCTCCCAGATGCCCGGATCGGCCGGCTGGCTGCCGAACACGCCGTTGAGGACATAGAGCAGAGCGACCGGTAGCACCAGGACGAACAGGACGGTCAGCGGCTCCCTGGCGAAGAGCTTGAGCTCGACCCAGGTCATGGCCCGCAGGCTTGTCATGACGACGCCTCCGGCATCGGCGGCCGAGCCGGCTGCACGTCGGGCGCCGGTGCGAGATGCCGGTGTGGGTCGGTCAGGGCGAGGTAGGCCTCCTCGAGGGTGGGCACCTCGGGGCGCAGATCCCCCGGTTCGACGCCGCGATCCACCAACGCGTGGGCCACCCGGGCCAGTAGCGGACCGGTTCCGCTGACCCGCACCTCGTGCGGTGTGCGGTCCACGGCGTCGACACCGCGCACCGACCGCAGGAAGCCGGTGTCGGTGCCCGGCGGGACCGAGAAGCAGACCACCCGCTCGGACCGGTAGGACCGGATGAGCTCAGCCGGGGTGCCGCCGGCGACGATGCGGCCGCCGACCATGACGGCCAGGCGGTCGCAGAGCCGCTCGGCCTCGTCCATGAAGTGCGTCACCAGGACGACGGTGGTCCCGCGGTCGCGGACCGCGCCCACCAGGTCCCAGGCCACCCGGCGGGCGGCCGGGTCGAGTCCGGTCGTCATCTCGTCCAACACCACCAGCCGGGGATCGGCGATCAGCGCCAGTGCCACGAACAGCCGCTGCTGCTGGCCTCCGGACAGACTCCCGAACGCGGTGTCGCGCTGGTCGGCGAGTCCCCAGTCCTGCAACAGCTGCTGCCAGTGCGGGGTTCCGGGGCTGATCGCGGCGAACAGGCTGAGCGCCTCCCAGACCTTGATCCGGTCCGGCAGCGCCGAGTCCTGCAGCTGGCTGCCGATCATGCGGCGGACGCGGGTGCGGTCGGTGGCGACGTCGACCCCGAACACGCGCACCGTGCCGGCGTCAGGTCGGCGCAGCCCCTGCAGGCACTCCACGGTGGTGGTCTTGCCCGAGCCGTTCGGCCCGAGCAGGCCGAAGATCGTCCCCGCCTCGACAGTGAACGAGACGTCGGCCACCGCCACGGTGCGGCGGTAGCGCTTGCGCAGACCGACCACGTCGACCGCCGCGACCATGCCTCCATGCTGGCGACCACGCCCCGGCCCCTGTCAGGACCATCGACCCCGGCGGGCGCGAACCGGTCCCGGGTCAGTACAGGTTCCCGCGGATCTCACCGACGTAGCCGCCTGACCCGCACGAGCGGAAGAGCTCGTGCGGGTTGGCGTGGACGACGTCCGACCCGCGACGCTTCTCGAGGGTGAACCGAACCTCTTGGTCCGGGTGGAGGTGGTCGAGCAGCAGCGTCCACACCGGGCCGGTGGGGTGTCCTGGTGGCGGCGGGTACAGGTAGGCGAAGGTGACGGAGGGGTCCAGCCTGGCCTCGGTCAGGGGTCCCCGCGTCGACTGCACCGGGGTGACGAACCGCGCGTAGACGTCTTCGCCCCAGGTGGTGTCGGCGTGGTCGCAGACCAGCAGGACCGACGACTCCGGTGGCGTCGGGCCGCTGGTGGCGAAGCGGACGACGTGGGTCTGGTCGACGCGGGCGTCCGGCAGGCATGCCCGGACGGCGCGCTGGGCGGCGTCGACGGCCCACCCCGGACGGCTCCGGCTCGCCGTCGGCAGGCGTGGCAGTGACGCGCCATCGCCCTCGACGTCCGAGATGACCTGGTCGCTGACCAGGTCGATCCGCAGCGGCCGGACGTCGGACAGCCCGGGGACGGTCGAGGCGGCCGGCACCTCCACGACGACGGCATCGGCCTCACGACGATGCACGACCACGATCTCGCGAGGCGCCTGGCTGCGGCTCACACCGCCGTCCTCGTAGACCGTGAAGGACGACTCCAACGCGCCGGCACCGCCGTCGTACACGCGCAGGACGAGGTCGTCGAACCGCTCGCCGACGTCACGGTGGCCCCCGGAGTCGAGCGTGCCGCCGTCCACGTGCATCAGCGGGATCACCGCGCCGCCTCGGGCGAACGCCGGCAACCGGAACACCCCGTCCCGGTACTCCGGGACGAAGCCCACCCACTCCCCCGCGCTGTCCACGGCGGTGCCGTTCCAGAAGTCGTACCAGCGCCCCTGCGGCAGGTAGACGCGACGGGCGTACTCGCCGTGCCCGGCGACGACGGCGACCATGAGCCCGGTCCCGAGCAGCTTCTGGTGGGCGGCGCCGAGCAGTGCCTCGTCGGGGTACGCCAGGCCCGGGGGTGGGCACAACGGCTCACCGGTGCGAGCGGCTCGATGTGCCAGCGAGTAGTAGTAGGGGATCAGCTCATAGCGCGTGCGCAGGTTCGCCAGGTTGCTCCGCCGGTGGCCGACCTCGTTGGGCGCCACCCGGTTTCGGCCGGGGCCGTCCGGGGTGTTCTCGGCGCGGTTGACGTAGAAGTCGTGGTTGTTGACATGCGGGCGCAGCGGGACGTCGAACCAGGCGCTGTTGGCGAACCACTGCGTGTACAGCTCGTCGAGCAGGCGGACGTCGCGCAGCGCGGTGCGGTGGAAGCCGCCCACATCCGACCCGTAGTAGTCGATGCCCGAGCAGGACAGGTGGGCCTGGTTGTGTACCTGCGAGACCAGGACCTCCATCCGGCTGCTCGTGTCCCCCGACCAGATCGCGGCGCCGTGGCGTTGCATGCCCGCGGTGGCGGCGCGGGTGAGCAGCAGCCGCCGCTGGTCGGCGTCCTCGGGATCGCTGTGGTAGCCGTCGTCGATCGAGCGATGCCAGAAGAGGTTGTACACGTTGGCGATGTCGGCGTGCCGCCTTCGCAGGGACCCGTCGCCGTCCAGGTCGTGCCCGGCGTACTCCGCGTCGGGGTGGAAGATCTCGGGTTCGCCCAGGTCGGTCCAGTGCACCCGGACGCCGTAGTCCAGCATGAAGGGCTTGCGCCGGTTGGCGTGCAGCCACCGGCCGACGTCCGGGTTGCTCCAGTCGAACATCGCCGCGCCCTCTCCGAAGAACTCCTTGTTCAGTCGGAGCACGGCGGGGCCGACCCGGACGTACGCCCCGGGCACGGCGTCCTGCAGCTGGCCGAAGGTGCCCGTGGAGTCCAGGACGTAGGACTCCTCGATCAGGGCGAAGCCGATGTGTGCCCTCGCGTAGTCGGCGAGTCTGCCCTGCGGGTCGGGGAAGAACGGATCGTCGAACCCCGGATCGTCGCTGATGTCCCAGGTGAGGTTGCCCATGTCGCTGGTGCTCTTGCCGGTCTGCGCGATGCCGCCGAACCAGAACAGGTCGAGCACGATGCCGTCGAAGGGGTAGCCGCCCGAGCGCAGCCCGGCGATCACCCGGTCGACGTCCGACCAGTTCTCGTACCCGTACTCGGACACCCAGAGCCCGAAGGCCGCACGGGGCGGCACGGGTGGCCTGCCGAGCAGATCCATCACCCGGCGCCGGACGTCGAGGGCTGTCGAACCGCCGACGACGTACACCCGTACCGGGAACGTGGGGCGTATTCCGACGTCCGAGCCCAGCTGGAACGACCAGGGATTGGCCTGGAAGTCGGCCTCGATCCGGAACACGTAGTCCAGCACCAGGGCGAACGGCTGCGGACCGCCGGCCACCATCAACACGGGGATCTGCAGGTAACCCTCGATACCTGCCTCGTAGGTCTGGGTGCCGTGACCGTAGGGGCGGTACTTGTCGTTGACGTTCGCGTCCACGACGTTGCGCCGGCGGCCGACCCAGTCGGCGCGGGATCCGGTGGCGGCGAAGCACTGGCCCAGACCCCAGGCCTGCAGCCCGGAGGCCACCTCGGCGTGCAGGGTGCACGGGCCGCCGCCGGTCAGCCACAGCCGAAGCAGCTGCTGCCCCTGGGCCGTGGTGATGGTGACCACGCCCCGCCCGTCCGCGTCCGACGCACCCGCGGCCACCTGCCACAGACCGGTGGAGACCTGCTCGCCCTCGCCGACCGTGGTGCCCAGCGGGAGCCGACGATCGAGCAGGATCGGATGGTCGACCACGCAGTCGGCGTCGTTCGATGCGACGATCCGGACTACGTCCTGGGTGACCTCGTTGGCGCCGACGCCGTCCCTGGGCAGATCCACCGAGAACATGTGCGCCCCCCTTCCGGCACACCACCCAGCATGGACCCCGACCCCGTCCCCGCGCGAGAGGTGTTCGAAGAACCCGCGCTCGCGCTACGCAGCATCGGGCCACCTCCGGCCCGGCGTGAACGCAGTGTCGATGACCTGCCGACGCGTCGTCGAGCCCGCCCGTCTCCCGTCTGAGCCGGCGATCCCGGTGCATCCTAGAGGTATCTGGGCTCGCGCATCGGCCTCCTACTGAGTGCCTCGACGTCCGGGGGGCGCCGAGGTGGACGATGTCCCGGAGGAGGCCGAGCCATGCATCCCACTCTCACCCCGGTCACTGTCACCGGACTCCGGCCTGATCGGGCGGACGCCGAGCGGATCCGGTACCTGCGTGCCTACCTGCTCCTGCGTGTCCTCATCGGAGCAGGCGGCATCTCACTGCCCTTCGTGCTGGTCCTCGTCGACCATGGGATTCTCGGTGATAACCCGCTGCTGAGGGGCTCGTTGAGCGCGTACTACTACTCCGGCGTGCGAGACATCTTCGTCGGCAGCCTGTTCGCCGTGGGCGTCTTCCTGATCACCTACAAGGTCGTCGAGCAGAACCTGGACAACACGCTGAGCTCGCTCGCCGGGGTGGCCGCCATCGTGGTCGCGCTGTTCCCGACCGGGCGCCTCCCCGGCAGCGGCTTCGCACTGACCCCGCTGCAGAGACTGATCAGTGAGCGGACGACCAATGACCGTGCACTTCACCAGCGCCGCGATCTTCGTCCTGTCGCTCGCGGTGATCAGCTACTTCTTCGGAGTCCGGGAGGGGCAGCGCAGCCGTCGCCGTGACGGCACCTGGACCGCTCACCCGCCGCGGTTCTGGCGCGACTTCCACTGGACCTGCTCCGGTGTGATCGTCGCCGCCGTGGTCTACCTGCTGCTGGCCAAGGTCCTGGGCGGGCCCTCGAACGCGCTGCTGCACACCGAGATGGTCTCGGTGTGGGCCTTCGGCACGTCCTGGCTGTTCAAGGGCGCTGAGCTGGGTGTGCTCCTCGGCGTGCGGCGTCCTGCCGAACGGGAGCAGCGCCAGGCCGGATAGCGACGGTCGGGGGGCCGCGGCGAGCCGGGAGTCGACGCCGTCCTCGACCCCATCCCGGTGCGGCCTCGCTCGCGCAGGGCCAGGTCGACGCCCACGTCGTACACCTGTTCTCCTCTCGGCGTGCGGTCCCTGACGACGACCGACCTAGGATGACCGCATGAGCGAGGCCGCGCAGACGGGCCGGAACGGTGGGCTGCGCATCGACGAGGACGGCGAGTTCGGTGCCCGGGCGGCACATCACCTCCGCACCGACCCCGTGGTCTGGCTGACCACGGTCAGCCCGCTCGGGGCGCCGTCCCCGAACCCGGTCTGGTTCCTCTGGGACGGCGCGGCCACCGTGTGCCTGTTCAGCCTCCCGGACGCGGCCCGGGTCCGGCACGTGGCGGCCAACCCTCGGGTGTCGTTGAACTTCGCGGGCGACGGTCGCGGCGGCGACATCGTGGTGCTGACCGGAACCGCCGAGCTCCGTCCCGACGACCCGCCGGCCCACCAAGTGCCCGAGTACCTGGCGAAGTACGCCGGGCACATCGCCCGGATCGGGCTGACCCCGGCGGCCTTCGCCGAGCGCTACAGCCTGCCCGTCACGGTCACCCTCACCCGCCTGCGCGGCCACTGAGCCCGCGGCCGGGCGTTCCCGCACCACACGACCCCTGGCGGTGCCGTTGGCGGCGACGGACAGTGGACTCATGGCGTGGGCTGGAGCGGGCGGGGTGGGGCGTGGGGCACGGACGCCCCGGTCCCGCGCCACGCGCGTGCTGAGCGTCGGACTGCTGCTGACGGTCACCGCCTGCGGCGGCGCCGGCCAGGCGATCGGCCCGCCCGCCGCCAGCAGGCCGCCCGCCACCGCGCCCGCATCGGCGTCCCCCGCACCCTCGACGTCCGGGGGGTCCGGCTCGCCCGGGCCGGGGCCGGCATCGCCCGACGCAGTGTCGATCACCATCGTCGCCACCGGCGACCTTCTGGCCCATGCTCCAGTCATCCAGGCGGCGCGGTCCAACACCGAGGGCACCGGCTACGACTTCCGGCCGATGCTGGCCCGGATCCGGCCCTGGATCTCCGCGGCGGACCTTGCCCTCTGCCACGTGGAGACCCCACTGTCGACCACCGACAGGCAGCTGACGGGCTACCCCTCCTTCAACAGCCCCCGGCAGATCGCCGACGCCTACCGTTGGGCCGGCTACGACGGCTGCTCCACGGCGTCGAACCACTCCCTGGACAGGGGGTTCGACGGGGTGGTGTCCACGCTGAACGTGCTGGACCGCAGCGGGCTGCAGCACGTCGGCACCGCCCGGACCGCCCGCGAGGCGAACCAGCCGGCGATGTACACCGTGCAGGGCGTCCGCATCGCTCACCTGTCCTACACCGACGGCACGAACGGGATCCCGGTCCCGAGCCGGCAGCCATGGTCGGTCGCAGTGGCCTCGGTGCCGACCATCCTTGCCGCCGCCCACCGGGCCAGGTCCGCCGGAGCGCAGCTCGTCATCGTGTCGATGCACTGGGGGGCCGAGTACCAGGTGACGCCGACCGCCCAGCAGGTCGCGCAGGCTCGCGCGCTGCTCGCCTCCCCGGACGTCGACCTGATCCTCGGTGGCCACGCGCACGTGCAGCAGCCGGTGCAGCGGATCGGCGGCGAATACGTCGTCCACGGCATGGGCAACCTGCTGTCGAACCAGTCACCGGCGCGGGGGCTGCCGCCGCACGCCCAGGACGGGTCCTTGATCACCGCGCACGTGACCGGCACCGCCGATCAGGCGGGCCGGTTCACGCTGCGGGTTGACCGGGTCGGCTACACCGCGACGTACTGCCAGATCCCCGGCTACCAGGTGGTGCCGGTGGTTCAGGCGCTGGCCGACCCGGCGACGCCGAGCGGGCAACGGCGCGCCCTGACGGCGTCCCTGGCGCGCACCCAGGCGATCCAGTCCCGTGGCGTGGCCCAACCACAGCCGTGACCGAGAGGCCCCGCGGACGGCACCGGTGCATCGGCCCTCGGTCAGGCCCCTCGGAACCCGACGCGCTCGCGGCAGCCTCGTCAGGTCGGGTGCCGACCGGCGATCAGCCGACATGCAGGCGACTCCAGCTGCCCGGCTGCTGCGCCCGAAGACCCTGCGGCGAGCTCGGCGCGAGTGGCGCGCGGTCCTCGGCGAACATCCACTGCCGCATCAGCAGGAACTTCACCACGGTCGAGATCGCCGTCGCCGCCGCGAGCACGAGGGTCTGGGCCGGCGTCGGTGCGGCCGGCCACACCCAGCCCAGGGCGACCAGGGCGAGCTCGGTCAGCGACCAGGTGAGGGCGAAGACGCCGAACCCCTGCAACTGGTTCGTCAGCGCCCCCCTGCGCCGGCGCACCCCGAAGGTCCAGCGCCGGTTCATGCCGGTGTTCACCACGGTGGCGAACGACAGCGCGATCGTGTTCGCCCACAACGGGCTCAGAGTCGACAGCAGCACGACGAGCAGGGCGAAGCCACCGAGATGCAGCACGGTGGTGAAGCCGCCGACGAGTCCGAACCGGATGGCCTGCGGGCCCATCCCGGCGGCCGGGGTGGTCCGGCCCATCCGGGTCCGGATGTCCTCCAGCGGAAGGCGGTCGACGGTGCGCAGCAGGCGTTGCACGCCGCGCAGGTCGTCCAGGGCGGTCTGGACGACGTCCACCCCCGAGTCGGGGTCGTCGAACCAGTCGACCGGCACCTCGTGGATGCGCAGCCCCGCCCGCTGGGCGAGCACGAGCAGCTCGGTGTCGAAGAACCACGACGGGTCCTGCACCAGCGGCAGCAGCTCGGCCGCGACGTCCGCCCGGATCGCCTTGAACCCGCACTGGGCGTCGGAGAAGCTGGCGCCGAGCACGGTCCGCAGGACGAGGTTGTAGGCCCGCGAGACGAACTCCCGCTTCGGCCCGCGGATCACCCGCGAGTCCCGGTGCAGGCGGGTGCCGATGGCCAGGTCCGAGTGGCCGGACATCAACGGCGCGACCAACGGCCACAGGGCGTCGAGATCGGTGGACAGGTCGACGTCCATGTACGCGAGGATCAGTGCGTCGGAGGCCGACCACGCCCGCTTGAGCGCCCGACCCCGACCCTTGGCCTCCAGGCGGACCACGGCCACCTCGTCGAGCTCGGCGGCCAGGGCCAAGGCCACCACGGGGGTGGCGTCGACGCTGGAGTTGTCGGCGATGGTGATCCGGAACGGGTAGGGGAAGGTGGCGGTGAGGTGGGCGTGCAGCCGGTGGACGCACGCCGCCAGCGACGCGGCCTCGTTGTAGACCGGCACCACGACGTCCAGCACAGGTCCGGACGGCGCGCTCATGCCTGCACCGCCTCGACGACGCCGCCGCTCACCGGCTGGCTGAGGTCGTAGAACGTCTGCTCGCCGATGTTGACCGCGGTGAAGTTCTCCTGCACCCAGGCCGTGATCTCGGATGAGGCGTCGGAGCCGCCGTTGGCCCGCTGCCCGCCGCCGAGGCCGCCGGCGGCGAAGTAGTGGATCCGGCCGGCGGCCACATAGCCCTGGAACTGCGCCAGGGTCGGGCTCGGGTCGGAGCCGTTGAACCCACCGATCGCCATCACCGGCAGCTGGCTGCCCAGCTGCAGGCCGGCCGCGCGCTGGCTGCCGACGGCGGCGGCCACCCAGGTGTAGCGGTCGGCGTCCTGGGTCAGGGCGGCGACCACCTCGGCACTGGGGGTCGAGGCGTCGAGCAGGCCCCCGGCCCCGCCGCCGGGCGCACCGCCACCGAGCTGGCCACCAGGCTGACCCGCCCCCCCGAAGCCGTTCCGGCCCTGAGCGTTCGGGCCGACAGCACCCGGTGCCGGCCCGGGCCGGGCGCCGGTGGGACCGGCCCCGCCACCCGGGCCGAAGCCGGTCGCGGGGCCCGCAGTGACGATCGAGCCGGTCTGCGCGGTGGCGATGGTGGTCGCGGTGTACGCGGCGGGACCGGCCAGCCCGGCGGCGACCGCGGCGCCCACCAGGGCGGTGGCCACGGCGCCGCGCAGCTCGTCGGCGAAGTACATCAGCGCCGCAGCGGCCAGGCCGACCACCAGGACGATGTGCCGCAGCGGGCCGTAGTGCTCCGACACCCGGGTCAGCAGCACGTAGCCCCAGGCCGCGGTGGCCGCGGTGGCCAGGGCGAGCGCCGTCCGGCCGCCCCAGCCCGCCCGGCGCTGCCAGGCGTCGACGCCACCCATCGCCACGAGGGCGGCAACGGCCGGGGCCAGGGCGATGTCGTAGTAGTCGTGGAAGATGCCGGCCATGTAGGAGAAGGTCAGGCCGGTGACGAGCAGCCAGCCGCCCCAGACCAGGTAGCCGGCCCGGCGCAGGTCGGTGCGCGGGGTGCCCCGGCGCAGCCACAGCCCGGCCACGAGCAGGATCAGCGCGGCCGGGATCAGCCAGGAGATCTGGCCGCCCGAAGTCTGGTTGAACAGCCGGCCGATGCCGGTCTCGCCCCACATGCCTGCCCCGGCACCGCCCGGACCGCCCCCGCCGCCGGTGACCGAGCCGGTCTCGTTCCCGCTCAGCCGGCCGAGGCCGTTGTAGCCGAAGGTCAGCTCCAGGAACGAGTTGGTCTGGCTGCCACCGATGTAGGGACGGGCCGAGGCGGGGACGAGCTCGACGACGGCCACCCACCACCCGGCGGTGAGCACCATCGCGACGATCCCGATCAGGCCGCCGAGGACCCGCCGCCCGAGCGAGACGCGGGCGGCGACCAGGTAGGCCAGCCCGAGGGCCGGGACCACCAGCATCACCTGCAGCGACTTGGTGAGGAAGCCGAGCCCGAGGAACACTCCCGCCAGGGCCATCCAGCGGGCCGAGGCGCGGACGGCGGAGACCTCGATGGCGCGCAGGGTCGCCCACGCGGCCGCGGTCATCAGCAGGGTGAGCAACGCGTCCGGGTTGTTGAACCGGAACATCAGCGCCGCCACCGGGGTCAGCGCCAGGATCAGTCCCGCGAGCAGGCCGGCCCGGGCGCCGAACGCCCGCTTGACGGTGACATAGAGGACCCCGACGGTGGCCACCCCCATGAGCACCTCGGGGACGAGGATGGCGAAGGAGCTCAGCCCGAACAGGCGGACCGACAGCGCCATCACCCATAGCGCCGCCGGGGGCTTGTCGACGGTGATCGAGTTCGCGGCGTCCAGGGACCCGTAGAAGAACGCCTCCCAGCTCGTCGAGCCGGCCTGGACCGCCGCGGAGTAGAAGGCGTTGGCGTACCCGGACGTGGTGAGGTTGACCAGGTAGAGCGCGGCGGTGCCGACCAGCAGCGCCCAGAATGCAGGGCGGGTCCAGCGCGGATCGGACGCTGTGACGGCGCGCTGGGCGGCGGCGGGGTCGCGCGGCGTCGGTGCGCCCAGGGCACGCAGGTCGGTCTGTGACGTCGTCATGCGAACCAGGCTCGGAGGGCGACCTGTGACGTTGCTGAACGCCGCCTAGGTGCTCGGCATGAGCCTGGCCTGCCCGCCCCGGCACCGGCGACTCACAGGGGATCTCGCGAGTTGCCCAAGCCGGCTCTCAGCGAACGGTCGCAGCCTTGCGCCATGACCACCTCCGAACCGACCACCAGCGATGTGACCACCGTCCCCGGCCTCCCCGGTCTGACCGCCACTGCCGAGCCGGCGCCGACCGGGCCGGGGGTGACGACCCGGCACTGGGCCGGCCGCAAGCCTGCCGTCCCGGCTCAGCTGGCGGTCGTGCGGCGTTAGGGTCGTGCTGTCCACAGGGTGACGACCGAGGGAGTGACATGGCCGACGAGGACCACGTGTACCGGGTGATCGAGGTCGTCGGCTCATCCCAGGAGGGGGTCGACGACGCGATCCGCGGGGCGATCAGGCGGGCCGCGAACACGACGCGCAACCTCGACTGGTTCGAGGTGACGCAGATCCGCGGGCACCTCGCCGATGGGGAGATGGCGCACGTCCAGGTCTGCCTGAAGATCGGCTTCCGGCTCGAGGAGGCCTGAGCACCGAAGCCGTCACGGTCGCGAGCGGTCGCAGCCCACCCGGCACCGGATCGCAGGCGCGCCGCGATCGGTTCGAGCCGCACGGTCAGCGGCCGCCGCGCCGTCCCCTGCTGCCCTGACCGCGCCCGGACCCGCTCCGCGCCGGACGTCGCGCGACCACGCGCAGCGCGGGGTTGCCACTGCGCCCGGCGAGTGCCCTGCGCACCTCGCGTCTCAGGTCCGGATCGCCCAGCAGCTGCGAGGCCGCCTGGAGCACCTCCCGGCCGTGCGGGTGGTTCAGGCCGGCGAGGTCGGCGAGCCCGGAGGGCTGGGCCAGCAGCTCCGCCAGCGGTGAGTCCGGCACCTCCTCGGCGAAGGCGTCGGGGTCCTTGAGGGTCACGCTCAGCCCGTCGACGGTGAGCCAGAGCAGCTGGGCAACAGTGGGCTCCTCGCCCAGGCCCATCTGGTACCGGGTGATCGCCAGCACCGGCGCCAGCCACGGATCGCCGGCGCCGGCGCCCAGCACGGGAGCCACGCGTGGCCCCGGCGCGCGCAGCACCATCGGCAGGACGCCGCGGCGCTCGGGCCCCTCCTCGCTCGCCACGGCGGCCGACCACATCACCTGCTCCAGCGCCCGTGCCCAGCCCGTACCGCGGGCGTCCACCCACCGGGCGGCCTCCTCCTCGGCGTCGCGCGGCAGGTAGGCCGCCAAGCGGTCCAGCAGCTCCCCGGGGTCGGCATCGACGCAGTCGCCGACGCGCGGCACCCGCCAGCCGTGGGCGCTCAGCACCCGCGCCAGCCCGTACCCGCCCAGCGGCGTCAACCGCACGGCCGGACCCTCCGTCACGGCCTCGACCACCGCCGTCAGCGCGGCCTCGAGCTCCGCCTGGTGTTCCGAACCGGCTGAACCCGCCGCCGTCGTGACGAACTGCTTCTCGACCTCGGCCCGCACCTCGGCCACCCGGGCGGCGAGCCCCTGGGCGTCCTCAGCCGCGAAGGCGACCTGCTCGACGACGCCGGCCACCAGCCAGTCCTCGATCACTCGGCTCAGCTGGGCGAACATGGCGGGCAGCCGAAGCAGCATCGGCAGAGCGAAGGGGTTCTCGAGCTCGTCCTGGTCGGCGAACGCCAGGGACATCGCCCCGACCGGGACCGACTCGTCGCCCAGGGCGTAGAGCAGCGGGATACCCAGCTTCAGCACCTGACGGCTGACCCGCGACGCCTGGTCGCGCCGTGCCCGCGCGGCGTCGTCCCAGGCCCGAAGGTGGCCGCCTAGCAGGGCGCACCAGGCCTCGATCTGCGCGGCCGGGGGCGCCGACCCCTGCCAGAGGGCCAGACCGGGCCCGGGGTAGGCCTTCGGGCCGCGGACCTCGATGAGTCCGGCCGCCAGGCAGCCCACCCACAACGGGTGCAGGCACGGCAGGTCCTTCGCGCTGCGAACGCGGCGATCGCCGCCGCGGCTCGGCACCAGCGGCTCGACCGGCGGCTGATCGGCATCGGCGAAGAGATCGAGGACCTGCTGCCCGGACCCGTGATCCGCGGTATCCGCCGGACGTCGCCCGCTCCCGCGAGGTTCGTCGTCGGCATCGTCGACGGACCCCGCCGCGTCGTCCCGATCCGCTCGGGGCAGCAGGACCTCGGCCAGGCCCAGGTCGTCGACGGCTCGGACGGCGTCCGCGGGCCGCAGCAGGTGGCTGGGGGTCAGGCTGCGCCCGGGGCCGATCCACGTGGCCAGCGCCACCGCCCGCCGCACCATGGGTGACGCCGCCGCCAGGGCGGCGAGCTCGTCCTCCGGCGCGGGGCGCAGCATGGGCAGAGCCGGTTGCGCCGATCCGGTCACAGTCTCGCCGCACCCGCAGGGGCACTCTCCCGTGGAGTCCTGGCTCAGGTCGGGGAAGAGACCGGCGAAGTGCGGATCGACGCCGACGTCCGTGACCGGCAGGTCGCGTCCGTGAACGGCCCCGATCCGGCGCAGCTCGGCGTTGACCCGCTGCTGGGTCTGATCGCTGAACTGACCGCGTCTGACCCTTCCGGTGTCCTCTTCCGGGGCCAACCCCGAGCCGGCGGTGCACACCGGGTACTGGACGTCGGGACGTGCCGGGCCGGCGCTCTCGACTTCCAGCCGGTGCTGCCAGTCGTCGCCGAAGTCGTAGGTGTAGTCCAGGACGTCACCCGGTCGCGGCGCGACCCGAGCCAGCACCGTGATGTCCTCGTCGCCCGGGGGGTTGCCGAACAACGGCGGCCGGAACAGGTCCGGGTCCACCTGCTGGTACCGGACGCCGCGCACATCGAAGTCGTGGAGGTGGTCGTCGCGCCAGTCGAACGCCGCCTGCAGCACGGGGTGCAGCTGTCCCAAGGTGATCGCCGACGGCACTTCGAGACGACGCCACACCGCAGGACGCACATCGCGCAAGGTCACCCGTAACACGTGCACCGTCGCGGTGCTCCCCGGGCTCTCCGTCACCGTCTGCCTCCCGAGCGTCGAGCGGGCCGGCCCGACCACGGCCGGCCACGTTGTCCCCCGATCCTTCGCGCCTGGGCCGCAGGATGTCCAACGCCCGACGGCAGGTGAGCCCGCACCGGTTGTCGGGACCGGGCGCTTGAATGGTCCCTAGGACAACTTCGACAGGGATCGACTCGACAGGATTGAGGACATGGCAAGCAGCCGACTCACAGCCGGGCTCTCGCTCGGTCGGTTCCTCACGGCGCTGCACACCAGGCTGGACGCGCTGTCCCGCGAGGATCTCCGCTCGGTGCTCGTCGCGCACGCCGAACACCTGCCGGTCGGGGAACGTCAGCGGTTCCTGGACGTCTTTCCCGATCCCGGCGGCCGACTACCCACGGCTGACGGGCAGCCTGAGACGTCGCTGCTCGCCGACATCGACGAGTTCGCGGCACTCCTCGCCGATGGCGACCAGGACGACGCCGAGGGCTGGGCGGCCGACGGCTACCACGACGGCTGGTACGACGAGGATCCCGACCCGTCGTGGGTGCCGGAGGCGGACGCCCTGTTCGCGGCAACCGGCGAGATGTTCGTCAGCGGTCGACTCGACGTTGCCCGCGAGGCCTACGCCCGGCTCCTGGCGCTCTTCGGTCCGGTCGGCGACCACACCTGGTCGTCGCTCGAGATCTGGCGGCTGGAGACCACCGACACCGCAGAGACGATGGCCCGGTACCTGCGCGCCGTCTACGAGACCACTGCGCCCCAGGACCGGGCCGCCGCGGTTCACCAGGCCTACCTGACCTTGCCGTGGAGCACCAAGGAGCCGGCCCTGGACGACATCGCCACCACCCGGCAGGAGGGTCTGCCCGACCTGGTGTCCTTCCTGCCCGGGTGGATCGACCGGCTGCTCACCGAGACCTCACAGCCGTCACCGGAAACCCGGGTCCGGCTGCTCACCGAGGCGGCCCTTCGCCAGGGTGGCGTCGAGGCCCTCGCCGACCTGGCCCGCCGACCTGGCCCGCACCAGGGCGGGGTCGCCCTGGCCCGGATCGACGCCCTCACCACGGCAAGCCGCCCGGACGAGGCCGCCGCGGCTGCCCGCGAAGCTCTCGACCTGCTGGGCGGGGACCCGCGGCACCTCGCAGCGATCGCGGACCGGCTCGCCGACCTCACCACCCAGCTGGGAGACACCGCCGCGGCGGTGCGGGCACGGCGGCGGGCCTGGCGAGCCGAACCCAGCCGGCGCCGGCTCCTCGCCATGGCAGGCAGCGGCCTCGCCGCCGGCGTGGCGCACGCGACCCTCGACGCCGAGGCCGACGACGTTGCGGCGACGGACCGGCTCAGCTGCGAGCTGATGCTGCTGGCGGGTCGCCTCGACGGGGCGATCACGGCGCTGACCCAGTCGGCTGCCCTGGGGTGGCGCCGTTCCTCTCACCCCGGACCGGTCGTCCTGCCCTTCCTGTGGGCCGCGGCCACCGGTACACCACCCGAACCGGACCAGGGCCACCTCGGCCGGGCCTTCGCTGCACTCGATGAGGACCCGGACGCCACCTACCGCGGGCACGTCTGGGACGCCGCTGACGACGAGCCGTCCTTGACCGCCGATCCCCCGCAAGCGGGCGAGGGGTCCTTGGCGGCCCTTCTCGGCCAGGTGATCCTGGACCGCCCAGGCAGCCCCGCAGACCGCGACCGATGGATCTGCATCGCCGCGACCGTCGTCCACGCCCGCATCGATGCCATCGTCTCCGACAAGCACCGCAGCGCCTACGCCCGCGCGGCCGGACTGGCCTACGCCCACGCCGAAGCCCTCGTCGCGATGGACAAGAGCTCCCAGGCGCAGGCCTTCCTCGGCGGCGTCCGGGCCGCGTACCCGCGGCACGTAGCCTTCCGCCGAGAGCTCGACACCGCCTCCCGCACCTCAATCCTCTCCGCTCGGCGTCCGGTGAGGGTCCGACCATGACGGCGTGCCGCGACCGACAGTCCAGTCACCGGCCCGGCTCCTCGGCTGGGAGATCGAGGACCTGGCCGACGAGCTGGCTCACCCTCTATGCAGCGTGAACTCCTCCTGCTCGAGGAGACCGCGGTTCGTGGGCCTGCTTCAGGACTCATGTCTCGGGGTCGTGCCGACCGCTGTCGTTTCCCGCCGTTCTTCACGGTCAGCTCCTGCTCCGTGGTCTCTAGAGGGAACGGGGCCGCTGTTCTGGGAAGGTGGTCCGGTGGCGCTGGTGGTCGTGAGCCATTCCCGCCAGGACACGGAGCTGGCGGCCCGGGTCCACCGGTGGCTGGTGGGGGCGGGGCATGAGGTGCTGCTGGACGCCGACCCGGTCGATGGGGTCCCGGCCGGGGGTGAGTGGCGGGACCGGTTGTGGGAACGGCTGCGCCGGGCGGATGCCCTGGTGTGTGTGGTCACCGAGGCCTACCGGGCCTCGGAGTACTGCTCGGGCGAGATCTGCGCTGCGCTCAGCCGTGGCGTCCTGATCCTGCCCCTCCTCGCCGACAGCGGGGAGCGCCACCCGTTGTTGAGGGCGGTGGAGCACCTGCCCCTGCCACCGGACGCCGACGATGACGCGGACGGGGCGCCGCTGTGGCTGCTGGGCGCGTTGGCCTTCGTGACCGCGGCCGGTGAGCGGGGCCGGCCCGGCGGGGAGTCGCCGTTTCCCGGCCTGGATGCCTTCGACATGAACCGGCAGAAGGTGTTCTTCGGCCGTGACGGCGAGATCCGCGCGTTGACCCGGGCCGTCATCCGGCCTGATCCCGACGGGATGCTGCTGGTCGTCGGGCCGTCCGGGTGCGGCAAGTCCTCCCTGGTCCGGGCCGGGCTCATCCCCCGGATCACCGCCCAGGGCGATTGGTGGACCGTGCCGGCGTTCCGGCCCGAGACCGACCCGGTCACCCAGCTCGCCGTCGGCCTGGCCCGGGCCGGCGTCCGGCTCGGCCTCGACTGGTCGGCCCCCAGCGTTCTGCACCGTCTGCGCGGTGACGGGTTGCCGGCCGTGGTCGGGGACCTGCTCGCCGCCGCCCCGGACCCGGCCCACCGTCACCGCCTGTTGATCGTGGTCGACCAGTTCGAACAACTCCTCATCACCACGCCGCCACAGCGGCGGGCCGAGTTCGTGGACCTGCTCCACCCCGTTGTGCCGGGCACCGTGGGCCTGGTCGGGGCGCTGCGCACCGAGTTCCTCGACGCCGTCGCCGCAGACGACGCCCTCGCCGATCTGGCGCCGTTCGCGACCTACCCGCTCACCCCCCTCGGACAGGCGCGCCTGGGCGAGGTCATCCGCGAGCCCGCAGAGCTCGCGGACCTCCGCCTGGATGACGACCTGATCGAGCAGATGGTCCGTGACACGGGGAGCGGGCAGGCCCTGCCGCTGCTGGCGTTCGCCCTCCAACGCCTCACCGACAACGCCGAGCGTGGTGCACGCCTGACCCTGGAGGACTACCACCGCATCGGCGGCGTCCGCGGCGCGCTCGGGGACCAGGCTCGGGCCGCCCTGGACGCCGCCCAGCGGACGACAGGGCGGTCCCGTGACGAGGTCCTCAACGACCTGTGCCGCCTCGTCGTCATCGATACCGACAACCACCTGACCGCCCGCACCATCACCACAGCCGGCCTGCCCGGGCACGTCCTCGACCATCTCCGCTGCTTCCGCGACCGCTGCCTCCTCACCGGCCGATCCCCCAGCACGACCGAGACGGACACGACCATCGACGTCACCGCCGCCGGCCGAACCAGAGCCGGCACCGGCCCGGTGGCAGTTCGTCACGACCACGCCGACCCCGAGAGCCCCGGCACCGTGCGCCTGGCCCACGAATCCCTGATCACCGCCTGGAAACCCCTCCACGACGCCGTCGAGGCACGCCGCGACCGACGCCGCCGCGCCCGGCTCACCGCGGCCGTTATTGCGGCGATCGCCATCGCCGGCATTGCGACCCTTCTCTGGAGCCAGGCACGCGCACAACGTCAGGTGGCGGTGGCGCGTGAGCTGATGGCCCAGGCGCAGGCAGTCGGTGACACGGACACCCGGCTGGCGCTGGCACTCGGCGTCGCCGCCTACGACCTGCACCCCACTCCCGAGGCTGAGACGTGGCTGTGGAGTTCGCTCGATGCCCCGTACGTGCGCAGCACCAGCATGACCGGGCACACCGACACCGTGTACTCGGTGGCGTTCTCGCCCGACGGACACACTCTGGCCACCGCCAGCGCTGACCGGACCGTGATCCTCTGGGACCTCACCACCCCCGCCCCTCTCGCCCGCGTCGGCCGGCCCCTCACCAGCCACACCGCCCCCGTGTACTCGGTGGCGTACTCGCCCGATGGGCACACCCTGGCCACCGGCAGCGCCGATCGGACCGTGATCCTGTGGGACCTGTCCGACCCCGTCAACCCGGTCCGCATCGGCCGGCCCATTGCCGGCCACACCGGCGCAGTTCACTCGGTGGCGTACTCGCCGGATGGGCACACCCTGGCCACCGCCGGCGAGGACCGGACCGTGATCCTGTGGGACCTGGACGACCCCGTCAACCCGGTCCGCATCGGCCAGTCCCTTACCGGCCACACCGGAACCGTGTACTCGGTGGTGTTCTCCCGCAACGGGAATACCCTCGCCACCGCCGGTCACGACCAGACGGTGATCCTGTGGGACCTGTCCGACCCAGCCACGCCCACCCGCATCGGCCAGCCGCTCACCGGCCACACCGGGACCGTGCCGTCGGTGGCGTTCGCCCCCGATGGGCACACCCTGGCCACGGCCAGCTGGGACCGCACCGTGATCCTGTGGGACCTCACCACCCTCGCCAACCCGGTTCGCATCGGCCGACCCCTCACCGGCCACACCGGTCCCGTGTACTCGGTGGCGCTCGCCCCCGACGGGTACACCCTGGCCACGGCCGGCGGCGACGGGACGGTCTTCCTGTGGGACCTGGCCGACCCAGCTACCCCAGCCCGCATCGGCCAGCCCCTCGCCGGGCACACCGGCCCGGTGTACTCGGTGGCGTTCACCCCCGACGGGCGCACCCTGGCCACCGCCGCCACCGACGGCACCGTCATCCTGTGGAAAAGCGCTGAGCTGGCGCGCTACCCCCGCGGGTCCGCAGTCGAACAGGCCTGCGCCCAGCTCGGCCGTGGCCTCAGCGAGAACGAGTGGGCGACCTACATCGCAGGCCTCGACTACCGCAAGACCTGCCCGTAGCCATCACCGGTGAAAGGGAAGCATGGCCGGCCGCCCAACCTCGCTGCCGCTCCATCACCGATCATCGACTACTCAAGGAGGCGGACGACGAACACGTTGTCTCTCAACGAACCGGCGCCGCAGCGATCCTTTGCTCGTCCGGCACGTCGGTGAAGTGCGCAAGGACTCGGCCGCCTGCGCGCGCACGCGTCGTCAACGGGCGGCCGACGCGCTCCTCCTCGATGGCTGGCAGGGAGGACCGGCGCAGAGGTCCTCGTGCTGTTCGGGAGTATCGGCCGACTTCCTAGAGAGCTAGGGTCGGTAGATGAGGCACTGGAAACAGCGCCCGGAGATGCTGCGCGACGCCGTGGGCGCTGCGCTGCTGGTGGCCGTGTTCCTCATCGCCCAGCAGCGCTACGGACCCGGGGGCTCGGTGACCCGCGCGATCGCGGTCGTCATCGTCATGGGCCTCGCCCTGACGATCCGACGAAAGTGGCCGCTGGCGACCTACCTCGCGGCGCTGGGGACCGCTGCGGTGGCGACGACAGGCATTGAGTTCCTCGCCATCGCCGGCTACACGCTGGCCGCCTACGAGCGGCGTGCCCGGCCGGCTCCCGTCATGGCGGGATCGGCACTCGCGCTGACGGTGGGCTTCCTCCAGTACTGGCCCTCTCTGGCACTGGACGACATCGCGGGTGACCTCATCCTCATCGCCGCCACCTCGGTGCTGCCGGTGGTGTTCGGGCGCGCGGTCCGCCGCGCCCGCGAGACGACGGCGGAGCTCGAGGCCCGCAACGCCGAACTCGTGGAGCTCCGGGAGGTGGCTGCCGCCCATGCGGTGGAGGCCGAGCGGTTCCGCATCGCGCGCGAGCTCCACGACGTGGTGGCCCATCACGTCAGCGCGATGACCGTCCGCGCCCGAGCAGGCCGTCACGTCGCTGCCCGCGATCCTCAGGCCGCCAGCGACGCCCTGTCGTACGTGGCCGAGGCCGGTACAGAGGCGCTGACGGCCATGGGGTCGCTGGTGGGGGCGCTCCGCGGGGAGAATGCCGACACGGACCCGGATCAACTCGCGCCGCAGCCGGGTTTCGACGAGATCCCCGCGCTCCTGGACGCCTTCCGCCGCACCGGCCTGATCGTCGACGCCGAGATCGATGACCCTGCCGGTCCGGTCGCCCCAGCGCTCGGCCTCAACACCTACCGCATCGTCCAGGAAGGGCTCACCAACGCGCTGCGCCACGGCGCCGGCGACCGCGTCTGGGTGCAGATCTGGTCCGCGCCGGATCGGATGCACGTCCAGGTGGACGACAACGGTCGAGGTCTGGGACCGCGGGACGGCAAGGGTGGGCACGGGCTCGCCGGCGTGGCGGAGCGGGCGGCCCTCCACGGCGGTGCGTCATCGTTGCAGCCGAGTCCGCGCGGGGGCTGCCGGCTCGAGGTCACGCTCGGCCTTGGCGTATCGCCCACCCAGGGTTCGGGGGCGCTGGACGTCTCCGCGGCTCGATCATGATCCAGGTCGTGCTCGCCGACGACCAGGCGGTCGTGCGCATGGGCTTCCGCATGATCATAGACAGCGAGGACGACCTCGAAGTCGTCGGCGAGGTCGCCCATGGAGCCGCAGCAGTCGAGGCAGCTGTCGACCTGCGACCGGACGTCGTGCTCATGGACATACGGATGCCGGTGATGGACGGGATTGCCGCGACGCAGGCGATCGCCGCCCGGTGCCCCGACGTCCGGGTGCTGGTCGTCACCACCTTCGACCTCGACGAGTACGTCGTCGGGGCCCTGCGTGCGGGTGCCGCGGGCTTCCTGCTGAAGGACGTCGAGCCAGCGGCGCTCATCGCCGCCATCCACACCGTGGTCCGAGGTGACGCGCTCGTCGCGCCGGCGGTGACGAGATCGCTGATCGACTACGCCCTGCGCACCCCCGAGGAGCCTGCCGGCGGCGTCGATCCCGCCGTCCTGGAGCAACTGAGCGACCGTGAGCGAGAGGTCCTCGGCCTGCTGGCGCGGGGGCTGTCGAACGCCCAGGTCGCGACTGCGATGTTTCTTGGGGAGACGACGATCAAGTCCCACGTCAGCAACATGCTCGCCAAGCTCAACCTCCGCAGCCGTGTCCAGGCCGTCGTGCTGGCCTACGAGGTCGGTCTTATCCATCGTGGCGAGGTTGGCTACGAGGACCTGCTCCGCGACACCTGACACCGCACCGAGCTGTCGCCACTCATCCGTTCGGAGGAGTGCCGTTCCTTCCGACGGCCGTTCCGGTGATCGAGGCCTGTCCATAACGTCGAAGTCCAGGTCGAATCGACGATGAAGCCCGCCGGAGGAAGCTGCCATGTACGCGAGCATGATCGCGCGGGACTTCACCCGGAACCGCAGCATCACGCTGATCTTGCTCGTGCTGATGATGATTTCGGTGGTCCTGGCCACCGCGAGCGCAGGAACCCTGGTCCGCCTCACCGGCGCGTCGAGCAGGTTGATGGCCCAGGCCGAGGCGCCGCACCTGGTGCAACTCCATGCGGGTGCCTACGACCAGCGGGAGGTGGACCGCTGGGCGGCCGAACGACCCGAGGTCGCCCACCATCAGGCGCAGTTGCTCCTGGGCATCGATGGGGCGAACCTGTTCTTCGACGGCGTGCCGCAGACCACGAACATCCAGCAGAACTCGCTAGTGGTGCCCAACCGTGAACGCGACCTGCTGCTGGACCTGGACAATCAGCCGATCATCGAGGTTGCGCCCGGCACGATCGTGCTTCCGGTGATCTACGAGGTCGAGGCCGGGCTCACGGCTGGTGACCCAGTCACGATCACCGCAGCGGACGGCTTCGTCAGAGAGTTCACGGTTGCGGGCTTCTCCCGCGACTCGATCATGAACCCCGCCATCACCAGCTCGAAACGGCTCGCGGTCTCGCCGGCGGATCTGCACGAGGTGCGCGCGCACACCGGCGAGGTCGAACACTTGGTGGAGTTCTGGGTTCGTGACCCGGGGACCCAGATCGCCCCGCTCGGGAAGGCCTACCAGGACTCCGACATGCCGAAAGCCGGCCAGATGGTCGACGCGGCGACGTTCCGGCTGTTGACCATGATCGGGGACGGGATGGTCGCCGCTGTCGTGATCCTGGTGTCGGCGCTGTTGCTGGCGGTGGGGCTGCTGTGCCTGCGCTTCTCCTTCCTCACCGCCGCCGAGCAGGACTACCGCGAGATCGGCGTGCTCAAGGCGATCGGCGTCGCGCCACGCGACGTGAAGAGGATCTACCTCACCAAGTACGCCGTGCTCGCCGCGATCGCAGCGACACTCGGTCTGGTCGGGGGGTGGGCGCTGACCCCCCTGCTTACACGGAACATCACCCGCTACATGGGATCGGTTCCGAGCATCTGGAACTGGATCATCCCGTTCCTGGCCGCCGTCGCCGTGTTCGTCGTGCTGGTGCTCTTCGTGCGGCTGCTGCTCCGTCGGTTCAACAGCATCAGCCCGGTCACCGCGCTCAGCGCCGGCGCGACCGGAGGGCAGTCCCGCGCGGTACGCCTGCGGCTGCACCGGTCGAGGATGCCGGTGCACCTGCGGCTCGGGATCATGGACGTGCTCGGCCGTTGGCCGACCTACCTGTTGCTCTTCTTCGTCTTCGCGGTCAGCACATTCATCATGATCGTGCCGATGAGTTCCGCTACCACAACCGGCGCGCCCAACTTCATCAGCTACATGGGCACTGGGAACGCCGACCTGCGGATCGACCTGCGCCACGCCGACGACACATCGCCGACCCAGTTCGCGCAGGCCGTCGAACGGCTCAGCGCAGACCCGGACGCGGCGACGATCGCACCGATGGTGACCACCCGGAACGCCACCGTCGACAGCGACGGCAACACCGTCAGTCTCTACGTCGAGAACGGTGACCACACCCGGCTGCCGTTGACATACGCCGACGGCCGCGCCCCGACGACGGCGTCCGAGATCTCGCTATCGCTGCTCGCCCTGAACCAAGCAGGACGCGATGTGGGCGAGACCCTGCCGGTCGAGGTCGGCGGGCAGGTCCGCGACCTGCGCATCGTCGGCAGCTATCAGGACATCACCAATGGCGGGAAGACCGCCAAGTCGGTCCTGCCCGCCGATGGGGGCGACGTGATGTGGTACATGATCGCCGTCGAGCTGGCCCCCGAGGTGGCGGCCACCGAGAAGGTGCAGGAGTACACCGAAGCACTCGCTCCGGCCAAGGTCGCCGACATCGAGCAGTGGCGAGTCCAGACCCTCGGCCCGATCGCTGAACAGATCATGGTGACCGCCCTCGTCTCAGCAGTCGTGGCGGTTGCGCTCGCGGTGCTGATCACCGCGCTGTTCACCCGGATGCTGGTCGCCCGCGACGCTGGCCAGATCGCCATCCAGCGGGCCGTCGGCGCCGACGATGCCGGGCTGCGCGGCCAGTACCTCACCCGGATCCTGCTGGTGCTCGTGCTGGGCGTGATCGTCGGCACAGTGGCCGCGAACACGCTGGGCGAAGCTCTGTTCAACCTCATGTTCGAGGGGTTGTTCGGCGGATTCGAGTCGCTCGGCCAGGGCACGAGCCGGATCGACTTCGCCGTGAACTGGCTGCTGGCGTATCTGGCCCTGCCGGCAGCTCTTCTCGGCTCCGTCGCCGTCGCCACAGCGGCCAGCTCCCGTTTGACCGGCAATGCCAGTATCTCCGCCCTCGCCACCGAATAGGGGCCATGATGACCACCGCAACCACCATCATCGAAGCGCAGGGACTAACCAAGGCCTTCGACGGTCAAACCGTCCTGCACGGGGTCGACCTGCAGGTCGGCGCCGGCGAGTTCGTCTCGGTGATGGGTCCCTCCGGGTCGGGCAAGTCGACCCTGCTCTACAACATCAGCGGCATGGACACGATGACCTCCGGCCACGTCCAGTTCGCCGGGCAGGACCTGGCCGCGCTGAGCCAGAAGCAGCTGGCGCGACTGCGGTTGACCAGCATGGGGTTCATCTTCCAGCACGTGCATCTGCTCAAGAACCTGTGCCTGCTCGACAACGTGGTGCTGCCGGCCTACCTGGCCGGGCTCGGCCGGCGGGAGGAGCTCAACGAACGCGCGATGTCCCTGATGGAGCGCACCGGGGTGGCCCAGCTGGCGGATCGGGACGTCTCCGAAGCCTCCGGCGGTCAGCTGCAGCGCGTCGGGATCTGTCGGGCCCTGATCAACCACCCGACGATCCTGTTCGGCGACGAACCGACCGGCGCGGTGGACTCGACCGCAGCCTCCGAGATCATGGACATCCTCGGTGAGCTCAACGCCGACGGCACGACGGTCATGCTGGTCACCCACGACCCCTGGGTGGCCGCCCGCACCGATCGGGTGCTGTACATGGTCGACGGCCGCATCGTCGGAGACCGCAACCATGGCCGGTACGCCGGCACGGACCTCGATCAGCGGCAGGCCGAGGTGATCAGGTGGCGACTGGAGCAGGACACTGCGCAGCCCGATCGGCTGGCCACCGCTTGAGCCGGAGTCGTGCCCGAGGTTCGCCCTGCAACATCAGCCGAGGGATCCAGCGGCGTTTCCGCACGCCGGCGAACGACGCGTGGTCGACGGGAGGTGCTCGGCGTCGTCGAGCATCGGCGCGAACCCGGGCCATACACGTGCCATAGGGAAGCTGGTAGCGAGATCGACGGCGGCGGGTTCCCAGACGACCGTGAACGTCACCTGTCGAAGCCGAGGCGATGCCTGACTTCCTGTGCGGGACCCAGTTCGTCCCGTCGCCAGCCTCGCGAAGCCGCGGGTCCTCGGTGCGGTCAGGGCGAGGGCGCGGGTTGCAGCGGCAGGTGGGTGCCGAACCCCTGATGCGGGCGCGGGCTGCTGCTGCTACTGCTATGTGGTTCCCCGAACCCTCCACGATTCGGGGGAACCACACAGCGCCGGCTCGCGCCGTCCGCAGCCACCGCAGATCCACGATGCGCCTTCCACCGTGCCGTCGCGCTGTGCCCCGCGCTACCGCGCGCCGGTCCTTTGGGTGCCGGCCCCGGCGAGGACGACGCATGCGATGCCGGCGACAACGCCTACGGTCGGTACCTGGGCCAGAAGGACCAGCCCGATCATCGCCGCGATGGCCGGTTCGAGGCACATGACGGTGCCGAACGCCGCGACCGTGAGGCGGCGAAGCGTCGGCGAAGAACCGCCCGGATGTCCTCTTGACGGAAGGCACTGGCTGTTCGGGCTCGGAGCACCTCGGCCGGACTGATCGCCTTCATGCCGGGGCTATCGAAGACTGAGAACTACCGGACGGCGAGCGCCAGCACTTCGGCCAGACCCGCCTCCATGCATCTCATCAGCACGTCGTCGTCGGGCACGGCGGCTGCGTCGACGGTGAGCCCGATGCAGCAGATGCCGACGTGCGACAGCATCGCCGCCATCATCGCCACCCCGGGCAGCGGGCCGAACGGGTAGACCCGCAGCACCTCGGCCCCGGCCAGGTAGACCCGCTCGGTCAGCCCCGGAACGTTCGACGCGGACAGGTCGGTGCGCGCACCGAGCTCGATCACGGCGGCGCCCACGGCTGAGGGCAGCCGGTTCACCACCGGCGTCAGCATCGAGAACGAGTCCAGCGCCGGTTCGTTGAGCTGCGACAGGATGGCGCCGCGCAGTGCGGCGACCCGCTCCGCCGGGTCGGCGATGCCGATCGGCGCCGCCAGCATCGCGCCCGCGAACCGGTTGCCGCCCAACGGGTCGTCGGCCCGCCGCAGCGACACCGGCACCGTGATCGGGATCTCCTCGATCTCGACGCCGTGGTGCTCGTGATAGCGCCGAAGCCCGCCGAGGAGCGCCGCCAGGTAGGCGTCGTTCACCGAACTCCCGGCGGACTTACCGGCCGCGCGTAGATCCGCCAGCGGGCACTCCAGGGTTCGCAGCAGCCAACGCCGCCCGTCGCGGTTGCGTAGCAGAGGCGACGGCTCCGCCGCGGGCGGCGAGAGCACCCGGCGTAGCGACGCCCCGAAGCGCACCCCGTCGCTCACCGCGCCCAGCGGGTCGGTGACCACGCGGCGTCCGGCTGAGACAAGGTTGCCCACGACGCTCGGTGTGTGGCGCACCGACTCCATTGCGCCGTGCACGGTCAACCCGAGCCGGTCCGGCTCGACCGGTTCGGTGGATGGGACCGGTTGTGGAGCAATGGGTTTGTGTTTGGTGTGCTTGCGAGTGCGGCTCTGCACGGTCGACAACAGCTGGACGGCGCCCAGCCCGTCGGTCAGCGAGTGGTGCAGCTTGAGGAAGTACGCGGCCCGGACCCCCTCGCCCTCCCCGTCGCCCTCCCCGACCAGGCCCTCGATGAGGGTGGCCTCCCACAGCGGCCGGGTGCGATCGAACGGTGTGATCGCGAGGGACTGAACGAGTTCCAACAGATCGGCCATCGTGTTGCGCGACCCCAGCTCGACCCGGCGCAGGTGGTAGGCGAGCGCGAAGTGGGCATCGGCAGCCCAGGCGGGCGGCCCGGTGGGCAGCAACGGCTCGACCACCCGCTGTCGGGAGCGCGGCACCAGCGACGTGGCCCATTCGTGTGCCGACACCAGCCGGTCCCAGCCGGGCACGCAGTCGAGCAGCAGCAGGCTGCAGATCGTCGAGGAGTGCTGCGGGTGCCGCTCCGAGCGCCACATCGTGGTCTCGAGCTCGTTCATCCGCTCGGCGCGGCCCCACTGTCCTGCCGCTGCCCAGGCAGCGCGATTGCGGGCCTGCGCAGCGTCGTCCAGTGGGGTGTCGTTCGGGTCGACCATCACCAGGCCGTGCCCTCGAACCCGTGAGCATGGGCGCGTTGCGCCGCGATCGACGCGACTGCGCTGCCCCACGACCCGCCGCCGAGCACGGTCATCCGTGGTTGCATCTGCCCTCACCGATCCCTCTCGTTCTGCGGCCAGTCGGCCATGGTGCGCTCGAACGCGCGATGCAGCGCGGCGACCTGGTCGTCCAGCGTCTCCAGTCTCCAGTGATGCACCGGCGGAAGCACGCACACCTCGACCACTCCGGGCCGGATGACCTTGGCATGGCGGGGCAGGATCTCGCCGGCGTTGCGCAGCACCACGCCCACCACCGGCACCCCCGCCTGAATCGCCAGATGGAACGCCCCTTTGCGGAACCGTCCCAGCACCGGCGTCGGCGCCCGGGTACCCTCGGGGAAGATCAACAGCGAGGTCCCGCCACGGATCCGCTCGGCGAGCGTGGCCAACGTGGCCCGGGCCTGCTCGGAGTTGCTCCGGTCGATGTAGGCCGGGTCGAGCAGCACCGAGCCGAGGATCGCCCGCGGGTCGTACCGGGCCTCCTTCTTCGCCACCACGGTGAAGTCCCCCCGCAGCAACGACGCCACCACGACCGGGTCGATCGCGCTCTGGTGGTTGGCCACGACGATCGCCGGGCGGACGCCGTCCAGATGGTGTGAACCGGTGACCTGCAACCGAACCCCGGCCAGGCGCAGCCCGCTGTCGCAGGCCAGCGCGATACCCGTGTTGATGCCGCGGCGCCGGCTGCCGGTCACCACACCGAGCGCCGCCCCGGTCATCGCGCCGATGTTCATGCCACCAAGCGCCAGCGCGGTACGCGCCAACGACACCAGGTCGCCTCCCGGCGGGTCGCGCAGGTCAAGCACAGGCCAGCCGAACCGGCCCGCGGCGTCGCGCAGCCCCACGTCCGGGCTCAGTGCCACCGGGCGACCCACGGTGGCGAGGAAATCGATGTCCTCCACGCCGTTCCCGTAGCCGTGGCTGCGCAACAGGTCGACGCCGTGCGAGCGGGCGAAGGCACGTACCCCGCGTGCCTTGCCCGGGCCCCAGAGCATGCGGCCCCTGGTCTTGCCGGTGAACAAGCCTTCGCGTACCTCGAGCCGGGTGCAGACCAGGTGCTCGATGCCGAGATCTCTTGCCACCGGCCGGATCTGGTACTCGGTGGCCGCCGATGAGACCACCAGGGTGTGCCCCATCCGCTGGTGGGCGCGGACCAGCTCGCGGGCCTCGCGCCGGATCGTCCCGGCGATCTTCTGAGCGAACAGCCGCTCACCGAGGTCGGCGAAGGTGTCCTCGGTCTGGCCCGCGAGCGCCGCGAACGCCAGGTCGCCCACCTTGAGCGGATCGCCCCCGAGGTAGGTGCCGTCGACAGCGGCGGCGACCGTCTGCACCGCGGCGCGCAGTCCGATGTCGCCCCGCCGCACCCCGTCCTTGAAGAACGCGTTGGCGGTGAACCCGGCGACCAGGGTGCCGTCCAGGTCGAAGAACGCGCCTACCTCGGGCCCGGACGGCCCGGCGGCGATCGCCTCCAGGTGTTCACGCAGGTCCACGGCTCTCCTTCGCGCGCATGCCCTCCGCGGCGCCTGCCAGCTCGGCGATGTCCTCCAGCTGCCGGACGACGCCACTCACCTCCACGAGGAACGCCCGCCGCCGCTCGGCGAGGCCCCCACCTTCCTGGGTCGAGGCTGTCAGCAGCCCGCGATGACCGGCGAGCTTCAGGGCAGTGCGGAACAGCTCCAGCGAGACCGACTCGGCGCTGGCGATGCGGCGCTCCAGCTCCCACTGCGCACCCACGTGCAGGGCGTCGGTCAACAGCTCCTCCTGCGCCGCGGCGTCCAGCTCGGCATCGCCCGCGGCGGCGAGCCGATCGGCAATCACCAGGTAGGCATCCAGGAAGGGCCGCAGCACAAGGTTGGCCAGGTGCGGCCGAGCCCCCTCGAGCAGGCTGCGGGCGGTGGCGACGGTGAAGGGATCGGGCACCCCCGTGCCCGCCGAGTCGCCCGCGAGCAACGCCAGCTCGTGCTGCAGCTCGGCCAGGAACACGGTGCGTGACCCGAAGAAGAACTCGAACTTGAGCAGGTCACGCAGCCGCAGCGCCTGCTGCCATGCCACCTGCACCGCGCCGCCCTCGACCTCCGGGGCGACCGTGGGGTCGGCGTCCTCGGCGGCCAACAGAGCCACCTCGCCGATCGCCCGCTCCACCAAGATGTGGATCACCGTGTTGCGGTAGAACGCGGCAACCAGGTGCTGCTCCGGCGCGATCCGCCACACCGGCTCGACCCCTGCGTCGTAGCAGGTCAGCACACCCGAGGCCACGAGCTCATGCAGCGCCCGCCGGATCGTCGAGCGATCGGTCAGCGTCGCGGCCCCTGCCACCGGCCAACCACGAGCCTCTATATAGCCAGCCAGCGGCTCCACCGTGGACAGCACCCGGTGGAAGGTGAGCGCCCGGTCGGCGCCGAGCAGCGCCAGGCACACGATCGCGGTCACCGTCACCGGGGTGGCGCGGTTGATCCGGTAGCTGACGTCGAGCGCGACTCGCTCGACACACCGCATGGGGTCGTTGCCCTCGAGCCGCAGCTGCGCCATCCGTTCCCGCAACGGCAGCGGCTCGCCGACCGCGAGGTAGGCCCGACCCAGCCGCTGCCGCTGCAAGCGCGCGAAGGAGACCAACCAGCGGATGTCCTCGGGACGCTTGCGGCCACCGCGGGCCTCGGAGGTCATCCGGGCCACCTCGTGCAGCTGGTCGTAGACGATGGCCACTGGCACCACCATCACATCCGGCACCTGCTCGCCCGCAGGATCGGGGTCAGCCTGGACCGCGTCGACCAGGTACCGCAGAATGCCGTGCACAGGCGGGCGCAGCTTGCCGGTGCGGGTGCGGCCCCCCTCGATCGACCAGGCCAGGTTGGCGCGCTCCCGAACCAGGTGGGCGATGTAGCCGCGCAGCGCCAGCCGGTACACCGGCGCATCCCGGGTCGCCCGGCGGATGAAGATGATGCCGGTCCGGCTGGCAAGGCGCCCCAGCACCGGCAGGTCGAGGTTCGCGCCGCCGAAGGTGAAGGTCGGTGAGAACCGCCGCGCTGCCAGCGCCAAAGGCAGCACCCAGCCGTCCAGGTAGGAGCGGTGAGAGAACACCAGCGCCAGGCTGTGGCCACGGTCCAACGCCCGCAGCCGGGCCAGTTCCTCCTCGTCGACCAGCACGTCGTGCGCGCGTAACATCCACGCGCCGAACCGGTTCCACGACCGGGTGGCCCGCTCGCCGTGCGAGGCGAGCATCTCAGTGAGGTACCTCCGCGCCTCCACGCGAACCTGCGCCAGGGGTACCTCGTGCTGCTCGGCATACTGCTCGAGGGCCGCCGCGAACGACGGCTCCTCGAGCAGCTCACCGGCCGACGTCACGAGACCCCGCCGACAAGGTCGACCTGAGCCGAGAAGCACATGCAGTGACCCTAGCCCGCCGCACCGCCCGCGGCCCGCCGCGACTGGAGCGACTGGAGCGACTGGAGCGACGGGGACGATGGGGGCCGACGGCGCGCGGATAATCGGCAGAGCGACCAGGGATGGCGAGATGCTGGCTGCACGACTGTTCGGGGCCGGGGATATCCGTGTGGTGGGGGAGTGGTGCCGATGGCCTGGCCGCAGCTGACCACCATGCGCCAGCCGCTGCGGGAGATGGGCCGGGTCGCCGTGGTCGAGCTCCCCGCCCTCCACGCTGAAGTCCCTGGCCAAGACCCGAAATCGCTTGATCGATTCGGCCGCCGAGACCGCCTTGTTCGCGTCGTCCACGGCGTCCTTGACGGCGGCCAGCAGGTCGGCGTCGTTGCGCAGGTCCGCGACGCTGGCCTGTCCCGGCTTCCCCTTCTCCTGCTTCCACTGCTCGAACACCTCGGCGTCGATCGTGACCAGAGCAGCGATGTAGGGCCGGGCATCCCCGACGACGACGCAGTAGCTGACCAACCAGTGAGCCCGCAACCGGTCCTCCAGCACCGTGGGGGCCACGTTCTTTCCGGAGAGGTGACGATCAGGTCCTTCTTGCGGTCGGTGATGGTGAGAAAGCCGTCGTCGTCGATCTCATCTCGCCGACGTCCCCGCTGCGGAACCAGCCCTCGTCGTCGAAGACCGCCCGGGTCGAGGCCTCGTCGTGCCAGTAGCCGCCGAACACCTGGCCACCCTTGATCAGGACCTCGCCGTCCGCGGCGATCCGCAGGGAACACCCCGGCAAGGGGCGGCCGACGGAGCCGATCCGTTGCGCCCCGGCAGGTTGAGCGTGACACCGGCGCAGGTCTCGGTGAGCCCGTACCCCTCCAGAACGTTCACTCCGATGCCCCGGAAGAAGTGGCCGAGCCGGGCACCCAGGGGCGCTCCCCCATATACGTGCCACAAGCATCAGGTGATCGGGGCTTTCAAGGTCGCATATCGGACAGTCACTCTGTCCTGGCCTGATCTTGTCCTCACCGGGATGTGTCGTCTGACCTTGCGTTTTGCCTGATCAGAGTGGGCGCCCCCGGCAGGAATCGAACCTGCGACACACGGTTTAGGAAAGGAGCCGTGGCCGCAGACACCTGCCTCGACGTGCTCAACGAGCCCCGGCGGCGGCCTCAGCGTTCGCCTGTAGCCACCTCGTTCGCCGTCGTTTCGCACCACGTTTGATTCCACGCCGCCACGGCGTAGCCGGCCGAGTGGCTGCCCTTGTCCTCCCTTAGCTCCTACCGCTCTCGCCCTGGGGCCAGCCCGCGGACCAGACATCGCCCGGACGGCGCCGACTCCGATAGGTAGAGCTTTCGCTATACTGTCGGGGTGGATGACTGGGAGGTGTTCATCGTTCACGAGGTGCGTGACTGGATCGACGGACTCGACCCATCGAGCCACCAGCGGGTGGTCCAAGCCATCGACCTGCTCGCCGAAATGGGGCCCGGACTCGGACGCCCACTGGTGGACACGATCACCAAATCCTCGATCGTGAACCTGAAGGAGTTGCGGGTCGGCACCAGCCGGATCTTGTTCGTGTTCGACCCGTGGCGATCCGCCATCCTGCTGGTCGCCGGCGACAAGGCCAACCGTTGGCGCAGCTGGTACCAGGAGGCCATCCCCGTGGCCGAACAGAGATACGAGCGATACCTGACGGAACGCGCAGAGGAGGAGGGCCGATGAGCAGTCACGTGAAGTGGAGCGACATCCGCGCCGAACACGTCGCCCGCGCCGGCGGTGAGGACGCCGTCGCCGAGGGACGCCAAGAACTCATGGCCCAGGTCATCGGCCGCCGCCTGGCCGAACTCCGTCGCGCCCGCGGCCTGACCCAAGCCCAGGTCGCCGAACGCATGGGCGTCACCAAAGGCCGGGTCTCGCAGATCGAACGCGGACATCTGTCCAGCCAAGACGTCCTAGCCCGCTACGCGACAGCTCTCGGCGGGCGGCTGCACCAGGCCATCTACTTCGACGACGGCGACATCACGGCCATCGCCTGACCCCACGACCATCCCTCCTCACACCTGAACCCGCCAACCCGCCGTGGGATCAAACGTGGTGCGAAAACCGCCGCTCAACGCCTCTTCGGTCACGTGGGATTGACTCCCCGCGAACCCCGATCATGACGCTGACCTGCACGAACGCACTGTGCCCCCGGCAGGAATCGAACCTGCGACACACGGTTTAGGAACCTGTTTCGAATGCGTTCTACCTGCATAGAAGCCCTCCATGAGGTCGAGTTCGTGCCATATACGTGCCATAGTGAGGAGCGGACCAAGGGCATGAACGAGGTCAGTAGGGGGCACCGTGGCCACAGCAACGTCGAGCCGTCGGAGCTGGGGCGCCATCCGCAAGCTGCCGTCCGGTCGCTACCAGGTCAGGTACCCCCACCCGGACCGCGGCCAACTGGTGCCGGCGCCGATCGACCTTCGCCACCAAGGCCGACGCCGACAGCTGGCTCACCCCGAAGCGAGCCGACCTGGACCGCGGCGTCGCACTCGACGATCAGAGCGCCGGCACGGCCCCTCTCGCACTGGTGGCCGGGCTACTTCAAGAGCGTCCAGGCCCGAGCCAAGACGTCCACGGCGAACAACTACGAGCAGGCCTGGCGCCTGCGGATCGAGCCGCACTTCGGGTCGATGCCGGTGGGCCGGATCCGCCCGACTCACGTCGAGCAGTGGGTGGTCGACCTGCGAAGCCGACGGCGCGTCAGCCTCGAAGATCATCGAGATCACACGGGGTGCTCAAGCGCGTCCTGGACCGCGCGGTGCTGGACCGCGCCATCCCGATCAACCCGTGCGTCGGTCCGCGCCGTCCGCCTGCCCCGGCGGCCGACCAAGGACCGGCCGGTGCTCTCCCCGCCGAGGTCGAGGAGCTGGCCACAGCCGCACCGGACGCCAGCGATCGGCTGCTGATCCGGCTGCTGGCCTACGCAGGGCTGCGGATCGGTGAGGCGCTGGCGCTGCGCCGCCGGGACGTCGACCTTGAGCGCAAGCTCCTGACGGTCCGCGAGAGCGTCGGCGAGATCAACGGGCACCTCGTGGTCGGTCCGACCAAGACGTACGCAGTGCGGACGATCACCCTGCCGGACTCGCTCGTCGGCGAGCTCCGCGCGCACCTGGAGAGCGTCCCGACGCCGTCGCAATCGCTGCTGTTCTCCGACCCGGGCCGGCGGGCATCGCCGGTACCGGGTGGTGCGGCGAGACTCCTGGGACCCTGCCGTTCGAGGCATGAACGCCAGGCGCACTGACGTCCGGCCGAGAACCAGTGTCGGTCACGCCTCACGACCTCCGGGCGACGTGCGCGTCACTGCTCGTGGACGCCGGGCGCCTCGGTCAAGGACGTCCAGGCCCACCTCGGCCACAAGGACATCACGACCACGCTCAACCTCTACGCGCGTGTCAGGCCCGGCCGCTCCATGGACTTGGCAAGCCCGCATGGATCTATTGATCGCCGAGGGCACCTCGGTGACTCACCAGTGATCAAGTCGCAGATCGAGTTGGGTCCGGAGGCCGGCTACCGGGGAGGCTGACGACGTTCTCCAGGGCACGAGCCCGGCCGCGGCGAGCATCGAGGGTGTGTCCTGAGCGTCTGCGCCGACGAAGTCGTGGCACAGCTCGGGGGGCGTCCCGGACTGATGATTCGACGGCGGATGAGAGGAGATATCGACGCGGGCACTGCCACGCCCTCCTTGATCGAGATGAACGTCAACCACCCACCACGATCACCGGGACGTGTGTTGCCACGGGATCGCCGTGGTCGCGGTCCTCCACTTGTAGCTCATGGATGAAATCCGGCTGCACAACGCCGCTGCCGCTACTGGGCCGTTGCAATGCGTCTCGAGTCCCTGATCGCCTGGGGGCATCTGGCCCAGGAGCGGGCGGCTCACCAGTTCGGTGGCCGACCTGGTCGGCAACGCCCGGATGTCGGTGCTGTGCTCGACATTCAACTTCCCGAACACTTCCGGGCTCTGGACGGCGTTGCGCACCATCGCCGGCCGACCGGAAGTCTCGGTGCGCTTCTACATGGATGCGGCCGCCGCGGAAGGCGGCGACGGGACGCCCACCGCGGTCCTAGCGGCGGCGCAGCTGGCGCCGGCGGCCGTGTTCGTCTCGACCACCGTCGAAGGGAAGCAGACGCGCAACCACGCCAAGTTCGTCCTCGTCGACCATCGATTCCTGCTGGTGACCAGCGCCAACTTCTCCTGGAGCGCCGACAACCGCAACGTCGAGTTCGGTGTACTGCTCGATGACCGCAGCCTGACCGAAGCCGTCGAGCGCGAGATGACTCGGGCCGAGAACATGCTCTACCGCCACGTGCGCGGCACCTGAGCCCGGTGATCATTTCTGACGACGAGGGCGGCCAGGCGCCCTTGGGTCCCTCCGATGACGAGCAGAGTGGGTTGAGTGTCCGTGGCGGGGACGACGCCGATAGTGGTGACAGGGCTGCCGGTGATGAGCCGGATCACCTCGATGCTTGTGGCCGGATCCCAGATCCGCACCGTCCCGTCGTGGCTGGTGCTGGCCAGCAGGACCCGCCCATGCGGGCCGGGGAACGAGGCCACCGCCGTCATCCAGTGAGTGTGGCCGGTCAACGGTTGCCCGACGGCTTGGCCGGTGACCGGGTCCCAGATCCGCAAGGTCCTATCGATGCCGGCGGTGGCCACTAGCGCCCGCCCGTCCAGGCCGGGGAACGAGGTCATCGCCGTCACCAAGTCGGTGTGGCCGGTCAACGGCTGCCCGACGGCTTGGCCGGTGCCCGGGTCCCAGATCCGCACCGTCGCGTCGTTGCCGGCGGTGGCCAGCAGGACCCGCCCGTCCGGGCCCGGGAACGAGGTCACCGCCCTCACTCCGCTGGTGTGGCCGGTCAACGGCCGGCCGACGCGGTCGCCGGTGCCCGGGTCCCAGATCCGCACCGTCGCGTCGTCGCTGGTGGTGGCCAGCAGGACCCGCCCGTCCGGGCCCGAGAACCAGGTCACCGCCGTCACCGTGTTGGTGTGGCCGGTCAACGGCTGCCCGACGGCTTGGCCGGTGGCCGGGTCCAGATCCGCACCGTGTCGTCGCCGCTGGTGCTGGCCAGCAGGACCCGCCCGTCCGGGCCCGAGAACCAGGTCACCGCCGTCACCGTGTTGGTGTGGCCGGTCAACGGCTGCCCGACGGCTTGGCCGGTGGCCGGGTCCCATATCCGCACCGTGTCGTCGCCGCTGGTGCTGGCCAGCAGGACTCGCCCGTGCGGGCCGGGGAACGAGGCCACCCCCGTCACCCATTGGATGTGGCCGGTCAACGGCCGCGCGCCCGGTTCTCCCGTGGCGGGGTCCCAGATCCGCACCGTCTTGTCGTGGCTGGTGGTGGCCAGCAGGACCCGCCCGTCCGGGCCCGGGAACCAGGTCACCGCCGTAACCCAGCCGTTGTGGCCGGTCAACGGCTGCCCGACGGCTTGGCCGGTGCCCGGGTCCCAGATCCGCATCGTCGCGTCGTTGCCGGCGGTGGCCAGCAGGACCCGCCCGTCCGGGCCCGGGAACGAGGTCACCGCCGTCACCCTGTCCACGTGGCCCTTTAGGTGCGGGCCGACGGCCTGCCCGGTAGCCGGGTCCCAGATCCGCACCGTCGTGTCGTGGCTGGTGGTAGCCAGTAGAACCCGCCCGTCCGGGCCCCGGAACGAGGTCACGGCCGTCACCTGCAGGGTGTGGCCGGTCAGCGGCTGCCCGACGGCTTGGCCAGTGACCGGGTCCCAGATCCGCAAGGTCCTATCGACGCCGGCAGTGGCCAGTAGCACCCGCCCGTCCAGGCCCGGGAACCAGGTCACCGCCGTCACCCCGCCGGCGTGGCCGGTCAACGGCCACCCGACGGCCTGCCCTCTGGCCGGGTCCCAGATCCGCACCGTCGCGTCCTTGCCGGTGGTGGCCAGCAGCACCCGCCCGTCCGGGCCCGGGAACCAGGTCACCGCCGTCACCCCGCCGGCGTGGCCGGTCAAGGGTTCGACCGACGGCTTGGCCGGTGGCCGGGTCCCAGATCCGCACCGTCCCGTCCTCGCCGGTCGTGGCCAGCAGCACCCGCCCGACCGGACCCGGGAACCAGGTCACCGCCGTCACCCCGCCGGTGTGGCCGGTCAAGGGTTGACCGACGGCTTGGCCGGTGGCCGGGTCCCAGATCCGCACCGGTCTCGTCCCAGCTGGTGGTGGCCAGCAGCACCCGCCCGTCCGGGCCCGGGAACGACGTCACTGCGGTCCCACCGGCTCCCAAGTCCGCCAGGAGATTCGCATCAGCGGCCACCGGGCCCACGCGGGTACCAGCGGCGAGTCCCCGTGCGCGAGAACGGGCGGGCCGGTGGGGTGTTCGGCCATCCACCGGAAGGCCAGGCTCAAGGTGCGGGAAGGGACGTTGGGATCTCCGAGGAGAGCTTCGATGGCCGCCCAGGCGCCGACGGCGGTTCCCGTCAGGTCGCGTGGCACAGGTAGGCCGACGGCCGCGCGCACCCCGCCGCTGCGCTCCCAGGGCAGGATGCGCTCGAGCACGCCGTCCTCGACCACCGCGCCGAGGGCCGCGTGGCCGACGAGGTGGCGCCGCAGGTAGGGGTGCGGTTCGGCGGTCTCGTGCACCAGCTGGGCCAGCTCGTGCGCGATCCGAGCATGGACCTCCCGGGCCTCCTCGCCGCCGACGCCGACGGCGTCACCGTGCGCGTGAGGTGTTCTGCAGCGAGGCGTTCCGAATCGTCCCGCAGTACCTCGGCCAGATGTTGGTGCACTGGCGCGTAGACGACGCGGCCGTCCTCCTCGGCGCGCAGCAGGTAGCCCTCTAGCCGTCCGGTGGTCACCTGCTCGATCACGGCGTCCGAGTCGGCAAGGGGCCGGCCGAGGACGGCTCCGGCGATCGCAGGCCAGATGTCGGCCCAGGGCACCCCGGCGCCGAGGGCGAAGGCGCTGGCCCGCAGCACGGCGGTCACCACGTCGACGCCGAACCCGGTGAGCGCGGCTACCTCGGCGAGGTCCCGGGCGAATTGACCCACGCTGCCCTGATCGAGTGAGGCCAGCCACGCAGGGTCGTCCAGCGCCTGGGGACCGGTGGCGGCGTCCAGTCCGGTGGCCGCGAACCGGGCGTCGAGGAACGACGGCCGCACCCGCTGGGCGATCACCCGGGCGACCTCGCGGCGGGCACCGGCCACGTCCGGCGACTCGGGCTGCGCGGCTGCGTACCACCCCGGGCCACCGGCCAGCAGGGCCTCGGCGTACCCTGAGAGGTCCTCGACCACCTCCGGCCCGTCGGTGCGCACCACCTCGCCGTCCTCCAGGGCCAGGGACCACCGGAGCAGGCCGAGCAGGCCTGCATCGGCCTGCTCGTCGCCCGGGCCGGCGCCCGGGCTGCGCACCCCGAGCAACCAGCGCACCCGGCAAGTTCTTGCGCGGCAACGACAATGGAGTGATCACGTCGGTGATCACCTGTGTCGGGTCGACGGCTTCGTCCAACCCGTCGAGCACCGCCACCGGTGGCCCGGCCCGGCTCTCGATCAGCCGCTGCAGCCGGCCACGCAGGGTGCTGACCCGGTGGCGCCGGCGGGGATCGGTTCCGGCGTCCCACCCAGAGCCTCGATCAGGTCGTCGAGCAGCCGGTGGGTCTCCTTGTTGTGGGCGAGCAGGGCGACGTCCACCGCATCGGGCGGCGGCAGCGTGCCCGCCTGCCGGGCCGCGGCGATGGCCTCGGCGTACCTCGGGGAGGCCAGGACGGCGGGATCGGTCAGGGTGACCGCCCGGGCGAGCAGCGCCGACTTGCCGCTGCCGGCGCTGCCGGTGACCACGAACGCCGACCCGGCCCCGCCGAGGAACTGGTGGACGGCCTCGGTTAGGTGACGTCGTCCGGAGAAGTACCAGCCGCTGTCGGCGGCGTCGCGGCGTCCGCTGGCCCGACCGATCCAGTAGTCCAGCTCCTCGGGCCGGGTGGCGACCTGGCGCCGGGCCGCTGCCACCACGGTCGTGGACGGACGATAGCCGGGGTTGGGCAGGGACGCCGTGGCGGTCAGGCTGTAGGTCCGCGGCCACACCTTGATCGGGCGCGGGAGCTGGCGGGCCTTTGCGACCGGGTCAGTTCGGCGAGGAACTCCTCGACGGTCAGTTCGGGTGCGGTGATGCCGGACGTCGTCCGCAGCGCCCGATTGACCTCGGCGAGCAGGGTGGTGAACTCGCGCACCCGGGGCCGTTCGTCGAAGTCGGCCGAGACGATCACCGCGATGGTGTCGGAGTCACGGCGGGCGGGTGGCAGGTCGGCCAGCAGGCGACGCAGGTCCTCCTCCAGCGTGCCGCAGAAGCAGGTATTGACGATGATCAGCACGTGTTCGGCGTCCGATGCAGCGATCCGGGCGGCGAGTTCGGCAGTCGGCAACCCGTCGCGTAGGTAGTTGGCTGGATCACCGTCGGGCAGCACCAGGAAGTGCCCGCCGTCCCGTCCGCGGCGGCCGTGGCCGCTGAGGTAGACCACCAGGACGTCGTCCGCGGTGGCCGAGTAGACGCCCTCGTCGCGCAGAAAGTCGGTGACGTGGTCGCGGCGGGACAACGTCTGCGGGCGCGTCGGGGTGAATGCGCGATCGCCCAGTGCCTCGGTGTCGGCCCACCAGCTCTGGACGACGTCGACCTGCTCGTCCATGCCGGCGCGGAAGTCGTCGTCGGCGTCCGGGTAGTCACGGACCGGGACGACGATCAACCGTCGCCGCAGACCCATCTCCCCTCCCTGTTTCCGGCCAAGCGTTGATCCCATCACCCAGGGTGTCATCACTACGCTGGCGGAATGACGCTAACGGGGCTGCCGGGTGATGGTGGGCGGCCGGTGCGCACCCACGACGCCGTCGTGGTGGTGCCCGGGATCATGGGTACCGAGCTGCTGGAACGTGTTCCCAGTGCCAGCAATCCGACGATGGTCTGGGGGCTGGCCGATCCCCGGTGGTATGCCCGGTCGTGGTCGAAGGGCGGCCTGGCGCGGCTGGCGCTTACGCCCGGCCGAACAGGAGGCCCTGCGGAAGGGTCGCTATGACCCGGAGTCGTCACGGATCAGGCCGGGGCGGCTGCTGCGTTCGGCGGCCTCGCTGCCGGTGCTGCGTGGTGTGGAGCCCTACACCGATCTGATCCGGGACCTGCGGCGGATCGCGGTGCACCGGGATGCGGTGCGGGAGTTCGGGTACGACTGGCGGCTGCCGGTCTCGTTCAACGCGGCCCTGCTGGCAGCGGCGATGGCCGCCCACTTGGCGTGGTGGCGGGCCCGATCCGGCGGTGCTGAGGAGGCCTGCCGGGAGGGTCCG
>CAVRVD010000022.1:0-123642 GCA_963724535.1 uncultured Actinomycetota bacterium
CCTCGTCTTGTCCAGCCTGTCGATTCTGCGTCCGGCGGCCGACCGGCGGTCCGACGTGGGCGCCGCCGAGCTCGGGCGGACCCAGCGTCAGCGGCCATGGGGCGTCGAAGGCGCTGCCCGGGACGGCGGGCGCCAGGTCCTGTGCAACCGCGCGCAGGTCCTCGACGCCGAGGTCACCGAGGTCGGCGCCCCAGTGCAGCACCCGGGGCAGGTTCGCCCCCTCGACGTCCTGCAGCATCGCCGTGACGGCCGCCCGCAGCAGGACAGGCGTCGGGCCGGTGTCCGTCATGCACTCCCTCTCTCCGGCAGACTCGCCCCTTCCCACGGAAGGCTCGGAGACGAGCCACGCCAGGGAGTCCGGCCGCAAGGGGTACGGACCTACCCCTTGACCGAGCCCAACGTCAGTCCGGAGACGAACTGTTTCTGCAGCACGAAGAAGACGACCACAACGGGCAGCGCGACGATGATCGACCCGGCGGCGACCAGGTTGGTGTCGGAGAAGAACTGGCCACGCAGGTTGTTGAGGGCGCTGGTGACCGGGAACTTGTCGCCCCGCGACAGCAGCACTGTCGCCCAGAAGAACTCGTTGTAGATCCACGTCACCTGAAGGGTGGCCAGGGCAGCCAGCGCCGGCCTGACCAAGGGCATGGTGAGCTGCCAGTACTGGCGCCATACGCCCGCGCCGTCCAGCTCCGCGGACTCGTAGATCTCGTGCGGGATCGTTTTCATGTAGTTGCTCAGCACGAACGTGCAGAAGCCCAGCTGGAAGGCGGTGTTCACGAGGATGAGCGCCAGATAGCTGTTGAGCATCGTCCCCGAGTCGCTGATGAACGTGGGCAATGAGATCTCCCGGAACATGCGGAACACCGGGATGAGCAGGGCCTGCGGGGGCAGCAGGTTGGCGGCGAGGAAGACCCCGAGCAGGGTCAGGTTGAACCGGTAGGAGAACCTGGCGAGGACGAAGGCGACCAGCGATGAGAGGAACAACGTCAGCAGGACGGCGGGAACGGTGATGTAGAGCGAGTTGGTGAAGTGCAATCCGAAGTTGCCCCTGCTCCACGCCTCGCGGTAGTTGTCAAAGGTCCAGCCGCCAAAGGACAGGTATCCCTGGGTCTGGGTGTAGGCGTAGTCCCGGAACGAGTTGTAGAACGCCCACAGCAGCGGAAACAACCAGAGCAGAGAGAGGGCCAACATGATCCCCGTCGCGAGGTTGCCACGCGGCCGGTTCAGGGCTCCGCTCTCGCCGGACCCGCCCTTGGCCGGCTTCTTGACGGTCGTCGGCTCGGTGACGGTCATCGACCCTCCTCCCGGAACACGATGCGCAGGTAGATGGTGATGAACACCGAGGAGATGATCATCATGATCACTGCGAGCGCGGACCCGAACCCGTAGCGGGTTGCCTCTCCGACGACGTTCTGAGACACCAGCGCGGAAATGAGCTCCAACCCGTTCCGACCCTTGTTGATGATCCAGACGATATCGAAGGCGCGCAGCGACTCGATGACCACGATGACCAGAACGATGAGGTTGATCGGACGCATCACCGGGAAGATGACACGGAAGAAGGTCTGCACCTCGGTCGCCCCATCGACCGCAGCGGCCTCTCGCAACGAGTTGTCCACGCCCTTCAGCCCGGCCAGGTACAGGAGCATGATGTACCCGGTGTGCCGCCACGCGGTCGCGACGAGGACGGCCCACAGGTTGATATCGGGGTCGCCGTAGAAGTCGATCCTCGTCCCGAAGAGCTCGTTGATCAGGCCCTGGTCGGTCGAGTAGAACAGCTGCCAGATGAACCCGACCAGGGCCATCGACAACACGACGGGCAGGTAGAACGCGGTCTGGTAGAAACGGCTGCCCCGCATATCCCGGTCCAGGATGACGGCGAGCAAGATGCCGAGAGTCGTCGGAAACACGAAGAGAAAGACCAGCCAGATCACGTTGTGCTGGATCGCCGGCCAGAACGGTGGGTAGATGGTGGCGATGTCGCGGTAGTTCTGCACACCGACCCATTGGATCCCGCTGAACTGGAACCCATTCCACCGTGCGAACGAGAGCAGGGTCGAGGCCAGGGCAGGCAGCCACACCAGCCAGACCACCAGGACGGTCGGCACGGTGATCATCGCGCCGATGACGAACCGGTCCCGGCCGCTGCGGCGCCGCTCCCGCCGTGGCGGCGCCGGGGCTGGGGCTTCAACGGACATGAGCGCTCCTCAACTCCTCGACGGCCGGCCGCGAACGGTCACTGGCCGAGGATCGATGCCGCCTGCTGCTGGATCGAGGTCGTGACCTCGTCGATCTTGTCCGGTGACTGGATGAACTCCTGCAGCGCGGCGGTGATCACCGTGTTGGCCAGGTCGGCGTTGGTGTCGCGGTCGAGGAACTGCGCGATGGACGTGGCGTTCTGGACGACCTCGGCGGACTTCTTCTGCAGGGCACCGTACGTGTCGGTGCTGGCCCCCTCGTTGGCGGCGATGAACGGCGCCTCGGCGCCGTTGTTGGCGGCGTCGGCAGCCTCCGCGGAGCCAAGCCACTTGATGAAGGCCTTGGCCGAGTCCTGGTTCTGGCCGCCCGCGGCGACGCAGAAGCCGTCGATCGGCGCGTCGAGGGCGTCGGAGCCGATGGCCGAGTCCAGGGCCGGGTAGGTGAAGAAGTCCAGGTCGTCGAGGATGTCGGCGGGGACACCGTCGACGACGAACGTGCCGAGCAGGTACATGCCGCACTCGCCGTTGCTCATCGAGGTGGCCGCCTCCTGCCAGGTGCGCCCCAGCGCGTTCTCCTGGTGGTAGGGCAGCAGGGTCCGCCAGGTCTCGAAGACCTTCTTGACCTCTGGGCTGTCCCACTTCTGCTCGCCCTTGGTCAGCGCCATGTGGAAGTCGTAGCCGTTCAACCTCATGTTGAGAATGTCGAACGTGCCCATCGGTGCCCAGGCGTCCTTGGCGGCGAAGGCAAACGGGGTGATGTTCTTGCCCTGCATGTCCTTCATCAGCGTGTTGAGCTCATCGAGCGTCGTGGGCGCCGCCCAGCCGTTCTGTTCGAAGACCGACTTGCGGTAGAAGACGGCCCACGGGTAGTAGCTGACGGGGACGAAGTACTGCTTGCCGTCCTCGGCGGTGGAGGCCGCCTTGAACGCGTCGTTCATCCCCTCGATGGGCCAGACGTCGCTGATGTCGGTGATCACCCCGTTCCGGGCGAACTGTTGCATCCGGTAGCCGGCGAACCAGGTGAAGACGTCGTCCGGTGTCCCCTGAAGGTAGGTGTTGATGCTCTCCTGGAAGGTGTTGTGGTCGACGGCGTTGACCGACACCTCCGCGCCGGTGTTCTTCGTGTAGGCGTCCGCCATGGCCTGTAGGCGGTCGTACGCCGGACCCGAGCCTTTCGCCTCGTTGATCCCGAACTTGACCGAACCCGCCTCGCCCCCTCCGCTACCGCCGGATGCTTGCGGCGACTCATCGCCACCGCAGGCCGCGAGCAGTGAGCTCGCACCGAGGCCGAGCCCGGCCGCGAGCAGCAGGCTTCGCCGCGAGGGACCCTGGGTGGCGGCGAACGAGCCCGGCAGGGCACCTCGTGGTCGAGGGGAACGGGTCATGAGAAGCCTCCGCAGCTTTCGTCCAGCAGGTAGAGCGATGCTCGGGTCTGTGCGATTCACCGGGCGTTCCGACGGTGGACGAACACCAATCCAACAGGGCCGGCTAGTCCAGGTCATGACCTCTCGGCGGATGCACTGGCACTCACCATCTTCGCGACCGCCCTCAACGTCAAGCCAGTTGGCGAATCAGAATCGTAACGAAGCAGTAACGCCTTGGACCTCGCGGCGGCCCTCGTCGCTGGCGGGTATCAACGTTTTCAGTCAGCCGCCGCCGAGGTGTTGACTTCTGTGCGAAGCACATCTCACGATGCCAACGTGGCCGCCACCAATCGGGCACTGGTGTGATCGGCGACCAGGGACCAGCGACGACGCGCGCGGCGGTGTCGCTGTCAGGACGAGCACACGACAGGATGCCGATGAAGCACCCAGCCCACCGGAGCGTGACCGGCACGGCCCTGTTCCAGGCACCGCCGTCGACGGTCGGCGAGATCCTGTCGGTGGCTCCGCGATGATTGCGTGGGTCCCGTGCTAGCCGCGCAGCGGCACGCCATGATCCTCGCGGCGCTCAACCGGGACGGGGCCGTGAGGGTGAGCACCCTGGCCGAGATGCTGAGTGTCTCGGACATGACCGTTCGCCGCGATCTGAAGTCGATGCAGCGAGATGGCGTGCTCGTCAAGGTCCACGGCGGCGCGCGCGTCGTCCACGAGCCCTCCACCTCCGAGCCCGGCTTCGATGTGAAGTCGCAGCGCCGCCTGCCCGAGAAGGAGGCGATCGCGGCCGCCGCCGCCGAACTCGTCGAGCCCGGCGACGCGATCGCGATCTCGGCGGGGACGACTACCCACGCCCTCGCCCGCCACCTGACCCGGGTCCCTGGCATCACCGTGATCACCAACTCGCTCTGGGTCGCCGACACGCTGCACCGGAACGGGGCGGAGTCCACAACGGTGTTGCTCAGCGGCGGGCAGCGCACGCCGTCCGACGCGCTCGTCGGACCGCTGGCCGTGACTGCCTTGATGTCGTTCCACGTGGACCGCTGCTTCCTCGGCGTCCACGGGATGCACCCGGACAAGGGGTTCACCACTCCGAATCTGCTCGAGTCCGAGACCAACCGGGCGATGGTCGCGGCGGCAGACCGCCTCGTCGTGCTTGCCGACTCGAGCAAGTGGGGGGTGATCGGGCTGAGCGCGATGGCCACGCTCGGCCAGGCCGAAGTGATCATCACCGACTCCGCTCTGCCCGAGCACGGGCTGGTCATCCTGGAGTCCCGCGTCGACCGAGTCATGATGGTGGAGTACTCGGCGGACACCGAACTGGCACGGGACCGACAGAGGCGCCCGGGTACGAGGCCGTAGACGGTCGCTCAGATATCGCCGTGCTCCAGGACAGACACGCGTCACCCAGGTGGTCGTCGTGGCGGACGGCGCTACGTATCTGACCGGTGACGCGCCAGCCCACTCGGTGCCTGCCATGGGAGCGAAAGTCGTTGCCGGAAGCACCAGCCCCCGACGAGGGCACGCCGGAGTTGAGTCCCACATCGAGGGCGCCGAGTACTTCGAGAAGCGCCAGCTCGAGAAGGGCGTTGCCGGTTGGGTGCTGCTGGCCGGCCTCGGCGTCGCCTATGTCATCTCCGGTGACTTCGCCGGGTGGAACTTCGCGCCCCTTCCCGGCGCGCCCCACCGGATGCGCCGCTACCCGACCAGGTGCTCCATCGCCAGTTGGTTGAGCCGGACCAGGTGCGTCTCGCGGCGTCCGGCCTCGTCGGGGTCGAAAGCGCGGTCGGCGTCGTCACCGGCCAGCAGGTCGGCGACACTCTCCCCCGGCGCCAGGGTGGGCACGGCGAGCTCACGTACCTGGGCGACGTCCACAGCCTCCTGGACGCGGGGGTCGGCGCGGAACGCACGGGCCTTGTCGGCCAGCAGCAGGTACATGTCCATGCAGGCGCGCGCCGACTCCCAGACCCCCTCGAGGTACTCGGTGCGGGAGGGCTTGTAGTCGAAGTGCCGCGGGCCGGTGTAGCGCGGGGCGTCCGGCGAACCGGCGAAGCCGTTCTCCAGCAGGTCGACGGTGAAGAACGCCGAGGCCAGGTCACCGTGGCCGAAGACCAGGTCCTGGTCGTACTTCAGCCCGCGCTGGCCGTTGAGGTCGATGTGGAACAGCTTGCCGCTGAACATCGCCTGAGCCAGGGCGTGGGTGTAGTTCAGGTTGGCCATCTGCTCGTGACCGACCTCGGGGTTGAGGCCGACGATGTCGCCGTGCTCCAGCTCGGCGATCAGGGCCAGGGCGTGCCCGACGGTGGGCAGGAAGATGTCGCCGCGCGGCTCGTTCGGCTTGGGCTCAAGGCCGATCCGCAGGTCATAGCCCTGGGACTTGATGTAGCCGGCAACGGTGTCCAGGCCCTCCTTGTAGCGCTCCAGCGCGGCGTAGAGGTCCTTCGACCCGTCGTACTCGGCGCCCTCACGCCCGCCCCACATCACGAACGTGTCCGCCCCGAGCTGGGCGGCGAGGTCCACCGCCCGCAGGATCTTGCGCAGCCCGAACCGGCGCACGCCGCGGTCGTTCGCGGTCAGCCCGCCCTCCTTGAACACCGGATGGCTGAACGTGTTCGTGGTGACCATCTCGATCACCAGCCCCGCGTCGTCGGTGGCCTGCTTGAACCGGGTGCAGATCTTCTCCCGGGTGCCGTCATCGGCATCGAAGCCGAAGACGTCGTTGTCGTGGAAGCTGACTCCCCAGGCACCCAGCCCGGCGAGCTTCTCGGCGTACTCCCAGGGGTCCAGCGCCGGCCGGGTGGCACCGCCGAACGGGTCGACACCGACCCAGCCGACGGTCCACAGGCCGAAGGAGAACTTGTCCTCGGGGCGGGGCTGACGTGGCATCGTTCGACCTCCTGGTAGATTTGTTCTATGGAACAACTTATCCTGGGCTCCGGTTCCGGTCAACGGGTTCTCGGTTCCGTACCCGCCCGCAGCGCCAAGCAGGCCACCTTGCGTGAGACGAACCTGCGCCTGGTCACCGGGCTCATCTACTCCGCACCCGAGCCGCTGTCCCGGGCCGGGATCGCCGCGCTGAGCGGGCTGACCCGGTCCACCGCCTCCCGACTGGTCGACGAACTGGTCGGCGGGCTCCTGGTGACCGAGCTCGAACCGGTCGTCGCCTCCGGTCCTGGACGCCCTGCCGTCCCCCTCGTCCCCGCCAGGCGCACCCGAGTGGCGCTCGGGATGGAGGTGAACACCGGTCGGCTGGCCGTCCGGATGATCGACCTGTCCGGTGAGGTCCTGGTGGAGCAGGAGGTCGAGGTGGACCTGGTCGGCTCCGACCCGGTGCGGGTGCTGGCCCGACTGGGTCGGCTGATGATCGAGGTGCGCGACCGCGGGCCCACGGCGCTGCACCAGCTGGACTGCTCACTGGCGCTGCCCGGACTGGTCGAGGCGGGCTCCGGTCGGCTGCTGCAGGCCCCCAACCTGGGTTGGCGTGACGTGCACCCCGCCGTGCATCTCGGGCCGCGCGCGCTGGCCGACAGGGCGCTATGGGTCGGCAACGAGGCCGAGCTGGCGGCACTCTCCCTGGCGTACACCCGTCCGGGTCGGCCGGGGCCGCACCGCGACTTCGTCTTCGTCACGGCCGAGGTCGGCATCGGTGGCGCGATCGTCGTCGGCGGACGGGTGCTGCCCGGCAGCAACGGCTGGGCCGGGGAGATCGGGCATCTGAGCCTGGACCCGAACGGCCGGCCCTGCCGATGCGGCTCGCGCGGCTGTCTCGAGCAGTACGCAGGGCGCGCCGCCGTCCTGGAGGCGGCCCGGCTACCGGCCGGCACCACGCCCGCCGAGCTGGCCGCCCTGGCCGATGCCGGCCATCCGGGAGCCCGGACGGCACTCGCCGCCGCCGGGCGAGCCCTCGGCGTGGCGCTGGCCGCGGTGGTGAACCTGCTCGACATCCAGACCCTGCTGCTCGGCGGGGACCTCGCCGTGCTGGCAAGGCACCTGCACCCCAGCGCCGCACCCGAACTGCAGCGGCGGGTTCTGTCGGCCGAATGGGCTGCGCCGCAGATCGCCTCGGCCACCGCCGACGCTGCGACCGGGGCCGCCTACCAGGTGCTCAACCGGGTGCTGACCGACCCTGCCCGCCACCTGTGAGCCGGATCGGAGCACGGCCTCCATCGGCTCAGACGTCGATCTGGTCCCGGTCCAGCTGTGTGGCGCCGGCCACGATGAACTCCTTGCGCGGGGCCACGTCGTTGCCCATCAACAGCTCGAAGACCTGTGCCGCGGCGTCCAGGTCCGCGCTGCGCACCCTGCGCAGGGTGCGGTACCGCGGGTCCATCGTGGTCTCGGCGAGCTGGTCGGCGTCCATCTCGCCCAGGCCCTTGTAGCGCTGCGGCGGGCTCTTGTAGGTGCGGCCCTTCTTGTCCAGGGCGGCCAGGGTCCGGTACAGCTCGGCGTCGGAGTAGGTGTAGACGTACTCGTTCTTCTTGGACCCGGGGTTGACGATCTCGACCCGGTGCAGTGGCGGCACCGCCGCGTAGACCCGACCGGCCTCGACCAGCGGCCGCATGTACCGGAAGAACAGGGTGAGCAGCAGGGTGCGGATGTGTGCGCCGTCCACGTCGGCGTCACTCATCAGGATGATCTTGCCGTAGCGGGCCGTCTCGAGCTCGAAGGTCCGGCCCGACCCGGCGCCGATGACCTGGATGATCGCCGCGCACTCGGCGTTCTTGAGCATGTCCGAGACGCTGGCCTTCTGGACGTTGAGGATCTTGCCCCGGATCGGCAGCAGGGCCTGGAACTCCGAGTCCCGGGCCCGCCGGGCCGTGCCGAGTGCGGAGTCGCCCTCGACGATGAACAGCTCACTGCGCTCGACGTCGTCGCTGCGGCAGTCGACCAGCTTGGAGGGCAGCGAGGACGTCTCCAGGGCGTTCTTACGCCGGCTGATCTCCTTGTGCTGGCGCGCAGCGACCCGGGTGCGCATCGCCCCGACCACCTTGTCCAGCAACAGGGCGGTCTGCGCCTTGTCGGCCCGCTTGGTCGAGGTCAGGACGGCGCCCAGCTCGCGTTCGACGACCTCGGCCACCACCCGGCGGACGGCGTTGGTGCCGAGCACCTCCTTGGTCTGCCCCTCGAACTGCGGCTCGGCCAGGCGGACCGTGACCACCGCGGTCAGGCCCTCCTGCACATCGTCCTTGTCGAGCCGGTCGTCCTTGGCGCTGAACTTCAGCCGGCGCGCGTTCTCGCCCACCACGGTCCGGAAGGTCTTCAGCAACGCCTGCTCGAAGCCGGCCATGTGGGTGCCGCCCTTGGGCGTGGCGATGATGTTGACGAACGAGCGGACCTCGGTCTCGTAGCCGGTGTCCCAGCGCAGCGCGATGTCGACCTGGCAGTCCCGATCCACGGCGGTGGGACTCATGTGGCCGCGATCGTCCAGCACCGGGACGGTCTCGGTGAAGGTGCCCGATCCCTGCAGCCGCCAGATGTCAGTGACCGGCTCGCCGGCGGACAGGAACTCGACGAACTCGCCGATCCCGCCGTCGTGGACGAAGGTCTCCTCGAAGGGTCCGTCGGCACCGGGGGTGCCGGGCAGGCCGCGCTCGTCGCGCAGCACGATGGTCAGTCCCGGCACCAGGTAGCTGGTCTGTCGAGCCCGGGTCACCAGCTCGTCGTAGGCGAACGCGGCGTCGGCCAGGAAGATCTGCCGGTCCGCCCAGTAGCGCACCCGGGTACCGGTGACCCCGCGCTTGGCCCGGCCGGACACCCGCAGCTCGCTGCCGTCGATGAACGGGGCGAACCGGGCCTGCGGGGTGGCTCCGGCGGGGCTGTGGGCGAAGACCCCGGGCTCACCGCGACGGAAGCTCATCGCGTACGTCTTGCCCCCGCGGTCCACCTCGACGTCCAGCCGCGCGGACAGGGCGTTGACCACGCTGGCACCCACGCCGTGCAGACCCCCGGACGCCGCGTAGGAGCCGCCCCCGAACTTGCCGCCGGCGTGCAGCTTGGTGAGGACCACCTCGACCCCGCTCAGCCCGGTCTTCGGCTCGACGTCGACCGGGATGCCGCGGCCGTCGTCGGCCACCTCGACCGAGCCGTCGGCGTGCAGACTGACCGCGATCCGGCGGCAGTGCCCGCCGAGGGCCTCGTCGACCGAGTTGTCGATGATCTCCCACAGGCAGTGCATGAGCCCCCGGGAGTCGGTCGAGCCGACGTACATACCCGGCCGCTTGCGGACCGCCTCCAGCCCCTCGAGGACCGACAGGTGCCGCGCGGTGTAGTCAGAGCCGGCACCTCGCCGTCCACCCCGTGCGGTGCTGATCGGCTGGACCGCCACGGTGTCGTCCTCCTGCTCCTCGCTCGTACGTCTGATCGAGGCTACCCCGGCTCGGCGGGGCCGCCCGGCCCGCGGCCATACGACACGCCTGGGCGAATTCGCGGACAGCGAACGCCGCTGTTCGTGGGTTTGAGGAACGAGCCGAACTGGTTCACTGTTGTGCCGGGCATGGTGGCCGACAGGGTAGTCGTCCGCCTGAGCAACCGAAGGAGGCCCGCCCATGAACGCCACCATCGCTCCAGCGCAGCTGAGTGCGACCGACCGGTGTGACCGGTGCGGCGCCCGCGCCTACATCAGGGTGACCCTGCCCGGGGGCGGCGATCTGCTCTTCTGCGCCCATCACGGCCGTATCCACGAGGGGGCGCTGCGCCGCAGCGCCCTGCACTTCCACGACGAGACCGGCCGGCTCACCGGCACCCCCCCGACCGCTCCGGACGGCGAGCGCTGAGCCCTCCGGGGCCTGCTTGAGCTGCGCTCCTCCTGCGCGATGACCGCCGGTGGTCCCAGCCGGTGATCCCAGCGTGACCGGACTGGTGTCGGCGGACCTCCGCTGGTCGGGTTGACACCTGGCGGGGCGACGTCACCGCACTACGCTCAAGGGCGTGGACGTCACCATCCTGGCCGGCGTCATGATCGTGGTCGGTCTGGCCGGCATCGTCCTGCCGGTCCTACCAGGTCTGCTGCTGTGCTGGGCCGGGGTGGCCGTCTGGGCGCTGTCACTGCGCAGCACCACCGCGTGGTCGATCCTCGCCGCGGCCACCGCGATCATGGTGATCGGCAGTGTGGTCAAGTACCTCGTGCCCGGCAAGCGGATGCGAGACGCCGGGGTGCCCTGGTCCACCCTGGGCCTGGGCTCGCTGCTCGGCATCCTGGGCTTCTTCGTGATCCCCGTGCTCGGCCTGTTCATCGGCTTCGTGGCCGGGATCTACCTGGCCGAACGCATCCGTCTCGACGACAACAGCCTGGCCTGGCCCTCCACCGTGGCCGCCCTCAAGGCAGTGGGGATCAGCATGATCATCGAGATGCTGTCAGGTCTGCTGATCGCCCTCAGCTGGGTGGTCGGCGTGCTCATCACCTGAGCACGGCACGCCGCGCGGCCCGCGGCACCGGCACCATGGGTCGATGCACTACCTGTTCGGCGAGTTCACCCTCGACCTGGACCGCTTCGAGCTGCGGCGGGGTCGGCACGTCGTGCCGGTCGAGCCTCAGGTGTTCGACGTGCTCCGGTGGAGCACCGCGACCGGGTCGTGGCCAAGGAGGAGTTGCTCGACGCGATCTGGCACCCGGGCGGTGACGGAGTCCACACTCACGTCACGGATCAAGGTCGCTCGTCGTGCCCTCGGAGACAACAGTGCGTCTCAGTCCGATATCGAACCGTCCGCGGACGGGGGTTCCAGCTCCTCGCCGAGGTCGTGGCGGCGGCCTCGCCGACCCCGTCCGGCCGGACGCTACACCGTGAGCGCCTGGTCACCGTGCTCGGTCCGGCTGCCTGGTGGGTGTCTGCGGCCGACGGCTGCAGTTCTCCGCCGCGCTCGCCGACGTGGTCACGGCCGGGGACCTCAAGCAGGATCGACTGCTCGACCGGATACCGGCCGCGCCACAGGTAGCTCGACGCCGGTCTCCCGGACCGCGCCGGAGGGCGGCTCCGCGCAGCGGCTGTGCCGGCCGTGACTTCCATCGGCTCACCACGGGCTGCCGGTCGCCTGATCGGCGCTGCGTAGCCGACCGGTGATACGCGAGATCTCGCGTCCACTGCCGCGCAGCGAAGATGCTTGCCGTGCACAACTACCAGGGGCTAGCGTCCGGGCCAGATTCAGAAGCGAATCATGGGGGCTGGCAGCGGCTCAGCGGTGCCGCAGAGGAGATCCGCGGTGGCCACCACCCCCCGACGAGGGCACGCCGGAGTTGAGTCCCACATCGAGGGCGCCGAGTACTTCGAGAAGCGCCAGCTCGAGAAGGGCGTCGCCGGGTGGGTGCTGCTGGCCGGCCTCGGCGTCGCCTACGTCATCTCCGGTGACTTCGCCGGGTGGAACTTCGGTCTCGGCCAGGGCGGCTGGGGAGGCCTGCTGATCGCCACCATCGTGATGGCGATCATGTACCTGTTCATGGTGTTCGGGCTCGCCGAGCTCTCCTCGACGATCTCGACGACCGGCGGCGGCTACGCGTTCGCACGGCGCGCCATGGGGCCGTGGGGCGGCTTCGTCACCGGTACGGCCATCCTCATCGAGTACGCTATCGCCCCCGCCGCCATCGCCAACTTCATCGGCGCGTACGTCAACTCGCTGGTCGGCCTCGACGGCTGGTCGGTGTACCTCGTCTTCTACGTCATCTTCGTGGGACTCCATCTGTACGGCGTGGGCGAGGCCCTCAAGGTGATGTTCGCCATCACGGCGGTCGCCGTCTTCGCCCTCGTCGTCTTCGTCGCCGCCGCCATCCCCCAGTTCGACCCGGCGAACCTGAACAACATCGCCGTGGACACCTCAGCCGTGGGCTCCAGCACGTTCCTGCCGTTCGGAGTCCTCGGCATCTGGGCCGCCCTGCCCTATGCCATCTGGTTCTTCCTGGCCGTCGAGGGCGTGCCGCTGGCCGCCGAGGAGTCCAAGAACCCCGCAAGGGACATGCCCCGCGGCATCATCGGCGCCATGGTCGCGCTGATCGTCTTCGCCGCCGCCATCCTGGTCGTCGCCCCCGGGGCCGCGGGGTCGGACTTCCTCAAGGAGTCCGGCAACCCGCTGGTGGAGGCGCTGGAGGCACCGGCCGCGTACGGCGGTCAGAACCTCGTCAGCGGGTTCATCAACATCGTCGGCCTGCTCGGGCTGATCGCCAGCTTCTTCTCGATCATCTACGCCTACTCGCGACAGACCTTCGCGCTCTCCCGGGCCGGCTACCTGCCAAAACTGCTCTCCGTCACCGGCTCCCGCAAGACCCCGACGCTGGCCCTCGTGGTGCCCGGCATCATCGGCTTCGTCATGGCAGTGCTCAACCAGGGCGACCTGCTCATCCTGGTGGCCGTGTTCGGAGCGACGATCTCCTACATCATGATGACCGCCTCCCACATCCTCCTGCGGATCAAGGAGCCGGACCTGGCGCGGCCCTACCGCACACCGGGGGGCGTCGTCACCACGGGGATCGCCTTCGTGCTTGCCGTGGTCGCCCTCGTCGCCGGCTTCTTCGTCGACACCAGGGTGCTCGTGATCACTGCGATCGTGTATGCCGTCGCGATCGCCTACTTCGGTCTCTACAGCCGCCACCACATCGTGGCGACGGCGCCCGAGGAGGAGTTCGCGATGATCGAGGCCGCCGAGGAAGAGTTGCACTGACATCGCGTCGCGGCAGCGAGACACATGGGCGATCCCGCGCTCGGACGGGGTGGCCAAGCGTCAACGGAGGCAGATCATGCGCATCGCACGTGTCGTCGGGCGCGCCGTCTCGAGCGTCAAGGAGGGCAGCCTCGTCGGGCAGAAGCTCCTGCTGGTGCGGGAGACCGACGAGCGAAACTCGTTCACGGGGCCGGTGTTCGTCGCGGTGGACGCCGTCGGTGCCGGAACCGGTGAGCTGGTGCTTGCGAGTCCTGTGCGAGGTTCTGGCGGACCGGGTTGGACGCCCCGATCGAGCGGGTGATGAAACGGATGTCGGAGCCCGGGCCACGAGCGACCCGTCTTCTCAGTCCAGGTAGTCCCGCAGCACCTGCGAGCGCGAGGGGTGGCGCAGCTTCGACATGGTCTTGGACTCGATCTGGCGGATCCGCTCCCGGGTGACCCCGTAGACCTTGCCGATCTCGTCGAGGGTCTTCGGCTGGCCATCGGTCAGCCCGAACCGCATCGAGACCACGCCGGCCTCGCGCTCGGAGAGCGTGTCCAGCACCGAGTGCAGCTGCTCCTGGAGCAGGGTGAACGACACGGCGTCGGCCGGAACCACGGCCTCGGAGTCCTCGATCAGGTCGCCGAACTCGCTGTCGCCGTCCTCGCCGAGCGGGGTGTGCAGGGAGATCGGCTCCCGGCCGTACTTCTGGACCTCGACCACCTTCTCGGGGGTCATGTCCAGCTCCTTGGCCAGCTCCTCCGGCGTCGGCTCACGGCCCAGGTCCTGCAGCATCTGACGCTGCACCCGGGCCAGCTTGTTGATCACCTCGACCATGTGCACCGGGATCCGGATCGTCCGGGCCTGGTCGGCCATCGCCCGGGTGATCGCCTGCCGGATCCACCAGGTGGCGTAGGTCGAGAACTTGTAGCCCTTGGTGTAGTCGAACTTCTCGACGGCCCGGATCAGGCCCAGGTTGCCCTCCTGGATCAGGTCCAGGAACAGCATGCCGCGGCCGGTGTAGCGCTTGGCCAGGGACACGACGAGACGGAGGTTGGCCTCGAGCAAGTGGTTCTTGGCCCGCCGACCGTCCTCGGCGATCCAGTACAGCTCGCGACGCGTCTTGGTGTCGAGCCTTGCGCCGGAGTTCAGTCGTTCCTCGGCGAACAGGCCGGCCTCGATCCGCTTGGCCAGCTCCACCTCCTGCTCGGCGTTGAGCAGCGCCACCCGGCCGATCTGCTTGAGGTAGTCCTTGACCGGGTCGGCGGTCGCACCGGCCGTGGCGACCTGCTGCGCCGGTGCGTCGTCGTCGTCGTCGGACAGGACGAATGCGTCCTCCTCGACGACGACCCGCGCCGCGGCGGTGTCCTCCGCACCGGGCTGGGCGTTGGCCTCAGCCTCGATCTCCGACGGGTCCGGCTCGTCCTCGCCCTGCTTCGCGGTCCCTGCCCCGGCACCCACGGCCGCGATCCGGGCCTCCGCCAGGTCGGCCTCGGTGACCTCGACCTCCTCGCCGTCCGCCCCCGTCTCGGGCTTGTGGCCCGCTTTGGCCGACTTCTTGGCAGCCGACTTCTTGGCAGCCGACTTCGTCGCCGCGGGCTTGGCGGGCGTCGCACTCTCGGCCACGTCGGCATCGGCGGTTGAGGCCTTCGCGCGGGATGCGCGCTTGACCGGCGCGGTCGTCGTCGCGCGGCTGGCCGCCGCGACGATGCGCTGGGCCGGAGTGGGCTGGGTGTCCTCCGCACTGGAGTCGGTGGATTGAGAGCGGGATGCCGGGACCGACGACACGGACTACCTTTCCGTCGCGAGAGCGGGCGAGCGAACCGAGCGCGCAGCGCACCACCGCAGTGACATCACGACATGGCGCACCCAACAGGTGACAACGGCGGACGACGTCAGGGCATGCCCGATCGGCTCAACTCGCCATTGTGGCACGTCGACAGGCTGGCCAGCACATCCGCCACGTCAGCCGGAGGTCGCGCCGCCACCGGTTGCCCTCCCCGCCCGTGCTGCCTGCTTCGCCGCTTTCTTGTGGTCCCGCACCTTCTGCAGGGATTCGGCGTCGACGACGTCGGCCACCGAGCGGTAGCCGTGCTCGGCGTACTCCCCCGCCGCCTGCTCCCAGCCCTGCGCATGCACGTCGAGCTGCTTGGCCAGCAGTGCGAGGAAGATCTTCGCCTTCTGCGCGCCGAACCCAGGCAGCGCCCGGAACCGGGCGAGCAGCTGAGCGCCGGTGAGCCGAGCGGCGTCCTGCCACAGCGCCTCGGCACGCCCGTCGTAGTTCTCCACCACGTACCCGGCAAGCGCCTGGACGCGGCTGCCCATGCTTGCCGGGTAGCGGTGGACGGCGGGTGGGCCGGTCATCAGGGCCGCGAACTCGCCCTGGCCCACCGCGGCCACCGCAGCCGGGTCCAGCCGGTCGCTGCCCATCCGTTCGGCGATCAGCGCCGGCCCGGCGAAGGCCCGCTCCATCGGGAACTGCTGGTCCAGCAGCATGCCCACCAGCAGGGCGAACGGGTCTCGGCTGAGCAGGTCGTCCGCGTGCGGGTCCTGGGCCAGCACCAGATGGTGGCCGCCGTCCGCGCCGCTCATGCCGTCTGCGCCTTCACCGCAAGCACTGCGCACGGTGCGTCCAGCAGGATCCGCTGGGCGTTCGAGCCCAGGATCAGCTTGCCGACCGGGGAGCGGCGCCGCAGCCCAATGACGATGAGGTCGGCCCGGCTCTCCTCGGCGACCGCCACCAGGTCCTCAGCCGGTTCCAGACCTCGCACCAGCTGACGGACCTCGTGCCGGATCCCGAGCCCATCGAGCTCGGCGCGCACCTCCTCGAGCTGGTCCTCGTACTTGGCCACCTCCTCGCGGTCCAGCTCCCGGCCGCCGCGGTTGGAGTTGATGACGATCAGGTCGGTGTTGCGCAGAACGCATTCCTCGGCGGCCCGACGCAGAGCCGCGCGACCCTCGGCGGTGGCGATGTACCCGACGACGACAGGCATGTTCACCCTCCGGCAGCCTCACAGCCACGGGCCCACACCCGCGTGAGCAACCTACCGTCGAAGTCGCGAGGGTCGACACCCGGCCGACCGATCAGCCGGCGGCCGACCACCTAGCGTGGTCTACATGGCGATGCACGACGGCAACGGCTGGGTGAGCTGTCGCTGTGGGCAGCGCCACTGGGGTCGCCACGGCGCCGCGGGCCTGCTCCTGGTGTCCACGGTGGACGCCGCCGGGGCCGAAGCCCACGACCTGGCCGGGCCGCGGACAGCCCTGACCGGGCCGGACCGGGCCACCCGCGCCGTCAGCGTGCTGCTGCAGCTGCGCGCCGAGTGGACCCACCAGGGCGGCACCTGGGCGCTGCCGGGTGGGGCCCGGGACAGCCACGAGGACGCCGTGGCGGCAGCGCTGCGAGAGGCCACCGAGGAGGCCGGCGCGGACCCGGGGGCACTGGTCGTCCTCGGCGAGCTGCCGGGACTCGACCACGGCGACTGGCGCTACACCTACGTGTTGGCCGTGGCCGGTCCGCGGCTGGCGGTGCAGGCGCGCAACGCCGAGAGTGTGGAGCTGCGCTGGGTGCCGCTCACCGAGGTCAGCGACCTCGCCCTGCACCCGGCCCTGCGCCGGGCCTGGCCGATCCTGGCCGCCTCGATCCGGGACCGGATCGACCGCCGACCGGCCGACCAGACCCGACGCGACGGGTGCTCGGGCTAGGCGCCCTTGGCCGCCCGGAAGCCGGTCTCCAGGTCCGCGAGGATGTCCTCGAGGCCCTCGATGCCGACCGCGAGGCGCACCAGGCCGGGGGTGACCCCGCTGGCCCGCTGCTCATCCTGCGACAGCTGGCTGTGCGTGGTCGAGGCCGGGTGGATCACCAGGCTGCGCACGTCACCGATGTTGGCCACGTGGCTGTGCAGCTCCAGGGCGTTGACGAACCGCCGGCCGGCATCCAGACCCCCGGCGATCTCGAAGGCCAGGACGGCGCCCGCCCCTCGGGGGGCGTACCGCTGCGCCCGCTCGTGCCACGGGCTGGAGGTCAACCCGGCATAGGCGACACTCTCCACGTCCTGGTGCTGCTCCAGCCACGCGGCGACCGCGGTGGCGTTCTGCACGTGTCGTTCCATCCGCAGACTGAGGGTCTCCAACCCCTGAGCGAGCAGGAACGCGTTGAACGGAGAGCCGGCCGGGCCGAGGTCACGCAGCAGCTGTACCCGGGCCTTGAGGATGAACGCCAGGTTGGCGCCCAGCGCGCTGCCCACGCCCAGGTCCCGCGCGTAGACCAGGCCGTGGTAGCTGGGGTCGGGCTGGTTGTAGTTCGGGTAGCGGTCCGGCTGGGCGGCGAAGTCGAAGCCGCCGCCGTCGATGATCATCCCGCCGATCGCCGTCCCGTGCCCGCCGAGGTACTTGGTGGTCGAGTGGACGACAATGTCGGCCCCCCACTCCAGCGGTCGCAGCAGGTACGGCGTGGCCACGGTGTTGTCGACGACCAACGGCACCGCGACCTCGTGCGCCACGCCGGCCACCGCCTCGATGTCCAGGACGTCCTGCTTCGGGTTGGAGATCGACTCACCGAAGAAGGCCTTGGTGTTCGGGCGGACCGCGCGTCGCCAGCTGTCCAGGTCGTCGGGGTCTTCGACGAAGGAGACGCCGATCCCGATCTTGGGAAAGGTGTAGTGGAGCAGGTTGTAGGTCCCGCCGTAGAGACGGGGGCTGACCACGATGTGGTCACCGGCCTCGGCCAGGTTCAGCAGGGCCAGGTGCTCGGCGGCCTGACCGCTGGCCACGAACAGCGCCCCCACGCCGCCCTCCAGGCTGGCCAGCCGCTGCTCGACGACGTCCGTCGTCGGGTTCATGATCCGCGTGTAGATGTTCCCGAACTCCTTCAACGCGAACAGGTTGGCCGCGTGGTCGGTGTCCCGGAAGACGTAGGACGTGGTCTGGTAGATCGGCAGTGCGCGAGCCCCGGTACTGGGGTCGGGCTGCTGCCCGGCGTGGATCTGACGTGTTTCGAAGGACCAGCCGTCACTCATGGCGCTCTCCTCGAGCCGGTGTGGGGGCCTGTCGGCCCGCGCTTGCCTCCGCCACCTCGGCGGACAGCCCGGTCATCACCCGGGGCACCCCACCGCGGTTGGAGGGTTGCCGACCAGCGAGCCGGGGCTTGGCGCTGGCGCTCATGACCAGCGCACACGATACGGGCCTGACCACTCCTCGGGAAGTGCGTCTCAACATTCGGCCAGGTCAGCGTTCGCCGCCCTCGGTGGCTCACCGATCGGCGCGACCGAGTTCCGCCAACGCCTCGGAGCTCTTCTGCTCCACCCAGGCCGGCGGGACCATGGCCGCCAGCACGGCACGGACCAGGTCGGCGAGCCGGTGTCCGGGTACGTCCTGCTCCGCAAGCTCGGTGTACAGGCGGGCAGCCACGCCGTTGCCCCGCCACCATTCGACCCATCCCAGCACCGCCAGCGCCTCGGCGCGCCGTCCGGGTGGGGCCTGACGCGCCACGGCGGCGATCAGGGATCGAGCCGTCTCGATCGTGGCCTGCTCCGGCCGGTGCGCATCGAGCGCGGCGAACACCTCGGCCGCCCGCCCGTCCAGAACGGCCCGCGCCAGGTCCAGGCCGTCCGGGCCCTGCGGAGCGGCCACGGCCGCCAGCAGCGCGTCCCGGAAGAGGGCGTCGTCCAAGGCCAGGCACAGGTCGGCCAGCTCCGCCGCGCCGATCGGGGTTCCCCGCCCGCACAGCTGTGCCCACAGCTCGAGGCCGTCCGCCGGCGTCGGCATCGCCCGGATGCCGAGCAGCTCGGCCAGTGGGCTGTCCGGATCCGGGTGGACGTCGGCGACCAGGTCCTGTTCACCCGCAACCAGGCAGTCACCCTGCACAACGTGGGCGACGGCGACGCTACTGGCCAGGGCCTGGCGCACGGAGTGTCCCGCCGGCGGGCAGCACCGCACGTCCTGGCACCAGTACGAGCGGTACCGCTTGGCGTCGACGCCGATGACGTCCACGACCGGGAGACCACCGCGCCGTCCAGCCGACCTGATCGCCCGCGCGAGCTGGCGGTGCGGCAGGGCACCGGAGGGTCCAGAGGTCGCGCCTCGGGTGCGGCGCACCGCAGATCCGTTGCCGCCCCTGGCGCCATCCGGGCCCGAGGCGATCAGGGCGACCACGCGCTCGTGACCGGTGCGCGCCAAGATGCGCACCAGGTGGTCGAGCTCGGCCCCCCAGTGCGCGCGTGGCGGGATGTCGATGCGCAGCACGGCCCCGCAGCGCGTCCGACCGGTCGGTGAGTCGGTCAACCCGACCAGGACAACGGAGTCGACGGGGCGGTAGCCGAGTCGGTACCAGACATGGGCGATGAGGTCAGCGGCTCCGGCCGCGGTCACGGTCTGCACGCCGCACAGACTGATCGGTGGGGCGGACATCCCGCCGGGCCACAGACCCGACCTGTGGACAGCGCTGTGGTGGGGCGGCGCTGGGGACGCGAGCCCGGCGGCGTCGCGACCCGCAGAAGGCACGACGGCTATTCGACGACCTCGCCGGACATGACGGTCACCCCGGGCTCTTGCGCTGTCTTCTCCCAGGCCATGAAGGCGTCGGTCTCGCTGAGCAACGCCCCGACCACCCAGGCGGCCACCAAGGCGTCGTCACCGAGACCCACCAGCGGCAGGATCGCCTCCGGCAGCAGGTCGATCGGGGACAGCACGTAGAGCAGCGCAAGGGCGGCCAGCCCGATCCGTGAGGTGTCCAGGTGCGGGTACCGCCCGCGTAGACCCATAGCCAGCATTCGGGGCACCGAGGCCAGCCGGGCCCCGATGCCGGGGGCGCCCGGGGCCCGCGCCCCCGACAGGGCCCGGAACAGGGCGGTGAGAGCGGCCGCGCGGCGAACGGTGGTGGGCATCAGGTCTCCTTCGTCGAGCGCGGGGTGCGCCGGCGGTGCTCGGGTTGGGCTGGGATGGCGCCTCACCCGTCTCGTCAACGCCGGGTGGACATCCGGCGACCTCGTCGGCCAGTGTGATCTACGTCATGTTGGTCGCAACATGTATCTGCGGACCAGGCCCGGACCTCTGACTGGAGCAGCCCGGGGAGGAGCGCACCCACTGGAGCGGGCGGCGCGCCCGGTCATCGGCCGAGGCCAGCGCCGTCCGCTCCGCACCCTCCATGGCGTTCGCGCTGACCCGACGCCGGTCGGGCCGGACCCGTCGCGGTGCACAGCGGCCGGAACAGCAGCGACAATGCGCCTGTGGGCACTCGACGTGCGGTCCCGCGCCCCGTCGCCGGAGAACGATCGGTGGTCACCGGGACGGCCAACCTGGTCCCGGACACCGATGGGCGTCGCGGTTGGACGCTCTACATCAACGGCATGGAGTCCAGCCATGTCGACCTGGACGACCCAACCCGGCTCGACTTCGAGTACCTGCGCTGGCTCAGCGCACTGCTGGAGTGCCTGCCGCCGCTGAACGGCGCACGCCGCGCCGACGCCGGTGTCCGGGTGCTGCACCTGGGCGGCGGGGGATGCACGCTGCCCCAGTACCTGCGTGCGGTGTGGCCCCGAGCCCGTCAGCTCGTGGTGGAGCTGGACCCCGCCGTGCTGGACCTGACCCGTGAGGCCTTCGGGCTGCGATCCGAGGCGCGGCTGCGGCTGCGCGCCGGCGAGGCCCGGCAGGTGGTCACCACCCAGCCCGACGGTGTCTGGGACGTTGTGGTGCGGGACGCGTTCTGCGGCTCGGAGGTGCCGGTGCAACTGCGCACCCGTCAGTTCGCGGTCGAGATCGCACGGATACTCTCCCCCGGCGGGATCTACGCGGCCAACCTCGCCGACGGCGAGCTCCTCACCGCCGCCCGCCGCGAGGCGGCCACCCTGCTCACAGTCTTCGAGCACGTGGCCCTGGTCGCCGAACCGGCCCAGCTGCGGGGACGGCGATACGGCAACGTCATCCTCGCCGGCTCCGACGCCCCGCTGCCCTGGGCCGCCTGGACCCGGCGCCTGGCCATGGACCCGGTACGCGCCCGGCTGTTGGACAGCGACGAGGTCGCCCGGCTGGCCTGCGGGCGGCGGCCGTTCGATGACCAGGACGCAGTGGTGGACGGGGCTGACCGGGACGATCAGGTCGACCGGGACGGCTAGAGCCCGGCGAGCTCGTCGGCCAGGTCGTCCAGCCCCAGCGATCCCTGGGACAGCGCGGCCATGTGCCACGCCTTGACGTCGAAGGCCGTCCCTCGACGCTCGTGACGCTGCCGGGCTGCGGCGCGGCCGGCCAGCCACACCCGCTCCCCCAGCTTGTACCCGATGGCCTGGCCGGGGCCCCCGAGGTAGCGGACGATCTCGCTGTCCAGGAAGGCCGCCGGACGGCCGCAGTGCCGACCGAAGAACTCCCGGGCCAGGCGCGGCGTCCAGCGGTCGCCCGGCCGGAACGGCTCGCCGACGCCCTGGTCGTGGGGGATCGCCAGCTCCAGATGCATCCCGATGTCGATGATCACCCGGACGGCGCGCATCTGCTGGGCGTCCAGGTACCCCATCCGGTGGGCGGGGTCGGCCAAGAAGCCGAGCTCGTCCATGAGCCGCTCGGCGTAGAGCGCCCACCCCTCGACGTTGGCGCTGACCATGCCGAGCGTGGACTGGTAGCGGGTCAGTCGGGGTGCCACGAGCACCCACTGCGCCAGCTGAAGGTGATGGCCGGGGACGCCCTCGTGGTACCAGGTGCTGATCAGGTCGTAGGTGGGGAACCGGCTGGCGCCCAGGGTCGGCAGCCAGGTGCGCCCGGGGCGGGTGAAGTCCAGGGACGGCGGCGTGTAGTAGGGCGCGGCGGCGCTGCCCGCCGGGGCGATCCTCGACTCGACCCGCCGCACCGGTCCGGCCAGGTCGAAATGCACCCCGTCCAGCGCTGCGATCGCCTCGTCCATCAGCTGCTGCAGGTACTCGCACACCGCAGTGACACCCTCGATCGCCGGGCCGTGCTCGGCCAGGTGTGCCATGGCCTGCAGGGGAGTCGACCCCGGCACCACCTGCTCGGCCCCGGCGCGCAGCTCACCGTCCAGCCGGGCGAACTCGGCCCAGGCCCACGCGTAGGCATCCTCGAGGTCGAGGTCGGCGCCGTTCCACGACCGCGCGGCCAGCCGATAGCGATCCCGACCCACTGCGTCCGGCGCGCCGGCCACCGCTGGTGCGTAGTCGGTGCGCAGCCACGAGGCGAGCCCGGCAACCGCTGCGTCGGCACGGGACGCCGCGACGGCCAGCTCGTCCTTGCGGCCGGGGTACGCGACGACACCCGGCCCGACCAGCGCACCGAACCGCCCCTGGCCCATGCCCCAGGCGTCCAGCTGGTCGGCGACCGCAGCCACCAGGGTCGGGCCGGCCAGCAGGGTGCGGGCCAGCCCCTCGGCGAGGCTGCGTCGGTAGCCGGCCAGCGCCTGCGGTACCCGGGTGAGCCGGGCCGCGATGACGGCCCAGTCCTCGGCCGAGTCGGTCGGCATCTGCTGGAAAGCCTCACCGATGGCCTGCACCGGGGAGAACAGCGTGCCGACGGCGCGGAGGTGCTCACCGGCGTCCTGCAGCGCCACAGTCGCGCTCAGGCGCTCCCGGAGCAGCCGGGCACAGGTCCGCTCGGCGGCGTCCAGGTCATCGACACGGACGGCGGCCAGTCGGGCCAAGGTGTCCCGGGCCGCGTCCGCGCGAGCCGCCGCGCCGTCCGGGGACAGGTCGGGCAGCTCCTCCTGACCGACCGGCGACCCCAGCGAGGTGGCCAGGGCAGGGTCGAGCACGGTCATCCGGTCGAGGTAGGCCTCCGCCAGCCGGCGTGGGGTGTCGGACGCCGGGTCGGACGCCGGGTCCGACGCCGGGTCGGACGCCGCGTCAGATCTCACTGGAGGCCTGCCACAGGTTGATGTCGCCCTCCACCGCGAACCGGTCGATCTCGGCGAGCTCGGAGTCGGTCAGCGGAGCGCCGTCCAGCGCCGCGAGGTTCGCCTCCAGCTGGGCCACGCTGCTGGCGCCGATCAGCACGCTGGTCACCCGCTCGTCACGCAGCACCCAGGACAGCGCCAGCTGTGCCAGGGTCTGGCCGCGGCTGCCGGCGATCCCGTTCAGCGCGCGCACCCGGTTCAGCGCGCCCTCGGTGAGCATCCGCTCGCTCATCGCCCCACCGCGGGCCACCCTCGAGTCCGATGGCACGCCGTCCAGGTACCGGTCGGTGAGCAGACCCTGGGCCAGCGGGGAGAAGGCGATACAGCCGATGCCGTCCTCGCCGAGCACGTCCAGAAGACTCGGCCCGGTCGGGCCAGGCTGCTCGACCCAGCGGTTGAACATCGAGTAGCTGGGCTGGTGGATGAGCAACGGCGTGCCCATCGAGGCCAGGACTGCAGCAGCCTGCCGGGTCCGCTCGGCAGAGTAGGAGGAGATGCCCGCGTACAGGGCCCGGCCCGAGCGCACCGCGGTGTCCAGAGCCCCCATCGTCTCCTCCAGCGGCGTGTCCGGGTCGGCCCGGTGGCTGTAGAAGATGTCGACATAGTCCAGGCCCATGCGCTTCAGGGACGCATCCAGGCTGGCCAACAGATACTTGCGCGAGCCCCGGTCACCGTACGGACCGGGCCACATGTCGTAGCCGGCCTTGGTCGAGATCACCAGCTCGTCGCGGTAGGGACGCAGGTCGGCTGCCATGATCGCCCCGAAGTTGGTCTCCGCGGACCCGTAGGGCGGACCGTAGTTGTTGGCCAGGTCGATATGTGTCACCCCCAGGTCGAAGGCTCGGCGCAGGATCTCGCGCTGGCGCTCCAGCGGCATGTCGTCCCCGAAGTTGTGCCACAGACCGAGCGAGACGGCGGGCAGCAGTAGCCCGCTGCGCCCGGTCCGCCGGTAGGTCATCGTGTCGTAGCGCTGCGCGTCGGCCAGGAATGCGGCGTGTTCTGTCATGGGGGAACTCTCGCACCACGACTCGCCACACCTGGGTCGGTCGGGCCATCCGGTCCCCGGGCGCTCGCACTAGGCTGGTCGAGCGGCCGTCCCCGGGGCCCCGTCCCAGACCCCGGCGGCCAGCGCAGCCCCAAGTCAGCGAGCAAGCAGTCACCGAGTCGAGGAGCCAGCCCATCATGAGCGTGCGTCGTGTCGCCCTGCTGACCGCCGGAGGACTCGCTCCGTGCCTGTCGTCGGCGGTCGGCGGCCTGATCGAGCGGTATACCGAGCTCGCCCCGGACGTGGAGATCATCGGCTACCTGGACGGCTATGCCGGACTGCTGCGGGGCCGATTTGTCCCGGTCACCGAGGAGGTCCGGGCCAAGGCCCACCTGCTGCACCGCTTCGGCGGCAGCCCGATCGGCAACAGCCGGGTGAAGCTGACCAACGTCGCCGACTGCGTCAAGCGCGGCCTGGTCACTGAGGGCCAGGATCCGTTGCACGTGGCCGCCGAGCAGCTGACCCGGGACGGGATCGATGTGCTGCACACCATCGGCGGAGACGACACCAACACCACCGCCGCCGACCTGGCTGCCTACCTGCACGAGAACGGCTACGAGCTGACCGTGGTCGGCCTGCCCAAGACCGTCGACAACGACGTGGTGCCGATCCGGCAGAGCCTGGGCGCCTGGACCGCCGCGGAGCAGGGCGCCACCTACGCCCGCAACATCATCTCCGAGCAGTCCTCCAATCCGCGGATGCTCATCGTGCACGAGGTGATGGGCCGCCACTGCGGCTGGCTGACCGCTGCGACTGCACAGAAGTACCGGCAGTGGATTGGCGAAGCGGAGTTCAGCGGCTTCGCAGGCAATGTGCCCGAGCGCTGGGATGTACATGCCGTCTACGTCCCCGAGCTGGAGGTCGACCTCGCCGAGGAGGCCGAGCGCCTGCGCGCCATGATGGACCGGCTTGACTGTGTCAACATCTTCCTCTCCGAAGGTGCCGGGGTGGACTCGATCGTCGAGGAGATGACAACCCGGGGCGAGCAGGTGCAGCGAGACGCCTTCGGCCACGTCAAGATCGACACCATCAACCCCGGGGCCTGGTTCGCCAAGCAGTTCGCAAGCCAGATCGGCGCCGAGAAGACCATGGTGCAGAAGAGCGGCTACTACTCCCGCTCGGCCCCGTCCAACACCGAGGACCTGGCCCTGATCAAGCGGTGCACCGACCTGGCCGTGGACGCCGCGATGCGTGGCGAGAGCGGTGTGGTCGGCCAGGACGAGCAGGCCGGTGACGAGCTGCGGGTCTGCGAGTTCGCCCGGATCAAGGGCGGCAAGCCGTTCGACGTCACCCAGGCCTGGTTCACCGACCTGCTCACGGCCATCGGACAACCGGTCGGCGCCCCTGCGGTCGCGCACTGACCGACCACACCCGCCCCCAGCCAGCACGGCCCATCGCCAGCACGGCCCCGCGGCGGCAGTGGCAGGGTTAGGCTGCCAGGCATCGTCCAAGATCCGCGACGAAGCCACCGGCAGACAGGAGCGCCCGCACCATGAATGTCGACGACATCCTCGGTCAGCTGCCGATCGACCAGATCGCCGAGCAGCTCGGGGTGGACCACGCCACCGCGACCGAGGCGGTGGAGGTGGCCCTGCCCGTGCTGCTCGGCGGCATGCGGGCCAACGCCGAGGACCAGGCCGGGGCGGCGTCGCTGACCAACGCGCTGGGCCAGCACCAGGACGGGCTGCTCGACTCGGTTCTGGCCGGCGGACGGGGGTTCGACCAGGTGGACACCACCGACGGCGACAAGATCGTCGGCCACGTCTTCGGCACCAACCGCGACGAGGTGGTCAACCGGCTCGCCGGCAGCACCAGCGCCGGCAGGTCGCTGCTCGACAAGCTGCTGCCGATGCTCGCTCCGCTGGTGATGTCCTACCTGGCCAAGAGGGTGTTCGGCGGCGGCAGCGGCGGCTCGCCCACCACCTCCGGCGGCGGCCAGGGCACCGGTGCCGGCGGCTTCGACATCGGCGACATCCTCGGCCAGGTGCTGGCCGGCGGATCGCGCGGCGTTGGTGGGACGACGGGCGGTGGGACGACGGGCGGTGGGACGACGGGCGCTGGGACCACGGGGGCCGGGATCGATCTGGGCGACCTGCTCGGCGGTCTGCTCGGCGGCGGTCGCCGCTGACTCTGCTCGCCGGGGTCGCCGCCACCTCGGCCGCGGTCGCTGCGACCCCGGGTCGTCGAGCCAAGGTGGCCGTGCTCGCCGACCAACTGGCCGCGTGCGACGCCGACGAGCTGCCGGTGATCGTTGCCTGGCTGAGCGGCCAGCCCCGACAACGGCGCACCGGCCTCGGCTGGGCCGCTGTCCGTGATCTGCCGCCGCCGGCACAGCGGCCCACGTTGACGGTCGCGGCGGTCGATGCCGCCCTGGACCAGACCGCCCGGGCGGCCGGCCCCGGTTCGGCCGGACGACGGCGCACCCTGGCCACCCAGCTGCTCGCCGCGGCCACCAGAGACGAGCAGCTGTTCCTGCGCTCGTTGGTCACGGGAGACCTGCGCCAGGGCGCGCAGACCGGGCTGCTGGTCGAGGCGGTGGCCGTCTGCGGCGGGGTGGCAGCCCAGCAGGTGCGGCGGGCGCTCACCCTGACCGGTGACCTGGCCGACGTCGCAGTGGCCCTGCGTCGGGCCGGTCCCGGCGTGCTGACGCAGTTCGGCCTGCGGGTGGGCCGGCCCGTCGCGCCCATGCTGGCCCAGTCCGCGGGAACCATCGAAGCGGCGCTGGAGCGGACCGGGCCGGCCCTGGTGGAGTGGAAGCTCGACGGCGTGCGGATCCAGGTGCACCGGGACGGCGAGGACGTGGCCGTGTTCACCCGGACCCTCGACGAGGTCACCGACAGGCTGCCGGAGGTGGTGCGGGCCGCGCGCAGCCTGCCGGCACGCAGCGTGGTCCTGGACGGCGAGACGATCGCCCTGCGCCCTGACGGCCGTCCGCACCCGTTCCAGGTGACCTCGGCCCGCACCGCCCGCCGCGATCCGGCGGGGCCGAGCCAGGTGCCGTTGAGCACCCTGTTCTTCGACGTTCTCCACGCTGACGGGACCGACCTGCTCGACGAGCCGGCGCATCGGCGGCGCGCGGTGTTGGAGGAGATCGCGCCGCCCGCGCTGCTGGTGCCTGGTCAAACGGTCGAGGACACCTCGGCCGACCACGTGCCCCAGGCGCGCGACGTCGCGAGCGCCGCCCTGGCTGCCGGCCACGAGGGAGTGCTGGTCAAGTCCCTGACCGCCCACTACGCGATGGGTCGGCGCGGCGCCGCCTGGGTCAAGGTCAAGCCGCGGATCACCCTGGACCTGGTGGTGCTGGCCGCCGAGCGCGGGCACGGTCGACGCGCCGGCTGGCTGTCCAACCTGCACCTTGGCGCGCTGGACCAGGCTGGTGAGTATGGGCCGGTCGGTGACTTCGTCATGCTCGGCAAGACGTTCAAGGGGCTCACCGACGCAATGCTCACCTGGCAGACCGAGCATCTGGCCACGCTGGCCGTCAGCGACGACGGCCACGTGCTGCGCGTACGCCCGGAACTGGTCGTCGAGATCGCCTTCGACGGCGTGCAGACCTCGCCGCGCTACCCCGCCGGCATGGCCCTGAGGTTCGCCCGGGTACTGGCCCACCGCCCCGACAAGCCCGCCGCCGAGGCGGACACGGTGCAGACCGTCCGCCGCCACCACCTGGCGGCGACCGGACCGGAACCGACGTGCTGACCGTTGCGCTCGCCCTTGCCCTGCGCGACGCCGGGCTGCGCTGGCGACCCGCTCCCGGGGACCGGTTCGTGCTCCCGCACCGCGGCATGGACGAGGAGACGTTCGTGCTGTCCGACATGACCGTCGAGGTGTACCAGTTCCCCACCGGCGCCGTGATCGGCTTCAACGGCACCACCGAGTGGGCGCTGGACTCGGTGGAGCAGTCCGAGGCCTTGTGGATACCGGCCGAGGAGCAGCTGCGCTCCCTGCTCGCCGGAATGTTCCTCCGGCTGGAGGCGGGGCCACCGGTGACGGTGACGATCCGGACCGCGCAGGGCGAGCGGCAGTACCAGGGCGGGCACGACGTCACAGACCCGACGGCGCGGGCCTACGGCCTGGCCCTGCTGGCGGTGCTTCGCGACCTGTCCTGATCAGGGCCGACCGACCGACGGCGCGCGCCGGGCCCCGACCGGACACCGGTCAGCCGTCTGGACCACGTCGCTCGTTCTCAGCGGCCAGGAACCGCTCCAGCTCGGCGCCCAACTCGTCCCCGGAGGGCAGATCGGCTGGTCCTGGACCGATCGGGGAGTCTTCCTGCTCGACCAGGGCGTCGTACTGCTCCTCCAGGGCGCGGACGACGGCCTGCACCTCAGGCTGCTCGGCCACCTGCGCGGCGATCGCCGCCTGCACCTGCTCCCCCGCCGTGGCCAGCGCCTGGATCGGCAGCCGCAGCCCACCCAGTCGGCCGAGGGACTCCAGCAGCACCTGTGCCGCCGCCGGGTACTCGTTCTGGGCCAGGTAGTGCGGCACGTGGACCGCGAACCCTGCAGCCTCGTGGCCGCTCTCACCCAGACGCAGCTCGAGCAGCCCGGTCATATGACCGGGAACCTGGATCTGGCCGACCCACTTGCGGTAACCGGTGACCCGCGACGGGTCGGTGGAGTGCGCGGTGACCCCGACCGGTCGGGTGTGCGGCACCCCCATCGGGATGGCGTGGGCCCCGATCGACAGGCGCACCGCGTAGCGCTCCACCAGCTGTCCGACCGCGGCCGCGAACCGCTCCCACTGCAGGTCCGGCTCGGGTCCGATCAGAAGCAGGAAGGCCTGTCCGTCCAGGTCGCGGGCCAGATAGAGGTGCAGGGTCGGGGTGGCGTAGTCCTTCCAGTGGTCGCTGTCGAAGGTCATCACCGGTCGCCGGGCCCGGTAGTCGTAGACCTCGTCGAGCTCGAAGGCGGCCAGCAGCCGGTGCTCCAGCGTCTCCAACAGGTGCTCGGCGGCGAGCCGGCCAGCCTGGCCGGCGTCGATGAACCCGCTCAGGCAGAACAGCAGGGCCGGAGAGCTGAGCTCATCAGGCTGCGGCTGTGAGTCGGTGAGCTCGTAGAGCCCCCGCGGATCGCGCACCGTACACCTATCCCTCCACGACGGCGTCCGACCGTCCACCTGATCCAACCACCCTCGGGCACGGATCCATCCCGAACGCGGATGCAGCCTCGCCGGAGTCCCAAAGGCATCGACGAACGGTCTGACGTCGCGGGAGCGGTCCGGAGGGGACGACGGCCAAGTGGCCAGCCGATGAGATCGCTGCGGTGGGGACGAGCACCGCCCCGTCCGGTGCAGCCGACAAAAATAAAGCGGCCCGACCGGTTTCCCGCCAGGTTCCTTCGCCTACTCCTCGATCGCTCCGCCGAAGCGGTGCGGTCGTCGGTGTGTGGCTTTCGGTCACTTGCCTGGGTGAGCCGGTCCGAGCCGCCTTGAGACCCACCCTGCTCCCGGGAACCCGCGCCGTCTCGGGACCTAGGTCCTTCGACGGTGTCCAGGCCTCGGGCCATGCCGGCTCGTCGTCCCGCGCGGTGCGGCTGATTCGACCGCTCTGCCCGATACCGTAGATAACGACCATCGGGCTGGTTTCGACAGGTGTGCTGTCGACATGCGTGGTCGCGACGCCGGGTCGGGCGGTACCGGCCGACCGTCGCCGCGGCATGACCAGCGCCGGCCCCGGGCGCAGGGAGGTGACGGCTATGGCAGCCCTGCTCGCACGGTTGTCCGGCGGCGCCCTGTTCCTGCTCGTGTTCGCGCTGCTGGCGTTGCTCGCCTGGCGCACCATCCCCACCACCGCGGCCGCCCTCGAGCCACCCCAGGCCGCCACCGACTTCGCCCAGGCCTGGGCCTCGGGGGAGCTGGACCGGGTGTCCTACGACCAGGCGTCTGCGCCCGATGTCGGGGAGTCCGAGGGCGAGGTCGACGCCAAGCGGATCGCCGCCAACGCCCTCTGGATGACCGAGCAGATCTCCCAGGCCGACGAGAACCACCCGGTCGAGGTCCGCCCGGTCGACGAGCCACGCACCCAGGTCGGCGCCAGCGGCGAACGCAAGGACGGCGACCTGATTCAGTCGCTGGAGGTCACCTGGGACCTCGGTAACGACCGCACCTGGACCTACCGCACCGAGATCATCATCCGCGAGACCGACGGCCGCGAGCGGGTTGTCTGGCGCCCGAACGCCCTCCACCCCAGCCTGACCCACGGCCTCATCCTGCGCTCGCGACGCCTGCTGACCCCGCGGGCCCCGGTGCTCGACGCCGGCCGTCGTCCGGTCGGCCAGGCCTTCGCCCCGGCGCTGATCGGCCGCACCCAGCCGGCCACCCACGAGCTCGCCGAGACCTACCCGGCGCGCGTCGAGCCCGGTGACGTGATCGGCATCAGCGGGCTGCAGCACGTCTATGACGCCCGGCTGGCCGGCACGGCCGGGCTGGAGGTCTACGTCTACCGGGTGGAGGCCTACCAGCCCCTGGAGCCCTGGGTACGCCAGGTGCACCTGGTGCCCCCGGAGCCCGGTAGACCGGTCCAGCTCAGCCTGGACCCGACCTGGCAGCAGCGCGCGCTCGCCGCCGTGGCCGGCGCCCGCACCCCCACCTCCCTCGTCGCCGTCAACGCGCTGACCGGGGAGGTGATCGCCGACGCGAACGCCGCCACCAGCAACCGCAACCTGGCGCTACAGGGGCGCTACCCGCCCGGCAGCGCCTTCCGGCCGGTGACCACGCTGGCCCTGGCCCGCACCGGTCGACTGACCACCACGACCCGGTTCGACTGCACCCCGTGGTCGCTGGCCGAGCAGCGCTTCACCAGCTCATCGGCGGCGAGCGGCCCAGTGGTCGACCTGGCCAGTGCCTTCGCCCACGGCTGTCCGAGCGGGTTCGCCCGCCTCGCCGCGGACCTCACCGACGCCGAGCTCGCCGAGGCGGCCTCCGTGCTGGGGTTCGCCGAGCCGAGCGGTACCGGGGTGACCACCTTCGACGGGATCGTGCCGGCCGCGGCCGACGACCTCACCCGGGTGCAGAACGCCCTCGGCGACGGCGAGGTCCTGACCAGTCCGCTGGCCCTGGCCCGGGTGGCGGCCACCATCGCCTCGGGCACCCAGCGCCCGCCGCGGCTGGTCCTTCCGGTGCGAGAGCCGTCGACGGCCCCCTCCCCTGACACCGACCGACCACCCAGCGCCGACCCGGACGCCACGGCCGAGGGCCAGCGGCTCGGGGCGCAGGACCAGGCGCTGCTGCAACAGCTGATGGCCGTCGCCGTAACCTACGACGGCACTCTGGCGCCGCTGCGCTCTGCCCGGGCCGGCCGGGTCTTCGCGGTGGCCGGGACCGCAACCGGCTACGGCGACCCGAGCGACCCCCAGTCTGCGGCCTGGTGCTTCGGCTACCAGGGCAGCATCGCCTTCGCGGTCCACGTGGCCGGGACCCGGACCGTACCCGCCCAGGGCCTGACCGCGGCCCGGGTCGCTGCCCGGTTCCTGGGCTGACGCCGGGCTGACCAGCCGCTGACGAGCCGCCGGGCCTGGATACCGCAGAAGTACACGGACCACAGGGCAGGGGCTGCTCGCCCCCGTGGACCGGCTGTCCGGGATAGCCAACAGAGGTTCTCTACCCCGTCATCCGGTAGTGCAGTCCGCTACCGGCCGACGCTCGTGCGGCGGATCGTGTGGCCGCCGAGGAGAGCGTCACAGCTGTCTGTCGCGTCGCGGTGCTGGCGTGGTGGAGTCTCGGTAACTCGGGCTAGGTCTCGGCGTGCACGGCGACCGCGTCCAGGGCTGCGGTCCATCGCGAGGTGAGCGCGTGAACGTCGCTGCTGGGCTGGAGGTGGTCCTGGCGTAGGTCGAGAACGGTCCCCTCGCCGTCGGGCCGCAGGTCCACCTCGACCACCGAGGCCGGGGCGTCCAACGACTCGTGCCAGGAGACCCGGAGCTGCTCGAGCGGGTGGTAGCTGCGCAGGACCCCGTTCACGCCGTCCGTCGTGCGGTACGGCTCCCCCTTCGCGCCCAGCCGGGCACCCTCACCGAGGAGGGCCTGCGCCCCGATGTCGCTGACCAGCACCTCCCAGACGTGGGTCAGCGGCGCGGCCACCGACCGGCTGATCTGCACGACCGGGGGGTGGTCCTGCGCGTCCTGGCCTTCCGGCTGCGTTCCCGTCGGTGCAGTCATGCTTCCTCCTGAATGGCCGAGTACTGCCCTGGTTATCCGGACCTGTTCTCCAGTCTCATCCCAGCGTGCCCGCCGCGGGGCGACAAGTCCCCTGATCGGCTCATCTGATCGCATCGCCGGCGTGCGCCGTCCCGCGTCGCCGGCGGGCCGGCCATCCGCGCCCCCCGGCCGCTGCCCAGGAAGGCTCAACACCGTGGCCGGGTCTGCCGACCTTCCCCGCAGCCGCCGCCACCGCCCGGCCGGCTGTCTCGAGGTCACGGAGGACCCGCGTGTCGCCACGCCCGAGCAGGACCGCTCTGTCCCTCATCTCCACCATCGGCGCTGCCCTGCTGGGTGTGGCCGTCCTGCCGACGGCAGCTGCCGCGTCGACCGGCCCGCAGACCCTTATGGGCACAGTTGACCTGGTCGTCATCGACCGGCACGACGCGCACCGGCAACCGCCGCGGAACGGCGCCCTGGGAGCCCCCGGGCTGGAGACGACCATGCTGGTCAACACCGACGAGGGGACCCTCACCGTCCCGTCGGCGATGCGGGCCGGCCTCCAACCCGGACAACGGGTGGAGGTGACGGGGGTCCGCGCCGCCCCGAGGGGGACCACATGGTCGGCGACCCGACTGCCGACCACGCCGTTGGAGGGGGCCACACTCACCGGGATCACGCCACTGGGCAACCAACCGTCCTACCAGGCGGCGGGCTCGCCACCCGCGCCGGGCACGGTCACCGCGACCGCCCTGCCCTCGCCGCTGGGCCGGCACACCCTCACCGTGCTGCCGGTGCAGTGGGCGGGCCCGGACGACCAGACCCCGTCCACGCTGTCAGACCTGGCCACCCGAACAGCCGACTACTGGGCCGCCCAGTCCGGTGGCGGCATCCAGATCTCGACGAGCGTGCGGAACTGGGCACCGATCGCCGAACCGGTCGGCTGTGCCCCCTCGACGATCTTCGACCGTGCACTCAGCGCCCACGGGGTGGCCAACCCGACCAGCATCACCGACCACGTGCTGGTCTACTTCCCGCGCCGTTCCGACTGCGGCGGCTGGGCCGGACTCGGTTCGGTGGTCGGGTCCCGGATCTGGGTGAACGGGTACCCGATGCTCGACGTCACAGCGCACGAGCTCGGGCACAACCTGGGGTTGGGACACGCCAACTCGACCACCTGCACACCCGACTCCCAAGCCGCCTCGCCGTACTCCCGGGTGCAGCTGTCCGGCACCTGCACGGAGTCGGCCTACCAGGACTCAGCCGACGTGATGGGCTACGCCACCAGCTCGCCCAGCGGCAACCTCAACACGGCACTGGCCGACCAGCTGGGGCTGGTGGCCTCGGTGACTGCGACCACGGCCGCCCCCCTCGATGTCCAGCTTCACCCGCTGGGCAGCGTCGGGCAGCTCCGCGCGGTCAAGGTGCGGGCGCCGTCCGGCTGGATCTACCTCGACTACCGACCCGCTGCGGCGCCGGACGTCCGTCGCACGGCGTGGGCCGGTGTGCAGATCCACTACCTGCCGGACGGGGGGTACCCCCAGTCCCGTCTGCTGGACATGCAGCCGTGGCAGTCCGCGGCGTTCACCTCAACCGCTCTGCCCGCCTACTCGGCCTGGCGGCTGCCGTTCAACGTCGGCCTGGCCGCCTCCGTGGTCAGCGCCGGCGCGACCGCCCGAGTGCGTATCGTGCCGACCGCATCAGACATCACCGCTCCGAACCTGGCCGCGCCCGTCTACACCGCGACCTCGGCGACCACCGGCCAGCTCAGCTGGACCGCTGCCCAGGACGGCGGCCAGGGCGTCATTGGCTACCAGGTGACTGTGAACGGCACGCCGAACAGCTTCATCAGCTCCTCGGCCACCTCGAGCGGTGTCTCCTTCTCCAGTGGTGCCACGAGCCTGTGCCTGCAGGCCGTCGACGCGGCCGGCAACCTCACCTCCAGCGCGAACCTGCTGCCGGGTGGCACCGGTAGGTGCCCCACCGGCACCTCCGGTGGCTCAGGCACCTCCGGTGGCTCTGGGAGTCTCGACGCTCCGGTGATCACCGGCCCGGCCGCCGGGCTGCTCGCCGCGAACCGGTACGCGTACCTCACCTGGGACCCGCCGACCGGCCTGGTCACCGGATACCAGGTCTACGCCAACGGCCAGCCGGTCGGCCGGGTGCTGCGCCCGAACCTTCGCATGGCCCGTCTGACCCTGCCGCAAGGAATGGTCACGCTGGGCGTCGCGGCCCGGGACATCACCGGTACCTTCAGTGCCCGCGCCGAGCGGACGATCACCGTCGACAGCGTCCGGCCCAGCCTGCACGCCCCGACGGCCGCACTGCAGGGGTGACGGCACCGAACCGATCGGCACCGCGTTGGGGTGTCCGAGCTGGGCGACAACGGTCATTCCACGCGTTCTGGACTAGGACCGTGTCGTCTCGGGTGGGCCGTTAGGACCAGATCCGGCCGGGCCACCCAGGACCTTTGGGCCTGGATTCGTAACACACCGGACACATAGCGTCGTCCTGTGGCGTGATCGTCCTCACAACGGAGGTGGCTCCCGTGACAGCTCCTGCCCGGCGAACCCCTCCGCTCCTGGACGCCAGGGTTCTGCAGATGGACCCACTCACCCAGTGGTGGACCCATGAGGACGCAGTGTGTGTGGCACTGCGTTCGGTGGACCACACCCCCGTGCTCACCGTCGGCGGCGCCCTGGACGGCCGCGCCGCCGGTCCGTGTCGCTGTGCCCTCGAGGCGGCGCTACGGGCCCGGCCCCGGCGAGTCCTTGTGGACCTCGCCTCGGTGACCTCCAGTGAGGAGGGCGGGGCGGCGCTGCTGCCGGCGATGCGGCGCGCGGCCGCCTGGCACGGCGCCGACGTCTGGCTCGCCGCCGTCCCCGAGCAGGTCCGCATGGCGCTGGACCGCCGCGGCCTGCTGAGCGACTTCCCGGTGTCACGCACCGCGGTGCGGGCGCTGGAGGAGATCCGACGCAGCGAGCGTCCTTTCCCGCGGACGGCCTGAGGTGAGCATCGGTGTCTTCCTCCTGGACGACCATGAGCTGGTCCGCCGCGGCCTACGGGAGATCCTCACCGAGGCCGGGCAGATAGAGATCGTCGGCGAGTCGGGGCTGGCTCGCGAGGCCGCCCGGCGGATCCCGGCGTTGCGCCCTCAGGTCGCGCTGCTGGATGCCCGCCTGCCCGACGGGTCGGGCATCGAGGTGTGTCGCGAGGTCCGCTCCCGGGACCCGTCGATCCGAGCCATCATCCTGACCAGCTACGACGATCCGGAGGCACAGGCCGCCGCCGTCCAGGCCGGGGCGTCGGGCTACATCCTCAAGCAGATCCACGGACCCGACCTGGCCGACGCGGTGCGTCGGGTGGCCGCCGGGGACAACCTGCTGGGCGACGTCGCCAAGAACCCCGCACCCACCCCGGCGACGCGCCAGCCGGGCAGCCCGGCGAACCGGCTGACCGAGCTGACCCCGCAGGAGGAGCGGGTCCTCGACCTCATCGTCGAGGGACTCACCAACCGCCAGATCGGACAGCGCCTCAACATCGCCGAGAAGACCGTGAAGAACCACGTCACCTCCCTGATGGCCAAGCTGCACGTGGAGCGACGCACCCAGGCGGCGGTGTACGGAGCGCGGGTTCGCGGTCTGGGCGGACGATGGCCATGACCTCGGGTCGACCGCCCACACCGCGCACCCGGCGCTCGGTGAGACCGGCCCCGGAACCGATCGAGGACGCGATGGCCGTCGACTTCCGAGCCGCGTTCGACCACCTCCCGGTGCCGCTCGCCGTGGTGCATCGCCGGGGGCTGCGGGTGTTCGCCGCCAACCGCGCGGCCCGGGAGCTGCTCGGTCACGAGCCGGTGGAGATGATCGGCCGACCCCTGTCCAGCTTCCGCGACCGCGACCACGACGGCGCGCCCGCCGGCGGCCGCGGCCAGTTCCGCTGCCGACGGCGGGACGGCCGAGCGGTCTGGCTCGAGGTGACGGCTGCGCCGCTGCCCGCGACCGATGGCGTCACGGCGGACCAGTTCTACCTGCTGCACCTGCTCGACGTCACCCAACGACGGACCGACGCGGCCGAGCGCACCCGCCGCGACGCCTGGACGACGGCGCTCGGCGAGATCCGGATGGCGGTGCTGCGCGGGGCCACCCCGGGCCGCGCCCTGGGCCTGGTCTGTCGCAGCGCCCGCACGCTGCTGGACGCCGACGACGCCGTGGTGATCATCCCGGCCACGGACGGGGTGACCGCCCGGGTCCGGGCCGCCGACGGAAGCGAGGCCGGTGACCTGGTCGGAGCGCTGGTGCCGCTGAGTACGACCGTGGCCAGCCGGGTGCTCTCCCGCGGCCTGCCGGTCGTCAGCACCGGGTCCGGCTCGCCCGGCTCCGTGATCACGAACCGGCTGCCGCGCAGCGGGTCCGGCGCCGTCCTTGCCGTGCCGCTGCGTACCCCCGAGGTGGTGATGGGCGCGCTGTGCCTGGTGCGCCAAACCCGACGACCGTTCACCGACAGCGACGTCGCGATGGCCCACAGCTTCGCCGACCAGGCGGCCTCGGCGTTGCGGATCGGCGACCTACGCGAAGCCCGGGAACGGCTGCGGGTGCTCGAGGACCGCGAGCGGATCGCCCGCGACCTGCATGACAGCGTCATCCAGGACCTCTTCGCCGCCGGGATGGCGCTGGACGCCGTGCAACCCCTGATCACGTCGATGGAGGCGGCCGACCGGGTAACCGCCACGATCGACCAGCTCGATTCGACGATCAAGCAGATCCGCTCGACGATCTTCGAGCTGGAGGCCGCCGACCTCGGGGTTCGGGCGGCCGACCTTGTGCGGCGGGTCGTCGACAGCCGAGCCGAGCAGCTGGGCTTCGCGCCGCAACTGGACGTCGACGGGGACCTGGACGACGCCCCGGCCGGGGTGATCGACCACGTCCTGGCAGTGATCAGCGAGAGCATGTCGAACGTCGCCCGGCACTCCGGGGCACGAGCCGCCAAGGTCAAGATCGCGATCACCCCGGCCGGCGCGCTCACCCTGGTGATCACCGACGACGGCGGAGGGTTCGACCCACAACGCGTGCCCCGCGGACGGGGCCTGGACAACATGCACCGGCGGGCCGCGCTGCTTGGCGGCCTGCTGACCATCTCCCGGCCCGCCTCCAACACCGGCACCAGGGTCATGCTCACGACACCGCCACCGGCGACGACGTGGACGGGCGACCCAGCCGATGCGCTGGTCTGGCTCAACGGCGACCGTCCTGGTCTGCGCTGACGTCGGCCGTCGCGCAGCGCAGGGCGGGTATAGCCGGGCCGGTCTTCGGGTTGAGCCGGCCATGACCCATGACGCAGCAGAGCGCAACAAGGCGAACGTGGTCGCTTTCTACGACCTGATGTTCAACGGCTGCCGACCCGCGCAGGCCATCGAGCGCTTCGCCGGGGCCGAGTACCGACAGCACAACCCGCACGTCGGTGACGGAAAGCAGGCGTTCATCGACTACTTCGAGCGGATGGCGGCGGACTACCCAGGGAAGCGAGTCGAGTTCAAGCGGGTCCTCGCCGAGGGGGATTACGTCGTGCTCGACTGCCACCAGATCTGGCCTGGCGAGGAGTACGCGGGCATCGACATCTTTCGCCTCGACGACGACGGAGAGGTGGTGGAGCACTGGGACGTGCTGCAAGTGATCCCGACCCGGTCGGCCAACGACAACGGGATGTTCTGACGACTCGCCCAGCTGTGCCGCGCGGCGCCGGACCGAAGCCGCCTCACATCAGCTGCAGCCGGAGGTTGACCCGCAGCCCTCGCAGACGAAGCACGATCCGGCCGGACGCATCTTGGTCCCGCAGGTGAAGCACATCGGCGCATCGGAGGCGTGCCCCTGCAGCCTCTCCAGCAGCTCGGCGCTGGAGTGCACCTCGACCGGGGCGGCCTTGGTCACAGCCTCCGGCGCGGGGCGCTCGGCCCAATCCGACGTGGGTCTGGCCGAGGGTGCGGACTGGGCCAGAGCGGCCAGGCCCTCCTCGACGTCCTCCTCGTCGACCTCCGGCAGGTAGGAGCCGGTCTCCAGGTGCCGGGTCCGCTCCTGCACGGTGTAGATGCCCAGGGCGGAGCGGGTCTCGAAGTCGAGGTAGTCCAGCGCCAGCCGGCGGAACACGTAGTCCATGATCGACGAGGCCATCCGCACGTCGGGGTCGTCGGTCAGACCGGCCGGCTCGAAGCGCAGGTTGGTGTACTTCTCGACGAAGGTCTCCAGCGGCACCCCATGCTGGATCGCGATCGAGATCGCGAGCGAGAAAGCATCCATCATGCCGGCCAGGGTGGAGCCCTGCTTGCCGAGCTTGAGGAAGATCTCGCCCAGGCCGTCGTCCGGGTAGGTGCCGGCGGTCAGGTACCCCTCGGCGCCGCCGACGGTGAACGACGTCGTCTGGCTCGGCCGGCGCTTGGGAAGCCGCTTGCGGATCGGCCGGTACTCCACGTGCACCTCGGGCGCGGCCTCGCCCGGCTGCCCGGCACCGGCCTTCTTCGCCGTGGCGTCCGACAGCGGCTGACCCACCTTGCAGTTGTCCCGGTAGACCGCCAGCGCCTTCAGGCCGAGCTTCCAGCCCTGGAAGTAGACGTCAGAGATGTCCTGGACGGTCGCGGTCTCGGGCAGGTTGACCGTCTTGCTGATCGCACCGGACAGGAACGGCTGGCAGGCCGCCATCATCCGGACGTGGCCCATCGGCTTGATCGCCCGCTCGCCCATGGCGCAGTCGAACACCTCGTAGTGCTCCGGGCGCAGTCCGGGTGCGTCGACCACGTGACCGTGCTCGGCGATGAACTCCACGATCGCCTCGACTGTCTCCTCGGCATAGCCGAACTTGCGCAGCGCCCGAGGTACCGTCTGGTTGACGATCTGCAACGAGCCGCCGCCGACCAGCTTCTTGAACTTGACCAGGGAGAAGTCCGGCTCGATACCCGTTGTGTCGCAGTCCATCATGAAGCCGATGGTCCCGGTCGGAGCGAGCACGCTGGCCTGGGCGTTGCGCCAGCCGTTGGCCTGCCCGATCGAGTAGCCCAGCTGCCACTGCCGGGTGGCCTCACGGTGCACGTCGCCGTCCGCGGTGTGCAGGGTGCGGATCGCGTCGTTGGCCGCGGCGTGCTTGCGCATCACCCGACGGTGCGCCTCGGCGTTGCGCGAGTAGCCGTCGTAGGGCCCCACGACACCGGCGACCTCGGCCGAGCGGCGGTAGGCGGTGCCGGTCATCAGCGAGGTGATGGACGCCGCGAGCGCGCGGCCGCCGTCGGAGTCGTAGCCCAACCCCGAGGCCATCAGCAGCGCGCCGAGGTTGGCGTACCCGATGCCCAGCTGACGGAACCGTCGAGTGGTCTCACCGATCGGCTCGGTCGGGAAGTCGGCGAAACAGATCGAGATGTCCATCGCGGTGATCACCAGCTCGACGACCTTGACGAACCGCTCGACGTCGAACGAGCCGTCGTCGGTGTGGAACTTCATCAGGTTCAGCGAGGCCAGGTTGCAGCTGGAGTTGTCCAGGTGCATGTACTCCGAGCACGGGTTGGACGCGGTGATCCGACCCGACTCCGGCGTGGTGTGCCAGTCGTTGATGGTGTCGTCGTACTGGATGCCGGGGTCGGCGCACCCCCAGGCAGCCTTGGCCATCTTCTCGAACAGCCCGCGCGCATCGACGGTCTCGACCACCTCACCGGTCTGCCGGGCCCGCAGCCCGAACGGGCTGCTCGACTCGACCGCGCGCATGAACTCGTCGCTGACCCGCACCGAGTTGTTGGCGTTCTGGTACTGGACGCTGGTGATGTCCCGGCCACCGAGGTCCATGTCGAAACCGGCGTCGCGCAGCGCGCGGATCTTGTCCTCCTCACGCGCCTTGGTCTCGATGAACTCCTCGACGTCGGGGTGGTCGACGTCCAGGACGACCATCTTCGCGGCGCGCCGGGTGGCGCCGCCGGACTTGATCGTCCCGGCTGAGGCGTCCGCGCCACGCATGAACGAGACCGGACCGGACGCCGTGCCGCCGCTGGACAGCAGCTCCTTTGACGAGCGGATCCGGGACAGGTTGAGCCCCGCGCCGCTGCCGCCCTTGAAGATGAACCCCTCCTCCTTGTACCAGGTCAGAATCGAGTCCATCGAGTCGTCCACCGAGAGGATGAAGCAGGCCGAAACCTGTTGCGGAGCAGGCGTTCCCACGTTGAACCAGACCGGTGAGTTGAAGCTGAACACCTGGTGCAGCAGCATGTGCGTCAGCTCGTGCTCGAACACCTCGGCATCGGCGTCGGTGGCGAAGTACCCGTGGTCCTTGCCTGCTTTGGTGTAGGTGAGCACCACCCGGTCGATCAGCTGCTTGAGGCTCCACTCCCGCACGTCGCTGCCCAGCGCGCCCCGGAAGTACTTGGTGGTGACGATGGTGGAGGCGTTCAGGCTCCAGAAGTCGGGGAACTCCACGCCCTTCTGTTCGAAGATCGTCTCGCCGGTCCTCCAGTTGGTCTGGACGACGTCGCGCCGCTCCCAGCTGACCACGTCGTAGGGGTGCACCCCGGCAGTGGTGTAGACCCGCTCGATGGTCAGTCCGGTGCGCACGACCTTGGGCCGGTCGGCGTTGGCCCTGCGCGGCGGCTGCCCGGACGCGGTCTGGCTCATCTGCATTCCCCTCAGTGGTCGGGCCCTGCTCGGTCAGGCCCCTCAGTGGTCGGGCTGGTCGGTGCTCGAAACGCGTGCTCGATGTCGTACTCACGTGCTGTGCGACGAGGTGGGTATTGGTACCCACCGGCGGCGCGACCTTCCCCAGCAGCGCCGCCGGCGGGGGTCTAGGTGGCCCGCTCCGCGGCCGGACCGACCGTCTGCGACGCAGGCTCGACGCCGGTCGCCTCCCGTTCGGCGCGCAACACGGCGATGGCGGCCTCGAAGTCCTCCAACGACTCGAAGGCCTGGTAGACGCTGGCGAACCTGAGGTAGGCGACCTCGTCGAGATCGCGCAACGGCCCCAGGATGCTCAGTCCCACCTCATGGGCGTCCACCTGGGCCGCGCCGGTGGCCCGCAGGGCCTCCTCGACGTGCTGGGCCAGCAGGGCCAGGTCGTCCTCGCCGACCGGGCGGCCCTGGCAGGCCTTGCGCACGCCGCTGATGATCTTCGCGCGGCTGAAGGGTTCGGTCGCCCCGGACCGCTTCACCACGGTCAGGCTCGCCGTCTCCACGGTGCTGAACCGACGGCTGCACTCCGGGCACTGCCGACGGCGCCGGATGGCGGTGCCGTCCTCGGTGCTGCGCGAGTCGACGACCCGGGAGTCCGCATGGCGACAGAAGGGGCAGTTCACGCCGGTGCACCTCCTCGGGGTCTACGACGCTCCTCGCTCACATCTCCTCCACCACTCAGCGAATTGTTCGGCCCGTCCGGTCACCCGATCCTGTGGACGAGTCTGGGGACGACCTGTGCACCAGGCCGTGGTGACCTGGGGATGACGCTGGGGACTAGATGTGGACGGCTTACATCGGTGTAACTACTAGATCTAGGGGTCACGCTATGCCCGCGATCCAGGAGCATGCAAGCCGCGACACGCCGTCGGCAATCCCGTGGTCACCGATGAACAGTCACGCTGCGTTACAGGAGGGGGCCGACATCGGGTTTTCCGAACATCGCGTCCACCCTGCGTCGTCGAGTCACCCTCCGGGGCGACGGGCGAGTCAGGAGCTGAGCGGGATCACCAGACGCGTCCCCGCGCGTACGTTGGCATCGGCCAAGCCGTTCGCCTCGATGATGCGCAGCACGGCGTCGCGCGGGTCCGCCTCCGGCGCCACCTGCCCGGCGATGTCCCACAAGGTCTCACCCGGAGTGACGACGTGGTGGACGACGGGCAGGGGGGACGCCCGGTCCGAGCCGGAGGCCACGCCGCCGCCGGCGAGCACCCCGGCCAGTACCGCAGCCAGAGCCAGCAGGACCCCGCCCAGGCGGATGACGAGCCGGCCACGTCGGGTCAGCCGAAGCGGCGTCCCCTCGGGGACTGCCCCGTCGACCCAGACCCCGGACGGAGCTGCGTGGCCGGTGGGCATCTCCGAACGGCTAGGCGGCGCCGTGGGCCGGGCGGTCGGAACAGCAGCTCGGGGCGTCTGCACGGCGACGAGAATGGACATCGGGACCTCCACGGCGGCGATCGGGGAAGTGATCTCACCCGCACCGACCGGACCGTTGGGCCACTGCTGGAGGGGCCTGACGGCTCGATAGACGTCGAACACGGGTTCGATCGAACGCATGTCCAAGGTCTATCACCGGCCACCGACAGAGTCGAGACACGGTCGAACATATGTTTGAAACGTGTCGCCCGACGGCCTAGCCTCAGAGATGACAGAACCACCGGATGGTGGCTCGGAGCGCGTCGGGCCCGCTGCGCAGGGGCCCGACCGGAGTGGGAGGGCTGGCAGATGGCGGCACGGCGCGAGGACGGGCAGCAGCTGGGCGAGGTCCACACCCTGCCGGACGGACCCGCGGACGGCGACGGCCTGACCGGCCGGCAGCGTCGGGTGCTGGAGACCATCCGCGACTCGGTCGAGCGACGCGGTTACCCGCCGAGCATGCGGGAGATCGGTGAGTCGGTGGGCCTGACCAGCCCGAGCAGCGTCGCCCACCAGCTGGCCACTCTGGAGCGTAAGGGGTACCTGCGACGCGACCCGAACCGACCGCGCGCCATCGAGGTCACTATGCCGGGACAGGCCCACCCGATCCGTCCGGGTGACCACAGCGGTGCCGAGCCGGACCCGACCGGCAGCGGCGACGAACGCCCGACGCCGTCCTACGTTCCGGTGGTCGGGCGGATCGCCGCCGGCGGCCCGATCCTGGCCGAGCAGGCGGTCGAGGACGTCTTCCCACTCCCCCGCCAGCTGGTCGGCGAGGGACAGCTGTTCCTGCTCAAGGTGGTCGGTGACTCGATGATCGACGCCGCGATCTGCGACGGTGACTGGGTGGTGGTCAGGCAGCAGCCGGTCGCCGACAACGGGGAGATCGTGGCCGCCATGCTCGACAACGAGGCCACGGTCAAGACGTTCAAGCGGCGAGGTGGCAGGGTCTGGCTGCTACCCCAGAACCCCGCATATGACCCCATTCCGGGTGACGAGGCGACCGTGCTGGGCCGGGTGGTGGCGGTCCTACGCAGGGTCTGAGCCGGACGCGGGGCACCATGGCCGGTGATCCCGTACTCTCTGGGTGCAGGTATCGGTCGGCCGTGAGGCACCTAGACCAGCGCGGGCGGGGGCCTGGGCCGAGAGAACCGAGGAGTTCACGCGTGCAGCAGCGCACAACCACAGCCGGCGGGCTGGACGACACCGTACGCACTGTGGTCGCTAGGTACCTGGACATCGCCCCCACGGATCTGACCGGCGAGGCGGTGCTCGAGGACCTGGGCGTCGACGGCGAACTGGCGACCCGCCTGATCGGAGCCGTCGGGGACGAGCTCGACGTTCGCTTCCCGGACGACTTCTTCGACGGTGTGGACACCTACGGGCAGCTGACCAGCGCCGTCCGGATCGCGGTAGGGGCCTGAACCCCACCGTCGCCAACGCAAGCTGTCTCGCCGCGGCACGCGACGCCCTGCTCGCCGAGGCCGGCTGGGACGTCCAGCGCGACGGTCTCTTCGGGGCGCCTCCGATCCACGTCGTGATCGGGGCCCAGGCGCACAGCACGCTCAAGAAGTCGCTGGGACTCGTCGGCCTCGGGCGAGAACGGGTCGTGGTCGTGCCCGCCGACGACCAGGGCCGAATTCGAGCCGACCGGCTCCCGGACCCGACTGAACTCGCCGGCCCGGTGCCGCTCTGTGGGCAGGCGGGTGAGGTCAACACCGGAGCCTTCGATCCGTTCGGCGAGCTCGCGGACTGGCTGGCCCGGTTCGACCACGGCTGGCTCCACGTGGACGGTGCGTTCGGGCTGTGGGCGCTCGCCGACCCGACACGCTCGGACCTCGTGAGCGGCCTGACCCGTGCGGACTCGTGGGCGACCGACGGACACAAGTGGCTCAATGTCACCTACGACTGCGGGATCGCCTTCGTCCGGCGAGACGGCGCGCTCCACCGTACGTTCAGCGCCGTCGCCGGCTATCTCCCGCCCGACGCAGGATTCGAGGCGATGCATCACACGCCTCAGTCGTCACAGCGCGCCCGCCAAATCGAGGTGTGGGCCGTACTGCGGACGCTCGGCCGCGATGGCGTGGCCGAACTGGTGCAGCGCGCATCGGCGTGCGCCTCCACCATCGCCGACCGGCTGCGCGGTGCGGGCTTCGAGGTCGTCAACGACGTCGTCCTGAACCAAGTGCTCGTACGGTTCCGAGATCCGACCGCGACGGAGCGGCTGATCGGCGCGATCCAGGCCGACGGTCGGGTGTGGTGCGGACCGACCCAGTGGCACGGGGCGACCGCCATGCGTGTCAGTGTGTCTTCGTGGAAGACCACGGTCGCCGACGCCGACGCCACCGCCGAGGTGATCATCGAGTTGTCCGACGCGATCGAATGACCGCATCGTCGCACCGGTCGTCGCGTCGATGAGCAACAGGTCGCGTCGATGAGGAACACGTGGGGGTGCCAAGTGGTTTCCTCCAGCATGCGTTCGGTTCACGTGTCCCGTCAGATGTCCGCCCCGCGCTCCGCCGTCTGGTCGGTGCTCGCCGACTTCCCCAACATCTCGACCTGGAACGGGGGCGTCAAGGACAGTCACGCCACCAGCGAAGCGACCGCCGGCGTCGGCGCGCAACGGCACTGTGACCTCGCACCGGTCGGCACGCTCGAGGAGACGATCGCCGAGTGGGTCGACGGTGAGCGGATGGTCGTGAACATCGACTCAGCCACGAAGTTGCCGATCGAGCGCGGTGTCGCGACCTTCTCGCTCGGTGACGACACCACGACGATCGACTACGAGTTCGAGCCGAAAGGCCTGATCGGCCGGCTGACGGCACCGCTCCTCGCCCGCCAGCTGACGAAGGGGTTCGGCGGATTCCTCGCCGACCTCGACGCTGCCGCCGGCGCGGCATCGCCATCGCCCTGAGCAACCACGGCGCCGTCGCCGTCCCGGGCGCGCGATGATCGACCGATGACTGCTGTTCGTATCGAGACTCACGGACGCGTCCGACGGCTCACGTTGTGTCGTGCGGAGCGCTACAACACGATCACGCCCGAGCTGCGTGACGAGCTCGGGGCCGCCATCGATGCTGCTGAGCGCGATCGGGAGGTCAGCGTGATCCTGCTCGACGCGGAGGGTCCCGCGTTCTGTGCCGGCTACGACCTGGATTGGGGCACCGGGGCGCAGGCCGAGGAGGAGCGCGGCGATGGTCGAGTGCGGAGGGCGAGATGTGACGCATCGGGCTGGCGGTCACGCCGGCGGACCCCAGCGTGGTCTATGCGACCATCGAGGCAGCGGACGAGAACGAGCGCGGCTTCTACCGGTCGACGACCCGAGGGCGAGCCTGGGAGCGCCGCAACGAGTAGCGGCTCTGCGCCATAGGTGCTGACCGGTCGTCATGGCCCGGTCAGTGCCTCCAACGCCATGGCCAGGTCCTCCTCGTCGTTCCAGACGTGGAAGGCCAGACGTAGGCGTCCGGCACGCCGGGAGAAGCGGCACCCGGCTGCGGTGAGCCTGGCGGAGCGGTCCGCGCCGCCCTCGAGCACGGACTGCGGCACCGACACGATGGCCGAGCCGGTCTCGGGCAGGTCGAGCCCGGCGCGCAGCCGAGCCGCCAGACCGACCCCGTGCGCCCGCACCTGCGAGGCTTCGGTAGCGACGAACAGCTCCAGCGCCGGAGCCGCCCCCACCCACGCGAGCCAGTCCGGGGAGAGGTCGAAGCGGCGAGCGGTGCCGGCCAACTGCATCTGCGGTCCGTAGATCGAGTCCCAGACCCGCTCACCGGCGTACCACCCGGCCGCGATCGGCCGGACCCGCTCCCGCACTCGCTCTCCCACCGTCAGGAAGGCCGCCCCGCGTGGGCAGCACAGCCACTTGTACGCGGCGCAGACGGTGGCGTCGAAGCGACGGGACCGGATCGGCAGCCACCCGGCCGCCTGGGTGGTGTCGCACACACTCAGGGCCCCGGTGCGCTCGCACGCCGCGGCCACGGCCTCCACGTCGACGACACGACCGTCGGCGGACTGGACCAGGGAGAAGGCCACGACGTCGGTGTCCGGGCGGACGTGCTCGGCCAGCTCCTCCAGGGGTACCTGGTCCACACGGACGCCACGGTCACGGTGCACCAGGAACGGGAACAGGACCGAGGCGAAGTCGCCCAGGGGCACGACCACCCGGGCGCCGTCGGGAACCGAGGCCGCGATCGGAGCCAGCAGCGCCGAGACCTGGCTGCCGACCGCGACCGAGTCGACATCGGCGTCGACCAGGTGCGCGTAGGCGCGGCGGGCACGGTGCACCGACTCGTCGAAACCGGCCGCACTGGCCCGTCCGTGCTGCCAGTCGTGCAGCGCGGCCGTCATGGCCCTCAGGCTCGCCCGCGGTGGCAGGCCCATGGTCGCTGCGTCCAGATAGCCGCGGACCGGGACGAAGGCCGACCGAAGCCGCACTAGAGTCGGCCCGGGTCGCTCCGCAGGTGTCCTCATGGCGCCATGGTGCTGCTGCGTGCAGTCATTACACAACGGCGAACAGGCCCGGCCGTGCCATAACATTTTTGTATGGCACAGACCATCGACGTCACCTCGCTTCGCCTGCTCCGGGCGATCGCCGAGACCGGCACCATCACCGCGGCCGCCGCCGAGCTCGGATACACCCAGCCGGCCGTCAGCCAGCACGTGCGCCGACTTGAGCGGCGGCTGGGAATGCCGGTGCTGGAACGCCATCCGCGCGGTGTGCGGCTGACCGAGGCCGGGGCCGTGCTCGCTCGGCACGGAGCCTTCGTGGCTGCCGCGGTGGATGCCGCCGAGCGCGAGGTGACCACACTCGGGGCCCTGCAGGCCGGAAGGGTCCGGCTGGTCTCGTTCCCGTCCGCCTCGGCCACGCTGGTTCCGGCGGCGCTGGCGCAGCTGCGCCAGCAGGCCCCGGGCGTGCAGGTCTGCATCATCGAGGCCGAGCGGTCCGAGTCGCTGACCCGGCTGCGCGACGGGCGCTGCGACGTGGTCGTCGCCTTCGAGCACCCCGAGCCGAACCGCGCACCCACCGACTGGGCGGACGCGCTGCTCTCGGATGAGAACCGGGGCGGGCTGTACCGTCGCCACCTGCTGACCGATCCCACCGTGCTGGCCCTCGCCGAGGACCACCCGTACAGCAAGCGTCGCCGACTGCATCTGCGCGACCTCGCCGACGACTGCTGGATCGCCGGCTGCCCGCAGTGCCGTGGGTATGTCGTCTCCGCCTGTGCCGCGGCCGGGTTCACCCCGAACATCATCTTCGGCACCGACGACCACGCGGCGACGCTCGCCTTCGTCGCCGCCGGACTCGGGGTGGCCCTGCTGCCCGGACTGGTCACGCTCAGCCCCGCCGCCCGCACTCCGGGCGTGATGGTGCGCAGCGTGGGCGGCGTGGTCAGTCGTACGGTCTTCGCAGCCACCACACCCGACCTGGCCCGCCTACCCGCGGTGACCGCCGTCCTGGACGCGCTGGCCGAGGCCGCCGCCGTCTGCTGACCACACCCTGTGCCGCCCACCCCGATCTTGAGCGCACAGACCGGACCCACAGCCAGGCCCCGGAACATCCTGGCAGGCCCGCCGGTCGGATCCGCAAACCGAGCGGGTCCGTCATGCTCCTGGCAGCCGGCGCAGCGCGGCGAGCACCACCTCCCGGTCCGTGGTGGACCAGAACGGCGGCAGTGACGCCTGCAGGAACGGGGCGTACCGGGCGGTTGCCAGCCGGGAGTCCAGGACGGCGACAACCCCCCGGTCACTCGCCGAGCGGATCAGCCGGCCGACGCCCTGAGCCAGCAGCAGCGCCGCGTGGGTCGCGGCGACACTCATGAAGGCGTTCCCGCCCGTACGGGAGACCGCCTCCTGCCGCGCGGTGCCCATCGGGTCGTCCGGTCGCGGGAACGGGATCCGGTCCACCACCACCAGGCGACAGGCGTCGCCGGGTACGTCGACCCCCTGCCACAACGACAGGGTGCCGAACAGGCAGCTGGCCTCCTCGGCGGCGAAGGCGCGGACCAGGGTCGCGGTGGCGTCCTCGCCCTGGCACAGCACGGGAACCTCGACCCGCTCGCGCAGCGCCGCCGCGGCCGCCTCGGCCGCGCGCCGGGAGGAGAACAGACCGAGGGTGCGCCCGCCCGCGGCCTGGACCAGGGCAGTGAGCTCGTCGAGCATCGCCACCCCCAGACCGTCCCGACCGGGCGGCGGCAGATGGCGGGCCACGTAGAGGATCGCCTGACGCGGGTAGTCGAAGGGGCTGCCCACGTCCAGGCCCCGCCAGCTCGGCGCCGACTCCCCCAGCAGTCCCAGCGAGCCGGCCAGCGCGTCGAACGACCCGCCGACCGTCAGTGTGGCCGAGGTGAGCACGACCGTCCGCTCGGTGAACATGCGTTCGCGCAGCGCCTCGGCCACCGACAGCGGGGCCACCGTCAGCGTGGACCGCTGGCCTCGCTCGGTGGTACCGGTGCGCGCGAACCACACCACGTCCAGCTTGCCCGCGGCGACGCCGCCGTCGGCGGCGAGCAGCCGCTCGGCGACGCCGAACAGCTCGGCGACCGCGGTCCGAGCCAGCTGCCGGCTGCCCTCGGTGCTCGCCTGCGGTCCCCGCCCGACGTCCTTGAGCGCGCTGGCCGCCTCCCGGGCGGCGTCCCGTACGGCGGTCAACGCCGCGCTGAGCTGTTCCGCCAACCGCACCAGCCGGCCGGGCTCGAGGCTCTCCAGGGCGACGCCGAGCAGCCCGGCGGCGTCGTCCAGGTCGGTGGTGGTCACCCCGACGCCGCGCAGGCGGCGGGCGGCCAGCTCGACCGCGGAGGCGCTCAGCTCCTTGGCCAACGCCGAGGTGACCTTGTCGGCCAGCTCGTGCGCCTCGTCGAGGACCAGTACCTCGTGCTCGGGCAGGAGACCGAGCCCCTCGAAGGCGTCGATGGCAACGATCGAGTGGTTGGTCACCACCACGTCCACGTCTCGGGCGAGCTGGCGGGCCCGCTCGCTGAAGCAGGCGCTCGCCTGCGGGCAGGCCTGGGCACCGAGGCACTCCCGGGCGGTGACCGCCACCTGGCGCCAGGCCCGTTCGCTGACCCCGGGCACCAGCTCGTCCCGGTCGCCGGTGGTTGTCGAGGCCGCCCACTCCCGCAGCCGGGTCACCTGGCGGCCGAGCGCCGAGGCGGGAACGGCGCCGTCCTCGGCGAGCGCGAACAGGCCGTCGTCCTCGACCGGGTAGCCGCCGTCCGCCTTGTGCCGGCACACGTAGTTGGCCCGTCCCTTGACCAGCTGCCAGGTCGGACGGCGGCCCAGCGGTGCGGTCAGCGCCTCGGCGAGACGGGGCAGGTCGCGCTCGACGACCTGGCTCTGCAGGGCGAGCGTGGCGGTGGAGACGACCACCGGCTGGCGGTGGGTGAGGGCGTACGCCACTGCCGGGACCAGGTAGCCGAGCGACTTGCCGGTCCCGGTTCCGGCCTGGACCAGCAGGTGCCGGCCGTCGGTCATCGCCTCGGCCACCGCCCGGACCATCTCTGCCTGGCCCGCACGCACGCTGCCGCCGATCGAGGCGACCGCGACGCCGAGCAGCCTCTCGACGTCCTGGCCGCCGTCGTCCGGTCCGGCTTCGCTCACCCGGGGAGCCTATGCCGCCCGACCGTCCTCATCGGACGCCGCGCGGCGGATTCGTCGGTTCGAGGCCGACGCCGCCCACGGGGGAGGTTTCGAACCGCATCTCGAATCCCGCGATGAGGGGTCGTCCTCGGGCAATGGCCTGCTGCACTGCAGGCAGACCGAGCGAATCGTGATGGGCCTTCGGTGTAAGCAGTCAGACCCCCGCGTGAGCTGTGGTGTGTCGGTGCTGGCGGTGGGTGTTTGATCTCCGTTTGACTGCGGGGTGTGTCCGAGTCCCCTGTGCCGCCCTCGTATGAGGAGTTAGTGGCGCTGGTCTCGGTGCTGAGCGTGCAGTTGAGCGAGCAGTCGAAGTTACTGGTCGAGCAGTCGAAGCTGATCGAGGCCCTGCGGGTGGAGCTGGCCGGATTGCGGCGCGAGGCGGGCCGGGACTCTTCGAACTCGTCCCAGCCGCCGAGTCACGACGGGCCCGCGTCGAAGGCAAAGGCCAAGGCGGGTAAGGACTCCGCAGAGCCAGCGGACGCGTCGTCGGACGGTTCGGGTGAGATGGGTGTCGACAGGCGCAAGCGGAAGCAGGGCGGCCAGCCCGGGCATCGGGGCAGCGGCCTGGCACGGGTGGCCCGTCCGGACCGGATCGAGCAGGTCGAGCCGGACGCCTGCGGGTCCTGCGGCGCCTGCCTGGCCGGGGCCGGCGGGCAGGTCGCCTCCAGTGTGCAGGTGTTCGACCTGCCGGCCTTGGCGTTGACGGTGACCGAGTACCTGATGATGGCGCGGTCCTGCGGCTGCGGTCACGTCACGACCGCGCCGGCGCCGGACCCGGTCGAGAGCGGCACGCCCAGCAGCGCAGACATCATGTCCGCGGCCCGCTCCACCCCGATCACGTCCTGGGAGACCAGCCACGTCGCGGCGGCCGTCACGTGGGGGCCGTAGCAGGTCGGACCACCACGTACCTCGGCGGCCTGCACGCTCCAGGCCTGGGTGTGCGGGCCACCCCGGCCTGGTCCTCGCGAAACGCTTGAAGCGCAAGGCCGACCAGGTGTGGCTGTTCACCACCCGCACAGACGTGCCCCCGACGAACAACGGATCTGAAGCCGCGATCCGCGGCTTCAAGCTCGCCGAGAAGGTCTCCGGCTGCTGGCGGACCCTGGCCACCCTGCGCCGCCACTGCCGCATCCGGTCCTACCTCGTCAGCGCCCGCAACCACGACCGCCGACCGCTCGACGCCGTCCGCGATGCCCTCAACGGCACCGCCTGGATGCCACCCCGAAAGGCCGCGGCACCCGCACTCGCTGCGTAACTCAGCCAGCTACCCCTGACTGCCTACCCTTCGGTGACTCCCAGACCTCAGTCACCCACACACCGTTCTCGTCGGCCGGGTCGCTGGCGACGACGTAGGACAAGCATCCAGGCATGGGGCCGACCGCAGCGAGGATCGAAGCCAGTTGATCGCGAGTCCCGTCGGTCGCCGTCATCTTTCCTATCAAGCCGTACATGGTGTCCTTCCGTCGACCAGGCGCGACGGTACATCGAGCAGATGAAGGACCGAGGCCTTGCTGGTCCGTCGACGCCCGGAGCGAAGGGGCAGCTACGGCGTCTTTTCGACGACGAGGAGGAAATCGATCTTGCGTGAGACGCCGGAGATCTGGGCGAGAGTCGTCTTCTTGACGTTTGGGACGATCGACACCACCTCACCTTCCAGGCCGTTGAGGAAGGCTTCCAACCTGGCTTCGTCCTTCGTCATGTCGATATCGAAACGATGAACGCGGTACGACATAGGACCTCCGTGGCGCCGACGGTTCGGTGCAGATGGCTGTCTCGTTCCGAGCCTACAGACCTGGCCCGGAGGGGGACGGGCGACGGGATACGTGCCTCGGGACCGTCCGTGCGGCCGTTGCCGCCGGCAGAGGGCTACCATCGGGCGGGTCCGAGGAGAACTCGGCCCTCGTCTTCTTCTCTCGCTCGCTTCGACGCCTCGCGGGAATCCACGATCTGGGGATTCGATAGCGACGCGTCGACAAGCACCCGAATGAGGAGATCGACCATGGCAACCGGAACTGTCAAGTTCTTCAACCAGGACAAGGGCTTCGGCTTCATCTCGCCGCCCGAGGGCGATGACGTTTTCGTCCACGTGTCCAACATCGTGGGTGGCGCCACGCTCACGGAGGGCCAGTCCGTGACCTTCGACACCGCACCAGGACGCAAGGGACTCGAAGCGACCAACGTACAGGCCGTTTGACGGTGGCTCAGCGTGGACGTGAAGGAATGACCAAGCGCGCCCGGGAAACGGCGCGCAAGGCGAAGCAAGACGCCAAGCGTGAACGTCGCCACTCGGGCACGAGTGCCCCGGTCGACCCTGAGATCGCTGTCGATGAGGACAAGCTCATGGAGGAATTCCGGGTGTTGAGCGAGCGGCATGCCGCCGGCAACATCAGCACGATGGTCTATGAGCAGGAGCGGCAGCGGATCTTCGGACTACTCGGTCTCGAGACCGAGTAGTCCCCGGGCTGCGCCCGGCCGGTGGTGCCACCGATCACCAGGCGCACCGCAAGACGGTGTCGACGCCGCCCAGCCGGGTGGCGTCGTGCGTTGGGACGCACCTGCCCCCCGAGGGGTGTCGCCCGGGACTCCCCGGGGGTGACCGTCGACTCGTGTCGCGGTTGCCTTCGTGTCCATTCACGGGTGAGGCTGACCTGCGGGGATGGGCTGCATGACATGCGGTCGGGGTGCTTGATCTTCGGGTGGGGTTGAGGATGATCGTGGCTTGTGTCCGAGGTGTCCGATCCGCAGCTGGTGGGTCGGCTTCGTGCCGCGAACGCGCGGTTGCCCGGCCGCAACGGTCAGGGCGTCGTGAGCCGGCACCGGTTCGCCATCGGGCCCGGGGCGATACCAGTAGTGATCGGGGATGGCAACGGCGGCGAGGCCGTTCGCCTCCGCCCAATGCGCGGCCGCACGGTACCGGTCGTAGGTGTTCTCTCGAACGTGCACCGCGATCTCCATGGACGGGCGAGGCTACCCCTCGGCGGCGTACGAGGCCGCTTGCGCTGGTGACCGGTCATCGCTCCTTGGTGAGGTGGTCCGAGCAGCACGCGACCGCGGCATCCCGGTTCTGGGGTGTCAGCGCTGTGTTCTCGAGGAGACAGAAGATGCCGTCACCGATGCAATGCATCGCCCCGAAGGGGCCGTGATCCGCGTGGCGAGACCCGCTCGATACACCATCTACCGCACACCCGCGATCAGCAGGATCCTCGGGTGGATCTGCGGGTTCGTGCTCTGGGCGCGACGGTGGACGATTCATGTCGACATGCCCCCGGCGACAAACGCATACTGGTGATCGCCCCGCACACCTCCTACTGGGATGCCCCGGTGATGCTGGGCGCGGGTGCTCGAATCGGCATCGATCCGCACTGGATGGGGACGCACAACCTGTTCCGGTTCCCGTTCGGGGGGGGTGGTTCGCTGGCTCTGTGTGCCCGGCTGCTCGCGCTAGATGCTCAGTAGGCTGACTATACGACGGTCCGGCCTCTGGCCCCGTTCGCCGCGGCCGGGTCCAGTTCGGCGACGAGCTCTGCGGCGAGTGCGGCGTGCACCTTGGCGCGCAACCGGGTGCCGTCGACGGTGTGCTCCTCGGACAGCACCTCACCGTCGGTGTGCACCCGGTTGACCAGGTCGCCGCGGCGGAACGGCACCAGCACGTCCACCTCGACGTTCGGGCGTGGCAGGGCCTGCGCGATCCGCTCGACCAGCTCGGTGATCCCGGCACCGGTCCGCGCCGAGACCGCGACCACGTCGCGCTCGCGGCGAAGCAACCGGTCAACCACGACGGGGTCGGCGGCATCGGCCTTGTTGACGACCACCAGTTCGGGCACGTCGACCGCGCCGACATCGCCGAGCACCTCGCGGACGGCGGCGAGCTGGCCCTCGGGGTCTGGGTGGCTGCCGTCGACCACGTGCAGGACCAGGTCGGCGTCGGCGCACTCCTCCAGCGTTGAGCGGAATGCCTCGACCAGCTGATGAGGCAGGTGCCGGACGAACCCGACGGTGTCGGCGAGGGTGTACTCCCGCCCGTCCGGGGTCAGCGCCCGCCGCACAGTCGGGTCGAGGGTGGCGAACAGGGCGTCCTCGACGAGCACCCCGGCACCGGTGAGCCGGTTGAGCAGGCTGGACTTGCCGGCGTTGGTGTACCCGGCGATCACCACGCTCGGGACGACGTTGCGCCGCCGGCTGTCGCGCTTGGTCACCCGTGCCGTCTTCATCGCCACGATCTGGCGGCGCAGCTTGGCCATCCGGGTGCGGATCCGGCGCCGGTCCAGCTCGATCTTGGTCTCACCGGGACCGCGCGAACCGATTCCCTCACCGCCGGCGACCCGGCCACCGGCCTGTCGGGACATCGACTCGCCCCAGCCGCGCAGCCGGGGCAGCAGGTACTCCAGCTGGGCCAGCTCGACCTGGGCCTTGCCCTCCTTGGACTTGGCGTGCTGGGCGAAGATGTCCAGGATCAGCGCGGTCCGGTCGATCACCTTGACCTTGACCACGTCCTCCAGGCCGCGGCGCTGGGACGGCGACAGGTCGCCGTCACAGATCACGGTGTCGGCGCCGCAGGCGGCGACCAGCTCGCGCAGCTCCTCGGCCTTGCCCGACCCCAGCCAGGTGCCCGGGTCGGGGGTGCTCCGGCGCTGCAGCACGCCGTCCAGCACCTGCGAGCCGGCGGTCTGGGCGAGCAGGGCCAGCTCGCGCAGCGAGATCTCGGCGTCGGCGGCGTCCCCGGCGGCGGACTGCCCGGCCAGGACGACACGCTCCAGGCGCAGCCGGCGGTACTCGACTTCGGTGACGTCGTCGAGCTCGGTGGACAGTCCAACGACCCGGCGCAGCGCCTGCCGGTCGGCCAGGTCGAGCTGCTCACCGTCGTCGAACCCATCGAGGTGTCCGGGCGCAGGGTCGAACGCAGCAGGGTCGACGGCGGGGTCATCGTGCGGGTTGGTGTTCATACTCCGTCCAGGGTGGCACCGATCTCGGCCCGGAGCGAACGTGATTCGGTCCTGGCCCACTCGTCGGTGGTGGGCTCTAGCCTGGCTCTGCCATGACGACGCACTACTTCTCCCCAGCACCGGACGGCGACCCGCGCCGACGTACCCTCATGCTCACCCTGGCCGACCGCGAGGTCGAGGTGGTGACCGCGGCGGGGGTGTTCAGCGCCGACCGGCTCGACCTGGGCACCAAGGTGCTGCTGCGATCCGTGCCGGACCCGCCGGCGACCGGGGACCTGCTCGACCTCGGCTGCGGGTGGGGTCCGCTGGCACTGACCATGGCGGTGTTGTCCCCGCGGGCGCAGGTCTGGGCGGTCGACGTCAACGCCCGGGCCCGTGCGCTCGCCGCCGAGAACGGCCGGCGGCTGGGGCTGACGAACCTCACCGTGGCCGCCCCCGAGGAGGTGGACGAGTCGCTGCGGTTCGCCGCGGTGTGGTCCAACCCGCCGGTCCGGGTCGGCAAGGCGGCGCTGCACGCGCTCCTGCTCGACTGGCTGCCGAGGCTGGCGACCAGCGGCTGTGCGCACCTGGTGGTCCAACGCAACCTCGGCGCCGACTCGTTGCACGCCTGGCTCACCGGGGTGCTCACCGACCCCGAGGTGGCTCCCGGCGGCACCTTCCGGGTGGGCCGGTTGGCCAGCGCCAAGGGCTACCGGGTGCTTGCGGTCTGCCGCTGAGCGCCGCGGCTCAGAGCACCGTGCGGTCATAGCTCGGTGACCAGGTGTCCCTCGGCCACGATGGTGGCGGGCCCCACCAGCTCGGCGGTGTCGCCGGCAAGTCCTGAACCCGTGGGCAGTCGCACCTCGAGCCGGCCACCGGGCACCTGCACCGTCCAGGTGTTCGGCGCCCCCGGGCCGGCCCACACCCGGGCGGCCAGGGCCGCCGCCACCGCCCCGGTGCCACAGGAACGGGTCTCGCCGGACCCCCGCTCGTTGACCCGCATCACCAGAGCTCCGCGGCCGTGCGCCGTTCCGTCGGCCGCCACGCCGTGACCGGGGACCACGAGCTCCACGTTGGCCCCGTGCGGAGCGGGCGGTTCGAGCTCGGGGGGCAGGGACAGGTCGGCCGCCGCCAACCGGTCCAGGTCGGGCAGGGCCACCACCACGTGTGGGTTGCCGACGTCGACGGACAGGCCGAGCAGCGGCCCGCCGATCCCCGTCACGGCGACCTTGCGGTCACCGCCGGCCCCGGCGGCCGGCGCGCCCCCCTCGATTCGCCACGGCCCCATCTCGACGGCGAACAGCCCGCCCTCGCGCCGCACCGTGCGGATCCCGCCCCGGGTGGCGACCTGCACCGACTCCCCGTCGACCAGGTCGATCAGGCCGCGGCGCAGCAGGAAGGCGAGGAAGACCCGGATGCCGTTGCCACACATCTCAGCCACAGACCCGTCGGCGTTGCGGTAGTCCATGAACCAGCGCCCTGGCTCATCCCGGTCGCGGACCGCACGAAGCAGCCCGTCCCCGCCGATGCCGACCCGCCGGTCGCACAGGGCCCGCACGCGGGCATCGTCCAGGTCGAGCCGCCCGTCCGCGTCGACGACGATGACGAAGTCGTTCTCGGTGCCGTGCCCCTTGGCCCAGGCGAGGTCAGTCATGCCGGTCAGCCTCTCATCCCGACCTGTTTGCCCTGGTCGGGATCGCGCGGACCAGGTCGACGGCACGGTCGACCAGATCGGGCGCCTCGGCAGGCAGCCAGCCGATCCGGTGGTCCCGGCCGAACCAGGACCGCTGCCGCCTGGCGAACCTGCGGGTGGCGACCACCGTCGCAGCTCGAGCCGCCTCGTCGTCCAGCGTGCCGCCCAGCAGAGCGAGCACCTGGGCGTACCCGAGGGCCCGCGGGGCGGTCCGGCCGCGACACAGGCCCTGGTCGAGGAGGGCACGCGTCTCCTCGACCAGCCCGTCGGCCCACATCCGGTCGACCCGGGTGGCGAGGCGTCGCTCGTGCGAGGTGTCCTCCAGCCTCAGGCCCACCTGGACGGTGGTCCAGCGGTAGCGGGGCGCGGGCAGGGTCGCGGTGAACGGCCGACCGGTCAGTCGGATCACCTCCAGTGCCCGGACTATGCGCCGGCCGTTGGACGGCAGGATGGCCGCCGCGGCGGCCGGGTCCTGCTCTGCGAGCCGCCGGTGCATCGCGGCCGGGCCATGGTCGGCCAGCGCGCCCTCCAGCTCGCGGCGCACAGCCGGGTCGGTGGGCGGGATCTGCAGGTCGTCCAGGACCGCCCGGATGTAGAGCCCGGACCCTCCGGCAAGAATCGGCGTGCCGCCGCGGCCGGCGATGTTGCGCACGGCGCAGACGGCATCGCGCTGATAGGCGGCCAGGCTGGCCTCCTCCTCCACGTCCAGCACGTCGAGCAGGTGGTGCGGCACGCCGTGACGCTGGGCGGGCGACAGCTTGGCGGTGCCGATGTCCATGCCGCGGTACAGCTGCATGGCGTCGGCGTTGACCACTTCCCCCCCGAGCCGGTGCGCGAGGGCCACCGCGAGGTCGGACTTGCCGGTCGCGGTCGCCCCGACGACGGCGACCACCGGGACCGCGAGCTGCTCGGGCACCCGGGGAGTCTGACACGCCGAGGCCCACCCCTCCTCTAGCCGGATCGGATCTTGGTTGATAGGAAGGAGGCCACCCGCCCTGCCCGGGCGGGTGCTCTCACAGAAGGGTTCATCCCTGATGGGCATGTTCGACAAGATGAAGGACAAGGCCGGCCAGATGGCGTCGGAGAACAAGGACAAGCTCGACGCCGCTGCCGAGCAGGCGGTGCAGAAGACCGGCGACGCCGTCGACTCCGTCACCGGAGGCAAGTTCGCCGACAAGGTCGACGAGGTGCAGGCCAAGGCCGACCAGGAGGTCGACAGCCGACTCGACGAACAGTGATCTCCACCGGTCCCGGGCTGGCTGTACCCGCCGGACCCGGGACCGGGCATGGTGATCCGAGCTCCTGACGATCGGGGCTCCTGGCGGCGCGCTCACCGGCGCAGGCTCAGCGGGTCAAGGACGGCATCCCCAGAGACACCGGGTGCGCCGTACCGGGACCGGTTGGCCCTCGGCGGGTCTGCCACGCGTCACCGGCCCGGGTGCGGCGCACCCGGAAGGCGCCGCCCGCCACAGCGCTGTCGGCGACCAGGTGGTGCGGTGCTCCGTAGGTCACCTCGACCGTCACCATGTCCCCCGGCCTCGGCACGTCACCGTTCACCGGCAGGGACAGGTGCACCAGACGCCCGTCCGCGGCCCGGCCGCTGATTCGGCGCGTGGCGTCGTCCTTGCGGCCCTCGCCCTCGGCGATCAACACCTCGACCAGGCGTGCCTCCTGTCGCCGGTTCTCCGCCCAGGAGATCTGCTCCTGTAGCGCCACCAGTCGTTCGTAGCGCTCCTGGACGATGGGCTTGGCCACCTGGTTGGGCAGCTCCGCGGCCGGCGTACCGGGGCGCTGGGAGTACTGGAAGGTGAACGCCTGCGCGAACCGGGCGGCGGCCACGACGTCCAGGGTGGCCTGGAAGTCGGCCTCGGTCTCGCCGGGGAAGCCGACGATGATGTCGGTGCTGATCGCGGCATGCGGGATCGCCGCGCGAACCCGGGCCACGATCCCCAGAAAGCGCTCGGCCCGGTAAGAGCGACGCATCGACCGCAGCACGGAGTCCGAACCGGACTGGAGCGGCATGTGCAGCTGCGGCATCACGTTTCGGGTGGCGGCCATCGCCTCGATCACGTCGTCGGTGAAGGCGGCTGGGTGCGGGCTGGTGAACCGGACCCTCTCCAGACCCTGGATCTGACCGCAGGCCCGCAGCAGCTTGCCGAAGGCCAGCCGGTCACCGAACTCCACGCCGTAGGTGTTGACGTTCTGCCCGAGCAGGGTGACCTCGAGGGCCCCGTCGTCGACCAGCGCGCGCACCTCGGCCAGGATCTCGCCCGGACGGCGGTCCTTCTCCCTGCCGCGCAAGGCGGGCACGATGCAGAAGGTGCAGGTGTTGTTGCAGCCGACACTGATCGACACCCAGCCCGCGTAGACCGACTCACGTCGACTGGGCAGCGTCGAGGGGAAGGTCTGCAACGACTCGGCGATCTCGACCTGCGCCTGGGCGTTGTGCCGGGCCCGCTCCAGCAGCACCGGCAGCGCGTCGAGGTTGTGGGTGCCGAACACGACATCGACCCAGGGCGCCCGGGCCACGATCCGGTCGCGGTCCTTCTGGGCCAGGCAACCGCCCACCGCGATCTGCATCCCGCTTCGCCGGGCCTTGACCGGAGCCAGGTGCCCGAGGTTGCCGTACAGCCTGTTGTCGGCGTTCTCCCGCACCGCACAGGTGTTGAACACGACGACGTCGGCTTGCTCACCGCTGGGAGCCGGGAGATAGCCGGCCTGCTCGAGCAGGCCGCTGAGCCGCTCGGAGTCGTGCACGTTCATCTGGCAACCGAAAGTGCGCACCTGGTAGGTGCGCGGCGCCGGCCCCTGCTGCGGCGACGATGGCACGGTAGCGGCGGGTTCGACGGCTTCGGTGGGCTCGGTGGACTGGGTCATCCCTGCTCTACGATCGGTCTTGGTCAACGGGTTGTCGGGTCGGCGCCTCGTCCGACACGACCGCGGGTGCCGACGCGAGGGTCGGCAGCACATGGTCAGCCTACGGGGCACCCCCCCTGCTGAAGCCCGCCGATAACGAGGCGGTCACGTTCTGGTGTGCGTTTCACCGCGGCTGCGACCTGGCGGCAGGACGCTGCCTAAGGTCACCAACCATGACCGCACGGTCGTTGTCGGACACACCGGGCACATCGGGCACCCGCCACCGCGGGATCGGCGTGCAGCTGGCCGCCGTCGTCCTGGCCGTGTCCGCGCTGTCGGCCGGGTGTTCTTCGTCCGAGTCGACGGTCGTCCCTGCACCCCGGCCGTCGTTCAGCCAGGACACGACGATGTCTCGGCTGGCCCAGGCCGGCACGGTCCGGATCGGCACCTGGTTCGACCTGCCCCCGTTCGCCGTCGCGGGCGGCGCGGGGGGCCCCGCGGGGTTCGAAGTGGAGATCGCCACGATCATCGTGGCCCGGCTAGGAATCCCCCCGGAGCGCATCACCTGGGTGCCTGCCGAGGCATCCAGCCGGCAGCGGCTGGTGGCGGACGGCGCGGTGGACCTGGTCATTGCGACGCTGCCGTTCTCCGAGGCCGCTGCCGGCGGCCCGGTCCGCCTGTCCGGGCCCTACTACAGCACCCCGCTGCAGCTGCTGGTCGGTGCCGACGAGCCTGACGACGTCGACCTCACCACGCTGCGCCTCGACCCGGACGCCCGGGTCTGCAGCCTGCTGGACCTGGCTCTGGCGGTCCCTGACACCGACCCGGACCTGGCCGAGCACCTGGTCCGGCCGAACCAGGTGCGACGGGCCGAGTCGATGACCGACTGCCTACGGTTGCTGAGCTCCGGCGCGGTCCGTGCCATCGTCGGACCGGTGGCGAGCATGGTGGCGATCGTCGCCTCGTCGGGCGGAGCGCTCCGGTTGGCCGGCGAGGCGTTCGGGCGGCTCGACCTCGGCGTCGGGCTGCTCGAGGACGACGTGGGCATGTGTGTGTTCGTCACCGAGACCCTCTCCGAGGCAGCGAGCAGCGGCAGCTACCTGAGCGCCTGGACCCGGACCGCTGGCCGGCTCACCGGACTGGAGCCGCCCACGCTGCCGACCGCGCAGCCCTGCCGCTGACCGGTCCCGGCCCGTCGGCCGGGGCCTCGGTCAGCCGCCCTCGAGGTCCGACGGCGTCGCGGCGACGTCGGCGTCGGCCAGCGCCGTCCGCAGCGCGCGGTGGGCGACCTCGGCGGAGTACCCACGCCGGGCCAGTAGGCCGAGCAGGCGCCGGTCCCGCCGCTGACGAACCTGCGGGTCCTGGTCGCCCTCCTCGTCCTCTGCTCGGCCCACCGACGCCAGCCGCCGCCGGACCAACGCCGTCGCCGCGGCGAGCTCGGCATCGTTGTCCACCGCCTCGACCGCATCCCGGACCAGCTCCGGGTCGACGCCACGCTCGGTCAGCTCATGCCGCAGGGCACGCCGGGACAGGCCTCGACCGGAGTGGCGCGACTCCACCCACATCCGGGCGTACTGAGCGTCGTCGACCAGCCCGACCTGCTCCAGCCGGTCCAGCAGCTCGGCCGATACCTGCTCGGGCACCCCACGCCGGGCCAGCGCCTCGTCGAGCTGGGCCCGCGTCCTGGGCGCCGCCGTGAGCTGGCGCAGAGCGATGGTCCGCGCCACGCTCACCGGGTCCGCGTCCGGGGTGAGGTCGGCGCTGGTCCCGGGCATCGGCCGGTCGGGTCCCCGTCCGCGTGCCGGCGTGCGCCTGCGGGTCGCCACCGCCGCCTCAGAAGTCGACCGGCGTCTTCGACCGCCCACCCGCAGGCCGAGCGGCGCCGTCCGCCGCGCCGGTCAGGTCGACTGCCGGAGTGTCGACGCGGGCGCCGACACCGAGCTTCTCCTTGATCTTCTTCTCGATCTCGTCGGCGAGGTCCGGGTTGTCCCGCAGGAACGAGCGAGCATTCTCCTTCCCCTGGCCCAGCTGGTCTCCCTCGTAGGTGTACCAGGCCCCCGACTTGCGCACGAAGCCGTGCTCGACACCCATGTCGATCAGGCCACCCTCGCGAGAGATGCCGGTCCCGTAGAGGATGTCGAACTCCGCCTGCTTGAACGGCGGGCTGACCTTGTTCTTGACCACCTTGACCCGGGTGCGCGAACCGACCGGCTCGCTGCCGTCCTTGAGCGTCTCGATCCGGCGTACGTCCAGGCGGATCGAGGCGTAGAACTTCAGAGCCCTTCCCCCCGTGGTGGTCTCGGGAGAGCCGAACATCACGCCGATCTTCTCGCGAAGCTGGTTGATGAAGACCGCGGTGGTACCGGTGTTGCTGAGCGCACCAGTGATCTTGCGCAGCGCCTGGGACATCAGCCTCGCTTGCAGACCGACGTGGCTGTCGCCCATCTCGCCTTCGATCTCGGCGCGGGGAACCAGGGCGGCGACGGAGTCGATGACAATGACGTCGAGCGCACCGGAACGGATCAGCATGTCGGCGATCTCCAGCGCCTGTTCGCCGGTGTCTGGCTGCGAGACCAGCAGTGCGTCGGTGTCCACACCGAGCTTCTTGGCGTACTCGGGATCGAGCGCGTGCTCGGCGTCGATGAACGCGGCGATCCCGCCGGTCTTCTGGGCGCCGGCCACCGCGTGCAGCGCCACCGTGGTCTTGCCCGAGGACTCCGGGCCGTAGATCTCGACCACCCGACCACGGGGCAGGCCACCGATGCCCAGCGCCACGTCGAGCGCGATGGAGCCGGTCGGGATCACCTCGATCGGAGGCCGCACGTCCTCCCCGAGGCGCATCACCGACCCCTTGCCGAACTGTCGGTCGATCTGGCTCAACGCCGTTTCGAGGGCCTTCTCACGGTCTGCGGGGGCTGGCATCGGTCCACCTCGGTCTCGAATCGTCGGTCACGACGTCATCAGTCGGAACGCCCTCGACGACCGATACCGGTCCGCCTCGGGTCACTCCATGTCGCCGGTGAGGCTAGACACCCCCACTGACAACCGGCTCGGTCGACGCCGGCCCTGTGGACAACCAGGCGGCGACCGCTCGCTGGGGACGAGACTAGACCGAACGTGTGTTCGATGCGCGCGACACGCCGCGTTCGGCGGGGTCACGGCCCAAGCGCCGGTGCTCGGGCACCCGGAACTCCTCACACAGGGCAAGCCAGACGGTCCGCGGTGCCATCCCGCCGTCCAGTGCCTGGGCCGCCGTCCGGTGACCCAGCGAGCCCACCATGTGGTCACGGACCAGCGTCCGCCCGTAGCCGTCACCGAACTCCTCGACGACCAGCCGCCAGAACTCACTCATCCGCACCCCATGAGACTCTCACGCCGCTGCGGCGCACGTCGGGGAGCGCGGCGGGCCGGGCACATCCTCAACGTGGGCCCGGCGATCGCCCTGCTCGCCGCCGCCGTCGGGCGGCGACTGTCGGTTGGGGCGGGCACGATGGTCCCGTGGCCCACCGACCAACCCCCGGCGGTGAGGACGGCGACGTCCTCGCCGCCTTCTCCACGCCCACCCGGGCGTGGTTCACCGGCGCCTTCCACGCCGCCACCCGGGCCCAAGCCGAGGCCTGGGCCGCGGTCAGCGGCGGCGACCACGCGCTGGTGGTGGCCCCCACTGGGTCGGGCAAGACCCTCGCGGCATTCCTGTGGGCGCTGGACCGGCTGGCCGCCCAGCCGCCGTCGACGAACACCGGGCGTCGCTGCCGGGTGGTCTACGTCTCCCCGCTCAAGGCCCTGGCCGTGGACGTCGAGCGCAACCTTCGCGCACCGCTGACCGGAATCCGCCAGGAGGCGCTGCGACACGGCCTGCCGGTGCCGGACGTACGAGTGGGTGTGCGCTCGGGCGACACCCCGGCCGCCGAGCGACGGCTGTTCTCCCGCACCCCCCCGGACGTTCTGATCACCACTCCGGAGTCGCTGTTCCTACTGCTCACCTCGGCCGCGCGAGCCGCGTTGGCCGGGGTGGAGACGGTGATCGTGGACGAGGTGCACGCGCTGGCCGGGTCCAAGCGCGGTGCCCACCTGGCCCTGAGCCTGGAACGCCTGGACGCGTTGCTGGAGCGGCCTGCCCAGCGGGTCGGGCTGTCCGCCACCGTCCGCCCAGTCGAGGACGTCGCGCGATGGCTCGGCGGCGCCGGCACCCGGCCGGTGCGGATCGTCCAGCCACCGGCCGAGAAGCAGTTCGACCTGAAGGTGGTCGTCCCGGTCCCGGACATGGCAGACCTGGACGTGGCCGCACCGCCGGGCGCCCCGGCGCCCGGGCGGGCGGCCGAGCCGGACCTCTCCCCCGGCACCGAGGTGGACCTGACCGGTCTGGCCGCCGGGGCGCTGCGCCGCCCGTCGATCTGGCCGCATGTCGAGGAGCGGGTCGTCGACCTCGTGGCCACCCACAACTCGACACTGGTCTTCGCCAACTCGCGCCGGCTGGCCGAACGGCTCACGGCGAGGCTCAACGAGGCCTGGGCCGAGCGGCACGGTCAGTCCGAGGAGGACGGCGACCCGCCGCCGGTCGGCGCTGCGGAGCCAGCCCCCCTCGGCGCCGCCGCCCTGGCCCCGTCGCGGACCCCCGCCGCAGTGATGGCCCAGGCCGGCGCGGCGACCGGGGCCCCCGTGGTGCTGGCTCGGGCGCACCACGGCTCGGTGAGCAAGGAGCAGCGGGCGATCATCGAGGGGGAGCTGAAGGCCGGCCGGCTGCCCGCCGTGGTGGCCACGTCGAGCCTGGAGCTGGGCATCGACATGGGAGCGGTCGACCTCGTGGTGCAGGTCGAGTCCCCGCCGAGCGTCGCCAGCGGCCTGCAACGGGTCGGCCGGGCTGGACACCAGGTCGGCGCGGTCTCCCGCGGGGTGTTGTTCCCCAAGTTCCGCAGCGACCTGGTGCAGACCGCGGTCGTGGTGGAGCGGATGCGCGCCGGTGACATCGAGGCGCTCCGGGTCCCCGCCAACCCGCTGGACGTGCTCGCCCAGCAGGTCGTCGCCGCGGTGGCGATGCAGGACTGGGACGTCGAGGAGCTTTTCGAGCTGGTGCGGCGCGCGGCGCCGTACGCCGGCCTGGGTCGCGGGGTCTACGACGCCGTCCTCGACATGCTGACCGGCCGCTACCCGGGCGAGGAGTTCGCCGACCTGCGTCCGCGCCTGGTCTGGGACCGGCTGACCGGGACGCTCACCGCCCGGCCCGGTGCCCAGCGGCTCGCAGTGACCAGCGGCGGGACCATCCCGGACCGCGGGCTCTTCGGGGTGTTCCTGGCCGGCGAGAGCAGCACCGGCGGCAGGCGGGTCGGTGAGCTCGACGAGGAGATGGTCTACGAGTCCCGGATCGGCGACGTGTTCACCCTCGGCTCCACGTCGTGGCGGATCGAGGAGATCACCCACGACCGGGTGCTGGTCACCCCGGCCCCCGGCCAGCCCGGCAAGCTCCCCTTCTGGCACGGCGATGCCCTCGGCCGGCCCGCCGAGCTGGGGCGGGCGATCGGCGCGTTCGTGCGGGAGCTGTCCGGCCTGGAGGACGCCGCGGCCCGTGACCGCGCCCGTCGGGCGGGCCTGGACGACTGGGCGGCCGACAACCTGCTCGCCTACCTCGCCGAGCAGCGCGCGCACAGTGGGACGGTCCCCGACGACCGGACGATCGTGCTGGAGCGGTTCCGCGACGAGCTGGGCGACTGGCGCGTCGTCGTGCACTCCCCGTTCGGTGCACAGGTGCACGCACCGTGGGCGCTGGCTCTGGCTGCCCGGCTGCGGGAACGGTTCGGCGTGGACGTGCAGGCGATGCCGGCCGACGACGGCATCGTGCTGCGCCTACCCGACGTGGAGACCGAGGACGGCTCGGCGCCCGCGGTCGGTGACCTGGTGCTTCTCGAGGCGGACGACGTGGCGCCGCTGGTCACCGACGAGCTGGGCGGTTCGGCGCTGTTCGCCTCCCGGTTCCGCGAGTGTGCCGGGCGGGCGCTGTTGCTGCCCCGGCGCCGTCCGGGGCAGCGTCAGCCCCTGTGGCAGCAGCGCCAGCGGGCTGCCCAGCTGCTCGAGGTGGCCAGCCGGTACCCGGCCTTCCCGATCGTGCTGGAGACCGTTCGCGAGTGTCTGCAGGACGTCTTCGACGTCCCGGGCCTGGAACGGCTGATGCGGGACCTGGCGGCTCGGTCGGTGCAGTTGGTCGAGGTCTCCTCCAGCGAGCCGTCGCCGTTCGCCCGCAGCCTGCTGTTCGGCTACGTCGCCCAGTTCCTCTACGAGGGCGACTCCCCGCTCGCCGAGCGCCGGGCGGCGGCCCTGGCCTTGGACCCGACGCTGCTCTCTGAGCTGCTCGGCCGGGGCGAGGGCGCCGCGCTGCGCGACCTGCTCGACCCGAGCGCGCTGGCTCGCACCGAGGCCGAGCTACAGCGCCTGGCCCCGCACCGCCGGCTGGTCGGGGTCGAAGGGGTCGCCGACCTGCTACGGCTGCTGGGTCCGCTGACGGCGGCCGAGCTCGCGGACCGGACCCTCGTGGAACGCGGCCTGCCGGAGCCGGGACCGACCGGGACAGCCGGCCCCGACGACGATCCCCGCGTCGTTCTGGGGCTCGATCCTGAGGGCGGTTCGCGCTCCGTCACCACGCCCCCCGTTCCGCGCGAGGCCGTCATGGGTTGGCTGGAGCAGCTGGAGGCCACCCGGCGGGTGATCCGGGTCCGGGTGGGTGGCCGGGACTGCTGGGCTCCGGTCGAGGACGCAGGACGGTTGCGGGACGCCCTGGGCACACCGCTGCCGGTCGGGATCTTCGAGGTGTTCACCGAGCCGGTGACCGACCCGCTGGCCGACCTGGTCAGCCGGTACGCCCGCAGCCACGGGCCGTTCACCGCCGCCGACGTGGCCGAGCGACTCGGTCTCGGGGTCGCGGTGGTCACCGAGACGCTGCGCCGGTTGGTCTGCGCGGGCCGGCTGGCCGAGGGCGAGCTGCGGCCGCTGGAGTCCGGGGGCGGGCGTGGGATGGACTACTGCGACCGGGAGGTGCTGCGCACCCTGCGTCGCCGCTCGGTGGCGGCGCTGCGCGCCGAGGTGGAGCCGGTCACCGCCACCGACCTAGCCGCGTTCCTGCCGCAGTGGCACGGCATCGCCGCCTCGTCGCGGCTGAGTGGGGCCGACGCGGTGCTGCACGTGGTGGAGCAGCTCGCCGGGGCACTGGTCCCGGCCAGCGCCCTGGAGACCCTGGTGCTGCCGATCCGGGTCGCCGGCTACCGCCCCGCCATGCTCGATGAGCTGCTAGCAGCCGACGAGGTGGTGTGGTCCGGGCACGGTGCCCTGCCCGGGAACGACGGCTGGGTCAGCCTGCACCCGTCCGAGGTGGCCTCGCTGACCCTGCCCCCGGTCGCCGAGACATTCGCCGCTGACCAGCTGCACTCCGCGGTGCTTGGCGCCCTGGCCGGCGGCGGCGGCTTCTTCTTCCGCACCCTATCCGACGCGGTCGGCGGCCCGGACGACACCGACCTGACGGCCGTGCTGTGGGACCTGGTGTGGGCGGGCCTGCTCACCAACGACACCCTCGCGGCGCTTCGGACCCGGGTCACCGGCGGCCGCTCGGCGCACCGTGCCCGCCCGGCACCGGCCCGGCGGCGCTACGGCGGCGGCGCCGGCGGACTGCCTGCGGCGCGCGCGGCCCAGCTGACCAGGCTCGGCGGCGGCACCGGCCGCCGTCCGCGACTGCCGACCCGGGCCGGACCTCCGACGGCGGTGGGGCGGTGGTCGCTGCTGCCGCCTCGGGAGACCGATTCGACCGTGCGGGCCCACGCCCAGGCCGAGCTGCTGCTGGAGCGGCACGGGGTGCTGACCCGCGGTGCCGTGGCCGCAGAGCAGGTCAGCGGTGGGTTCGCGGCCACCTACCGAGTGCTCAGCGCGTTCGAGGACGCCGGCCGGGTGCGCCGCGGGTACTTCGTCGAGGGCCTCGGCGCCGCCCAGTTCGCCACCACCGGGGCCGTGGACCGGCTCCGGGCCGCAGCCCGTCCGGTGGGCGACCTACCACCGGACCGGCAGACCCTGGTACTCGCCGCCACCGACCCCGCCAACCCCTACGGCGCGGCCCTGTCCTGGCCCGCGTCGCCGGGCAGCCACCGCCCGGGCCGCAAGGCCGGCGCTCTGGTGGTGCTGGTCGGCGGCGCCCTGGTGCTCTACGTCGAGCGGGGCGGACGGTCGCTGCTGTCCTGGTCCCAGCACCCCGAACTGCTACAACCGGCCGCCGACGCGCTGGCGCTGGCCGTCCGGGACGGCGCCCTAGGCCGGTTGACGGTGCAGCGCGCCGATGGCGAGGGAGTGCTCGGCGCCGAGTCGCCGGTGGCCACCGCCCTGACCGCGGCGGGGTTCCACCCGACGCCGCGGGGTCTGCGGATGCGGGCCTGAGGGGATGCGACACCTGCCGTGGCACCGGTCGCGAGGTCGTCGTGCCCGAGGGTGACGTGGTCTGGCGCACCGCCCAGCGCCTGAACGCCGCCCTGGCCAGCGACGAGCTGACCGGGAGCGACCTGAGGTGGCCGTCACTGGCCACCGTGGACCTGAGCAGGCGCAGCGTGCTGGAGGTCGTCAGCCGCGGCAAGCACCTGCTGATGCGGCTGTCGTCCGGTTCGGACGCCAAGTCGGCCCGAGACGGCGCGGTCCCCCTGACCCTGCACAGCCACCTACGGATGGAGGGCTCGTGGTCGTTGCACCGGACCGGAGCTCGAGCGACCGCGCCGCGGTCCGCGTCCGGGGTCCGGGCGGTGCTGGCCACGGCACGGTGGACCGCGGTCGGACACAAGCTGGGCATGCTCGACCTGGTTGCAACCGAGCGCGAGGCGGACCTGATCGGCCATCTCGGCCCGGACCCGCTCGGACGAGACTGGGACGCCGACGAGGTGGTGGCCGCGGTGTTGGCCCAGCCAACCCGCCCGCTGGGCGAGGTGCTGCTCGACCAGCGGGTGCTCGCCGGTGTCGGGACGTTCTACATGAGCGAGGCGCTGTTCCTGCGCGGCACCACCCCCTGGACGCCGAGCGGCGACCTCGACCAGTCCTCGGCCACAGCTCTGGTCGACCTGCTGCGCCGGTTGCTGCAGGCCAACTCCGTTCGGGGCGTGCAGATCACCACCGGGCAGGACCGTCCCGGGCGACGCAACTGGGTGCATGCGCGGTCCGGGCGACCATGTCTGCGGTGCGGCACCACGGTGCGGGTGGCCTCGCTCGGCTCGGCACCGCAGGACCGCGTGGCGTTCTACTGCCCGCACTGCCAGAGCGGACCTCGGCCCAGGGAAGACGGTCGTCCCCCGGCTCCACTCGGCGCGCGCCGACGCCGGGGCGGCCATGATGGACGGTGATGTGCGGGGTGGGTGGGCGACCGCCGTCAGGCGGCGGAGACCAGGCCGTTGCCCCGTAGGTGGACGGTGCTCTCCAGGCCGTCGATGGTCTCCATCGTCTCGATGGCGTCCAGATCGTCCGGAACCGTGTCCGGGACCCTGACGTCGTCGACGCAGATCCCATCGACCGCTGCCGCGCTGCGGCCCTCCGCCGAGGCGACCCGCCTGCTCACCTGGTGCAGCATCGAGGACAGTGGCACCTCCAGGGCCCCGCAGATCGAGGCCAGCAACTCGCTGGAGGCCTCCTTCTGACCCCGCTCGACCTCGCTGAGGTAGCCCAGGGACACCCGGGCGATCGAGGAGACCTCACGCAGGGTGCGGCCCTGTTCGCGGCGGGCGTCGCGCAGGACGTCGCCGATCTCCTGTCGCAGCAGTACCACGGTCACGCCCTCCTTCCTCGCCGACGCCGGGCGCCATGTCCTCGCTGTGTGAACTTCGACTCCGGGTCACCGAGCCTGAACGCCCTGCCACCCGAAGGGACGAGTCCACCGTACCCCGCCGTCCCGACAAGCGTCGGATTGGCACGAGGCGCTCTGGGGCAACCGCTGACGTGTCCAGGTTGTTCCAACCGGTCGACGACGGCAACCCGACCCGCCCACGACACGCCGCAGCGCTGGGCCCGGACAGCGCTGCGGTCCGGGACGTGTCTTAGTCCCAACGGGCTCAGTCATCCCGCTCAGTCATCCCGCTCAGTCATCCCGCTCAGTCATCCCGCTCAGCTCATCCCGCCTCGGCGTTGGTCCGCGCCAGCGTCACGCCTGGTCAGCCGGTACGCGGCCACCAGGTAGCGCGCCCCGGTCGCCACCGTGACCAGGACGGCAACTGCCATCACCACCACGGAGATCGGGTGCCCGACCGGCGGCAGCGGCATCAGGTACAGCGTGATCGCCAGCGCCTGAAGCGCAGTCTTGATCTTCCCACCGCGATCGGCCGGCATCACCACCCGACGCAGGAGCGCCAGCCGCAGCACCGTGATCGCGATCTCCCGGACCAGGACCACGAGGGTGACCCACCAGGCCAGCTCACCGAGAACCGACAGGCCGACCAGCGCGGTGCCGGTCAGCGCCTTGTCCGCGATCGGATCGGCGATCTTGCCGATGTCGGTCACCAGGCCGCGGCGGCGGGCCAGCTCACCGTCGAACCGGTCGGTCAGCACGGCCACCACGAACACCGCGGCGGCGGCCCACCGCCAGGGGTCCTGCTCACCCTCGTCGTGCAGCAGCAGCCAGGCGAACACCGGGACCAGCAGCAGCCGCAGTGCCGTGAGCGCGTTGGCTATGTTGAGCACCCCGGCGCCGGGGTCGGCCGGCATTCCCACCGGGTCGAGGCGATCGGTCATGTCCCGGCCACGTCCACCCCCGGCCGTGCCGCGAGCAGATCGACGCCGTCGGCGCCGACCACCCGGGCGCGGACCAGGTCTGCGACCCGCCAAGAGCCTGGGTCGGCCGGCGCGAGCAGGGTGGTCGTGCCGTCGACGTCCGGACCCTGGTGGGCGGCCCGGCCCCGAAGCACCGTCAGCCCTGTCTTCTCGACAAGCCCTGTCTTCTCGACAAGCCCTGTCCGCTCGACCAGCTCCACTGCGTCGAGCAGCTCGTCCCCGTCGAGCACCTCCTCGACGAGCACCTCGACGAGCTCCCCGAGGCGATCCTCGGCGCGCTGGGTGGTGAGCTCCTCGACCAGGTCGATCACCGTGGCAGCCCGGTCGGCGACCTCCTGCGACGGCAGCGCCCCGTCCAGCCCGGCCGCCTCGGTGCCGTCCTCGTCGGAGTAGCCGAACACCCCGACGACGTCGAGCCGGGCCTGCTCCAGGAACGCGGTCAGCTCGGCCAGGTCGGCCTGCGTCTCACCGGGGAAGCCGACGATGACGTTCGATCGGATACCGGCGGTCGGACACAGCGTCCGGATCCGGCCGACCAGGTCGAGGAACTGCTCGCGCGAGCCGAACCGACGCATCCGGCGCAGCACGTTCGGGGCAGCGTGCTGGAACGACAGGTCGAAGTACGGCACCACCCCGGAGGTGCCGGCCAGCACCTCCGCCAGCGAGGTGCGCATCTCGGCGGGCTGCAGGTAGGACAACCGGACCCGGCCGATGCCCTCCACCGCGGCCAGCCGCGGCAGCAGCGACTCCAGCAGCCGCAGGTCGCCGAGGTCCTTGCCGTAGGCAGTGGAGTTCTCACTGACGCAGAACAACTCCACCACGCCGTGCTCGGCGAGCCAGGCCGCCTCGTCCAGCAGCTGCTCGACGGGCCGGGAGAGGAACGACCCGCGAAAGGCGGGGATCGCACAGAAGCTGCATCGACGGTCGCAGCCGGAGGCGATCTTCAGCGGTGCCCAGGGCGCGTCGTCCAGCCGGCGCCTGACCACGGGCGGGCCGGGTCGACGGGCGGCGGACGGATCGGCGGCCTCGCCCTCGTCGGGGGCCTGCGGCTGCCGGTCCACCGGGGCGATCGGCAGCAGCGTGCGTCGGTCCCTGGGCGTGTGCGCATCCGGACGCCGGCCGGCCAGCACGGCGTCCAGGTGCACGGCCAGCTCGGGGTAGGAGTCGAAGCCGAGGACGGCGTCAGCCTCCGGCAGCTGCTCGGCCAGCTCAGCCCCGTAGCGCTCGGCCAGGCAGCCGACCGCCACCACGGCCCGGGTCCGCGCGCCGCGGTCGATGCGCAGCTCGGCGGCCTCAAGCAGGGTGTCGATCGAGTCCTTCTTCGCCTGCTCGACGAACCCGCAGGTGTTGACCACTGCCACGTCGGCGTCGGCGGCGTCGGCGACCAGCCGCCAGCCCGCACCGGACAGCCGGCCAGCCAGCTCCTCGGAGTCCACCTCGTTGCGGGCACAGCCGAGGGTCACCACTGCGACCGTGCGCTGGCGGCCCTCCGGGGCCGGCACAGGTGCGGGTGCTGGTGGACGCGGCACGTCGGTCAGCCTAACCGCGGCCCGGTGCGACGGTGTCCCGGCGCCACCCGGCACGAGCCACGGTCAGGACTGGTCGTCCAGCAACGAGGTCATCGGTCGGGTCGGGGTCAGCCAGGCGCCGCCGTCGGGCAGGTTGTCCAGGCGCACCCGGGGCAGCGGGCTGATGAAGGCTCCGGGCACGTCCTCCAGGTCGACGAAGGTGAGCACCTCCGACTCCTGGGCGTACCCGGCCACCTCGGAGAACGAGAGCACCACCGCCTCGATCCCGGCCCGGCCCAGCCGTTCCAGCGGTTCGAGGAAGTTGCGCCCGTCGCCGCTGGCCACCACCAGTCGGCGCAGCCGCCCGGTCGCCGCCCGCGCCTCGATGTGGGCGAGCATGTCGGCGTCGACGTCATCATCGGGACCGAGCTTGGGACGGGCGAACACGGCGTACCCGAAGGACCGGATCGCCTCGATCCAGCCCCGCATCGAGACCGCACCACCGGGCGGGACGTTGACGAACACGCACCCCTCGACCTCGGCCGGGCCGGCCTCGCCGGCCTCCTGGCCCAGCCCGGCACCGGTCATCAGCCACCGCGCCACCGCGTCGAAACGGGGCCGCGAGGACGGCGTCGGCCGACCGCCGATCACGTTCGACAAGGTCATGTCGATGTTCGGGGCGTCCCAGACCAGCAGGTGCAGCGGTGGGCCCACCGGTCCGGCCGCGCCGCCCGGACCCTGGTCCGGGCCCGGGTCGGTCGCCACCGGGTCGGTCGCCACCGAGTCAGTCGCCACCGAGTCAGTCGCCACCGAGTCAGTCGTCATCGCCCGGCTCCCACTCGTCCGGCACTCGGCCGGCGTCGTCGTCCGCAGGGGCGGCACCGGCCCCACCGGCCCCACCGGCCGCGCCCGGGCCGCTGTCGGTGACATCCTCCCCCCGCATCAGGGCCAGCGTCGAGGCCAGCTCGTCCGGCCTGACCAGAACGTCGCGCGCCTTGCTGCCCTCGCTCGGGCCGACCACACCGCGCGACTCCAACAGGTCCATCAGTCGGCCGGCCTTGGCGAAGCCGACCCGCAGCTTGCGCTGCAACATCGAGGTAGAGCCGAACTGGGTGGTGATCACCAGCTCGGTGGCCTGCATCAGCAGGTCCAGGTCGTCGCCGATGTCGTCGTCGATCTGCTTCTTGGCCACCGGCGCGGCCACATCCTCGCGGTAGACCGGCGCCAGCTGGCCCTTGACGTGGCTGACCACCGAGCGGATCTCGGACTCGGTGACCCAGGCCCCCTGGACCCGCATCGGCTTGCTCGAGCCCATCGGCAGGAACAGCGCGTCGCCCTGGCCGACCAGCTTCTCCGCGCCGGGCTGGTCCAGCACCACCCGGGAGTCGGTGACCGAGGAGGTGGCGAAGGCCATCCGGCTCGGCACGTTGGCCTTGATCAGACCGGTGACGACGTCGACGCTCGGGCGCTGGGTGGCCAGCACCAGATGGATCCCGGCAGCGCGGGCCAGCTGGGTGATCCGGACGATCGAGTCCTCGACGTCGCGAGGGGCGACCATCATCAGGTCGGCCAGCTCGTCGACGATGACCAGCAGATAGGGGTAGGGCACCAGGATGCGCTGGCTGTCCGGCGGTGGCTTGACCTTGCCGGCGCGGACCGCGGCGTTGAAGTCGTCGATGTGCTTGAACCCGAACGCCGCCAGGTCGTCATAGCGGGCGTCCATCTCCTTGACCACCCAGTCGAGGGCCTCGGCGGCCCGCTTCGGGCTGGTGATGATCGGGGTGATCAGGTGTGGGATGCCTTCGTAGATGGTCAGCTCCACCCGCTTGGGGTCGACCAGCACCATCCGCACCTCGTCGGGCGTGGCCCGCATCAGCACCGAGGTGATCATCGAGTTGACGAAGCCGGACTTGCCGGCGCCGGTGGCCCCGGCGACCAGCAGGTGCGGCATCTTGGCCAGGTTGGCCACGACGTACCCGCCCTCGACGTCCTTGCCGACACCCATCACCATCGGGTGGGTCACCTTGCGGGCGGCCTGGCTGCGCAGCACGTCGCCCAGGGACACGGTCTCCCGGTCGCTGTTCGGGATCTCGATACCGATCGCGGACTTGCCGGGAATCGGGGACAGGATGCGCACCTCGGCACTGGCCACCGCGTAGGAGATGTTCTTGCTCAGCGCGGTGACCCGTTCCACCTTGACCGCCGGCCCGACCTCGACCTCGTACCGGGTCACCGTCGGGCCGCGGCTGAACCCGGTGACCTGCGCATCGATCTCGAACTGCTCGAACACGGTGGTGAGCGCCTCGACGATCTTGTCGTTGGCGGCGCTGCGGGCCTTCGCCGGGCTGCCGGGGGTGAGCCGGTCCGAGGGCGGCAGAGAGTAGCTGACGTCGCCGGCGAGCATCAGCTGCTCGACCCGGGGCGGCAGCTGGGTGGTTGGCGGCGCTTCGGCGGCGGCGGTGGTGTCGACGACGGCGGTCGGCCGGCGCGCCGGCGGCGCACCGGGGACGGCGCGCTTCTCCCCCGGCCGTGGCCCGGGGCCGATGGGCGCGGCGGGCGCCGTCGACGTGGCCTTGCCGGACTTGTCGGCGTCGACGAGGGCCGACTCGAACGCCTCGTCCCCCACCAGGGGGCCCTCGGTATGCCCCGCGCCCCGCCGGCGGCGCCGACGCAGGTAGGAGCCGGGCGACGGCGCACCGTCCTGGTCGGCCTGGTCAGGCGCGACGAGCGGGCGACCACGCAGGACGTCGACACCGTCGCGCAGCCGGTCGGACACCTCGTACACCGCGGTGCCGGTGAGCACCAACAACCCGAACAGCGCGAGCATCACTAGGATCGGGACCGTCACCCAGACCGTGACCGCGGCCTCGATCGGGGAGGAGACCAGGTAGCCGACCAGACCACCGGCCCGTTGCATGACGTCGGAGCCGGAGGGGGGCGTCGGGATCCCGGCAGCCACGTGCACCAGCCCGGCCAGGGCCAGGGTGAGCACGCCAAGTCCCAGCTGCAGCTGGCGCACACCGTCGCGGGCGTCGCTCTCCTCCGGGCGCATCAGCCGGACGCCGATCACCACCAGCACCACCGGCAGCGCCAGTACCAGGCGACCGAGCCCCCCGGCGAGCACCGTGTGCAGGGCCGAGCCCACCCGCCCCGGGATACCCCACCACTCCACGGCAGCCACCACGATCGCCAGGGCGACGTAGAGCAGGCCCAGACCGTCCCGGCGGTGCGCCGGGTCGAGGTCGAGCACGTCGTTACGAAACCGTCGGGCGGTGCCGCCGACGAGGTGGGCCAGCCACATCCAGAACGTGGTCAGCGCCCGCACCGGCCAGGAGTGCCCGGTGCGGCGTCGTGGGTGCCGGGTCGCCGGGCGACGACCGCCCCGGGTGGTCCCCGAGCGCGACGTCGGTCCGGACGAGCGGGTGCCGGACCGGGTACCGGCGCGGGCGCTCGAGCCGGTCCGCTTCGTCGTACTGCCACGGCCACTTCCGCCGGACCGACCCGAGGCTGCCCCCGCGGCCGACGAACGCGTTCCGGAACGGCTGGTGGGGCGGCTGGAGGAGGTGGTTCGGGTTGCCATGCTGGCGAGGCTACGTGAGCACGGTCCGTGAACCCAGGACCGCCACGCCTGTCCCATTGGTCACAACCGTCACTGAGGTTCTCTCGGGCCTGACGGGTTGTGACCCGGGCTGCGGCCAGGGGCACGTGATCCGGTCATCCGGTATCGCCTGGTCCAATACCCCGATAGAGCCGCGGCACCCGCCGTCCGATCCCGCAGACCACCTCGTAGCCGATCGTCCCCCAGCGCGCGGCGACGTCGTCCGCGCTGATCACCTCCTGGTCCTGAGCGCCGATCAGCACCACCTCCTCGCCCGGGCGGGCGTCGGGAACGGCGTCCAGGTTCACCATGCACTGGTCCATGCAGACCCGACCCACCACGGGCACCCGGCGCCCCGCGACCAGCACCTCGTTGCCGCCGGTTCGCCGCCACCCGTCGGCGTAGCCGACCGGCACCGTGCCGATCCGCTCGGCGCGCCGGGTCGTGTAGATGTGTCCGTAGCTGACGCCCCGCCCCGGGGGCACGTCCTTGACCTGAGCGAGCACCGACTTCCACGTCAGGGCCGGGCGGATGGTCGGCGGCAGCGTCACCGCCGCGCCGGGGGACAGTCCGTACATGGCGATCCCGAACCTGACCAGGTCCAGGCCTGCCCCCCGGACGGCGAGGGTGGCCGCCGAGTTGGCGGCATGCACCAACGGTGGTCGCAGCCCCGCCGCGGCCAGCTCGACGACCACGGCGCGCAGCGCGGCGAGCTGGTCGGCGGTGACCCGCACCCCGTCCGGATCGTCGACCTCGTCGGCGCGGGCGAGGTGGGTGAAGACGCCCTGCAGCTCGACGTGGTCCAGGCGTTCGGTCAGCCGGGCCAGCTCGACCGCCTGGGCGGGCCGGGCACCCACCCTGGTCATCCCAGTGTCGATCTTGAGGTGGACCCGGGCCGGGACTAACAGGCCCGCAGCGCACCGGGACACGGCATGCAGCTGGTCCGGATCCCACACGGTCAACGAGATCCCGGCGGCGACCAGGTCGGCCACCCGGCCCGGCGGCACGTGGCCGAGCAGCAGCACCGGCGCCGACACCCCATCCCCGCGCAGCTGCAGAGCCTCTTCGGCCCGAGCGACACCCAGCCAGGTCGCCCCGCCGGCCAGCGCCGCCCGCGCGACCGGTGACGCGCCGTGCCCATAGCCATCGGCCTTGACCACCGCCATCAGCGCCGCCGCCGGCTCGGGCCCGGTGGTCCGGGCAGCGACGGCCGCCAGCGCCGCGGCCACGTTGCCGCGCACGGCGTCCAGGTCGACCTCGACCCAGGTCGAGTACTCGGTGGCCGGCCCGTGCGGCCGCTCCTCGCTCGTCCGGTGCCCTCGCCCCTGGCCGGGCGGCCTCGGCTCCGGGCGGACCTGACTCACTCGGCGAGCCTAGCCCGACTTGGCCATACTGGGTCCGCCCGGCACCCCGCCTCCGAGAGGCCCCCCATGACCGCAACGTTGCTCAGCGTCCTGATCGGCGTGGTGGTGGTCCTGGCGGTCACGGCCCTCACCGGGTACTTCGTCGCCCAGGAGTTCGGCTTCGTCAGCGTCGACCGCTCCAGGCTGCGGACGATGGCCGAGACCGGCGACGACGGCGCCCGGCGCGCCCTCACGGTCACCAGCCGGACCTCGTTCATGCTCTCTGGGGCCCAGCTCGGCATCACCGTGACGGGGCTGGTCGTCGGCTACGTCGCCGAGCCGATGATCGGCAGCGGCGTCGCCGAGCTGCTCGGCGTCACTGACCTGCCTGCCGGGCTGCTCGCAGCGATCGGCGCGGCCCTGGCCCTCCTGCTGGCCACCGTCATCCAGATGGTCTTCGGCGAGCTGGTGCCGAAGAACTACGCGATCGCCCGCCCCGAGGCCACGGCCCGGGCCCTGGCTCTGTCCACCACCACGTACCTGGCCCTGTTCGGCTGGCTGATCCGGTTCTTCGACGGCGCCGCCAACCGGCTGCTGCGGGCCCTGGGCATCGAACCGGTGCACGACGTCGACGAGGCGGCGACCGCGAGTGACCTCGAGGCGATCATCGACACCTCCCGGGACAGCGGCTCCCTGCCGGAGGACCTGTCCCTGCTGCTGGACCGGGTGCTCGACTTCGGCGAACGCTCGGCGCGCAGCGCGATGATCCCGCGTCCGGACGTGGCGACGGTCCCCGCGGGCCAACCGCTGGCCGAGCTGGTGACCCGGATGAGCCGTGAGCACTCCAACTACCCGGTGGTCGGTGACAGCCCGGACGACGTGCTGGGCGTGGTCCACCTGCGCGACGTCCTGGCCCTGCCGGAGTCCGAGCAGGACGGCGCCACCGCCGGCTCGCTGGCCCGGCCGGCCATGTTCGTCCCGGACACCCTGCATCTGCCCGACCTGCTCGAGCAGATGCGGGCCGAGAGGCAGCAGCTGGCCTGCGTGCTCGACGAGTTCGGTGGTCTGGCCGGGATCGTCACCGTCGAGGACGTCGCCGAGGAGCTCGTCGGTGAGATCAGTGACGAGCACGACGAGGCGGAGGCGCGGCCGTTCCAGGAGGAGAGCGGCTGGATCGTGCCCGGCGCGCTGAGCGTCGAGGAGACCGAGCGGCTGCTCGACCACGACCTCCCCCACGGCGCGTTCACCACCGTCGGTGGCCTGATCGTCGACCGGCTCAACCGGCTTGCCCGCAGCGGGGACGTCGTCATCCTCGACCTGTCGGCCTACACGCCGCGCGACTGGTCGGACCCGGCCGAGGACCAAACCGCCGACGACGCGGGGCCCGGCGAGGGAGTCGGCGGCGCCCGGCCGGGCATCGGCAGCGCGTCGACCGAAACAGCCTTGCTGCAGGTGAGCGTGCTTGGCGTGAAGCGTCGGGTGCCGGCGACACTGCGCCTGCACTGGATCACCGAAGACGGTCGGCCCTGTCCACCCCCGGGGGCGACGGACGGACGCGCCGACCACTCTGATGGCGAGGCGGCACCGTGAGCTCGACGACGTGGGCCCTGCTCATCGCCACTGCGCTGGTGGCCGCGAGCGCCTTCTTCGTCGCCGTCGAGTTCGCGGCGGTGGCCGCCCGCCCGCACCGACTGGAGGAGGCGGCCCGCACCCGCAGCGCGGCCCGAGCAGCACTGCGCGGGGTCCAGGACCTGTCGATGACGCTGGCCGGCTGCCAGCTCGGGATCACGCTGTGCACCCTGGGTCTGGGCGCAACCGCCAAACCGGCGGTGCATGACGTCCTCGAACCGGTGCTGCACGAGATCGGCCTACCCGGGACGACGGCCGACGTGGCGGCTTTCGTCATCGCCCTGGCAGTGGTCACCTTCGTGCACCTGGTCGTCGGTGAGATGACTCCGAAGTCCTGGGCGATCGCCCATCCGGAGCGATCGGCGATCATGCTGTCCCTGCCGATGCAGGCCTTCATGCGGCTGACCCGCCCGATGCTGCTGGCCCTGAACGGACTGGCCAACGTGTGTCTGCGCGCGGTCGGGGTGGACTCGGTCGACGTCCTGGACCAGGCCCGGGACCCGCGCACCCTGCGCGAGCTCGTCGACCATTCCGCGAAGGTCGGGACGCTGGACGAGCAGCACCGGCACCAGCTGCTCACCGCACTCGACCTCGACCAGGCCACCGTGGGCTCGGTGCTGGCCGACGAGAACGAGGACGGGACCCCCGATGAGGTCTCCGGCGTGCAGGCAGCCGACGACGTCGCCCGGATCCTGGACGTGGCCCGCAGCAGTCGGCACCTGCGCCTGGTGGTGCACCGCGGCCACGAACCGGTGGGCATGGTGCACGTGCGCGACGTGCTGACGGCCGACCCGCGGACCACTGCCGAGCAGGCGATGCGCCCGGTGATCAGCGTTGCCGCCGACGAGCCGGTCTACGCGGCGCTGGCCACCCTGCGCGACCAGGGCCGCCAGCTCGCCCTGGTCCGCGAGGGCCCGCGGCTGCTCGGCGTGATCACCATGCAGGACCTGGTGAACCGGCTGCTGCCCCGGTGAGGCTGCTGCCCCGGTGAGTGGGCACCGGGGCGGCCGCGTCGGTCGCGTTCGGTCGCCTGCTCACGCCAGGACAGTGTCGACCGCGGTGTACTCCAGACCGAACGCCTCGGCGACGCCCTTGCAGGTCACCGCGCCGTCGTAGGTGTTCAGGCCGAGGGACAGGGCGTGATCCGCGGTCAGCGCCTCGCGCCAGCCCTTGGTGGCCAGCTTGGCCGCATAGGCCAGCGTGGCGTTGGTCAGGGCCCAGGTCGAGGTGTGCGGGACGGCGCCGGGCATGTTCGCCACGCAGTAGTAGACGGTGTCGTGCACCCTGAAGGTCGGGTCGGCGTGCGTCGTCGGGTGCGAGTGCTCGAAGCACCCACCCTGGTCGATGGCGACATCGACCAGCACCGCACCCGGCTTCATCTCCTTGACCATGGCATCGGTGACCAGCTTGGGTGCCTTGGCCCCCGGGATCAGCACGGTGCCGATCACCATGTCCGCCCCCAGCACCTCCTCGCGCACCGACAGCTTGGACGAGGCGATCTGGCGCACCCGGTTGTCGTAGCGCCAGAAGCTCATCCGCAGCTTGTCCAGGTCGGTATCCAGCATGGTCACCTCGGCGCCCATGCCGAGCGCGATGTTGGCGGCGTTCTGACCGGCCACGCCGGCGCCGAGGACGATGACCTTGGCGTTGGCCACGCCGCCGATCGCGCCCATCAGGACCCCGCGCCCACCCTGGGCCTTCATCATCGCGTGCGCGCCGACCTGCGGAGCCAGGCAGCCGGCCACCTCGGACATCGGGTAGAGCAGCGGCAGCATGCCCGAGGGCAGCTGGACGGTCTCGTAGGCGATCGCTGTCACCTTGCGCTTCATCAGCTCCTCGGTGAGCGGCTTGTCGGCGGCCAGGTGCAGGTAGGTGAACAGCAGCAGACCCTCACGCAGCCGGTGGTACTCCTCGGCGACGGGCTCCTTCACCTTCATCACCATGTCGGCGGCCGCCCACAGCTCGTCCGCGGTGTCGATGATCTGGGCGCCCTGCGTGACGAAGTCCTCGTTCGAGATCGACGAGCCGACCCCGGCGTCGGACTCGATCAGCACCTCGTGGCCGGCATGGACCAGCTCGGCCACCCCGACCGTGGTGATCCCGACCCGGTACTCGTTGTTCTTGACCTCGCGCGGAACACCGATCTTCACCGTCACCACTCCTCGGGACGCTCGGACTGCACAGGACGGTGACGCAGACAGCTCGACGTCACCGGTTCGTTGCCATCGAGTCTAGGTCGCAGGCACCAGAATGTGCTGCTATACCTGCCCCAAGTCATCCGATGTTGTGACAGAATATTTTACGTTGTTTAATCACAGGAGCAGATCATGCCTTCGCCCCCTGGCGGCGGCGGCCAACCGGACGCCGGTCCGCCACCCCTGGACACGATCGACCGGGACATCCTGCGCCGGCTGCAGGCCGACGGTCGGATCACCAACGCCGAGCTCGCCAAGCAGGTGCGCCTGTCCCCCTCGCCGTGCCTGCGCCGGGTGAAGAACCTGGAGCAGTCCGGGTACATCAGCGGCTACACCGCGGTGCTCGACCCGGCCCGTCTGGCACGCGGCCTGACCGTCGTCGTCCTGGTCAGCCTGACCTCGCAGCGCCAGGACGTGCTGGAGGCCTTCGAGCGCGCCGTCGACCAGATCGAGGACGTGCTGACCTGCCTGCTCATCGCCGGCGAGGCGGACTACCTGCTCACCGTCGCGGTGCGCGACCTGGGGGCCTACCAGCAGCTCTACACCGGCCGGCTCGGCGACCTGCCCGGCGTGGCCTCGATGAAGAGCCTGGTGACCATGAAGGCGGTCAAGTCCTCGACAGCCCTGCCGGTCTGAGCCCACCCGGCCTTCGAGCTGAGCACCGCACCCCGAGCCACCACGCCCCGAGCCCGCGCACTCTTGCCCGACGGGATGGCCGCTGACTATCGTTTGGCCCCTAATGTTCTGCGACGAGGTGGCGATCGATGGCGGCAGCGAGTGAACCGACAACCGGATCGGCGGGCCAGTCGGTGCACACCGAGCTCAGCGAGTTCGAGACCGAGGCCGTGGTCCGCCAGGTCTCGAGGGTGGCCACCGACGTCGTCGAGGTCGTCCTGCACCGCGCCGACGGTCTCGACCTGCCCCCGTGGACCCCCGGCGCACACATCGACCTCATCCTGGCCCCCGGCCCGGACACGGAGGCGGCGACGGGCGGTTCGGCCGAACCATTGGTCCGCCAGTACTCGTTGTGCGGCTCGGTCGCCGACCTGTCCTGCTACCGGGTGGCGGTCCTGCGCACCCCGGACAGCCGCGGCGGTTCGGTCGCCGTGCACCGGCTCACGCCGGGTTCGCGACTGCGGATCCGGGGACCGCGCAACCACTTCCCGCTGCAGTCCGCCCGCCGGTACCTGTTCGTGGCCGGCGGGATCGGAATCACCCCGCTGCTGCCGATGATCGAGTCGGCGAGCGCCGCGCAGGCCGACTGGACGCTGCACTATGGGGGGCGCAACCCGGCGTCGATGGCCTATACCGAGCAGCTGGCGGCGCACGGTGCCCGGGTGCACCTGGTGCCCCAGGACACCGACGGCCTGCTCGACCTGGACGCGGTCCTGCGCCAGCGGCAACCGGGAACGCTGGTCTACTGCTGCGGCCCGGAGGCGTTGCTGGCCGCGGTCGAGCAACGGTGCGCAACCTGGCCCCCCGGGTCGTTGCACCTGGAGCGGTTCAGTGCCCGCCCCCGCGCGGATGACGGTGAGGACACCGAGTTCGAGGTGGTCCTGCAACGCACCGGGACGACGCTCACCGTCCCGCCGGGGGTCAGCGTCTTCCAGGCGGTGCGCGGCGCAGGCGTCTCGGTGCTCGGCTCCTGCCTGGAAGGCATCTGCGGCACCTGCGAGATCGGGGTGCTGGAGGGCGAGGTCGACCACCGCGACTCGGTTCTCGACGAGGAGGAGCAGGAGGCGAACGACTGCATGATGGTCTGTGTATCCCGTTCCCGCACACCACGTCTGGTGCTGGACGCATGAGTACTTCCGGCACCCGGTCGAGCGGCGTCCCGCGCAACGCCTGGTACGTCGCGGCGACCAGCGACGAGGTCGGCCGCGGCCCGCTGTCCCGGCGTCTGCTCGGCGAGGGTGTGGTGCTGTACCGGACGACGTCCGGGGCCGCGGTCGTGCTGGCCGACCGGTGCGCGCACCGGTCGGTCCCGTTGAGCACCGGACGGGTCGAGGGCGACGACATCGTCGCGGCCTACACCGGGTTCCGCTACAACCCGGACGGCGTGTGCGTGGCCGTCCCGACCCAGCCCCACGTGCCGTTCGGGACCGCGGTGCGCCGCTACCCGGTGCATGAGGACGGCGTGTTCGTCTGGGTCTGGACCGGGCCCCCCGCGCTGGCCCGGCTCCGGCCGCCGCCGAAGACACCGTGGCTGGCCTCGCCGGACTGGGTGAGCTTCGGTGCCGCCTGGCGGACCGATGCGGCCCTGAGCCTGCTGCAGGACAACTTCGCCGACATCACCCACATCGCCAACCTCGACCCGCACCTGGCCCCGCCGGCGCTGGCCGTCGGACCCCCGCCGCCACTGCAGATCCAGGTCAGCGAGACCAACGTCTCGTTCTGGCGCGACTTTCCGCCGGCCCCCGTGGCGCCGTGGCACGCCGAGCTGCTCGGACTGGCGCCCCAGGCCGAGCACCGGCACCGCGAGGAGGGCGAGTTCGTCTCCCCCGGGCTGTGGGTGGACCGCTGGACGGTGACCGTCTCCGGGCACGGCGCCGCCGACGGGACCCACGGCTTCGTCTTCACCCACGCACTCACCCCGGTCGACGCCCGCAGCACCCACCACGTGTGGCGAGTCAGCCGGGACTTCGCCGCCTCACCGGCCGCGACCGGCACCCTTCGCACGCTGCTGGAGCGGTACTACCGCAGCGTCAAGGAGGCCCTCGAGGGAATGCAACGCATGATCGACACTGAGGGCGAGCGGGCTCAGGTGGATCTCGCAGCAGACGCCGCCGCGAGCGCCGTCCGCCGGATCATGCACCGGCTGGTGACCGAGGAGCAGGTGGACTGACGTTCGTCTCCCGCAGGCGTGTCCGCTGGGCGATGATGGGCGGGTGGGCGAGGATCCGAGGGTGGAGCGCAACGTGCTCGGCGGCGCGCTGGAGCCGTGCGGCGCCGACCCGGTGACCGGTTTCTACCGGGACGGCTGCTGCAGCACCGGCCCCGAGGACCTGGGCAGTCACACCATCTGCGCGGTGGTCACCGCCGAGTTCCTCGAGCACCAGCTCTCGATCGGCAACGACCTGGCCACGCCGATGAAGCAGTTCCGCTTCCCCGGCCTGCGTCCCGGCGACCGCTGGTGCGTCACCGCAGGCAACTGGGCCCGCGCCTACGCCGACGGGGTCGCCGCGCCCGTGGTGCTGGCCGCAACGAACGAGGCGGTGCTGCAGATCGTGCCGGTGGAGGCCCTGCGCGAACACGCCGTCGACGTGCCGGACGACACGAGCTCGCTCTAGCCCGACCAGGGGCCCGGCTCGCTCACCTCGCCGTGCTCACGCGGCCCGCGGGGTGATCCGCACCGGGAAGGCCTTGATGCCGTTGACGAAGTTGCTGCGCACTCGGTGCAGGTCGCCGGCCAGCTCGATGTCCTGGATTCGGGGCAGCAGCTCCTCGAACATCAGCCGGACCTCCATCCGGGCCAGGGCGCTGCCGAGGCACAGGTGCGGGCTGCCCTTGCCGAAGGTCATGTGGTCGACGTTGGTGCGGTGCACGTCGATGTCGTCGGGGTTGTCGAAGACGTCCTCGTCCCGGTTGCCGCTGGCGAACCACATGACCACCTTGTCGCCGGCCCTGATCAGCTTGCCGCCCAGCTCGGTGTCCGTGGTGGCAGTGCGGCGGAAGTGGTAGACGGGCGAGGCGAAGCGCAGCAGCTCCTCGACAGCGCTGTCCAGCAGCCGGGGGTCCTCCTGCAGGATCCGGAGCTGGTCACGCTGGTCCATCAGGCCCAGCATCGCGTTGCTGATCGCGTGCCGGGTGGTCTCGTTGCCGGCGATGACCAGCAGGGTGAAGTACATGTTGAAGTCTCGCTCGGACAGCGGAACCCCGTCCTGCGGCATCTTGTTCGCCAGGATCGAGACCAGGTCGGTGCCATCGCCGCCGAGGCGGGACCGCTTCAGCTCGTTGCCGTAGTCCCAGACCTCCTGGGTGGTCGGCGAGCGGAACGGCAGGTGCTTGTACTCATCGCTCTCCGGCAGATCGGCCCGCACCTTGGCGAAGTCGGGGTCGGTGTTGCCGACGAACTCGTTGCCCCAGGCGATCAGCTGAGCGGTGTCCTCCTGTGGGACGTCGAGCAGGCGGGCCAGCACGTTGATCGGGAAGTCGGCACTGATCGACTCGACGAAGTCGAGCTCGCCGTCGGCGTCGGCCGCCTGCGCGAACGCGGAATCGATGGTGGCCCGGGTCAGCCCGCGCAGGAAGGCCTCGTAGTTCTTCATCAGGTTCCGATGCGTGAACTCGCGCTGGATGAGCTTGCGCAACGCCATGTGTCGCGGCCCGTCGGTCTCCAGCAACGACCGGCGCACGTCCTGGTACTGCGGTTCGACCTCCTCGAGGTTGACGAACTGCTCGGAGGTGAACCTCTCCGGGTCCTTGTCCACCGTCCAGATGTCGGCGTACCTGGTCACCGCCCAGAACCCGGCGTTGGGCGCGGGCTCCGGGTTCCAGTGCACCGGGTCCTGTCGGCGCAGCGTCTCCAGCTGGGCGAAGCCGCGCAGGTTCGCGAAACCGTCGATGTCGGACAGGTCGACGTCCTCGAGTGGCACAGGGTCCGGTCGCATGGCGGCAGCTCCTTCACAGGCAGTGCGTCACGGGTGCTGCCTCGACGGGTGTCCCAGGTGGTTCGGGTCCCGCGGCACCACACCGGTCTCGTCAGGGCGGGTCACAGGTGGTAGGTGTACTCGGTGAACTCCCAGTCGGTGATCCAGGCGCTGAACCGCTCGAGCTCGTTGCGCTTGTACGCCAGGAACGCGGCGACGAACGGCTCGCCGAGCAGGTCGACGATCTCGGTGTCGGCCTCCAGGGCGTCCAGCGCCGCAGCGAGGTTGGTCGGGAGCATCTCGGCCTTGGCGGTGTCGTAGCCGTAGCCGACCAGTGCCGGCGGCGGGGTGAGCTTCTTCTCGATCCCGAGCAGCGCGCCGGCGAGCAGTCCGGCGATCGCCAGGTAGGAGTTGGCACTGGCATCGCCCAGGCGCAGCTCCATCCGAGACGACGACCCACGCTCAGGGGGAATGCGCACCATCGCGCTGCGGTTGTCCAACCCCCAGTCGATCAGCCAGGGAGCGAGCGTGTCCGGCCCGAACCGCTTGTAGGAGTTGATGGTCGGGTTGCTGATCGCGGTCAGAGCGGGGGCGTGGACGAGCACCCCGGCGATGGCATGTCGGGCGACGTCGGACAGGCCGTCCGCGCCGTCCGGGTCGTCGAAGAGCGGCCTGTCGTCGTCCGACCAGGTGGAGAAGTGCAGGTGGTAGCCCGACCCGCCCTCGTCGTTGAACGGCTTGGGCATGAACGTCGCCATCAGCCCCTGCTGCCAGGCCAGCTCCTTCACCGCGGCCTTGAACCGGTGGGCACGGTCGGCCGCGTCCAAGGCCTCGCCGTGCCACAGGTTGATCTCGAACTGGCCGGAGGAGAACTCGTGGTTGGCGGCCACCACGTCGATGCCGTAGTCCCCCAGCTGGCGCAGCTTGGCCAGCAGGAGGTTGCGCGGGTCGCCGCGCAACCCGCTGACGTAGACGTTGCCGGTCGCCTCGCCGTACAGTCGCCAGCCGTTCGGGGCGTCCTGCGCCTTCTCCATCAGGTAGAACTCCAGCTCCGGCCCGACCAGGGGTCGCATGCCGAGGTCGGCGAACCGGTTGACCACCCGGCGCAGCACCTGCCGCGGGCTCTCGGCCGAGGGGGAGCCGTCGGGGTTGAACAGGTCGCCGATGCAGTGCGCGACACCCGGCTCCCAGGGCACCGGCCGCAGGGTGTCCAGGTCCGGGAAGGCGACGATGTCCGGCAGGCCGGCGCTCAGCCCACCCTCGATGTCGACGACGTCACCGCGCGGCGTGGTGCCGTAAACCGACCGGCAGAAGGCCACGCCGGACGAGGTGGTCCGGGCGAAGTGGGCGACCAGCAGGTCGCGGCCGCGGTCGGTGCCGATCAGGTCGGCGTAGCCGAGCCGGACGACGTCGATCCCCTGCTCACGCAGGCGGTCCGCCGCAGGCTGGAGTCCGGACGTGTCGAAATGGGCCACGCTGCCTCCCGTCGCCACCGAGGCGGCGGTCGACGTGAGGAGTCGACCGTGGGGCTGCGCCCCGCTCGGACCTGCCAATCGTTAGGATCCGTACAGTATCCTTCGTGACATCCTGCGGCAAGACTGACCCGGCCGCTGGTCCGATCTGCCGTGCCCAGGCTCCGTAGCCGACCCACCGTTGCGACCGATGCGCCCAGGAGGACTCATGGAGGGCTTCTTCTACCCCCGCACCGCGACCGGCCGTTCGTCCCTGATCCCGGCCCCGCCGTGGTCCTACTCCGGAGACCTGCTCACCGTCGAGTACCGCAGCGACCCGGCGCGGGTGGCCGAGCTCCTGCCGGCGCCCCTCGACCTCGCCGCGGAGGACCCCGGTGCAGTCGCGCTGATCTGGGCGGACTGGCAGTCCTGCTCGACCTCCCGGGCCGAGCTGGTCGACCCGGTGCGGTCCCAGTACAAGGAGGCCTTCGTCGTCGTCCGCTGCTCCTATGCCGGACGCACCTTCTCCCGCTGCGTCTACATCTGGGTGGACTCCGACTTCGCCATCGCCCGCGGCATTCACCAGGGCTATCCGAAGAAGCTGGGCTCGATGTGGCAGACCCGTCCGCACCCGTTCGGCCATGCCGCGCCGCAGATCGGCGAGGCAGGGGTGTTCGGCGCGACCCTGGCCGCCGGCGACCGGCGGCTGGCCGAGGCGGTGCTCACCCTGCGCGAGCCGAGCGAGTCCAACGGCTTCGTCAACGCCCACCCGATGGCCCACCATCGGGTCTACCCCCGCATCGACGGCGACGGCGACGTGTTCGCCGAGCTGATCTCCTCCGGCGCCAGCGAGTTCGCCGGTGGCCAGGCCTGGCGCGGGGACGCCGAGCTGCGCCTGTTCGACTCCCCCACCGAGGAGCTGTCCCGGCTCGAGGTGCACGAGGTCATCGGCGGCTACTACCGCCAGGTGGGTGTGGTCTGGGACGGCGGGCAGAGCCTGGAGCAGCTGACCTGACCTGGTGCCGGGCCGGACTCACCGGTAGACCCGGTCGATGCGGCGGAACGCGCCGCGGCCGTGGTCCGCCACGAACATCGCGTGGTCGGCACGGACCCGCCTCGCCGCCTCGTCGCCGAAGGCGAGCAGGTCCTCGACGAAGAGGTCGACCGGCTGCATGGCCTCGAGGACGAGCGGCTCGACGTCGTCCTCCACGGTGCCGGACTCGTCCGACATGGCGTGGACGTGGGCCAGGGTCTGACCGCAGATCCTTGCGTAGCGGCGCCACGCTTTGCGGGACAGGTCGTCCAGGTCGATCGAGCTGCGGAACGGAGCCCGCTCCCGGGTCATGAAGCTGAGCCCGTCGAACTCGACGCTGCCGTAGAACACGTCGCCGCGCACCAGCTGCACCTGCTGGGCGTCGGCGATCCGCTCCGCCTGGCCGTCCACGGCGTACTGCGACGGCGGCACCAGGCCGGCCATGGCTGAGCGCCGGGCCTGTTTGAACTCGATGACCAGGTCGTCGGTGGCATCGGCCCGCTGGCCCTCGATGAGCAGGTAGTACCGCGCCAGCCCGAGTGAGGCGGTGCCCTGGCCGCGGCGCACCGCGACGTCCTTGACCTTCATGTCGCCGGCCCGCTCGGGCACCTGGACGTCGCACTCGCGCACCCACCGGTCGACGATGTCCTGGAACTCGGCGCGGCGGCTGCTCTGCGGTACGAGCTTCTTGCTGGCCGTGAACCCGCCGCGGTAGGAGTCGTGGTAGTCCTCGCTCAGCCAGCGGTCACGGTTGTGCTCGGCCTTCGCGATCAGCCGGCGGATCATCTTCGGGGCGTTGTCCATCCGGATCTGGTGGTCGGCCTCTCCGCGGTGGGCGGCGAAGTGCTCGATGCCCGCCCGCGACGTAGCCCCGCAGGAAGCCCTCGGCGATGCGTCGCCGTTTCCCGCGTCCGTACCCACCCTCGGTCTCGGCCGCGATCAGGAAGCCGGTGACGCCGCGCTTGAGGTCCCAGGTGAACGGCGCGTAGTAGGCCTCGTCGAAGTCGTTGACGCTGAAGATCGGCACGTTGTCGGCGCTCGGCATCACCCCGTAGTTCTCCGGGTGGACGTCGCCGAGGGTCAGCACGGTCGGCATCCAGGCGTCCTCCCCGGCCATGTCCCGGTAGAACAGCAGGGCAGTACCCCGGAAGAACGAGAACAGCGACCCGGCGAGCTTGTCGGACTTCTCCATCGCCTCGGTCTCACCCGCCGCGATCCGGGTCAGGTGGTCCTCCCGGATGGTCTGGCGCACGTGCCGGCGACGGTCCTGGCCGGCGAGCATTCGGGGCAGCACCACCATCCTGCCGGCGGCGCGGTCCGCGGCCAGCTCCTCGAACGCCTCGCGCCGGGTCCCGGGCACCCCGCCGGCCTCGGCTGCCGGCCCAGCCGTGCGGGTCGGGTGCCCGCGGGTCGACTGCCTCCGGGTCGACTGCCTCGGGGTCGACTGCCTCGGGGTCGACTGCCTCCGGGTCGACTGCCGGCTCGGCGGCTGCCTGCGGGCCGGCCGGTCATCCTTGTCCGTCGCCATGGGGTCATGGTGGCTGGTCGGCCGCAGGATGTCCCGCGATGCGCGCCAGGAAGGCCTCGACCAGTGCCTCGGTCCGCTGCCCGGCGGCGGTCTCGTCGAGCCGGACGGCCCGCAGCAGCGCCACGTCGTCCAGGCCCTGCCCGGCCAGTACCGCCCGGCCGCCGTTGTCCAGCCAGAGCTCGAACACCTCGGCGGTCACCTCGGGGTGGAACTGCACGGCGAGCGTGCGCTGCGCCGTCCAGGCCTGCACGCCCCAGGCGTTCTCGGCGACCAGCCGGGCGCCCGGTGGCACGGTCATCGCATCTGCGTGGAACTGGAACCAGGGCCCGGGGCCGACCAGGGTGGGGTCATGGCACTCGACCCGGGTCGGACCGATCTCCCAGCCCTGCGCCCGGTGTACCAGGCCGCCCAGAGCCACCGACATCGCCTGCCCGCCGAAGCAGACCCCGAGGATGGGCACCCCCTCGGCGTGGGCGATGCGCAGCATATGCAGCTCGTCGGCGATCCAGGACCCGATCCGGGTGTGGTCGTCGACCGACCAGGGCGCTCCCATCGGCACGATCAGGTCCCAGGTGCGGGGATCGGGGAAGTCGTGCTCCACGTCCGGCGCATGGAAGCGATCCTCGGGCACGACCAGGCGCCGGTGCAGCTCGAACCCGCGGCGCGCCAGCGCCGCGCCGACATGGCCGGGCCGGGTGTAGGGGTCGTGCTCGACGAGCAGCGCTCGGCGCGGCACTCGGCACTCCTTCCTGGTGGGCCGGGCAACACCGGACCCGTCCGGGGTGGCTGGCGTCCGTGCCGTGCCTGCACTCCTCTTGACCGTCCGTCACCCAACCCATACCGTTTGGCTCCAAACGATTGCCCTCGCATCGAACCACGCCTGCCTCCGGACCGACAAGGTGGTGACTGTTCGTGACCCAACCCGCGACGTCCAGCCCGCAGCAGGGACCAGCGGACTACCAGGCCGTCGTCGAGGGTGTGCCGGTCGACGTCCGGCACTGGATCGGCGGACGGCGGGTGGCCACCGCGAGCACCTTCACCGACATCTCCCCGATCGACGAGCAGCCGATCGCGCAGATCTGCGCCGGCGGGACGGGTGAGGTGGACGCCGCCGTCGCTGCGGCCCGGGCCGCCTTCCCGGCCTGGGCTGGTCTGCCGGTGGTCGAACGTTCGGCGATCCTGCGCCGGGTGGCCGAGGGCGTGCAGGACCGGATCGAGGACCTGTCCCGGGTGGAGACGCGGGACAACGGCTCGCTGATCCGCAGCCACCGCCGCGGGGTGATGCCGAGAGTGGCGATGAACTTCCGGTTCTTCGCCGACTTCGCCGAACACCAGCTGGGCCACCCCGACCTGGAGGTGCGTGGGCACCGCGAGCGGATCAGCTACGACCCGGCCGGGGTCGTCGCCATCATCACCCCGTGGAACGCACCGCTGATGTTGGCCACCTGGCGGATCGGTCCGGCCCTGGCCGCCGGCAACACCGTGGTGCTCAAGCCGCCGGAGTGGGCACCACTGACCGCCAGCCTGCTGGCCGACATCATGGCCGGGGCTGGCGTGCCGGACGGGGTGTTCAACGTCGTCCAGGGCGCCGGGGTGGACGCCGGGGCACCGCTCACCCGCCACCGAGGCATCAACCGGCTGTCGTTCACCGGCTCGGTGCCGACCGCGGGGGTGATCGCGGCTGCGGCGGCGCCGAACATCGTCCCGCTGTCCTTCGAGCTGGGCGGCAAGTCGCCACTGGTGGTGTTCGAGGACGCCGACCTGGACCTGGCCGTCAGCCTGGCCGTCGAGCAGTTCGACAACGCCGGCCAGGTCTGTCTCGGCGCGTTCCGGATCATGGTGCACGCCGACATCCATGACGTCTTCCTGGAGCGGGTGGTCACGTCGGCGAAGACCCTGCGGCAGGGCGATCCGCGCGAGGAGTCCACCGACATCTCCGCCCTGGTCTCCCGCGCCCACTTCGAGCGGGTGTCCGGCTTCGTCGACCGAGCAAGGACGGAGGGCGCCCGCGTCGTCCTCGGCGGTGGACCGAACACCGAGCTCGGCGGGCTCTACTTCTGCCCCACCATCCTCACCGGGGCGGCCCCGGGCTGCGAGATCCTCACCGAGGAGGTCTTCGGCCCAGTGCTGACCGTGCAGACCTTCGCCGAGGAGCAGGAGGCGGTCGCGATGGCCAACGACACCCGGTTCGGGCTGGCCGCCACGCTGGTCACCGGCGACCGCGAACGGGCCGAGCGTGTCTCGCACGCACTGAACGCCGGCACCGTCTGGGTGAACTGCTTCTTCGTGCGTGACCTCGGCGCCCCGTTCGGCGGCAACGGCCGGTCCGGGATCGGGCGCGAGGGCGGGATCTGGAGCTTCGACTTCTACTGCGACGTCAAGAACACGGTCTTCGCCCCCGGCGGATGGACCACCCCTGACCCGACCCCCTGACCTCATCCCCTGAATTGAGCGCGAACCGAGGAGAACCCCATGGGAGACGTAGTCGGCGCGGGACTGCTGGCGCACGTCCCGACGATCATGCTGCCCGAGCAGACCCGCCGGGAGCTGAACGACGGCAACGACTTCAGCCTCGGCCCCGCCCTGGAGCAGCTGCGGCGGGAGGTCTTCGAGACCCTGGACTACGACACGGTCGTGGTCCTGGACTCGCACTGGTTCACCACCGTGGAGTTCGTGGTCACGGCCCAGGACCGCAGGGCCGGGCTGTTCACCGCCGAGGAGCTGCCACGCGGCATGTGCCGGATCCCCTACGACTGGCGCGGCGACCCCGAGCTCGCCTGGGCGATGGACCGCTTGGACGTCGAGCACTCGACCTGGGTGACCGCCATCGACGACCCCTACCTGCCGGTCTACTACGCCACGTTGAACCTGTGGAAGTTCCTCGGCGAGGGCCTGGACAAGCAGTGGATCTCGGTCAGCGTGGCCCAGACCGGGGAGCGGGAGGACTTCCTGCGTGCCGGACGGGTGCTGGGTGATGCAATCGCCCAGACCGACCGCAAGGTGCTGCTGGTGGCCTCCGGAGCGCTCTCGCACACGTTCTGGAAGCTGCGCCAGCTACGTGACCACGAGGCCGCCGACCTGTCCCACATCCGCACCCAGCAGGCCCGGGCGGCCGACGAGGATCGGATCGAGTGGTTCGCCACCGGGGACCACGCCCGGGTGCTGGAGACGATGGACGAGTTCATGCCCTATCGCCCCGAGGCGATGTTCGCCCACTACCTGATGATGATCGGTGCGGTCGGCGAGGGTGACTGCACCGCTGCGGGCCGCCAGTACGGGCAGTACGAGAACTCGATCGGCACCGGTCAGGCGCACCTGTGGTTCGACGCCCCGGACGGCGGGTTCCCCCGCCCGCATCGCACCCCTGCCGACCCCGACTACGCCCGGCAGATGGCCTCACCTGGCGCCGACCTGCCCGCCGCGGGCTGAGAGGACGACGCGTGGAGACCGTGCGCGAGTTCCGCCGGATCCTGCTGGACGGCATCGTCGTCGATGTGGTCCGCGACGGTGAGCTGCTGCGTGCCGGGGACGGGCGCGAGGTGCCGATCGCGGCCGCCGTCCACCTGCCGCCGGTGACGCCGTCCAAGATCGTCTGTGTGCATCTGAACTACACCAGCCGGGTCAGCGAGATGATGACCACGCTGCCGCCGGCGCCGACCTACTTCCACAAACCGGTCTCGGCGCTGAACGCGCACGGGTCCGCAGTGGTCCGCCCGACGGGCTGCAGCTGGCTCAACTACGAGGGCGAGATCGTCATCGTCATCGGTCGCACCTGCCGCAACGTCTCCCCCGCCGAGGCCGGCGAGTACGTTCGTGGTTACACGATCGGCAACGACTACGGCCTGCACGACTTCCGGGACACCGACTCCGGGTCGATGCTGCGGGTCAAGGGTGCCGACACCCTGGCCCCGGTCGGTCCGGGGATCGTCGAGGGCTGGGACTTCCGCGGCAAACGGCTCCGCACCCTGGTCAACGGCGAGGTGAAGCAGGACGCCTCCACAGACGAGATGACCTGGGACATGCACTACCTGGTCGCCGACATCGCCCGGACCATCACCCTGCACCCCGGTGACCTGCTGTTCTCCGGGACGCCGGCGATCTCCCGCACGGTCTACCCGGGTGACGTGGTCGAGGTCGAGGTCGAGGGGCTGGGCACCCTGCGCAACCACATCGTCTCCGGGCCGACCCCGATCCGCACCGACGTCGGTGCCCAGCCGACCGAGAGCGAGGAGGTGCTCTCGACGGCGCAGGGCGGGGACTGGGAGTTCCGCGGCATCCGCAAGCCCGGGTCACCGGGCCACTGAGCGATGGCCACCCCAGCCGAATCCGACCGCAAGCGCGGCTACCTGGAGCTGGGCGGCACGTGCCCTTCGTCGTGCTGGCGCAGGCCGACCCGGCCGAACAGCTCCTCGCGGGCCACGGCCACCCCGTCTGGCCCGTAGCCTGCCGCGCATGTGGCGACGGATCGTGCTCCTGCTGGCCGGGCTGGTGGTCGTGGCAGTCGCCGGCGGCCTCCTGTACGCCCGGCCCCTGCTCAAGACCGGCACCGGCTACGCCGCGCACAACGCCTGCGCCGTCCGGCTGCTGGCCGGTCGCGGCACGGACGCCCCCGCGCGGGACCTTCCGGACAACCCCCTGGTCCCCTACCTACGCACCTCGGTGGATGCCGGGGCCGGCACCGCCCGCTCGTCGATCCTCGGTGTGCTCTACCCGCAGACCGCCTACTACACATCGGGCTTCGGCTGCACGATCGCCGATGAGCGCCCCCAGCTGCCGACCAGGGAGCCGGCGGCTCGGGTGAGCGCCGCATGGTCCACCGGCGCGCCTGGGCTCACCGACACCGGCACCACCGCCGTCGACGCGGCACTGGAGCGGGCCTTCGGCAGCGACGCGCAAGAGCAGAGCCGGCTGGGCACCCGGGCGGTTGTCGTCGTCCACGACGGCAGGCTGATCGCCGAGCGCTACGGCGACGGCTTCACCGCCGAGACCGCCCAGCTAGGCTGGTCGATGGCCAAGTCGGTGACCAATCTGATGGCCGGGCGACTGGTCCAACAGGGCCGACTGTCGCTGGCCGAGTCGAACCTGCGGCCGGAGTGGACCGACCGGCGCGCCGACATCACCGTCGAGCAGCTGCTGCGGATGACCTCCGGCCTGACCTGGGACGAGACCTACGACCTGGGCACCCCGATCACCCGAATGCTCTATCTCGAGGACGATATGGGCGAGTACGCCGCCTCGCTGCCGCCGGCGCACTCCCCCGGCAGCTACCAGCAGTACTCCTCGGGCACGACGAACATCCTGTGCCAGATCCTCCAGGAGCGCTCGGGGCTCGGCGCGGACCTGGCCGCACAGCTCATCTTCACCCCGCTCGGCATGGCCAGCGCGGTGCTCGAACCGGACGCCACCGGTCACCCGGTCTGCTCCTCCTACCTGTGGGCCACTCCTCGGGACTGGGCGGTGATCGGCCAGTTCGCCCTGCAGGACGGCCGCTGGAACGGCAGGGACCTGCTCCCCGACGGCTGGATGCAGCGTTCCACCACCCTGACCGACGTTCGGACGGAGGACGACGGCCTCGGCGCGCACTGGTGGGCCAACCGGCGTGCGGACGGCACCCTGCGCTTCCCGACGATGCCTGCCGACACCTACTGGGCCTCCGGGCACGACGGTCAGCGGGTGCTCGTCATCCCCTCGGTCGACCTGGTCGTGGTCCGGATGGGCATCACCGCGGACGACGTCGACCTCGGTATCGATCGGCTGGTCGCCGACCTGGTCGAGGCGGTCACCGCCGGCTCGTCCGGGACGTCGGTGGACAAGTGACCTCGCTGCGTGATCTGCCGGTGCTGGACGCCGCGGATGTGGCCCGGCTGGCCCCCTACCTCGAGCTGGTCGACGCCGTCGAGGCGGCCCACCGCGGCCAGGCACCGGTCAGCGAGCGGGTGGTGCTGTCCCCGCCGGGCAGCGGGGAGACGTTCCTCGCCCTGCCCGCCTGGGCGCCCGGTGACGTGATCGCCACCAAGCTGGTGACCGTCTTCCCGACCAATCCAGCGACGACCGCCCGGCCCGCCGTCCAAGCTGTCATCGTGCTCTTCGACGGCCGGGACGGCAGTCCCCTGGCCCTGCTGGACGGCACCGAGCTGACCTACCGCAAGACCGCCGCGGACAGCGCGCTCGGCTCCCGCTTCTGCTCGTGTGAGGACACTCGGGTTCTGCTCATGGTCGGTGCCGGCGGCCTGGCCCCCCACCTGGTCGCCGCGCACCGCGCCGTCCGACCCTCGATCCAGCGGGTGCTGGTCTGGAACCGGACGGCAGCCACGGCCGACTCGCTGGTCGCCGCCGGAGTGGCCCACGAGCGGGTCGAGGACCTGGACGCCGCGCTGCCACTCGCCGACGTGGTCTGCACCGCGACGATGGCCAGGGACCCGCTGATCCGGGGGGGCCTGCTGCGTCCGGGGACCCACGTCGACGCGGTCGGGGCCTACCTGCCGGACCACCGCGAGATCGACGACGAGGTGGTGCGCCGCGCCCATGCCGACGCCGCGGTCTTCGTCGACGACCGTCGAGCACCGCTCACCGAGAGCGGCGACCTGGTCATTCCGATCGCCGCTGGGGTGGTGCCGGCCGACCCCGTCCAAGCCGACCTCTACCAGCTGTGCCGTGGTGAACACCCTGGCCGAACCCGCACCGAACAGGTCACCCTGTTCTGCAACGGCGGCGGCGGGCACCTGGACCTGATGGTCGCCCGGCACATCTGGAGGACGCATGGACGACGGGCAGCAAGCCGCGCTGGCTGACCCGGACCACGGCGGCGCCGTCCGTCCCCTGGCCAGGCCGCTGCAGCTACGACATCGTCTGCTGCGCAACCGGATCAGCTTCGGGGCGCACACCGCGAACATGAGTGAGGCCGGCCTGCCGGGCGAGCGACACCTTGCCTACTACCGGGAGCGAGCCCGCGGCGGGGCGGCGATGATCGTCGTGGAGCCGGTGCCGGTACACCCGACCGGGGTGCTCACCCGCGGCAACTTCCGAGTGGACGACGATGCCGTCCTTCCAGGGTTTCGCCGGATCACCGAGGCGGCTCACTCCGAGGGCGCGACGATCCTGCAGCAGCTCTACCATGTCGGCGCACACGGCGACTTCGACAACTCCTACCGGGAGGCCTGGTCACCGGCGGGCCTGCCCAGCTACCACGACGGCGACGGCAGCCATGCGATGACCCCGGCGCAGATCGAGGAGCTGCTGGAGGGCTTCACTCGGGCGGCCGTGCGCGCCAGGGCGTGCGGCTACGACGGGGTGGAGGTGTTCGCCGCCTACAACGCGGTTGTGGACCAGTTCTGGCTGCCCTGGTCGAACCGGCGCACCGACCGCTGGGGCGGCTCCTTCGAGAACCGGATGCGGTTCTCCCACGAGCTGCTCACCCGGATCCGCCGAGCCGTCGGCGACGACTTCATCATCGGTCTGGCCACCTCGGTCGACCCCGAGGTTCCCAGCGCGATGCAGCTTGATCAGCTGTGCGAGATCGTCGCCTGGCACGACCAGCGCGAGCTGATGGACTACGTCACCTGCGGCACCGGCAGCTACCTCAACTTCGGCCCGCTGATGCCGACGTTCCTGTACGCGGACAGGCTGGGAGCGCCTGCGGCCGAGGCGCTCTCGACGGTGGTCAGGTTCGCAAAGGTGCAGGCCGAGAGCCATATCCGCACCCCCGAGAACGCCGACGCGCTGATCGGCTCCGGACAGGCAGACCTGGTCAGCGTCGTGCGCGGGCAGATCGCCGACGCGCATTGGGTGCGCAAGGCGCTGGCCGGGGCGGACGAGCAGGTGCGCGGCTGCATCTCGTGCAACCAGATGTGCTGGGGACGACGCTCACGCGACTACTGGATCTCCTGTCTGGTCAACCCCTCCGTGGGGCGCGAGGCCGAGTGGGGCGACGAGCACCTGCAGCCGGCGGTCCACCCACGGCACGTGCTGGTGATCGGCGGCGGACCAGCCGGGTTGGAGGCCGCCCGCGTCGCGGCCGAACGCGGGCACCGGGTCACCCTGGCCGAGGCCGGGCCGCAACTCGGCGGGGCGTTCCGGCTGGCCGGGCTCCAGCCGCGGCGTGGCCAGATCCTCGAGCTCATCGGCTGGTACGTCCGCCGGCTGACCGCCCTCGGCGTCGAGGTGCTCACCTCGACCCCGCTGGACGGGGCCGAGGCCCTCGCCGTCGGCGCCGACGAGATCGTCGTGGCCACAGGCTCCCAACCGGCCGAGACCGGCTACCAGCGGCCGCTGCCCGACGTCGAGGTGCTGCCGGGCGCCGAGCGCCGGGATGTGGTCTCGATCGAGGACGTGCTCACTCGCACCGTCCGTCCCGGACCTCGGGTGGTGCTGATCGACGACGTCGGTGACTGGCGGGGCGCCGGAACCGCCTGGTACCTGGCCGAGCACGGTCACGAGGTGGTGATCGTCACCGGGTGGCCGATGGTCGGCTTCTGGATCCAGCGGACGGCCGCCGACGGCGCGCTGCGGACCCGACTGGCTCGGCTCGGCGTGACCTGGCACACCGAGTCGGTGGTCGCGTCCTGGGGCGGGGGCGGGGGCGGGGCCGCGGTCCGCAGTCTGCTCAACGGCTCCGAACAGGTGTTTGCCGCCGACACCCTGGTGCTGGCCACGACCAACGTGCCGCGTACCGAGCTCGTCGACGACCTGGGCGCCCTCCAGGGGGCCGGGGCGACGACGCCGGTGCAGGTGATCGGTGACGCGCGGGCCGCGCGGCTCGCCGTCCACGCGATCGTCGAGGGACGGCGGCTGGGACTGGACCTGTGAGGGTCCGGCCGGCTCGGGCGACCGGGTCGGGCCCCTGCGGCGGCGTAGCCGTCACCCGGCGTCCGGCGACTTCTTCGCGGTGGTCTTCTTCGCGGTGGCCTTCTTCGCGGGCGACTTCTTCGCGGGCGACTTCTTCGCGGTGGTCTTCTTCGCGGTGGTCTTCTTCGCGGTGGTCTTCTTCGCGGTGGTCTTCTTCGCGGTGGTCTTCTTCGCCGGCGCCCTCTTCGCGGTCACCACCGGCTCCTCCGGGGCCTGCTCCACCGGCTCCGCCGGGGCCTGCTCCACCGGCACGACCGCAGTACCGGCCCGCCCCTCGACACCGGCCAGCTCGAGCAACCGGTGGGCGAAGCGGTGATTGAGGTCGAGCACCGACCGGGCGAACCCAAACGCGGAATCGACCAGGCGTTCGGTGTCGGCCGGCGCCTGGCTCAACCCAGCGACCCGAGGGGCATGGTTGTTGACCGAGCGCACCGCATCGACCACGGCGTCCTGGGTACGACGGACCTGGTCGATGGTCTGCTCGTTCAGGTTCTTCAGGAGGTCACGAGAGGTGGGCACGGTTGTCCTTCCCCAGCAGGCGATTCCGGGCAGTCTCGGCACCAAGCATGCCAATGAGTGGGAATCGGGGGCACCACCCGGGTCACGGGTGGCACCCCCGACGTCTGTCTGGGCCGGTCACGGACCGACGCGTGTCACTCGGTGGGCTTGGAGGCGGCCAGCAGCCTCTGCACGAACTCCTTGTTCATCTCCAGCAGCTGACCGGCGAAGTCGTAGACCGAGTCCACGATCTCGGCCGGGTCGCCCATGGCCTGCTTGAACTCGGCCGGCACGTCGGGCATCGACGGGGCCTGCGGGGTCACCTTGGCGACACCGTCGCGCCAGGCGGCCATGGCCTCGAGCGTTGCGGCCTGGCCGGTCCTGATGGCTTCCAGGGCCTGGGACTGCATGGCGGCGAGAGCTTCCTGGGGGGTCTGCATGATTTCTCCTGAGGTTGGCGGTTGCGGTGTGGCGCATCGACATCGATGCGGAGCGTGGGTGTCCCGTACACTGTATCGGCGACGGTGTTCAGTATATTGAGCACTGCACACTATGTCAAGCGGCGTCCCGTTCGGGGGTCAGGGCCGATCCCCCTCCTGGGCAGCACCATCGTCCTCTCGATGGCCGGCCAGGTAGCTGCGATACACGGTGATCAACGCATCCTTCTCTGCCGCTGTCAGATGCGGGTCCACCGTCACCGCCGCCTCCACCCCGGGAGCACCGGCCGCCGCCATCGCCTCCGGGTCCAATCCCCCGCTCTCCCGCAACAGGTCCTCGACCGAGACGTGCAGTGCGCTGGCGATCTGCACCAGCACCTTGAGGGTCGGGTCATGCAGGCCGCGCTCGATCTGGCTCAAGTAGGCGTTGGACACCTGGGTCGCCCTGGACAGCTCCCGCAGCGACATATTGGCCAGCTCGCGCTGGGAGCGGATGAACGCGCCCATGGCCGAGCGCTGGGCCGCCCAGGCACCGGTGATGGGGTCGGTCACGATCACTCCAAGGTCTCGACGCGGCGCTCAGTATATCAAGCGCTCGTCGGGGTGCCCGGAGGAACTCAGCTGTCCACGAGCCGGACCAGACCGGAGATGGCCAGCCGGTAGCCGTCGACACCGAATCCGACGACGACCCCGCGAACCACCGCCGAGATGTAGGAGTGGTGGCGGAACTCCTCGCGAGCGTGGACGTTCGAGATGTGGCACTCGACCACGGGCAGCTCAGAGCCGGCGATCGCGTCGCGCAACGCCACCGAGGTGTGGGTCCAGGCCCCGGGGTTGACCACGGCGCCGATCACGTCGCCGGTGACATGACGGGCCCCAGCCGCGTGTACCCACTCCAGCAGCTGGCCCTCGTGATTGGTCTGGGCGAACTCGAGCCCGACGCCGAGCCGGTCGGCCTCGGCGCGGCACACTTCTTCGACATCGGCCAGCGTGCTCGACCCGTAGACACCCGGTTCCCGGCGCCCGAGCAGGTTCAGGTTTGCCCCGTTGAGCACCAAGACGGTGCCCGTGGTCTCGGCGGTCACGCGACCCATCTTGCCTCACCTAGGCTGAGGGACCGTGACGGCGACCTGGGGTCCGCGCTGGCATGCACAGGCCGAGCGCCCGGTGCGGCTGACCGACGTCCCCTTCACCGACCTCCCGGCGACCCTGCGCCTCCTGCTGGCCTCCGAGGGCACCCTCGCCGGAGCGCTCGAGGCCTATGCCCGCTCGCCCATCGTCGCCGACGTCGAGGGCCAGGAGCAGATGCGCCTGGACGCCGACCACGCGCGGTGGCTGCGTGCCCATCCCGGCGAGCCCGCACTGAACCGGCGCACCGCGCTCCGGATGGCGACGACCGGGCGGCTGCTGGTACACGCCGAGTCGGTGCTCCTGCTGGACCGGCTCCCGCCCCAGTTCCCCTCCGTGCTCGCAGCGGCGCCGGGCGGCCTCGGCGAGGCCTTCGCCGCCCTGGCCGTGGAGAGTCGTCGCGAGCTGCTGTGGTTCGGCCGCAGCCCGATGCGGGACCTACGCGCAGGCGACCGCGCGCTGGCCGGCCCCACCGGGGTGTCCCGCTGCTACCGCCTGATCGTCGAAGGCACCCCGGTCTGCTGCATCGAGGAGACCTTCCCGGATCCGGTGCTCACCACCGTCGGGTGACCCGTGGTCGGGACCGGGCGTGGCTCGACCGGAATGGCTCGACAGGGATGGGTCACGGCAGCGGCGGGAGCTCGCCGGAGGTCTCGTAGGCGGACAGCATGTCGATCCGGCGCTGATGCCGCGCGTCCTGGCTGAAGGACTCGGCCAGATAGGCGTCCACGAACGAGGTGGCCTCGTCGCGGCCATGCATCCGGGCGCCGACCGCCAGAACGTTGGCGTCGTTGTGCTGGCGGGCCAGCACCGCCGTCTGGGTGCTCCAGGCCAGCGCCGACCGAACCCCGCGTACCTTGTTCGCGGCGATCTGCTCTCCGTTGCCTGACCCACCGATCACCACACCCAGGCTGCCGGTGTCCTCGACCACCGCGAGGGCGGCCCTCAAGCAGAACGGCGGGTAGTCGTCCAGGGGGTCATACCGGTCCGGGCCGTGATCGACCACCTCGTGCCCAAGCCCGGTCAGGTGCCCGACGAGGTGCTGCTTCAGCTCGTACCCTGCATGGTCGCTACCCACGTGAACCCGCATGGCGGTTCAGTGTGTCATTCCTGCTCAGTGTGCGAATCCTGCTCAGTGTGCGAATCCTGCTCAGTGTGCGAATCCTGAAACGCAGTGGCGCGCCGGGCCGGTCCTTCGGGGGCTGGGTCCGACGGGGTCTGGTCGGTCACCCGGAGTTCTCGCGCTGCTCCACGGTGGTGACCAGCTGGCGCAGGGCGCCGGTCAGGGTGCGCAGCATCGCCGGCGACAGGTCGCGGACGACCTCCGACTCGGCCGCGTTGAACTGTGGGTACAGGGCAGCCATGAGCTCTTCCCCACGCTCGGACAGCGACAGCACCACCAGGCGCCGGTCTGCGGTCCCGGGAGTCCGCACCACGAGCTCGCGGTTGACCAGCGTGGCGGTGACCCCGGTGAGGGTGGCCTTGGAGATCCCGGCCAGCTCGGCCACCTCACGGGTCTCCAGCTGGCGCCAGATCCACAGCAGCCACAACACCAGGAAGCCGGTCCACGTCAGCTCGTGGCGGCGCAACACGGTCTGGGTCAGATGCCCGCGGACGGCGTTCGCCGCCCGGTGCAGGCTCAGGACGGCATGCGCGGCGGCGAAGTCGAACGGCAGGTGCCCGATCCGCTCGGTGGTCGCCGCCTCGGAGGCGGTGAGGCTAAGCCGGTCCGGAATCTGCCTCCGGTCGGGCCGCGGCGGCCCGCCGGACACCGTCTCTGCGCACATCACGCTCGATCCTACTGTCTGGGTCCGGACGAGGGCCGTCCGAGGCCGAGCCGCCGAGCCGCTGAGCAATGGCAGGATCTTTCCATGTCTGTAGCCGCCAACCTGACGCGTACGGAGGCCAGCCGCCGGACGGAGCTGCTCACCGTCTCCGACTACGCCGTCGACCTCGACCTGAGCTCCAGCGTGGGTGAGGGCGTCGAGCGATTCCGCTCCCGCACCACGGTCCGGTTCTCCAGCCGGGAGGTGGGTGCGCAGACCTTCATCGACCTGGTCGCCCCGGTGGTGCAGCGGGTCCGCCTCAACGGGCGCGATCTGGCGCCCGCGGACATGGTCGGCGGCGACCGGGTCAGGCTTCCCGACCTGGCCGCGGAGAACGTGCTCGAGGTGGTGGCCGAGTGTGCCTACATGCGCACCGGAGAGGGGCTGCACCGCTTCACCGACCCGGTGGACGGCGAGGTGTACCTGCACTCCCAGTTCGAGGTCGCCGACGCCCGCAGGGTGTTCTGCTGCTTCGACCAACCCGACCTCAAGGCCACCTTCACCTTCTCGGTCACCGCCCCGGCGCATTGGCAGGTCTTCTCGGTCAGCTCCACCCCCGAGCCGGTGCCGGCGGGCACCGGCATCGCCCGGTGGGAGTTCGAGACCACCCCCAGGCTGTCCACCTACGTCACCTCGGTGGTGGCCGGCCCCTACCGCGGGGTGAGCTCGCGACTGCTCAGTCGGGACGGCCGGACGGTGCCGCTGGGCGTCCACTGCCGGGCCTCGATGGCCGAGCACCTGGACGCCGAGCACGTGCTGGACGTAACCCGGGCGGGGTTCGGCCACTACGAGGAGCTGTTCGACCTGGCCTACCCGTTCACCAAGTACGACCAGATCTTCGTGCCCGAGTTCAACGCGGGGGCGATGGAGAACGCCGGTTGCGTGACCATCACCGACGAGTACCTCTTCCGGTCCAAGCCGACCGCCGCGGTCGTCGAGCGCCGGGCGCTGACCGTGCTGCACGAGCTGGCCCACATGTGGTTCGGCGACCTGGTGACCATGCGCTGGTGGGACGACCTGTGGCTGAACGAGTCCTTCGCCGAGTACGCGAGCATCCGGTGCCAGGCCGAGGCGACGACATGGCGGACGGCCTGGACGACGTTCCTGTCCGCCGAGAAGGCGTGGGCCTACCGCCAGGACCAGCTCAGCTCCACCCACCCGATCGTCGCTGAGATCCGGGACCTGGCCGACGTCGAGGTCAACTTCGACGGCATCACCTACGCCAAGGGCGCCGCGGTGCTCAAGCAGCTGGTGCACTGGGTGGGCCAGGACGCCTTCGACGAGGGTGTGCGTCGCTACTTCCGTCGGCACGCCTGGGGCAACACCACCCTGACCGACCTGCTCGGCGAGCTCGCCGCCACCAGCGGCCAGGACGTCGCCGGGTGGGCGGCCTCCTGGCTGGAGCGGGCCGGGGTGAACACCGTGCGCCCGCTGATGCAGACCGACGAGGCCGGCCGGATCACCACTGCGGCAGTGCTGCAGGAGGCCCCCGTCGAGCACCCGGTGCTGCGACCGCACCGGCTGGGGGTTGCCGGGTACGACCTGGTCGCCGACGGCACCGGCGGCCGGGTGCTGCGCCGCAGCTGGTCGACCGAGGTGGACGTCGCCGGTGAGCGCACCGATCTGCCCGAGCTGGCCGGTCGGGCGCGGCCGGACCTGTTGCTGCTCAACGACGCCGACCTGACCTACACCAAGCTGCGCCTTGACGAGCGGTCGCTGGCGACCGCCACCGCGCACCTGGACGCCTTCGAGGACCCGCTCCCGGCCACCCTCGTTTGGGGGGCCACCTGGGACATGACCCGGGACGGCGAGCTGGCGGCGCGGGTCTTCGTCGACCAGATCCTGCGCCACATCACCTCGGTCACCGACCCGAGCGTGCAGCAGACCCTGCTCCACCAGCTGTCGGCGACTCTGACCTTCTACCTGGCCCCGGCGCACGCCGTGACCACCCGCGACGCCGCGGTCCAGACCCTGCTGGAGGAGTTGCACGAGGCCGCGCCGGGCAGCGACACCCAGCTGCTGCTGACCCGTTCGCTGGCCGCCCTGGCCCGGCGCAAGGACCACCTGGACACCGTCGCCGAGCTGCTCGACGGGAGCCGGCCGCTGCCCGGTCTGGACGTCGACACCGACCTGCGCTGGACGTTGCTCACCGCACTGGTCGCCGGAGGCCGTGCCGGCGAGGACCGGATCGCGGCCGAGCTGACCCGCGACGACACCGCCGCCGGCCGGGAGCGGGCCGCCGCCGCCCGCGCCGCCGTGCCGACGCCGCAGGCCAAACAGGCGGCCTGGGACAGCGTGATCAACGACGGCGACCTACCCAACGCCACCCATCTGGCCGTGATCCGCGGGTTCGGCCGGGTCAACGACGTGAGCCTGCTCGAGCCGTTCGTGCAGCCGTACTTCGACCAGCTGCAACGGATCTGGTCTACGCGGACCACCGAGCTGGCGACCCAGGTGGCCGAGGGTATGTTCCCCGCCCGCCTGGTCCGTGGCGACGTGGTGGACCGGGCCGAGGAGTGGCTGGCGACCTCGGGCGCCGAGCCGGCACTGTCCCGGCTGGTCGCCGAGGGACGCGACGCCCTGGCCCGTGCCCTGCGGGTGCAGCAGCGCGACGCCGCCGGCTGATCCGGTGGACCGGACCCGCTACCGGCCGTTGACCGTCCGGGCCAGCGAGGCCGCCCGCACCGAGGCCATGACGTCCTCGAGCAACACCGGACGGCCCACGCCGTCGGCGAGCGGTAGCCGCCAGCTCGGGTAGTCCCCGAACGTGGCCGGTTGGTGCAGCGAGCGGCGGTCTCCCACCGCATCGGCCAGCGCCACCCCGATCAGCTTGGCCGGCGTCCAGGTGAGGAACCGGTGCAACGCCTCGACCCGCTCGCGCTCGCTGGACTGCTCGCCGAGCAGACCGAGCTCGCGCAGCTGCCCGAGCACGGCAGCCCGGCTGGCCTCATCCAGCGCCATCTCCTCGGCGAGCGGCCGAGCCAGCAGCCCGAGCCGGTCGCGCAGCTCGACGTGCTCCCCGGCCAGGTACCCGGCGGTGGGTGGGAGGTCTCCCGCGGTCACTGTGGCCAGGCATAGCTCACGCCAGGCCTGTGGTCGCAGCGGCTGCCCCTCGTGGTCGCGTTCCCACCACAGCACCGAGGTACCCAGCAGACCTCGCTCACGCAGATAGTCACGTGCCCACGGCTCCACGCCGCCGATGTCCTCACCGATCACGAAGGCGCCGGCGCGCTGGGCCTCCAGAACCAGGATGCCGATCATCGCCTCATGGTCGTAGCGCACGTAGGTGCCTGCGGCTGGGGCGGCCTCGTGCGGCACCCACCAGGACCGGAACAGCCCGATGATGTGGTCGACCCGCAGACCGCCGCTGTGCCGCAGCACGGTGCGAAGCATGTCCCGGTACGGCGTGTAGCCCTGCTCCTCGAGCCGGTCCGGGCGCCACGGCGGCATCGCGAAGTCCTGGCCGCCATGGTGGTCGGCGTCGGCGGGCGCCCCGACCGACACGTCCGCGGCGAGCACGTCGGCCAGCGCCCAGACGTCCACGCCGTCCGGGTGGACCCCGATCGCCAGCTCGTGGACGATCCCGATCGCCATGCCTGCCTCGAGCGCCTGACGCTGCGCCTCGGCGGCCTGCTCGTCCAGACACCACTGCAGCCACATGTAGAACTGCACCCGGTCGGCGAGCTCCTCGCGCAGCTGGGCGACCGAGGTCGACCGCGCGTCCAGGGCGTGGGCCGGCCAGCTCGTCATCGGCAGTCCGTAGCGCTCGGTCAACGCGCACCAGGAGGCGTAGTCGAGCAACCCCTCACTCTCACGCTCGCAGTAGGCCTCGAACGCGGCCTGTCGGGAGCGCGACCGCGGCTGGGCGAAGACGGTCTCCAGGGCCGAGCGCTTCGCCTCCCAGACTGCGTCCCGGTCGATGCCGCCCGGGTCCAGGTTCATCCCGCGGATCGCCTCGGCCTGCCACTCGATCAGCGCCCGGTCGGTGGACGGCATGTACGCGACCTCGCGGATCTCCTCGACCCGCAGGTACAGCGGGTTGCGGAACCGCCGGGTGGTCGGCAGGTACGGCGAGGGCTCCATCGGAGGGATCACCTCAGCCGCGTGCAAGGGGTTCACCATGAGCACGTCGGCGCCATGGTCGCGGGCGCTCCAGGCCGCCAGCTCGGCCAGGTCGGCCAGGTCGCCCACACCCCAGGAGTACTGGGACCGGATGGCGAACAGGTCGGCTGTGAAGCCCCAGGCCCGGCCGCTACGCAGGGCTTCGGGCAGCTCCAGCCGCTTCGGGGTCACCACCAGCGGTCGGTCCACCTCGCCGCCGGGCAGGCGGGCCAGCATCTGGTGCCAACCGGGCGGCAGGTCACCCGGGACGACGAACGCCAGCTCGGTGACCAGCCGACCGTCGATGACCTTGGGATCGACGTCGTGGTCGGCCGGGGCGAGCGGGACCTGGCTGCTGCCGTCCTCCAGCTGCAGCCATAGCTCGACGCTGACGTCGTGGTCGACGTGGGCCAGCACGCGGGAGTGGCTGCCCTGGCGGACCACCAGGACGTCGGGCAGCACCTGGCGCCAGGGTCGTTCCCGAGCGGCGACCAGGGAGCGGGTGACGGCGGGCGGGGAGGAGGCGTCGACGTCCAGCGCGGCGAGCACACTCTTGATGGTCGAGGGCGGCACGACCGTGTGTCTGCCCTGCCAGTCCCAGTACTCGGTGGCGACGCCGTGCGCCTGGGCCAGCTCGATCAGCTCCGGGCCGGGTGCGTCCGCCGGCGGTGGGACGGGTGCCGTCGGCGCACTCGGTTCGGGGGCACTCGGTTCGGGGGCACTCGGTTCGGGCGCGGCCGGTTCGGTGGGTGGTGGGCCCGCCGCGCGGCGCCTGGTGCGGGTCTGCGACGGCGAGGCGGCGTCCTTCCCGCCGTCCTCGGGCTGGGTCTGCCCGGTGTCGGTGTCGGTGTCGGCGTCGCTGTCGCTGTCGGTGGGTCCGGACGGCTCGACCGGCTGGGAGACGCGACGCCCCCGGTGCGGTGGGACGGGGCCAGCGGGGGCCGGTGTGGCGGGTTCGCGCCGCACAGGCGCACCCTCCGGCTCGGTCGACGTCGCCGCCTGCCCCGGCTCGCCTGGAGCCGGATCGGGCGCAGCGCGCGTCGGCTGGGGTTCGCTCACGTCTCGGCATCCTGCCAGAAGCGGGGGACGGCGCGACCCGCCCGGGCCAGACATCGGCTGTTCAACGACCCTAACCTGCCCTCATGTGCTATTCGGACGCCCCCCGTCAGGACGTCGTCGAGGGCCTCGTGAGGCACCGGGTGCCCCACCGGTCTCGATGGCCGGCGCCCACCGACCCACACCGGGAGGAGGCGTGAACGAGCTGGTGGGGCGCTTCGCCGTCCAGGCCCCGTGGACCGACACCTGGGCCGAGCCGCTGTTCGGCGTGCCGTTGCGGGTGCTCGGGGTGATCCTCGCCGGGCTGATCGGGCGCTACCTGCTGCGCCGGCTCATCGACCGGGTGTGCCTCGGCATCAGCGCCGGGACTGCCGGCCTGGCCCGGCTCGATCCCGAGGTGCGCGGCCCGGCGCGCCTGGTCACCGCCCCGCTGCTGGTCGAGCGCCGCGAGCAGCGGGCCCGGACCATCTCCTCGGTCCTGAAGAGCCTGGCCACGGCGGCGGTGGCGACCATCGTCGTGATCACCTGCCTGGACCTGATGTCCATCCCGGTGGCTCCGCTGCTGGCCAGCGCCGGGATCGTGGGCGTGGCGGTTGGATTCGGCGCCCAGTCCCTGGTCAGGGACGTGATCAGCGGCATCTTCATGCTCGTCGAGGACCAGTACGGGGTCGGTGACGTCGTCGACCTGGGCGACGCCAGCGGCTCCGTCGAGGCGGTGGGGCTGCGGGTCAGCCGGCTGCGCGACGTCAACGGCACGGTCTGGTACGTGCGCAACGGAGAGGTGCTACGGGTCGGCAACCGCTCGCAGGGCTGGGCCCGGGCAGTCCTGGACATCCCGGTCGCCTACGGCGAGGACGTTGCCCGGGCCGAGGCGTTGCTGCTCGAGGTGGCTGAGGGCCTGCGCGACGAGGCCCGCTACCACGACATGATCCTGGACTCCCCGGAGGTCTGGGGTGTCGAAGACGTCACCGCGGACAGCGTCGTGATCCGGCTCGTGGCCAAGACGGCCCCGCTCAAGCAGTGGGAGGTGGCTCGGGAGCTACGACGGCGGATCAAGGACCGCTTCGACGCCGAGGGGCTGCAGGTCGCCCACGCGGTGGGTGCGATCCGGATCGCCGACCCCGCGCAGCGCTCCACTCGCTCCGCGGCCGCCCCCGAGCACGGGGCGGGTCAGAATGGATGACGTGCCGGCGAACCCCCAGCCCGACCCGATGCCCAGCTTCTACGAGCAGGTGGGCGGCCATGACACGTTCGTGGCCCTGGTCGACCGGTTCTACGACGGCGTGGCCGGCGACGAGCTCCTGCGTCCGATGTACCCGGAGCCCGACCTGAGCGGTGCTCGGCAGCGGCTGCGGATGTTCCTCGAGCAGTACTGGGGCGGCCCGACGACCTACAGCGAGCAGCGCGGCCACCCGCGGCTGCGGATGCGGCACGCCCCCTTCCCGGTCGGACCCGCCGCCCGGGATCGCTGGCTGCACCACATGCGGGTCGCCGTGGACAGCGTTCGGCTGTCCCCCGGGCACGAGGCCGTGCTGTGGGACTACCTGGAGCGCGCGGCGATCAGCATGGTGAACCGGCGCGACGACCCCGGCACGACATCCACCGCCGGGAACCCGTCCATCCCGCTCACCGGTCCCGACGCCGACCACTGACCCTCGTTGACACGTTGCGAGACGACGATGGCGCGTTGTGTAACGAATCGGCCGTCTGGCGCGAAAGACATGTCGAAGGTCCGATCGTGTTGTCGGGCGTTCCCCTCCCCGGCCAGGCACCGCTGGGGACACCGACCGGGACGTCGCGGGACGCGCAGTGGCCGGGGCCCGGGTGAGACGTGGAGCGGAGGGGTGTTCACGGCCGCCCGGCCCCGTCCCGCGGGTCGACCGGTTCGCCGGAACCCGCACTTCCCCAACCCAGGCTTCCCCGGCTCAGGCTTCCCCGGCTCAGGCTTCCCCGACTCAGGCCAGGTCACCGGTCAGGGTGAGCCCGCCGTCCACGACCAGGGTCTGCCCGGTGACCCAGGAGGCGTCGTCGCTGGCCAGGAACGCGACCGCTGCCGCCACGTCGTCCGGTTCGCCGAGCCGGCCCAGCGGGTAGCGCGCCGCCACCTGCTCCTCGCGGCCGCCGTACAGCGGGGTGGCGAAGGCGGTACGGACGACGGCCGGCGCGACCGCGTTCACCCGGACCCGGGGAGCCAGCTCGATGGCCAGCTGACCGGTGGCGTGCACCAGCGCCGCCTTGCTCGCCCCGTAGGCGCCGATCGGCGCGGCCGGGCGCAGCCCGGCCACCGAGGCCATGTTGACCACGGCCGCGCCGGGGCGCTCGCCGAGGCCCGCCTGCAGCGCCGCGGCGGTCCAGGAGACTGCTGCGGTGACGTTGACCGCGAAGAGCTTGGCCAGGGCGCTCTCCCCGGTCTGCACCAGAGGTCCGGCCACGGGGTTGATCCCGGCGTTGTTGACCAGGAGGTCCAGACCACCGAAGGCCTGGACGGCGGTCGTCAGCGCGGCCGCTCGGTGCTCGGCATCGTCCGCCTTGCCGGCCACCGCGACGGCGACCTGCTCGCCGCCGAGGGAGACGGCGGCGGCGTGTAGCGCCTCGGCGCCCCGGGCGGTCACCACCACCCGGGCCCCCTCGGCGACCAGACGGCGGGCCACGGCCAGCCCGATGCCCCTGCTGGCGCCGGTGACCAGAGCCACCCGACCGGCGAAGCGCCGGCCGACCACCGTCGACGGCTCGGTGGACGGCGTCCCAGACTGGTCACCATCGGGCTCGCCGAGTGCGCCGCTGGACGACGGGGTGATGCTCACCTCGCACCTCCTTGCTGGACTGCTGCCTCACAGTCCGGCACCCTCGTTCCCGCCGTCAACCCGGCGCCGCAGCCCCCTGCACCGCCGACCCGGCATGACACCGCCCGAGGAGCCCAGGTGAGCGACCGCGCCACGACCGAGGACAACGCACCGGCCGGCACCCTGGCGGACCTGCTGCGGATCCTCGACCTGGCCCCGGATGAGGCGGCCGGTCCGGACACCTTCGTCGGGGCCAGCCAACCGCAGCCGTGGCACCGGGTGTACGGCGGCCAGGTGCTGGCGCAGGCGCTGGTCGCCGCCCAGCGCACGGTCGACCCCGACGGTGCGACCCGGCCGGTGCACTCGATGCATGCCTACTTCCTACGCGCCGGCAACGACGATGAACCGATCACCTTCACGGTGGAGCGGCTGCGTGACGGGCAGTCGTTCTCGGCCCGCCGGGTGCACGCCCTCCAGGCCGGTCGCCCGATCCTGACCATGGCCGCCTCGTTCCAGCTGCCCGCGGAGGGTCTGGAGCACGCCGAGCCGATGCCCACAGGCGTGCCGGACCCGCAGACGCTACCCAGGCTCACCGAGCGGTACCCGATGCGCAACGAGGCGACCCAGCGCTGGCTGCGGGACCGGCCGATGGACCTGAGGCACGTCACCGCTCCCTCCTACATCATCCCGGCAGCGGAGCGGCTCGCCCGGCTGCAGGTCTGGATGCGCAGCCAGGAGCCGATCCCGGCAGCACTGGACACTCCGGCGCTGCACGCCGCCGTCCTGGCCTACGCCAGCGACTACTCGATGCTCGAGCCGGTGCTGCGCCGGCACGGGCGCATCTTCGCCGAGCCGGGGATCAAGATGGCCAGCCTGGACCATGTGATGTGGTTCCACCGACCGACCCGGGTCGACAACTGGCTGCTCAACGTGCTGGCCAGCCCGTCGGCCCAGGGCGCCCGGGGGCTGGGCATGTCCCGCGTCTATGCCGCGGACGGCACCCTGGTCGCCTCGGTCGCGCAGGAGGGCATGATTCGGGTCCCCCGCTGACCACCCCCGGGCGGCGGGGGCGGGTCAGAGGCTGGCCCGGGGCAGCTCGAACCAGCGCAGCGCCTCGAACCCGTCGCCCAGGTCGTCGGCCGAGGCGGGTGGGCCGGGCTCGGTCGGCGCCCGGTCGAGGATCGCTCGAGCCTGCTCCAGGTAACCGGGCAACGCCGACACCGGCGCGCTGACGCGGGTGTGCGGGTAGCGCAGCGTGCCGTCCGGCGCGTACCCGACGTCGGCCAGGCGCAGCGGTGGCTCGACCGGACCGCCGCGGTGGCGCCACAGCCCGGTCGCCGGGTCGAAGCGATAGTCGCTCAGCAGCCTCCAGCCCTGCCGAGCGACCAGCGCGACCGCCTCGACGAGGTAGTCGGCCACCGCGTCATCGATGAAGTAGTTGAAGTTCACCCGCACCCAGCCCGGTTTGATGCCCTCGCAGCCGGTGGCGATCTGGGCCTCGAACTCGCGGGACCGCTCGATGTCGATCCCCAGCAGTCGATGGCCGTAGGGACCGGCGCAGGAGCAGCCACCGCGGGTCTGGATCCCGAACAGGTCGTTGAGCAGGGCGACGACGAAGTTGTGGTGCAGGTAGGCGCCGCTGGGCGCGGTGAGCACGAAGGAGACGATCGAGAGCCGTTGCGCGCCAAGGTTGCCCAGGATCTGCAGGCGTGGCTCGGCCTGCCAGGCGGTGACCGCTCGGGTCAACAGCTCCTCCTCCCGGCGGCGGATCACGTCGGTGCCGACGGCCTGCTTGAGCCCGAAGACCAGCCCGGCCCGGATCGACTCGACGATGGCCGGGGTGCCGCCCTCCTCGCGATGCACCGGGTCGTCGAGATAGCGGTGCTCGGTGGGGTTGACGTACATGACCGTGCCGCCACCGGCGACCACCGGCACCCGGTTGGTCACCAGCTGGCGGCGGACCACGAGCACCCCCGGCGTGCCCGGGCCGCCGATGAACTTGTGCGGTGACAGGAACACCGCATCCTTGTACGCGTCGGCGGACGCGCCGTCCCGTGGGGTCATGTCGACGTCGACGTAGGGGCCGCAGGCGGCGAAGTCCCAGAACGCCAGAGCCCCATGACGGTGCAGCAGACAGGAGACGCCGTCGGTGTCCGAGACGATGCCTGTGACGTTGCTGGCCGCCGAGAACGCCCCGATCCGCAGCGGCCGGTCGGCGTAGTGCCGCAGCTCGGCGGCCAGCATCTCCTGGTCGATGTGTCCGTCGGCGTCCTCGCGGATGGTGACCACGTCGGCGATCGACTCGCGCCAGGGCAGCTCGTTGGAGTGGTGCTCGAAGGGCCCGACGAACACCACCGGGCGATCCTCAAGAGGGATGTGCCGGCTCAGCCGGTAGCGGTCCTCCAGGGCGGCCGGGATCCGTAGGCCGAGGATGCCGACCAGCTTGTCGATCGCGGCGGTGCTCCCCGAGCCGGTGAAGATGACCAGGGTGTCCGCATCGCCCCGGACGGCGTCGTGGATGACCCGGCGAGCGTCCTCACGCAGCCGGGTGGTCTGCAGCCCGGTGCCGCTGGCCTCGGTGTGGGTGTTGGCGTAGCGGGGCAGCACCTCGTGCCGGATGAAGTCCTCGATGAAGTCCAGGCTGCGCCCGGAGGCGGTGTAGTCGGCGTAGGTGACCCGGCGCGGGCCGTACGGTCCGGGCATCACCTGGTCATCGCCGATCACCCCGGCCCGGATCCGCGCCAGCAGTGCCTCACCGCTCATCGTGCCCTCCTGGTGTCCTCACCCTTGCGTGCAGATCGGGCCGGACCCTGGGTGCGTCAGGCCGACGCGCTTGACGCAGGGTCAGTCGCGGGTGAGCTTGCGGTAGGTCACCCGGTGCGGGCGGGCGGCCTCCGGGCCGAGCCGAGCGACCTTGTTCTCCTCGTACCCGGCGAAGTTGCCCTCGAACCAGAACCAGCTGGCCGGGTTCTGCTCGTTGCCCTCGTAGGCCAGGATGTGCGTGGCCACCCGGTCGAGGAACCACCGGTCGTGGGAGATCACCACGGCGCAGCCGGGGAACTCCAGCAGGGCGTTCTCCAGCGAACCGAGGGTCTCGACGTCCAGGTCGTTGGAGGGCTCGTCGAGCAGCAGCAGGTTGCCGCCCTGCTTCAGGGTCATCGCCAGGTTCAGCCGGTTGCGCTCGCCGCCGGAGAGCACTCCGGCCGGCTTCTGCTGGTCCGGACCCTTGAACCCGAACGCCGACACGTAGGCACGCGAGGGCATCTCGACGTTGCCGACCTTGAGGTGGTCCAGGCCGTCGGAGACCGTCTCCCAGACCGTCTTCTTGGGGTCGAGGCCGGCCCGGGCCTGGTCGACGTAGGAGATCTTGATCGTCTCGCCCACCTTGAGCTGGCCGGAGTCGATCGGCTCGAGCCCGACGATGGTCTTGAACAGGGTGGTCTTGCCGACCCCGTTCGGACCGATGACGCCGACGATCCCGTTGCGCGGCAACGAGAACGACAGACCGTCGATGAGCACGCGGTCACCGAAGCCCTTGGTCAGGTCCTTCGCCTCGATGACGATATTGCCCAGCCGAGGTCCGGGCGGGATCTGGATCTCGTCGAAGTCGAGCTTGCGGGTCCGCTCGGCCTCGGCGGCCATCTCCTCGTAGCGGGCCAGCCGCGCCTTGGACTTGGTCTGGCGGCCCTTGGCGTTCTGCCGGACCCACGCAAGCTCGTCGGCGAGCCGCTTGGCGAGCTTGGCGTCCTTGCGGCCCTGCACCTGCAGCCGCTCCTGCTTCTTCTCCAGGTAGGTGGAGTAGTTGCCCTCGTAAGGGTAGAGCCGGCCCCGGTCGACCTCGGCGATCCACTGAGCCACGTTGTCCAGGAAGTACCGGTCGTGGGTGACCGCGATGACCGCGCCGGCGTAGGCGGCCAGGTGCTGCTCCAGCCACTGCACGCTCTCGGCGTCCAGGTGGTTGGTGGGTTCGTCGAGCAGCAGCAGGTCGGGCTTGGCGAGCAGCAACTTGCACAGCGCCACCCGGCGGCGCTCACCACCGGACAGCACGGTCACGTCGGCGTCCGGTGGCGGGCAGCGCAGCGCGTCCATGGCCTGCTCGAGCTGGGCATCGAGGTCCCAGGCGTCGGCGTGGTCGATGTCCTCCTGGAGCCGGCCCATCTCGACCATCAGCTCGTCGGAGTAGTCGACGGCCATCTTCTCGGCGATCTCGTTGAACCGGTCGAGCTTGACCTTGATCTCGCCCAGGCCCTCCTCGACGTTGCCGAGCACGGTCTTGTCCTCGTTCAGCGGCGGCTCCTGGAGCAGGATGCCGACCGTGTACCCGGGCGACAGCCGGGCCTCACCGTTGGAGGGGTGGTCCAACCCGGCCATCATCCTCAGGATCGTCGACTTGCCGGCGCCGTTCGGGCCGACCATGCCGATCTTCGCACCGGGGAAGAAGGCCATCGTGACGTCGTCGAGGATGACCTTGTCCCCGACCGCCTTGCGGGCCTTCGTCATGGTGTAGATGAACTCCGCCATGCCCGAGAGGCTATCCGCCGTGGCGGGATGCTCCGACATCGTGACCTCGCCGGTGCCGGCTCACCCGGCGCCGATGCGCCGAGCGTGCCAGCCTGAACCGATGAGCAACAACAGTCGTGCGACCGGCCCGCCCCACCCAGCATCGACCGACCAGCCCGGCGCCGTCCGCATCGAGCACGACACGATGGGGCAGGTCCAGGTGCCGGCCGGGGCCCTCTTCGGCGCGCAGACCCAGCGCGCGGTGGACAACTTCACGGTGAGCGGGCTGCGGCTGGGCCGGTCGATGATCTGGGCGCTGAGCGCGGTCAAGGCGGCCGCCGCGGTCGTCAACGCCGAGCTGGGCGTGCTGGACGGCGAAACCGCCATCGCGATCGAGACCGCCGCTGACGAGGTGGCCGGCGGCACGTACGACGACCACTTCCCGGTGGACGTGTTCCAGACCGGCTCGGGCACCTCCTCGAACATGAACGCCAACGAGGTGGTCGCGCACCTGGCCGGCCGGCGGTTGGGTCGCCGAGTCCACCCCAACGACGAGGTGAATGCCTCCCAGTCGAGCAACGACGCCTTCCCCACCGCGATCCACCTGGCCGCCACCCGCGCGGTGCTCACCGACCTGCGACCCGCCCTGGAGCACCTGGCCGAGGCCCTGCAGGGCCAGGCCGAACGACTCGCCGATGTGGTGACCGCAGGCCGCACACATCTGATGGACGCCACCCCGGTCACCCTCGGCCAGGAGTTCGGCGGCTACGCCGCGCAGGTCCGCCGCGGCGTCGAACGGTTGGACGCCGCGCTGCCGCGGCTCGCAGAGGTGCCGCTCGGCGGCACCGCGGTGGGCACCGGGCTGAACACCCCCGACGGTTTCGCAGCCCGGGCGGTGGCCGAGCTGGCCCGCCGCACGGGGCTGCCGGTCACCGAGGCCCGCGACCACTTCGAGGCCCAGGGAGCGCGGGACGGGCTGGTGGAGACCTCCGGGGTGCTGCGCACGATCGCGGTCAGCCTCACCAAGATCTGCAACGACCTGCGCTGGAAGGCCTCCGGTCCGATGACCGGGCTGGGCGAGCTCCGCCTTCCCGACCTGCAGCCGGGCTCCTCGATCATGCCGGGCAAGGTCAACCCGGTGGTCCCCGAGGCGGTGTTGCAGGTCTGCGCCCGAGTGGTGGGCAACGACGCCACCGTGGCCTGGGCCGGGGCCAGCGGTTCGTTCGAGCTGAACGTGATGATGCCGGTGACCGCGCATGCCCTGTTGGAGTCCTGCGACCTCCTCGCCGCCGCCGCCACGCTGCTGGCCGACCGATGTGTCGTCGGTCTCACCGCGGACGCCGAGCGGTGCCGTCGCTATGCCGAGTCCTCGCCGTCCGTGGTCACCCCGCTGAACCGGCTGATCGGCTATGAGGCAGCCGCCCGAATCGCGAAACACGCTGTGGCGCAAGGGATGACCGTCCGGGAGGCAGTGTTGGACCTCGGCCTCGTCGACCGAGGTGAGCTGACCGCCGAGCAGCTGGACGCCGCGTTGGACGTCGAGTCGATGACCGGCCGCTGAACCGGACGGCACCTCGCTAGGCTTCTCGGTCGTGTCGTCCACCGCTGTGCCGTTCGGGTCCGGGCCGTCCCCCATCGAGGCGGCCGACCGAGCCACCACCACCACCGACCCCGCCGGCCCCGCCGAGCCGACGCCCTGGTGGCGCCAGGCGGTGACCTACCAGGTCTACATCCGCAGCTTCGCCGATGCCGACGGCGACGGGCTCGGCGACGTCGCCGGGATCCACTCGCGCCTGCCCTACCTGGCCGACCTCGGCGTGGACGCGATGTGGGTCAACCCGTGGTACCCCTCGCCGCAGGCCGACGCCGGCTACGACGTGTCGGACTATCGCGACATCGACCCTGGCTTCGGCACCCTGGCCGACGCCCGGGCGCTGATCGACGAGGCGCACGCGCTCGGGTTGAAGGTGCTGCTCGACATCGTGCCCAACCACACCAGCGACGAGCACGCCTGGTTCGTCGCTGCCCTGGCCGCCGGAGCGGGCTCGCCCGAACGGGCCCGCTACCACTTCCGGCCTGGTCGAGGCCCGGACGGCGGCCGGCCGCCCAACGATTGGCGGTCGGTGTTCGGTGGCTCGGCGTGGACCCGGATCACTGAGCCGGACGGCTCCCCCGGCGAGTGGTACCTGCACCTGTTCGACGCCAAGCAGCCGGACCTGAACTGGGACGACGAGGCCGTCCGCGCCGAGTTCGAGGACATCCTGCGGTTCTGGTTCGACCGCGGCGCCGACGGGTTCCGGATCGACGTGGCCCACGGTCTGGTCAAGGACCCCGCACTGCCGGACCTGGACGGCCGCTCCCACCTGGACTACACCGAGCCTCGCCTGCTCGACGCCGTGGACCGCCCCGACCACCCGCACTGGGACCGTCCGGGCGTGCACGGGATCTACCGGGCCTGGCGACGCCTGGCCGACTCCTACGACCCACCGAAGGTCTTCGTCGCCGAGGCCTGGGTGGCCGGCCCCGACCGTCTGGCCGCCTACCTGCGCAGCGACGAGATGCACACCGCGTTCGACTTCGACGTGGTCCAGGCCCCCTGGGAGGCCGAGGCGCTGCGCCGGACCGTGACCTCCAGCCTGGCCGCCCACGACCGGGTGGGGGCACCGGTGATGTGGGTGCTGTCCAACCACGACATCATCCGGCACGCCACCCGGTTGGGTCGCCCCGACGCCCGGCGGGTGCCGGACCCGCTGCAGGGCCACGACCATGGCACCGCGGACCTGGAGCTGGGCCGGCGCCGGGCCCGGGCCGCGCTGCTGCTGGAGCTGGCCCTGCCCGGCGGGGTGTACCTGTACCAGGGCGAGGAGCTCGGCCTGGAGGAGGTCGAGGACCTCCCCGAGGCGCTGCTGCAGGACCCGACCTGGGTCCGCTCCGGGCACACCGAACGCGGGCGGGACGGCTGCCGGGTGCCGTTGCCCTGGACCACCGACGGTCCGTCGCTGGGCTTCGGCGCCGTCCCGGGCTGGCTGCCGCAGCCGAGCTCCTGGGGAGGTCCTGGTGGCCTCTCGGTGCAGGCCCAGCAGACTGACCCCGCCTCGATGCTGGCGTTCTACCGGACGGCGCTGCGGTTGCGCCGGGAGCTGGCCGCCCGCGGCGTCCTCGGCGCCGGGGACGCCGCCTCGGTGCAGTGGCTGGACGGCGACCTGCAGAGCGAGGACGTCTTGGCCTTCCGTCGTGGTCGCGAGGGCACCGGCGTGGTGTGCGTGGTCAACACCGGTGCCGCGCCGGTTCGGCTGCCGGACGGCGAGGTGCTGTTGGCCAGTGTCGACCTCGACGAGCAGGACCGCATCCGCCGGCTGCCCGCAGACGCTGCCGTCTGGTTGGCCGGCTGACCGGAGCGATGCGCCGCCGGTCCGAACGCAGCCGGGGGCGCACCGCTCACGTCCAGATCACGCGGGGTTGACGTCCAGCCCGGCGACCGCCCCGATGACGATCACCGCCGGCGCGCTGACCCGGGCGTCGGCGGCGGCCCGTGCGATCTGCGACAGCGGCGCCCGGACCACCCGCTGCCCAGGCAGCGACCCGTCCTGGACGACGGCGACCGGGGTGTCGCCGGCCCTGCCGTGGCGTAGCAGCACCTGAACGATCTCCGGCAACCGGTCCACCCCCATCAGCACCAGGAGGGTCCCGCGCAGCCGGGCCAGGGCCGACCAGTCGACCAGGCTCGCCGAGTCCTCCGGTGCCAGGTGCCCGGAGACGATGACCGCCTCGTGGGCCAGGCCGCGGTGGGTCAGTGGGATGCCGGCCAGGGCGGGCACGGAAAGGGCGCTGGTGACGCCGGGCACCACGGTCACCGGCACCCCGGCGGCCACGCAGGCCTGCACCTCCTCGCTGCCGCGGCCGAACACGTACGGGTCGCCGCCCTTGAGCCGGACGACGAAGGCACCGGACCGGGCCCGGTCGAGCATGATCTCGTTGATGGCCGGCTGGGCCATCGCCCGCCCCCGTGGGAGCTTGGCCGCGTCGACCACCTCGACGTCGACGGCGAGCTCGTCCAGCAGCGGCTGCGGGGCGAGGCGGTCGGCGACCACGACGTCGGCACGCGCCAGCAGCCGCCGACCGCGTACGGTGATCAGCTCAGGATCGCCTGGGCCGCCACCGACGATGGCCACCCCCGGCAGCACGCCGTCCGGGGACCGTCGCCGGGCCCGCACGTCGAGCAGGCCCTGGCGCATCGACTCGACGATCCCGTCCCGGACCGCCGCGGCGCGCCGCGGGTCGGCACCGCCGAGGACGGCGACCTGGACCGCGCCGTCCCGGCCGGTGGCCGGGGTGCGCGCCGTCCCGGCAGAGCCGACGTCGGCGCGGACGCAGAAGACCCGTCGGCGCTCCGCCTCGGCGGCGACCGCCGTGTTCACCTCCGGCCGCTCGGTGAGCGCCAGGGCGTACCAGGCGCCATCCAGGTCGCCGTCGGCGTACTCGCGCCGCTGCCAGGTCATCCCACCGGCGCCGAGCAACCCCTCGACGGTGGGGGTCAGCGCCGGGGAGACAACCAGGACGTCGGCGCCGGCCTCCAGCAGGCCCGGCAGCCGGCGCTGCGCCAGGCCGCCGCCGCCGACGACCACCACGCGACGCCCGGCCAGGTCCAGACCGGCCAGATAGTGCCCGTGGCTCACGGCGTCACCCCGGATTCGGAACCGAGCTGGTCGAGGGTGGCCATGTCGCGCAGTGCCCGGGCAGCGGCCCGGACCACGGGCAGGGCGAGCAGGGCGCCGGTGCCCTCGCCCAGACGCAGGTCCAGATCGATCAGCGGACGCAGCCCGAGCCGGTCCAGTGCGACGGCGTGACCGGGTTCGACCGACCGATGCCCGGCGATGCAGGCATGGACCGCGAGCGGCGCCAGTGCGGTCGCGGCCAGTGCCGCCGCGCCGGCGATCACGCCGTCCAGAACCACCGGGACCCGGTGGCCCGCGGCGGCCAGGACGAAGCCGGCGATCGCCGCGTGCTCCAGGCCGCCCAGAGCGGCCAGCACCGCCAGCGGGTCAGCCGCGGCGGACGCCACGACGTCGGCATGGACGTCGAGGGCGCCGCGGACGACGTCGACCTTCAGCCGCCAGGTGTCCGGGTCGATGCCGGTGCCGCGGCCGGTGACCCGGTCGGGGTCGGCGCCGGTGAAGGCGGCGACCAGGGCCGCCGACGCCGTGGTGTTGGCGATGCCCATGTCCCCAGTGAGCAGCACCTCGGCGCCCTCGGCGACCAGCCGGTCGGCGACCTCGGCACCGACCAGCAGCGCCTGCTCGACCTCGGCGAGGGTCATCGCCGGTTCCCGGCTCAGGTCCCGGGTGCCGGCGCGCACCCGACGCCGCAGCAACCGTGCTGTGCCGCCCGCTCCCGTGCCCCCCGCTCCTAGACCGGCGGCTTCTGTGCCGGCCGACGTGCCCGCAGGCGCGGGCACCGCGGTGGCCACTCCGACGTCGCAGACCAGCACCTGTGCCCCGACGGTGGCCGCAAGCGCGTTCGCCGCGGCACCACCGGCCAGAAATGTGGCCACCATCTGGGCGGTGACCTGCTGCGGCCACGGGCTGACGCCACGGGCGTGAACGCCGTGGTCGGCGGCGAACACCGCGAGCACGGCCCGCTGCGGAACCGGCGGCGGGCAGCTGCCGGCCAGCCCGGCCAGCTGCACCGAGACGTCCTCGAGCACCCCGAGCGCGCCGCGCGGCTTGACCAGCCGGTCCTGCCGGTCGGCCGCCGCGGCGGCAGCGGTCCGGTCGGGTGCCGCAGGCCGTTCCAGCAGCGACCGGACCGATTCGCTGGCCCTGCCCTGCTGCGGCGGCAGGCCCACCGGCCCCACGGCGTCAGCGCTCACGGTTCACCTCTCGTCGTTCGTCGAGGCCTGGTCAGCTGGTCCGTCGTCCACCGACTCGTCCGGTCGTCCGGCCGACAGCGTCGCCCGGCAACCTCTCGCGCCGCGGCCCTGACGGCGACGCGGGCCGCCACGCTACCCGTCGCCGCCACGAGGGTGGCCGCCCGGACCATCCGCACGGTCCGGCGTAGGTCGGCGACGGTCACCGCCACACCCTCGGCGCCCAGCACCGGCCGCCGCTCCACCTGCCCGTGGTAGGTGTTCGCCCCGCCCAGGCGCACCCCGAGCGCACCGGCCACAGCGGCCTCCGGGTGCCCGGCGTTGGGGCTGGGATGGGCTGCGGCGTCCCGGCGGGCAACCCGCCACGCCCGCCGGACCGACCCGGCGGCCACCGGGGCGGACCCGGCCAGCACCACGGCGCTGAGCCGAGCCGGAACCCAGTTGGCGAGGTCGTCGGCCCGAGCGGCGGCCCAGCCGAAGCGGCGGTAGGTGTCGTTGCGGTAGCCGACCATCGCGTCGAGGGTGTTCACGGCCCGGTAGCCGAGCAGCCCGGGCAGGCCGGCGACAGCGCCCCAGAACAGCGGGGCGACCACCGCGTCGGAGGCGTTCTCGGCCAGTGACTCCACGCTCGCTCGGGCCAGTTCGGGGCCGGTCATCTCCGCGCCGTCCCGGGCACACAGGTTGCGCAGCCGGTACCGGGCCCCAGCCAGGTCACCGTCGTCAAGCTGGGCCGCCATGGCCGACCCCTCCCGGGCCAGGGAGGTACCACCGAGCACCGCCCAGGTGGCAGTCGCTACCAGGATCGTCCGGAGCAGCGGCCGTTCGCCGCTGGCCCGGGCGGCCAGGGCGCCCACACCGGCGGTGGCGGCGAGGCAGGTACCGGTGAAGACGACTCCCGCACCACGGCGGTCCGCGTACAGCCGATGCTCCAGAGCCGTCGCCGCCCGACCGAACGCCGCCACCGGATGCCCGCGGCGTGGGTCGCCCACCAGCACGTCAGCGATCACCCCGAGGGCCAGGCCCACGGCGGTCGGGTCACCAGGCATCCGCCGATCCTGCCGCACCCAACCGGCCAGACCCCAACCGGCCAGGCCCGGCCGCCGTCAGATCGGTACGGGTGCTGCCGCCGGTACGGGCTCGGCGCGCGAGGCCGGCAGGTCCTCGTCGTCCGCGAGGTAGTCGGGCAGGTCCGGTTCGCCGGGGTCCTCGCCGCCGAACCCAGAAGCCGACCGCCGGCCGGCGTCGGGCCCGTCCGACGCCTCCGCGGCGGCGCCCTCGGCGGGCTGCTCGGACGCCGACTCGTCGTGCTCGGCCGCTGCCGGCCCGGACCAACGGGTATTGTGGAATGGCGATCCCGGCGCTCAGATCGAAGCCGACCGCGTCCGCGACGATCTTCACCTCCGAGCGCCGACCCCCGTCGGAGCCGTCCCACTGGTCGTAGGCGAGCTTGCCGTGCACCATCACCAGGGCGCCGACGCCGACGGACTTGGCCACGTTGCGGGCCAGTGAACGCCAGCAGACGACCGTGACCCACATGGTCCGGCCGTCCACCCAATCCCCGCTCTCGCGGTCCTGGTAGCGGGGGGTGCGGGCCAGTCGGAACTCGCTGACGGCCTGGCCGTGTCTTGGCGGTGCGCAACCGGGGCGCGGTGCCCACCCTGCCGGTGATCGCGACGGTGTTGTCGTTCATGTCGGTTCTCCTCCCTCCGGCGCCATGCCGGGACGGGGGACGAGCCTGTTCGTCAGGCCGACCATCCACGATGTCGCTCGGCCGTCCTGTGGACAGCGCCCGGACCGCAGGCCACGGGGGACGCGACGTCGAGAACGTCGCGACCTGCCACGAGCCGCGACCGCGACGCGGCGGGCCGCCGCCGGCGCCGAGAAGGCGGCGACATGGCCCGGCTGAGCGACTCGCGCACCGCGCGGTGGTCGACCAGGACCTCGGCGACCGGGGCGATGACGTGGGACCAGGCGACGTCCTGCACGGCCTCGCGCATGGCGGCCGCGACCGCCATCCGGCGCCGGGTCGCACCGGTCCGCCGCGCCAGCCAGGCCGCCGCGGTGGTGAACCCGCCACCGATCAGTCCGACGCCGAGGAGCACCAGGGGCAGCGGCAGCGTCCACAGGTCAGGCGTGGTGACGTCGACCTGGAGGAAGGCCAGCACGCCGAGCGCGACCAGCCAGCCGAACCCGATCAGCGTGGTCAGGGCGAACACCAGCTGGAGCACGGTCACGACCCGCCACCAGGGCGGCCGGTGGACGGCGAGGTCGACACCGGCGACCGCGTCGTCCAGCGCCTCGGACAGGTCGGCGCCGGGGCGGTTGGCCTCTTGGCCACGGCCAGCACGCTGTCGGCCCACCGCCGCGGCAACACGTCGGTACCCCGCTGATCACCGTTCGCGCCGACAGCTCGACCCGCTCACGCTGGGACGGGGTGGCCTCGGGCAGCGCCCCGCGGGTCAGCCTGCGCAGCTCGCCCTCGGTGTTGTGCTCCAGACCCAACCGCCGCAAGGGGTCCGGACGTAGTCGGCGGTACCAGTGCAGGAAGGGCCAGCCCATGGCCGCGTCAGCCTGCCGTTGGTAGTCGGCCGTGACGGCGTCCAGGATCACCGGTAACCCCGCCGCCTGGGCGAGGGCGCCGACCAGATCGTCAGCACCACGCAGGTCCTTGGTCTCCGGCTCGCCCGGAGAGACGCCGTCGAGCAGCCGCCGGGCGGTCCGGTCCAGATCGGCCGCGGCGCGGGCCGCCACGGCCCCCTGCACGTCCACCACCTCGGCGAGCAGCCGGCGGAGGTCCTCGACCCCGAGCCCGGTCTCGGCCGACGTGACCAGCATCCGGACCGACTCCAGCCCGTCGGAGTCCAGCAGCCGACGCAGGTCGGTGCGGCAGGTCTCGGCCTCCCGCGGCCCGAGCTTGTCGATCTGGTTGAGCACCACGATCATCACGCCGTCGTGGTTGGCCAGCCGCCTCAGGTAGCCCTGGTGCAGGACCTCGTCGGCGTACTTCTGCGGGTCGACAACCCAGACCAACAGGTCGACCAGCTCCACGAGGCGGTCCACCTCCACCCGGTGGGACAGCACGGTGGAGTCGTGGTCGGGCATGTCGAGCAGCACCAGACCGTCCAGCTCGGCCTCGCGGTCGGCGTCCAGCCCCGTTCGCGCAGGTCCGGTGTCGACGCGGCACCTCGAGCCAGTCCAGGAGCGGGTCACGCCGACGTCTCCCCACACACAGGCGGCTGCGCGGCCGGTCGTCGGCCGGCGGACCCCGACCTCGGCCAGGTCGATGCCGGCCAGCGCGTTGAACAGGCTGGACTTGCCGCTACCGGTGGCTCCCGCCAGCGCCACGATCGTGTAGCCGCCCCGAGCCGGAGCCGCTGCCCGGTCCGCTCGATCACGGTGCGCGCGAAGGCTATGGCCTGGGGGTCCAGCCGGTCACCGCCGATCGCCAGGGCCCGTTCGATGCCTTCGGCCCGGG
>CAVRVD010000023.1:0-135598 GCA_963724535.1 uncultured Actinomycetota bacterium
CATGCATACCCAGGACGACACGGCCCAGCTGATCCTGGACGGTGGCGGCGACTACGCCCTGACCGTGAAAGCGAACCGCCCCAAGCTGTTGGCCGTGCTCAAGGCCTTGCCGTGGAAGCAGGTCCAGTAGGCCTTCGGCCCACCGACACCTCCCGGGGCCGGCGGATCACCCGCACCATCAAGGTCCTCCAAGCGCCCACCGACCTGCCCGACTGGGCCGGCTTCCCCGGCGCCGCCCAGGTCGCCCAGATCCGCCGCACCCGCATCACCAAGACCAAGACCGGGGGCAGGAAGAAGACCGTCGAGGTCGTCTACGTGATCACCTCCGCCGACCACCAGACGGCACCGCCACGGGTGCTGGCGGCCTGGGTGCAACATCATTGGCGGATTGTAGGCTCTGCACTGGCTGCGCGATATGGACTACGACGAGGATCGATCCCAGATCCGCACCGGCACCGGCCCCGAGGCCATGGCCACGCTGAGAAACGCCTCGATCGCCTGCTCCGCCTCGCCGGCGCCAAGAACATCGCCGCCGCCCTACGCCACCACCAAGCCCACCCCGACAAGATCATCACACTGCTCTGACCAGCTGAAACACGACAATGACGGGACCATGATCAAGCCGATCTGATGGCACTTTCCCGTCTGGCGCGTTTCGGCCACCCCGGCGGTGCGAGACCCCGTCGGAGGGGTCCACGCCACCCCGACGCCGAGGCCGATTTCTACGTCTACGTCCTGCGGCGCGGCCACGGGGAACGGACGCACGACAGGGCGATCGTCCGGCATCACTGGTTCTCGTCGGCTGGCTGGGCGGCTGAGCCCACCGAGGGTGGTCGATCGGACCCACTCGACGTCCAGCAAACTCCCAGGAACGGCGGGCATACTTCCCAGGTGAGCACGACAGCGCCCGAGGCCCGCCTGCTCGTGGTCGACGACGAGCCGAACATCCGAGAGCTGCTCACCGCGAGCCTGCGCTTCGCCGGGTTCGAGGTCTTCGCTGCGGCCGACGGGGCCGAGGCGCTGCGCCTGGCCGAGAAGCACTCCCCCGACCTCGTCGTCCTCGACGTCATGCTGCCCGACCTGGACGGGTTCACCGTCACCCGCAAGCTGCGTGAACGCGGCCGGGAGATGCCGATCCTGTTCCTCACCGCCCGCGACGACACCAGCGACAAGGTGACCGGCCTGACTGTCGGCGGGGACGACTACGTCACCAAGCCGTTCAGCCTGGAGGAGGTGGTCGCCCGGATCCGCGCCGTGTTGCGGCGCAGTGGGGCCGCCTCGTTGCCGGACTCGGGGCGGCTGGTCTTCCACGACCTCGAGCTCGACGAGGACTCCCACGAGGTGCGGCGCGCCGGACGGCTGGTCGAGCTGTCCCCCACCGAGTTCAAACTGCTGCGCTACCTGATGCTCAACCCCAACCGGGTGCTGTCCAAGGCACAGATCCTCGACCACGTCTGGGCCTACGACTTCAACGGCGACGCGGGCATCGTCGAGTCCTACATCTCCTACCTGCGACGCAAGATCGACGCCGAGGACCTGGCGCTGATCCACACCAAGCGCGGCGTCGGTTACGTGCTGCGGCTGCCACCGGAAGCCTGAGCGAGGCGATGACCGCGTTGCGGACCCGGTGGACCGCTCTGCCGCTGCGCACCCGGCTGGTGGCCATCCTGCTGGCCCTGCTCCTGGCTGCCCTGGCCGTCACCGGGTTCGCCGTGCAGCGGGTGCTCAGCGCCTACCTGGTCGACCAGATCGACCGCGAGCTGGTCCGCACGGCTCGGCTGACCCGGGACGACGCGTCGATCCGGGAGCTGCTCGGCCAGTCCGACCGACGACGGTTCCCCTCCCCGTTCGTCGTGCTGCTGAGCGTCGACGGCGACCGCTCGGTGGTCGTCCCGGGACTCGGTCGCGACCGCAACGATCTCCCCACCTTTCCCACGATCACGTCCGAGCAGGCCGCCGGGCGCGACGGCACTGCCTACGGGATGCGCGCCGACGACGGGAGCCACTGGCGAGCAACCAGTTTCGCCGTGCTGTGGCCCGCCGGCAGCGGACCCGCGCCCGGAACCGTGACGATCCTCGACAGCATGGACCGCGTCGAGGACGCGGTCGGGCGACTGCAACTGGTCATGTTGCTGATCGGTGCGGCGGTCCTGTCCGCCTGTGGGCTGTTCGGCTGGCAGGCGATCCGGCGCGCCTTCGCCCCGCTCGAGGAGGTCGAAGAGGTCGCCGCCACGATCGCCATGGGTGACCTGTCCCGTCGGGTGCCGGAGCGCCCGGCGACCACCGAGGTGGGCAGCCTGACCGCCTCGCTGAACGCCATGCTCACCCAGATCGAGTCGGCCTTCCGCGACCGGGAGGCCTCCGAGGCCCGCACCCGCCGGTTCGCCGCTGACGCCTCCCACGAGCTGCGCACCCCGCTGGCCTCGGTGCGCGGCTACGCCGAGCTGTACCGGCAGGGCGCCGTCCCGCCGGAGGAGATCGGGCGGACCATGCGCCGGATCGAGGACGAGGCCACACGGATGGGCGGCCTCGTCGAGGACCTGCTGCTGCTGGCCCGCCTCGACGAGCAGCGCCCGGTCCGCTCCGAACCGGTCGACCTCGCAGTGCTGGCCGGTGACGCGGTCCACGACGTCCGGGCCCTGGACCCCGAGCGCGCTGTCCGGCTGATCGGCCTGAACGGCTCCACGGACCCGGCACCGGCGCCGGTGCTGGGCGACGAGGACCGGCTACGCCAGGTCGTCGCGAACCTGGTCGGCAACGCCGTCCGGCATACCCCAGCCGGTTCACCGATCGAGGTGGCCGTCGGCACTCTCGACGCGGTCCGCCGGGACGGTCCGGACGGCGCGGTCGGCCGGGACGCGGTGCTCGAGGTCCGCGACCACGGCACCGGCCTGGCACCTGAGCACGCCGAGAGGGTGTTCGAACGCTTCTACCGGGTCGATGCCTCCCGCAGGCGCGGCACCGGCGGCGGCTCCGGGCTGGGGCTGTCGATCGTGGCTGCGGTGGCGGCTGCGCACGGCGGCACAGCTTCGGTGCAGCCCACGCGGGGCGGGGGCGCGACCTTCGTCGTCCGACTGCCCGCCCGCCGCGCCGAGCAGGTTCCGCCACCGCTGCCGATCTCCTGACCCGTTCGGCCTTACCGCTCACCCAGTCCGACCAGGGCGGCTAGGCCGTCACGGTGAGAGCACTCTGCGCTACTACCTCCGTCACTCAGCGCCCCCCATTCTGAGGTTGCCGTCACTCGTTGTCACCGATTCGGTCATCCAGCACCCGGCGGCCACTGTTGGTGACCGCGGGTGGTCAGGATGCGCAGTGCAGGGAAGCTGTCCGTCACGGTGGCTCCAGGTCGGTTCACCCGAACCGTGCGCCGCCGGACCGGCCTGACTCTCACCCTGGTTGTGGCGACGCTCGCCGCGACCCTCACCCCGGCCACCGGCGCCCAGGCCGCCTCGTGCCCGGCTCCGAGGACCTCGGCGGTCTACGCCTCGCCCGGCTCGGGCAAGACGGTCGCGCTGACCTTCGACGACGGGCCGGGACCGGAGACCACGAAGGTGCTGGCCATCCTCAAGCGATACAACGTGCGCGCGACCTTCTTCGTGGTCGGGCGGAACGTCTCGACCAACCCCGCCGTGCTGCGTCGGGTCGCCGCCGACGGGCACCTGGTCGCCAACCACTCCTACTCGCACGTGTCGTTCGCGACCCTGAGCCACGCTCAGCAGGTCCGCCAGCTGGACGCCGCGTCCGACGTCATCGCCGCGACCGTGCGGACCCGGCCGTGCTGGTTCCGCCCGCCCTACGGGGCGATGAGCTCCTCGACGGTCTCCGCCGCGCGATCACAGGGGCTGAGCACCGCACTGTGGAACGTCGACACCCGGGACTGGGCGGCCAGCACGAGGTTGAACTCGACCGACTACCTGGCGATCCGGGCCCGGGCCCGGGCCGGCACGAGGCTGACCCACCCGATGGTGCTGTTCCACGACGGCGGCGCGAGCCGGCCGAACATGCTGCACGAGCTGCCCGGGATCATCACCTGGTACCGCAACCACGGCTACCGTTTCGTCGGCCTGGACGGCCAGGAGGTGCGGCACAGCAGCACCTGCGACTTCTTCGGCCGCAGGCTCACCACAGTGCAGAACGCCCCCTGCCGCTGAGGCCAAACCTGGGACCAAGTGGGCACCGCCCCGGGCCTGGTCGCCCTATGTGAAGATCAGCGTGCACGTGCCCGGCTGCCATAACGACCACGCCCACCCACAGTGATCTCCACAGCCACCGTGAAGATCAGCGTGCACGTGCCCGGCTGCCATAACGACCACGCCCACCCACAGTGATCTCCACAGCCACCGTGAAGATCAGCGTGCACGTGCCCGGCTGCCATAACGACCACATCCACCCACGGTGATCTCCACCACACCACACCGCCCGGGTCGGCTCCCAGGAAACTCCCAGCAGCGGCCAAGGCTCCGCTCAGCGCCGTCTTGTCTGATGGAGCCATGACCCAGACCACCACCTCCCCATCGGGCCCGGCCGGTGGCCACTCCAGCGACCCGGGCCGCCCCACCCCCCAGCCCGACTCCGCCGCCGCGCCCCACCCGTCCGCGCTGCCGTACCCCGAGCAGCCTGCCGGCGGGCCGGTCCCCCCTCCCCTCCCCCCGGCCGGCATCCCGCCGACCGACGCGGACCGTCCCACGCCCACGGCGCCCGAGCGACGTCCGACCTGGCGGGGCGTGATTGCCGTCGGCGCCGGCGCGGCGGTGCTGTCCAGCCTCCTCACCGCCGGCCTGACGAGTACGGTGCGCGGAGACACGACCGCTGCCCCGTCCAGCGCCGCCGCGGCCGCACCGCAGCAGAGCGCCCCCCCAGTGGTGACCGACACCGCCACGCAGCCGGACTGGGTGGCGGTCGCCGCCGCCGTCGAGCCGAGCGTGGTCTCGGTCCAGCTGAACGGACCGCGTGGACCGCTCGGGGAGGGCTCGGGCGTCGTCCTGGACGACCAGGGCCATGTCCTGACCAACAACCACGTCGTGGCGGCCGCCGGCAGCGGCGCCGAGATCTCCATCGTGCTCTCCGACGGACGCAGCTACGCGGCGACCGTCGTCGGAACCGACCCGTCGACGGACCTGGCCGTCATCGACATCGGGACCCCGCCGAGCGACCTCAAGCCGGCCACCTTCGGCGACTCCGAGGCGGTCCGGGTCGGCGACCCGGTGATGGCTCTGGGCAACCCGCTGGGTCTGTCCGACACAGTGACCACAGGCATCGTCAGCGCCCTGGACCGACCGGTCACCACCAGCGGCGAGCAGCAGAACCAGTTCGGCGGCACGCGCAGCGAGCCAGTCGTGACCAACGCGATCCAGACCGACGCCGCCGTCAACCCCGGCAACAGCGGTGGTGCCCTGGTCGACGGCCAGGGCCGGGTGATCGGCATCACCTCCTCCATCGCCTCGCTCGGCTCCTCGCTCGGCGGCTCGGCCGGCAGCATCGGGCTCGGCTTCGCCATCCCGGCCAACGAGGCGATGACCGTCGCCTCGGAACTGATGGACAACGGCACGGTGCAGCACGCCTACCTGGGCGTCGGCCTCACCGATGGCGTGGTCCAGACCGACAGCGCGCAGCGCCGCGCCGCCCTGGTCGCCGAGGTGTCGCCGGACACGCCGGCCGCCACGGCGGGGCTACGCGCCGATGACGCCGTGATCGCGCTGAACGGCGAGCCGCTGGACGGCGCCGAGTCCCTGATCGCGCGGGTGCGGGCCGCCCGGCCCGGCGAACAGGTCACCCTGACCGTGGTGCGCGACGGGAACACCCAGCAGATCGCGGTCACCCTGGCGGTGCGTCCCACCGGCTGACCCCTGTTCCCAGCCCGGGACCACCAGGCCCCGCGCGCGGACTTCCACAAGTCCGTGCGCGGGGCCACTCTTGTCGGTTGGAGGATGTATCACCGGCGTGGTCGCCTCCTCCATCAGGTGAGCGCCGGCCGTGGGAGCCGGGCAGGGAGGTCAGGATGACCAGCACCACCGTGGCACCGCAGGGCACCGAGACCGCCGAACGCGGCGGCGCCAGGGCCAGGCGGGACGCCTTCTTCGACACCGACATGACCATGGTCGAGGTGACCGGCTGGCCGGACCACCTGGTCCGGCCCAGCGAACCGATCAGGCAATGGGTGCGCGCCCCCGACGGCGCCCGGCTCCGGCTGGCGGCGATCTCCGCCGGGGACGCGCGGCACCTGCCGCCGACCGACTCGGCGCAGCTCGACACCGCGGGATTCGCGCTGCGACACAGCGGCAACCGGACGTTGTCGGCGCCGAAGCGGTCCTGGAAGGTCGACCTGGAGGTGGGCGAGGACCGGATCGCCGGGATGGAGACGTTGAACCTCAAGTCGATGTACAACGACGCCTCCCAGATGCGTGAGTCACTGGCCTGGAACGCGTTCCGAGTCGCCGGGGTGGTGGCCTCACGGCACAGCTACGCACGGCTGGGGATCAACGGGCGCTACCTGGGGCTGTTCGCCCTGATCGAGCAGGTCGACCGCTCGTTCCTGCGCAGCCACTTCCCCGGGCCGGTGCGCGGCAACCTCTACAAGATGTACTGCGGCAGCCTCGGCCCGGCGACCCTGGAGCATCGCGTCGGACCCGACGGCGACGACAGCGGCCGGCAGTACATCAGCCCGGACCCGGCGGACCAGACCTATCGCCTGGTGGGCTCGTGGTCGGATCATCCCGGCGCGGAGACCTACGACGACCTGGCCCACCTCGTCCGAGTGGTCGACGCGAGCGGGATCCCGGGCGGACCGGAGCGGTTCGACACCGACGCCTACGCCGACGCCGTGACCGGGGTGTTCGACGTCCAGGCCTTCCTGCGCTGGGCGGCGGTCAACGTCCTGGCCGGCTCCTGGGACAACTACTTCGCCACCCCGGCCAACTACTACCTGTACAACCACGGTCGCCCAGGCGGCTCACCCGTCGACGACCCGTACTTCACCTTCATCCCGTGGGACTACGACAACAGCTTCGGCATCGACTACTTCGGGGTGTCCTGGCAGTACACCGACCTGCTCGACTGGCCGGCCAGCACCGGCCCGTACTGGCGTTTCAACGGCTCGAACAGCGACAAGCGCACCGCAATCCCCTTGATGCAGAACGTGTTGCGCAACACCGAGCTGCGCCGCTCCTACCTCGACACGCTCGAGATGCTGCTGGCAGACACCTTCGCCCCCGCGAAGGTCGACGCCATGATCGGCCTGGACGGCGGCGGGTTGTGGCAGCGGGTGGCGACCGGTGCCTACCTCGAGTCGGACACCCCGCACGGCCAGCCCTTCACCGGGCGCCAGTACACCAACGACGAGGTCTACCAGAACGCCCACCGTCAACACGAGCTGCGCCACGGTGACACCTTCGTCCTCGGCATCCATCACTACCTGCGGATGCGACACGACCGGGCGCGCCAGCAGCTGGCGGCGGCCCGACGTGCCGAGACCGGCGGAGTCGGCGGTGCGGGCGGCACCGGACCGGCCTGATCGGCGGCGGACGGCGATGGAGGTGACCCGGGTGCTGCGTGAGGCCAAGCTGTCCGACCTGCTGCCCGAGAGCGGCAACCGGCTCGAGGCCAGCGGTGTCGTACACGCCGACGGTCGGCTGGTGGTGGTCTTCGACAACATGCCGGACATCGCCCGTCTCGACCCAAGCCTGGTGCCCGGTCATCCCGGCACCGACCTGGTGCCGCGGTTGCAGGCGGCTGCCGAGCACGCAGGCTACGAGGGCATCGCCAGCGACGGCCAGCGGTACTTCGCCGTGGTCGAGTCGGCGCCGCACCCGGACGGCCGGTTCCGCCCCTGGATCCACGAGCTGGACGGCGACCTACGTCCGGTGCGCTGGAGCATCGTGGACGTGCCGGTCGAGCGGTCGAACAAGGGCCTGGAAGGGTTGTGCTGTGTGCGCCGGCACGGCCGCACTCATCTGCTGGCACTGCATGAGCCCGCCCACGGCGGCGGACGCGTCGAGGTGCTCGCCGAGCATGACAGCGGTGGCTGGCGGGTCGTGGACACCATGCGGCTGCCGGACGTCGGCCTCGCCGACTGCAGCGGGATCGCGGTGCGCGACCGGCGGATCGCGGTGGTGTCGCAGCGGTCCTCGGCGCTGTGGGTCGGCGTGCTGGCCGAAACGGCCTGGCAGGTGGTCGGGGCCGGAACCGTGTACCGCTTCCCGCGCAGCCGGCGGGTCCGCTACGACGCCGTCGAAGGGGTGACCTGGCTGGACGACGCCACCCTGGCCCTGGTCTCAGACCGCAGCAGGCGGCGCCGTTCGGCCCGGCGGCGCCGGGTCGAGCAGTCCGTCCACGTGGTGAGGCTGCCCGATGTCGGCTGAGGCCGGCGGCGACGCCGTCCCCCTGCGCGCGCTGTTCGGGCGGCGCGTGGCCGGGGACGACGCGTTGCTGGCTTTGGCCCGGCTGCGGTTCGAGCAGTCCGCGCTGGCCGCAGAGACCTACGCCGGCTCGAGCGAGGAACTGGACCGGATGCTCGCCTGGACGCCACAGGCGGCAGCCACGCCGATGGTCCACCTGCCGCGGGACCTCGACCTGCTGGACCCGGCCGGAGCGGACCGGGTCGAGGCACTGGTCCGTCATGCGGGCAGTCGGGTGAGCGGCTTCGTCGTCCACGACCGGCGGCACTTCCCGCACCGGCTCGAGGCGGTGCGGCAGGTCGCCGCCGGGCTGGACGCCGTCCTGGTCGAGTCGGGGCCGGCGCGGCTGTTCCTCGAATACGCGGTCGGCCTGCTCCCGGAGGAGTTCCTTTCGGTGGGCGAGCAGCTGACCGGCACCGAGCGGGTCGGGCTGTGCCTGGACACCGGTCACGTCGGCATCCGCCAGGCCCGGCGTCACTTCGCCCGCCACCACGTCGACGACACCTCACGGCCCGACCTGGCCGAGCTGACCGTGACCGACCGACGGCTGCCCGACCTGATCGGCGAGGTCCAGGAGGCGGTGGCCGGCGGCAGGGCCGACCTGCTCGACCTGGTGGCCGGCGTCGGTGGCCTCGGCCTGCCCGTTCACGCCCACCTGCATGACGGACACCCACTGGTCGGCGGCCTGGCCGACCATTTCTCGTTCCTGACCCGGCTGCCGCTGCCGTTCACCCATGACGGCCGCGCCGGGCTGGACGGCATGTTCGGCGTGCCCGGCCTCGTCGCCATCCTCGACGCTCTGCGGCACGCCGCGCCCGGCCGGTGTTCGCTGACCCTGGAGATCCACCAGTGGCAGGGCCGGTTGCCTTTGGGGGACGCCACCGGACTGTTCGGGCACTGGCAGGACCTGACCAACGCCGAACGGACCAATGCCTGGTTGGCCGTGCTGGCCGACAACGCCGCCATCACCCGGGCCGCCCTATCGTGGTCCGATGGGCGGCTCGGCGGCTGAGGCGGTGGGGGGAGCGGATCTGCCCGCACGGTGGCGGCTCGCCGTCCACACCGCGGGAGCCACCGCCCCCGCCGACGCCGTCGCGCACGCCGGCGACGATCTACTGCGGCGGTGGGCCGAGCCGCACCGGCGCTACCACCACCTGGCCCACCTGGTCGCGGTCCTCACCGCGCTCGACGTGCTGGCCGAGGGCCGCCCGCCCGCCATTGTGGAGCTGGCCGCCTGGTTCCACGACGCGGTCTACGCCGGGGCGCCCGGCGCGGACGAGCAGGCCAGCGCGGCACTGGCTGCGCAGGTGCTGACCGCCCTGCTGGTCCCGGCGCCGGCCGTCGACCAGGTGGTCCGTCTGGTCCGGATGACCGCCGACCACCGGGTCGGCGAGGATGACACGGACGGCGCGCTGCTCGCCGACGCCGACCTGGCCGTCCTCGCCGCCGACCCCGCCGAGTACGCCGCCTACGCCGATGCCGTCCGGGCCGAGTACGCCGACGTGCCCCAGCCGCTGTTCGCCGCCGGACGCACCGCGGTGCTGGCCGAGCTGCTCCGGGCACCGACGCTGTTCCACACCGAGGCAGCTCGGGCGCGGTGGGAGCGGGCGGCCCGCCGCAACGTCACCGCGGAGCTGGCCCGGCTGCACCCCGCCTCGCCGGACAGATCAGCTGGCCACCCGTGAGACCGACTGTACGGCAACGACATCAGTGAGCCACGAGCGCACCTGCCGCTCGTAGCCCTCGGGGTCGACGTTCCAGCTGCGGACGTGGTCGGCGCCCGGAGTGTTCACCAGGGTGACCAGGTCGGGCCGCGCCTGGGCCAGGCGCAGGGCCGGCCCGTTGGGCACGTAGGTGTCGTCGTCGGAGGCGAACAGCAGCACCGGGACGCCGCAGCTCCTCGGCCCGGCGCACCCAGTCGTAGCGGTCCAGGTCGATCCCGATCCGCCGCTCCAGGGTCCAGCCTGCAAGCCGGCTCAGCGGCGCCGGAAGGCCCATCTCGCCACCCTGGTGGACGAACACGTCCCACCAGTCGAGCACCGGCGAGTCCAGGACGAGCCCCCGGACCCGGTCGCGCAGCTCGGAGCGGTCGAGGGTCTGGAGCACCAGCGCACCGCCTTGCGACTCGCCGGCCAGCACCACGTCTCGGGCCCCGGCGTCCAGCGCGTACCGGACGGCGGCCTCCACGTCGCGCCATTCGGACTCGCCCAGGTGGTTGCGCCCGTCCGGTGCCGCCGGCGCACCGAGGTCGTTGCGGTGGGTGGCCACCAGCACCGGCAGCCCTGCGACATGCCATACCGGCAGGTAGCGCAACGCCTCCCGGCGGTCACCGCCGCGGCCGTGCACGAACACGACCCAGGTGCGGCCGGCGTCGCCGATGCCGGTCCGCACGGCCGGCACGTACCAGGCCGGCAGACCGCCGAGCTCCCCCGGCACGGAGACCTCTGAGAAGTCCAGTCCGCGTGCGGTTCTCGGGTCACCGTCGAAGGCGTACAGGTCGATCCGGGCCGGCAGCGGGAGCGCCAGTGAGCCCGCGGTCGGGGTGAGGGACCGGACCACGGTGCGCTCGTCGTCGGCCAGCACCGGACCCAGCTCGCCGTACCCACCGTCCCAGATCAGCCCATACCGACCGGGCAGCATCTCGTAGTGCTCCCGCGGTAGGCGCACCCGACCGGGTCCGGCGGGGGTGGCGACGGTGTCCAGGGTGACCACGTGCGAGACCTCCGTGGCCACGTTCGAGAAGTGCCAGGACACCGCGGCCAGGGCGGCCACGGTCAACGCGGCGACCATCACCAGGGCGGCGAGCACCCGACGCAGCCGCCGTCGGGGCGCACGCCGCTGCGTGGTCACGGCCGGCCCCTGCCCACCAGCGTCGGACAGGTCCGGGTCGGACAGGTCCGGGTCGGACAGGTCCGGGTCAAGCGGGGCAGGGTCGGACGGGGCGGGCATGACGTCATGGTGCCGTATCGATCGGCGCCGGTTCAGCCGTGGGCTCACCCGTCCAGGCGCGCCACCAACGGGGCCAGCCAGGACGGCAGGGCGGCGACCACCCCGTCCACGGGCCGCCATACGGCGCCGTCCAGCTCCGGCCACGGGGGCCGCGCACCGTCGCGGCTCTCGACGAGCAGCACCTCCTGGACGGTGCGGATGACGCCCCTGGGGCCTCGGCGGACCACCAGGCCGAGCGGCCCCACCGCCGACACCGCCGCGCCGTCGGCGACCGGTCGCCACGGCGTCCGGGGCAGCTGGACCTCGTTCTCCGTGACGTGCACGAGCAGCCGGACGGCGTGCCACACCACGAGCAGGTGGTCGGGCTGCGCCGGGGACGCCGCCGCCGGCAGCCGGGACAGCACCGTGTCGAGGCGACCGCCGTCGGCCAGGTCATGGCTGGCCAGAACCGTCTCGCCGCGGCGTTTGGGCCGGCGCAGCCCGGCCGCCCGGAGACGGCGCAGCAGCTCGCGGCTGTCCACCGGGACGGCACCGGCGGCGACCACCTGGTGGTAGCGCTCCTCGGGGATGTCGTAGTGGTCGCCCTCGAACATCCGCCGGTTCAGGCCGAGCGCGGCGGCGAAGGCGTGCAGCTCGGTGAACGAGACGTCACTGACCAGATGGGACCACCTCCGGCCGTGGGCCGCGAAGCGAGGTGGGTCGATCAGTAGCGCCACGCCGGACCCCGGATCAGCCGACGGCCAGCTCGTCGAGCAGTGGCGCCGTCCGCGGCGGGACCAGCTCGAGAACGGCCATCGCGGTCGAGGTGCGAACCACTGACGGGCAGTCCAGCAGGCGACGGGTGATCCGGTGCAGGTCGGCGGGGTCGCGGGCGACCACCTTGGCGAGAATGTCTCCGTCGCCGGTGGTGGCGTGCATCTCCAGGATCTGCGGCACCTGGGACAGCTCTGCGGTGATCTCCTCGATGTCGCCCTGGGCGATGGTCAGGGTGACGAACGCGACCACCGGGTGGCCCAGCGCCTGCGCCCGGACCCGGGTGGAGACCCGATGCAGGACACCGGACTCCTCGAGGACCCGCAACCGGGCGTGCACCGTGTTGCGGGCCAGGTCCAACCGACGGGCCAGAGCCACCACGGTGGCCGACGGATCGTCGTCCAGCGCCCGAAGGATACGGGCGTCGGTCCGGTCGAGCTGGCGCACCTGCGCATCGTGTCACACCTCGCCCCGCCTCACGAGGGAGATACTGAGCACAATGCTCATAATCTTCGCAGTATCTTGAGCATTTCGCCGCATAGACCGACCGTAGAACCATGACTGCGTCCACTCACCTGACATCATCAGCGACAGCGGTCTGGGGCGAGGAGGGACCCATCGCCCGAGAGGTCCTGGACTGGGCCAGCAACCGTGCGGTCCGACCCGGCGACCCCAAGACGACCGCTCGGACCGCCTCCGCTCTGGCCCGCGCCGCCGGTCCGACCGTCACGGCGGAGGGGATCGGCGGGCACCGGGCGCTGTCGATCTTCGCCGAGGTGCTGGCACCGGCGACTCGGGCCCAGGACGACCCGATGAACCTGGCCTACATCCCGGCCGCCCCGACCTGGGCCGCCGTCGCCTTTGACGCGGCGACCAGCGCGGCGAACATCTTCGGTGGCATCTGGGAGGCCGGCGCCGGGGCGATCTTCGCCGAGAACGAGGCCCTGGCCTGGCTGATCTCGCTGCTGGAGTGGCCGGACAGCGCCGCCGGTGTGTTCGTCGCCGGGGGCACCCTCGGCAACCTGTCGGCCTTGCACGCCGCCCGGGCATCAGCCCGTCATACCCGCGGCCGCCCGATGACCGGCTGGAAGCTCTGCTGCGCGGCCAGCGCGCACTCCTCGATCCGCGGCGCGGCCGACGTCCTGGACGTCGCGGTCGTCGACATCGACGTGGACGACGCCGGGCGGCTCACCGGGCCCGCGCTGCGGGCCCGGCTGGCCGAGCTCGACGAGCCCGGCAGCGTCTTCGCCGTCGTCGCCTCGGCCGGGTCGACCAACGAGGGCATCGTCGACGACCTCGCTTCGATCGCCGACGTGTGCGCCGAGTTCGGGATCTGGCTGCACGTGGACGGCGCCTACGGCGGCGCCGGGTTGTGCGCGCCGTCCGTGCGCGGCGCCTTCGCCGGGATCGAGCGGGCAGACAGCATGATCGTCGATCCGCACAAGTGGCTGTTCGCGCCGTACGACTGTTGCGCACTGATCTACCGGGACGGCGCCGCCGGTCGGGCGGCGCACACCCAGACCGCGTCCTACCTCGACGTCATCGACCGGGAGGCGCCCAACCCCTCCGACCTGGCGATCCACCTCTCCCGACGGGTCAGGGGCCTGCCGTTCTGGTTCAGCCTGGCCACCCATGGCACGGACCGCTACGTCCAGGCGGTGGAGCAGACCCTGGCCACCGCGCGCGAGGTGGCCGCGGCGATCCGGCAGGCCCCGCATCTGCGCCTGCTGCGCGAACCCGACCTCACCGTGCTGCTGTTCGAGCGGGTCGGCTGGGACGAGGAGCGTTACCGGACCTGGTCCCGGCGGATGGCCCTGGACGGGGTGATCCTGTGCCTGCCGACGACCTTCCAGGGCCGCACCGTGCTGCGGCTGGCGTTCGTCAACCCGGCGACCCGGCCCGCAGACGTGATGGCGGCGCTCAGCCGGATGCCGGACTGAGCACCGCCGTCATGCTGGCTCAGAGACGACTCACCTCGGGGTGCCGAAGTTCTGCGTCCAGTAGATGCCGTACCTGCCACCCTTGGCGACACCCACCCCGATCTCGCTCAGGCCGCAGTTGAGGATGTTGGCCCGGTGCCCGGAGCTGTTCATCCAGCCGGTCACCACAGCCTGTGGAGTGCGCTGGCCCGCGGCGATGTTCTCGGCGGCCATCCGATAGCTGTAGCCCGCCGCCTTCATCCGGTCGAACGGCGACAGCCCGTCGAGGTTGGTGTGCTCGAAGTAGTTCCTCGCCGCCATGTCCTCGCTGTGGCCCTGCGCGGCGCGGGTCAGCGCCCCGTTCACCGTCAGCGCTGGGCAGCCGTTGGCCACGCGCTGCTCATTGGTCAGCCGGACGACCTCGGCCGCCTCACCCCCGACCGGTGCCTGGGTGGCGGTGGGTTTGGGCTGCGTGGCGGTCTCCGAGGGCTTGGGCGCCTCGGTGGTGGTGCTCGAGGTCGGCGCCGGCTGCCGCGTCGCCGTGGTCACCGTGCGCTGTTCGGGGACCGGCTGAGACGTGGTCACCTCGGGCTTGGGTGCCTCGGTGGTGCTCGAGTCCGACGCCGGTCGCGTGGTGGTCGGGGCCGGCTTGGCCGCCTTGGTGGTGTGGGGCTTGCTGGTCCGGACGCCGGCCTTGATGGTCAGGCTGGCCACGGCATGGGCGGCGGACTGACCATCCACCCGGGTGGACACCGAGTACTCACCGTCGACGAGGTTCATCCGGCGCGGGTCGATACGCACCGCGAACGGCGCCTTGCCGTCCATCACCGACACCGACGCGGGTCCCTTCACCGAGAAGACGACTCGCGCGTCCTTCGGCAGTGACCGCGACCCGCCCAGGAGGAACCGGCCGGTCACGGCACCGAGCTCGGCACCGTCCTCGACGACCAGCACCCGGGGACGGACCCGGTCGGCCTTGCCCTGGTAGCCCGGCGAGACCGCGGCAGGTCGCTTCGTGGGTTGCGCCGTTTCGGTCTGACGCGAGCCCTCCCCGAACAGCCACCGGCCACAGGCCTCGGCGGCTCCGGACTGGACCGCGGTCACCCCGAGGATGGCAGCGGCGGCGGGCAGGACGACAGCCAGACGGCGTCGGGCGCGGGTCTTCATGCTCGGAACGCTAGGGACGGGCGCGCTAAGCGCGAACGAAGTGACGAATAAGGCGGGCTTTGGTGTGGGTGACATCCTCTTGACACAGTCCGGGACGCTCTGTCCGGCATCGTTCCCCGTGCTGGTCGCCGCTGGTCGTCGTCCTGGCTGTCGTGGGTCGCGATGTCGCCGCCGTGACGACCCGACCGCCTGTGGACGAGGACCGGATAGGTACACCTGTGGACAACCCGGGATCGGCGTGCCGGGGGCTGTCAGCCTGCTCCTGCCCCGACGGGCGGGGCACCGCCGACCACGGCGGGAGAGGGGAGAACACCGATGAGATACGAGGTCGACAGCGCGCAGGTGATCCAGGCCAGCTCCGCCATCCAGGCGTCCGCGCAACAGGTTCGCGAGGAGGTGGACCGGATGATGCGTCACCTGCTCGAGCTGCAGGGCAGCTGGCGCGGGCAGGCGGCGACGTCCTTCCAGAGCGTGGTCAGCGACTGGCAGGCCACTCAGGAACGGGTCCGGGCGAGCCTGGAGGACATCCAGCAGGCGCTGGCCGTCGCCGGCCGACAGTACGCGGAGGTGGAGTCGGCGACCGCCGCGATGTTCGCGCACTGACGTCCGCAGGGACCACAGCGGGGACGGCGCGCCGTCCGGATACCCGGTCGAGACCGGGCGGCGTCCGGCGTAGCGTGGCTGCTCGTGCCCACCGCCGCCTACCCGGTCGTCGACCCCGCCAGCGACCCGACCCTGGCGGCCGAGCAGGCCTACCTGGAACAGGCCCGTGCCTACCTGGCCCGGATGCGGGAGCGCACCCTGGCCCTGTCCGTCCAGGGCGGTGACCGGGTCTCGAGCGAGTACCTGGCGGCGACCCTGCACCGCCGGGCCGCTGCGCTCGTCGACGACCCGGGCACCGCTCTGTTCTTCGGGCGCACCGACCACGACGGCGGCGAACGCTGTTACGTCGGACGGCGTCACGTCGCCGACGCCGACGGCGACCCGATCGTCGTCGACTGGCGCGCCGAGGTCTCCCGCGCCTTCTACCGCGCCGCGCCGGGCCGGCGGATGGGGGTGCGGCGCCGGCGCCGGTTCGGCGTCGAGGGCGGCCAGCTCACCGCCTATGAGGACGAGCTGCTTCCCGACGCCGCGGACGGCGACGCCGGACCCGAGGACCGGCACAGCGCCATCCTGACCCGCGAGATCGAACGACCTCGCGTCGGACCGATGCGCGACATCGTCGCGACCATCCAGCCCGAGCAGGACGAGATCGTCCGGATTGACCTGGCCGCCTCGGTGTGTGTCCAGGGGGCCCCGGGCACCGGCAAGACGGCGGTGGGGCTGCATCGCGCGGCATGGCTGCTGTACGCCCACCGGGACCGGCTGTCCCGGGCCGGGGTGCTGGTGGTCGGGCCCAATGCCGCGTTCCTGGGACACGTGGCGGCGGTGCTGCCGAGCCTGGGCGAGATCCAGGTCCGGCACACCACGGTGCAGGCTTTGGTCCAGCCCGGCGCCACGGGTGGGCGCCGGACGCCCCGCCCGCCCGCGGCCGAAGAGGTCGAACGGGCCAGGCTCAAGGGCGATGCACGGCTGGCCGAGGTGGCGCGCCGGGCGGTGTGGAGCCACGTCGTCCGCCCGGCGCAGACCCTGGTGCTGCCCCGCGGCTCGCGGCGCTGGCGGGTGCCGACGTCCGAGGCGGGCGACATCGTCGCGGAGCTGCGCGGGCGCGGGGTCCGGTACGCGGCGGCCCGTCAGATGCTGCCGCAGCGGCTGGCCCACGCCGTCCTGGTACGGATGGAGGCCGCCGGTGACTCACCGGACGACAGGGTGCAGGACGCGGTGGCCCGCAGCCGCGAGGTGAGGCAGTACGTGGACGGCGTGTGGCCGGCCCTGCGACCGGCCGCGGTGCTGTTCCGACTGCTGTCCGACGCCGCCTTTCTCGCTGGGTGTGCCGACGGGGTCCTCGAGGAGGCCGAGCAGGAGCTGCTGCTGTGGGCCAGCCCGCCGCGCAGCCCCGGCTCGGCCCGGTGGTCGGTCGCGGACGCCGTCCTGCTCGACGAGCTGGCTGATCTGCTGCACCGCACGGCGAGCCTGGGCCACGTGGTGCTCGACGAGGCGCAGGACCTGTCCGCGATGCAGCTGCGCGCGGTCGGACGGCGCTGCTCGACCGGGTCGGTGACGGTGCTCGGCGACATCGCGCAGGGCACCACTGCCTGGGCGACTCCGTCGTGGCGGGAGTCCCTGGGCCACCTCGGGCACCCGGGTGCCGTCGTGGAGGTGCTCGACCGGGGCTTCCGGGTCCCGTCCGCCGTGATCGACTTCGCCAGCCGGCTGCTGCCCGCCATCGCCCCCGACCTCACGCCCGCGACGTCGGTGCGCGACGACCCCGGAACGCTTGCACTGCAGGAGGTTGCAGATGCCGGCCAGCTGTGGACGCAGTCGGCTGAGGCGGTCCGGGCCGCTTTGGACCACGAAGGGTCCATCGGTGTGATCGTCGCCGACGCCCAGGTCGTGCAGGCGACTGCGGCGCTGGACGCCTACGGTGTGGACCACCTGGTGGCCGGGGCGTCCGATGAGAGCGCGGACGGTGCCGCCGAGGCGCTGCTCGATGCCGCGTTGGGCGAGGAGGACACGCCACTGCCCCGGGTCACCGTTGTGGCGGCACAAACCGCCAAGGGCCTGGAGTACGACCACGTCGTCGTCGTCGAGCCGGCCGCGATCGCCGCCGCCGAGCCCGACGAGCGCACTGGCCTACGCCGGCTCTACGTCGTCCTGACTCGGGCGGTCTCCGGACTGGCCGTCGTCCACCACGACCCGCTGCCACCGCTGCTGCGCGACCACCCGACGACACGCTGATCTCCACACTGGGGCATGACGCTTCGACTCAGGCGTGACCACCGCACACGCTGATCTTCACACCCACCGTGAAGGTCACTGTGCGCCGCGGTGGTCGCCATAACAACAGGTCCCGCACACAGTGATCTTCACACCCACGTGAAGGTCACTGTGCGCCGCGGTGGTCGCCATAACAACAGGTCCCGCACACAGTGATCTTCACACCCACCGTGAAGATCACTGTGCACCGCGGTGGTCGCTGCCCCCAGCACAGGACGCCGAGCCTCGGCTACGGGTGGTGCCTACAGCCGAGTGGGCTGGAGGCGCTGGGTGTGCTGGTGTGCTGGGCAACCTCAGCCCGCGGCCGCCGCGACCGCCCTCTTGGTGAGCACCTGCGCCAGGTGCCGCCGGTACTCCTCGTCGGCGTTGGCATCGGCCATCGGCGAGGCCCCCTCGGCGGCGAGCGAGGCGGCGAAGGAGATCGCGGCGTCCGTGGCCGGCTTGCCGACAAGCTCCGCCTCCACCTGGCTGGCCCGCAGCGGCACCAGACCCATATTGGTCAGGGCCACCCTGGCCTGGGCGATGACCCCGGCGTCGACTCGGACGGCCGCCGCCACCGCGACGATCGACCAGGTCTGCGCGGTGTGAGTGAGCTTCTCGTAGTGCGCCCCCCACCCGGTGTGCTTGGGCACCTGAATCTCCACGAGCAGCTCGTCCGGCCCGACCGCAGTGGTGAACAGGTCCTGGAAGAACTCCAGGGCGTTCACCGTGCGCCGACCGGTCGGCCCGGCAATGACCATCTCCGCGTCCAGGGCCAGCGCGGCAGCGCCCATGTCGCCGGCCGGGTCGCCGTGGGCGAGGGATCCACCGAAGGTGCCGCGGTGACGCACCTGCGGGTCGGCGACCGTCTCCGCGGCCAGCGACAGCAGCAGCGCGTGCTGGCGGATCAGCGGGTTGCGGGTGACCTCGTCGTGGGTGGTCATCGCCCCGATGACGATCACGTCACCGTTGTCGCGGACGCCGCGCAGCCCCTGGATCCGGCCCAGGTCGACGACCAGGTCGGGTGAGGCCAGTCGCATCTTCAGCACCGGCAGGAAGCTCTGCCCGCCGGCCAGGACCTTCACCTCCCGACCGCCATCGCCGCCGAGCAGCGTCACGACGTCCTCGACCGTGGTGGGTGCCTCGTAGTCGAACTCAGCGGGGATCACGCCGCACCTCCGTTGGTCGAACCGGACTGGCCGGCCTGGATGGCACGCCAGACCTTCATCGGCGTGCAGGGCATGTCGATGTCGTCGACGCCCCACGGCTGCAGCGCATCGACGACCGCGTTGAGCACCGCCGGGGTCGAGGCGATGGTGCCGGCCTCCCCGACGCCCTTGACCCCGAGCATGTTCGTGGTCGACGGCGACTCGGTGCGGTCGGTGATGAACGAGGGCAGGTCCGCTGCCGACGGAATCGTGTAGTCGACGAGCGTGCCGGTGGTGAGGGTGCCGTATTCGTCGTGCCTGGCGTCCTCGTACAACGCCTGGGCGATGCCCTGGGCCAGGCCGCCGTGCACCTGCCCCTCGACGATCAGCGGGTTGAGCACCTTGCCGATGTCGTCGACGCAGACGTACTTGCGGATCGTCGACTTGCCGGTCTCGGTGTCCACCTCCACCGCGCACAGGTGGGTGCCGTGCGGGAAGGAGAAGTCCACCGGGTCGAAGGTGGCCTCGCAGTCGATGCCGGGCTCCACGCCGTCCGGCAGGTTGTGCGCGTCGAAGGAGGCGAAGGCCACCGTGCCGATGGCCATGCCGGTGTCGGTTCCCCGCACGGTGAACTGGCCGTCGGTGAACTCCAGGTCGCCCGGGTCGGCCTCGAGCTGGTGGGCCGCAATGACTTTGGCCTTCTCGATCACCTTGTCGGCGGCCATCGCGACCGCGATGCCACCGACCGCTAGCGACCGCGACCCGTACGTGTCCAGACCTCTGACGGCGACCTGGGTGTCACCGTGCAGCACCTCGACGTCCTCGAACGCCACCCCGAGCCGGTCGGCGACGATCTGGCTCCAGGCCGTCTCGTGGCCCTGCCCGTGCGGGCTGGTCCCGGTGACCACCTCGACCTTGCCGGTGGGCAGCATCCGCACGCCTGCGGTCTCCCAGCCGCCGCCGACGTAGGACAGCGCGCCGAGCACCCGGGACGGCGCCAGGCCACACATCTCGGTGAAGGTCGAGATGCCGATGCCGAGCTGGACCGGGTCCTTGCGCCGGCGGCGCTCCTCCTGCTCGAGCCGCAGACCCTCGTAGTCGAACATCTCGACGGCCTTGGCGGTGGCCGCCTCGTAGTTGCCCGAGTCGTAGGTCATGCCCGCGACCGTGTCGAAGGGGAACTCCTCGTGGGTGATCCAGTTCTTCTCGCGCACCGCCAACGGGTCCATACCCACCTCACGCGCGAAGGTGTCGACCAGGCGTTCGATCGCACAGGTCGCCTCCGGCCGGCCGGCGCCGCGGTAGGCGTCGGTCCAGGTCTTGTTCGTGAACACGTTGGTCGTGCTGAACCGGTAGGCGGCCAGCTTGTAGATGGCGTTGAACATCCACGCGCCGAGCACGGGGATCCCCGGGGTGACCAGACCGAGGTAGGCACCCATGTCGGTCAGCAGGTCGACCTTGAGCCCGGTCATCGTCCCGTCCTTGCGGCCGACCAGGGTGAGCCGCTGCACCTGGTCGCGGCCGTGGTGGCCGGAGACCAGGGACTCGCTGCGGGACTCGGTGTACTTCACCGGCTTGCGCAGCTCCCGGGCCACCAGGAAGGTGATCACCTCCTCCGGGGTGAACTGGAGCTTGCCACCGAAGCCGCCGCCGACGTCCGGGGCGACAACCCGAATCTTGTGCTCGGGGGTTCCGGTCACCAGGGCCATGAAGACCCGCACGAAGTGGGGGACCTGAGTCGCCGACCACACCGTGACCTGTTCACCCGTCGGGTCGACCACGGTCGAGCGCGGCTCCAGGAAGGCCGGGATCAGTCGCTGCTGGCGGTAGCGACGCTCGATCACCACGCCGTCCGGGTCGTTGCGGGCCGCCTGGATCGCCTCGTCAACGTCGCCGCCGAAGCCGCCCTCGGCCGAGTCCAGGGTCCAGACGGCGCTGACGTTGGTGCCGAGGTCGGGGTGAGTGAGCTCGGCGCCGTCCTTGACCGCCTCCTCCATGTCGAGGACGACGGGCAGGTCCTCGTAGTCGACGATGACGTGCTCGGCGGCGTCCCGGGCCGCGGCCGCGCTGCGGGCCGCGATCACCGCGACGATCTCGCCGGCGAAGGCGACCCGGTCCTGGGCGATCGCCGGGTGGGTGGGCGCCTTCTGGTCCGCGGTGATCGGCCAGGCACAGGGCAGGCCCACCTCGGACCCCTTGAGCTCCGGGCCGGTCCAGACCCTGACCACGTTCGGCATGCCCTTGGCACCGCTGGTGTCGATCGAGGTGATCCGCCCGTGCGCTACGGGGCTTCGTACCATGCCCAGGTGCAACATGCCGGGCAGGGTGATGTTGTCGGTCCAGCGGGTCCGGCCGGTGATCAGCCGGGCGTCCTCCTTGCGCGGGCGGGCCCTGCCGAACTCACGGGGAGCGGCGCCCTCGACAGTGCTCTCGGTCGCGGTCACGCCGCACCTCCCGTGCTCGCAGCGGTCGCCGATCCCGCGCCGGCCGCCTGCTGGATCGCCTTGACGATGTTCTGGTAGCCCGTGCAGCGGCACAGGTTGCCCTCGATGCCCTCGCGGATCTGCTCCTCGGTCGGGTTCGGGATGTCGTTCAGCAGGTCGATGGCCTGCATGATCATCCCAGGGGTGCAGTAGCCGCACTGCAGGGCGTGGCACTCGTGGAAGGCCTGTTGCACCGGGTGTAGGTCGTCCCCGTCGGCCAGTCCCTCCACCGTGGTCACGCTGCCGCCGTCGGCCTGGACGGCGAGCACCGAGCAGGACTTCACGCTGGCGCCGTCGAGGTGCACCGTGCAGGCACCGCAGTTGCTGGTGTCGCAGCCGACGACCGTGCCGATCTTGCCGAGGCGTTCTCGCAGGTACTGCACGAGCAGTAGTCGCGGTTCGACGTCGTCGGTGTACTCGACGCCGTCGACGGTGACGGTGACTCTTCGGGTGCTCATGCAGTCCTCCAGATCGACCTGGTCTGCGGCGGCGCTCGGCCACGGGCAGCAGCGGTTCCCCGATGCGATCCAACGCCAGTGTGGCGGGGAACACAAGACTCCTGGTTCCGGCCTGCGGACCGGACGCCGTGGCTCCACCCGCCCGGATGGGCCCCAACCCGGACGACCCGGACATCGGCGCACGCTCGACGAACCGATGCCTCAGGCGGCGCCAAACCACTCCCGTCGACTGCGTGGTCGCCGTTGGCCACCGCCGGCCCCGGCACCAGCGTCACCCAGGTGGTCGAACCAGCCGGACGGCGTTCCTGCCGATACCCGGTCCATGAGCGTGAGTGGTGTCGGAGGGCCCCTGCCATTTCCCCAGCCGGTCCCGGACCAAGCGGTGATCGCTGCGGTGCAATCCGCGAGGCCCGCCGTCGAACAGCTGCAGCAGACCGCCGCGGCCGTCGTCGCGCCGGTGGCGCCCGAGGGCCAGCTCGACATCTACATGTAGCCGACTGTCGTCCGGCTGCCGCACTGTTGCTCCGACGCCGCACTGTCGGCCGGCCGCACCGCTCTGTCATCCTCCTCACCGCACTGTCGGCACGGTGTGTGCAGTGTGACCCTGCTGGAACAGGGGCACAGAACGGCTACCGCGATGACAGTCGCGGATGCCGTGGGCCACGCCGGTGCCACCGGCGGGTGGGCCACCGTTAGCCCAGCGTGGTCGGTTATCGCTGCGCGGTGTGGTGAATCGGGCCCTCCCGCTCGCCCAGCCGGCCGCCGTCCCCGCCCCAGCGCAGCGCGATGATCTCGGCGGCGATACTCACCGCGGTCTCCTCCGGCGTGCGCGCCCCGAGATCCAGCCCGATCGGTGAGGACAGCCGCGCCAGCTCGGCCTCGGTCATCCCCGCCTCGCGCAGCCGTCTCAGCCGGTCCTCGTGGGTGCGCCGCGACCCCATCGCCCCGATGTAGGCCACCTCGGGCAGCCGCAGGGCCACCTCCAGCAACGGGACATCGAACTTCGGGTCGTGGGTGAGGACGGCGAGCACGGTGCGCGCGTCGATCCGGCCCGCCTCGGCCTCAGCGGACAGGTACCGGTGCGGCCACTCCACCATCACCTCGTCGGCCTGGGCGAACCGGCTGCGGGTGGCGAACACTGGCCGCGCGTCACACACCGTCACGTGGTAGCCGAGGAACACTCCGATCCGGGCCACCGCGGCAGCGAAGTCGATCGCGCCGAACACGAGCATCCGCGGTTTGGGCGCGAAGGCGGCCACGAACACCCGCATCCCCTCGCCGCGTCGCTCGCCGTCCGGGCCGTAGGTGAGCGTCTCGGAACGTCCGGCCGCGAGCAGACCCCGGGCGTCATCGGTCACGGCGGCGTCGATGCGCTCTGACCCGAGGGCGGACGGCGCTCGCGACTGACCCGCGTCCGTCCGCTCGCGCTCCTGCGGACCAGCCAGCTGCTCGGGCCCGACGATCAGGCGTCGTCCGAGGAACGACGCATCAGGGTGCTCGATGATCGTGCAGACCGCGACCGGGCGGCCCGCGTCGATGTCGGCGGCGACCGCGCCGAGTTCGGGGAAGGCTTGGGCGTCGACCCGCTCGACGAAGACATCGAGGATGCCGCCACAGGTCAGCCCCACCGCGAACGCGTCGTCGTCGCTGACCCCGTACCGCTGCAACACCGGTGTGCCGGAGGAGACGACCTCCTCGGACAGCTCATAGACCGCGCCCTCGACGCAGCCGCCGGAGACGCTGCCGACTGCCTCGCCGTCCGGACCGAGCAGCATAGACGCGCCCGCGGGGCGGGGCGCCGAGCGCCAGGTGGCGACCACCGTGGCCATCCCCACCGGGCGATCCTCGCGCCACCAGCCGAGCAGCTCACGTAGGACCTCACGCACGGTCGGTCTCCTCATGCATCGCGAAGGCGCCCACCTGCCCGAGCCCGGAAGGAACCCGATGAGCACGCCACGACCGACGATACGAGGTCCTGACCACGGCTGCCGCGAGCGCTGCCATCCCAGGTCCCACCACGACGCCCGACGTCGGGCGTCCCCCCACCCACCTTGGCAGCCACCACGAGGTGCTGCGGTTCGGACAGATCCAGGTGGACGTCGCGCGGGAGCGGTCGTGGGCCGCCGTGACCGCGACGGCTCCGTCCTCGGCCGGCGACCGCAGGATGCGCACCGCTCGGCTCCATGGACCCGCCGAGGGCTCCGGCGGGCTCCGGCAACTGCCTCACCTGCTGCCCCTGCATTGCTGGTGGGACGGGGTGGGGTGGGACCGGCAACGTCCGGCCCGACCCCGCTGCGCTGAGAGCGCACGAGTACCATTCACTCGTAGATTGGCGGCCAGGACCGGGGGGTGTGGTGCAGATCACGGACACGACACTCGCCGTCTATGCCGGATTGGTCCACGAGGCCGACCTGACCACGGCCCAGCTGGCAGAGCGCCTGGCACTTCCGGTCGGGCTGGTCAAATCCGAGATCGAGTCCTTGACCCGAGCCGGGCTGCTCAGCAGCTCGATGCCGGACAGCTCTGTCCTGGACGCCGCCGATCCTCAGATCGCCCTGGCGCTGATCGCAGAGCGCGCCGCGTGGGAGTTCCAGCAGCAGATGGCTGAGGTGGAGAACGCCACTCGTGCCGTTGTGGGAGTCCTCGCGGGCCTGACCAGCCCTGGCGAGCAGTCCGAGGTCGAGACTGTCGAGTGGGCCTCCGTCCGGGCCCAGCACGAGCTCGTCGTGCGGCGAGCCACCCGAGAGATCTCCATCCTCCTGGGCGAGTCCTGGTACGGCGCCTTCAGCCACAGCGAGACCACGGTGTCCGCCCTCAATTCGGCGCTCGAGACGGGCGTCACGATCCGCCTGGTGCTGACCGAGGCGCTTGCCAACGATGCGCGGCTGCGGCTCGTGACCGAGCTGTCCGGTCAGGCAGTCGCATGGCGGTTCACGCCCGCTGTCCCGGTGAGCATGACGCTGGTCGACTCCACGTCGGCCCTGGTGCTCACCGAGGGCAGGCCTGACCAGACCGAGGTGACCATGATCGGTCAGCCTTCCCTGCTGACCGCCGTGACGAGCCTGTTCGACGTCATCTGGGACGGCGCGAGCGGGACCGACCCCGGCGACCTCGTCGCCGCGGCACCGGTCCCCGGCCTGGCCCTGAGCCCTCAGCAGGAGAGGATCCTCGGGCTGCTGGCTGCCGGAGCCAAGGACCAGGCGATCGCCCGTGCCACCGGGATATCGCCACGGACGCTCACCCGGCTCATCGCCGACATCGCGAACCAACTCGGTGCGAGGGACCGCTTCCAGGCCGGTGCGCAGGCGGTGCGCCGGGGGTTGCTGCCATGACGGGGCAGACCAGGAGCGGACACCGCCAACCGGACGAGCGCCCCGAGGCCTACGACATCGCCAGCGAGTTCATGGCTCTGATCGCCGAGGAGCGCCGGCGCGCCGCCCGGGCAACGGCAGAGATTGCCGTCCGGCAGCAGCGGCTGAACCGGATCGTCGCCCGGATCGGCACGGAGACAAGCGCCCCAAGAACTCTCGAGCACCTGGAGGGGTCCGCGGCCGTTCAGGCGTGGATGGACGCCCATCTCCCTGCGGTGAGGTCAGAGGTCGCATCACTGGTCCCCGGCGGCGCGCAGCCACGCCAGTCCCTCGCCGCGGCGGCCGAACGCAACCGTCCGCTACGGGCCCGGGGGGTCCGCGTGCGTGGGGTGTTCCTGATCAGTGCTACGCACGACCCGGTGACGAGACAGTACGTCCGGGAGGCGACGCAGCTGGGAGTCGAGTACCGCACCGTAGCCTCCCTGCCGCTACGCCTGGTCATCGTCGATCGGGAGGTCGCGCTCCTGCCACTCAAGACCGGACAGGACCAGCTGGGTGCTGCCGTGGTGCGGGACCCGCGCGCCCTGGAGGCGCTAGTCGCGCTGTTCGAGGCCCACTGGGCCCGAGCCGTCCCGTTCGGCCGGCGGAGGTTGCCGGCCGAGGGGATGCTCAGCGACACCGAACGCCACCTGCTGCGCATGCTGGATGGCGGCGACCGGGACGAGGACGTCGCCGAGGCCCTCGGCGTGTCGGTCCGGACCGTGAGACGACAGGTCGCCACCTTGTCCGAACGCCTCGGTGCGGCGAGCCGCTTCCAGTTCGGCGCCTTGGCCTGCAAGGCGGGTTGGCTGGACCAGGGCGGGACAGCATCACTCGCCCTGGATGGCGACGGAGACGAAGCGCTCGCCGGGTCGGCCTGAAGGACCCCGGCTCACGCCTCACGGACGACGTCCACCACCTCGGCGAACGTCGCCAGAGAGTGTCCGGCGAGCAGATCGTCCACATAGGGCAGGGCCGCCGCGATCCCGCTCTGCACCGGACGGTAACCCGCCTTGCCGCGGTGCGGGTTAACCCAGACCACCCGATGGGCCAACAGCCGCAACCGCTGCATCTGCTCCACGAGCAGGCTGACTTCCCCGCGCTCCCAGCCGTCGGAGAAGACCACAAGGACGGCGCCACGTGCCATCCCGCGCTGACCCCACCGAGTCGTGAACGCCGCGAGCACCTCCCCGAGCCGGGTGCCGCCCGACCAGTCCGGCACCTGCTCCCCGGCGGCCTTCAACGCGGCTTCTGCCTCCCGGGTCCGCAGCGCCCGGGTGATCCGGGTCAGCCGGGTACCTACCGTGAACACCTCGGTGTGCCGGGGCTCGGCCCGCACCCAGACGTGGGCCAGGCGAAGCAGTGCGTCGGCATAGGAGCTCATCGAGCCGCTCACGTCGATCAACAGGACGACGCGGCGCGGCCGGGAGGTGGTGCGGCGGAACCGGATCGGCCCGGCCTCGCCGCCGCGACGCAGCTCCTCGCGCAGGGTGCGGCGGACATCGATCTCGCCTCTGTGGTTGCGGCGGCGGCGCACCGCCCGGCGCCGCGGGGCCACCGGACGGACAGTGGCGAACAGCGCTGCAAGCATCGCCTTCTCCGATGGTGACAGGTCGGCGACGTCGCGGTGGCGCAGCACGTCCACATCGCTGGCCTTCGCCCGCACCACGTCGACCTGCTCGACAGGATCGGCCTCGCGGCGTCCGCCGGCGGTGTCGGTCAGTCCCGAGATCGGCTTGGGCGGGACGGCGCGGCGCCGCCCGGTCAGCCGCGGCGCCTCCCCGTCGAACCAGGCCTCGAAGACCCGGTCGTAGACGCTGATGTGCTCGACGTCGGCGGTGAGGGTGGCCCGCCCGGCCCAGTAGACGCCGTCCCGCTCGGCCACCCCGACCTTGCTGACCGCGCGGATGAAGGCGCGGCTGCGGTCCGGGGTGACCGGCAGTCCAGCGGCGCGGCAGGTCCGTGCGAAGCCCGCCAGTGCCTCCTCCGCCGGGCGGACCACCTCCCGCGGGCGGGCCGGGGGCTGGTCGCCGTCGCGATGCATGAGGCCAACGGTGCCACGACCGCCTACGTGCCCGCGTCCGACGACCTGTCATCGCCGGTCCGCTCGACGCCTCACCGCAGTGGCAGGCGCCTAGCCAGCACCGTCACCCCGGCGGCGAGGACGAGCCCGTAGCCGACCAGCACGAGGAGCGCCGCCCCGTAGGACAGTTCGAGCGGCGGTCTCATCTCGAACTGGCCCCAGAAGTCGTAGACCCGCTGGGACAAGACCGCCAGCACGTTGCGGGGGTCCCATCGCGAGGCGAAGGGCAGCAGGAACAGAGCCAGCCCTAGCAGCACCATCGGCCACGAGCTCGATCTGGTCAACCCGCCCACCACGAACCCGACGACGGCGAAGAAGGTCGCCACGAGAGTAGTCATGGCCAGTTTCGCGATCATCGACCCGGGCGCCACCTCGAAGAGCTGACGTCCGATCTGTTCGCGCAGGTCAGCGGCCACACCTCGGGTGAACAAGGACGCCGCCGCACCACCAAGAGCGATGACCAGGGCACCGGCCGCGCTGATCAGCGCCAGGCTGAGGACCTTTGCCGCGACGATGACCGTCCAACGTTCTCTCGACGCGCGAAAGGCCAGGGTGCCGCTCGACCGGTCCACGTTGGCCACACCCGCACCCAGCATGGCGAAGGCGAGCGGAACAATGATGAAGGTGGTGAAGTCCAGTGCTGTGCCTACCGCTGCCACTCCCTCGAGCGCGCCCACGGACTCGGACAACCGCAGGAAGTCGTACCGCAAGGGGTTGTCGATGGTCTCAGCGCCGTTCGAGACGGTGATCTTCATCGGGGCGCTAAGGGCCTGGTCCAGGGTCAGGCCGTTCTGCTCGAAGGTCCCCAGCCGCTCCTGGAAGGTGTCCAAGCTGGCTCGAGCATGGCTCGACGAGCTCAGCAGCGCGGTCGCCGCACCAGCCAGAAGCACCAACCCGAGAACGACGGAGCGGCGCGAGTACAGCAGGTAACGAAGCTCAGACGTCGCTTCTGTGAACGTACGTCTCGTAATACTCGACAAGGGAGCGCTCCTTTCCGTCCAGAGCCGCGACGACCTGACCGCCGTTGAGAACCGTCACGGTGTCGGCGAGCCGTTCATAGAACTCCAGGCTGTGCCCGGTCAGGAGTACCGTCTTCTCGCCTCTGAGCTCGATGAGGTCCTGGGACAACCTGTCCATCGCCTCGCGGTCAAGTCCGTTCGTCGGCTCGTCTAGGACCAGCACCGGGGCAGGGTCGTTCAGAGCGATGTGCAGAGCCAGCCGCATCCGCTCGCCGTGCGAGTACCCGGCAACCCTCCTGGACAGGAGGGTCTCGTCGACATAGCGCCGCGAGCCGTCCAGAGACGACGGCGCCAGGACGCGGAGGTTCTGCCTGCCGGATAGCTGTGGATGGAAGGGGGCGGTGTCGAAGACAGGGCAGACGACTCGCTGCTCGGGCCGGAATCGCTGCCCGTTCCAGGTCACTGCGCCCCGGTGATCGACCAGCCCCAAGATGCACTTGACGAGGGTCGTCTTCCCGGCCCCGTTGGGCCCCATCACAACATGCATGCGGCCGGCGGCGAAGGCGGCGTCGATGCCGTGAAGGACGTCGCGACGACCATAGCGCTTGGCGATCTTCTCTAGGACAAGCATTCTCTCTCCCGGCGACGTGGGGTGCCCGGCTCACCGGGCACCCCACCAGCGATCTCGGACGGGTCAGTCGGACCAGGCAGACCAGGCGCCGTTGTAGTACACCGACAGCCGATGGACGAAGTCACTGGTGTAGACCGTGACGTCGCCCCACGGGGTGACGATGCCCGCACCGATGGTGTTGAGCGCTCGGAACCGGTCGTTCGTCGCTGTGTCGTAGTACTTGCTGATCCCGCGGTTGCGCGCCACGTTCGGGAACACGGAGCCGGCCTGCTGGTAGGGGCTGGTCCAGGTCACCCGCGACCAGTCGTAGCCGAAGTCGACGTTGTCCCGGGTCCACATCAGCCAGCTGCCGCGGTAGTAGGTCGCCCGCCGCGATCCGGTGGCGAGGGCCACCTTGCCGGTCGGCTTCTTCACCGCCAGTGAGGACACGTCCGCGCCGGACTCGAACGACGAGATGGCCGCACGCTGGTCGGCAGAGATTCCTGCCACCTGGCTCAGGTTGTCGGTTGGGATCTCCTCGGCGCTGGCCATCTGAGCCGGCGCGGCGAGTGTCGCGGTCAGGCCGAGGACTACTGCTGCAATCGTGCGCTTTCGCATCGAAGGGCTCCTTCACTACAAGGTTCCTAGACTCCGGGACACCCCGGATACCTCATCCTTCGTATCCCGGACGGCAACGCGGAAGGTCGACGGGACGTCAGGAACCGGCCAGGCGTGTTCTGGACACCGAACCGGTGTCCCCCGGGTCACCGGCGGCAGTGCCTGTCTGCCACTGAACCTGATGGCCCGCATCGCCCAGATCCGTCGCCCGGCTGGCCGAGCGGGCCGCCACTGCCCGCGAGCAGGCCCTCGGTTGTCGTGCGATGGACGACGCTCAGGCGATCCCGACCGGACCCTCCGGCTCCTCTGCCCGGCGCATGTCGGCGTGGGCCCGGGCGAGCAGCCGGACCTGGTGCACTCCGAACTCCAGCCCGCACGGGTGGTTGCGCCGGGCCGCGCCGTCCTGCCCGACCAGGGTGGCCATCTCGTCGACGGCGGCGGCGAACGCCAGGTCAGCCCGGCTCTCCCGCGGCGGCTTGCGGGATATGCCCGCCCGGCCCCACACCATGAACTCGCTGGACTCCCCCACCCCGCAGGTGAACTGGGACACGGTGGCGGTGCTGGTGACCCCGCCGTCGTGCCGGGCGACGAGGTGGACGACGTCGCCGGCCCCCGCGGTGGCCGTCAGCTCATGCACCGGTCCGAGCGCCGCGGTGAACGTGGAGATGATGTGCGGTCCCAGGTCCCAGAACGCCCCGTGCTGGCGACGCCACACCGATGCCCCGAACGGAGTGGTCTCCAGGGCCCCGATCCAGTGGCCGAGCCCGCCGGACCATCCCGGCGTGGCGGCCACCTCGTCGAACCAGGCCCGGGCCGTGGGCATGAACCGGTCGGTGAGGAAGACCAGGGCCGCGACGTCCGCGGCAGTGACCGCCTCGAGAAGCGCCTCGGCGGCGGGCACGTCGAGCGCGATCGGCTTGTCCAGGAGCAGGTGCTTACCGGCCTGCGCCGCGCGCAGCGCCAGCCTGCCCTGCGCGGTCGGGGCGACCGAGAACGCCACGGCGTCCACGTCGTCCAGCAGGGCCTGGTAGTCCTCGTAGGGTCGCAACCCCACCTCGTCAGCCGCGGCCGCCGTGCGTTGAGCGTCGCGACCCCACAGCCCGACGGGCTCGACTCGGGCGGCAGCCTTCAGGCCCGGCCCGGTCGCGATCCGCACCCACGGTCCGGTGCCGACCAGTCCCATGCGCAGTCGTGTCGTCATCACGCCACCCTTCCCTCAGCCGATCGCCGGGTGCCCTACGTCATGCAGGTGGTGCAGGACGTCGTGCAGGCAGTACCGGCCAAGTGACTCGACCGTGAACACCGCGCCGTTGCTGCGCCGCCCAGTGCGTAGCCAGCCGCCGTCCGGCACGGTGTCGAAGGTGTCCGCGATCGCCTCACCGGCGTCGGTGAGCTGGCCGTGAACGGTGACCGGGTTCTGCTCGTGGTAGCGCTGGGCGACGGCGGTCGCGTCCTGGTCCCAGTTGTCGAAGAGCGGGTCCGGCTCGGTGAGCATCAGCCGCAGCCGTTCGTCGAAGAGCCGGTACACGTCGCGGACGTGGCAGGCGTACTCCAGCGGGGACCAGATCTGCGGCGCCGGGCGGACGGCAACGTCGACGCGCTGCAGTACCTGCTGCCAGTCGCGCACCGACCGTCGGATGGCCACTGCCAGATCGCCCACGGCGTAGTCCGCGACGTCCACTCCGCACTCGGGGCAGCGCCGTTCCAGGACCCACGTCCAGTCCTTGTCGTCCGGCGGGATGTCCCGCGCCGAGGGGCTCATCCGCGCAGCCTACGGCGGCACCTCGGCACGCCGACAGACCCGGACCGGCTCAGCGGCATCCCCCCACCGCGAGGTGCTGCCCCGGACCTGGCCGGGGCCCACCCAGGAGAACGAGGTCTTGACCGGTCGTGAACAGCCCGGCAGCCCGTCGACCAGCAACAGGTTCGGCCCGGGTCAGGAACCTCTCCTGCGCCTGGTCAGCGCCAGCGCGATTTCACCATCGAGCATCTCCCTATCCGTGGGCAACTGACGATCCAGTGGGGTTGGGCTCCAGTAGAACGCAGACCTGTAGCGCACAGGGTGAACATGAACGGCGGGGTCGGACCGGTACTGTCGCTTGGTCCGACCCCGCCTGGCTGCACCGAATGCGGTGCTAAAGGGCGGTGCTAAAGGGCAGGTGCTTAAGGGCAGTGCTAAAGGGAGGTGCTAAAGGGCAGTGCAGCTAGCTAATGACGACATCGATCCCTCGACCCATCTCCGAGGCCAGTACTCGACTCAGCACTTCCTCCAAGACATCCGGTTCATGACCGAGACCGCGGAGCAGAACGATCAGACCATCGGGGGGAATGGTCAGGTAGGCCTGCTCGACCGGAAGTCCATGCTCCTCGCGCATGATTGCCGCAGCCATCCGCTCGAGCTCGCTCTGGCTGAACCCTCCTGGGTCGGAGGATCGAAGCCAGAGCCGGATGGCTATCACCTATGGCCAAATGAAGCCGGCGGGCTTCATCGTGGCCTGCCCCCCTGACACAGAGGCTGCGTTCGCACCCGCGGGGCAGGGGCCGACAACAAGCAGGGCGGCCATAACGCTCAGCGCGGCAGCGCGAACCAGGCGACTCGATCTCATGACTACTCCGATTCATAGTGGATGAACATGCACACTTGGTCGAGGGCGATCACGGATAGCGCGGTAACTGATCCACGGTCCTAGAATGTCCGTGATGCGGGATCCGACTCAAGGCACTCCTGCGTCCGGTGTGCGCCAGGCCGTGACATGACATCGGCAGAGCGGAACTGCGATGCTCGGCGACCTGGTCAGCCGACGTCGTTGCGAGCGAGCCACTCGCGGACGTCGCTGTCGAACCTAGGCGGCGGCTCTGGGTGCCCTTGACTCAGCCCGCCAGCAACCGGTCCAGCCGGGTGCGCACCCGCTCGGCGTCCTCGCGGTACTTGCAGATCGCGCCGAGCGTGGCCGCGGTGGTCTCCAGGTCCAGCTCGCGCCGTCCGAGCTCGATCAGGCATCGGGCCCAGTCCAGGCTCTCGGCCACCCCTGGTGGCTTGAGCAGGTCGGCCTCGGCCGGTCCGGCGGCCCCGTCGCGCAACCGCTGGACGACGGTGGCCACCTGCGTGGCCAGCGCCTGCGGGACCTGCGGCAGGCGGCGCCGGATGATCTCGATCTCCCGGGCCAGCCCCGGGTGCTCGACCCAGTGGTAGAGGCAGCGTCGCTTCAGCGCGTCGTGCACCTCGCGGGTCCGGTTCGAGGTGAGGACGACGAGGGGCGGGTGCTCGGCCTCGATCCGGCCGAGCTCGGGGATGGTCACCGCGTTGGTGGACAGCACCTCGAGCAGGAACGCCTCGAACTCGTCGTCGGCCCGGTCGATCTCGTCGACCAGTAGCACGGCGTTGGGGCTGCGCAGTGCCCGCAGGATCGGCCGGGCAAGCAGGAACCGCTCGGTGTACAGCGAGTGCTCGACCTCCTCGACGTCCAGGCCGTCTCCGCCGACCGCAGCCGCACGGGTCGCCTCGACCGCGCGCAGGTGCAACACCTGGCGTGGGAAGTCCCAGTCGTACAGTGCCTGGCTCGCGTCGATGCCCTCGTAGCACTGAAGCCGGACCAGCTCGGCGTCCAAAGACTCGGCGAGCGCCTCGGCCAACGCCGTCTTGCCGGTGCCCGGCTCGCCCTCGAGCATCAGCGGACGGCGCATGGTCAGCGCCAGCCAGGCCACCGTGGCCAGCCCCTCGTCGGCCAGGTAGCCGGTGGTGTCGAGGGCCCGGGCCAGGTCAGCGGGCGATCCGGGTCGGGCCTGGGCAACACTCATGAGCCCAGCATGACCGATGCCGCTCCACCTGCACCCCTACCCCACTCGATCTCCCCGGCCTCCGGACCTGGGAGGTGGCCCAAGACCCTCCACCTTCGCCGGAAGCGGCCCACGTTCACCCGGGAGGACCCGATCCGCGCCGGGAGCAGCGACGACGACGGGCGACAGTGCACTCACGGATCGCCAGGACGTCGGACCGCACCGAGGTCCACCCTGGTGGCATGAGGCCCGAAACGGAGCTAGAGCTGGCAGCAGGCGAGGCGAGACTGCGGGTCAGCCCCGACAACGGCGGTCGTTGGTCGTCACTGCGGGTGGGCGGGCTGGAGCTGCTCGGCCGCGGTGTCGACGCTCTGGTCGGTTGGGGCTGCTATCCGATGGCCCCCTACGCCGGGCGGATCCGCCGCGGCCGCCTGGACTGGGCCGGACGGCGCCACCAGCTCCCGATCGACATGCCACCGCACGCCATCCACGGGGTCACCCTGGACCGGCTCTGGACCGTCGTCGAGCACGAGTCGGCCCGGGCCGTTCTGCGCTGCGACTTCGACACCCGCTGGCCGTGGCGCGGCCACGTGGTGCAGACCCTCGACCTGGCCGCCGGGGGCCTCGCCGCGCGCCTGGAGGTGCACGCCGACAACGAGCCGATGCCGGCCTGGACCGGGTTCCACCCGTGGTTCGCGCGGCACCTTGGCCGCGGCGCCCCGGCCCGGATCGAGATCGCCGCGGCGGGGATCCTGCCCCGGGACACCGACGGCATGCCCCGGCCGGAGCCGGTGCCGGTCCCGTCTCCGCCGTGGGACGACGTCTTCGTGGACGTCGCCTGGCCCGCAGCCGTGCTCTGGGACGGCGCTGTGCGGCTGGAGATCAGTGCCGACACCCCGTTCGCGGTGGTCTTCGACGAGCGCCCCGGCGCGGTCTGCGTGGAGCCGCAGACCGCACCGCCGAACGCCGCCGAGCTGGGCCTGGCCAACGTGGTCGAACCGGGTGACCCCTTGGTGCTGAACACGGTCCTGCGCTGGGAGCTGGGCGGTGCCTGAGCGGTGCATGAGCTTGGGTGAGAGCTCACGGGGTGGTCAGGCGGAACGGGTCGACGTCGGACTCGGCAAGCAGCCGCTCGCCGTCCCGACGGCCCTGCTCGATCATGGCGTCGATGAAGTCGGGATCGAACAGCAGGTAGCTGAGCAGCTCGCCGTGGGTGGAATGGGTGCCGCCGATCAGCCGGTCGAGCAGGGCGACGTCCGGGTTGCGTAGCGCCTCCACCCCGCGCATCGCGTGCAGCGCCGCCTCGGCCAGCGCCGGGATGGTGTTGTTGTGCTCCGGGCCGGCGAACAGGTAGGGCACCTGGCGGTAGTCCGGGCGCTCGGCGCCCGAGGCCAGCAGCTTGTTCACCCGGTCCAAGGCCCGCACGTCCTCGATCATCCGGTCCACCAGCGTCGCCGTGAGCACCGTGGCGAACGCACCGAACAGGTCCAGCGGACGCGGGTCGAGCGGGCTGATCTTCGGCGGCTGCTGCAGCGGATGCGTGGCGACCACGACCAGCCGGTCCGCGCCCAGCTCCAGGGCCGGCTTGACCGGTGCGTTGAGGCGCACGCCGCCGTCCAGGTACCAGTCTCCGGACCCACCCTCGGCGTCGGACAGCCGCACCGGCGGGAAGGCGACCGGGATCGCCGACGAGGCCATGATGTGCTCGGCGGTCAGCCGGGTCGGTAGGTAGGCCACCCGTCGCGCGGCGTCCTCGGACGGCACCCGTGAGGGTGACCCGGTCTCGACGAACACCTCGCTGCGATGCCGCCCGGTCGCCGTCGCGATCATCGCGACAGCGTCCACCACGCCGGTGTCGATGTTGCGGTGCAGCCGCGGCCAGTGCTCGAAGCGAGACAGGGTGCGCCGCAACGGGGACGGGTCCAACAGCGAGGTGACCGGGTGGTCGCCGATGCCCGCCACCCGGGTCAGGTAGCGCAGCCCCAGCCCCGGCATGGTCAGCACCAGCGGCCGGAACACCCCGGCCCGGGCGGCCCGCCGCCACACCTCACACGCCTGGCGTGCGGCGTCCTCGGCGTCCTCCAGGTGCAGCATCGAGGCGACCAGGACGGCATTGATCGCCCCCGCGCTCGTACCCACCAACAACCGGGGGGTCCGACCACGCTCTCGAAGCCACGGCACCAGGACCGCCAGGACCCCGATCTCGTAGGCACCGCGGGCCCCGGCACCGGCGATCACCAGGGCGACGTTCTCCCCCGGGGGCTGCTCCGTGGCTGACGTCCGCCTCGTGGTGCGCTGCCCGCTGCGTCGCCGTTGGGCGGCCGAGCGAGGTGGCGGTCCGGACGAACCGTCGGGGGGCTCGGTGCGCGCTGCCGCCATTGACTGTCCTCCCCGGTCCTGTCCCGCCCGGTCCTGTCCTCACGCGGCGAGAGAGCCAACGCTACCGGCCGGACACGGTGGCCAGCACAATGGCGGGCAGCACAATGGACAAGCCGGCCGGCCGGCCGAAACCGTCGCCGACCGGCGGCTGGGACCTCAGACCGCCCGAAAGGTGACCCCCGATGACCCTGGTGGCCGGAGTCGACTCCTCGACTCAGTCGTGCAAGGTGGTCGTGCGAGAGGCGCAGTCCGGGGCGCTGGTCCGCGAGGGCCGGGCCGCCCACCCCGACGGCACCGAAGTGGACCCGCAGCACTGGTGGCGGGCGCTGGAGGCCGCAGTTGCCGAGGCCGGTGGGTTGGCCGATGTGGCCGCGGTCGCCGTCGGCGCGCAGCAGCACGGCATGGTCGCCCTCGACGCCGACGGCGAGGTGGTCCGCCCGGCCCTGCTGTGGAACGACACCCGGTCGGCGCCGCAGGCCGCACGGCTGGCCGACCGCCTCGGCGCGCAGGTGTGGGCCGACGAGATCGGGGTGGTCCCGGTCGCCTCGATCACGGTGACCAAGCTCGCCTGGCTGGCCGAGAACGAGCCGGACGCCGCGGCGCGGGTCGCGGGCGTGTGCCTGCCGCACGACTGGCTGACCTGGCGACTGGCCGGTCGAGGCGCCCTGGAGACCCTGGTCACCGACCGCGGGGACGCCTCCGGCACCGGGTACTGGTCGGCCCCTCGGGGCGAGTACCGCCGTGACGTGCTCACCATGGCCCTGGGTCACGATGCGGTCCTGCCGCGGGTGCTCGGGCCCGCCGAAGCGGCCGGAACGACTGCCGCCCAGCAGATCTCGACCGGCACGCTGCTCGGCCCGGGCACCGGTGACAACATGGCCGCCGCACTCGGGGTGGGTGCCCGGGCCGGCGACGTGATCATCTCGATCGGCACCTCGGGGGTGGTCTCGGCGGTCGCCTCGGTGCCGGCTGCCGATCCGACCGGCACCGTCGCCGGCTTCGCCGATGCGACCGGCAACTTCCTGCCGCTGGTCTGCACGCTCAACGCGGCCCGGGTGCTGGACGCCACGGCCCAGATTCTCGGCGTCGACCACGCGATGATGTCCGAGCTCGCCCTGTCGGCCCCACCCGGTTCTGGTGGGCTGGTGATGGTCCCCTACCTGGAGGGCGAGCGGACCCCGAACCGCCCGGACGCCACCGGCGCCCTGCACGGCGTCCGGCTGGAGACCGCCACCCCGGCGCACGTGGCGCGGGCCGCGATCGAGGGGCTGCTCTGCGGGCTGGCGGACGGCCTGGACGCTCTGGTGGCCCAGGGTGCCGTGGTGGAGCGGGTGCTTCTGGTCGGCGGCGGAGCCCGATCGACGGCGCTATGCCGGATCGCCCCGACAGTGCTGGGTCACCAGGTCGTGGTGCCGCCGCCCGGGGAGTACGTGGCCGACGGCGCCGCCCGACAGGCCGCCTGGGTGCTCGCGGCGGGCTCGGACGGCGCGGCCGACCCGCCGGCCTGGGAGATCGCCGGCACGCAGGTGTTCGACGGGGACACCGTGCCCCAGGTGCGCGAGCGGTACGCGCAGGTGCGGGAGATGACGGCGCGGCGACCGGGCTGAGCCGGTCGGTGCCGAACCGTCGTGGGCCGGGCTCAGCCGCGCTGGACGGTGATCAGGTCCCGGTAGGCCTCGTAGCTGTGTCGGAGCCGCCGCTCACCGGTGTCGAAGTCGACCCGGACCAGACCGAACTGCTGGGTGTAGCCGTGCGCCCACTCGAAGTTGTCGAGCAGCGACCAGGCGAAGTAGCCACGCAGGTCCACACCAGCTCCCGCGGCCGCCGACGCCGCAGCGAGGTGGGCATGAAGGTAGGCGACCCGGGCCGGGTCGGGGATCGCGGCGGGAGCGCTCACGGTGTGCTGACGCACCTGCAGGGCGGACCGGCTGTCGTGCCAGGCCGATCCGTTCTCCGTGATCACCAACGGCACCCCAGGGTACTCCTCGGCGACCCGGACCAACAGCGCGCGGAGCCCGTCCGGGGTCACCGGCCAGCCGATCGAGGTGGAACCCGAGGCGCCGTGACTGACCCAAACCCCCTCGGTGCCGGGCAGTTCCGGCACGGGGACCGTACCGTCGGCCCCTCGAGGGGACAGCAGCTCGTCGCGGTAGTAGTTGATGCCCAGGAAGTCCAGGGGTTGGGCCACCAGGGCCAGGTCGCCGTCCCGCACCGCGTCACCCAGGTACGGGGTGAGCAGGTCGAGGGTGTCGAGCGGGTAGTGGCCCCGCAGCAGGGCATCCAGCCACCAGCGGGTCTGCACGCCGTCCAGCACGTCGGCCGCCCCCGCCACCGCCGCGCGCTGCTCGGCGTCCAAGCCGTCCGCGGGCCGGTAGGCGCCGAGGTTGAGGACGATGCCGATCGAGTGGTCCGCCGGTGCCTGGGCACGCATGGCCGCCACCGCCAGCCCGTGGCCGAGCAGGAGGTGATGCGCCGAGCGAGACGCCGCCGTGAGGTCGTGGACCCCCGGCGCGTGCTCCCCCGATGCGTGACCGAGCCAGGCCGAGCACCACGGCTCGTTGAGGGTCATCCAGTACCGCACCCGGTCCCCGAGGGCGGCATGTACCGAGGCGGCGTAGTCCGCGAACGCCTGGGCCGTGTCCCGAGCCGGCCAGCCACCGGCGTCCTGAAGCTCCTGGGGCAGGTCCCAGTGGTAGAGGGTGACCCAGGGCTCGATGCCGGCCCCGAGCAGCTCGTCGACGAGCCGGTCGTAGAAGCCCAGGCCGTCGGCGGCCAGCTGCCCGCGTCCGCCGGGCTGGACCCGGGGCCAGGAGACCGAGAACCGGTAGGCGTCAACGCCCAGCCCGCGCAACAGAGCCACGTCCTCGACGTAGCGGTGCACGTGGTCGCAGGCCGTGGTGGCGTCCGAGCCGTCCCGGATCCGGCCGGGCTCGCGACAGAAGGTGTCCCAGATGGACTCGCCGCGCCGATCGGCGGCCCCCTCGATCTGGAACGCCGAGGTCGCCGCGCCCCAGACGAAGGGCACCGGCAGACCGCTCAGGTCGGGCAGTGGTTCACTCATGGAGCCCAACGCTACAAGCGGCCGGGCGGGGTCAACCCGGTTACCCTAGGGCGGTGACGGCAGCCGAATCCGCCTTCCAGCGCGCGAGCACGGACGCCCTGGTGGACACCTTCGGGCGCGTGGCCACCGACCTGCGGGTCAGCCTCACCGACCGGTGCAACCTGCGCTGCTCCTACTGCATGCCGCCCGAGGGCCTGGACTGGCTGCCCGGCGAGCAGGTGCTCACCGATGCCGAGCTGGTCCGGCTGATCACCATCGCGGTGCGCGATCTCGGCATCGAGGAGGTCCGGTTCACCGGTGGCGAACCGCTGCTGCGCAAGAGCCTGGAGCAGATCCTCGCGGCCACGACGGCACTACGCACCCGCTCCGGCGTCGTCCCGCACACGGCGCTGACCACCAACGGGCTGGGCCTGGACCGGCGGGCCGAGGGCCTAGTCGCGGCCGGGCTGCACCGGATCAACGTCAGCGTGGACTCCCTGGACCGCGAGCGGTTCGCCCGGATCACCCATCGGGACCGGCTGGACGACGTCCTGGCCGGCCTGCGGGCCGCGGCCGCCGCCGGACTGCGGCCGGTGAAGGTCAACGCGGTGCTGGTCCGCGGGGTCAACGCCGGCGAGGCGGCCGACCTGCTGCGCTGGGCGATCGCCCAGGAGTACGAGCTGCGGTTCATCGAGCAGATGCCGCTGGACGCCCAAGGCTCCTGGACACGGTCCGACATGATCTCGGCCGCCGAGATCCTGGAGCTGCTCCGCGCCGAGTTCACCCTCTCCCCCACCGACGCCGCGGCCCGCGGCGCGGCCCCGGCGGAGACCTGGGTCGTCGAGGGCGAGGCCGGTCGGACGCCGGCCGGCGGGCAGGCCCGGGTCGGCATCATCGGATCGGTGACCCGCCCGTTCTGCGGCGACTGCGACCGCACTCGGCTGACCGCCGACGGCCAGGTCCGCAACTGCCTGTTCGCCCGCACCGAGACTGACCTGCGCGGCCTGCTGCGCAGCGGCGCAGGCGACACCGACATCGCCGAGGCCTGGCGAAAGGCCATGTGGGGCAAGGCGGCCGGGCACGGGATCGACGACCCGGGCTTCCTGCAGCCGTCCCGGCCGATGAGCGCGATCGGGGGCTGAGGTGACTGTCGTCGTCCGATACTTCGCCGGGGCGCGGGCGGCGGCGGGGCTGGCCGAGGAGAAGGTCGACCTGGACGGCGCCGCCACGGTCGCCGACCTCGCGACGGCGCTCGCCGACCGGCACGGGCCGGATCTGGCCCGGGTGCTCACGGCGTGCAGCTTCCTGCTCGACGAGGTCGCCAGTGGTCGCGACCGCGCCCTGCACGACGGCGCGCAGGTGGACGTGCTGCCCCCGTTCGCCGGCGGCTGATGGGCCCTGATGCACAGATCCTTCGCCCAGGTCGACGTGTTCACCGCCGAGCCGTACCTCGGCAACCCGGTGGCGGTAGTGCTGGACGGCGCGGGCCTGGACACCGAGGCGATGCGGGCGTTCGCCCGGTGGACCAACCTGTCCGAGACCACGTTCGTGCTGCCCCCGACCACCCCCGAGGCGGACTACCGGGTGCGGATCTTCACTCCGGTGGCCGAGCTGCCGTTCGCCGGGCACCCGACCCTGGGAACCTGCCACGCCTGGCTCGAGCATGGCGGTCGCCCGCACGGCGAGACCACTGAGGACGATGCGCGCATCCTGCAGGAGTGTGCCGCGGGCCTGATCGAGATCCGGCGCACGGCAACGGGTCTGGCCTTCGCCGCACCGCCGCTGATACGCAGCGGGTCAGTCGGCGACGCCGACCTCGACCGCGTGGCCACCGAGCTCGGCATTGCACGCATCGACGTGATCGACGCCGAATGGGTGGACAACGGACCCGGCTGGGTGGCGGTACTCCTGCGCGACGCCGACGCCGTGCTGGCGCTCGCCCCGACCGCGCTCAGCCTGGACATCGGCGCCGTCGGGTTCCACCCGACGGGTGCCGAGGCGCTGTACGAGGTGCGCGCGTTCTTCCCCAAGGACGGCCTGGCCGTGGAGGACCCGGTCACCGGCAGCCTCAACGCCTCGGTGGCGCAGTGGCTGATCGGGACCGATCGGGCCTTGCCGCCGTACACGGCGGCCCAGGGGACGGCGCTGCGACGGCGCGGTCGGGTGCACATCGACGTCACCGACGGCCAGATCTGGGTCGGTGGCGGGACGATCACCTGCGTCGCCGGACACACCACTCTGTGAGCGCCGCGCAAGCCCGCGAGAGCACCCCGAACGATCGCATCGAGTGCAGGCGAACCGTCGCCAACGAGGGGGATAGCGACCGTTTGCCTTGACTCGCTTGCCTTGACTCGCTCGCCTTGACTCGACTGCCTTGACTCGACGTGCCTTGACTCGAGGCGATCTTGGGTTGCCGGATGCACCACTGGTCGTGACGGCCCTGTTCTGCTGGCGGGTCTGGGCTGGTTCGAGTAGCTGACCGATGACGGATGGGCGGTCAGGGGCAGGCCACCCACTCCTCGGCGCCGTCGGCGAACACCTGACGCTTCCAGACCGGCAACCGGCGCTTGACCTCATCGACGACGAGCAGGCAGGCGGCGAACGCCTCGTGCCGGTGTGCGGCCGAGACGGCGACGACGATCGCCGACTCCCCGATCGCCAGCTCCCCGACCCGGTGAGTGACCGCCACGGCCTCGGCGTCGGTGCGGGTGACGGCGTCGGCGACGATCTGGGCGAGCACCCGTTCGGTGGTCGGGTGGCCCACATACTCGATGCCGGTCACCGCGCGGCCACCGTCGTGGTCGCGGACCTGGCCGCTGAAGGTGACCACGGCCCCGGCGCGCCCGTCGTCCACCGCCCGTTCGTGGGCGCGCACGTCGAGCGGGGCGTCGCTGATCGCCGTCAGCACGACTCGGCGCTGCGGCGGGTGGATCCGCGAGGAGTCGCGGTCAGGCTGCTCGCCCCCGACGGGGACGGCTTCGGTCGACACCGGTCCAGCCTACGGGGAGTCGGCGCCGACGCCGATCGCTGGATCGTCCGGCGCCCGCACCACGGCGGCCCCTCCCCGCACTGTCATCACCCCACCGCACTGTCATGAGGCCACCGCACTGTCATCCCGTCGCTGACACTGTGCTGTTGCTCAAGCAGGGGCACAGTGGAAGGGCAGGCCGACAGTGCGCAGAACAGGCCGACAGTTCGCAGAGGAGTGGTCCTCAACCAGGTCAGTGGTCCTCGGGGTGGATAGCGGTCGGGGTCGCCTCGCTCGCCGGCGCGGTGTCGACGTCCTGCCCGGTGGCCAGGTCCCCACACTCGACCAGGTCGACGCGGCGCCGGCTGAGGTAGTCGCGGGCCCCCCGGTCCCCGCGCGCCGAGGCCGCGACCCCCGGCCAGTGGTCCCGGCCGAGGAGCACGGGATGCCCCGGTACGGCGCCGAACGTGGCTCGCGCCAGCACCGTACGGGCGGTCCCCGCGTCGCGGCACAGCCGGGCCACGACGTCCGGTCCGACGTCCGGAGTGTCCACCAGCATCACCAGCGCCGCGGTCACCGACGCCTCGGCCCGGTCCAGCGCCGCCAGACCAGCCCGCAGCGAGGCCCCCATGCCCTCGGCCCAGTCCGGCGCCGACACGACGCGGACGGCGCCGGCGGCCCCGCCGTCGAGCAGACCGTCGCGGTCCAGCGCCGCGACCACCTCCTCCCCCGCCGCCCCGATCACCACCACGACCGGGCCGCACCCGCCACGACGCGCGACATCTACCGCTCGGCTCGCCCAGGACCGGCCGTCGTCCCCGGTCAGCAGCGCCTTGGGCCGCCCCATCCGCCGTCCCGCACCGGCCGCGAGCAGCACGGCGGCCATGTCGGGCCTCACCCCGCCCGCCGCGACGTGCAGAGGGTCTCGATCAGGTCGATCACCAGCGCGGTCCATCCGGTCTGGTGGCTTGCGCCGAGCCCGGCGCCGGTCTCGGCGTGGAAGTACTCGTGGAAGCAGATCCGATCCCGCCACGGCGGCGGCATCCGGTCCCAGCTCGCCGTGAGAGCGGGTCGGACGCCGTCCGGCCCGGGCAGGAACGTGCTGACCAACCGGGTGGCGATCTCGGTGGACACCTCGGCCAGATCCACCAGCCGCCCTGATCCGGTGGGCAGCTCGACCAGCATCGGCCCGTCCGGACGACCCGCCTCCCAGCGGGCGTAGCGGCCGAGCGACTCCACGAGCAGGTGGTTGACGCACAACCACACCGGCCCGCGCCAGTTCGAGTTGCCCCCGAACAGGCCCGAGCGCGACTCCCCCGGTTCGTAGTCCACGCTCGCGGTCCACCCGGGCGCGAGCTCGATGACGAAGGGGGCGGCCGCATGCACCTTGGACAGCGAGCGAACCCCGGTGGGGGCGAGGAACTGGCCGGTGTCGAGCAGCCGGGAGACGATGCGCGGCAACCGGTCCCGCCGCACGATCGCCAGCAGATGCCCGCCGTCGCGCCCCTGCGGACCGCTGGAGACCTCGTCCCCGCTGATCACCGCGGCGTACTGCGGTTTGTTGACCATGAACCAGCTCAGGTGGGAGGCGAAGTCGGGGGCCGCGGCGAGCTCGTCGCCGTCCAGCACCCGGACGGCGAACAGTGGCAGCAACCCGACCATCGACTGGGCCCGCAGCCGCTGCACGTGGTGCTGCCCGGTGGTGACGTCGGTCGAGGTGAGCACGTCGTAGTAGAAACCGTCCTGCTCGTCCCACAGGGCGCCGTCGCGCATCGCGGTGGCCACGTAGGCGAAGTGCTCGAGGAACTTGGTCGCCAGGTCCTCGTAGACCCGGTCGTGACCGGAGGCCAGGCGCAGACAGATCTGGCACAGGTCCAGGCAGAACATGGCCATCCAGCTGGTCGCGTCGGACTGCTCCAGCACGGTGTCGGCCGGCACCTGGTTGGACCGGTCGATCGGGCCGATGTTGTCCATCCCGAGAAAACCGCCCTCGAAGATGTTGTTGTCCTCGACGTCCTTGCGGTTGACCCACCAGGTGAAGTTGAGCAGCAGCTTGTGCAGCACCTTCTCCAGGAAGTCGTAGTCGCGGCTGCCGTCGATCTCGAACACCCGCAGGGCCGCCCAGGCGTGCACCGGCGGGTTGACGTCACCGAAGGCCCACTCGTAGGCGGGCAGCTGCCCGTTGGGGTGCATGTACCACTCGCGCAGCAGGAGGAGCAGCTGCTCCTTGGCGAAGACCGGGTCGACGTGTGCGAGTGCGACGGCATGAAAGGCGAGGTCCCAGGCCGCGTACCACGGGTACTCCCAGGAGTCGGGCATGGACAGCACGTCCCAGTTGTTCAGATGTCGCCATCCGCTGTTGCGTCCGGTGCGGCGTTGCGGTGGGGGCGCCGGTTGGGTGACGTCACCGTCCAGCCAGACCTCGACGTCGAAGTTGTAGAACTGCTTGCACCACATCAACCCGGCCACTGCGGCCCGGTGGACGGCGCGCTCGCCCTCGGTGGCGTTCGAGGGGACGAGGGCGGCGTGGTAGGCGTCGGCCTCGGTGCGCCGCGCGGCGAGCACGTTCCGCGCGCCGGCGCCGACGTCCGGTGCGACCGGGGTGGTGTCCCGGCTGCCTGCCGGCTCGTCGTGGCTGGCGGCCAGCCGTAGCACCAGGTCGGCCTCCCCGAGACCGGGCAGGTCCAGGACGTAGTGCAGGCCGACCTTGGTGCCGGTGTTCGCCGGGTTGACCGTGGCCGCGCCGCGGGTGATGTGATCGTTGATGCCGTCCTTGGGGTACGGCGTACGGTTCGGGGCGTCGTAGAGCAGCTCGATGTTGGTCTCGTTCTCGCAGAACAGCGGGACCGGCGGCGCGCCGTCCGGACCTGGCGAGGCGGCCAGCAGCATGGTGCCCAAGCGGGCGTGCCGAGCCACCAGCAGCCCGGAGTCGAGCTCGATCGAGGGTTTCTTGGCGTTCGGCCGCCACGCCCAGGTGTTGCGGAACCACAGGGTCGGCACGACATGCAGCCGAGCCGGGCGCATCGAGGCGTTGGCGACGTGCACCCTCATCACGACGTCGTCCGGACCGGCCTTGGCGTACTGCACGGTGATCTCGGCCCACCGCCCGCTCCACGCACCGTCCGAGCCGCGCACGCCGTCCGGCTCGGCGTCGAACACACCGGTGTCGAGCAGCTCGTACTCGTCCTGCGTCGCGCTACGCCGGGCGTTCTCGGCCACCAGGTCCTCGTAGGGGAAGGTGATCAGCGGGTAGGCGTAGCGCCACTCCAGCCAGGAGTGGGTCGGAGTGGCGTCGGTGTACCACCAGTACTCCTTGACGTCTTCGCCGTGGTTGCCCTGAGGCCCGGTCAGGCCGAACATCCGCTCCTTGAGGTGCTCGTCCTGCTCGTTCCACAGCGCCAGGGCCAAGCACAGCCGACCCCGGTCATCGCTGATCCCAGCCATGCCGTCCTCGTTCCACCGGTAGGCGCGGGATCTGGCCTGGGAGTATGGGAATGACGCCCAGACGTCGCCGTCGGCGCTGTAGTCCTCGCGCACGCCGGCCCAGGCCCGCTCGGCCAGGTACGGCCCCCAGCGCATCCACGCGGCGTGGTCGCCGGTCAGGCGCTGGTGCTCCACGGTCCACGTGGTCCGAGCTGCCACGCCTGCCATCTTGGCCGACACTCGGCTCAACCACCACGACCAGACACCACGGCCGGCTCGGTCAGCCCCATCCACGGCCCGCCCGCTAGGGTCTCGGCTTGTGAACCAGACGCAGACCCCGCTTCGCCGGTTCGTCGAGGGCGCCACCGACCACTTCGACCTCACCGAACCTGCGCACCAGGACAGCCTGCTGGCCCTCACCGACGCCCTGCTCGGCGAGCCGGGCCTGACGGTGGAGGACGTGCGCGCTGCGGCCACGGACGCACCCTTGGAGTACCGGCTGGCCGCCAAGCTCGTGGCGTCGCGCCGGGCTCTGCTGGCCGCCCCACCGACCCACGTCGGCGTGGTGTTCGCAATGTGGGGCGAGCAGAACAGGATGCTGCCCCGCTCGGCGGACAACCCGAACGGCGAGGACTCGCTGCGGGCCAAGATCCGCCAGCTCGAGTGGGCCACCAGGGACACCGCCGTCGAGTGGACGCTCTACGCCGTGGACGACGGCTGCCCGCACGGCAGCGGGGCGCTCGCCGAGACGATCGCCACGCAGACCGGCGCGTCCGACCGGGTCCGCGTCCTCCACCTCGCCGAGCGGGTGCCCACCGACGACGGCCCGCTGCGGGCCCTGACCTCGGCGGACGACTCCCGCAAGGGCGGCTCGATCATCCTCGGGGCGATGCAGGCCATCGCGGACGGCGTGGACGCCGTGGTCTACACCGACGCCGACGGCTCGGTGCACCTCGGCCAGCTCGGCCTGTTGGTCGAGCCGTTCCGGTCCGGTGCCCGCGTCGTGCTGGGCGACCGGCGGCACCCGGAGTCGGTGCTGGTCAAGGACGACGCCCGGTGGGGCGTCGGGATCAAGAACCTGCGACATATGCAGCGGATGGCTGGTGAGGCGATCTTCTCCCGCGGCATCCTGGACACCCAGGCAGCGTTCAAGCTCTACGACGCCGCGCTGCTGCGCGAGATCATCGCCGAGCCGGTGGTCTTCGACTTCTCCTTCGACACCGACTGGATCGCCGCGTTCCTGGCGCGTGGCGAGTCCTTCTCCCAGGTCCCGTTCGCCTTCCTCGACTCCGCCTCGGAGTCGGCGACGGCCAAGCAGCTGCCGATGACCACCTGGGAGACCCTGCTCAAGGGCCTGGTCGCCAGCCTGCGCCATCACGACCTCCTGCCGAGTGCGGCCAGCCGGGAGATGGCCGACGTGATCGACGAGGAGGTGCAGAGCTATCGGGACCTGGACGCGATCATCGACGCGCTGCCCCCGGAGCTCGCCAGGGCGGGTGAGGCCGACTACGGCGACCCGTCGGTGATGTCGCCCGCGGCGATGCGGGCCTGGATCCGCCGCTGCCGGGATGAGTCCGGGATGGGCCGTTCGGGCGACCGGCCGTAATCCCAGCGCAAGACCCCGGCCCGACCCCGCGACGAGAATGACCTGGTGCGAGCTCTTCTGCTGACCGCTGCCACGGCCGCCGCCTTGACCCTGGGCGCCTGCGGCTCGGATACCACCTCGACCAGCGCCAGCGGGACGGGGTCGACGACCTCCTCGAGCGCGCCAGCTGTCGCTGCCTCCGAGAGCGCTGCCTCCGAGAGCGCTGCATCCGAGAGCGCTGCATCCGAGACGGGTGACTCCGCGTCCGGGGCCTACATCGACTACGCCACCTACCAGGCCGACCCCGGCGCCTACGCAGGCGGCGACGTCGTCCTGTTCTTCCACGCCACCTGGTGCCCCAGCTGCAAGGCGACCGATGAGTCCCTGACCGGGACAGGCGTGCCGGACGGCCTGACCGTGGTGAAGGTCGACTACGACTCAGCCACCGACCTGAAGAAGAAGCACAAGATCACCTACCAGCACACCTTCGTCGAGGTCGACGCCGACGGCAACGAGCTGGCGAAGTGGTCCGGCTCGGTGACCGGCGAGGAGATCAAAGCCAAGGCCTCGGCGTGACGGTCGCCTGATGCTCGCCCTGGTCGGCGCGGTGGTGGCGGGGGCCCTGACCACCCTGGCGCCCTGCGTGCTGCCGCTGTTGCCGGTGGTCGTCGGCGGCTCGATGGCCGGGACGGGACCAGGCTGCGCGGCCCGCGCCGGGCGTTGCTGGTCACCGCGTCGCTCGGCGTCTCGATCATCGCGTTCACCCTGCTGCTCAAGGCGTCCACCGCGCTCATCGACATCCCGCAGCAGACCTGGTCCTGGCTCGCCGGTGGCCTCCTCGTGGTACTCGGTCTGACCCAGCTGGTCCCCCAGCTGTGGGAGGCGGTCAGCGGACGACTGGCGCTCCAGGAGCGCAGCGCACTCGGACTGGCCGGGGCCCGCCGCCGCTCGGGGGTGGCCGGTGCCCTGCTCACCGGGGCTGCGCTGGGGCCGGTGTTCTCCTCGTGCAGCCCGCTGTACGGCTACGTCGTGGTGACCGTGCTGCCCGCCGATCTCGGCTACGGGATCCTGCTCCTGCTCGCCTACGCCCTCGGGCTGTGCGCGACCCTGCTCGTGGTGGCCCTTGCCGGGCAGCGCGTGATCCGCCGGCTGGGCTGGGCGGCCGACGCGCATGGGGCCTTCCGGCGCACGCTCGGCCTGGTGTTCGTCAGCGTCGGCATCGCGGTGATCGCGGGCTGGGACCGGGACCTGCAGACCTGGGTGGTCGAGAACTCCCCCCTGGCGCCGTGGGAGGCGGACCGGGGCTTCATCCCCGAGTAGGCCGTCCTCCGGCGGCACCGCGGCCGGGCCGCGCGGGGTGCCGCAATGGCCAGACGCAGGCCACACTCGCTGCCATGAGCACACCCCGCCGGCTGCCGCGCCGGTCCGAGCTGTCCCCGCTGCTGCGCCTGGCGGCGCCGGTCACCGGAGCGCGCCGGGTGGACCGCGCGGCCGACATCGCCGACCTGCGTCGGCTCGCTCGACGGCGGGTGCCGCGAGCGGTGTTCGACTTCGTCGATGGCGCAGCCGGCTCCGAGGTCAGCCTGCGCCGCAGCCGGAAGGCGTTCTCGCGCATCGAGTTCCGGCCCAGCGCGCTGCGTGACGTGTCGGTGGTGGACACCTCCACCTCGTTACTGGACGGTCCGGCGGCAATGCCGTTGGCCTTCGCCCCGACCGGCTTCACTCGGATGCTGCACCACGAGGGTGAGATCGCCGTCGCCCGGGTGGCCGAACGGGCCGGGATCCCGATGGCGTTGTCCACCATGGGAACGACCTCACCCGAGGACCTGGCGCGGGCCGCCCCGGCGGCGCGACGGTGGTTCCAGCTCTACCTGTGGCGGGACCGTGGGGCCAGCCGTGAGCTGGTGGCGCGGGCGGCGGCAGCCGGCTTCGAGGCGCTGGTGCTGACCGTGGACACCCCGGTCGCCGGGGACCGGTTGCGCGACGTCCGCAACGGGTTGACGCTGCCACCGGCGCTGACGCCGCGCACGCTGGTGGACATGGCCCTGCACCCGGCCTGGTGGCTCGACCTGCTCACCACCGAGCCGTTGGAGTTCGCCGCGCTGACCTCCTGGGCTGGCACCGTCGCCGAGCTCGTCGACGGGATGTTCGACCCCTCGGCCACCCTGGCCGACGTCGAGCGTCTGCGCGGGGACTGGTCCGGCCCGCTGGTGGTCAAGGGCGTGCTGAACCCGGACGACGCTCGCGCCATCGTCGACGCGGGAGCCGACGCCGTGGTGGTCTCCAACCACGGGGGGCGCCAGCTCGACCGGTCGCCGGTGCCACTCGAGGTGCTGCCCGGCGTGGTGGCCGCGGTCGCCGGCCGCGCCGAGGTGCTGCTGGACGGCGGGGTGCGCAACGGGGCCGACGTGGTGGCCGCCGTGGCGCTCGGTGCCCGCGGTGTCCTGATCGGCCGGTCCTACCTGTACGGGCTGATGGCCGGCGGCGAGCGCGGGGTCGCGCGGGTGAGCGAACTGTTCGCCGTTCAGATTCAACGGACGCTTCAGCTGCTCGGGGTGCGCAGCGTCACGGAGCTGACCGCGGACCGGGTCCGATGGCGTTGATCCGGCGCCGACCCGGGCCGGACCGGACCGGCTACCGGTACGAGGACTGTCGCCGAGCCGGGCGGCCCCTTAGCATTCGCCCATGGATGTGGTCGAGTTCACGCCGACCTTCGAGCAGCTCGTCTACACCTTCGGCGGCGCCGCGCCGGTGATGCGGATCAAGCCCGGGACCGCGCTGCGGCTGTGGAGCGAGGACGCGTTCAACCACGCGCTACGCAGCGTCGAGGACCTGTCCAGTGAGAAGGTCGACCTGCGCTTCGTCAACCCGCAGACCGGACCGTTCTACGTCGAGGGCGCCGAACCCGGCGACACCCTGGCGCTGCACCTGGTCGACCTCACCCCGGCCCGGGACTACGGGGTCTCGGCGGCGATCCCCTTCTTCGGGGGGCTGACCAGCACCGACCGGACGGCGATGCTGCAGGGTCCGTTGCCGGACACGACCTGGGTCTACCACGTGGACTCCGTACGGCAGACGGTCGGCTTCCAGGCCCGCTACGGCGACTTCGCCGTGGAACTGCCGCTCGAACCGATGCTCGGCACCGTGGGCGTCGCCCCAGCGGCCGGGGAGGTGCGCACCTCGCTGGTGCCGGAGCGGTTCGGCGGCAACATGGACTCTCCGCAGATGACGGCGGGCACGACCTGCTTCCTGGCCGTCAACGTCGAGGGCGCGCTGTTCTCCATCGGGGACGGCCACTACCGCCAGGGCGAGGGTGAGGCCTGCGGCACCGCCGTCGAGGGAGCGATGACCACCATCGTCATCGTCGACCTGGTCAAGGGCTCGACCGCTGCGGCGCCGGCCTGGCCACGGCTGGAGGACGACGAGCACTGGATGGCGGTCGGTTCCTCCAGGCCGATGGAGGACTCCTGGCGGATCGGGCAGGTCGAGCTGGTGCGCTGGTTCGAGCAGCTCTACGAGCTGCACACGATGGACGCCTACCAGCTGCTCTCCCAGATCTGCGAGGTCCCGATCGCCAACGTCGTGGACGCGAACTACTCGGTGGTCGTCAAGGCACGCAAGGCGCTGCTGCCCGCCGCCGCCGCCTTCGGTGGCCTGCACGCCGATCTGCGCGCCCGCGCCGCCGAGCTCGGAGGCTGAGCTACCCGCCGAGGACCACCTTCCGCCCCGCAGGAGAGGAGCACCACGGATGGACCTGCAGCTCACCGGAAAGCGCGCGATCGTCAGCGGAGGGTCGAAGGGCATCGGCCGGGCCATCGTCGAGGCCCTGGTCGACGAGGGCGCCTCGGTGGCGTTCTGCGCCCGCACGGAGGCCGATGTGACCGCCGCCGCGCGGGCGCTGACCGAGCGGGGCGGCACCGTGCAAGGGTCGGTGCTGGACGTGACGGACGCCGCGGCGCTGGCTCAGTGGGTGGCCACGGCCGCCGAGCAGCTCGGCGGCATCGACATCGTGATCCCCAACGTCAGCGCACTCAACGTCAGCAACGACGAGGAGGCGTGGGCGGCGACCTTCGCCACCGACCTGATGCACACGGTGCGGATGGTCGAGGCCGCGCTGCCGCACCTGGAGCGCAGCGACGCAGCGGCCATCGTCGTCATCTCCAGCGTCTCCGGTCGTGAGATCGACTTCGCCGCGGGCTCTTACGGCACGATGAAGGCGGCGCTGATCCACTACACCCAGGGCCTCGCGTTCCAGCTGGCGCCCAAGGGGATCCGGGCGAACATCGTCTCGCCCGGCAACGTCTACTTCGACGGCGGCATCTGGAACATGATCAAGGACAACATGCCGGACCTGTACGCCAGCGCCTTGGCGCTCAACCCGACCGGGCGCATGGGCCGGCCGGAGGAGATCGCGGCCGCCGCGGTGTTCCTGGCCAGTCCAGTGTCCAGCTTCACGATGGGCACCAACCTCGTCGTGGACGGCGCGCTGACCCGCGGCGTGCAGTTCTAGCTAGCGCTTCGCGGAAGAGGTCGACCCACGCCTGGTTCACCATTGGCACGTTCACCGACCAGACCAGTGGCTTGATGATCCCCGGCATCACCTCTTTCGAGATCCGCCTCGAGTAGACATTCACTCCTTCGAGCCCGGTGATCGGGCGCATCTGCACCCACCAGACCTTGGCGCCGTCCCACCCCCATTCGGCGTCCACGGGCGCCCCGTAGGCCGCGGCCATCTCGGAGACGGCGGCGACGACGGTGCGGACGACGTGGGTGCCGATCGGGCTCGCCTCGGGTTCTTCGACGAGGTCGCCCCAGCGCTGCACCCACCGAACGGCGGTCACGGCGCTGGACATGAGGGCGTCGCCCCTCCCCACGACCGCCTCGACGACGGTCTCGCTCATCCCGGTGATCGGGTTCTTCGAGAAGACCACGCCGGCGGCCACCGGGGGCACCATCTCCTGGACGATGACCGACATCGTGATCGGACGGCCGTCGCCCACATACGCCCGGTAGGCCGCCACCCCGGCGCCGTCGGCCGAGGCTGCCACGTCGAGCACGGCGTCGGTGACGGCCTCGGCTCCGGTGACGTCCAGCACCGAGGCGAACTGCCCCGCGTGCGACCCGGCGGTACCGTCCTCGACACTGGCCGAGGAGCGCACCGCATATCGGGTACCGGGGCGGACGACGGGCGCCACCGCGGCGAGCACGGCGGCGCGGTCGCCGTCGACCTGGGGAAGCACCCACGTGGCGGGCACGGCGAAGCGATGCGCGGCGAGCCATCGCAAGCCCCCGACCTTGCCGCCCGTCTGCTCGGGCAGAGCCGGGTCGGTGAGCGAGATCAACCGCCGATGCGTCATCGCCCGCAACGCTACCCACGCCGACAGAAGGGGTGGCGCGACCGGTGAGTAGCCGGATCAGACCCGGTAAAGTTCGTCCTCCCACGACGAGCCGACAAGGGGGGCAATGGGACAACGGGTCGCGGTCTTGCTCACCGGATACGGCGAGGTGGACCACTACGACGATTTCGCCGAGTACAACGAGCGGTCGTTCAAGCTCTTGGTGTCGAAGTCGATCAAGTTCCCTGATCGCATCATCCCCTTCCTGTCGCGACGCCTGGAACGGCAGCAGCGGAAGGAATGGCACGCCGCCAACCACTACCACTCGCCGCACAACGACATCTTCGAGCGGCAGCGTGCGGGCATCGAGGAGCACTTGAAGACCGCCTACGGGGACGACGTCGCCGTCTACAAGACCTTCAACTTCGTTGAGCCGTTCCTGCCGTCCCAGGTGATCCCGCAGATCCGTGAGGACGGATTCGACAAGGTGGTCGTGTACCCGTGGCTCGTCGTCGACTCGGTGTTCACGAGCGGGTTGGTACTCGAGCAGATCAACGATGCGCTCCATCCCGACGGGCGATGGGTCCAGGACATGCGCTATCTGCCGTCGTTCTGGGAGCGGGACGACTTCCAGCAGCGGCTCGTCGACCACGTCGAGGAGAGCATCGCCCCACTGCTCGAGCGCTACGCACCCATCCAGATAGGGATCGCCCTGTGCCTCCACGGTTGCCCGTTGGAGACGAAGGGCATGGAGACCGGGGTACGGGAGAGCACGGCGCTCTACTACGCCCTCCAGGAGCGCCTGATCCGCAAGTACCCGCTGATGACCCCGGCGTGGATGAACCACCCGGTGCCGGGCAAGTGGACGACGCCCGACGTCGACCAGGCCGCGAAGAACCTCGTCACCCTCGGCGCCAAGGCGCTCGTGTTCGCACCGATCGGGTTCGTCACCGAGAACCATGAGACCCAGCTCGACATCGGCTACACGATCAACAAGGTGGCCCACCGAGTGGAGACGGTGCACCTGCCCACCCTCAACGACGACCCGGAGCTGTTGCGCCTCGGCGCCGAGTGGATCAAGCCCCTCGTCGACGAGCTGCGGCTGTAGGGCGGCAGCCAGCACGCCCTGCACCGCCCTCGCCGTCTCGAGGTAGACGCGAAGGACCTGGGCGAAGTAGCCCTCCCCCGGGGGGTGCCCTCGTCCTCGTCGAGGGCGCCCGACGTGGGCGACACCCTGGTGCTGCACCTGGGCGACCTGACCCAGCGCGCGACGACGACGCCTCGGCGACAATCCCGTTCTTCAGCGGCCTGACCAGCACCGATCGCACCGCGATGGTGCAGGAGGCCCTGGCCGGTCAGATGGGCGGGCCGGAAGCGGTCGCCGCCGCGACCGTGTTCCCAGCCAGCCCGGTGTCTCATGTCACCATGGTGACCAACCCCGTACTGGACGGGGCGCTGACCCGCGGGGTGCAGTTCTGAGGGCTCCCGAGGCCGACCGGGAGGATCCACCGATCTGAGCCTGTCTCGACGGGGGATTCGTTGCCGCCTGGGGCGAGCAGGCCCGTTCCTTCGTTTCCCAAGCCCTAGATTCTGACCATGAGCTCACCCGCGTCCCCGCCCGACCGAGCCCGCGTCGTCGTCATCGGGGGCGGGGTGATCGGCGCCTCGGTCACCTACCACCTCGCCGAGCAGGGCTGGGGCGAGGACGTCGTCCTGCTCGAGCGCGACCGCATGACCAGCGGGACGACCTGGCACGCCGCTGGCCTCATGGTCACCTTCGGGTCGATGTCGCACACCTCGACCAGGCTGCGCCAATACACCCGAGACCTGTACTCCCGGCTCGAATCCGAGACCGGGCAGTCCACCGGGCTGGCCCAGGTCGGGTTCATCGAGGTCGCCGCCGACCCCGACCGGCTCACCGAGTACCGCCGGGTCTCGGCGGTCAACCGGTACTGCGGCGTCGACGTCCAGGAGATCTCCCCGCGTGAGGTCGGTGAGCTGTTCCCGCTGGCTCGAACCGACGACCTGTTGGCCGGGTTCTACGTCGCCGAGGACGGTCGGGCCAACCCGGTGGACGTCACCATGGCGCTGGCCAAGGGGGCCCGGCAGCGCGGTGCCCGACTTCTCGAAGGCGTCACGGTGACCTCGGCGCTCGTGGCACGTCCCGGCACACCTCGGGCCAGGGTTCGCGGCGTGGCGTACCTGACCGCGGACGGCGCGCCGGGCGAGATCGAGTGCGAGGTGGTCGTCAACTGCGCCGGAATGTGGGCGCGCCAGCTCGGCGAGGCCGACGGCGTCGCGCTGCCGCTGCAGGCCGCCGAGCACTACTACCTGCTCACCGAAGCGATCGACGGCGTCCACCCCGGCCTACCGGTTCTGGAGGACCCGGGCAGCTACGGCTACATCCGCGAGGAGACCGGTGGGCTGATGGTCGGGCTGTTCGAGGGCCGCGCCGCACCATGGTCGGTCTCGAGGGTGCCGCAGGACTTCTCGTTCGGTCAGATCAGGCCGGACTGGGACCGGATGGCGCCCTACGTCGAGGCCGCGATGAGCCGGGTGCCGGCGACGTCGGAGGCGGGGATCCGCACCGTCTTCTGCGGCCCGGAGTCGTTCACCCCCGACCTGGCGCCGCTGGTCGGCGAGGTGCCGGAAGTGGCCAACTACTACGTGGCCGCGGGTCTGAACTCGATCGGCATCCTCACCGGCGGCGGCATCGGCCGAGCGCTGGCGCACTGGGTGGTGACCGGTGAGCCCGACATCGACGTGACCGCGATGGACGTGGCGCGACTGCAACCGTTCCAGACCACGCCGGCCTATCGGCGCGAGCGGACCGCTGAGGCCCTCGGGCTCGTCTACGCGTGCCACTACCCCAACCGGACGACGACCACGGCCCGTGGCGCCCGGCGCTCGGTGATCCACGACCGGCTGGCGGCGGCCGGCGCGTCCTTCCGGGACGTCTCCGGCTGGGAGGGCGCCGACTGGTACGGCGAGACCGCCGAACCCGACCCGGGGCCGCTCACCTTCGACAGACCGGCGTGGTTCGGTCACTGGGCAGGCGAGCACCGCGCCGTCCGCGAGGCAGTCGGGCTGTTCGACCTGAGCTTCATGGCCATGTTCCTGGTTCAGGGCCCGGACGCCGGTGCGGTCCTGGACCACCTGTCCGCGGGCCACGTCGACGCCGGCCTCCACCCCGGGCAAGGCCGGGTCACCTACACCCAGTGGCTCAACCCGGCCGGCCGGCTCGAGGCCGACCTGACCGTGACCAAGCTGGACGACGAGCGGTTCTGGGTGGTGGCCTCGGACACCGCCCACCGCAAGGTCGAGACCAGGATCCGGCGCGCCCTCGGCTTCGGCCGGTTCGCCGGGGCGCACGCCACGGTCACCGACGTGACCTCGGGGTGGGCGCAGCTCACCGTCCAGGGCCCGCGGTCGCGCGACCTGCTGACCTCGCTGAGCTGCGCCGACCTGTCCCCCGAGGCGTTCCCGTTCCGGGCGGTGGCCTTCATCGACCTCGGCTATGCCCGGGTGCTGTGCCAGCGGCTCACCTACGTCGGCGAGCTCGGCTACGAGCTGTTCGTCCCCACCGATCATGCGATCGAGGTCTATGACCGGATCGTCGGCGCCGGCACGGGTTTCGAGCTGCGTCACGCCGGCCTGAGGGCGCTGGGAAGCCTGCGCCTGGAGAAGGCCTACCGCGACTACGGCCACGACATCGACAACACCGACACCGTCCTGGAGGCGGGGCTGGGGTTCGCCGTCGACCTGGACCGGCCGGACGGCGCGGCGCGGGAGTTCGTCGGCCGGGACGCCGTGGCGGCCGAGCGGGCCCGGCACGCCGCGACCGGCGGCCCGTCGTCCCGACTCGTCCAGGTGGTGGTCACCGACCCGGAACCGCTGCTGCACCACGGTGAGGTGCTGCGCCGTGACGGGGTCGAGGTCGGCTACCTGCGCTCGGCGTCCTACGGTCACACCCTGGGCGGCGCGGTCGGGCTGGCCATGGTGAGCACCGGGTCGGACGAGCCGGTCACCGGGGCCTGGTTGGGCAGGGCGACCTGGGACGTCGATATCGCCGGGGCCCGGTACCCGGTCACGGTCTCGCTGCGTCCGCTCTACGACCCGACCTCGGCGCGGGTGCGCGCCTGAGAACCTGGGGACTGGAATGCCCCGGCTGGACCGCCATCGCTGCCGGCGCCGGGGTCGCAGAGTGCTCTCGGCCGGGACGAGGCGCGCGCAGCCGCCGCCATCGAGGCCAACATCACGATCGTGACATTGCCCTCGCCGACCGGGGCTGCGCCGGCCACCACTCGTTCCTAGCCTCGATCCAGCGGACCGGGATGGCCCGCGCCCACCACAGCACTGCCCAGCGTCGAGGTGTCTGGGGGTCGAGGTGCACGATCGTCGGCAGGCGAGCGATCCGGCCCCCACCCCGGCCCGGACGCCGCGTGCCGTGGTCCCGGCCCTGCTCGCCGCGATCGCCTACGTCGACCCGGGCAACTTCGGGGTCAACATCACGGCCGGCACCCAGCACGGCTATCGACTGGTGTTCGTCGTCGTCGGGGCCAGTCTGACCGCTGGGCTGATCCAGTACCTGGCGGCCAAGCTCGGCGTGGCCAGCGGGATGAGCCTGCCCGAGGCGTGCTCAGCGAGGTACTCGCGGCCGGTGCGGATCCTGCTCTGGGTGCAGGCCGAACTGGTCGTGATCATGACTGACCTGGCCGAGGTCGTCGGGGGCGCGATCGCGCTGTACCTGCTGTTCGGGATGCCCCTGCCGCTCGGTGCGCTCGTCATCGCCGGGATCAGCCTGGGTGCGCTCGCGCTCCGGGTGCGCGGCCACGAGGGAGTCGAGGGCATCGTCCTGGTCCTGTTCGTGGTGATCGTGCTGGCACTGGGCTACCAGGTGCTCGGCGCGGACGTGGACCACGCCGCGCTGCTGCGTGGCCTGGCCCCCAGCAGCCTGGACTCCTCGGCCACCCTGCTCGCCGTCGGCATCATCGGCGCCACGGTGATGCCGCACGCCCTGCACTTCCACTCCGCGGCCAGCCGCACCACCCCCGAGCGCGCCATGGGCGAGCGGCGGGAGATCGCCGACCGCCGGCTGCGCCAGATCGGCCCCTCAGCACTGGCGCGCAGCCAGGCACGGGCCATCGCGGTCGCGATGACCATAGCCGGCTTCGCGAACACCGCCCTGGTGGTGATCGCCGCCGGCCTGCCGACCGTCGACGGCCGGCCAGTGGACGGCATCGAGCAGGCCCACGCCTTGTTGCAGGAGGTCGGCGCCCAGGCCGGGGCGCTGGCGCTGGCCCTGGCCCTGCTCGCCTCCGGCCTGGCCTCGACCCTGGTCGGGGTGCGCACCGGTCAGGTGGTGATGGAGGGGTTCGCCCCCGGGCTGCTCGGGGTGTGGGGGCGTCGACTGCTCGCCCTGGTGCCCCCCGTCGGTCTGCTGATGATGGGCCTGGACGGCACGACCGCCCTGGTGCTCAGCCAGGTGGCGCTGTCCTTCGCACTGCCCGGAACGCTGATCCCGCTGGTGCTGATGACCCGGCGCCCGGAGCTGATGGGCGCGCTGACCAACGCCCGGGTCACCACCGTGCTGGCCGCTGCGGCGACGGCGGTGATCGTCGCCCTGGACCTGTACCTGATCGTGACAACGCTGGGCTGACGCGCTGGGCCGGCAGTCAGCGCCGAGGCCGGTAGGTGTCCGGCAGCCTGCCGCTGTCGACCAGCCAGTCCAGACTGTCGGCGATCGTCTCCCGCCACGGCCGCGGCTGAACGCCGAGCTCGCACCGCGCCGGTGTGTCGTCGAACCGGGTGTCCCGTGAGGTGATCTCGATCTCCTCCCGGTCCGCGGGGTAGTGCCAGCGCGCCGGCAGCGGGCGTTGCAGCAGTCCCATCGCGGTGGTCGCCGGCACCGCCACCACGCGCGGCAGGTCGATGTGCGGGCGACGGCGTCCGATCAGCTCGGCGACCGTCGAGTACAGGTCCGCACCGCTCATGTGGTGGCCCGGCACGACGTAGCGGCCCGGCCCTCGACCAGCCTCGAGCAGTGCCGCGACCACCTCGGCGACATCCCGGACGTCGACCACATGCATGCCGCCGCGTGGCCAGAGCGGGAACAGCCCTTTGGCGATCCAGGTCAGCCGGACCGTCTGCTGTCCGTCGTAGGGGTCGTTCGGCCCCCAGACCGCCCCGGGGTAGACGGTCACGACCGGGGCACCCTCGTCCTGCAGGCCTCTGGCCACCCGCTCCGAATCGATCTTCGACCGGGTGTAGGCCAGGGTGAGGTCGCCCAGCGGCAGGTCAGGACCGGACGGGCCGAACCGGACCAGGGCTACCGTGCTGGAGATGTGCACCACAGGATCGCACTTGGCCGAAACCGCCTGGTTCAGAACGTTTCTTGTGGCAGTAGCGTTGGTCCGCAGCGCCTGTGCCGCTCGCCGAGGGTCGCGGCTCAACACGGCCGCGGCGTGCACCACGGCGTCACAGCCGTGCATCGCCCGAAACACCGCATCGGCATCGGTGACGTCGCCGACCACCACGTCGTCGAAGCTCACCCCATGCGGGGCGAACGTGCGAGCGACCTGCCCGCGACGACGCACCATCAGCCGGACGTCGTGCCCCGCCCGGTGCGCGGCCACAGCGACGAACGACCCGACGAAGCCGGTGCCGCCGGTGAGAAGGACCTTCACGGGGGCGAGACTGCACCCGGGCGACTACGCAGGGCAAGCCCTCGTTTCGCACACGACCCTGAGCGAATCGTCATGCCCGCCCCGCACGGGCACCCGTCGCCACTCAGGGACCGGTCAGGGTGGGGCCAGGGCCGCGCCGGATGATGTCCGGGGAACCCCGGCGGGACGGTGGCAACCATGACCACGACACCTGTTCGCCACCCGGGCCCGCAGCGGCCCGACTCCATCCCCGACTCCAGACCCCCGGCAGGGCAGGCCTGGCCGCCCGCCGGCTCGAGCGGCCCGGTGCCGCCCTGGCCGATTCGGCACCGGTGGCTGACCCTGATCCTGGCCCTGTTCGTCGTCCTCGGTGCCGGCGCACTGCTGGCCGGCGGGATCACCACCACCGAACCGGACGAGCAGCTGGTCGGCGACTCGGCCACGGCCAACGACATCGTCGAGTCCGCCGACTTCGACCGCCCGGTGACCGAGAACGTCGTCATCACGGCCCGCTCCGGAGCGCTCGACGCGGACGCCGCCACCGCCGCCACGCGGGATCTGGCGACCGCCTACCGAGGCCTGGACGGCGTGGCCGCCGTCGGCCAGCCGGCCCGGTCCGCGGACGGCACCACCGCGGTCCTGCCCGTCGAGCTGGACGCCGCCGCCGGCCCACGCGCCGGGACCCGCACCGCCGCTGAGGCCGTGCCGGCCATGCTGGCCGCCACCGAACGGGTCGCCGCCGACCACCCCGACCTTCGGATCGGACAGGTCGGCCCCGGCTCGATCGACGTCGAGGTCGCCGAGGCGCTGGAGGCCGACTTCCGCCGGGCCGAGCTGATCAGCCTGCCGGTGACGCTGGTGATCCTGCTGGTCGCGTTCGGCGCCGTGGTCGCCGCCGGCGTGCCGGTGCTGCTCGGGCTGGGCTCGGTCGTCGTCGCTCTCGGCCTGACCGCCCTCGCCTCCCGCAACCTCGTTGCGGTCGACCCGAACGCGCAGGCGATGGTGCTGCTGATCGGTCTGGCGGTGGGGGTCGACTACGCCCTGTTCGTGCTACGCCGCTCCCGCGAGGAACGGGCCCGGGGTGCAGCCCCACACCAGGCGGTGGCGATCGCGATGCGCACCGCGGGGCGGGCCGTGGCCATCAGTGGCGTGACCGTCGTCGTGGCAGTCAGCGGGATGCTGGTCGCCGGAGGGCTGTTCACCTCCTTGGCGATGGGCACGCTGCTCGTGGTCGCCGCCGCGGTGCTCGCCTCGGCGACGGTGCTGCCGGCGCTGCTGGCCGTCCTCGGCGACAAGGTCGACGCTCTGCGCCTGCCCACCCACCGAGGCCGTCGCGGTCGGCGGGTGGAGGCCACCGGTGAGAGCCGGCTGTGGGGCGGCCTGGCCGCTCGGGTGACCCGTCGTCCGCTGCTGTCCGGTTCGCTCACGATCGCCCTGCTGGTGGCCCTCGCCGTCCCGGCTCTGGGCATGCGGACGGCCCTGCCCGGCGCCGAGAGCCTGCCGGCCGACTTCTCCAGCGTGGACGCCTACAACCGCCTGTCCGCAGCCTTCCCACAGGACGGCACCACGGTGGACGTCGTCGTCGAGGCCGATACCGCCAACGCACGGCGCGTGCAAGCTGCTCTGGCGCAGGGGTTCATCGGCGCCGTCCAGCTGCCCCACGTGGTCGGCGAGGCCCCGGAGATGATGGTCTCGAGGGACGCGCGGGTGCACGTGCTGCGCCTCGCCGTCCCGCTGGAGACCAGCGACCCCGCGCTCACCGACGTCGTGGACCGGGTGCGCAGCGACGTTGTCCCGGTGGTCTCCTCGGCGCTGACCGGAACGGACTCCAGGGTGCACGTCGGCGGATCGGCCGACGCAACCGACCTGTCCCGGTGGATGGGCGAGCGGCTCGGCTGGGTGGTCGGCTTCGTGCTGGTGCTGACCCTGTTGGTCATGCTGGTCTCGTTCGGCTCACCCTGGCTCGCCCTCGCCACCGTCGGGCTGAACCTGCTGTCGGTCGGCGCCGCCTACGGGGTGGTGACCCTGGTGTTCCAGAACAGCTGGGCCGAGGGTGTGCTCGGCTTCACCGCGATCGGCTCGGTGGCCTCGTGGATCCCGCTGATCATGTTCGTGATCCTGTTCGGGTTGTCGATGGACTACCACGTGTTCGTCGTGAGCCGGGTCCGGGAGGCGTTCACGGCCGGCGCCGAGCCGCGGGAGGCGGTCCGGCTCGGAGTGGCTCGCTCGGCCGGCGTGGTGACCAGCGCCGCCGTGGTCATGGTGGCGGTGTTCTCGATCTTCGCCACCCTGTCCAGCCTGGAGATGAAGCAGCTCGGGGTCGGGCTGGCGGTGGCGATCCTGCTCGACGCGACCGTCGTCCGGGGCGTGCTGTTGCCGGCGGTGCTGACCCTGCTCGGCCGGCGGGCACACACCGGGCCGCGGTGGGTGCCGGTCCTGCACCACTGACCGAGGCGCCACGGCCGTCAAAGACCCGAAACGGCTGCCAACACCAGCGTGTTGCAGCAGTTTCGGTTCTTTGGCGCGGCTGTTGCACGCACGAAAGGGCGGCCCTCCTGGGGGAGAGCCGCCCTTCGCGTCGTGCAGGTGATGCGGGGACTGCTGATCAGTCGATCAGAAGTCCATGCCGCCCATGCCACCGTCGCCACCGGGCATGGCCGGGGCGGCCTTCTCCGGCTTGTCGGCCACAACGACCTCGGTGGTCAGGAACAGCGCTGCGATGGACGCCGCGTTCTGCAGCGCCGACCGGGTGACCTTGGCCGGGTCGATGATGCCGACCTTGATCAGGTCGACGTACTCGCCGGTGGCCGCGTTCAGTCCCTCGCCCTCGCCCAGATGACGGACCTTCTCGGCCACGACACCGCCCTCGAGGCCGGCGTTGATCGCGATCTGCTTGAGCGGGGCTTCGAGGGCCACCTTGACGATGTTCGCCCCGGTCGCCTCGTCGCCGGTCAGCCGGAGCTTCTCGAACGCCTTGACCGAGGCCTGGATCAGGGCTACGCCACCGCCGGCGACGATGCCCTCCTCGACCGCGGCCTTGGCGTTGCGCACCGCGTCCTCGATGCGGTGCTTGCGCTCCTTGAGCTCGACCTCGGTGGCCGCGCCCGCCTTGATCACCGCAACACCGCCGGCCAGCTTGGCCAAGCGCTCCTGCAGCTTCTCGCGGTCGTAGTCCGAGTCGCTCTTGTCGATCTCGGCCCGGATCTGGTTGACCCGCCCGGAGATCTGGTCGGCGTCACCGGCACCCTCGACGATGGTGGTCTCGTCCTTGGTGATGACCACCTTGCGGGCCCGGCCCAGCAGCTCGATCCCGGTGTTCTCCAGCTTCAGGCCGACCTCCTCGGAGATCACCTGGCCGCCGGTGAGGATCGCGATGTCCTGCAGCATGGCCTTGCGGCGGTCGCCGAAGCCGGGCGCCTTGACGGCGGCCGACTTGAACGTGCCACGGATCTTGTTGACCACCAGGGTGGCCAGGGCCTCGCCCTCGACGTCCTCGGCGATGATCGCGAGCGGCTTGCCGCCCTGCATGACCTTCTCCAGCAGCGGGAGCAGGTCCTTCACCGAAGAGATCTTGGAGTTGACGATCAGCAGGTACGGGTCGTCGAGCACGGTCTCCATGCGCTCGGCGTCGGTGACGAAGTAGGGCGAGATGTAGCCCTTGTCGAAGCGCATACCCTCGGTGAGCTCGAGCTCGAGCCCGAAGGTGTTCGACTCCTCGACGGTGATGACGCCTTCCTTGCCGACCTTGTCCATCGCCTCGGCGATCATCTCGCCGATCTGGGTGTCGGCGGCCGAGATCGAGGCGGTGGCCGCGATCTGCTCCTTGGTCTCGACCTCCTTGGCCTGCTCCAGCAACTGGGCGCAGACCGCCTCGGTGGCCTGCTCGATGCCGCGCTTGAGCTCCATCGGGTTGGCGCCGGCGGCGACGTTGCGCAGACCCTCACGGACCATCGCCTGGGCCAGGACGGTCGCGGTCGTGGTGCCGTCACCGGCCACGTCGTCGGTCTTCTTCGCGACTTCCTTGACCAGCTCAGCGCCGATCTTCTCGTACGGGTCCTCGAGCTCGATCTCCTTGGCGATGCTCACACCATCGTTGGTGATGGTGGGCGCTCCCCATTTCTTCTCAAGCACGACGTTGCGGCCCTTCGGGCCGAGAGTGACCTTGACGGCGTCGGCGAGGATGTTCATGCCCCGCTCGAGACCACGCCGGGCCTCCTCGTCGAACGCGATGATCTTTGCCATCGTGTGGTGATCCCTCCGCGGTACCGGGGTGGGTGGGCGGCCGGGCGGTGCCCGCGACGGACGGGACGGCGCGCCACGGGCCTGTCCCGCGACGTCCGGCCCTCACCGGTCCGGCCGAGGAGCCTGGTGGGCTCCCGACGTACTGTCACTCTCCATTGGAGAGTGCTAGTCCCATGATTAGCACTCGACCCCGGTGAGTGCAAACCTGACCGGCGCTCGAGACTGCGGGGAGGGAGCGTCATGGCAGCTCCGGAGCGGGCGGGCGGGCGAGCGGTCCGCATCGCCGTCCTGCCAGCCAGCCAGGGCGATCCGGCATCGTGGACCCTGGCCCCGTTGCCCGGACCGGGCGAGGCCTCACCCGGCGCCGCGACGCCCGGCGCCGCGACGACCGTCGTCGCCGCGGACCTGCCCAGCACCCTGCTTCGAGGAGAACACCAGCAGGCGCCGCGCTGGGTCTGGTCACGGACCACCGAGGTCTACCCCGCCGTGGTCGCTGCGGGCGTCCGGCTGGCTCGCTGCCACGACCTGGACGCCACCCGACGGCTGCTGCTGGCACACGAGAGCCGCTGGTCGGAGCTGGAGAAGGCCCTCGCCGGCTCCGGCTCCGGCTCCGGCTCCGGCTCCGAAGCGACGTTGTTCGACGTCCTCGACCACGCCGACGTCGCCGACCGCGCCGCGCGCCAGGGGGCACCGGGCCAGCCGAGGACGACCGCGCACGACCACGACCGGCCCGGGGGCGACGCCCTCGCCGCGCTGGCGGTCGCCGAAGCCGACCAGGGTGCCCGGATCGCAGCGGCCGGTCGCGCCGTCGGGGGGTTCAACCTGCTCGTCGCGGCCGAGTCCGCCTCGGCGCTGCTCGCCGTCGAGATGGGCCACGACGGCCTGCCGTGGGACGCCGCCGCGCACGAGGCGATCCTGGTCGACCTGCTCGGACCCCGCCCGAGCCACGGGCGTCCGCCCCGATTGCAGGCCCTCGCCGCCGAGCTTGCGCACTGCCTGGACGACCCCGCGCTGAACCCGGACTCCCCCGCCGACCTGCTGCGGTCGCTGCGGCGGGCCGGGCTGCCGGTGACCTCGACCAACCGGCGTGAGCTGGGCCGGCACGACCATCCCGCCCTCCCCGTCCTGCGGCGGTACAAGGAGCTGGCCAGGCTGTGGACGGCGCACGGCTGGACCTGGCAGGAGACCTGGGTGCGTGGCGGCCGGTTCCGCCCGGAGTATGTGCCAGCCGGTGTGGTCTCCGGGCGGTGGGCCACCCGCGGCGGCGGCGCTCTGCAGATCCCGAAGGCGGTGCGCGGCGCGGTCCGGGCGCAGGACGGCCGGGTGCTGGTCGTCGCCGATGCCGGACAGCTCGAGCCCCGGGTGCTCGCCGCCATCTCCGGCGATTCCGGCATGGTCGCCGCGACCCGCGCCGGAGACCTGTATGCCGACCTCGCCGAGCGTGCCCTGGGCCGCTCCGAGGCTCGGGCCGAGGCCAAGCTGGCCCTGCTGTCGGCGATGTACGGCGGCGGGTCGGCGGCTCTCGTCGCGCTGCGCCGCCGCTTCCCCCAGGCGCTGGCCCTGCTCGAGGACGCCGCTCGGGCCGGTGAGGACGGCGCCAGCGTGCGCTCGGTGCTGGGCCGGACGTGCCCGCCGGCCCGCAGCGGCTGGCTGGACGGCCTGAGCGACGCCGCGGCCGGCGAACGCAGGCGCGCCCGGGGCCGCTTCACCCGCAACTTCCTCGTCCAGGCCTCGGCCGCAGACTGGGCGGCGGTGTGGCTGGCGGTCCTGCGCCGCCGGCTGGCCGCCCTCGGCGACACCTCTGCCCGGCTCGTGTTCTTCCAGCACGACGAGGTGATCGTCGAGGCCGACGAGGATCGCGCCGGCGAGGTGGTCACGGCGATCGGCGAGGCCGGCGCCGAGGCCAGCGGGCTGGTGCTCGGGGACGTCGCCGTCCAGATCCCGCTGCTCGCCCGGCCGGTGGCCAGCTACGCTGACACGACCTGAGACCGCCGGCCGGTACTGCCGCGGCTGCGGTCAGGACCGGTCGGCCCCGCTGAGGCTGGCCGAGGCCCCGGACGGCGCGGAGTCCCGGCCACGCAGCCGGGCCAGGATCGAGCGGCGGTGCGATGCGCGCATCGTGGCCGGCAGCACGTGCTCGAGCCGATGCCGGCGGAAGGCCTCGACGAGGCGGTCGTCCAGGTCGGCCAGCTCCCCGGTGACGTGGGCGATCAGCCGGTCGGCCAGCGCCGGGTTCAGCGCCAGCACCGGTCCGTGCAGGTAGGTGCCGTAGACGCGGCCCTGGACGGCGCCCTCGGTCCGCCCCGGCGGCCGTCCACCGGCGTCCGCCAGGTCGTCTGCCGCGCTGGTCCCGTTGCCGACCCCGATCCGGACCCGACCCAGCGGGCTCGCCCCCGGCCCCAGACGCGTTGCGCCACCGTGGTTCTCGAAGCCGATGAGATCGGGCAGGGTACGGGTGCCGGCCCCGTCCGACAGCTCGGGCAACGGCAGCCCGGTGGCCAGGATGTTGCCCACGGCGCGACGCGCCAGGCGATCGGTAGTCACCTCGAGCAGTCCCAGCCCAGCGGTCGGTCGGCCCCCGACGCCCAGGAAGGTGGTGCCCAGCAGCTGGTACCCGGCGCAGATGCCGAGCACCACCGCGCCGCGCCCGGCGGCCGCGACGAGTGCACCGTCCGTCGCCAGGGCCTGGGCAGCCGCGGTCTGCTTGGCGTCCTCGCCACCGCCGAGCAGGTAGATGTCGCCCTCGCGTGGCACCGGCCGCCCGGGGTCGACGGTGACCAGCTCGCACCGGATCGAGCGCGCGGCGACCCGGTGGCGCAGGACGAGGGCATTGCCGGCGTCGCCGTAGGTGCCGAGCAGGTTGGGGTAGATCTGGATGATCCGCACCGCCGAGGGTCCCGGGGTGACCGCCGACGTCATGCGGCACCGTCCTCGACTGCGTAGCGCCGCAGCTCGCGGAACGCCGTGTAGTTCGCGGCGACCACCAACGGTCCCGCGGGCAGCTCGGCGGCTAGCCGGGGCAGGTCGTCGTCGACGATCACCTCGCAGCCGGCGTGGTGCAGCCGGACGGCGAGGTCGGCGCGTCGGTCACCGATCGCACCGACCATCCGGCCGGCCAGCCGCTCGAACGGCACGTCCCACAACCACGAGGTGTCCGTGCCGTCGGCGATGCGCGCGTTGATCCCGACGGCGAGCACGCTGTCCGGCTCGATCATGGTCAGCGCCGCCGCCCATCCGGCAGGGTTCTTGGCCAGGTACAACCGGGCCGAACGCTGCCCCAGTCGCAGGGTCGCATAGCGCCCGTCGACCACCGCGACGTCACCGAGTCGCTTCGCCGCCTCGGCGGGGTCCACGCCGAGCGCCGCCGCAGCGGCGATCGCGAACGCGGCGTTGCCGCGGTTGACCTCACCGGGCAGCCGCAGCTGCAGCGGCACCACGCGCCCGTCCGGGCAGCGCACGCCGTCCGTGGTGAGGGTGTAGTCGGGCTCGGGCATGGCGAACCCGCAGTCGCTGGCCCAGCGTGCCACGCCGTCCTCGCCATCGGTCCAGGTCAGCACCGACCCACAGCGCGGGCAGACCCCAGCGTCCTCGGTCCAGCGCAGCCCCGGGTCGACCCAGACCGGCGCGCCGCACAGCGCGGCGTCGGCGACGTGCGGGTCGGCCGCGTTGGCGACCACGGCCACACCAGGGGCCTCGGTGAACGCGCGGGCCCAGACCTGCGAGGTCCGGCTCACCTCATGCGTGCGGTCCAGCTGGTCGCGGGTCAGGTTGAGGGCGACGACGACCTCGGGTCGGGTCTGGCGCATCACCGCGGGCACGTGCAGCTCGTCGGCCTCGAGCACGGCCAATGGGCTGGCGGAGTCGTCGAGCGCGGTGAGGATCCCCGGCGCCATGTTCGCACCCGTGATGTTGGTGGCGACGTCCCCGCCCAGGGCGGCGCTGACCAGCCGGGTCGTCGTGGACTTGCCGTTGGTCCCGGTCACCACGATGCTGCGCCGACCGGTGGCGAGCCGGCTGATCGCCTCCGGGTCGATGGCCAGGGCCACCCGACCCCGGACGACGACCCCCGACCCGCGGCCCAGCCGCCGGGACAGACCGCCGGCCGCCCGGCCGGCGTGCAGCGCCAGCGCGGTGCGGGGCGAGGTCACCCGGCAACCCTATCCGCCCGCCGTTCCTGCCCCGGCCGACTCCCGGGACGACCCTGCCCGGCGGCGACGCAGCGGTGCCGCCGCCACGCAGGTGGCGACGGCACCGCTGGGTCATGTCCGAGTGGGCGACCAGCGACCGTAGGCCGGTCGCCGGTGCAGATGGTGTCTCAGATGGCGCGGACGGACTCCGCCTGCGGGCCCTTCTGGCCCTGACCGACCTCGAACTCCACTCGCTGGCCTTCGTCCAAGGACTTGTACCCGTCGCCCTGGATGGCCGACCAGTGGACGAAGACGTCGGCGCCACCACCATCAACGGTGATGAAGCCGTATCCCTTTTCAGAGTTGAACCACTTGACGCTTCCCTGAGCCATTCCCTGCTCCTGTTGCTCACGATCTGCGGCCCGCGCACGGCACCCGGACCGGGTCTCACACTCGCCCACCCGGCCCCTAAGGGTTGGGTCCGCGAAGGTCCAACATGCGGGCCTCGGACGTCGAGGACGTGCTCATCGAACCGGTTGACCGGCGCCAACTGTAGCGGAGCAGAATCGCCCTGCCACCCCCCCACTCGGTATTGGAACCACGCCAGACAACAGGGCAAACGCGACGCAGCGCCGGTCTTGGGACGATGCGGGGATGACACGGCCTGATGTCGTCGACACGCGACCGGTGCCGCTGCGCACCGGCGCCGCCCCCGGTCCCGCCCGCCCCTCGTAGGCTGATCGGGTGTCGTCGCGGATACCGTTGTCGCGAGCACGGTCGCGGGTGCGCCGGGTGGTCAACCTGGTCAACCTGGCTACACCGCTCGGCGTCCTCGTCGCGGTCGCCGGGGGCGCCCGACTCCGTCGCGGGCCGGACGGGCTGGTGCTGGCCGAGCACTTCCGGGGCAAGGTCCCCGCACCCCGGGCGCCGGCGGTGACCATCGGCAACGTCGTCCTGCTGCGGATGAGCGCCGAGACCGCGCTGCGGGCGGTGGGACTTCTCGAGCACGAGTCGCGACACGCCACCCAGTACGCCTTCTGGCTGGGACCGGCCGGCTTCGTGCCTGCCTACCTGCTCGCCTCGGTGTGGTCGTGGTGGCACACCGGGAGCTTTGCGCTGCGCAACCCCTTCGAGACGCGCGCCGGACTGGTGGAGGGTGGCTACGTGCGGCTACCGACCCGGGAGCACCCGGGCACCGGCGAGGGGCCGGCCGCCGGTCAGGGCGTGTAGTCGTTGCTGATCACCACGGTCAACCCGCTCGGTGCGTATCGAGTGTTGACCTTGGCGACGCCGACCCCGAGCTCCTTGATCACGGCGCGGGCGGTGGGCAGCTGAGCGGCCTCGCCGTAGTACACCGTGGTCCGGCTCACCGAGGGTCCCGACCAGGTGAGGACGTCCCCGATGGTCCACCCCTCGGCCTTGAGCGCCACGGAGGCCTTACGGCTCAGACCGGGGATGTTCGGCGCGCTGCCGTTGTAGAAGTTCAGGACCGTCGAGGTGTCGACCGTGGCCTGCGGTGTCGGGCTGGCCGAGACCTGCGCGCTCGGCCCGGGCGACACGGACGGCGTCGGCTCCCCGGTCGGCCCGTCCTCGCTCTGCGCCGGTTGGGTGGTGACGACGCTGGGTGAGGCGGCGAGGGACGCCGCCGCGACCGGGTTCTCCGCCGTGGTCTCGGCGGAGCCGCCACGCCCGAACAACAGGTAGGCCAGCACCGCGACCCCCCCCACCAGTACCCCCAACGCCACCAGCGGGAGCAGGCTGAACAGCGGGTTCGCGCGCGGCCGGTGTGCACCGCGTCGACTCACCTCGGAGACATCGGACAGCTCGTCATTGTTGCTTCGGGTCATGCTCATGGCCTCACCTCTGGGGCTGCGCCGGTCAGGCCGGACAACCCCGGCTCACCGAACCTGCGTCTCAGCCCAGCCCCAGACGTCGTGCCGAGCGCGCCCGCTGCCGCGTGTGGCGCATCCGGCGCAGCCGCTTGACCAGCATCGGGTCGTGGGCCAGCGCCTCCGGTCGGTCGATCAGGGCGTTCAGCACCTGGTAGTACCGCGTCGAGGACAGGTCGAACAGGTCGCGGACTGCCTGCTCCTTGGCACCTGCGTACTTCCACCATTGACGCTCGAAGGCAAGCATCTCGCGCTCACGCGCCGATAGCGGTTCGGCTGCGGTCTCCACCAGTCGTACGGCTTCCATCCAGATCCTCCAGCGCTGCGACGGCGTCACTGTAGGCGGTAATGACACCGGTGTCATTCACGCCACCCCGACCCTGCTGCCCTCGCACTGAGGGGAGTCTAGGCCCCGCCGCCGACAAACATCCGCCGCACGCCGTCCCTGGCCGACCCGTGGTCCTGCCACCGACCCCCGACAGCGCGGCTAGAGTCGGGCGGCGTGACCCGCCGTCCGCTGGCCGAGCTCATCGACCCCGGTTGGGCCGCCGCCCTGGACGGCGTCGCCGACCAGGTCGCCCGGATGGGTGACTTCCTGCGCGCCGAGGCCGCCTCCGGGCGCGGCTACCTGCCGGCCGGCCAGAACGTGCTGCGGGCCTTCACCCAGCCGCTGGACGACGTCCGGGTACTCATCGTCGGCCAGGACCCCTACCCCACCCCGGGCCACGCGGTCGGCCTGTCCTTCTGCGTGGCCCCCGACGTCCGCCCCATCCCGCGTAGCCTGCAGAACATCTACCGTGAGCTGGCCGCCGACCTCGCTCTGCCGCAGCCCGGCTCGGGCGACCTGACGCCGTGGGCACAGCGTGGTGTGCTGCTGCTCAACCGGGTCCTCACTGTGACCCCCGGCGCGCCGGGCTCGCATCGCGGCAAGGGCTGGGAGCCGGTCACCGACACCGCGATAAGCGCCCTCGTGGCCCGGCGGTCTCCCCTGGTAGCGATCCTGTGGGGGCGCGACGCCCAGACCCTCGCGCCGATGCTCGCGGACACCCCACGAATCACCAGCGCGCATCCCAGTCCGATGTCGGCCGACCGCGGGTTCTTCGGCTCCCGGCCGTTCAGCCGGGCCAACGAGCTGTTGGTGCGCCAGGGGGCCGACCCGGTCGATTGGCGCCTGCCCTGAGCCGATCGGACCCGCTCGACGGACTTGCTCACCGCAGCCGTTGCGGCCGGCGGTACTCCGTCCACCGGGTGTGCCGGTACTCCAGGCAGGCGGCGTCGTACACCCTGGCCTCCAGCTCGAACGGGATCGGCATCGCCGGGAGCTGACCAAGCAGCTGGGCCAGCGCCTCGATCCGGGCCTCACGCACCCGGCGACCGTAGTGACCGCCGACCACCGCCCGGCCGGCCAGGGTGACCAGCTCCCGTCCTCGGGCGGTCACGCCGATGCCGTGTTCGTCGGCGACCACCAACCCGCCGCCGACCAGCATCGACAGGGCGTGCTCGAGCTCAGGCCGAGAGACGATCAGCTCGTTCACCGCATCGCAGGCCGCGACCAGATCGAACAGCCCTCCGCGCTCCTCCACCGACCCGCAGACCCGAGCAGCGGCGAGCACCCAGGCGTCGCTGAGTACCCAGACATCGGTGACGGGCTCGCCGCTGGGCACGCCGAAAGAACTCGTCACCTGACCCCCTCGACCTGGCCTCGTGGGGGGACCGGCACCGCCGGACCCGTCCGACACGCTATGCCACGTTCGGGGGAACGGTCGATGAACGGCGCCCCCGCGCGGAACCGCCCTCGGTGCGAAACGCCAGGTAAAGGGCAAACACACCATGATCGGCGACTGCTGCGCGGGCGGACTCGCCGAACCTCGTCGAGCCGGGACGGAGGCTGCGGACCGCCGAGCCCGTGGTCGGGGTCGAACCGACGACCTACCGCTTACAAGGCGGTTGCTCTGGCCACTGAGCTACACGGGCAGGACCACGCACGGCGGGCGGGCGGCGCCCACCGTCGGCACAGATCGTAGTCGTCCCCGTATCGGGCGTTCGGCGCAGCCACGTCCCCTGTTCTGACGACGATCCGATCATCGGCGCTGAGAGTAATCATTCATAAACTGTGGGTAGTCATCTGGAGAGGCTGAAGCGTGACCACACACCCTGGCGAGCGACTGGGCGACCCCGCCGATCTCGGCGGCGTGCCCAACACCGTGTCGATCTCGCTGGGCCGGTCGCCGCTGCTGGACGACGTCCTGGACGCGGTGACGGTCGGCGTGATCGTCCACGACGTGGACGGGCACGTGGTCGCGATCAACGAGGCGTGCCGAGGACTGCTCGCCGGCCTGCCGGCGACCGTTCTGGACAACGCCGTCACCGCCGTGGCGCGCACGGCCGGACCGCCGCGCAGCTTCACCCTGACCACGGCCCGCACCGACGGGTCGCCCCGCCGGCTGGTCGCCACCTCCGTCCCCCATCAGCGGACCCGCACCGTGGTCACCACGGTGCGGGACGTCACCGCGGGGCGCGGGGCGGACGAGGCTGCGGCGCTCCGTCGGGCACTGGAGAGCACCGAACGACGCCTGCAGACGGTGATGGATCGATCGCCGATCGGCACCGCCGTGCTGTCCAACCACGGCCGCCTGCTCGACGGCAACAAGGTGCTGGCCCGGCTGCTCGGCCGGGGGCGGGCAGCGCTGGCCGGCGTCAGCCTTGCCGAGATCACCCACCCGGACGACGCCGCCCGTGAGGAGCACCTGTACGACAAGCTGCTCAGCCGCTCGATCGACGCCTACGAGCTGGAGAAGCGCTACCTGCGTCCGGACGGCTCCCTGGTCTGGGTCCGCCAGAGCATGGCCCCGGTCCCGGACGCGCGCGGTGGCCCGGAGCAGTTCGTGCTGCAGGCGCAGGACATCTCGGAGACCCGGACGGCGGTGGCCCGACTGACCCACCAGGCCCGCCACGATGGGCTCACCGGGCTGGCCAACCGGGCGTACTGCGTCGAGACGATCCAGGCCGCACTGGCCCACAGCCGCAGCGGCGGGATGCCGGTGGCCGTCCTGTGTCTGGACATCGACAACTTCCGCGTGGTCAACGACGGCATCGGCCCCGGGCCGGCCGACGCGGTGCTGGTCGCCGTCGCCGACCGGATCGCCCGGCTGCTGGAGCCGGGCGACACCGCAGCCCGGCTCGGCGGCGACGAGTTCGTTGTCGTGCGACCCCAGGTCAGCGAGCCGGCCGAGGTGAGCGAGCTCGCCGAGCGACTGCTGTCCGCCGTCCGCGATCCGGTCGACCTGGACGGCCGGGTGATGGTGCCGGCCGCCAGTATCGGCATCGCCGTGTCCGACGATCACGACGTCGACGCCGGGACCCTGCTGCGCGACGCCGGGGCTGCACTGCACCGGGCCAAGAGCAGCGGTCGCGGCGGTTGGGACCTGGCCGACGAGGCGTTGCGCCGCGACGCCCGGGAGCGCCTCGACCTCGAGGGCCAGCTACGTGCCGCGGTCGCCGGCGGCCAGCTTCGCCTGCACCTCCAGCCGATCGTCGACCTCGCCGACGGCCGGGTGGTCGGCCACGAGGCCCTGGTGCGCTGGCAGCATCCCGAGCACGGGCTGTTGCCACCGTCCCGGTTCCTGCCGGTCGCCGAGCAGACCGGCCTGATCGACGACCTCGGTCGCTGGGTGATCACTGAGGCCACCCGGATCGCAGCGGCATGCCCGGAGATCGGCTACGTCGCCATCAACGTCTCGCCGTCCCAGGTGCGCCGGCGAGGCCTGGTCGAGGACATCCAGGCCGCCCTGGCCAGCACCGGCTTGGCGCCGTCCCGGCTGGTCATCGAGCTGACCGAGTCGGTGATGCTCAGCGGCGCCCAGATGGCCCGCGACCAGCTGGAGCGGCTGTACCGGATCGGCGTCCGGCTGGTGGTCGACGACTTCGGCACCGGCTTCTCCGCGCTGTCCCACCTGCGCGACCTACCGGTGTCCGGGATCAAGATCGATCGCAGCTTCACCCAGGGACTGGGCCACGACCGGCAGTGCGAACGCATCGTGGAGGCCCTGACCGGGCTGGCCACCGGGCTCGACGTCGACCTCGTGGTGGAAGGGGTCGAGACCGAGCACCAGGCCCAGCTGCTCACCGACATCGGCTGCCGGCACGCCCAGGGCTACCTGTTCGGACGCCCGGAGCCGGCCGCCGTCTGAGGGTCACAACCCGACCAGCGGGCGCCAGTCCGGCACCCAGCCGAAGGCCAGGTCAGTCATCCATCGCAGCACCGCGGACGGATTGGGTGAGGGCACCGAGGCGACCAGCATGCCGAGTGGCTGCCAGTCCGGCTCGGCGCCTCCCGCGGCCACCAGCACCGCAGCCGCCAGCACGAAGACGGCCAGCACCAGGACGGCGCGTCCGCCGATGCCACGTCGGGTCAGCGAGCGGCCCGCCGTCCGGGTGCCCCGGCGCAGCACGGCGCCCCCCGGCCCCCACCAGGCGCCGAACCACCCGATGAGGGCCCCGGCAGCCAGCGGCATCGCCGCCTGCGGGTCCGGTGCGGTCGGCGCCACGATCGCCGCCGCGAGGAACGCGGCACTGCCGCCGAGCAGTACCGGGAACACGAGCGCGAGGAGCCCCCGTGGCAGCGAGGTGAGCACCCGCCAGGGCAGTGCTGCCACGGCCGCCCCGACGTCACCGGACCGCGGTCCGTAGGCAGCCCGGCGGCGCAGCGTGGCGGTGACGGTCCGGTCGATGACCCGGACGACGACCAGCCACAGGCCGCTGAGCAGCACCACCAGACCCGGTGCCACCGCCGCGGTCGCGACCAGGGCGGCCAGCAGCACCATCAGCAGGACACTCATCGACCGCTCGGACGCTTCGGCGCCCGGTGCCCAGACATCGGCAGCCGGCGTATTCGGTGGTTGGCCGGCCGGCGGCTGGGTGATCGGCGGTTGGGTGGTCGGCGGTTGGGCGGTTGGGGCGTGGACAGGGTGAACCGGTTGCTCCGGAAGGGGTTTGGTCTGCACCGACGGCTGGTTCATCGGCTGGTTCGGCGGCTGCGGCACCACCTCGGTGGGGATCGCATCCCGAGCGGCCTGGGCGGTGATCGGCACGGTGTGCACCTGGTCGGGGCGCAGCGCCGGGGCCATCGGCCGCTGCCCGGGGCGCCACGGCTCGATCTCGGACAGCCCGCTGAGCAGCATGTCACCGGTCCCCCGCCACACCGGGTTGACGGTCAGCGCGGCGCTGAGCACCCGACCGAGGCGGGGGTCGACGCCGGCCAGGTCGACCTGGCCCCGTCGGACCCGGTCCAGGACCACCGCCGAGGGACCCGACCCGAACGGGGCCCGGCCGGTGGCGGCGTAGGCGAGGGTGGCACCCCAGCCCCACCAGTCCGTGGCCGGGGTGATCGGCTGGCCCTCCACCAGCTCCGGCGGCAGGTAGCCGGGGGTACCCATGACCAGCCCGGAGGAGGTGATCCGGGCCTCGTCCACGACGTGGGCGATACCGAAGTCGATGAGGACCGGAGCGTCGTCCAGCAGAAGCACGTTGGCCGGTTTGACGTCCCGGTGCACGACCCCCGCCGCGTGGATGGCACGCAGCGCGCCCGTGAGCACCCGGCCGAGGTGGGCGGCGTAGGGCACCGGGAGCGGCCCGTGCTCGCGCACCTGGGCGTCCAGGGTCCGGGCCGGGACGAAGGCCGTCACCACGTACGGGGGCGAAGCCTGCAGGTCGGCGTCCAGCACGTCGGCGATGTTGGGGTGCCGGACCCGGCGCAGGCTGGCCACCTCCCGGCCGAGGCGGCGTCGGGCGTCGGCGTCGGCCGCGACGTGCGGCTTGAGCACCTTGACCGCCACCGCCCGACCGGCCGGGTCGAGGCCGAGATGGACCACGCCCATGCCGCCCTCACCAAGGGTCCCGACCAGGCGGTACGGCCCGATCATCACCGGCCGGTCAGGGACGACGTTCACTGCACCCACGTCCGCTCAACGCGCCAGGACGACGAACGACTCCCGCGACGGCGCGGCTCAGCGGTCAGCTCTGGATGTAGGCGGTCAGATGGTCCCGTTCGGCCTGCAGCTCACCGATGCGGTGCTTGACCACGTCGCCGATACTGACGATGCCGACCATCCGACCGTCCACGAGTACCGGAACGTGCCGGATGCGCCGTTCGGTCATCATGACCATGAGGTCATGGACGGCGGTGTCCGGCTGGCAGGTGTGTACCTGGGAAGTCATGATCGTCTGCACCGGCTTGTCGAGCAGCCCGGCGCCCTGTGCCGTGAGGTGGCGCACCACGTCGCGCTCGCTCACGATGCCGGCGACCTGCTGGCCGTCGGCCGAGACCACCAGGGCGCCGACTCCGTGCTCGGCCAGTGCCTCCAGTAGCGCCGCGACGTTCTGGTCGGGCGCGATGGTGACCACCAGGTTGCCCTTACCGCGCAGTACGTCGGAAATCCGCATGCAGCACACCTCCAGGGATGAGGCCAGGACGGCCACGAGGCAGCCCCACGAGTTGTTCGGCAGTTGTCTCGACGGTATCTGGCCCGGGCCCCGCTGAGAAACCCCCCGGACTGCCGGTCCGGCCCGCCCCGAACGGGCCCGGACGGCGGACCCGCCGTCCTGCTGCGCCTCGGCCCGACCCGTACGCTGACCTGCACGGGGGATATTCCGACCGGTGGTCGCCCTCGAGACGACCATCATGCCCCAAGGAGTCCTGCCCTGCCCGCGTTCCTGGCCGACCGACCGGTGTGGTTGGCGTTCACGGTGCTCTACCTGGTTGCCACCGGCCGGGGACAGCTGACCTACTGGTTGGCCCGGGTGGTCGGGGACCGGGCCGCGCACCGGATCGCCGGCGACGCGGTGACCGGGCCACGGGCCGCGCTGGGCCGGTGGCTGGAGTCGGACTCGGTGGGCCGCGGCCGTCGGGCGGTGGAGCGCTGGGGCCTGGTCGCCATACCGGTGAGCTACCTGACCGTGGGCTTCCAGACGCTGGTCCTGGCCGGCGCCGGGGTGCTGCGCATCGGGTGGCTGCGGTTCACCGTGGCACAGGCTCCAGGTGCCCTGGTCTGGGCGCTCATCTACACCACCATCGGCTGGGCAGCCTGGGAGGCCGCCCTGGCGGCGATAGCCGGGCGCCCGCTCGCCCTGGCCGCGGTCGCCGCAGCCGCGCTGGTGCTGGTCGCCACCCGGATCAGCCGGCGCGCCGGTCGCTGACGGCCGGCCGGCACCGGGTCGGCGCACCTGACCGGTGGCCTCGTCGGCTCCCGCATGAGCGGCGACGTCGGCCAGTCGGGCCGGCATCGCCGCGAGAGTCCTCAGCGCAGCGTGCACCCGCTGCGGCGCCGCCCGGCGCTGGCACCCGCTTTCGACCCCTTGCCGGGACCGCCGCGGGCTGTGAGGATGGGCACATGGTGACCCGCCCACCCGGGTGTGGTCGCTATGCACGTGTGGTGCCTGTCAGACCGATCCGCTCACGGTGACCGGGTCGAACCCTCACTCGGATCGTCCGGCACGTTCCTGCCGGTGAAGGGATGTCACAACATCATGGCTACTGTCACGTTCGACAAGGCAACCCGGGTCTACCCCGGGGCCACCAAGGCGTCGGTGGACAACCTCGACCTCGAGATCGCCGATGGCGAGTTCCTCGTGGTGGTCGGGCCCTCCGGTTGCGGGAAATCGACCGCGTTGCGGATGCTCGCCGGCCTGGAGGACGTCAACACCGGCCGCATCCTGATCGGCGACCGCGATGTCACCCAGGTTCCGCCCAAGGACCGGGACATCGCCATGGTGTTCCAGAGCTACGCGCTCTACCCGCACATGAGCGTCGCCGACAACATGGGCTTCGCCCTGAAGATCGCCGGCCAGCCCAAGGATGAGATCCGCGGGCGGGTCGAGGAGGCCGCCAAGATCCTCGACCTGACCGAGTTCCTGGACCGCAAGCCGAAGGCCCTGTCCGGTGGTCAGCGGCAGCGGGTCGCGATGGGACGGGCGATCGTGCGCAAGCCGCAGGTCTTCCTGATGGACGAGCCGCTGTCGAACCTGGACGCGAAGCTGCGGGTACAGACCCGCACCCAGATCGCCTCGCTGCAGCGCCAGCTCGGTGTCACCACCGTCTACGTCACGCACGACCAGACCGAGGCGATGACCATGGGCGACCGGATCTGCGTGCTCAAGGACGGTCTTCTGCAGCAGGTCGGTACCCCCCGGGATCTGTACGACAACCCCAGCAACGTCTTCGTCGCCGGCTTCATCGGCTCACCTGCGATGAACCTGCTCGAGCTGTCGACCACGGACGGCGGGGTCAAGATCGGCGACATGGTCCAGCCGGTCGAGCGCGACGTGCTCAGCAAGGCCGGCAGCGGCAAGGTGACCATGGGCATCCGGCCCGAGGACCTTGAGATGTCCGAGCACGGCCTCGCGGTCGAGGTGGACGTCGTCGAGGAGCTCGGCGCCGACGCCTACATCTACGGGCACGCGGTGGGCGCCAACGACCTGCAGATCATCGCCCGGACCGACGGGCGGCGTCCGCCGAAGAAGGGTGAGACCGTGCACTTCGCCCCCAGCCAGGGTCACGTGCACCTGTTCGACGTGGCCTCCGGCGAGCGCCTCTGAGTCACAGCTGCACCTGAACGACGACGGAACCCCTTGGTACGCCAAGGGGTTCCGTCGTCCACGCCCGGACTACGTCGAACCGGTCAATCGTCGAACCGGTCAATCGTCGAACCGGTAGGCACCGCGCAACGCCCGAGGCCGATCAGCGGCAGACCCCTGGACCGGCGGGTCGCGACGGGACGGGCGACCTAGGGTGTGGTCGCGTCGGGGTGAACCTGCTCGTAGTGCGCGGTGAGCACCGCGCTGGCCTGACCGGGCCGGTGCGCCATGGTGTGCCCGCACCGCGCGCACCTGACCACCGGCAGCTGGGTCACGGTCACCGGGAAGGAGCGCCGACGACTGGCCGAGCGGGAGGGCATGACTCAGTGTGGCAGCCGACACAGTAGGGGGCCATTCCTGCTCACTGCACGTCACCCGGTCGGCTCAACCCCCTGCATCTGGCGACCAGCGGTGACAGCGAGTGACCTCGACCCGGCATCTGCGAACCCTGCGCCTGCGACCCGGCCCCCCGCCCGCCAGGTTGCGGGCTCGTCAGGCTTACCGAGCCGGGGCGCCGGACCGACAGGCACAATAGCCGGCAATGGACCGACCCCCGACCGGCCGCCTGTCGATCACCGCCTCGTCACCGGACCCCGCCCTGCTCGACCTGCCCTGGCACCTGCCGTTGGAGCAGTGGCCGGAGGAGATCCTGGCCGCGCTGCCCCGCGGCATCTCCCGGCACATCGTGCGGTTCGTCCGGATGTCCGGTGCGGTGATCGCGATCAAGGAGATCGACGCCCAGCTGGCCACCAACGAGTACGGCCTGCTGCGGTTGCTGCGCCGCATGGACCTGCCCGTGGTCGAGCCGGTCGGAGTGATCAGCGATCGCACCGCGGCGGACGGCGAGCCGCTGGAGTCCGCGCTGGTCACGCGGCACCTGCAGTTCTCACTGCCCTACCGGGCGCTGTTCGCTCGGACCCTGCGCGACGACACCGCGACCAGGCTGGTCGACGCGCTCACCGTGCTCATGGTCCGGCTGCACCTGGCCGGCTTCTACTGGGGTGACGTGTCGCTGTCGAACACCTTGTTCCGCCGCGACGCCGGGGCGTTCGCCGCCTACCTCGTCGACGCCGAGACCGGGGCGGCGCATCCCACGCTGTCCCGCGGCCAACGCGAGTACGACGTCGAGCTGGCCTGCCTGAACATCGCCGGCGAGCTGATGGACCTGCAGGCCGGTGGCTACCTGGACGAGGACTTCAACCCGCTCGTGGTGAGCGAGGCGTTCGCGCAGCGGTACCGCTCGCTGTGGGCCGAGCTGACCGATCCGGAGTCGTTCGAACGGGGTGAGCGATGGCGGGTCGAGGACCGGATCCGCCGGCTCAACGAGCTGGGGTTCGACGTCGGCGAGCTGACCATCAGCACCGACGTCGGCGGCATGACAGTGATCATCGAGCCGAAGGTCGTGGACGCCGGGCATCATTCCCGCCGGCTGATCCGGCTGACCGGCCTGGACGTCGAGGAGAACCAGGCCCGTCGGCTGCTGAACGACATGGACACCTACATCGCCGCAACCGACCAGCAGGGCGGCGACGAGGAGATCCTGGCCCACCAGTGGCTGAGCCGGTGCTTCGAGCCGGTTCTGCGCGCCGTCCCGAAGGACCTACGCGGCAAGCTCGAGCCGGCCGAGATCTACCACGAGGTGCTCGAGCACCGGTGGTACATCTCCGAGCATCGCGGCCACGACATCGGCCTGGACGAGGCGGTGCGCAGCTACGTGGGCACCGTGCTACCGGCCAAGCCCGACGAGAGCTCCATCGTCGGTGTCGACACCCAGGAGATGCCGGTCGTCTTCGACGACTGACCTTCTGGCGCTGCTCGGGCTGAAGGTCCGTCGACACGGACCGTTCCATCCCGATAGGCATGACTGCCTGGGAAGTCGACGCCTGCACGCCGACGACGGGACATGTCATGGAATCCACCCACCGCAAGCCGCGCCTGCGCGCCCTCGGCCGGACCGCCAAGGACCTCGAACAGGACCTGGTCAGCAACCTCTACTACCGCCGGGGCACGACAGTGGAGTCCGCCAGCGCCCTGGACGCCTACCACACGCTCGCGCTGACCCTCCGGGACCGCCTGGTGGACCGGCAGGCCCGGACGGCGGCGGCGCACTACGAGGCGAACCCGCGGTTCGTCTACTACCTGTCCGCCGAGTACATGCTCGGCCGTCAGCTGGCGCAGAACGTGCTCTACACCGGGACCGAGCCGACCCTGCGCGCCGTGGGGAAGCGGCTGGGCCTGGACCTGGACGACCTGTCCACCCTGGACGTCGAGCCCGGCCTCGGCAACGGCGGCCTGGGCCGACTCGCCGCGTGCCTGCTCGACTCGATGGCCACCCTGGACATCCCGGCCGTGGGCTACGGGATCCGCTACGACTTCGGGATCTTCAAGCAGGAGTTCAAGGACGGCGAGCAGGTGGAGACCCCGGACGACTGGACGTTCTACGGCAACCCGTGGGAGTTCCCGGCTCCCGACGACCGGCAGGTGATTGGTTTCTACGGGCACACCGAAGACGTCGGCGACCCTCGCAACCTGCGCCGGCGCTGGATACCGGCCGAGACGGTGCGCGGCGAACCGAGCCACATGCTGGTCCCCGGCTACGGCACCGAGACGGTGAACATCATCCGGCTGTGGCACGCCCGGGCCAGCCGGCGCTCCTTCGACCTGGGCCGGTTCTCGGCCGGGCAGTACGCCGAGGCGGTGCAGGACGCCGTCCGCTCGGAGAACATCAGCAAGGTGCTCTACCCCGACGACAGCCTCGAGACCGGGCGGGAGCTGCGGCTGAAGCAGCAGTACTTCCTGGTCTCCTGCTCACTGCGGGACATCATCCGCCGGTTCCGGTTCCGCAACGACGACTGGTCGGACTTCCCGGACAAGGTCGTCGTCCAGCTCAACGACACCCACCCGGTGCTGGCGATCGTCGAGCTGATGCGCCTGCTGGTCGACGAGGAGCAGCTGGACTGGGACCACGCCTGGGTGATCACCCAAAGGACGTTCAACTACACTTGTCACACCCTGCTGCCGGAGGCGCTGGAGACCTGGCCGACGTCGATGATCGGGCGGCTGCTCCCCCGTCACCTGGAGATCATCTACTCGATCAACTACTTCTTCCTGCAGCAGGTGGCGCTGCGCCACCCCGGCGACGACCACCGGCTGCGGTCCCTGTCGCTGATCCAGGACGGCGGCGAGTCGCGGGTGCGGATGGCGAACCTGGCGGTCGTCGGCAGCTCGGCGGTCAACGGCGTGGCCGAGCTGCACTCGCGACTGCTGACCGAGACGACGCTGAGCGACTTCGCACAGCTGTGGCCGGAGCGTTTCCACAACGTCACCAACGGCGTGACCCCGCGCCGGTTCCTCCGGCTGGCCAACCCGCGGTTGTCCGCGCTGATCAGCGACCATCTCGGCGGTGAGGGCTGGCTGCGGGACCTGGACCGGCTGCGCGAGCTGGAGCAGCTGGCGGACGACCCGACGGCCCGCGCCCAGTGGCGGGAGGTCAAGCGGACCAACCTGGTCGACCTGGCGAACTACAGCCGCAGGGTGATCGGAGTGCACATCGACCCGGACTCGATGTGCGATGTGATGATCAAGCGGTTCCACGAGTACAAGCGCCAGCTGCTCAAGCTGCTGCACGTGGTGACCATGTACCAGCGGATCGTCGCCAGCCCGCAGCGCGAGGTGGTTCCGCGCACCGTCGTCTTCGCAGGGAAGGCGGCGCCGGCCTACCACGCCGCCAAGCGGATCATGAAGCTGATCAACGCGGTGGCCGGAGTGGTGAACAACGACCCGCTGGTGGCCGGACGGCTCACCGTGGCGTTCCTTCCGGACTACAACGTCACCCGGGCCGAGCTGATCGTGCCGGCGGCACACCTGTCGGAGCAGATCTCGATGGCCGGAAAGGAGGCATCGGGCACCGGGAACATGAAGCTCGCCCTGAACGGTGCCCTGACCATCGGCACCCTGGACGGGGCCAACATCGAGATCCGGGAACAGGTCGGCGCCGAGAACTTCTTCCTGTTCGGTCTGGACGCCGAGCAGGCGGCCCGGCTGCGCGGGAGCGGCGGCTACGTGCCGAGGGCCTACTACGAGGCGGACGAGGAGCTCAAGGCCGCCGTCGACGCGGTCGCAGGCGGCGCATTCTCCGGCGGTGACGGGTCTGTCTTCGCCGATCTGGTGGGCACCATCCTGGGCTGGGACGAGTACCTGGTCCTGGCCGACTACCGCGCCTACATCGATGCCCAGGACCGGGTCGATGTGGCCTGGCGCGATGTCGACGCCTGGACCCGGATGTCGATCCTGACCACCGCCCGATGCGGCTACTTCTCCTCCGACCGGACCATCGAGGACTACTGCGCACGGATCTGGAAGGTCTCGCCGGTCCCGGTGCCCGAGGGGGAATGACCGCGACCACGGCAAGGAATGCGCCGTTCACCCCATGAACCGTGGGGTGAACGGCGCATTCCTTCGGGTCATGCAGAGGCGTGATCCCGCGCCGGCTCGCGCAGCGTCGGTCGCGTCCCCGACCCGGCACGCCGGAAGAACGCCCAGAGCATCAGGCCGCAGTAGACCACCCAGAGCACCGGGGTCAGCCACTCCAGCTCGGGGATCACTCCGGCCTCGGCCAGCTCGTGAACGCCGTACCCCAACACCCAGGCGGCGATCCCGATCAGGGCAACGCCGGTCCAGGCGAAGAAGGTCCCCAGGTTGATCCGCAGCGCCCCGCGGTAGATCAGGTAGCCCAGCAGGACGGCGGCGCTGAGCCCCAGCACCGCGCCGAGGGCAGGCAGCATGCCGCCACCGTTCGCCCGCATCGACGACCAGAGGAACAGCACCGTCTCCACGCCCTCCCGCGCCACCGCCAGGAACGCCGTCGCAAGAACCGCGAACGGGCCGGCGACCACCGCGGCCCCCATCCGTCCGCCGAGCTCGGCGCGCATGCTGCGAGCCGCCGTCCGCATCCACAGGATCATCCAGGTGACGAAACCGACTGCGACCAGGGACAGCACCCCGGCGAAGATCTCCTCACCGCGCTCGGACAGACCCCCCGCCACCGCTGAGACCAGTGCCCAGACGGCAAGGCTCACCACGATCGCCAGCCCGACCCCGGACCACACCCAGCGAAGCATGCCCCGGTGACCGGACTTGACGAGGTAGGCGACCAGAATGCCCACGATGAGAGCTGCTTCGAGGCCCTCGCGCAGGCCGATCAGCAGGTTGGCGACCACGGACGTGCTCCTCAGGGTTCGGCGGGCCTGAGGACCACCGATAGGACGGAACTTAGGTAAGCCTCACCTTGCCTCACGGGCTCGTACCGGCGCAAGCCCGATCACCCGCTCCACGGCCCCCCACCGTCGAGGGCCATGGTTCCTCACCCGGCCAGCACACCGACCGGATCATCGGGGAGGCAACGGCGCAACAACCGGGCCACGCCGGCGTGGTCCCCGGCTCGCTCGGGACGGATCATCAGGTGGGCGCTGCGTCCGGTCGATCTGGTCAGGAGGAGGTGGTGCCGCGACGCCGGGCGACCTCGTACAACGCCACACCGGCGGCGACCCCGGCGTTGAGCGACTCGGTACCGGCGGCCATCGGGATCGACACGACCACGTCACACGTGCTGCGCACCAGCCGACTCAGGCCCTTGCCCTCCCCTCCAACCACGAGCACCAGCGGCTCGGTGGCCGCCTCCAGGGCGGGCAGGTCGAGCTCGCCCTCGGCGTCCAGCCCGGCCACGAAACAGCCGGCCCGGGCGTAATCCTGCAGCACCCTGGTCAGGTTGGTCGCTCGGGCCACCGGGACCCGCGCGGCGGCCCCGGCCGAGGTCTTCCAGGCCGAGGCGGTCATCCCGGCCGACCGTCGCTCGGGAACCACCACCCCGTGCCCGCCGAAGGCGGCCACCGACCGGACGACGGCGCCCAGGTTGCGTGGGTCGGTGACGCCGTCAAGGGCGGCGATCAGCGGGCTCTCACCGGCGTCGCGGGCTCGAGCCACCAGGTCGCCGGGATGCGCGTAGCCGTAGGCGGGGACGGCCGCCACCAACCCCTGGTGGACGGCGCCGTCGGTCATCCGGTCCAAATCGGTCTTGGTCACCTCCAGCAGCGGGATCCGCTGGCCTGCAGCGGCTCTCAGTGCCTCCTTGACCCGGGCGTCGTGCTCGATCCGGACCCCGATGTACAGCGCCTTGACCGGGACGCCCGCGCGCAACGCCTCGACGACCGGGTTGCGTCCGGCCACGTACTCGGTGCCGCCGACGTTCGGGCGGCGGGAGCCGCCCCCGCGACCGGCGCGAGGCCTGGAGGCCGCACTGCCCCGCTCGGCGCCGGCCCATCGGGTCCCGGCGCCAGCCTCGCGGGCCGCGGGGTGCCCGGTCCGCTCGGTGGCCTTCGGAGTGGCGCCCTTGCCCTGCAGGCGCTTGCGGTTCTTGCCGCCGGACCCGACACCGGCGCCCTTCTTGGACGACGGCTTGCGGACCGCACCGCGCCGTGCGGCGTTGCCGGCCATCAGATGGTCCCGCCCGCGCCGCCCCGACCGTCGCCGAGAGTCCAGCGGGCGCCGTCCGGAGTGTCCTCGACAGCGATCCCGGCGGCCGCCAACCGGTCGCGGATCGCGTCGGCCCTGGCGAAGTCCTTGGCCGCGCGGGCCGCGGCCCGGGCGTCCAGCTCGGCCTGGACCAAGGCCGTCAACGCCGTCCGGGCCGCATCGGGGGCCGATCCGCCCGCGCTGCGCCCCAGAACGCGAGAACCGCTGCGCCAGTGGGGATCCAGCGGGTCGGTGCCGATCACGTCGGTCATCGCCCGGACCGCCAGGGCTCGGCGCAGCGCCTCGTCCTTGTCACCGCTGGCGAGTGCGGTGTTGCCGGCCCGCACCGACTCATGCACCGCGGCGAGCGCCGCCGGAGTGCCCAGGTCGTCGTCCATGGCGGCGGCGTAGGCCGGCGGCAGCTCGACCGCGGTGAGGTCGGCCTCGACCAGCTCGGCGCCGAAGGCCTCCGCGGCCCGAGTCACGAAGTTCTCGATCCGTTCGTGAGTGGTGCGGGCCTCGACCAGCGAGTCCGGCACCACCACCTCGATGTTGGACCGGTAGTGCGGCCCGGCCAGCAGATAGCGGATCACCGCGGGCGAGAACCCCTGGTCGGTGAGCGCCTGCAGGGCCATCACGTTGCCGATGGACTTGCTCATCTTCTCCCCGCCCTGGACCACCCAGCCGTTGTGCAGCCAGTACCGGGCGAAGCCGTCCCCGGCGGCCCGGGACTGGGCCAGCTCGTTCTCGTGGTGCGGAAAGCGTAGGTCGAGCCCGCCGCCGTGGATGTCGAACTCGGCGCCGAGGTACTTCGTCGCCATCGCCGAGCACTCCAGGTGCCAGCCCGGCCGGCCCCGACCCCAGGGCGTGGGCCAGGAGGCGGTGGCCGGTTCGTCGGCCTTGGCGCCCTTCCACAGCGCGAAGTCGCGCGGGTCACGCTTGCCGCGGGGGTCGGAGTCGGCGGCGGGTTCCATGTCGTCGAGGCGCTGATGGGTCAACTCGCCGTAGGCGGGCCAGGACCGGACGTCGAAGTAGACGTCGCCGGAGCCGTCGGCCGCGCAGTAGGCGTGCCCGGCCTCGATCAGCCGGCCGATCAGCTCGACCATCTCGGTGGCGTGCCCGGTGGCCCGCGGCTCGTAGGTGGGGCGCAGCACGTTCAGCGTGTCGTAGCCGGCGGCGAAGGCCTGCTCGAAGGTGTAGGCGTGCGCCCACCACGGCACACCGACCTCGGCCGACCTGACCAGGATCTTGTCGTCGATGTCGGTGACGTTGCGCACGTAGGTGACCTGGTAGCCGCTTCGCGTCAGCCAACGGCGCAGGACGTCGAAGCTCACCGCCGCGCGCAGATGGCCGATATGCGGGGCGGACTGGGGCGTGGCGCCGCAGACGTAGACGCCGACCTTGCCCTCCTCGAGCGGGATGAAGGCACGCGCGGAGTGCGTCGCGGTGTCATAGAGGCGAAGGCTCACCTGCTCAGGCTATCGAGGTCGGACGACCGCTTCGTCCCGGCGCCCGGGGAGGAGGCGGGGAGGGGCAGGGCGGGACTCAACCGACGCCGAGCAGTTGCTTGATCGGTCCGATCGCGAAGTACAGCACGAACAGCGCCGCGGCCACCCACATCAACGGGTGCACGTCCTCGGTCTTGCGCCGGGCCGTCTTCAGCACGGTGTAGGCCACGAACCCGGCCCCGATGCCGGCGGTGATCGAGTAGGTGAACGGCATCACCACGATGGTCAGGAACGCCGCGAGTGCCGTCTCCCCGTCGTCCCAGTCGATGGTGCGCACCTGGATCATCATGACGAAGCCAACGACCACCAGGACCGGCGCGCCCGCCTCGTGCGGCACCATGCCGACCAGCGGCGAGAACCAGGTGGCGACCAGGAACAGCACACCGGTGACGATGCTGGCCAGCCCGGTTCGGGCGCCCTCGGCGACCCCGGCCGCCGACTCGATGTAGGCGGTATTCGTCGACACGCTGGCCGCACCTCCGGCGGCGGCCGCCAGGGAGTCGACCAGCAGGATCCGGTCGGCGTTGGGCGGCACGCCGTCCTCGTCCAGCAGGGCCCCCTCGGCGCCCACCGCGACCATCGTGCCCATCGTGTCGAAGAAGTCGGCCAGCACCAGGGTGAAGACCAGCAGCAGCGCCCCGGCCGCGCCGATGGCCTGGAACGAGCCGAGCAGGTTGAACTGGCCCAACAGACCGAAGTCCGGGGTGGCCAGGACGGCGTCGGGCACCTGGGGCACGTTGAGCGACCAGCCGGTCGGGTTGGCCGAACCGTCCGCCTGCACGCTCGGACCGATGTCGAACAGCGACTCCGCGCCCACCGCGAGCGCCGTCGCGACCACGATTCCGATCAGCATGGCCCCGGCGATAGCCCGGACCAGCAGGATCGAGATGATCGCCAGCCCGACCAGGAACACCACCGTCGGCCAGCCGGCGAGCGATCCACCGACCCCCAGCTCGACCGGCACCGGTCCGGCCGAGGTACGCCGGACGAACCCGGCGTCGACGAAGCCGATCAGAGTGATGAACAGCCCGATGCCCACACTGATCGCGGTCTTCAACGAGTTCGGGACGGCGTGGAAGACCGCGGTGCGGAACCCGGTCAGTACCAGCACCAGGATGACCAGGCCCTCGATCACCACCAGGCCCATCGCGTCGGCCCAGGTCATCCCGGGCAGGCCGGCGATGCCGATGGCGACGAACGCGTTCAGGCCCAGCCCGGTGGCCAGCGCCAGCGGGTAGTTGGCCACCACCCCCATCAGGATGGTCATCAGCCCGGCCACCAGTGCCGTGGCGGCAGCCACCTTGGGCAGGGCGGTGGCTGCATCCCCGCCGATGAACCCACCGGTCCCGTCCGGGCTGGAGCCGATGATCAGCGGGTTGAGCACCAGGATGTAGGCCATCGTGAAGAAGGTGACCAGGCCGCCCCGCAGCTCGGCACCGATGCTGGAGCCACGCTCGGCGATCCGGAACCGGCGCTCCAACCAGCCCGCCGAGGTGGGTAGCTCAGCAGTCTCGGTACGGGCCATACCCCACCTCACCGACGGTGACACTGCACCGACCGGGAGTACTGGCGACCCCCCGGTGCCTCACAGCACGTCACGAAGACACGAACTGGGGCCCGAATATAGCGGCGCGCCGTCACAACGGGCCAACTCGAGAGGTTTCGGCAGACCAGGGGACGATCGAGGCCTCCGTGCTTGCGGGGCATCCGGCCATCGATCCGCGTCTTGGGCCGAGCCCAGTGAGGTCGAACGTCCCGCGGCAGTACCGGGAACCGGTCCCACCGTGGAACCGTGGCACGCAGAGCCGTCGACCCCGCGGCCGCGGCGTCCTGGCCTCAGGCACCCGATGCCTGCGGGCCCTCGCAGTCCGACCGCTCCGGGCTGACCACGGCGCAGGCTGACGAGCGGCTCGCCACGGACGGCCCCAATGCGCTGCCCGCCCCGGCCCACCGCCCGGCCTGGCTGCGTCTGGCCCGCCAGCTGACCGGGGTCTTCGCCATCCTGCTGTGGGCGGCAGCCGGCCTGTCCTGGCTCGCCGGCCTCGTCGAGCTGACCGTGGCGATCAGCGTCGTCGTGGTGGTCAACGGGGCCTTCGCCTTCGCGCAGGAGAGCCGGGCCGATCACGCCGCCGAGCGGCTTCGGTCGCTACTACCCACCCGAGTCACCGTTCGGCGGGACCAGCTGCTGAGCGAGGTCGACGCCACGCAGGTGGTCACCGGCGACGTGCTGGTCCTTGAGGCCGGAGACCGGATCCCCGCAGACGTCCGGATCCTGCACGCCGCCGGACTGCTGGTCGACACCTCCACGCTCACCGGCGAGAGCGAGCCGATCTCGCCGGAGGAGGACGACACGGCGTTCGCCGGCACCTTCCTGGTCGAGGGCACCGCGGAGGCCATGGTGACGGCGACCGGGGGGCGGACCCGCCTGGCCGGCATCGCGCGCGCCACCAGCCTCGCCGGGTCCCACGACACCCCGCTGACCCGCGAGCTCCACCGGACCGTGCGCGGCATCGGCGCCATCGCGATCACCTGCGGGGCGGCCTTCTTCGCGCTCACCCTCGCCATCGGACGCCCTGTCGAGGAGGGCTTCATCCTCGCGATCGGCGTCACCGTCGCTCTGGTGCCCGAGGCGCTGCTGCCCACGGTGACCCTGGCCCTGGCCTGGGGGGCCGAGCAGATGTCCCATCGCCGCGTCCTCGTCCGTTCGCTGGACGCCGTGGAGACGCTGGGGTCGACCACCTTCGTCTGCACCGACAAGACCGGGACCCTCACCCGCAACGAGATGACGGTCGTCGAGGCCTGGACGCCCCAGGGAACGGCCCGGCTCACCACCACGGGCTATGACCCCGACGACCTGGCGGGGCTGACGATCAGCACCGGACCCGATGGATCTGGACCCGATGCACCCGGACCCGATGGACCCGGACCCGATGGCGCCCGCAACGCCCTGCGCGACCTGGCTCGGTCCGGGGCCCGCTGCTCACGCGGGTACGTGGAGCGGGACCCGCCGGAGGCGGGGGGCCGCTGGCGCGCGCACGGCGACCCCATGGAGGCGGCCATCGACGTGTTCGCCCGCCGGCTCGGGGTGGACACCGCCGGGCCACGGGCCCGCGGGCACATCGACCTCACCTTCGCCTTCGACCCGCGCCGCCGCCGGATGTCGGTCGTCGCGGAGGGCGGGGTGCTCGTCAAGGGCGCCGCGGACGTCATCCTCCCGTTGTGCGCCGGCGCGGGGGACTCACCCGGGGGGCGCGAGTCGGCCGAAGCAGCCGTCCAGGACCTCACCTCGCGCGGGCTGCGGGTGATCGCCGTGGCCAGCAGGCCGGTGGGCGAGACCACCCCGACGTCCGCCGCCGAGGCGGAGCAGGACCTGGCCCTGCTGGGTCTGATCGGGCTGCACGACCCGCCGCGGACAGACGTGGCGGCCTCGCTCTCCGCCTGCCGCGCGGCGGGAGTCGGCATCGCCATGATCACCGGGGACCATCCGGTGACGGCAGCCGCGATCGCCACCGACGTGGGCCTGCGGCGCCCGGAGGACCCGGTGCTGACCGGCGCGCAGCTCCCGGACGACGATGCCGCCCTCGGCCGGCTGCTCGACCACGACGGCATCGTGGTCGCCCGGGTCTCCCCCGAGGACAAGCTGCGGATCGCGAAGGCGTTGCGGGCTCGCGGCCACGTGGTGGCGATGACCGGGGACGGCGTGAACGACGGACCGGCCCTGCGCGAGGCGGACATCGGCGTCGCCATGGGCGCCTCCGGGACCGACGTCGCCCGGGAGGCCAGCGACCTGGTGCTGCTGGACGATGACTTCTCCACGATCGTGGCCGGCATCGAGCTGGGCCGGGCCACCTACGTCAACGTGCGACGCTTCCTCACCTACCACCTGAGCGACAATGTGGCCGAGCTCGCCCCCTTCCTGGCCTGGGGGCTGTCCGGCGGAAGCTTCCCACTGGCCCTGGGGGTGCTGCAGATCCTCGCCCTCGATATCGGGACCGACACTCTGGCCGCCGTCGCTCTCGGCGCCGAGCCTCCTGCCCAGGACGTGCTCAAACGGCCACCAGTCACCGGCCGGCTGCTCGACCGCTCGGTGATCCGGCGTGCCTTCGGTCTGCTCGGGCCGACCGAGGCGGCCATGGGCCTGGCCGCGTTCGTGGTCTCTCTTCTCGCCGCCGGATGGCGTCCCGGGGATGCCTTCCCCATCGGGACCGTGCTCGCCGCCGCGTCCGGCGCCACCTTCATGACCGTCGTCCTGGCCCAGGCCGCGAACGCCTTCGCCTGCCGCAGCGCGAGGCGGACCCCCTGGGCGCTGGGATGGCTCGGCAACCGCCTGCTGCCACCGGCGGTGGCTGCCGGGACGGCGTTCTCACTGCTCGTGCTGCTCGTCCCGCCGATCGCCCAGGCCCTCGGCCATCGCACCCCCTCGGCCGCAGGCTGGCTCGTCGCGGTTCTGGCAATGGCAGCCGTGCTCGGCGTCGACGCGCTGGACAAGACCGTGCGGGTCCGACGAGCGCGGGGCAGCGGCACCAGGGGCGCGGCGGAGCGGTCGCCGCGGGTGGGGAACCCGACGTCCGGGCAGCAGCCCTCGCCCTCCGACCGGTGATCCAGCACCCTAGACACGTGCGGTGGGTCCTCCACGTCGACCTCGACCAGTTCCTCGCGGCCGTCGAGGTGCTGCGCCGTCCCGAGCTGGCCGGCCGGCCGGTGATCGTCGGGGGCCACGGCGATCCGACCGAGCGGGCCGTGGTGTCCACCGCCTCCTACGAGGCCCGGGCGTTCGGCGTCCGGTCCGGGATGCCGCTGCGGCTCGCCATCCGCAAGTGCCCGGACGCCGTGCTGCTGCCGGTGGACGCACCCCACTACCGGGGCGTCTCGGACCAGGTGATGGCCACCCTGCGCGCCCTGCCCGCAGCCACGGTCGAGGTACTCGGCTGGGACGAGGCATTCGTGGGCGTCGAGCTGCAGGACGGCGCCACCCCCGAGGACTATGCCCGGTCCCTGCAGCGACGGGTGCTGGTTGCCACCGGACTGCACTGCTCGGTCGGCATCGGCGACACCACCACCCGAGCGAAGATCGCCACGGGGTTCGGCAAGCCCCAGGGTGTCTTCCGGCTGACCGGCGGCAACTGGTTCGCGGTGATGGGCGAGCGGCGCACCGACGCCCTGTGGGGCGTCGGAGGGCGGATCCGGGACCGGCTAGCCCGGCTCGACATCACCACCGTCGCCGAGCTGGCGCACGCGGACACCGACGTGCTGGTCGCCGAGCTCGGCCCGACGATGGGCCCCTACTACCGGGGACTCGGCCGTGGCATCGGGCGCTCCTACGCCGACGACACCCCGTGGGTCCCTCGGGCGCACGGGCGGGAGAGCACCTTCCAACGCAACCTGGTCACGCAGGACGAGATCGCGGCCGCCGTCCGGTCCCTGGCCGACCAGGTCGCCGTGGACATCGCCGCCGAGGGCCGCGCCTGCGTCCGGGTGCACCTCAAGGTGCGGTTCGCGCCGTTCTTCACCGTGAACCGCTCCCGCAAGCTCCCCGAACCGACGTCGGACCCCGCCGTGATCGCCGGCATCGCTCTCGACCTGCTGGGCGCGCTGGACGACGACCGCCCGATCCGGTTGCTCGGCGTCCGCGCCGAGATGACCCCACCCCGAATGGGCGCAACGTGACGCCACGCCCGTCAGACGGGCGCAACGTCACACAGCGCCCGCCCAGGGTGAGCGTGCTGTCACACAACGTCCCAGGCGGCCGGTCACCCGTTGGTCACCCGGGGCCCGGCTCGGCCCAGTCCCGGACCACGAGGGCGGTGGCGATCGCGGCGACTCCCTCGCCCCGACCGGTCAGCCCGAGCCCGTCGGTGGTGGTCGCCGAGACCGTCACCGGCGCCCCGCAGGGCGTCGACAGGGCCTGCTCGGCCTCGGCCCGCCGCGAGCCGATCCGAGGCCGCACGCCGATCACCTGCACCGCGACGTTGCCGATCCGGAAGCCCGCCGCCCGCGCGCGCCGGGCGGTCTCGGCCAGCAGCGCCGTCCCCGAGGCCCCGGACCACTCCGGCCGGGAGGTGCCGAAGTTCGAGCCCAGGTCGCCCAGACCGCAGGCGGACAGGATGGCATCGCAGCACGCATGGGCCGCGACGTCCGCGTCGGAGTGACCCTCCAGACCCACCTCGCCCGGCCAGTCCAGTCCGGCCATGCGCATCGGGCGGGGCGCCCCGGCGCCCGACGACGGCACGGCGAATCGGTGCACGTCCACTCCGATCCCGGTCCGTGGCAGGGGGTGGGACACCGGGGCATGAGGAGTCGGGTCGGACGGCGGTGCGGTCACAGCGGTCACAGCGGTCACCGTACGGTAGGCGGGTGCGCGCCGCCGTGATGATCCTGGCCGGCGGCAGCGGGACCCGCGCCGCCGCTCATCTGGACGGAACCCCGGTCAACAAGGTCTATCTGCCGCTGGCCGGCCGTCCGGTCCTGGCCTGGTCGGTTGAGGACGCCGACCAGGCCGACGGCGTGACCCGGCTCGTGCTCGTCGTCCGGGCCGAGGACGAACCGCTGGTTCGGACGATGCTCGCCGACCACCCACCAGCCCACCCCGTCGCCGTCGTCGTGGGTGGGGCAAGCCGGCACGAGTCCGAGGCAGCCGGACTGGCACACCTGGAGCCTGCGGTGCGGGCCGGGGAGATCGACGTGGTGGCGGTGCACGACGGGGCCCGACCACTGGCCGGCCGAACGCTGTTCGAGCAGGTGATCGCCGTTGCCGGCACGCACGGTGGCGCGCTGCCGGGGGTGGCGGCCGGCGCCCTGGTCACCCGAGACGGCCTACCGACCCCCGACCAGACCGCCCCCGGCACGAGGATCGTCCGGGTGCAGACCCCGCAGGCCTTCACCGCCACCGCGCTGCTGGAGGCCTACGCGTGCGCCGACCGGCGAGGTTTCCGGGGCACCGACACCGCCGCCTGCCTCCAGGCCTTCTCCGATGTCGACGTCCGCGTCGTGCCGGGATCCGTCGACAACCTGAAGATCACCTATCCGGCCGACGTGACCCGCGCCGAGGCCGTGCTGGCCCGACGCGCCGATCCGACGACCGCCACAGAGCCACCGTCCGACTAGGCGACCGTCACCCCGGCGGGGGCGGGCTGTGGGACCACCCGATGCACCCCGACGGTGCGGTCCAGGATCTCTGTCGCGACTGCCATGTCCCGTCCGGCCTCCGAGGACACCGCCACGGCGGCGGCCAGCGCCGCGTGGGTGACCACCAATGGGCCGGTTAGCGAGAGGAAGTCCTCCCGGTCGAGGGTGGCCAACACCCGCCCTTGGTCGTCAACGTGTTTGAGCGTGTCCGTCACGGTGGCACAGCCGATCGCCGCCACGCACTCGCCATCGTCGTGCCACTGCTCCAGCACCGCACGGACGGCGCCCGGGCCGGCCAACGGGTGCACCGGATCGTGCAGCACGACCAGGTCGCAGCGCTGCTCCAGCAGCTCGGCCAGCCGCCCGGCCCGGGTCACCACCTCGATGGGGATCGACCCGAGCGCCTGGCGCAGGACGGCGGCGGCCGCCTCGCTCGCCCCGATACCGGCAGGGGTGCGGTTCTCGACCCCTTCGACGTCCAGCACGACGGCCAGCAACGCGCTCATGGACAGCGACTATGCCCGAGCCGGGGTCGTGGTTTCGAATCCGCAGGCCGTCGGGAGTGTCAGCGGCGCCGGGCCCGCGCGGCGGCCCGGGCGATCTGCGTGGCGATCTCGGACCCGCTCGGCTCGCCGCGCGGGCGCGGAACGGGCTCGGTCCCCTCCGGCCGGGCGAACACCAGCCGACCGTTGGCGGTGAGCAGCACGCTGATCACCACGACCTCCAGCTCGCAACCGACCTGGTCGCGGGACCGCTCGACGACGACCATGGTGCCGTCGTCCAGGTAGCCCACGGCCTGACCGGCCTCCTTGCCGGGTCGGGTCAGCAGCACTGTGACGTGGTCGCCGGCGACCACCGGCGGACGCAGGGCCAGGGCCAGGGCGTGCAGGTTGAGCACCTGGCAGCCGGCCACAGTGGCCACCCGCGCCAGGTTGGTGTCCAGGGTCACCAGAGCCGCTTCGCGGCGCTGACAGATGTGCACCAGCTTGGCGTCCACCTCGGCGACCTCGGGAGCCTCGTCGGGCACGACCTCCAGGTCGATCCCGCGCTCCTTGCGCAGGGACTGCAGGGCGTCCAGACCGCGGCGGCCCTTGGCGCGGCGCTGGTCGTCGGCTGAGTCCGCGAAGGCCTGCAGCTCGCCCAGAACGGGCTCAGGCACCATGACCGCACCGTGCAGGAAACCGGCACGGACGATGTCGAGGAGGCGGCCGTCGATCGCCACGGACGTGTCTAGGACCATCGGCAGCGACGACGCGGCGGGGCGCCCGAGGTGCAGCCGCCCGCTACCACCGAGCAGCGACAGGACACCGTCGCGCTGGGACAGCCCGACGCGGTAGCCCAGGCTGCCGATGGTGACCACGACGAAGAGAAACAGGGGCGCGGTCAGCTGGAGCGAACCGATCAGCAGGATCGGCCAGGTCAGTGCCGCTGCACCGAGCACGCCGACGACGGCGCTGGCGAGGCCGGCCAGCAGCTGCTCGGCGGACCTCCCGGCCAGCACGCTCTCGGTTCGGGTCACGGTGACCGAGGTCAACCGGGCGACGATGCCGCCGAGCACGTAGCCGGACGCCCCACCGAGCAGCACCCCCAAGGCGGAGGCATCGAAGACCCCGACGATGTGCTCATCCGAACCGAATCCGGTACCGACCTGATAGCCGACCGCGGCAAGGAACGCGACGACGCAGAACCGCAACATCTCGATGACGATGGACGGAAACCGAGACTCGCGCTGTGACACGACCAGATCCTCCGAGCAGACCCGGCGGCCGCTGCGGACGGACTAGGAGGCGAGAACCTCGTCGAGGATGGCCGCCGCCTTGTCCTCATTGGTCTGTTCGGCAAGTGCGAGCTCGGACACAAGGATCGTGCGGGCACGACTCAGCATCTGCTTCTCACCGGTGGACAGGCCACGGCCCTGGTCCCGACGGGTCAGGTCACGCACCACCTCGGCGACCTTGATCACGTCACCGGAGTGCAGCTTCTCCAGATTGGCCTTGTAGCGGCGCGACCAGTTGGTCGGCTCCTCGGCGTAGGAGGCCCGCAACACCTCGAACATCTTGTCCAGGCCCTCCTGCCCGACGACGTCGCGCAGTCCGACCATTTCGACGTTCAGGGCGGGTACCTCGATGGTGAGAGGACTCTGGGTCACCTTCTCGGTGGGCCGGAGCACCAGATACTGACGCTCCTCCCCCATGATGGTCCGGACTTTTGTTTCTACGATTGTCGCCGCCCCGTGCTGCGGGTGAACGACCGTCTCGCCGACCTCGAAAGCCATGTGGTGTTATCCCCTTTCCCGGGTCAATCGTAGCACGCGAACGGCGTAACCACACCGTCGGTCGGTCGCGTTTGCCCAGGTCAGGGGCTTGCTGGCCCGGGAACTGAGGCTTGACAAAGACCCGATCCACATGCTGCTCGGCCCGGGGCACCTCCCGTCCGCAGAGCCTGGAACGGTCAGCGTTCACCGACCGGCGGCGGCCGGTCGGTGAACGACTGGCAGGTCACACGTTCAGCCCAGGCGGCACCGAGTAGGCTTCCGCCGGGTACCAGCACGAGAGCTTCAGAGAGGACTGGGACGACGTGAACCTCAGCAGCCCTGTCGGTGAGCCGCCAGCCCGTCAACGCGCTCTGCGCACCGCTGCCGCCGCCTGCGCGCTGCTGCTCCTGCCGGGCCTGAGCGCCTGCTCGTTCACCAATCCGAAGACCACGGCGACGACCTACGCCGCCGCTGACGGGACCAACGACCAGATCATCGACGAGGCGACCGGCGCCTCCGTCGAACTGCGGAACATGCTGCTGGTAGCCCAGGAGGAGGACGGCCCCGGCACCCTGGTCGGCGTGGCCGCCAACACCGGCGCCCAGCCGGTCCGGGTCACCTTCACCGTGCTGGACGGCGACGGTCAGTCCGTCGGCACCGGCACGGTGCTGGCCGGCAGCGGCGAACTGACCTCGATCGGAACCGACGGCACCGCCGTTCGGGTGGCCTCGGTGCCGGTACCGCCCGGGGCCAACCTCACCCTCGTCGTGGAGACGCCGGCCGGTGGATCGCAGCGGATGACGCTGCCCGTCCTGGCCGCTGAGGGCCCCTACGCGGACCTGCTGGCCGGACCGGAGTGAGCTCTGGCCGGTCCCGGGCTGGGGCTAGGCCTCGAACTTGTAGCCGAGCCCCCGCACCGTAATCAGGTACCGCGGGTTGCCGGGATCGGGTTCGACCTTGCCGCGCAGCCGTTTCACATGGACGTCGAGGGTCTTGGTGTCGCCGACGTAGTCCGCGCCCCACACCCGGTCGATCAGCTGTGTGCGGGTGAGCACCCGACCGGCGTTGCGCAGGAGGATCTCGAGCAGCTCGAACTCCTTGAGCGGCAGCGAGACCTGGTCGCCCTGCACGGTGACGACATGCCGCTCGACGTCCATCCGCACCGGTCCGGCCTCGATGGTCGTGTGCGCCATCGGCTCCGGCTCCGACCCGCGGCGCAGGACCGCGCGGATCCGGGCCACGAGCTCGCGTGAGGAGTAGGGCTTTGTGACATAGTCGTCGGCGCCGAGCTCGAGACCGACCACCTTGTCGATCTCGCTGTCCTTGGCGGTCAGCATGATCACGGGGACGTTGCTGCGGCTGCGCAGCTGGCGGCACACCTCGGTACCGGGCAGGCCGGGCAGCATCAGGTCCAGCAGCACCAGGTCGGCTCCACCGCGGTCGAACTCCTCCAGTGCAGACGGCCCGTCACCGGCCACCGCGACGTCGTAGCCCTCCTTGCGCAGCAGGAACGACAGGGGGTCACTGAACGACTCCTCGTCCTCCACCACAAGGATCCGGATCACCGGGCAGCTCCTCTCGGCTTGACGATGCTGGGCGCCACTTTGGTCGGGGCATCGGACCCAGGGGCGTCCACCCCCTTCGACGGGCCGGCGGTCCTGGTGGCCGCGACCTGCACCCCCGAGGTTGGAGCAGTCACGGACTGGGCGCCGTCCGGCAACCGGAGGGTGAAGGTTGAGCCGACCCCCGGTTCGCTCCAGAGTGTCACCTCACCGCCGTGGTTGGCTGCCACATGCTTGACGATGCTCAGCCCGAGGCCGGTTCCCCCGGTGGCCCGCGAACGCGCCGTGTCGACGCGGTAGAACCGCTCGAAGATGCGTTCCTGCTCGGCGCGCGGGATGCCGATCCCCTGGTCCTTCACGGCGATCTCGACCAGCCCGTCCGAGCGACGAACACCGATTCCCACCCTGCGCCCCTCGGCCGAGTAGACCACGGCGTTGTCCACCAGGTTGCGCACCGCGGTGACCAGCAGCTCCCGGTCACCGAAGACGACGGCGCCCGAATCGCCGCCCACCGAGATCGTCACCTGGCGGCTGTCGGCCTGCAGGCGCGCCCTGTCCACGGCGTCGTTGATGACGCCGTCCACACCGACCGGCTCTGGCGAATGCAGCGCGTCGGCGACCTGGAGCCGGGACAGGTCGATGATCTCCTGGACCAGCGTGGCGAGGCGCCGGGCCTCGCGCTCCATCCGCTGGGCGAAGCGATGGACGGCGGGCGGGTCGTCGGCCGCGCCGTCGACGGCCTCGGCGAGCAGCTGGAGCGAGCCGATCGGGGTCTTCAGCTCGTGGCTGACGTTCGCCACGAAGTCCCGGCGGATCTCCTCCACACGACGCGCCTCGGTGCGGTCGTCGACCAGCACCAGGATGTGTTCTGAATCGAGGGGAGCTAGCCGCGCGTTCACCACGAGCCGGGCCCGTCCCAGCGGGCCACGGGCCAGCTCCAGCTCACGTTCGCAGACCAGTCCCGACCGGCGGGACTCAGCGGCCAGCTCACGCAGCTCGGTGTGCACCAGCTCGTGCCCCCTGACCAGACCGAAGGCGTAGGCAGCCGGGGACGCCTTGACCACACCCCCGGCGGCATCCAGCACCACGGCCGCCGAGCGCAACACGGCCAGCACCTCGGCCAACCCCTCGGGCAGCATGGGCTCGGGCGGCTCGGCCAGGCGACGCCGCTCCCGCTCGCTGAGCTGGTAGCCGACCATGCCGGCGACGCCCGTCAGGAGGCCGACCAGCCCGGCCAGGGCCACCGCCAGCGACGTGCTCACAGGTGCCAGGGTAGGTCTCCTGGGCCGATGCTCCAGCCCTGGCGGCCAACGTTCACCTGGCACAGGGAGATCGTTCACGCCGGGCTGGCACCCTACCTGGGACAGCGACCTGCGTGGGGTCAGGTGTACCAACAGGTCTACTCTCGCTACACGGTTACTGTGGGTCTACTGCTGAGAGCCCACGAACGGAGCGGCGGTCGATGCGCGAGCACTTCCATGACGAGCTTCAGAGTCTGTCCGACCTGCTCGTCGAGATGTCCCGGCTTGTGGGTTCGGCGATCGCCCGGGCCACGACGGCGATGCTGGACAGCGATCTCTCCTTGGCCGAGTCGGTGATCTCGGCCGACGAGCAGGTGGACGCGCTGCAGGCGGAGTTCGAGGAGCGCTCGCTGAGCCTGCTGGCCCTGCAGCAGCCGGTGGCCACCGACCTGCGAACGATCGTGACCGGGCTGCGGATGAGCGCCGACCTGGAGCGGATGGGCGACCTGGCCCGGCACATCGCCAAGCTCGCCAGGATGCGCCATCCTCGCTCGGCCGTTCCGAGCGAGGCGCGCGGCATCGTGATGCAGATGGGTCAGGTGGCCGAGCAGATCGTGGCCAAGACCGGCACCGTCATCGCCCTGCGTGACCTGCAGGCCGCCGCCGAGCTCGAGGGCGACGACGACGCCATGGACGAGCTGCATCGCCAGCTGTTCACGCTGCTGCTCGACGAGGACTGGCCGCACGGCATCGAGGCGGCGATCGACGTGACCCTGTGCGGGCGCTTCTACGAGCGGTTCGCCGACCACGCCGTGTCGGTCGCGCGCCGAGTGGTGTACCTGGTGACCGGCGAGCGGGTCAGCCAGCCGGGTTGACGCCCCTGGGGCCGAGGGATCAGCGGCCCTGGTTGGCGACCGCCGCGGCAGCCACCGCGGCCGCTTCCGGGTCCAGGTAACGGCCACCCCTGGTCACCGGCGACAGATCCTCGTCGAGCTCGTAGACCAGCGGGATACCGGTCGGGATGTTCAGCCCCACGATGTCGGTCTCGCTGATCTGGTCTAGGTGCATGACCAGGGCCCGCAACGAGTTGCCGTGTGCGGCGAGCATGACCACGTTGCCCGCCTTCAGGTCCGGCACCACGTCGGACTCCCAGTACGGCAGCATCCGGGCCACGACGTCCTTGAGGCACTCGGTGGCCGGCAGGTCCGCGCCGAGGTCAGCGTAGCGGGTGTCGCCGTCCTGGCCGAACTCCGAACCCACCTCGATCGGCGGCGGTGGAGTGTCGTAGGAGCGGCGCCAGATCATGAACTGCTCCTCGCCGTAGGTCTGCAGGGTCTGCTTCTTGTCCTTGCCCTGCAGCGCCCCGTAGTGCCGCTCGTTGAGCCGCCAGTCCCGCTTGACCGGGATCCAGTGCCGGTCGGCGGCGTCCAGGGCCAGGTTCGCGGTGGTGATCGCCCGACGCAGCAACGAGGTGTGCACGATGTCCGGTAGCAGCCCCTCCTCCGCCAGCATCCGTCCGCCGGCCTCGGCCTCCGCCACGCCCTTCTCGGAGAGCGGGACGTCGACCCAACCGGTGAACAGGTTCTTGGCGTTCCAGTCGCTCTGACCGTGTCGCAGCAGCACAAGGGTGTAGGTCATACCGGAAAGGCTAGTCCTCGAGGAGGTGCTTGAAGGCGTCCAGGTTGTGGGTCGGCTCACCCCGTGCCACCCGCCACTGCCACTCCTTCTTCATCGAGGACAGGAAGCCCAGCACCAGCAGGTCGTTGAACGAGGAGTCCGCGGTGGCCAGGACAGCACCGAGCAGGCCGTCGATGCTCTCCTGCGTGACCGCCGCCAACGGCAGCCGGCCGACCAAATAGACGTCGCCGAGGGAGTCCAGCGCGAAGGCGATCCCCGGCAGCCGGGCGTTGCGGGCCAGCAACCAGCGATAGAACGCCTCGTGGTTCTCGTCGGGTCGGCGGACCACGAAGGCCGACACCGACAGGCTGCGGTCCCCGACCACCAGGGAGGCTGTGGTGCGCAGCTTGGCCTCGCCCGGCAGCTGGACGACGTGCTCTCCTGCGCGCGTGCCGAGCTCGTACTCCAGGCCGGCCTCGGTCAGCCAGGCGGCGAGCAGCGACTCGACGCGGGCCCGGTCGGCGCGCATCGACCCCCCGAGCGCACCGGTCATGACGGGACCGCCAGTGCGGTCAGGTCGACCACGTCGTCCGGATCGCCGGCGGTGGCCGGACGGGGTACGAACCGGCCGGGCAGCGGCTCCACCGCCATGCCCACCGCGCCCCCGACGTCGCGCCGGTGGTCGGCGACGGCGCGAACGTAGACCTCCTGGAGCGCCTCGACGGTGGCCCCCCAGCTGAACCGACCCGCCTGCTCGACCGCGGCCCGACCCATCCGGTCCCGAGCCCGGCGGTCGTCCAGCATCCGACGCAGGGACGCCGCCCAGGTGTGTGCGTCGTGGCCATCCACCAGCACGCCGGAGATGCCGTCCGCCACCGCCGTCGGCAGCCCGCCGACCCGGGCGGCCAGCACCGGGGTGCCGCAGGCCTGCGCCTCCACCGCGACCAGCCCGAACGACTCGCTGTACGAGGGCACCGCGACCAGGTCTGCTGCCCGATACCACTGCGCCAGCCGGGCCCGGGCGACCGGCGGGTGGAACTGCACCACGTCGTCCAGGCCGAGGGAGCCGACCAGCTGCTGGAGCTGTTCCGGGCGCTCCAGGCCGGTGCCGCTCGGACCGCCCAGAACCGCGACCTGCAGGCGCCGGCAGCGCTGCGGGTCTGCGGCCAGCAGCTCGGCGACCGCGCGAACCAGGACGTCCGGCGCCTTGAGCGGCTGGATCCGGCCGACGAACAGCACCAGGTCGACCTCGGGGTCCAGGCCGAGCGCGCGGCGGGCGGCACGCCGGCCCTCGGGGCCACCGGGACGGAAGATGTCCAGGTCGACCCCGGGAGGCACGACAGCGACCCGGTCCGGTTCGGCCCCGTACAGGTCGATCAGCTCGCTCGCCTCCTGGTCGGTGTTGGCGACCAGCCGGTCCGCGGCGGCCACCACCTGTTCCTCGCCGATCGTCCGGACCGCCGGCTCGGGGGTGTCGCCCTCGGCCAGCAGGGCGTTCTTGACCTTGGCCATCGTGTGCATGGTGTGCACCAGCGGGGTCTGCCACCGGTCGGCGGCCAACCAGCCGACCTGACCGGACAGCCAGTAGTGGGAGTGGATCAGGTCGTACCAGCCGGGCTCCTGACGAGCTTCGACCCGCATCACACCGGCGGCGAAGGCGCACAGCTGACCGGGCAGGTCGTTCTTGGACAGACCCTCGAAGGGTCCGGCGACGAGGGTGCGGACCAGGACCCCGGGGGCCAGCTCGGCCAGTGGCGGATCGTCACTGCTGGTGGCCCGGGTGAAGATGTCGACCTCGGTGCCGCGTTCGGCGAGCCGCCTGGCGGTCTCGACGACGTAGACGTTCAGACCGCCGGCGTCGCCGGTGCCTGGCTGCTCCAGGGGCGAGGTGTGCACCGACAGCATCGCCACCCGACGTGGGCGTTCAGCGGTCATCGCGGCTTCCCTCTCGTCGCCGTCCGGCGTCCTACGACGGCGGCAGGGACCCACCACCACCATCCTCAACGCCGACCTACGGCGCTGGTCTTCCCGGCGCCGTCAATCGGCCCGACGCTAACCGAGGTCGGTGGGATCGTCCTGTCGAGCCGGACCGGACGGGTCGGCAGGCAGGGCCAGGACCCGCCGGACCGGTCGCCGCCCCGACGAACAGCACGTCGACCGTGAACCGGCCTACCAGCTCGGGACGGTTGCCCGGGTGGATCCAGACGTCCTTGTTCGGGGTGTTCAACCCAGGACCACCCCAGCTGGCGGCTCGGTGAGATCAGCGTGGCCTGGGCAGCCGTCGCACCCGACGCAACACGTCCCGAGGAGCGTCCGGCAGCCTCAGGCTGATCCCGCGCCCAGGCCGAACCGGCGGCTCGACCGCGTCGAGGAAGCCCAACAGCCAGCGGTAGTAGTCATCGACGTAGTGGTAGCTGGTCACCCCCCACCGGTGGTCCGGGTCGGCCAGGCACACCTCCTCGGGCGGCCTGGCCCGCAGCATCCGGTCACCGAAGCCCCTCACGAGTGCAGCGACCAGCGGTTGCTGGCCGGCCTGCAGGTCACGGGCCCATCCGGCCTGTGGCTCGGGCATCTCGGTGCCGTCGCCGACGCGCGTCGTGTAGGGCGCCTCGTTGAGCACGAACGCCGTGCGGGGCAGCCGGCGCACCAGGACCCGGGACAGGCGCCGAGCCGCCTCGGTGAACAGCTCGGCCCGCCGCGGGCTGGTCATCGAGACGAGCTCGTCGGCCGCAGCCAGCAGGTGTTGGGCGTCCGGCAGCTGGCGGAAGTAGTCCGAGCTGGTCAGCCAGGTCTGCCCGAACCGCGCGATCGGCAACCGTTCGTCGGTCAGGTCCAGGACCACGATGTCCGGTTCGGCCGCCACCAGGGCGTCGACGATCGTCTTGGCGGCGTCCTCGATGATCATGCGTTGTGGGAAGCCGCTGAGGCCATCGATGTCCACCGACATCGGCGGCGAGGCCTGGCTCACCCACGAGCTGCGCGCGCCGTAGTACACCAACGGCAGCTCGTCCTCGACCCACTGCTGCAGGTCGGGGAGCGCGAAGGCGTCCCGGGTGACGCAGCTCCCCCAGATCGCGACCTTACGAGCCATCGACGGCAATCCCTCCCCCTGGAAGGCCCCATTGTGGCGGTCAGCCCGGGCGGCAACCAGCAGTTACCCAACGAAGGGGCCAAAGACCTGGCGGAGGACACCCCCGAAACGTCAGGGTGAAGCCGGGCGCCCGCGACCTCGGCGCCGTTCGAGGGGGTTGCGTCGTTCCGTCGGTCGTGAGGTGCGAATGGCCAGGAGCCAGCGGGGCGCCGACGCCGCCCTCGTCGGTCGCCAAGCGGCGAGCGGCGCGCTGACCCTGCTCCGCCAGATCGCTCGGGACGTGCGGGGCAGCTTGCGGGACGTCACCCCGATCATCATCGTGGTGGCCTTCTTCCAGCTCATGGTGCTGCGCCAACCCATGCCGAACCTGGCCGGGATCGCCTCGGGAGCGGTACTCGTGGTGCTCGGGTTGGCCCTGTTCGTCCGGGGTCTGGAACTGGGTCTGTTCCCGATCGGCGAGGCGATGGCCGCCGGGTTCGCCCGTAAGGGCAGCATCGGCTGGCTCGTGGCGTTCGCCTTCGCGCTGGGCTTCAGCACCACGGTGGCCGAACCGGCTCTGATCGCGATCGCCAGCGAGGCCGCCGACGTGGCGGCCGAGGGCCAGCTGGTGGCGAACACCGAGGACGCCAAGGCGGCGTACGCCTTCGGGCTGCGGCTCACCGTGGCGCTGTCGGTCGGCGCGGCGGTGGCGATCGGCGTCATCCGGATCGTCAAGGGTTGGCCGGTGCAGCGACTGATCATCGGCGGCTACCTCTGCGTGGTCGCGCTCACCTCGGTGGCACCCCGCGAGATCATCGGGATCGCCTACGACTCCGGCGGCGTCACGACGTCGACCGTCACCGTGCCGCTGATCACCGCCCTGGGCGTCGGCCTGGCGACCTCGATCCGGGGTCGGAACCCGATGGTCGACGGCTTCGGGCTGATCGCCTTCGCCTCGCTCACGCCCATGATCTTCGTGATGATCTACGGGATGCTGATATGAGCGGGGTGCTGCAGGACCTGGTCAGCGAGAGCCTGGCGACCATGCGCGACGTGTTGCCGATCGTCGTGGTGCTGTTCGGGTTCCAGGTCGTGGTGCTGCGCCGCCCGATCCCGCACCTTCGCCAGGTGGTCGTCGGCTTCATCCTGGTCCTGCTCGGGATGACCCTGTTCCTGTCCGGTCTCGACGAAGCGCTCTTCCCACTCGGCGAGCTGATGGCCACCCAGCTCACGGACCCGACCTTCATCGCTGGGGACACGGGGGTGGACGCCGCCCAGCTCACCTGGTCGGACTACGGCTGGGTCTACCTGTTCGGGGCGATGATCGGCTTCGCCACCACGGTGGCCGAACCGGCACTGATCGCGGTGTCGGCCAAGGCCGGCCAGGTGTCCGGCGGCACAGTGCACGCCTGGGGGTTGCGGGTCGCGGTCGCCGTGGGTGTCGCCATCGGGATCGGCCTGGGCACGTTCCGGATCGTCACCGGGACCCCGCTGTACTACTACATCATCACCGGCTACGTCCTCGTGTCCCTGCAGACCCTCAAGGCCCCGCGCAGCATCATCGCGCTGGCCTACGACACAGGCGGGGTGACCACCTCGACGGTGACGGTTCCGCTGGTGGCGGCGCTCGGCCTCGGCCTGGCCAGCACGATCCCGGGCCGCAGTGCGGTCCTGGACGGATTCGGCCTGATCGCCTTCGCCAGCCTGTTCCCCATAATGACCGTGATGGCCTATGCCCAGATCGGGCACTGGTGGGCGACGCGCCACAGCAAGAACACGTCGCAGAGGAAGGCCTGAACCGTGCACTTCAAGATGATCATCGCGATCGTGGACGAGTCACTGAGCGAGAGGATCCTGGACGCCGCGCGCCGGGCCGGGGCTACGGGCGCCACGGTGCTCAACCAGGCTCGCGGAGAGGGGCTTCGACCGGCGACCACGTTCTTCGGACTGTCCCTGGAAAGCCAGCGGGACGTCATCCTGTTCCTGGTGGAGGAACACAGGAGCCGCCGGATCCTGGACCGGATCGCCGAGGTCGGCCGCTTCGAGGACAAGCCGGGGTTCGGCATCGCCGTCCAGCTCGACGTCGAGGATGCCGTGGGCGTCAACTCCCAGGCACGATTGTTGCGTACCACTGTTGAGGAGGAGATATGAGCGACGCGCCGGTGATCCGGGTGGCCGACGTCATGAAACGGCACGTGGACATCGTCGACGGGCAGACCAGCGTGGCGCACGCGCTGAGCATGATGAAGCACGTCGACACCAAGTGTCTGATCGTCGACAAACGACACGATGACGACGAGTACGGCCTGGTGCTGCTGTCCGACGTCGCCCGCCAGGTACTGGCCCGCGGTCGCGCTCCGGAGCGGGTGGACGTCTACGAGATCATGAGCAAGCCGGTGCTGTCGGTACCGCCGAAGATGAAGATCCACCACTGCGCGAAGCTGTTCGACGAGTACGGCCTCGACCGTGCCCCGGTGATCGGCGAGGACGGCAAGGTGCTCGGCGTGGTCAGCTACACCGACCTGGTGCTCAAGGGCATGTGCCGGGACATGTGAGCCACGCTCTGCGAAGTCCCAGATCCCGCCGACGCTGGGCGAGGCGGGGGCCGGTCAGGACAGCACCCGCAACCGGATCGTCTCCGGCAGCCTCGCCAGCCGGCGAAGGGTGTCCGCGGCGAACGGGGTCGCGACGTCCGTGATCACGTAGCCGACCTCGTCGCGGGTGCCGAGGTACTGACCGTCGATGTTCACCCCGTCGTCGGCCAGCACCGAGTTGATCGCCGCCAGTACCCCGGGGGTGTTCCGGTGGATGTGCACCAGCCGGTGCTCGTCCGCCCGCTCGGGCAGCACCAGCTGGGGCAGGTTCACCGACAACGACGTCGACCCGAACCGCACGTAGTCGGCGAGCTTGCCGCTGACGAACGTCCCGATGCCGCGCTGCGCCTCCTCGGTCGACCCACCGATGTGCGGGGTCAGGATCACGTTGGGCAGCCCGCGCAGCGGCGAGGCGAACTCCTCCCCGGCGCTTCTCGGCTCGCTCGGGAACACGTCGACCGCGGCGCCGGCCAGGTGCTCGGACTCCAGGTGGGCGCGCAGCGCCTCGTAGTCCACGACGAACCCACGGGACAGGTTGAGGAAGACCGATTGCTCCCGCATCAGCGCGAACTCACGCTCCCCGAAAAAGCCCGTGTTCCCGTGCCGGCCGTCGACGTGCAGGGTCACCACGTCGACGGTCGACAGCAGCTCGGCCAGGGACTCGCAGCGGCGGGCGTTGCCGAGCGCCAGCTTGTCGGCGGTGTCGTAGAAGGACACCTGCATCCCGAGGTTCTCGGCGAGCACCGACAGCTGGGTGCCGATGTTGCCGTAGCCGACGATCCCCAGCCGGCGGCTGCGCACCTCGTGCGCCCCGGTGGCCGACTTCAGCCACACGCCGGCGTGCATCGCCCGGTCCTTCTCGGTGAGTCGGCGGGTGAGTGCGATGATCTCGGCCAGGGCGAGCTCCACCACGCTGCGGGTGTTGGAGAACGGCGCGTTGAACACGGCGATGCCCCGCTCGCTGGCCGCGGCGAGGTCGATCTGGTTGGTGCCGATGCAGAACGCCCCGATCGCCAACAGGTCCGGGCTGGCGTCCAGCACCTTCTCGCTGACCTGCGTGGTCGAGCGGATACCCAGCACCTGCACCCCGTCGAGCATCGCGGCGAGGTCGCCCTCGGCGAGTGCCTCCCGGCGGGTATGGACCTGCAGACCCGCTGCGGTCAGGGCCGGTACGGCCTCGGCGTGGATGTTCTCCAGATATAGGGCTCGCGCCGGTACGGCGTCGGTGGACATGGATGCTCCGTCTCCTCGATGTGCCGGACCATGCCGGCTCAGCTGCGGTCGGGTCGTTCGTCGTCCCCGGCTCGGACGACGTCGACGGCGACCGAGAGCCTGGTCCTGCTTCCTTCGGTGTAGAAGACGCCCTTCAGCGGCGGGACGTCGGCGTAGTCGCGGCCCCAGGCGGTGAGCACGTAGGAGTCGTCGACGAGGGTGTTGTTGGTGGGGTCCAGGTCGACCCAGCCCAGATGCGGCAGGTACACGGCCACCCAGGCGTGCGAGGCGTCCGCGCCGACCAGCCTCGGCCGGCCGGGTGGCGGGCTCGTCTCCAGGTACCCGCTGACGTACCGGGCCGGCAGGCCGACGCTGCGCAGCACGCCGACCGCCAGGTGCGCGAAGTCCTGACAGACGCCGGCCCGCCGCTGCAGCACCTCGGCCAGGGTCGTGCTCACCGACGTCACACCCGTGCGGTAGGTGAAGTCGTCATGGATCCGGCTGACCACCGCCCGCACCGCCTCGCCGACGCCACGGCCCGGGGTGAACACCTGTGCGGCGAAGGCCCGCACCGCCTCGTCATGGGGCACGTGCCGGGACGGCAACCGGAAGTCCCGGCAGCGCACCGCCTCCGCGCCCTCGCGAGCCACCGGAGCGGTCGAGGTCCCCGGCTCCGGGCTGTCCGGCGCCCAGCGGCTGTCCTGCGCCGCGTCGTCCAGGATCCGGCTGACCTCCCGCACCGCCCCCTCCCACGGCACCGCCGCCGCCGGGGCGGTGGTCGGGTCGACCACCGTGCGATCCACCTGGACCCGGCTGGTCGCGGTCACCACCAGCTCGGTGTGCGGCGTGTGCACTTCGATGTACAGGCTGCGGTTGCCGTAGAAGTCCTCGTTCTCGCGCACCAGGTCCGGGGTCGGTTCGACGCTCACCGCGTCGGCGACCCGCACCTGACCCGGGCAGTCCCGCGGCGCCAGATGGGCCCGAGCGTAGGAGGCGGTGACCTCCTGCTCGTAGGCGTACCGGGTGACGTGCCGGACGTCGTAGATCCGGCTCACGTCGTCCAGCCCACGATCGCCGGGGTCGGGCGGGACGGCGCGAGGTGGATGAAGTGCGCCGCCTCCATCGCGGCAGCCAGGCCGTGTAGGTCGGCGACCATGGCGTCCAGGTGCTCGACCAGCTGCGGGCGCCCGCCCCCCTCGAGGACCGCGCAGGCCACCGGGTCCAGCTCCCGCAGCCGGGCGGTGAGTCGGCGCAGGGCGTCCGGCACCGCATCACGTGAGACGGCTGCGGCGTCCGGCGTTCTCGGCAGCTGGGCCAGGTCCTCGGCGAGCCGGTCCAGCTGCAGCGCCACCGAGCGCGGGTTCTCCCGGTCCAGCAGCAGCAGCTCGAGCACCGTCTCGGCCCGGGCCCTGCCTGGATAGCGGCGCCGGTGGGTGATGATGCTCTCCCCGGCGATCAGCACCGCTTCCAACACCAGGGCCTCATCGGCTCCCACCATCACCGCCTCGGCCCCGGACCCGACGCGGGGACGATCCAGGGCGTGGCGAAGCAGGACGAGGATCTGCTGCGCCCGCTCGATTCGCCGCCCGGCGTCCATGAAGTGCCAGCCGACGTCGCGCACCATGCTCTCCGCGCCCAGCCCGGCCAGAGCCAGCAGCCCCTCAAGCACCCGGGCCAGCACCGGCGCCAGGGCCGGGTCCTGCCGAGCGGCCGCCCGGTCGGCCAGGTCCTCCAGCACGCGGTCCAGGCTGCCCAGCACGATCCAGGTGTCCAGGGACAGCTGCTCGCGCAGCGCCTGGGCCGCTGCGACGGTGCGCTGGACGGCGTACGCCACGCTGCCCGGCAGCTCACCGTCCGCGACCAGGTCGACCAGCGGCCGCGGCGCCGTCCCGGTGATTCGGCGGGTGGCCTCGGTCAGCGCCGCCACGCCGGTCGCCCCGGCCGTTCCCGGTCTCGACGACCAGTCCTCGCCGAGCTCGTCGACCACCCGGACCAGGCGTACCGTGTCCTCGGCGCGTTCGGCGTAGCGACCCAGCCAGAAGAGGTTCTCGGCGACCCGGGGCGACAGCGCGGCAGCCACGTGCAGGCGCGGTCGCGCCTCCTCCCCCGGCCCGGCCGAGACCTGCAGCGGCATGGCGCCCGTGATCGGTTCCGGCGCCAGCACCCACACATCCTTGGCCAGAGCGCCGGTGGTGTTGCTCACCAGGGGGGTGTCGGCGAGCGCGGCCACCCGACCCAGGCCGCCGGCCATCAGCTCGTAGCCGTCCTGATGGGCAACGGCGAAGGTGCGCAGCGTGAACCGGCGCGGCTCCAGGCCCCGTCCGGTCACCACCGGGGCGGTACTCATCGGCACCGGTTCCTGACCGCACCACAGCTCGGGCTCGGCCTCGATCCGGCGACGCAGCTCCTCTCGGCGCCGCGCGGACAGCTCCCAGCCGAACACCCCGTGGCGCCGGTCCATCGACTTGATCACCAGCCGGTCCAGCTCGGCCAGCACGTGCCGGCGGGCCCGCTCCTGGCCGCACCACCAGGTCTGTGGTGCACCGAGCACCAGGTCCTCACCGAGCAGGGCCCGGGCCACCTGCGGCAGGAACGCGAACACCCCCACCGACTCCAGCACCCCGGCGCCGAACCCGTTGACCACACTCACCTGGTCGGCACGATCCGCCTCGAGCAGTCCCGGCACGCCCAGCTGGGACTCGGCGCGTAGCTCGAGGGGGTCGGCGTAGTCCGCGTCGACGCGACGCAGCACCACGTCGACCGGGTCCAGCCGGCCGAGGGAGCGCATCTGCACCCGGCCCCGGCGCACGGTCAGATCCTCGCCGGTCACCAGGGGGTAGCCGAGCAGGGTGGCCAGGAACGCCTGGTCGAAGGCGGTCTCGCTGTCCGGTCCCGGAGTGAGCAGCACCACCCGGGGCACCTCCGCCGCACCGTCACCACCCCGGGGGGCCGCCTCGCCGAGCGCCGAGCGCACCACGTCGAAGAACGGGCGCAGCCGTTGCAGCGGGGTCTCCCGGTACAGACCCGGCATCACCTTGGCCACGATCCGCCGCGTCTGGATGGCGTAGCCGGCACCGGACGGTGCCTGGGTGCGGTCGGCGATCGCCTGCCAGGACCCGTCGGCGGCCCGGGCCAGGTCGGCGGTGTGCAGGAACAGCTGTCGTCGGGTGGGCAGCCGGACGCCATCGGCCTGGCGCACGAAATCCGGGTGGGACAGCACCACCTCGGGCGGCAGCACCCCGCGGCGCAGCAGCAGCCGCTGCCCGTACAGGTCGGTCAGCAGCCGGTCGAGCAGCTCGGCCCGCTGCTGCAGGCCCGCCGCCAGCCGCTGCCAGGCCGCGGCCTCCAGCACCACCGGCAGCGGGTCGACCCGCCAGCGCCGGGCAGAGGGCCGGGGGGGTGGGCGGGGCTCGCCGCCTGGTGTGGCCGGGACGCCGTAGAGGATTCCCTCGTCCTCGACCATCCGGGCGGCAGCGGCGCGCCGCGCCAGCAGGCCCGGCAGGCCGAGCAGGTCGATCGAGGCGAGCAGGTCCTGCGCACCCGGGCGGGGGCCGCCGTCCGCGGCGAGCAGCTCGTCCACCCCACCGCCGGCGCGCACCCGCCGTCCATAGGCCGAGCTGGTCTGCTGGCCGCCGACGTCATCGGCGTGAGCCAGCGACATCGATCCGGTCACCGCCGGAGTCTATCGACGGTCCCGGAGCCCTTCCCCAGGCCGCGGATCGGGTCTCAGCGCAGTGTGATGCTCACCCCGGCCGACTTGGCACTGCGGTTGCCCGCCCGGTCGACGGCCCGCAGCCGGTAGGTCACCGAGGTCCCCACCGGTGCTGCGGCATCGGTGTGACCCGGTGTCGGCGACCAGCCGATGTAGGCGCCGTCCCGGAAGACGAGGTAGCTGAGCACGCCGACGTTGTCCGTCGAGGCGGTCCAGCTCAGGCGCGCCGTCCCCCCGCCGGTGTCGGTCGCGGACACCCCGGCAGGCACCGACGGCGGGCTGGTGTCCGCGGCGGCCGCGGGGTAGGTGACCGGGTCGGACTTCAGCGACCGGTTGCCGATCGCGTCTGTGGCCCGCACGGCGTACTCGAACGGACCGGAGCCGGCCCCCGCATGGGTGTAACCGGGCGTCGGGGACCAGCCGACGTAGGCGCCGTCCCGGTAGATGAGGTAGCTGACCACGCCGACGTTGTCGGTCGAGGCGGTCCAGTCCAGGACGACATCCGAACCGGCTCCGGCCCGGGCGGTCAGATCGGTGGGCACCGTGGGTGCCTGGGTGTCGCCGCCGCCGGCCCCTGCCGGAGTCACCGCGACGGCCTCGCTCGGCGGGCTGACGTTGCCGGCGCCGTCCAACGCGACCACGGTGTAGCCGTAGCGTGTGCCGATCCTCAGACCGGTGTCGGCGTAACCGGTCTCGCGCAGGTCGGCGATGGCGGTGCCGTCGCGCAGCACCCGGTAGCCGGTCACCGCGACGTCGTCGGTGGCCTCCTGCCAGGCGAGCTGCACCGTGCCGTCGCCCACGTCGACGGCCTCCAGCCCGGACGGCGCGGACGGCGCCGTGGTGTCCCGCCGCGGCGGGGTCCAGCCGCGCGGGCAGAACTTGGCGAGACCGCCCACCCAGCGCGACTTGCCGGCGGTCACGCCGCCCACCGTGTAGTCGCCGCCGAGGTACAGGCAGCCGTTGGTGTCCGAGGTCGCGGCCCAGGAGCCGTCCTTGGAGCCGTCCAGGTCGGGGCGGAACTCCTCGAGGAGCCTGCCGGTGCCGGCCTCGTAGGCCATCGTCAGCTTGTTCGGGCTGCGCAGGTCGAGCACCGAGTTGTAGTGGCTGACGCTGCCGCTACGGGTCGCGTAGGTGCAGTGGCAGCCGGCGAGGACGACGTCGCCGATCCGCTCGGCGAACTGGTAGGCGCCACCGGCGAACGCGCCGCAGTACTCGAACGAGTTGGGCGTGCAGCCCGGGTACCCGGTCGCGGAGAACGCGGTCATCTGATGGCCGTCGGCGTCCAGCACCTCGAGCACGTGCTGCTCGCCCGCGACGAAGACGGTGTCGGCGCCCATCGCCACGTCGTACATCTCCGGTTGGGACCTGGGGCGGTTGCGCGGCAACGGCGTGAGGCCGCCGATGCTGGCGCCGGTGGAGCCGTCCACGGTGTGGAAGTACCCGCTGTTCGCCGTCCCGTTCACCCCGGAGAAGTACCCGGTCAGGTGCACCCGGTTGCGTTGGGTGTCCACCGCCATCCCCCACACCCCGGACCCGGTCACCTCCGGTGCGAAGATCGGGTCCACTGTCCCGGTGCGCGCCTGCATCCTGGCGGCCTTGTACACCCGCACCCGCTGCCCGTCCGGGCCGAGGGCGTGGGAGAAGTTGCCGGCGACGTAGAGGTGGTCGCCCACCAGGGAGATGTCCCGGACCACGGCCCGGTTCTGCGACCAGGGCCGCTCCACCGACGCGGCGAAGGTGGGGTCGATGTCGCAGGTGAGTGGGTCGAGGGCGACCAGACCCCCCCGGGCGTTGCCGTTGACGGTCTCGAACTCGCCACCGACGACCAGCCTGCCGTCCGGGGTGCGGTCCAGGGCGTAGACCGCCCGGTCGAACTGCGGACGACAGGACTGGACCCACTCGCCGCTGTCGACGTCGAAGGCAGCCAGAAAGGGCTGGGCGACACCGGTGGCGTTCTTGCCCTGCTGGACGGTCAGGAACGCGCCGCCGACGAAGACCCGGCTGCCGGCCTGCTGCATGTCCCAGACCAGGTTCTCGATGGTCGAGGTCTGGGTCTGGGCCGGGTCGACCCCGGCGACGCCGTCCATCGGCACCGGCACCAGGTCGAGCGCGCCGAGGTCGATCGGCGGGTTGTCGGCGGCCCGGGCCTGCCCACCGGTCAGGAGCAGCGCGGCGCCGGCGAGCGCACCGGCCGCCAGCAGTCGAAGACCGATCCTCACAGCTCGTAGCCCCCTTGGGTGCAGACCTTCAGGAACGAGACGACGGTGCCCCGGTCGGCCGACCCGCCGGCCAGCCCGGCGGCGGCGTCGTGCACGGCCTCGGTCGCCGAGGCACCGGCGGCCGTGACCGCCGTGGCCAGGTGCCGGCTCGGGTCGGCGCCCCCGTCAATGGCGCTCATCGCGAACTCGGCCTGGGCGCAGGCGGCCGCTGCCGAGGCGTCCAGGGTCCACGGTTCGCCGATCTCGTTGCGCCTGGTGGAGGCCAAGGCGGTGGCATCGCGGGTGGTCGGCAGGCTGCTCGGGTCGGGGGCGGCGTCGATCGCCGACGGCTTGGGCGTGGGCGCCGACCGGGTCGAGGCGGTGCCCGGGCCGGCGGACGAGGCGTCCCCGCCCGGTGGGGTGGCCGAGGACGAACAGCCGGCCAGCGCCAGGACACCGACCAGAACGAGTCCGACGAGGCCGGGACCGGTCCAGGCGCGGGGGAGTCTCACCTGCTGCATCTCGGATGCCGAGGGCTACGGGTTGAGCCCTCCGGTGCCGGGCCGCGGCCCGCGGCGTGGCCACCTAGTGTGGATGGATGACGACTCCCGCCCGGTCCGTTCTGCGACGGTTTGTGGTGCCCGCCGGCCGCACCGGCCGCTCCGAGCACGTGCTGCTGGAGCTGGACCTGTCCCGCGGCGTCGGCGAGCACCCCCCGACCTCGCCGCTGGTGGCGCTGCGGTCCTTGCACACCCCCCTGCTGCGCACCCTGGTGGAGCACCTCCGCCGGGCTGAGTCCGATCGGACTGTGGTGGGGCTGGTCGCCTCGATCGCAGACGCGCGGTTGACCCTGGCCCAGTCGGCCGAGCTGCGCGCGGCGGTCGCCGGGCTGCGCCGCGCGGGCAAGGCCACGCTGGCCTTCAGCCCGACCTTCGGCGAGCTGTCCCCCGGGACCACCGGCTACCACCTGGCAACGGCCTTCGAGGAGGTCTGGCTGCAGCCGAGCGGGACCGTGGGCCTGGTCGGTTTCACGGCCGAGGCCGTCTTCCTGCGCGAGGCACTGGACCGGGTGGGCGTCGAGCCCCAGTTCGGTCAGCGGCACGAGTACAAGAGCGCCGCCGACCTGCTGGTCCGCTCCGGAATGACCGAACCGGTGCGCGAGATGTACCAGCGCCTGGTCACCTCGGCCACCGACGTCGTCGTGGCCGACGTCGCCGCGGCCCGGGACCTGCCGGCCGAGTCGGTGCGCCGGGCCCTGGACGAGGCACCGCTGGACGCCGCGGCCGCGCTGGAGCGGGGCCTGGTCGACCGGGTCGGCTACCGCGACCAGGCCTACGCACAGATCCGCCGCCGGGTCGGCACGGACGTCAGGCTGCGCTACGTCGAGCGGCACGGGTCCAGCCGGCTCGGCGTCGTCCTGGACCAGGTCCCCGGCACGGCGACCGGCCGTCCGGTGGTCGCCCTGGTACACGCCTGCGGGCCGATCACCCTGAGCCACTCCGGGAGCCCGGCACCGACCGGCGGGGCCGCGATCCACGCCGACAGCCTTGGGGCGACCCTGCGGGCGGTGGGCCGCGACGAGACGGTCAAGGCCGTCGTGCTGCGGGTGGACAGCCCGGGCGGCTCCTACGTCGCCTCGGACGCCGTCCGCCGCGAGATCCTCGCCCTGCGTGAGACCGGGCGCCCGGTGGTCGCCTCGATGGCCTCGGTCGCCGCCTCCGGCGGCTACTTCATCGCGATGCCCTGTGACCGGCTCCTGGCCAGCGCCGGCACGATCACCGGCTCGATCGGCGTGCTGGCCGGCAAGGCGGTGCTACGCGACGGGCTGGCCCGGCTCGGGATCCACCGGGAGAGCGTCGCCGGTTCGGCGCGGGCGACGATGTTCTCCAGCAACCGGCCCTTCGACGCCGACGAGCTCGCCGCCCTCGACGCCTGGCTGGACACGGTGTATGCCGACTTCACCACCAAGGCAGCAGCCGACCGGAACCTGGACGTCGAGCAGTTGCGGGCCGTGGCCCGCGGCAGGGTCTGGACCGGTGCCGATGCCCTGGAACGCGGCCTCGTCGACCAGCTCGGCGGCCTCGCGGAGGCGATCGACGTGGCCTGCTCGTTGGCCGGCCTGTCCCGCGCGAAGGTGGACGTCCGCCCCCGCCCGAGGCGCAACCCGTTCGCCGCCGTCCTGCCCGCTGAGAGCTCCGAGGACGTCCGGGCGGCCGGGCCGGTCGAAGGCCCGCCGGCCTGGAGCCGGCTCGCCGCCCGGCTGGCCCAGCTGACCGGGACGCCGGTCACCGGGGTGCTCACCCTGCCGCCGGTGCAGCTGCCCGGGCTGCTGGCGCCGGCGTCCGCGCTCTGGTGAGGGGTCCGACTCAGCCGCCCGGGGTGGTGGCCTGGGTGCGCAACCCGGCCAGCCACTGCATCAGGTCCGCCACCGCCTCCGGGCCGGAGACCCGGTAGGCCGCCACCGTGCTGCCCTCGCCGACCTTGATCCCGACGTCGCCGCCGGCGGTGTCCAGGACCGCGAAGACGGTCTCGTCGGTGACGTCGTCGCCGAGGTAGACCACTGCCCCCGGCGGCAACCCGAGGGCTCCTCGCAGGGCGTGCAGCGCCGCGCCCTTGGTGTCGGTGCTGACGCTGACCTCCAGCACCTCCTTGCCGCGCAGCAGGTGCACGCCCTCCAGCGCGGCCGGTCCGTCCAGGACCGCCTGCTCAACGACCTCGACGAGGTCGCGGGCCACCGAACGGGTATGCAGCGTCGCCGAGTTGGCCTTGCGCTCGACGTGGGCCCCGGGGAACTCGGCAGCGATCTTCTCGAGCTGGTCGACCACCTGGTCCACGACGTCGCTGCGCTGCGCCCCGGTCAGGTTCTCGGCGTGGTCCGCCCCGACCCGGAACCGGGTCGGCGGCAGGTCCGGCCCAGCATCGATCTCCGAGCCGTGACCGCCGATCAGGATGACGTCGGCCGGCGGTGCGGCGCGACGGCGCAGGTCCTCCAGAGACCGGCCGGAGACCAGCGCCACATGGGTACGCGGCGACCAGGCGAGCCGCTCGAGGGCGACCATCGTCGCAGGCAGGGCCTGGGCCTGGTCCGGGTGCTCGACGATCGGCGACACCACGCCGTCGAAGTCGGTGGCGACGAGGATCTCCCGGCGGGCCGCGAGGTCGACCAGGGCGGTGTGCAGCGGGTCGGGCCCGCGAGATTCCTCCGGGTCCGGGTGTGTACCCAGCGCGGTCAGGACGTCGCGGGCCCACCTGCTGACGTCGTAGCGCTGCACCTGCCGGCGCATCGCCCGCATCCGCCTTGCCGCCTCCGCGGGCGGGGTGTGGATGGCGCGCATCACCGTGTCCTTGACCCCGTCGATGTCGTGTGGGTTGACCAGGTGGGCGGTGGTGAGCTCGTTGGCGGCCCCGGTGAACTCCGACAGCACCAGGGCGCCCCGCTCGTCGTGGCGGGTGGCCACGTACTCCTTGGCCACCAGGTTCATGCCGTCGCGCAACGCAGTCACCAGCATGACGTCGGCGGCGAGGTAGAGCGCGGCGAGCTCGTCGCGGGGGAAGGACTGGTGCAGGTAGTGGATCGCGGGCTGGCCGAGCCGGGCGTGCTTGCCGTTGATCCGGCTGACCTCGCCCTCCACCTCGTCGCGCAACACCCGATAGCTGCCCACCCGTTCCCGGCTCGGGGTGGCGACCTGGACGAAGGTGGCGTTCTGGGTGCGCAGCCGGCCCTCGTCGAACAGCTCGCCGACCGCCTTGATCCGATGCCGGATCCCCTTGGTGTAGTCGAGCCGGTCGACCCCGAGCAGGACGACGTCCGGGTCGCCGAGCTCGGCACGGATCTGCCGGGCGCGCTCGATCACCTCGGGGCGGCGGGCCACCCGGTCCAGCTCGGCGGCGTCCACCGAGATCGGGAACGCGCTGCAGCGGACCTCGCGCACCCCGTCCGGGCCGGCGACCAACGCCTTGCCGCGTCGGGTGGCGATGCCCACGCGGCGACAGGCCCGTAGCACGTTGTTGGCGTCGGCCTGTCGCTGGAAGCCGAGCAGGTCTGCGCCGAGCAGGCCGAGCAGCAGCTGCCGCCGCCACGGCAGCTGGGCGAAGATCTCGTAGGGCGGGAACGGGATGTGGTTGAAGAACCCGATCCGGACGTCCGGGCGCACCTCGCGCAGCATCTGCGGGACCAGCTGGAGCTGGTAGTCCTGCACCCAGACGGTGGCGCCCGGCGCGGCATGCTCGGCGGCGGAGGCGGCGAACCGCCGGTTGACGGCGCAGTAGGACTCCCACCAGTGCCGGTGGAACAGCGGCGGGGCGATGACGTCGTGGTAGAGCGGCCACAGTGTGCCGTTGGACATGCCCTCGTAGTAGTCGGCGATCTCGGTCGCCGACAGCGGCACCGCGGCCAGGTCCAGCCCCTCGGCGTGGATCTCCTCGGCGACCCGGCCGGGGGCGCCGGTCCAGCCGATCCATACCCCGTCGCTGCGGCGCAGCACCGGTTCCAGGGCGGTGACCAGCCCCCCGGGGCTGGTCTGCCAGGTCACCCGGCCCTCGGCGTCCTCTCGGCGGTCGACGGGCAGGCGGTTGGCGACGATGACCAGGTCGTGGGTCTGAGCCACGGGGAGATCACTCCATCCGGCGGGACCGCGTCGGCGCCCGGTGTGGCGCCGACGGGTTACCTCTGCCCTCCGTCCTACCCGCTCCGGTCACCCATGGCGAGACGAAGCCGTGTCGGGTCCGTCATGTCCCGGCGGCGGGTTCTGGCCCGTCCTGGGTGCTGTGTCGCAGGTCAGGCGGTGGTCTTGTGGCCCGTCTGGACGTCCTCGACGACGTCGACGGGGATCTCGGCCTCGACGTCCTTGGCGCCGATCGAGTGGGTCATCGCCCAGGCGATGGCCAGACCGATGACCAGCACGGTGACTCCGACCGCCACCGCGGCGAACGGCTGCGGCAGGTCGGTGAGCTTGAAGAACAGGAAGGCCAGGGTGGCTGTCGCCGGGATGGTGATGACCCAGGCGATCACCATCTCGCCGATCACCTTCCAGTTGGCGCCACGACCCGAGGCGGTCCCGGCGCCGACCACAGAGGAGGCGGCGGCGTGGGTGGTGGAGATCGGGATGCCCATGCCGGTGGCGCCGAAGATCGCGGTGGTGGCGCCGATGTTGGCGGCCACACCGGTCCGGGCGTTCAGGCTGGTGATCTTCAAGCCCATCGTCTCGATGATCCGCCAGCCGCCCCAGACGGTACCGAGGGCGATCGCAGAGTAAGCGCTGAGGGCCACCCATTGGGGCACCGGGAAGTCCGTGGACCCGGCCTCGGCGTTCAGGTAGCCGGCGCCGGCCAGCAGCGCGGCGATCACACCCATGGTCTTCTGGGCGTCGTTGGCGCCGTGCCCGAACGAGACGGCGGCTGCGGAGATGATCTGCAGACCCTTGAACTCCTTGGCGTTGTCGCCCCAGCCGGTGAGCTTCTGCACGCCGGAGACGATGACCGCCCCCAGGGCGGCGATGGTGAAGGCCACCAGCGGGGAGAGCACAATGGCGAAGGCGACCTTACGCACCGCGGACCAGGTGATCGCGTCCAGGCCGCCCGCGGCCAGACCCGCGCCGACCAGACCGCCGATGATCGCGTGGCTGGACGACGACGGCATCCCGATGAACCAGGTGAGGTAGTTCCACACCAGGGCCGCGAGCAGGCCCCCGAAGATCACCGCCACCGTCACCTGATCGGGTTTCACCGTCTTGGCGACGGTGTTGGCGACCGCCGTGCCCACGAAGAAGTAGGCCAGGAAGTTGAACGTTGCGGAGAACCAGACCGCCACTCGGGCGGGCATGGCCTTCGTCGCCACGACGGTCGCGATCGAGTTCGCGGCGTCGTGGAATCCGTTGGAGAAATCGAACAGCAGCGCCAACGCCACGACCGCGATCACGGTCATCAGCAACAGGTCCATGGGTAGCTCCTTCTCGCGTCCGTCGCGGACAGGATGGCAGCCGCATTGACCTGCAGGAACGGGACCTTGAGGCCCGTTCACCGCGCATTCGCGCGGCGTTTAGACTCACGAGGTGGCCGTGACCTGCAGGTGTTTCATGTCGGACCGGTTTCATTAGAGTCGGGTTCAACAAAAGTTCATGTAGCGTTCAACTGTCCGCGCTCCGGCCGGGGTGACCATCGCCTGGTCAGCCGAGGTACCGCTCCAGCCGGTCGACGGCCTCGTCCACCTCGGCCGTGGAGCCGGCGAAGCTGAGCCGGACGAACCGGTTCCCGGCCCGGGTGTCGAAGTCCACCCCGGGGGTGAGCGCCACTCCGGTGTCGGCCAGCACGGCCGCGCACCAGGCGAGTGAGTCGTCGGTCAGCTCCGACAGGTCGGCATAGGCGTAGAACGCGCCGTCGGCCGGGGCCAGATGGTCGATGCCCAGCTCCGGCAGCCGGCGCAGCAGCAACGCCCGGTTCTCGGCGTACCGCGCCACGTGCCCGTCCAGCTCGGCAATGGATTCGGGGGAGAACGCCGCGACGGCGGGCACCTGGGCCACGGCCGGTGGGCAGATGGTGAGGTTGCCGACCAGCAGCTCGACCGGACGGCGCAGCGGCACGGGCAGCAGCAACCAGCCCAGGCGCCACCCCGTCATCGAGAAGTACTTGCTGAACGACCCGACGACGACCGACTCGCGCCCGAACTGCCAGGCGCTGGCACACCGCGCCCCATAGGTGATCCCGTGGTAGATCTCGTCGCTGATCAGCAGGGTGCCGTGCGCTGCGCACCACTGCGCGAGCGAGGCCAGCTCCGCGGTGTCGATCACGGTGCCGGTCGGGTTGGCGGGGCTGGCGATGATCAGTCCGGCCGGCGGCTGCGGCAAGGCATCGAGCATCGCCACCGTCGGCTGGAACCTGGTGGCATCGGCGCAGTCGAGCTCCAGTACCCGGCAACCGAGGGCCTGCAGGGTGTTGCGGTAGGCGGGGTAGCCCGGACGGGTCATCGCCACGGTGTCGCCGGCCTCGAACGCGGCCAGGAAGACGGCGGTGAACCCGCCCGAGGAACCGGTGGTGATCACCACGTCATCGGCCCCGACCTGGAGGTGGTACCGATCGCGGTAGTACCGCGCGATCGCCTCGCGCAGCGCGAGGATCCCGGTCGCCTCGGTGTAGCCCAGGGGTGCGGCGAGCAGCGCCGACCGGGCCGCCTCCAGGACCGGCCGCGGCGCGGACGTCGACGGCTGCCCCGCGCACAGGGAGATGACGTCGCCGTGGCTGTCTGCGCGTCGGGCGGCAGCCTTGAGCACCTCCATCACGTGGAACGGCTCGACGGCTCCGCGGCGCGACACCCTCGTCCGATGACCGGTGCCGCTGGTCAGGCCCATCGGCCCAGCCTGCCATGAGCGGCGCCGGCGACGCCGTCCCGTGCGGCTGGCGAATCAGCCGCCGTGTCGCTGACGGTGATGCGCTGCGATGTGCAGCGAGGCGTTGGCTGCTCCGTACCCGTCATACCCACCCAGGCGCTGGACGACCTCGAAGAACACCCGTGAGCCGATCACCTGGGTGAACAGGTGCAGCAGCTCTCCGCCGCCGTCAGTGTCGTAGAGGAGCCGGTTGCGGCGTAACCGGTCGACTTGGCCGTGGTCCAGGTCGTAGCGCGCGGCCAGATCGTCGTAGTAGTTGTCCGGGACGGCGATGAGCGGTACGTGGCGCTCGATCAGCAGCTGCGCCGTCCGCTCGATGTCGTCGGTGCCGAACGCGACGTGCTGCGGACCGCGCAGACCGGGCATCCAGCCCCCGCGGCGTACCAGCGACGTGCTGAGCGGGATCCGGACGGCGCCGTCCGCGCTGCGCATCGCCCGGCCCCGCAGCAGACCGAACGGCGCTGCGTACTCGACCAGGTCCTGGGCCTGCAGCCCGACCACCCGGGCGTAGAACTGCCGCGCCTCGTCGAAGGAGTCGAACGGCTGGGTCATCGCCACATGGTCGACATGGGTCAGCCCGATCGGCCCGGGACCGGCCGTGGTGGCCGAGGTGATCGGCTCGAACTCGTTCTGCCAGGAGGTGGCGGAACAGAAGTAGATGCGGGTGCTGTCCGGGGCGACGAGGCCGGGCAGCCCCGCGGCCACCGGCTCGGGGGTCAGCGCGGCGGCGGCGTGCAGCTGGGCGGCCCGCTCGATGCTGCGCTCGGCGTCGGCGGTGACCAGGCCCAGTCCGGCCACCTGGCCGCGGCCCGGCACCCGGGGATCGGCGTCCTCGGTGCTGACCAGGAGGTCGACGTCGCCCTGGCGCCAGAGGGTGAGGTCCTGCTTGGCGTGCCGGGCGACACCGGTGAAGCCCAGCCCGGACAGAACCGACGACATCGCGTCGAGGGAGTGGGCGTCGACACCCAGCTCGCAGAAGGCGAAGCCGGTGACCTGCGACGGTGGCGGCGGAGCGGCCAGCCGGGGATAGACCTCGGCCGGCAGACCACCGGTGTGCGAGAGGTCCTCCTGCAGGGCCAGCAGCGACCGGTGGGCGTCGACCGCGGTCGGCTGCGGGTCGGCCTGGCGGAAGACGTCGTTGAACACCTCCAGCGACAGCGGGCCGTCGTAGCCCGTGGCCAACACCGTGGCGACCAGGTCGACCAGGTCGAAGGCCCCCTGGCCGGGGTAGAGCCGGTGGTGGCGGCTCCAGGCCAGTACCCCCAGGTCGAGCGTGGGGGCGTCGGACAGCTGGAGGAAGAACAACCTGCCGGGGTCGATGTCGGCGATGGCAGTGGTGTCGCTGCCCCGGGCGAGGATGTGGAAGCTGTCCAGGCACACTCCCAGCGCCGGGTGGTCGGCACGGCGGACCAGCTCCCAGCTGTGCTGCCAGGTGTTGACGTGCCGCCCCCAGGCGAGCGCCTCGTAGGCCACCCGGACGCCGTGCTCGGCCGCTCGCGCGGCCAGGACATGCAGCTGTTCGGCAGCCAGATCGTCGTCGTCGATCGCCTCCGGCGAGACCGACGAGCAAACCAGCACCAGGTCGCAGCCGAGCCCGCGCGCCACCTCGAACTTGCGTTCGGCGCGCCGCAGGTTGGCCGAGAATGTCTGCGCTGGAACGGCTTCGATGTCGCGCAACGGCTGGTACAGCTCGATCCGCAGGCCGAGGTCGGCGCAGACCTGCCGAATCTGGGCCGGGGAGTCAGGCGAGGCGATGAGGTCGGGTTCGAAGATCTCGACCCCGTCGAAGCCGGCGGCCGCGATCACCGGCAGCTTCATCTCCAGGGTGCCGGCCAGACAGACCGTCGCCATCGAGGTCCGGTAGGGCAGCGGGTGCTCGGTCGCGGGGCTCGTGGCAATCCTCCCTCGATGGGCGCTCCGGCGCAGAGTTCACCATAACGTCCGGCGCGCCACGGCCGGGCCCACTGGGCTTCAGGCCTGCGGGTAGGCGGTGGCCTCGGTGGCCTTGGCGGTCAGCCAGACCTGCTGCCCGACGTCGAGACGCAGCTCGGCCAGGGCCGCCGGGGTGATGTCGACGAGGGCGTCGGGACGACCTCGGATGGCCAGCCGCACCCGGTCGGCGAGCAGCTCGATGCTGTCCACGTGCCCTGACCAGACGTTGCGCACCGACGAGGCGTCCGGACGGTGGTCGAACACGGCGATCGCGCTGGGTGCCAGCCGGACCAGCACCCGCTGGCCGGGTCGGGGGGCCGGCGTCGCCCGAACCGGGAACGCGTCGTCGGAGTCGGCATCCGGGTCCGCGCCGGCCGCGAACAGCGTTCCACCCGAGTCGATCTCGACCCGACCTGACCTCGTGTCGACCAGCCGGCCGGGGTACAGGTTCAAGCCCACCAAACGGGCCACATACTGGGTGGCGGGACGGCGGGCCACGTCGCCCGGGCTGCCCTGCTGGACGACCCGACCGGCTTCGAGCACCACGAGCCGATCAGCCAGCACCATCGCCTCCACCGGGTCGTGGGTGACCAGGACGCTGGGGCCGCCGAAGCCGGTCAGGTAGCGGCGCAGCTCGGCGCGCACCTGGGTGCGGGTCCGCGCGTCGAGCGCAGCCAGCGGTTCGTCGAGCAGGAGCAGCTGCGGGTCACCGGCCAGCGCCCTGGCCAGAGCCACCCGCTGCGCCTGGCCACCGGACAGCCCCCCGGGACGACGCCCGGCCAGGTCGACCAGGTCGAACCGGTCCAGCTCGCGGGCCGCCCGGGCCCGGGCCTGCCGACGGGAGGCACCTCGCGCCCGGGGGGCGAAGCCGACGTTGTCGAGCACGGTCAGGTGTGGGAACAGCCGGTAGTCCTGGAAGACCACGCCGAGCCGACGCTGCTGCGTGGCGAGCTCGACGCGCCGTCCGGCCCCGGGCTCGACATCGGCCCAGACCGTGCCGGCCACGGTGACCCGACCCCGGCGGACCGGGACCAACCCGGCCAGCGAGCGCAGCAGGGTCGACTTGCCGGCGCCGTTCGGGCCGATCACGCCCAGGACCTGTCCGGGTGCGGCCTCGACGTCGGCATGCAGATCGAAGCCGGCGCGCACGACGTGTAACTCGGCGCGCAGGCTCATCGCGAGCCGCCCGGGCGCAGCCAATCCTCGCGCAGCCCGGCCAGGGCCAGCACACTCACCGCGAGCAGGACCAGGCTCAGCGCCACCGCGGCGTCCGGGTCGGTCTGGAAGGCCCGGTAGACCGCGAGTGGCATGGTCGTGGTGACCCCGGGCAGGTTGCCGGCGAAGGTGATCGTCGCGCCGAACTCACCGAGGGCCCGCGCCCAGCACAAGACCGCGCCGGACAGCAGGCTCGGGGCGATCAGCGGCAGGGTGACCCGCCGCAGGGTGGCCAACCGTCGGCTGCCCAGGGTGGCCGCGGCCTCCTCGAGGCCCCGGTCGGCGGTGCGGAAGGCACCTTCGACGGCGACCACCAGGAACGGCATCGCCACGAAGGTCTGGGCCAGCACCACGGCGAGGGTGGTGAACGGGATCGTGACGCCGAACCAGGTCTCGAGCTGGCGCCCAAGCAGGCCGCGCCGACCGAAGGCGAGCAGCAGGGCGACCCCGCCGACCACCGGGGGCAGCACCAGCGGCACGGTGACCAGGGCGCGCAACACCGGCACGCCCCGGTGGCCGGAACGGGCCAGCACCCAGGCCAGCGGAACTCCGAGCAGCGTGGCCAGACCTGTTGCGGCCGAGGCGGTCAGCACCGACAGCCGCAGTGCGGTGAGGGCGTCGGGATCGGAGAGCAGGGTGGGCAACCGCGACCACGGGGCCCGCAACAGGACGGCGACCAGGGGAAGCACGAGGAAGGCCACCGCGGCGCCGGCCGGCAGGGCGAGCGGCCACGGGGTGCGCTCGGGGCCCTGCGGGAACGGGCCGGTCCTGGTCACGGTGCGGTGAACCCGTACCCGGTGAGCACCGCGGCGCCCTCGGCGGAGGTGACGGACCCGACGAAGTCCGCTGCCAGAGCAGCGTGGTCGGAGGCCTTCAGCACGGTGATGGGGTAGTCGGTGGTGGCGTTGACGTCGCCGGGGATCTCGACACCGGCGACGGCCGCGCCGGCGGACCGGACGTCGGTGGCGTAGACCAGGGCCGCATCCACCTCGCCGAGCCGCACCTTGGCCAGGGCGGCCTTGACGTCGGGCTCCTCGCTGACCGCCCGCACCGTGACGCCGGCCCGCTCGAGCACGGTGCGGGCCAGGGCGCCGCACGGCACCTCGACCTGGCACAGTGCCACCGTCACCTCCGGCCGCGCCAGGTCAGCCGGCGCGGCCACTCGGCCGGGGTTGCCCGGCGGCACCGCGATCGCCAGCGTGTTGCGGGCGAAGACGATCTGCGTACCGGCGTCACCGGTGGCCACCACGCCGTCCATGACCTGGACGGAGGCGGAGGCGAAGACGTCGGCGGGTGCCCCGTCCGCGATCTGGGCGGCGAGCGCCGAGCTGCCGCCGAAGCTGAGCCGGACCGTGACCCCGGGCTGGTCGGCCTCGAAGCGGGCGGCAAGGTCGGTGAACGGTTCGGTGAGCGAGGCCGCGGCCAGCACGGTCAGCTCCTGGGTGGCCGCGGCGGGCGCCGTCGGCCGGGACGCCCCCTGGGAGCAGCCGCCCAGGACGAGGACGGCGCAGCCGAGCAGACCGACCGGACTGAGCGGACTGAGTAGACGGGGTCGGGCCGCGCAGGGGCGGATCGGCATGTCAGTGCGTGGGGATCTCGACGACGACGTTGGTGGACTTCACGGTGGCCACCGCGAGCACCCCGGGTTCGAGCCCCAGGTCGTCGGCCGCCTCCCGGCTCATCAGCGAGACCACCCGGAACGGTCCGGCCTGGATGTCGACCTGGGCCATCACGGTGTCCTTGACCACGCGGGTGACCAGACCGCGAAAGTGGTTGCGGGCCGAGGTCTCCACGGCCGGCCGGCTGGCCGCCTCAGCGGGTGGGGTGCGGGCCAGCTCCTCGGCGAAGGCCGCCAGGACCGGACCGGCGACCACCCGACGTCCGGCGTCATCGGTCGTGGTCTGCAGCCGGCCGGTATCGGCCCATCGACGCACGGTGTCGTCGCTGACCGCGAGCAGCCCGGCGGCCTGGCTGAACCGGTAGTGCGGAGTCATCAGATCAACATACCCGTTCCTGCGGACTCGTGCGCCATCTGCATCCGCAATCGCGGAACAGCGAGGCGGGCGGAGTCGGTTCGGGTGGATGCTGGTCCGGTGAGCTGGTTCGAGGGGTTCCAGGCCGAGCGCCATCGCGTTGGCGACACGACGCTGTTCGCCCGGGTCGGCGGCCCACCGGACGCGCCGCCGCTGCTGCTGCTGCACGGCTTCCCGCAGACCCACGCGATGTGGCGGCGGGTCGCCGGACACCTCGCCGGTGACTTCCGGCTGGTACTGGCCGACCTGCGCGGATACGGCGACTCCGAGAAACCGGACGGCGGCCCGGACCACTCCGGGTACGCCAAGCGGACCATGGCCACCGACCTGGTGCGGCTGATGGCCTCGCTCGGGCACGAGCGGTTCGCGGTGGCCGGGCACGACCGAGGCGGGCGGGTCGGCCACCGGATGGCCCTGGACCACCCGGGCGCCGTAACGCGGCTCACCGTCCTGGACATCGCCCCGACCCTGGACATGTACGCCGCGACCGACCTCGCATTCGCCACCGCCTACTACCACTGGTTCCACCTGATCCAGCCCGAGCCGCTGCCCGAGCTGATGATCGGCGGTGCCCCGCGGGAGTACCTGCGGCTCAAGCTCGGCGGCTGGGGCGCAGGCGGCCTCGCGGCGTTCGAGCCGCAGGACCTCGCCGAGTACGAGCGCTGCTTCACCTCGGCGGCGATCCACGCGATGTGCGAGGACTACCGGGCCGCGGCGTCCATCGACCTCGAGCACGACCGTGCTTCACGCGCCGCCGGCGAGAAGATCGGCTGCGACCTGCTGGTGCTCCTCGGCGGCCGCGGCGTCGTTGCCCGGCTGTTCGACGCGCCGGCGCTGTGGCGGGCGCAGTGCTCCGGCGCGGTGACCGCGCACATCCTCGACAGCGGGCACTACCTCGCCGAGGAGCGGCCGGCGGAGACGTCGGCGCTGCTCGCCGGCTTCTGCACCCGGTGACCGGCCCCCTCATCGGCACCACCCCTGGTCACCGATTCCTCCGACCATAGGCCGATGTGTTCTCACGGGCGATGGCACAGCATTTCCTCAACGACAGGTCACCGACACACATCGGGAGGTGGGCACGATGCGCTCTCCGCCGTCATCAGGCACCCACACCGTCGCCATGAGCCAACTCACGCAGCTCGATCAGGTGCTCTCGGGCCGGACCCGGCCGATGACCGCCGCCGAGATCGGAGCGGAGGGCAACGGCACGGCCGAGGACGCGACCCCGCTGCCGGGCTCAGCCGTCCTGTTGGACCTGTGCTGGGAGGGGCCGCCGGCCTTCCCCTATGTGAGCGGTCACTTCACCCTCGACGCCGGCGCGAACCGGGTCCATGTCCTGCTGAGCGCCGCCGAGCTCCACGAGATCAGCCACCGGCTGGGCATGCGTCACGTCTGGGACCTCTAGGGCGAGCCAGCCCCGAACCACCTGGACGGCGGATCACCACCGACCGTCGCCGAACCGACGTCTGTGGGCAGGGGGCGGGCTCGGCCGAGCCGACCCGCCCTGTGACGAGGGGCCGGCGGTCGGAGAGGGACGCATCGTGGTGCAGACATCGGAGTACTCACACACCGTCGAGCTGCGACAGCTCACCGAGCTCGTCCACCGGCTGGCGGGCCACGGCCCGCAGATCGCCGCTGGCCAGCTCGGCCTGGCCCCGGAGACGGCCCTGCTGTCGGGGCTGCACTGGAGCGGACCGCCCCAGTTCCCCTACATCTACGGCGACTTCCGACTCCCCTCCAGCGCCGAGGTCACCACGCTGAACCTGCACAGCGATCAGCTGCGTTCGCTGAGCCGCCTGGCCGGCCTGCACCACGTCTGGGGCGTGTAGACCCGCGCACCGCCCCGGCTCCGGCGGCCGCACTCGCCAGGATCAGGTGGACGTGCCGAGGACGTCGGGCAGCCCGTCCACGCCGCGCACCACATGGTCGGGGCCGAGGAAGTAGCCGGGGTAGCGCCTCGGCGCAGCGGAGGTGCCGGCACGGTCGATCCACGCCGTGCCCAGTCCTGCCGTCGCGGCCCCATGCAGGTCCCAGGGGTGGACGGCGACCATGAGCATGTCCTGCGGGCTGGCGTCGCACACCCGCGCGGCGTAGCGGTAGGCGCCTGTGGCGGGCTTCCAGATGCCGGCGTCCTCGACGGTCAGAACGTGCTCGAACGCGTCCCGGATCCCGGCTCTGACCAACAGCCCCTCGGCCACGCCGGCGGCGCCGTTGCTCAGGGTCACCAGGCGGACGCCGGCCTCGGCGAGCGTTCGGACGCCTGGGACGACGTCGGCGTGCAGCGACAGGGCGCTGAAGGCCGACATGACCTGGCCCACGGCGGCGTCCAGGTTGCCGCCGGCAGAACTCACGGTGGCGTCGAGCAGCTCCCGGGCCCTTTCCCGACCGAGCTCGGCGAAGGGCACCAGGTCGCCGGTGACGGTGGCGGCGAACCCATCACGCAGCAGCGTCGCGAACCACACCTCGGCCAGGTGGGGGGCTGCACCGACCGCGGTGAAGGTCTCGGCGATCGGCGTCAGGTCGGACAGGGTCTCGTTGACGTCGAAGACGACCACAGGAGATGCCATGTCGCGATCCTCGCGTGACGGCGCCCGGCGCGCCAACCACGGCCCTGCTGTGGGTCAGCGGAAGAAGCAGGTCTCCCCCGCGTTGAGCCGGGTCACCTTCGCCTGCGGCGTCTCATCGGTGAGCCCGCCACCGAACTGGCCGTCCCGGCTGAAGAACTCCGGCCCCAGGGTGTCGGCGTCGACGCTGACCTCGTAGACCTCGAGGACCTCGGCCAGCGTGCTGCCCACCCCGATGCCGGCGAGCGTGGTCAACGGTGGGTCGCCGGGCCCGACGAGGGTCCAGCCGACGAAGGTGTCACCGTCGAAGAGCGTGATCAGGTCGCCGGCCTGCAGGGCCGTCCGCGGACCCTGGCCGCACTCAGGCTGGTCGGTGGTGGCCACCGGGCCGATCTGCGAGGTGAGCACCGTGGTCACCTGGTCCCGGGGGGCCCCGAAGTCCAGCGCGCTGGTGCCCGACCCGACCACCAGGGCCAGGCCCTCGGTGTCCAGCGCAAGCCGTGGCTCGACCGAGGCACTGGGCTCAGCCGAGTCCGCGCTGGGGCCCTGCCCGGTGGAGCCCCCGGCCGTGACCGACCCGGAGGGCGCAGCGGTCGTGGAGGCGGAGGCGCCGTCCGAGTCACCGCCGGTGCATAGCATCCGCCGAGCGCCACCAGGACGGCAACCAGCCAAACAACCGTGACCCGCCGTCCGCGCAGGTCGTCGACGCGCCTCACGGACAGCGAGCCTACTGCCGATCACAGCCGACCCGTCCTCGTCGTCCCCGCACGGCCCCGGTCGGGTCACAATGGGACGTCCACACCCGCCCAGGAGTCGCCTCGTGCCCGTCAACGTCCCGCACGCCCTGCCCGCCCGCCGGACCCTGGAGTCCGAGAACGTCTTTGTGATGTCACAGGGCCGGGCGATCCATCAGGACATCCGGCCGCTGCACCTCGCGATCGTCAACCTGATGCCGACGAAGATCGAGACGGAGACGCAGCTGCTGCGACTGCTCGGCAACACTCCGCTGCAGGTGGAGATCAGCCTGCTGCACATGGAGTCGCATGACTCCCGCAACACCTCCGGGGAGCACCTGGACGCCTTCTACACCACCTTCGACCAGGTCAAGGGCGACAAGTTCGACGGCCTGGTGATCACCGGTGCCCCGATCGAGACACTGCCCTTCGAACAGGTCGACTACTGGCCCGAGCTGTGCGAGGTGATGGACTGGGCCGACGACCACGTGTTCTCCACGATGCACGTGTGCTGGGGGGCCCAGGCCGGGCTGTACCGGCGCCACGGCATCGGGAAGTACCCGGTGCAGCGCAAGGTGTTCGGGGTGTTCCAGCACGACGTGCTGGATGCGCGCTCGCGCATCCTCAGCGGGTTCGACGAGACCTTCCCGGCCCCACATTCCCGGCACACCGAGACCTTGGCCGCCGACATCGAGGCCGCGGACGGCGTGGAGCTGCTCGCCGTCTCGTCCGAGGCCGGGGTCTATCTGGCCGCGAGCACCGACGGCCGCCAGCTGTACGTCACCGGGCACCCGGAGTACGAGCGGTACACCCTGGCCGCCGAGTACGAGCGGGACCTCGCGCGGGGGCTGGCGGTCGGCGTCCCGAGGAACTACTACCCGGACGACGACCCCAGCCGCCCACCGACCGTCACCTGGCGGTCGCACGCGTTCCTGCTCTATGCGAACTGGCTGAACTACTGCGTCTACCAGCGCACCCCGTTCGACCTCGAGGCGATCCCCGCCGAGCCCCCACCGACCGAGGACTGACCGGCACTGTCGGGCCCTGGCAGCGCCACTGTCGGCCCGGCAGCGCCACTGTCGGCCTGGCAATGCACTGTGCCGGCGCTGCAACAGCCGCACAGTGCACCGACGGCACTGCCAGAACCAGGACGGCACCGCCTGTGCCGAGTAACCCATTCCGGTGACTTTGAGTGACAGTACATGTCGGAGCGTGCATGCTGGTCGGGCCCCGTTGCGCCCGCCAGGAGTTGCTCCGTGATCCTCCGCCTGCTCGCCGGCAAGCTCGCCACCGCCGCCACCGCCACCGCCGTGGGGGTCGGCGGCACCACCGCCGCTGCCTACGCGGGGGTGTTGCCGGAGCCGGTGCAACAGGTGGCGCACATGAGCATCGGTGCCCCGGCCCCGACGAAGTCTGTCGGTACGGACGGCACGGGTGAGGCGTCGGGCAGCGACGCGGGCGCCGACACGTCGCCGAACACCTCCGAGCCGGGATCCGAGCTGGATGCTGAGCCGGACTCCGAGCCGAGTGAGTCGACCGGCGGGTCGCCGAAGGCCCCGGACGACGGGTCGAGCGAAGCTGGCGAGGCGGGTGTTGGCGGGCCGGTCGGTCCGGACGCCACGGGCCCGGCGGCGCAGGGCCTGTGCACCGCACACACGAAGGGCGGGCTGTCTCCGAGCTCGACGGCCTACCGCAACCTGGAGCGCGTGGCCGGGGACGCCGAGAGCATCGCCGGCTACTGCCAGGAGGTGCTCGGCAGTCGCCAGGCCGAGCAGGAGGCCGCTCCGCAGGAGTCTGCCCCACGGGTCAAGCCGTCGAACCGCGACCGGGCCGAGCGCAAGGCCTCGCAGTCGTTGACCCGAAAGGCCCAGCCCGACACGGCCAAGCGCTCCTCGACCGATTCCGCGGCCGCGCCCCGGCAGAAGGGGGGTGGCCAAGACTCGTCGGGGCGCGGTCGGTCCGAGGACTGAGCCACGCGACTGATGCCGGCAGCGGGCACCCGCCGGCAGGACGTCGGACGGACACGGGAGGGGTTGGTGGCCCGAATCTCCAGGACTCGCCAAATCCTGCGCCTACGTGGTCGCGGACGCTAGGTTGGGCGCCACGCACAGGCCCACACAGCAGGTGCCCATGACCCCCGGTGGCCGCCGGGGGTTCCTGCTTTGCCGACTCGCTTCGGGCGGTGCCGACGACGTCAGGCCCGGGTCGAGACGCCGTCCACGTCCCCGCGTTTAACGCCAGCGACGAATGCGTCCCATTCGGCCCGGCTGAACCTCACCACCACGCTCGGGGTGGTGGAACTGCGGACCAGGATCTCATCCGCGCTGAGCCCAACCTCGGGGCAGGCGGAATTGGAGCAGGCTATGCGGTGCCACGTGACCAGCTCTTCACCCATTTGGCCCTCATCCGTTCGTCGTCGCGGGTGCGACGTCGTGCGGAGTGCGGTCTGGTGAGGCGTCGTTACCCCGAACCTACAAGCACTCACGGTCGGCACACGGCCGATTTCTATCTGTACGTTCATGCAAGAACGTGACCACAGCCATTGTCGAGGCGGCGGCCTTGCCGCGAAACGCGGAAAGGCCTATTGCAATGGAGCGCAGGCTCAAGTATGACAGGAACCCAGGGACGCAAGCCCACACACTCGGTTCCCACAACCCACACGGTGGCCGCCGGCGGGCTATCGCACCGCTAGGACCCCCCCGGTGACGGGTCGAACTCACCAGCCTTGACACCTCTTACGAAGGAGTCCCACTCCGCAAGGGTGAAGTCCAGCATGGGGCTGTCACGTTGTTTCGAGTCCCGGACCAGCACATGGCCCTCATTTACCGCTACCTCGACGCAGGCCGAGTTCGCGCAGAACGAAGCCCTGCTCCAGGCTGGTGTCTCCATGTTCTCCTTTGTCTCCCCGAACGACGGCCTGACCCTCTCGAGGACTTGGCCGGAGCTCGCATGCTGAGAGGGGGACCACCGCTCAGCGTTGTCGTCGTCGGGCGGCGATCTTGCCGCCCCGTGCGAGCAGGTCTTCCAGCCAATCTGTGGTCTCCTTGGGCGCTAGAGCGACTTCCTCGGAGAGATACCGGTGTGCTTCCCGGAACTGGGTGACGATCTCGGGCTTGTCATCGGCCAGGATGATGTGGTTGCCGGCGAGCCCCTCGACGAACACCGCATCGGGAAGCTCCTGATCGTCGTACCGCAGCACCGTGAACTGCTCGTCGAGTCCCGGGTGCGATCCGACGTCGAAGGTGACCACCTGCACCGTCACGTTGGGCAAGCTGCCCATATGGACCAGGTGGCGGATCTGGTCCCTCATGAGCTGAGGCGGCCCGAGCCGTCGCCTGAACGCCGCCTCATCGACAACGGCGCTGACCTGCAGCTCACCGGAGAGGACCCGATCGCGCCGACGCCTGCGCGAGTCGATGATGTCTCGGATGTAGTCGTTGCTTCTCCAGAACGCCGGCGTGCGCAGGCGCGGCACGAGGGCCTCCATGTACTCGTCCGTCTGCAGCAGTCCGGGCATCCGGTTGACCTCGACCTGGTCGAGGTGACTTGCCGCCGACTCCAGGCCCACGTAGGTCATGGCCTGCTGGTCCAGTGACCGGTAGTCGTACCACCAGCCCCGCCTGCGTGCCTCGACCGCCAAGGAGACCAGCTCATCACGTGCGAGATCGGTCAAGCCGTAGAAGCGGGCCAGCACCTTGATGTCCAGTGCGGTGGCGACGCGCTGGCCGTTCTCGATCCGGGACACCTTCGCGGGGGAGCAGGCGAGTTCCTCGGAGATGTCGTCGACGCTGCGGCCCGCCTCCAACCGCAACTCTCGCAACCGACGGCCCAACTCGAACCGCCGAGCGGTCGGGCTGGAACCAGCTGGCATGGACGCACCCTTGGACTACGCCGGTTCGGACAAAGTCAAGATACCTAGGACGCTTTACTCACCACGTCCGACGGCAGGACCCTACCACCGGGCAGTTGCCGCAATCGTCTCTCCGGCTCGACGCGCGGATCGAGGTGCGCGGCATCGTGCCTGCTGGGCTCAGGGACGCCGCTACGCCCCCGCACCAGCCGACTGACCTGCAGCCGGCGAGCAGCAGCTTGGACAACGCGCGGTCGGTTCGTCGGGGGTGCCAGTCATCAGGCCGGTGAGCTGAGCCTCCAACCAGAAGAGCGTCTCGTCCGGACTCAAGGCGAGTTGCTCGGAGACATAGCGATAGGCATCCCGGAACTTGGCGACGACCGCGGGCTTGTCCTCGGCCCTGACGATCCGGTTCGCGGCCATCCCCTCCATGAACACGATGTCCTGAATCACGTCGCCACCGAAGCCCAGCACTATGAACGGCTCGTCCATGCCCGGGTGAGCCCCCACGTCGTAGGTCGTCAGCCGCAGCGTGACATTGGGCAGCCGACCCATCTCGATCAGATGGCGGATCTGGTCCGCCATGAGGTCGGGCGAACCGACCCGGCGCCGGATGGCCGCTTCGTCGATCACGGCCGCGTACCGCATGTCACCCGATCGAACGCGTTGGAGTCTAAGGCGTTTGGTGCCCAGGATCTCCCTCACCGACTCTGCGTCGCTCCACGATGGAAAGCCGACCAGGTCGCTCGCCCAGGCATTCATATAGGCATCCGTCTGCAACAACCCCGGCAACCGCACCACCTTGACTTGAAGCACTTCCGTGGCCGCCGCTTCCAAGCCGACGTAGGTCTTCGCCTGGTCGTCCAACGCCCTGCAGTCCTGCCACCAGCCACGCTTGCGGGCCTCGCCCGCCAGCGACACCAGGTCATCGCGGACGCGATCGGGCAGGCCATAGAAACGAGCCAACACCTTGACGTCGAGGGGACTCGCGGCGCGCTGCCCATTCTCGAGACGCGACACCTTCGCCGTCGAACATGCCAGTTCGTCGGCTATCTCGTCGACGCTCTTGCCGGACCGGAGCCGGAGCTCCTTCAGACGACCAGCGATCTCGAATCGTCGCGCTGTCGGACTGGATGACTGAACAGCCATGGGCCGCCCCGCTCGTCCGTGGCCAGTACACGGTAAATTACCACAAACCTCTTGCCATTGGTAGATAGCGCTCTGTCGGGTGCCAATGGCATTCTAGGACTGTCACTAGAGGACCGGCACCGTCCATCAGACCATGGCGTACAGACACTCGCCCGCGCACGACGAAGGAGGTGGTGACCGCCACCCTGAGCGCCTCGCGTCCGACCCTCCACGAACGCCCAGGCGACTCATCAGTGAGGGGCGCCAAGAACGGCAGCCCCGGCGCAGCAACGCCGAGGCCGCCTTCTGCCCCTCCGTCCAGCCGCCCTGTCCAGGCATTCGGATTCGCGATCAATCGATCGCCGGAGGTGCGTCATGTTGCACACTACGCTTCGCAAGCGCTTGCGCGCTGTGGTCCTTCCGCGTGAATCTCACTCCCCCTGTTCAACGTCTCGTTCCATGATCGGGGTTCCCGATCACAGCCGGCCCGCCGGCACTCGCGCCGGCACTCCCACCGCGCTCGCCATTCTGGCCGGCACCCTGGCGACGTTGCTCGCCGGATGCGACCTAGCCCAGGTTGTCGACCCACCTGTCGCGGCCTGCCCTGCCGATGTGGCTCAGCGTGCGGAGACGACCGTCCTGACGGTGCCCGCGACCAGCGCCGAGCCACTGCCCGCGCTGTCGCCGGCGGTCGTCGACGAGCTGGAACGCGCCGGCCGCACCGACATCGGGTGCCTCCTTCTCGTCAGACCCGACGCCGAGCCCGAGGCCCTCTCGCTCACTCCGCGACGAGGCGGTCAGGTCGATGTTGGCAGCCGGCGAGAGGCGTTGCGGCAGAACACGCTGGCGGCGATCCGCGAGCACATCACGGACCTGACCGCCACGGAGGATGGCCTCGATACGTTGGCGGCCATCCGACGCGCCACTAGCGCCCACCCAGAACCCGGGCGGCTGGTGGTCCTGAGCTCCGGGGTCTCAACCGTCGATCCGGTCGACCTCCGCCAGCTCGGCTGGGACGTCCACGGGCCCACGCTGGGCCGGTTCCTGCACCGCGAGGGCTACCTCGACCTGACCGGGTGGGAGGTCTCCTTCGTAGGGCTCGGTGAGGTCGCGGGCAACCAGCCGCCGCTACCGGCACCGGTGCGCCAACAGCTCAGCCGCACCTGGCTGGGGATCTGCGAGAGCGCCGGGGCGCGTCGCTGCATCGACGCCGGCGCCGCGGTGGAGCCAAAGCCGCCGCGCAGCACCAACGCCGTCCCGCCGGTGCCGCTACCGACAACGGAGACCTTCGTCGACAGCATGTTGCTGTCGGCCGCGACCAGCTTCCGGTTCGACAGCGATGTGCTCTCGCCAGGCGCTGACCTCGCCCTGGGCCTCGTCGTGGGGCGGGTCACAAAGAACGACCTCATTCTCACCATCACCGGGCACGCGGACGCGAGCACCGGCGACAAGGCGTACAACCGCGACCTGTCCCGCCGCCGGGCGGAGGCGGTGCGCACCCGGCTGATTCAGCTGGGCCTCCCGGGGGACCGCGTGGTCGCTATCGACGGCCTGGGCTCGGCGGGCTTCTCGGCCGAGGAGGAGGCCCGCAACCCGTCGCTGCGCGACCAGCACCGCAAGGTTGAGATCCACTTCTCGCGTCGTCCGTCAACCGACTGAAACCGGTTCACTCCGAAGGAGAGCTGTCATGAGCACCCAGCATGCCCCGTCTCGCACCGATCGCCCCACCCTCACCCCGATCCTGCCCGATTCGCTGCTCGACCTGCGCCGCCGGGAGGTCGACGCCCGACAGCAGAACCGCCAGCACGCCCAACGGGCCGAGTCGATACGCCGACTGCGCATCCGCGAAGCGGGACCCGTCACCGGCGGCGACCTCGGCGACCCGGCAGTGGTAGAGGTCCGGACCCTGCATCGAGCCCTGAGCCTCATCGTGCACAGCGACATCGCCGCGGGGGCGACTGTGCACCGACGCATTCCGCGGCCGCTGCGCATCCTGCCCTGGGCGGTGGCGCTGCTCGATGGCGTGATCCTCTACGGCTTCCTCACCGACATCTTCAACGTCGCGCCGCGGGATCTCAGCCCGAGTGGGCAGGCGGCTATCGCACTCGCCGTCCTCGGTTCGGCCATCGCCTACGCCTGGCTCGCGGTTACCGGCACCCGACTGCGTGACCATCGCTCCCGCCTCGGCAACATCGAGTGGCGGCTGACCGACGGCTTCACCCTGTTCCTCGTCGCGGTCGCGGCGATCATCGCGGCGACCCTCGGCGTCCTGATGTTCCACCGGGTCGTCGCCAAGGCGGCACTCGCCGGAGACGTCTACATCAGCGCCGACCAGATCGTCGTCCTGGG
>CAVRVD010000024.1:0-17803 GCA_963724535.1 uncultured Actinomycetota bacterium
GGTCAGTGAGTCTCCTCGGCCTGAACAGGGCCGACCCGGCGAAGCCGGAGACACTCCCGGACACCGAACCAGCGCAGCGTCCGCCGCTCTTGCGCAGAGAAGGCATGAGCGACCTGCGTGCTCGGGACCACCTCCGGCTGATCTACTCGGTAGCTGCTCCCTTCATGGACCACGGTGGCGGACCCCTGCGCCAGGACGTTCTTGAGCCAGTCGGTGTTCGGCCCGTACGGCAACGCGATGACGAACCCCTCGGGCGCCTCCAGGACGGTGACGGGGGTCTCGTAGGCCGTGCCTGACGTCCGGCCGGTGTGCCGGATGATCGATGCCCTCGCCCCCGGCTTGCCCGCCGACGGCAGCAGCCGGGGGTTGCCGACGTCCCGGGCGAGCCGGCGGACCCGGTCAACGATTAGCGGGTACTTCGTGCGCATCCCGACCACGAAGACCACGAAGAGCGCCGCTATCGCTCCCAGAAGAACGCCGATCACTGTCCCCGCTCGTCGCAACACGACCACACCCTTCTTGAAGAGAAGCACCGGTCGCGACCCTATGCACCCCCGAGCCCACGGTCCATGGCCGCCTCTCGCGAGAACAGCTCCCGAACCGTCTCGACCCCGCACATCGGCGACCGCGTCATCGACGGCGTCCCGCGGGACCGCATCGAGGAACACCCCCAGGGTGAACCGATCGGGACGCACCACCGGACGATCCAGCGTCTGGGTAGCCATGGCCACCAACGGGCACATCTCCTGGGCCGCCACCGGGCAGGTCCCACGACCGCCCCTGGGCAGCACTCAATGGCCCTTGACAACTCGTTCTTCGCGTTGCCAGGCTCATTCTGCCGCTCATAGGAGCGGTTACCTGAGGTCACCTATCAGTTCGACAACCGTTCGTCATGGACTGGGACGACTACCGCACGACCTTCGACGCCGAAGCAACGCCCTGGGACGTCGCGCTACGCGCGACCCTCGACTGGTGGCAGCACGAGATCTGAGCTGAATCAGGAGACCCAGGCCGGGTGAGCATGGGCGACCCGCTGACCGATCGGCCCCTCCCCGAACAGCTCGAAGAACCGGTCCACTTGGTCCAGGCGGCATCGTCGATGCGGAGGTCCTGTCCTGTGGCCCGGGCAAGATCCCAGCCGTGCACCGTCAGCTCCTCGACCGCGAGGCTGCGAGGCGCGGGCACAGCCCAGCCCGAGCCGAAGTCGGCCCGCTGACGATCCGGATCCGGTCATCGATCGGCCATGCGGGACACCGAGCGTTGTGCGACTGGAAGGACGCTCCGAAAGAAGTCTGTGGCTGGCGAACGAGCTCGGCTGATATGCCTGGAGTCATGATCCTCCATCACACCCTCGCGGGCAGGGGTCCAGCGGTGCTCCTGTTGCACTCGACGGCGACGGATTCGCGGCAGTGGCAGCCCCAGATCCACGACCTCCGCCGCGACTTCACCGTCGTGGCGCCGGACCTTCGCGGGTACGGCCGCTCGCCGTTGACCTCGGATCCGTTCTCGCACGCCGAGGACGTCATCCGATTGATCGACAGTCTGGGTCTGGACAGTTGCGCCATCGTGGGGTCATCGGGTGGCGGTGCCGTCGCCCTCCAGGTGGCCTCCACTGTCCCGGAGCGGGTGAGCGCCCTCGTCCTGCTCTGCGCTGCGGCCGAGGGTGTGGAGCCAACGGCCGACCTCCGCCGCTTCGCCGAACGGGAGACAGCGCTGCTGCAGAGTGGGGACGTGCCCGGAGCAACTGAGCTCAACGTCGACATGTGGCTGCAACCGCAGGTCGAGGAGGAGACCCGTGAGCTGTTCCGCGAGATGCAGTCGCTCGCCTTTCGCGTGCAACTCGCCGCCGGTGAGGATGTACACGAGCACGACGTCGAGACCGACCTTGCCCGCATCACCTGCCCGACCACCGTCGTTTCCGGAGCCCGCGACCTCACCTGGTTCCGCGCGGTCGCCGACTTTCTGGCAGCCGAGCTGCCCCGTGCCACCCGCATCGACCTGCCGTGGGCCGGCCACCTCCCCAACCTCGAGCGCCCGGCCGAGACCACGCAGCTCATCCGCCACTGGATCCGGCCCTGACCCGAAGCGATCGCATCAGCTCATGGATGAGGTGGTTGCGCCGTTCACGGCCTGGCCAAGCCCGGCGCTGGGGAAGACACGCGTGGGGCGTGAGGATCCCGTGTTCATCGGGCTTGTATGGCGAGTCGGGCGCTGAGCGCGACGAAGGTGCCCGAGAAGGCCCGACGCATCCATGTCATCGCGCGTGGCCGTGAGGTGATGTGGCGACGCACCGCGGCTGCGGATACCCCGTAGGCCACGAACACCAGGAACGTCACCAGCATGAACACGGCGCTCAGCCCCAGCATGCGCACGAGCGTGCCCGGTTGTCCGGCAGGCACGAACAGGGGCAGGAAGGCGAAGAAGAAGATCGTCAGCTTCGGGTTCAGCAGGTTGATGAGCACCCCGCGCACGATCACGGCGCGCGCTGACGCGGTCTCGGTGTCTGCCTCAACCACCAAGGTCCCCTTGTCCCGGAACGTCACCCACGCGAGGTAGAGCAGGTAGGCCACGCCCAAGATCTTCATCGTCTGGAACGCGACCGCGCTCGTGTGCAGCAATGCGGCCAGGCCGGTGATGGCGGCCAGCATGTGCGGCACGATCCCCAACGTACAGCCGACCGCAGCGACGAGTGCGCCCCGAGCACCCCGTGATAGGCCGGCGGCCAAGGTATAGATGACCCCGGTGCCTGGAGTGGCGACCACGACGAGCGTGGTGAGTAGGAACTCGACCGACATGGCCCCTCCTCGTCGGCTGTCCGATCTGGGAACTCTACTCACGTCGCGCTGCCAGACCTGAAGGGACACTGGTGCTCAGGTCTCCGAGACGTTGGGCGGTGCCGACAAGGTGTCGGCCAATCCGTTCAGGTTGAGGTCGAGGCCGGCGTCGAAGCTGGCGTCGTCCTCGAGTCCATCGGATGCGAAGAAGGCGTTCTCCAGAACGGTCGCCACGTGATCCAGGCCGCGGTCGCGGGCCAGCGCCGCCACCTGCGTCACGACCTCCGGGGTCATCCACAGGGCGCGCTCGTCCGTGCCCTGGGGGACGAGTCGCTCCCGATCTCGCACGGCGGCCGCTCGGACGTAGCCGTCGATGACCGAGGCTGCCCACATCGCCGGAGCGGCGTCGAACCCGGCGGTGCTCAGGGCATGGAGCAACGCATCCAGCCAAGCGAGCATATTCGGCATCAGGGGCACGTAGACCTGCACGTCCACCAGCCAGGGATGGGCTCGATGACGCTCACGGATTCCCCGCAGCCAGAACCGGACGGCGTGATCCCAGGGAAGGGCGTTGGGCATCGTCGGGGCAGGTCCCATCGCGCGCTCGCCCAGGAGCACGTCGAGCTCAGCGCGGGAGCCCAGGTAGCGGTACAACGCGTTGGTCGTGACGCCGAGCCGCTCCGCCACACTGCTCAACGAGTGGCCACCGCGTCCCCGCTCGTCGGCGAGCTGCAACGCCACGTCGACGATCTCGTCCAACGACAGGCTTGCCTTCGGTCCCCGCCGTCCAGCCGGCGGTGCGACCCTCCATGCCCTGGCCAGTGGAGCGGGCAGTTGCGCCCCGTCGAAGGCGTCGGACCGTGCGCGTCGAATCTGTGATGGGAAGGGAGGCTGGTAACCCCGTGGCCAACGGCGATAGCGACTCCGCTGGCCAATGGACTGGGACCGGTCGCCCAGCACACCCGCCCCGCAGGCCGAACCTCTTGCGGCGCAGAGGCAGAGGCGGTCAGCGTCAGGCGGGATCGTTCGGTAGGGATCACCGGCACAGGCCCGAGGGCAACGGCGGAGTCATCCCTCCTCGGCCGCGAACTGTTGGATCGTCCGGGACAAGAGGCAGAACTCGTTGCCCTCTGGGTCAGCGAGCACCACCCAGCTCACGTCCGGTCCCTGGCCAACATCGACACGGCAGGCGCCGAGGGCGAGCAGCCTATCGAGTTCCTCGGCGGTGGTGCAGTCGTCGGCGCGCAGATCGATGTGAAGTCGGTTCTTGCCGACCTTGACCTCCGGCACCGCGAAGAAGTCGATACGCGGTCCCACGTCGTCGGCCGGGCCGATCGAGACCCCGGTCTCGTCCTGGTCGACGACACCCCACCCGAGGACGTCGCACCAGAACCGTGCCAAGGGTTCTGGGTAGACGGAGTCGACACACAGGACAGCGAAGCGACTGGTCACCGAACCCATGATGGCCGACCCATCCGAACTCTGAGAACCTCGCGGTGGCCTCTGGCACAGCGGCGCTCAGGAACCGCGACCGACGGTCTCGTGTCGTTCCGCACGACGATTCCCCTGATGGGACCGCGTTGTCGATGCCGAGGGGGCGATCTCTGCCCCGCGTCGCGGGCCGCAGTGTTGGGCAAGTAGGCCGCGGGACCATGGGGCACCCCGGGGGACGGTGATGGCCCAGACTTGACCCTCACACGGTGTCAGGTGGGAGAACTGGCGACATGGACGCCCGCGACACCAAGCCGTACGACCTCAAGAAGGACTTCGCCACCCTGTACGCCCCCAAGGTGGGCGGCTTCCACCTCGTCGAGGTTCCCGAACTGCGTTCCTGATGATCGACGGGCACGGTGACCCGAACGTGTCACAAGCTTATGCCGAGGCCGTCCAGGCGCTGTTCACCCTCTCCTACGCCGTCCGCGCAACCGCGAAGAGCGAGATCGGGCGGGTGCACACCGTCGGGCCACTCGAAGGGCTGTGGAGCGCCGAGGACCCCCACGCGTTCGTCGCCGGTGACAAGAGTGCCTGGGACTGGACGATGATGATCTGCCAACCCGCCTGGATCACCCCCGAGATCGTCGAGACCGCGATGAGCACAGCGCAGAAGAAGGCGCTCGCGGCCCTGGATCGCGTGCGCTTCGCACCGTACACCGAAGGCAGCAGCGTGCAGATCCTGCACATCGGCTCCTTCGACTCCGAGGCACCGGTCCTGGCCCGGCTTCACGACGAGTACCTGCCCGAGCACGGCCTCACCGTCAACGGCAAGCACCACGAGATCTACCTGTCCGACCCACGCCGCACCGAACCGGCCAAGCTACGCACGATCCTGCGCCAACCAGTCACCTCACGCTCGTAGCCGCCGACGAGGGTGCCACGCACCACGGCAGGGCCGACGGCGCGGTCTGGGGTGCGTCAGGACCGTCCGTCGAGGAAGGTCGCTATGTCCTCGGCGAGCAGGGCAGGCTGGTCGAGGGCGGCGAAGTGGCCCGCCCGCGGTGCCATGGCGAGGTCCTTGGGGAACAGCGCGAACGCGGTCCGTCGCTCAACCCGCGTCGCGAGCCAGCGACAACCGACAGGCGCCAGCCAGGTCGGCGGCGGGAGACGCCACGGGCTGAGACTCAGCTCGGTGTCGGCCCAGGCGCTGACCGGTCCCGAGCGCCCCGCCGGGGCGGGGACTGGGCCGGACTGCGCCGCGAGGAGGGACGGCTGCATCACGGCCGGCGGGTCACCGGACCGTCCGCGGGAGGTCGAGCCGCGCGGCCACCTCAGCCCACAGCCGCCCGTAGGCCACGGCCGCGGCGCTGCGCGGGGCCGTCGCCGTCACGGGCTCGCGGCGCTCGGCCATCTGCTCGACGACCGACAGCGCCGGGATGGCCACCGAGCTGACCTCGGCGACCTCACGCGGCAGGGACGACGCGAGGTCTCGGTGCAACCTCTTGCGCCTGTCGACCATCGACAGGAAGGCCAAGACCTGCGGGCGACGCACGCGCACGCCATCGTGGCCGCCCTCGTCGAGGGCATCGAGGAAGGCGAGGAGCTGGTCGAAGGACCGCAGCGAGAGCGACGCGGGGATCAGCGGGACGGCGAGCAGGTCGGCCGCGTGCACGACGCTTTCCGACGCCAGCGAGACGCTCGGCGGGCAGTCGAGGATGACGGCGTCGTACTCCTGCGCCAGCGGGTCCAGCAGACGACGCAGTCGCCGGGTGGGTCTCTTGAGCGCGTCCAGCTCCAGGTCGAGGGTGCGATAGGTGAAGTCGGCCGGTAGCAGGTCCAGCCGCTCGTAGTCCGTGCCCTTGATGGCGTCCTCGAGCGTGCGCCGGCCGGTGACCAGGGCCTTGCCGCCGCCCTTGACGCGCGGGCGGATGCGCATCAGGTACGTCGCCGAGCCCTGCGGGTCCAGGTCCCACAGCAGCGTGCGCAGGCCCGACGTCGCGGCGAGGTGCCCGAGGTTCACCGCTGCGGACGTCTTCCCGACGCCGCCCTTGATCGCGTACGTGGCGAGCACCTTCACGACGTCACCTCCGGTGTGGCGTCGACGGGGCGCGCGTCGCTCAGCGCCTTGACGTGCCGGCGCACGGACGGCCGGAGGAACCTCGTGAAGCGCTTGTCGAAGGCCTCCCGCGCCCGGCGCTGGTCCTCCTCCAGGTGCGTCGCCAGTTCGCCGAGCGCCAGCAGCGTATCCACGGGAACGACACGACGCGCGTTCTGCTCCGCCACCATCTGGGTGGCGACGGCGCGCAGCGCGGCCCGCTGGACCTCGCTGTCCTGGAAGGCACCCAGCACATCCTGCAAGGCCTTCAGCTCGGTGACCAGTGCCTTGACGTGCGTGGCGTCGAGCACGAACACGAAGAGGTCGAGCGTGTAACGCAGCTCCTTGGCCCGTTTGCGCAGGGTGTGCAGATCCTCGGGCGGCGAGTCCGCCGTGATCCGCGATCCGCGCCGGACGACCCGCCGGTCCGCCCGAGCCACCTGGGCGGCGGCCAGCGCGCCGGCGTTCACGCCGTCCCCGGGATCGTGGCCGGCCGCCACCACGTTCTGGAGTGCGGACCGCCAGTCGGTCACGAATCGCTCGTAGCGGCGCGATGTCAGCGCACGGACGAGAGCGCGCTGCTCGCCGACGCGGTGCCGCGCCAGGTGCTCACCGAAGGGGTCGAGGTCCGCATGCGGGAAGGCGGCGAGCCGTCCCGCCATGTCCGGCAACCCGAGCAGGTGGACGTCGAGGTCGCGCGCGGGGGTCGTGACGTCGCCGAGCCACTTCAGCTCGGGGGCGAACCGCTCGACGGTGCCCGGCGGCAGGACGCCGCCGGCCAGCTTGAGGGCGGACCGGCTGCGGCGCACGGCGATACGCAGGTCGTGAAGGAACTCGACGTCGATGTCCCCCACGGCGCCGGGTACCTGGGCCTCGAGCTGGTCGAGGAACGACAGGAGCATCGTGGCGACGGCCACGGCGGCCGGGGTGTGCTGCGCGGGCGGTGGGTCCACCGCGCCGGGCAGGACCCCGGGGGTATAGCCGCCCGTGGTCAGTGCGGCGACGGCGTCCGACGGTTCTGTCTCGTCGGGGAGCAGCCCCTGCTCACGCAGGGTCCGGGCCACCTTGCGGGACTGGGCAACGTAACCGCGGACGGGGATGACCTGCAGCCGGGCCGGGACCGCGCCGTCCGTCAGACCGCGAACCGTGGCCGGGCCCTCCAGCAGCAACCGGACCACTGTCTTGGCCTCGTCGTCCAGCAGCCGCACCTCGCGCACCGTGCGCGAGGACTGGACCAGAGGCAGTAGGGCGCGGATGCCCAGCAAGGGGCTGAGCCGGTCACGCAACAGTCCGTCCGGTACGTGCTCCAGCCGCAGCGGGGCCTGGGTGCCGGCGGGCAGCAGGCACTCCCGCCGCTCATCGTGCGGGCCATGGAGGACGAGCATCGCCGCGGAGGAGGTGTTGAGCAGCTCGCAGGTGATGCCCTTGCGATACAGCCTCCAGTCCGCAGTGTCCAGCCACGTCTGCCGGCGCCGGCGCGTGGCACCTACCGCGAGATCGAAGCGCGGACCGATGCTCTCGCGCACACCCTCAACCGTCGGATCAGCTCCCCCTATCACGGGTTGACCTCCCTGTCGTCGGGCAGACATTGGCGTCGTGGCTGCAGGAACGCCCCTACTGCCCGGCGCTCTTCCATGCCGGGCGCTGCGGGGACTCCCAGCACGACGGGAGGACCAGGATGACGACCTGGCCGGCATGCAGCCTTTCGCAGCCGGTGTCTGGCGGGCTGTGCGTCAAGTCCGGGGACACCACCGCAGCGAGGGGTTCAAGCTCTCCATCGACCCAGAGCTGGAGACCAAGATCCGTGACGTGGTCGGCCTCCTGTCGGCCTCCTAGGACTACTAGTTACCGCATCGTACGTCATTCGCTGGGTCAGTTCAGTTCTCGAGGTAGGTCTTGTACGACTTCAAGAAAGCATTTCCCATCTTAGACTTGCCGAAGTTTCGGTAGAAGAAGCCTAATACCCCTGAGGCCGTGAGGTCGCTCATTACGAGGTGATGTCTGACCCCAGTGCCGGTCTTCGTGAATTCGTCGACGAAGTGAGTCCTTGTCGTGACCCCCAATCCTGCTCGGTATTCCTCGTCGAACGCAACGACCACCCTCTCCTCGTCGATAGTCTTGGAGATATTCGTTCGGGTCATGAGGCCTTCGTTGGTTCTGATGACCACGGAATCATCATTCTGCTCGAGCAATTCAACGCTCTTCAAGCCTGGCATGCGACTGATCACACCGACATAGTGCTCGCCGCTATCCTCGACGACATGCTTCACCTTCTCAATGGTGCAGTCGATCTCGTTGGAGCCCTCGAACCAAACAGGCACGGCCTAACCTCTCTGTACTCCGTCCGCAACGGAAACCCTTGAACTCACCTGCCGGAAACGCTACACCCGCTCGACCGTCGCCCGCCGGCGAGATGGGACCACCTTGAGGTGAGTTCCGCCGGCAGCATGGGACCACCCTTCCGCCAGTAATGGGACCACCCCTTGGGGTTGTGTCGGGGTCGGTTCACCTCCCCGGTGGAATGTGGAATGCCGCTATCGGGTTCGGTGATCGGAGAGCGGCATGGCGTTCCGGGTTCCGGGAGGTAGCCTGCCGGCTCCGCGCAGACCACTTCGGCATCCGCCGAGGCCCGCCCGGCGTGGGACGTCACGCCGGTGTGGGAAGGCGAGGTGTACCTGGACGACGGACTCCTCGGCCACCTCAACCGCGTGAGGATCGCGATGGCACGGAACCGGGGGCGTCTGCGTATCCGGGCGCCGCCCGGAGCGCATCTGTGAGCAGCGCGACCAGGGCCTCGAGCTGCACATCGGCCGACGAGGAGATCTCCTCGTCCGACCCGTCCAGCGCCCTGGCTGCGAGGCCCGCCTTGCTGTCGATGAGCTCGGCTATCCGGGCGTCAAGGGTTTGCGCGGCGATGATGCGCCACGCGGTGACCGGCTCGGTCTGGCCGATGCGGTGGCTGCGGTCGATGGCCTGGGTCTGCTCGGCATCGGTCCAGGAGAGCTCGGCGAGCACGAGGTTGGAGGCTACCTGGAGGTTCAGACCGACGCCGGCTGCCGTCAGGGAGCAGACCGCGATGGCGACGCCGGGGTCGGTCACGAAGCCGTCGATGTTCTTCTGCCGCGTCGCGGGCGTCTGGTCGCCACGGATCGACGAGAAGCGCACCCCCTGCCGGGCGAAGGTCGCCTCGGCGGCGTCCATCACGTCGACGTGCTTGGCGAAGAAGACGACCTTGCCGGCGCTGCGGGCCAGCTGCGCCGCGTAGTCCGCAGCCAGCTCCGCTTTGGCGCGGCCGATACGGCGCATCATGGTGAACACGTTGTCGCCGGACTGTGGTGTCATCGCCTGCTTCAGCTCGGACCTGGCCACCCGGCGCACAAGGTCGAGGTCGATGCCCTCGACGACGGCGTCGGACGAACGTGCCGCCAGCGCGGTCTGGTACTGCACCACCATTCGGCGGGCGAGGTCCCGCTCCGCCGCCCGGATCGACCGGCCGGCCGCCCCGTCCAGCTCGACGTGGAGGTCGGCGATGCGCCGAGCGGGGATGTCGGCGGCGACGTCGACCTTGCGGCGCCGCACGATGCCCAGGTCGATGACGCTCTGGCGCGCAGCGGCATAGAAGCCAGGGTCGGCCGGCGTCAGACCCGAGTCCTCGAGCGCATCCATCAGGTCGCCCACCGGCTTGCTGGCGTCGATCCACCCGAGGAACTGCCAGATCGCCCGGAAGTCCTCGATGTCGTTGATCAGCGGCGTACCGGTGAGCGCCATGAGCAGCGGCCGCGCAGTGCGGGACCGGATTCGCTCCGAAAGCGCGAGGACGTGCTTCGAGCGCTGGGACGTCGTGTTCTTGATGAAGTGCGCCTCGTCGACGACCATGCCGCGGAAGCCGAGGTCCCCCAGCCAACCCAGATGGCGGTCGAGAACGTCGTAGTTCACCACGACGATGTCCGCGAAGCCGTCGACCGTGTCCCCATCGCCCTGGACCACCGTCGCCGGGCGGTGCGGTAGCCACAGAGCGGCCTCGCGTGCCCAGTTGGTCTTGACGACGTTCGGTACGACCACCAGCAACGGGTAGGTGTCGGCCGCCTCGGCGGCGAGGAGAGACTGGGCTGTCTTGCCCAGACCTGGCTCGTCGGCGAGTAGGAACGCGCGGTGGCCGGCAGCGGCGGCCGCGATCAGCTGCCCCTGGTGCGGCATCAGCTCCTGACCCAGCGGAGTGAACTGGGCCGTCGGTGCCGGGAGCGCCATGCACGCCGGGGCCGTTCCACCAGCGCGTTCGAACGAGCTCAGCAGCGGGCCGAGCAGCTCCCAGCTGGCAAGGCGGCGCGCACGGGCCTGGACCGGTCGAGGCGCGCCCGAGCCAGGTGCGAGGAAGGGATTGGCCAGCTGGCGGGAGGTCACCGAGGCCGGCACGACCCGGCGCTCGGCCGTGGGGGTGACCGAGTTCTCGGCCGGCGGCTCCTGGTCGGCCGCCTCCTCGATCCCGGCCGCGTGGAGCAGGTCACGTTTGAGCGATCGGGCCCCGTACGAGACGCCAGCGTCCTCGGCGAGGAGCGCCAGCAACCCGGCGTCGCGGACGGCGATCCTGGCGAGGATCGCCGCGATGGCGTCCAGGCGCTTGAGTCGCTCGGCTCGATGACTGTCGCTGCCGGCCGAGTCCGCTCGGACGCGGGCGCGTTCCTCCCGCAACAGCAGGGTGACGGCCTGGAACGTCGTCCGAACGGTCGGCGTCACTCGGCCGCCTTGGACGGCCGCCTCGACCTCACGGACGGTCTGGGTGAGCGCCGCGGCGACGTCGCCGCGGTGGCGGACGGGTCGCTGTGTCCGCGGGGCGGTGCGACGAGCGCCGGTCCGGCGCCGGCCTGATCCAGCCAAAGACCCCTCCTCTGACATGCCGGGCACGGTGGCCGCGGCAGCATGCTGCACGATCTGGCGCATGAGACGGCGAACACGCCCCGCGCGAAGGGCCGTGCTCGGACGCCGAGCCGGACGTGCGGATCCATATGAACGGCGTGGGTCTCGGCAGGCATTCTGCAGGGACCACGAACCGGCAACGTGTGGGCTGCCCATCGCGCTTGAGCCTCGCTCACCGACCGTTCCAGGCTAGTCGTGCACAGCCCACCTGACCGCGGCATTGGTTGCCCTGGTGGTGTCGACTGGGCCTGCGGCATCATCGGCCCATGGCACGTGGGGGGACGGACGCGCACGGACTGGCGGTGGTGCCGGCAACCGACGTCGTGTGGAGGGCCCTCGCCTCCGTCTTCGGTACGCGCGGCGCCGCCTCGCGGTGCTTCTGCCAACGATACAAACTCGCACGTGGCGAAGCCTTCGGCAAGTTCCCCGCGGAGGAGCGGGCCAACCGGCTGCGGGCGCAGACCGGGTGCGGTGTCCCGTCGGCGGGGGCGACCAGCGGTCTCGTGGCGGTGGCCGGGGGCGAGCCGGTCGGCTGGTGCGCCGTCGAGCCACGTCCCCACTTCGTCGGCCTCGTGCGGGTGTCCCGGACTCCGTGGGACAGCCGCGACCAGGACCCGGCCGACGAGAGTGTCTGGGCGGTCACCTGCGTACTCACGCGGTCGGGGCACCGGCGACAAGGAGTCGGGCGGGCACTGGTCGCCGCCGCGGTCGAGCACGCCCGCGAGCGCGGCGCGCGTGCCCTCGAGGCCTACCCGATAACGACGACGGCCGCTCTCGCCGAGGAGCTGCACCCCGGAATCCTCGAGGTGTTCCTCGACGCGGGGTTCACCGAGGTGTCACGGCCGAGCCCCCGGCGGGCGGTCGTGCGGATCGACTTCTGACGTCGAGGCTGTCACGATGCCGCCGCCCCAGCCGGGCCCCGCGATCTCGGCTTCGGCTGCGCGCAGACCGGCTCCGTCGCGCCGGCCGCGGCGTGAAGACCCCGCGCGTGCCCACCCTGTGCCCACCCGGCCGCGCACCATCCTGTCCGTCGATCAGTTCGACGCCCTGTACGAGGCCGTGGAGACCCGGCAATGCGTCTCATGATCGAAACGGCCATTGAGTCCCGTCTGAGGTGGGACGGACTCACCGGACTCCGAGTCCGTGACATGGACCGTGCGTCCGGTGTCCTGACGGTCACCCGAGGCTGATCTACACCTCAAGGCCGCCACTCACGGGGGGGCCTCGCTTCGTGGTGTAGGACCACCCCAAAGGTTCGCCCGCTCGGTCATCCTGATCCCCGCCGCGACGCCCTGCGCGCCTCCAAGATCATGCAAGCGCGGGCGCTAGCCGACCCGACGCTGACCATCCGCTGGAACAGCACCATCGTGGACGTGCTCGGCGAGAGCAGGGTCGAGGGACTGCTGGTGCGCGACACCCTCACCGGCACGGAGTCGACGCTCGCGGTGCCCGGGATGTTCGTGGCCATCGGCCACGACCCCCGCACCGAGCTGGTCCGCGGCCAAGTCGCCCTCGACCCGGCCGGCTACATCACAGTCGCCCACCCCACAACCCGAACCAACCTGCCAGGGGTGTTCGCCTGTGGGGACGTCGTCGATCACACCTACCGCCAGGCCATCACCGCCGCCGACACCGGGTGCGCCGCCGCCCTGGACGCCGAACGCCGCCTCGCCGTCCTCGCCGACACCCCCGCCCCGACCCCCGTGTGACGTAGGGCATCCGGCCGGCGCCCGCCGACGGGACCTTGGACTCGGCCTGTGGGCGTAGGGCCGGACAACACTTCAAACATGGTTGCTTCAAAGGCCGTTGAACCGAGGCAGCAGGTTCTGGGCACCGAGGCGCAGGCGGGCCTGCTGTCGACCGTCGCCGACCCCTACCGGCTCTCGGTGCTGCAGGCCCTGACCGCGGGAGCCACCTGCGTGTGCGACCTGCAGGCGCGGGTGCCGGTCGCCGCGAACCTACTCAGCTACCACCTGAAGGTGCTGCGCGAGGCCGGCCTGATCGTCGGCGCGCGGCGCGGACGGTGGATCGACTACTCCCTGACCGCCGGAGCCCTCGACCGTCTGCACGCCGCGATCCCCTCGCTGCCATCCAACCTCGCTGGCGCCGCGTCCGGTGCCGTCTGCGGTGCCGCCACCACCGGGCGGACGTGATGAGTACCGCGACGGTCCGGACCCGGATGGCCACCCGGCTGCACACCCCGGCCGGCCGCTGGATGGGCCTGACCGCCCTGGCGGCAACGTGGCTGCTCGCCTATCGCCTGAACGGGCCGGCTTGGGACCGGCTGCTCTACGACGTGGTGGGCATGGACCCGGCGGCGCGGCTCACCGAGTCGGTGCGGTTCTTCGGCTACGACAGCGTCAAGATCGCGCTGCTGCTGACCGGGATCATCTTCGTGGTCACGGTCCTGCGCTCCTACATGAGCGTGGAACGCACCCGCGCCCTGCTGTCCGGCCGCCGTCAAGGGGCCGGCAACGTAGTGGCCGCCGGACTTGGCGTGGTCACCCCGTTCTGCTCGTGCAGCGCGGTCCCGGCATTCATCGGGTTCGTGGCCGCCGGCGTCCCGATCGGGGTCACCCTGTCCTTCCTGATCGCGTCCCCGTTGGTCAACGAGATCGCCGTCGGACTGCTAGCCAGCCTGTTCGGCTGGCGGATCGCCGCGCTCTACGTCGCCGCCGGCCTGGCCGTCGCGATCATCGCCGGCTGGACCCTCGGCCGGCTCGGCGTCCAGCGGTGGGTCGAACCGTTCGTGTTCGAGACCCGCCTGCACGGCCAGGTGATCGACTCCACTGCCACCCTCACCCTCGACGACCGGCTGTCCCTCGGCGTCCAGGAGGTCCGCTCCATCCTGCGCAAGATCTGGCCCTACCTGCTGGTCGGGATCGGCCTCGGCGCGGCCATCCACGGCTGGGCCCCCGAGGACCTCTTCACCCGCTACGCAGGCGCCGGCAACGTCTTCGGTGTTCTTGTCGCGGTGGCCATGGGTGTCCCGCTGTACTCCAACGCCGCCGGGATCATGCCGCTCGTGCAGGCCCTGCACGACAAGGGCCTGCCGATGGGCACCCTGCTGGCATTCATGATGAGCGTCGTCGCGCTCTCGCTGCCCGAATTGATCCTCCTGCGGCGCGTCCTCAAGCCGCCCCTACTCGCGGCGTTCGTCGCCGTCGTCGCCGCCGGCATCGTCGCCGTCGGCTACCTATTCAACGCCGTCCTCAGCTGAGTACGGCGCCCCGCAGAAGGAACACACATGATCATCAAGGTACTCGGCCCGGGCTGCACCAACTGCACGAACCTGGAGAAGGCCACCCGACAGGCCGTCGCCGACCTCGGCCTCGACGCCACCATCGAGAAGATCACCGACTACCCCACCATCGCCGGATACGGCGTGATGTCCACCCCCGCCCTCGTCGTCGAGGACAAGGTCCTGGTCTCCGGTCGGGTCCCCACCACCCGCCAGATCCGCGACCTGCTCACCGCCGCACCACACTGACGCACTGCCACCTGCGCGAACGAACCCGTGTCGACACCGACGACGGGCGCTCCGATGAGCGACGCCAATCCCCGCACCGCGCCCGAGAGACGCCACGGCAAGCACGAGCCCGCCGTGATTGCGCAACTGTCCACGCTCGACCGGTTCCTGCCCGCCTGGATCATCGCGGCGATGGCTACCGGGCTGCTCCTCGGGCGCACCGTGCCCGGCCTGAACGCCGCCCTGGACGCCGTCTCGATCGGCTCGATGTCCCTGCCGATCGCTGTCGGGCTGCTGATCATGATGTGCCCGGTGCTGGCGAAGGTCCGCTACACCCAACTGGACACCGTCACCTCCGATCACCGGCTCTAGGACTCGCCCGATCGGCTATTCGTCCTCAGTGGCGAGTCTGGCGAACGGTCACAGCGTTCTACCGACGTGAAGGGTCGCAGGCCGTTTCGTTACGCAACGCCAGGACGGCGTCCGCGACAGCCACGGGATGAACGAGCATCTCCAAGTGGTCCCCGTTGAGCACCCGCACCGGCCAGCCGAGCCGGCCGGCGGTCTGGGCCTCCCGCTGATAGGTCCCGCCGAATGCCAGGTACGCACATGGGCGGTCAGCCCACCCCGCTGGCACCGGCACCGCGTCCTCGAAGTAGGACAAGGGGAATCGCCGTTGCTGACGCTCGATGTCCGCGCGGATCGCCGCGTCGGGGAAGAGCGGTGCGACGTCGCGTTCGTCCCACCACTGGGTCCACACCGGGAGCATCCGCCGTTCGTCGGCCTTGGCCGCGAGCATCTCCAAGAACTCCGCAGGCGCCGTGGGAGCCTCACCGCCCTGCGGCGGGGGAATCCCGGCGTCGACGAACACCACGGCCGACACCTGCCGGTGTTCGATGATCGCCGGGACGTACAGTCCGGCGTTGCTATGAGGAACCAGCACCAGTTCTCTGTCATCCGGGAGCGCCCGCAGAAACGCGTCCACGGCCTCCTGCGCACTGGCCGGAGCCGGGCCCTGGACATCGACTGCGGCGACCCGACATCCGCGCCCGGCGAGGACTGACGCAACGGGCTTCCACATGGCGCAGCCCAGCAACGGGCTCGGCAGGAGCGCCACAAGCGTCACAGACCGACGGTAGCCCGCACGGCCGTCGTGGATCGAGGCCTCCCGATGCGAGGGACTACACCCGCGGGTCGATGTCGCACGCACCGGCCAGGCGATCGAGGGACCCTGCCGCGACGCGCGGAGCGCGGGCTACCGTCGGGGCATGCCCGCACCGAAGCCGCCGACGGCGCAGGACGCGGCCACCGCCCGCCAGGTCCTGCTCGACGGGCTGGCGCACGACGTCGACGTTGTCGAGATCCTCAACCGGCTGGCGCCGTTGCACCCGCGGAACAACACGTTCCCGGGCGAGGTCCTCCTCCGGGTGGCCGCCGACGCCCTCGACTGGGCCGGGGTGGACCGGGCCCATCCGGTCGACCTGACCGGGATCCGGGAGCGGTTCCTGCCCGAGTGCGAGCTCACCGGGCGGGACCGGCGCAAGCTGCAGTTCGCCGTCCTGGCTGCGGCGGCCCAGCACGGCGGTGTCGAGGTCGACCTGTTGGACGAGGTCGCCTGGTGGCCGGCCGACGACTTCTGGCGCTACGCCGCATGGGCAGCGGTCGCCTACATCCGCATCGCCGCCGACCGGACCGGCGTGCTCGCACCCGGGATCTGCCGCGGCATCGCCCAGAGGCAACCCCCGTCGACGTGACCACCAGGTAGACCAACGCTGCCACCACTCGCGGGTCCACCGTGCGCGACTCTGCCGAGAGTCGGATGTTCGAAAACCGCCCGCCGAGCGGTGATCACTTTGTCCTCAAGTGGTACTGTTTCTCGTACTAGAACTCCGGAGGAGGTCGTCGTGGCGATCACGGCCAGCGAAGCCCGCAAGAACCTGTTCCCGCTCATCCAACGGGTCAACGACGACCGCACCCCCGTCGAGATCACCTCCCGCCACGGTGATGCCGTCCTGATGTCCCGGGCCGACTACGACGCCCTGGAGGAGACCGCTCACCTCCTGCGGGCCCCGGCGAACGCGCGCCGCCTGATCGAGAGCCTGCAGCAGGCCATGACCGGCCAGCGCGAAACCCACGACCTGGCACAGTGAGACTCGTCTTCACCCCGAACGGATGGCAGGACTACACCTACTGGCTCACCGCCGACCGGACCGTGCTCAAACGCATCAACCGGCTCATCGAGGACACCCTGCGCGACCCCACCGCCGGCATCGGCAAACCCGAACCACTCCGGCACCTGCTCGCCGGGGCCTGGTCACGCCGGATCACCGAGGAACATCGCCTGGTCTACCTCGTCGACGGCGACGACCTGGTCATCCTGCAGGCTCGCTACCACTACAAGTAGCCGATGAGCCTGCGCCTGGCTCAGGCGGCCTCGATGACGGTGCGAAGGTCGACACCACTTGCCGCGAGGGTCACATCGTCATCCAACCCCGGGGGCCAGATGTGGACGGTGCGACTCATCGGTGACGACTCGCGTAGGTTGCCACGGCGACGCCTGATGCTCAGGCTGAAACGCACTCACATGCCCGGGGCTCATTCGACCTATGCCGCCGACTGCGTGTCGACCAGCCATTGGGCTGCCCTTGTGGATCTTGAAGAGGGTCGCCATGCGTGGTTGGCCTCGCTGGGACGTGTCGATCTGTCCGAAGCGGGATGCCTGACCGCGGTCACGGGCCTGACCGTCGATGAGGCGCTCGCTGCGTTCGGCGCGGAACTCGACTCGCCGATGACGGTGGAAGAGTCCGGGGAAGCGTTGATCGCGTCGGTGGCTGCGGTACCGCCAGCAGCGGCGCAGGCAGTCGGCCGCTGGCTGGATCGCCTCCGGCGCTCAGGTAACCATCAAGACCTGCGCCCACCGCTACGGCGTCGACCGCTACACCGCCTACGAGGACCTCACCGCCCTCGGCTTCTCTCCCGCCGGCGGAGCAGCACCGGCACGACACCCGCCCGCCGCGCCCCGAGCACGCCGCGAGCCCGCCGACACCGAGCCGCCGTCCACGGACTGGATCATGCTGGACGGGCGTGCCCACTTCGTCGCCGGCTGCAGCGGTAGCC
>CAVRVD010000025.1:0-4743 GCA_963724535.1 uncultured Actinomycetota bacterium
CCGTTCTCTTGGGGTGGAGCTGAGCGTCCAGCACTGACCTTGGAGCCCGGGATCGGTTGTGGTGGAACGAGTCTTTTGGGGTTCTTGTCACACCCTGCATCTACGTTGCGGGTCATGGAGTTCTGGGCGCAGCGCACGGTGTCACCGTCGGATGGGTGTGAGGGCTGGACCGTCGTGGATGACGGCTATGGCGAGCACGTTCGTGCCGCGCAGTATCTGCGGTGGATCGTTGATCGGGGCGGGTCGGTCGGGACGGCCCGGACGTACGCGGGCCGGTTGGCGCTGTGGCTGGGGTGGGCCTTGCTGGCTGGGGTCGACGAGGCGGCACCGGGGGTGGAGCAGTTGGCCGTGTTCGCCCGGTGGTTGGAACGGACGCCGTCGCGCAAGCATCGCCGTGGACGCAGCCGTCGGCGGGCGGGTGACCCGAACGTGGTCTCGCTGCAGGCGGCCCGCTCATCGGCCACCGTCGACGGGATCTTGGCGGCAGTGGTGGAGTTCGTTCGGTTCGGGGCCGGCCGGGGGTGGTGCGATCCGGAGGTGGCCGGGAGGTTGAGTTCACGGGTCGAGTTGCGGTTTCTGCCCCGGGGTATGGATCGTGGCGAGCGGACCGACCGTCCGGTGGTGGAGCGTCGTCTGGTGCGTCGACGTCGGGTGGAGCGGCCCCCGCGGACGGTCAGCGTCGCTCAGGTCGATGCCGTGGTGGACGCCTGCGCGAACGTGCGGGACCGGTTCGTGGTGCAGGCGCTCTATGCGACCGGGATGCGGGTCGCCGAGTTGTGCGGCCTGCACTTGAGCGACCTGCACCTGGTTCCCTCGGCGGTGCACCTGGGCTGTGGGGTCGGCGGAGCGCATCTGCATGTGGTGCGCCGGGAGGACAACGAGAACGGGGCCTTGGCGAAGTCGATCTGGCCGCGGCCGTTGCCGGTCACCACGGCATTGGTGCGGTGCCACAACGCCTACCGGTTCGAGCGTGATCTGGTCCCGGCCGCGGCGGACAGCGACTATCTGCTGGTCAACTTGTGGCGGGCGCCGCTGGGGCGGGCGGTGCGCCCGGCGGCGGTCGAGGAGTTGTTCGTCCGACTGTCGGCCAAGGTCGGCTTCTACGTCCGCCCGCACATGCTGCGGCACAGTTTCGCCTCCGAAGTGGCGACGGCGACCAAGGACCCGGCGCTGGTCAAGGAGCTGCTCGGGCATGCCTCGGTCCGGTCCACCGACGTCTACATGCACGCCCGTTGGGACGACATGCGCGCCGCGGTCGACGGCCACGCCGGGACGCTGCGGGACCCGCGGTGAGGCCGGCGTCCGGCCTGGCCGTCGCGGCTCCTCTCGGGTCAGCGCCGGTCGACTGGCGGGTGGAGCGGTTGACCTCGCTGATGGGCCCGGCCTGGTTGGCCGGTGAATGGGACAGCGACCGACAACTGATCACACCACGCCCGGGCGGTCGGCTGACCCGGGTGACCCGCTGCTCGGTGGCCGAGTGCCCGGGCGATCGGCACGGGTCGGGGGCGTTGTGTCACGTCCACCGCGGCCAGTTCGAGGTCTCGGGCCTGGGCGACGTCCAGGACTGGCTGGCCGGTGGCGGGCCGGGGGTGTTCGAACGCCGCTGGTGTTCCGAGCAACGCTGCGCCGTCACCGACCCGGACGGGCAGTGCTGTCCGCGCCCGGCCGAGGGGCCGTGGCGGATCTGCCACACCCACACCACCGCCTGGGATCGCCGCCGGTCGGCGGGCACCGGGTTCGAGGCGTTCTTGGCCCGGGCCCGGCCGCTGTCCGACCTCGGCCCCTGCAAGGCCACCTGCTGCTACCTGGACGCGGCGCACCGGGACAGCGGCCTGTGCGAGATCCACTACCAGGCCTGGCGGCGAGCCGGGCGTCCCACGGGAGCGGCGTTCACCGGATGGGCGGCCCGCGCCCGTCAGCCGGTCAACAGTCGGGTGCTGAGCCTGCGCGGCCTGCCCACCCTGGTGGGTCTGGAACTGCTCTACGCCATCGGTTGCCGGGCCGACGACCAGGTCAGCGTCGTCACCGGCGGGATGCGGCCGTGGGTCGACCAGCTACGGGCCGGCGGCCTGGCCTCGGTCACCGCGTTCGACCTGCGCGGACTGGACGGCGTGGACGACGCGCACCACGTGCGGTTCGCCCGGTTCACCCTCGACCGGGTCGGGCTGGTCTACGCCGACGTGGAGGACGAGCGTCGCCGCGACGTGTGGGACCTGCGCCTGTTCGGGCGCAGCGGACGACGACGTCTGGATTTCACCGTGATCCGTCAGCCCTGGCTGCGGGAGGCGACCAAGGCCTGGGCAGCCGTCACGGTCGGGCGGGTGGGCGACGAGTCGCTGCGCCACCGGATCGGCTCGATCGCCGTGCTCTCGGCGGTGCTGGCGTCCGGACCCGGCGGCGGGCAGGACCCGGCCGTGCTCGGGCGGGCCGACATCGAACGGTTCCTGACCCGGGTCCGCTCACCCACCCTGCGCCCCGGTGACCGGCCGTTGGGATCCCGGGCCCGGGCAGCCGTCGTGGAGGAGTGCACGTTGATGTTGCGCGAGGCCAGAGACCTGGGGGTGCTGCCCGCCCTGGGCCCGACGTTCGCCTTCCGCCGGGGCGACCGCGGCCCCCGGGTCACCTCGGAACCACCCGGCCGGGCACTGCCCGCCCGCGTGGTCGCCCAGCTGGACACCCACCTGGATCTGCTCGCGGCCGTGCCCGGCGCCACCGGCGCCGCCCGGATCGCCACCCTCGGTGCACTCGGGGAACGGGCCGGGCAGATCGCGGTCCTGGCCTACCAGCTGCTCAAAGGCACCGGCCGGCGCGTCGGTGAGGTCGCCGGCCTGCACCTGGACTGCCTCGACGTGGACGAGCACGGCAAGGACGTCCTGGTCTACGACAACCACAAGGCCGCCCGGATGGGCCGGCGGCTACCACTGGCCGACTCCGGCCTGGTCGCCGCCATCCGCGCCCAACAGGCCTGGGTCGCGGCCCGTTTCCCCGACACCGCGCGCCAGGGGCTGTGGTTGCTGCCCCGCCCGCACAAGAACTACGACGGCAGCCACCACCTGTCCGCGCACCAGCTGCTGACCTGGATAACCACCTGGGTCGACCGCATCCCCAGCATCGATGCCGGCCCGCTGGACGCCAACGGCGATCCGGTCGCCTTCGAACGTGCCGGGATCCACCCGCACGCCTTCCGGCACACCTACGCCCAGACTCTGGCCGATCAGGGCGTGGAGGCCTCCGTGCTCCGCGACTTGATGGATCACCGTTCTCTCTCAACGACTTTGGGCTACTACCGGGTCGGGGACGCCCGCAAACGAGCGGCGATGGACGCAATGGCCCGCCACACGGTCGACAACCGCGGGACCGCCCGACCCGTGCACGCCGAGTCCTCCCAGGTCGCCCGGCTCAACGAGCAGCTGTCCTGGGTCGCGGTGCCGATGGGCAAGTGCTCCGAACCGACCAACGTCCGCGCGGGAGGCCAGTCCTGCCCGATCCGCTACCAGTGCGCCGGCTGCCCGCACTTCGAGTCCGACCCGTCCTACCTGCCCGACCTTCGGGCCTACGCCGACGACCTGCGCCGCCAACGCGAAGCGATGCTCGCCGCCGACGCCGCGGACTGGGCCACCGACGGCCTCAGCCACCAGATCGACGTGATCGCCGGCCATATCCGGGTCCATGAACAGATGCTGGCATCCCTGCCCAGCGACGAACGCGCCGTCATCCAAGACGCCTCAACCACCCTCCGCAAGGCACGCCAGTCGATCCCCGTCGCGTTCGGCCACCGGCACCAAGGACCCGGCCGTGGCTGACAACAGCACGGCCCTGCGCCGCGCCCGCCGCCTCGACAGCCGCGTCAAGCGCCAACGGGCAGGCGACGCCATCAGCGCACTCGAACAGACCGGTGAGCCGATCACCTTCCCCGCCGTCGCCCGCCACGCCGGGGTGTCGGTGTCACTGCTCTACGCCGACCCCGAACTGGCCACCCGCATCGCCACCGCCCGCGACCGTCAACACCAGGCCGGCAGCCGGCAGACCTGGCAACTACCCGTCCGCTCCCTGGTCACCGAACAGAGCCTGAGCACAGACCTGGCCAACGCCAAGGAACAGATCCGCCAGCTCACCGACGAAGTCACCCTCCTGCGCCGGCGGCTGGCCCACAACCTCGGCGCGAACTCCGACCTCGCACGCGGCCAGGACACCAACCCCCTGCTCGCCCAGCTCGAGGAACGAGCCGCGAAGCTGGAGGCCAAGAACCATCACCTCCACCGGCAAACCGCTCGGCAAGACGATCAGGTCCGCGACCTCGCCGACACCCTGGACGCCGCCAGGGCCACCAACCGGGACCTGATGAACCAACTCAACCGCGGCACCGCACCCCGCCGACGCAGCCCCGAGCCGACCGAGATCAACAAGAAATCAGCACCCACCGACCGACAATGAACTACGTCCAACACACAACCGCAGGCCGCTGACCTGCACGTCCACCCGCCACCCCAAGAGAACCGCCGCCGTCGTCGACCGGCTCACCTTCCGAGCCCACATCATCCAGACCGGCACCGACTCCTACCGGCTCCGCGCCACCCGCGCCGCCAGAAAGCAGGCCGCCACCACCTGACCCCAGCATCACCCACAGCAACCACAGACAAGATCAACAACCAAGAGGGTGGGGCCAAATCAGACCAGCACAGTGGGGCCAAATCAGCTTGTCATTCCCAAGGGTGGGACGGTGGTAGGTGGGGCAGGACAGGT
>CAVRVD010000026.1:0-137009 GCA_963724535.1 uncultured Actinomycetota bacterium
TCCTGGATCGCCATCCGCGACCCCGACTTCGCGGTCAAGGCCGCCCGCGTGCTCGACCTGTACGCCGGGCGGTGGAAAGGCCGACGGCTGGGGCCGAACGACTACGTGATCTGCGCAGACGAGAAGACCTCCATCCAGGCCCGTTGCCGCTGCCACCCCACCCTGCCCCCGGGCCGGGCCCGGGCGATGCGGGTCGAGCACGAGTACGAACGCCGGGGCGCGGTGGCCTACCTGGCTGCCTGGGACGTGCACCGCGGCCACGTGATCGGCAGGTGCGAGGACACCACCGGGATCGAGCCGTTCGCCCGCCTGGTCGAACAGGTGATGGCCACCGAGCCCTATGCGTCCGCGGACAGGGTGTTCTGGATCACCGACAACGGCTCCTCCCACCGCGGGCAGGCATCCATCGACCGCATGACCCAGGTCTGGCCGACCGCGCACCTGGTCCACACCCCGGTGCACGCCTCCTGGCTGAACCAGTGCGAGATCTACTTCTCCGTCATCCAACGCAAAGTCGGTCTCCCGAACGACTTCACCGACACCGACCAGATCCGCGACCGGCTCGCCGCGTTCGAGAATCGCTACAACCCGATCGCGGCACCCTTCGGCTGGAGGTTCACCAGACGAGACCTGCGCGACCTACTCCGACGCATCGACCGCCACGAACACGACCACCGCGACCGCCAACAGGCGGCGTAAGCACCCCCGACGAACTTACGGGCGTGACCACTAAGGCTCGGGCGTCGCCGCGCCGAACACCTGGAACGAGACCGGAGCGTTTTCCGGTCGCACGTTCCCGGCTGGAGGTCCCGTGCTCGTGCCAGAACAGCGCTCAGGTGAGGCGCTCGAGGTCCTGCTGGTGTGCTCCAGCGGCGGGCACCTGGCCCAGCTGACCGCGCTGGACCCGTGGAGCCGTCAGCATCGGCGGCGCTGGGTGTGCTTCGACACCCCGGACGCGGTGAGCATCCTGCGCGGTGAGGACGTCGCCTGGGCCTATCACCCGACCACCCGCAATCTGCGGAACCTGCTGCGCAACAGCGCCTTGGCGTGGCGCCAGCTGCGCCGCCGGCGTCCGGACGTGGTGATCTCCACCGGCGCTGGGGTCGCCGTCCCGTTCTTCGTCATCGCCCGGCTGCTGAGGGTGCCGACGGTGTACCTCGAGGTCTACGACCGGCTGGACAGCCCGACGCTGACCGCGCGGCTGTGCCGACCGTTCACCGACGCGATGCTGGTGCAGTGGGACGAGCAGAGCTCCCTGTACCGGGGCGCCGACGTGGTGGGGTGTGTGCTGTGAGCGGGCCAATGAGCGGGCCAATGAGCGGGCCGACGAATCACCCGACGAATCACCCGAATCACCCGACCGACCCGCTTGTCCGGCGGATGTTCGTCACCATGGGCACCGACCACCACCCGATGGAGCGTCTGGTCGCCTGGGCCGAGCGATGGGCCGAGCGCACCAGCGACTGGGAGGTCCAGGTGCAGCACGGTCGCACCCGTGGCCCACGTACCGGGGTCGGGTTCGCCTTCTGCGACCACGACCGGATGCAGCAGCTGTTGGCCGAGGCCGACGTCGTGGTCAGCCACGGCGGACCCGCCACGATCACCGAGGCCCGACGCTTCGGGCACCGGCCGATCGTCGTCCCGCGGGACCGGGCCCGCGGCGAGCACGTCGACAACCACCAACGGCTGTTCGTCGCCCGGCTGGCCGGCTCCGGCCTGGTCGAGCAGGTCGAGACCGAGGACGACTTCCTGGCTGCGGTGGTGGCCGCCTCCTACCTGCCGCGCCAGCGTAGGGCCGGCGACGAGGTGCCGGCCGGGGTGTTCCGGGTGGGCCGGATCGCCGAGCAGCTCGCCGGAGACGGGCGGCTCCGGCAGGGCCGGGGACGTGCCGGCGAGCCTCGACGCGCCCGGGTGAGCCGATCGCGCTCCAATACGTAAAGTAGTCACACTGATACTCTGAGTATGTGCGGCGGACCATTCCACAGTCATCGGGGCGGGAGCCGCATAAGCCGGTCCGGTGGCCGCCGGCTCCGGACACCGACCCGATCGACCTGCGTGAGCTGGCTCGGTCCTTCCCGCCGCGCCCGGCGGAGGTCTACCAGCCGTTCGCCGACGGCCGCCGTCCGCAGCTGCCCTCAGCGGCCGAGGCGACGATGACCCTGATCGGCGCCCCGATCCCGCACGCCGACATCGCCGACCCCGAGCCACCGCGGCGTCCCGCCGCCCGCTCGCTGCTGGGGGGTTTGGACGCCGCGCCCTTCCGTCGGCGCACGCCGTGGACGCCACGGCGGCGGCGCCGGTTCGTGCGCACCGCGGCCGGGGTGACCCTGCTGGTCAGCGTCGTGCTGGTGCTGGTCGCGGCGGTCAGCGTCCTGGCCGGCTGACCGCCTGTCGACCGGCCCGTCCTGCCGCGCCGGGCCGGTCAGAGTCCCTCAGCGCCAAGGCAACTCACGACCCAGCACCTCGGCGAGCTCGGCGTTGTGCGGGGCGTAGAACTCGCGCAGCTCGGCCTCGACGGCGCCGTCCATGGGCTCGGACGGGCGGTAGTTGTGCTGGGTGGTGTCCGGGATCGCCGACGGGTCGATACCGAGGAAAACCGCCATCCGGTCCATCGCGGCCTGCTCGTTGCGGTACATGTCCTCGCTGACCATCACCAGCACCCGGTCCCGGCCGACGGCCTCGAACCAGCGCCGCAGCTGCGGGGCGTAGACGCCGCGCTCGCGGTAGGTGTACCAGTCGTGCGCGCGGGAGTAGTAGAAGGGCTCGCGCTGCATCGTCGCCAGCTCGCCGGCCACCCGCTGCGGTTCGGCGGCCAGGGCCGCCTCGAACGGCAGCGGCTCGACGCCGTTGTCGACCCGCTCCCAGTAGTGGGAGTAGGCACGCTTGACCGGGTCGCGGAGCAGGACGATGAACTGGGCGTTCGGCAGGCCGGCCGCGACCCGGGCCGGAACCCGGGGGTCGAACAAGTAGTAGGGGCTGGACTCGCCGGTGATCACGCGCCTGCCGAGTCGCTTCTCGGCAGCAGCGCGGGCGGCGGCGCTGGGGAAGTGGCCGCGGTACCACTGCTCGCCCTTGTCGTAGTGCCAGTAGAAGTAGTGCGGGCTCTTCAGGTGCTCCCAGCGGGTCACCATCGGCAGCACCTGGGGGTGCTGGATCAGGTATCGCCAGGCCGAGGTCGATCCGCCCCGCTTGGTGCCCAGCACCAGGAAGTCCGGCAGCGGTCGCCAGGTCGCCGTGGCCTGCCCGTAGCGGCGGATCACGCCCTTGGCGCCCTCCTTGGCCTGCACCGGGATCAACGACTTCAGGGTCTTCTCCACCGTGGCCATCAGCGTCCTCCAGTCGGGTCGGGGGCAGTCGGTCTGCGGGTGGGGCCGGGCCGCCGGCGGCGTAGCGCGCTCACCAGCACGTCGAGGGCGAGCCGGCGCCGGGCGGCGTACAGGACGGCGGCGTACAGGGCCGCACACCCGGCCGTGCCGGCGAACAGCACCACCGGTGCCGGCACGCGCAGGCCGTCGGTGGCCAGACGCACGGCCAGCACGGGCACGGCGAAGCAGGTCAGGACGACGGCCACCACCTGGGCGACCGAGGCGTCCGCGGAGTGCAGGCCGAGCCCGAGGCGCACCTCGAGGGTGCTCAACGCCGCATCCGTCAGCATCGCCGCCGACCAGCCGACCGCCGCCCCGAGGATGCCGATCCGGGGCACCAGGAGCAGGTCCAGGCCGAGCATGAGCACGGTCGCCAGCGCGGTGTTCGCCGCCGCCCAGTGGCTGCGGTGCGCCATGTTCAGCACGGTGTTCGCATTGCCGGTGGCGACCACCCCGAGCATGGCCAGGCAGAGCACGGACAGGGCGCCGGCCGCCTCGGCGTAGTCGGGGCCGAGCAGGGCCAGCACGCCGGGGGCGAAGGCGCCCATGGCCAGGTACACCGGCCACGTGGACAGGATCGCCCACCGGATGCTGAGCCGATGCACCTGAGCCGCCTGCTCGACATCCCCACGGGCGAAGGCCCCGGCCAGCAGGGGACCGACCGACAGCCGGACCGCCTGCAGGGCGAAGCTACCGCTGGTCACGAACCGGCTCGCCGCGGCGTAGATCCCGCCCCGGACCGGACCGAGCAGCGCGGTGACCAGCACCACGTCGGACCAGACGATGAGCACCTCGAACGTGGCGGCCAGCCCGCGTGGTGCGGTCGCCCGCCAGAACCTGCGGCCCAGGTGATCGGGGACGACGACTCCTGCGGACGTCGCCGCGGCGTCCGGCAGGCGATGGTGCACCGCCCTGGCCGCGACGACCAGCGCGACCAGCAGCGGCGCCGCCCAGGCCAGCAGGGCCAGCTGCGCCGTCCGGCCGCCGGCACCCCAGACCGCCCCGGCGCCGACCAGGACGGCGCCGACCAGCACCGGGCGCACTCCGGGCAGGAAGATCTGCTGGACTGCGGTGAAGGTGCGCAGGGTCCCCAGACCGCGGCTGGCGCCGTTGAGCAGCACCACGGACAGGGTGGCGGCCAGCAGGAACGGCGCGAGCAGCCGCATGGCCTGCGCCATCAGGGCCTGCTCGGCACCGGCGAAGACGATGCGGCTGAGGGGCTCGGCGAACAGCCACACGGTCAGCGACACGCCCGCCGCGGCCACCGTCACCGGGGCCAGCACGACGCGCAGGTAGGGGCGCAGCAGCTCGGGGCGACCCGCGGCCCGGGCCCCGGCCAGGGACCGGACGAGCCCGGTGTCGCTGCCCAGCACCAGCACCGTCGCCGTGATGGTGAACGCCGCGACCGAGGTGAAGTAGACACCGGCCTCGGCGGCCGGCAGCATCCGGCTGACCACGATCGTCAGCACCAGCCCACCCAACCCGGCCAGGACGGCGCCGGCCAACCCGAGCGCACCCTGACGCGCTGCGGTCTGGACGACGTCGTCGACGCGACCCGGCGCCGGCGCAGAGAGCTCGCCCGGGCGGGCGTCGTCCGGCTCGCTGCCCCGCCCGGGTACGGCCGGCCGGACCGGAGTGCTCACCTCGACGCGCTCACAGCCCACGTCCGCGCGCGTGCAGGTAGGTCTGGACCTTCTCGACGCTGACCAGCCCGCTGGCGATCATCACGGCCACGTAGGCGCGAGGCTCGCCGCGGTGCAGCCGAGCGACCTCCGCAGCCGTGCGGACGGCATCGCCGCGCCGGCCCATGGCGGCCAGGGCAACGGCCTGCTGGCCGCGGATGCGGGCCTTGCCACGGGGCACGTCGTCGAACTGCGGGTGCTTGGCCAGCAGCGCGTCCAGGGCCTGGTGGATCATCTGCCAGCGGGAGAAGTAGTACGACGAGCCGTGCCAGTGGATCCGGGTCAGCGCCCGCGGCACCGACAGCACCGGCCCGACCGCTGCGGCGCGCAGCAACAGGTCGTAGTCCTCGCCGTAGCCGCCGGGCAGGTCCTCGTCGACCAGGCCGATCGGGCCGAGCAGGTCGGCCCGGCGCAGCACGAAGCTCGACGGGTGCAGCTCCATGATCCGCCCGGCCAGCAGGTCGGCCAGGGTGGTCGGGCGTAACGGGCCCAGCCGCCGGGACAGCGTCTCACCGTCCCGCCCGGTGCCGACGGTGCGGGTCACCACCTCGATCCCGGTGGCGACCAGGGAGGCCCCAGGCTCGCGCAGCAGCAGCGGCACCTGGGCGGCCAGCTTGCCCGGCAGCCACTCGTCGTCGTCGTCGCAGAACGCGACCAGCTCGCCGGAGGCGGCCAGGATCCCGCTGTTGCGGGCTCCGGGCAGGCCCGTGCTGCGGGTGTTGGCCACCCAGCGCAGGCGCACCCCGGCCAGCATGCTGTGCGCGGTCAGGGCCTGCTCGAGCTCGGCCTGGGCCGCCTGTGGGCGCGGTCCGCCGTCGCGGACCACGACGATCTCCACCGGTCCCGGGTAGTCCTGCCGGGCCACCGAGGCCACTGCCCGGGCCAGCAGCTGCTCACGGTCGACCGTCGGCACGACCACGCTCACCGCAGGGGCGTCGTCGCCGGGCCGGCGGGGAGCGGGCGGGCGCGCGGCACCCGGGTCGCTGCTCATGTCGGGGCCATCGACACCGCCCCGGCCGGTCTTGAGGCGGGTGCCGACACCGGCAGCAGCCCCCAGGTCAGCGGCGCAGGCTCGGGCCGGGCCAGCAGCATCGCGCAGGTCATCGCGACGAGCAGGTGCAGCGCGTCGACGCCGTAGAAGAGGAGCATCACCCCGATCACCACCACTGGCGTGTGCAGCAGCACCGTGTGCAGGTCCACCGCGCGGCGGGTGAGCAGCGCCGTGCCCCAGACGGCCACCAGGAACAGGGCCAGACCGACGAAGCCGTGGGAGAACATCAGGTACCAGAAGTGCCCCTGGGTGCCGACCGAGACCTGCTTGGTCAGCGACGGCCGCGGCGCCCCCCAGCCGACCAGCGGTGAGTCCAGGGTCCGCTGGAACGCCTCCCGGTACAGGTCGGCCCGGTCCCGAGTGGTCGAGCTGGTCGTGGTGCGCTCCCCGAGCCGGTCCAGCACCCCGCTCACCACGACGACCACGCCCGCCGCCGCGGCCACCAGTGCCAGGCCGAGCACCCCGGTCAGGCTGGCCCGACGGATCCGGCGCCCGAGCACGTAGAGCAGCCCGACCCCGAGCCCGACGAAGACACCGCGGTTCAGCGTGGCCAGGGCCGGCGGCAATGCGGCCGCGACCAGGACCAGCAGCACCCAGCGAGTGCGCCGCGAGGCGTGGACGGCGAGGGCGAGCACCACCGGGACCAGCAGCACGAAGGCGTGCCCCCAGGCGTTGGTGTAGGGGAACGGGGCCGACGGCCGGACGAAGGCCGAGGCCGCCCCCCAGGGTTGCTGCACCTCGGCGAAGCGCGGGTTGAGCAGCTCGCTGACATAGGGGTTGGCCGCCAGCGACGGCGGGAGCACCGCCGCCATCGGCGTACTGATCCGGCCCCACGGGAAGGCCATCCCGAGGTAGCCGCCGATCGTCATCCAGACACCGAAGCCGCTCATCGCCGTCAGCACGGTGCGCCGGGTCAGGGTGTGCGGGGCGTTGTAGACGTACACGAGCAGAGCGGTTGCCCCGATCAGGCTCAGCCAGCGCTGGGTGAACCCGACCATCCGGCCGGCGGTGTCGATCATCGTCGCCGAGGCGAGGCCCCAGCTGAGAAAGGCCAGCCACCACCACCACAGCCGGGGCAGCAGGATCCGGCCTCGGCCCCGGCCCAGCATCAGCGCCAGCGCGCACAGCCCGAAACCGAAGACCACGAACGGTCCGAGGCCGAGCAGCCACCACAGCGGGTAGCCGAGGAACAGGGCCCGGAACGGCCAGGCCGGCAACGGCGCCGGCAGCCTCGTCACCGCGGCGGTGGCGGCTGCCGCGGACGGCGCGGCGCCGGACACGGTCAGGTCGCCACCAGCCGCAGCGCCTGCATGACGTCGACGGCGTCCGGGTCCAGGCCGTCCGGCAGACCGCGGCCCTGGGCGAGCAGCCCGAGCGCCGTGGCCATGGTCTCGATCACGTGCAGGCGGACCAGCGCCGCGCCGGCCTGCGCGGGTACCCCGAGCCGGGGCAGCAGCTGACCCGCCGCAGCGGTGGTCGCGGCCACGGCGTCGGTCAGACTTCGCCGGTGCAGCACGTGCTGCACCTGGAAGACCCAGCGCAGCGCGTCCAGCCCGATCGGTCCGGTCCGGCTGCCGTACTCCAGGTCCCAGACCCACAGCAGGTCCTGCGACGAACCGGGACCCGTTGCGCTGGAACCGGACTCGGCGTCGCAGGCGCGTCGGGGTGCCCAACCCATGTTCCACGGCACCCAGTCGCCGTGGTAGAGACCCGCGGTGAGCACCGTGCCGCCGTCCATCCCTCGAGCGGTCGCGACCAGCTGGTTCAGCCCGATCACCAGGTCCGGCCGCTCGGCGCGGGCCTGCTGGGCGACCTCCACCCGTTCCATCACCTCCCGCCACAACGAGGTGGCCGACAGGGCCAGCGGCCGAGGTTCGCCCAGTGCGGCGGCGTAGTTCATCAGCGGGCGCAGGACCCGGTCCCGGTCGACTCGGCCGACCCGGCGGACCGCCTGCGGCAACGGCTCGACGATCGAGTAGGCGAACGGTCCGCAGCACCCCTGCTCGATCAGCCGGGGCAGCCGAATCGTGGAGCCCGACCGGGCCAGGGTCGGTCCGGCCTCGGCGAGCAGGTCGGCCTCGACCCGCACCCGCCGTCCGGTCGTCGGGTCGGAGGCGACCTTGGCGAAGGCCAGGACGGCACCGTCCGCACCGAGCAGCTGCACGGTCGGCTTGGCCCGCGGATGGAAGTCCCGAAGGCTCACCGCGGTCGCCACCGTGCCGGGTACCCGGGAGCGCAGGTGCCTGGTGATCACCGTGGCCTGCACGGTGGTGTCGTCCACGTCGACCGGCACGCTCAGGCGCAGCACCGTGCTGCTGCCCTGGGCCAGCGCCAGCGGCCCCATCGCGGCGGCCGCGAGCAGTCGGGTGACCGCGACCCGGGGCTCGCGCAGCCGGTTGTGGGACACGACGCTGGCGCGGGCGGCGGCCCGCTGGAGGGGGACCAGGCTGCGTGGCGACCGGCGGTCGGGGATCACCCGCCAGGCGTCGACGGTGCGGAACCCGGCCGGGGGCGGCCCGTAGCCGAGATGGATCGGGAACGCGGCGGCCGGGAACAGGTGCTCCAGCTGCGCCCGGACGGTCGCCGTCCGGTGGGTGGTGTCCCGCCCGGTCCTGGCGATGTCGAACCGGACCGGCACGGGGGGCGCCGGTGCAGCGGGGTCGGTCAGGCTCACGAGCGCTCCGAGGTCGATGTCGGTGTCCGGGCTGCCGGTCGGCCATGTGCAGGGCACGGCCCCGGGCAGCAAGCCGGTCCGGGCGGCCCGTCCGGTTCGTCATCGGTCGCCGCCTGGTCGACCCGTAGCCGCCGGTCGAGGGACGCCGTGAGGCCTTCAGTCCGGGGGCGAGGTGTGTCGACAACCGAGGGGTCGAGGAATCGTCGTGGGCCACGAGGCCGCCGGCACTGCCCACCGTGCCCGTTTCGTCGTCCGCCGGAAGAGGGTTGGTCGCCACCATGCATCAGGCAGTCCCACAGTCCCGTGCTGTCGGGCCGGACCAGGCGCCGTCCGGGCCGCGCTCGCCGATCCCGACCCAGGCCGTGCCGGGGGCCGCGCCGGCACCGCCGCCGGGTGCCGGCGGGATGGGGACGCTGCCGGCTGGCTACATGCTGGCCGCGATGCCGATACCGGCCCTGGCCGGGGGGCAGGACGCCGTGGTCCGGCCCGGGTCGTTGACCCTGGCCCAGGTGACCCGCCGGGTGCGCCGTCGGTGGCCTGCGCTGGCGGTGTCGGTGCTGGTCGGGCTGGCCACCGCCGCCGGGCTGACCTATACCGCCGCGCCGGTCTACACGGCCTGGGCCTCGGTGCTGGTGCAGCCGGTCATCGCCGAGCAGTTCGGCAACGTGAACATCGGCAGCGTGCTGAACATGGCCACCGAGGCCCAGGTCGCCCGGTCCCTGTCGGTGGCCACAGCCGCCGCCGACCAGCTGGGCACGCCGGCCGAGCAGGTGCGTGCCGCACTCGACGTCGAGTCGCCGCAGGACACCCAGGTGTTGAACATCTACTACCGGGCCGAGACCGGCCAGGCGGCGGCCGAGGGCGCGCAGACCGTGGCGACCAGCTACCTGGCCTACCGCGAGGCCAATGCCGCGGCGGACGCCGACCGCCGGCTGGCCTCGGTGAACGACCAGATCGACGCCATCACCAAGCGGATCGCCGCTGGTGGCGAGACCTCCGGGTTCCAGGACTCCTTGCGCTCGCTGCTGGCCGACAAGCGCGAGCTGACCTCGATCAAGGCCACGACGGGGGGACGGGTGATCACCTCAGCGGTGCCGCCCTCGGCGCGGAGTGCTCCCAGGCCCGTGGTGAACCTGGCCGCGGGGGGCGTCGTCGGTGTCTTGCTCGGTCTGGCGCTGGCCGTCTTCCGACCGCTGCGCCGCGAGAACCTGCCGGTGCCGGAGCTGCCCGCCACGGCCCACCCCGGGGGGCGGGGCCCTCGCCACCCGGACCCGGCCGCTGGGCCACCGCCAGGACCGGCACCCACCGCCCGCGCCCGGAGGGCCAGGGCGACGGCCGACGTGGCGCCGGTCACGGACTGGGTCGAGGACGGCGCGGACCGCGGCGACGGCGAGCGGCAGTGGTGGGACCAGCGCGGGAGCCGGCGGACCGGGTAGCGAGGAGCACCGGCTGCGAACACGCGGAACCGGCCCCGGTTTCCTCGCTCGACCCCGGCCGGGTTAGAACTGGTGCATGAGTCTGACCGGAGTGCTGGACGCCATCCGTGACGAACCGGGACTGCGCCGGTTGGTCGATGCCGCCCAGGCGGATGGTTCGGGCTCGGTCGGCCTGCTCGACGTCGTTGCGCCGGAGGGGTTCCGGCCACCGGCACTGGCTGCGATCGCCGCCGACGCCCCCCGGGGCGCCGGTCGTCCGGTGCTGGTGGTCACCGCCACCGGTCGGGAGAGCGAGGACGTCGCGGCTGCCCTGCGCTGCTACCTGCACCCCGACGCGGTCGCCGAGCTGCCAGCCTGGGAGACGTTGCCGCACGAGCGGCTCAGCCCCCGCTCGGACACCGTCGGTCGCCGGCTCGCGGTGTTCCGCCGCCTGGCCCACCCCGACCCGGACGAGGCGGCCACCGGTGAGATCCGGGTCCTGGTCGCCCCGATCCGCGCGGTCCTGCAGCCCGTCGTCGCCGGGCTCGGCGACCTCGAGCCGGTCTCGCTGACGGCCGGCGCCACCGCGTCCCTGGACGACGTGGTGCAGGCCCTCGTCGACGCCGCCTACACCCGCACCGACATGGTCGAGCGCCGCGGCGAGTTCGCCGTCCGCGGCGGCATCCTCGACGTGTTTGCGCCCACCCAGGACCACCCCCTGCGGGTGGAGTTCTGGGGGGACGAGGTCGAGGAGATCCGCTGGTTCTCGGTTGCCGACCAGCGCTCGCTGGAGATCGCCCCGGCCGGGTTGTGGGCTCCGCCGTGCCGCGAGGTGCTGCTCACCGCGCAGGTGCGCGAGCGCGCCGCCGCTCTGGTCGAGGACATGCCGGGGGTGGCCGACCTGCTCGCCAAGATCGCCGAGGGGATCGCGGCCGAGGGCATGGAGTCGCTGGCCCCGGTGCTCGTCGACCGGATGCAGCCGGTGCTGCAGCTGCTGGTCCCCGGTACCCACGTGGTGCTGCTCGACCCGGAGAAGGTCCGCCGCCGTGCCCACGACCTGGTGGCGACCAGCGAGGAGTTCCTCGCCGCCTCCTGGGCGAACGCCGCTGCGGGCAACGAGCTGCCCGTCGACCTCGGAGCGGGCTCCTACCAGACCTTCGCTGCCGTCCGCGGACAGGCCATCGCGGCCGGTATCCCGTGGTGGACCATGACCTCGCTGGCCCGCGACGTCGAGCTGGACGACCAGTCCACCGGGACCGTCTCGCTCCAGAGCGAGGACGTCGGTGAGGTCATCACGCTGGGCGCCCGCGAGGTGATCGGCTACCGCGGCGAGGTGGACCGGGCACTGGCCGACCTGCGGGCGCTGACCAAGGACGGCTGGGCGGTGGTGGCGACCACCGAGGGCGCCGGGCCGGCCAAGCGCCTGCTGGAGGTGCTCGGTGAGGCCGACGTGCCGGCCCGGCTGGTGGCCTCGCTGGAGGAGGCGCCGCAGTCGGCACTGGTGCACGTGACGACGGCGACGGTCGAGCACGGCTTCGTCGCCGAGGGGCTCAAGCTCGCGTTGGTCACCGAGACCGACATCGCCGGGAACCGTTCGGCGACCCGGGACATGCGCCGGCTGCCCAGCCGGCGGCGCACGACCGTCGACCCGTTGCAGCTGCGCCCCGGCGACTTCGTCGTCCACGAGCAGCACGGCGTCGGCAAGTACGTCGAGATGATCCAGCGCACCGTCGCCGGGGCCACCCGGGAGTATCTGGTCATCGAGTACGCGCCGAGCAGGCGCGGTCACCCGGGGGACCGGCTCTTCGTGCCCACCGACTCCCTGGACCAGGTGACCCGCTACGTCGGTGGCGAGGCGCCACAGCTGAACAAGATGGGTGGCTCGGACTGGGCCAGGACCAAGGGTCGAGCCCGCAAGGCGGTGCGGCAGATCGCGGGTGAGCTGATCCGGCTCTACTCGGCGCGGATGGCCTCGAGCGGGTATGCGTTCGCCCCGGACACCCCCTGGCAGCGTGAGCTCGAGGACGCGTTCGTCTATGTGGAGACCCCCGACCAGCTGGCCTGCATCGACGAGGTCAAGCTCGACATGGAGAAGCCGATCCCGATGGATCGGCTGATCTGTGGCGACGTCGGCTACGGAAAGACCGAGATCGCCGTCCGGGCGGCGTTCAAGGCGGTGCAGGACGGCAAGCAGGTCGCCGTCCTGGTGCCCACCACGCTGCTGGTGCAGCAGCACTACGAGACCTTCACCGAGCGGTACAACGCCTTTCCGGTGGCGGTGCGGGCGCTGTCCCGGTTCCAGTCCGACTCGCACGCCCAGGCCACTCTGGCCGGCCTGGCCGACGGGTCGGTGGACGTCGTGATCGGCACCCACCGGCTGCTGTCGGCCGGCGTGCGCTTTGCGAACCTGGGGCTGGTGGTCGTCGACGAGGAGCAGCGGTTCGGGGTCGAGCACAAGGAGAAGCTCAAGCAGCTGCGCACCAACGTCGACGTGCTGGCGATGTCGGCCACGCCGATCCCGCGGACTCTGGAGATGGCGGTCACCGGGATCCGTGAGATGTCCACGCTGGCAACACCTCCCGAGGAGCGCCACCCGGTGCTCACCTTCGTCGGCGGGTATGAGGAGAGGCAGATCGGCGCCGCGATCCGCCGTGAGCTGCTGCGCGAGGGCCAGGTCTTCTACGTGCACAACAAGGTCGACTCGATCGACCGTGCGACGGCCCGGCTGCGCGAGCTGGTGCCCGAGGCCCGGATCGCGACCGCGCACGGCAAGATGGGTGAGCACGCACTGGAGCAGGTGATCGTCGACTTCTGGGAGCGCAGGTTCGACGTGCTGGTCTGCACCACCATCGTCGAGACCGGCCTGGACATCTCCAACGCCAACACGCTGATCGTCGAGCGCGCCGACGTGCTCGGGCTGAGCCAGCTGCACCAGCTGCGCGGCCGGGTCGGCCGGGGCCGTGAGCGCGCCTACGCCTACTTCCTGTACCCGCCGGAGAGACCGCTCACCGAGACCGCCCACGATCGGCTCACCACCATCGCCCAGCACACCGACCTCGGTGCCGGGATGCACGTGGCGATGAAGGACCTGGAGATCCGCGGCGCCGGGAACCTGTTGGGCGGCGAGCAGTCCGGGCACATCGCCGGGGTCGGGTTCGACCTGTATGTACGGATGGTCGGTGAGGCGGTGGCCGAGTTCCGCGGCGAGACCGATGCCGAGGAGCACGTCGAGATGAAGGTCGAGCTGCCGGTGAACGCGCACCTGCCGCACGACTACGTGCCGGGGGAGCGGCTGCGCCTGGAGGCCTACCGCAAGATCGCCGAGGCGACCACGGCCGAGATGGTGGACGCCGTCCGCGAGGAGCTGCTCGACCGCTACGGTCCGCTGCCCGAACCAGCCGATCGGCTGCTCGCGGTGGCCCAGTTCCGGCTGCTGGCCCGCCGGGCCGGGCTGGCCGAGGTGACGGCCCAGGGCAACCACGTGCGCTTCGCCCCGGTCGAGCTGCCCGAGTCGGCCCAGCTGCGGCTCAAGCGGCTCTACCCCGGTTCGCTGCTCAAGCCCGCGCTCCACCAGATCCTGGTGCCCCGCCCCACCACCGCCCGCGTCGGCGGACAGCCGCTGCGGGACGAGGCGGTGCTGGCCTGGGCGGGGGAGGTGGTGCGGGCCGTCCTGCTCGACTCGGTGGCCACCGCGGCAGCGGTCGGCACGCGTTGACCGTCGCGCTAGCATCGGGGGCGCCCGTCCGGTCCAGGGCCGTTGTCGAGAAGGGGACCCGTCGTGACCCGCACCCGAACCGTCCGTCCGCGCCTGCCGCGCTGGGTCGCCCTCGGTGCCGCCGTGGCCGTCGTGGCGGGTAGCGGCGGATGCGCGGGCGAGAGTGGTGCGGCCGGGGTGGTCGACGGACGACGGATCAGCGTCGAGCAGGTGCAGCAGGCCGCGGCCGACCTCGAGGCGTTCTCCGGCCAGCCCGTCGCCCAGCAGCAGGTGCTCTACTTCCTGGTGATCGGGCCATACGTGATCGACGCGGCGGCGCGGGCCGGGGTGGGGGTCAGCCAGAACGACGCCCGCACCCAGCTGGCCGACCAGGTGGAGGAGCCGAGCCAGGGCGGCGTCGAGGCCCTGCAGGCCGCCCAGGCCGTCTCCCGGCTGACCTCCCTGAGCGAGGATCAGGCCAAGCCGGTCCTGGACGGCGTGGTGAACCAGCTGCGCTCGGCCGACATCGACCTCAGCCCCCGCTACGGCGAGTTCGACAAGGAGCAGCTCACCATCGCCCCGCCGCAGGAGAACTGGATCGAGGCCGAGGGCGGGACGGCGCCCTGACCGACCCGGGGCGGATCGTCCTACTCCTCACCAGCCCGCGCACCGCGCCCGGGCTGCTCAGCTGGCCTGGCTGGCAGGCGCTGCGCGAGGCCCACGCGGTGCTGGCCGCGGACCCCGACCCGACCTGGCGCCAGGCACTCGAGGACGCCGGGGTGGTGCTGACCGACGTCGGCGACACCGATCCGGCCCGGCGCGCCGGCGCCCTGCTGGCGGCCCTCGATCCGGACGCCGACCGGCCGGATGGCGGCGGCACCGCGGTCTGGTTCGGGTCCGCCGACGGCGACCCGGGGCTGACCGACGCTCTCGCCGAGCACCTGGCCCGCCGGGCGGTGGCCGGTCGCCCGCCCGAGGTTGAGCTGCTGCCGGGCTCCTACGACCTGCCCGGGGCCCGGCTTCTCGACCTGGTGGCGGTGATGGACCGGCTGCGCTCGCCCGGCGGGTGTCCCTGGGACGCCGAGCAGACCCATCACAGCCTGCTGCCCTACCTGCTCGAGGAGACCCACGAGGTCATCGAGGCGGTCGAGGGGACTGGCACCGTAGGCGGCCCGGACCGCGAGCACCTGCTGGAGGAGCTCGGTGACCTGCTGCTCCAGGTCGTCTTCCACGCCCGGATCGCCCAGGAGGACACCGAGGCGCCGTTCGGCATCGACGAGGTGGCCGCCGCCATCGTGGCCAAGCTGGTTCGCCGCCACCCGCACGTGTTCGCCGACGTCGAGGTCACCGGGGCGGAGGAGGTGTCGGTGAACTGGGAGCAGATCAAAGCCGCGGAGAAGCGGCGCGAGCATGTCTTCGAGGGGATTCCGGCGAGCCTGCCGGCGCTGGCCCGGGCCCAGAAGATGCTCGACCGGCTCGGGGACGTCCGGCCCGAGCTGGACGACGCGCTGGCGGCGGCGCTGCTGGACGCCGTCCAGTCGGCACGCGCCCAGGGCCGCGACGCCGAGGCCACCTTGCGCGCCGCGCTGTCTCACCTCGCCACCCGACCCGACAGGCCGCTCTGACGCGGCCGGGTGACGAGGCATGCAGGCAGCCCGGCGCACGGCGGGACGTCCGGCCCGTCCGGGGCTGTCGCCCGGGCTGGATAGGGTTGAGCCGAGAGCAGCGCGGTGACCGCCTTCGCGATCGCCGCGCGCCCCCACATCGTTGCCGGACCCACTCCAGGAGAGACCGTGGCCACAATCGAAGCCGTAGGCGCTCGCGAGATTCTTGACTCACGAGGCAACCCCACCGTCGAGGTCGAGGTGGCGCTGGACGACGGCACCATCGCCCGCGCCGCCGTTCCCTCGGGCGCCTCCACCGGTGCCTTCGAGGCCGTCGAGCGCCGCGACGGCGACAAGGGAAGGTATGGCGGCAAGGGGGTGGAGCAGGCGGTCACCGCGGTGATGGACCAGATCGGGCCGGACCTGCTCGGCTACGACGCCTCCGACCAGCGGATGATCGACCAGGCGATGATGGATCTGGACGGCACGGACAACAAGGGGTCGTTGGGCGCCAACGCGATCCTCGGGGTGTCCCTGGCCGTGGCCAAGGCCGCCGCGGAGTCGGCCGGTCTGCCGCTGTTCCGCTACGTGGGCGGGCCCAACGCGCACGTCCTGCCGGTACCGATGATGAACATCCTCAACGGCGGCGCGCACGCCGACGGCGGCGTCGACATCCAGGAGTTCATGGTCGCCCCGATCGGCGCGGCCAGCTTCCGCGAGTCGCTGCGCTGGGGGGCCGAGATCTACCACTCGCTCAAGTCGGTGCTCAAGGGCAAGGGATACGCCACCGGGCTCGGCGACGAGGGTGGGTTCGCGCCGTCCCTGCCGACGAACCGGGAGGCACTCGAGGTGATCGCCGAGGCCGTCGACCAGGCCGGCTTCCACCTCGGGCGGGACGTCGCCCTGGCCCTGGACGTCGCGGCCACCGAGTTCTTCGGGGACGGCGCCTACACCTTCGAGGGCGCGGCCAAGTCCGCCGACGACATGGCCGAGTACTACACCGCTCTGGTCAACGACTTCCCGCTGGTCTCCATCGAGGACCCGCTGGACGAGGACGACTGGGAGGGCTGGACGGCGATCACCCAGGCCATCGGCTCGCGGGTGCAGCTGGTCGGTGACGACCTGTTCGTGACCAACCCGGTCCGGCTGCGCAAGGGCATCGAGATGGGCGCCGCGAACGCGCTGCTGGTCAAGGTCAACCAGATCGGCTCGCTGAGCGAGACCCTGGACGCCGTGGCGCTGGCCCACCGCAGCGGCTACCGCTGCATGATGAGCCACCGTTCCGGCGAGACCGAGGACACCACCATCGCCGACCTGGCCGTGGCCACCGACTGCGGGCAGATCAAGACCGGTGCCCCGGCCCGGTCCGAGCGGGTCGCCAAGTACAACCAGCTGCTGCGGATCGAGGAGGAGTTGGACGACGCCGCGGTCTACGCCGGCGCCGCGGCGTTCCCCCGGTTCACGGTCAGCTAGGCCCGTCCACGACCCGGAGGTCGTGGCCCGCCCGGGACTGGCTTCGCCTGACGTCCCGTCCGCCGCCACGGCCTCCGGGTCGTTGCGCGCACGTTCGTCACCCCTTTCGTCACCTCAGTCACAACCGCCCCACGCGACACGTCGACGGGTCATGCCGGATTGCCGAGACCTGCGCCGTCCGACGTGCGAAGGTCTGTGATGCGCGTGTGACGAGAGAGAACTCTGAGGCTGAAGTTCTCTCTGGTGCACAGTGACGAAGCAGGTACGTGTGCGGGAGGTGAGGTCTGGTGACGGCTCGACGTCCTCCCGCACCTCGACCCCGGTCCCAGCCCACCCGCACCAGCCCGGTGTCGGGGTCGGCCTCGTCATCCGCTGCCAAGTCCAGCACTGCCAAGTCCAGCTCTTCGAAGTCCGGCTCTGCGAAGTCGGGCTCTGCGAAGTCCAACGCCACCAGGGCCACCGCCGCGAGACCCCATCCCGGGGCATCGGACTCCGCGTCCGCCGGCGGGCGTTCGGCGCCGAGCACCCGCTCCGAAGGGCGGCCCGGTCGGGCCCGTGGGGCGGCGGGTCGCCCGGCCGCGCGACCCGGGACGCACCGCCCCGGCGGGCCCGGACGCTCACTGAGGGCCACCCGCTCCGCCCCACCGCGGCCGCCGGTGATCCGGCCGGCGACCGCCATGGCCGGCGTCCTGGTCGTGCTCACCCTGCTGGTCGCCCCCTACGTGCGGCCCTGGGTGAGCCAGCGGTCCCAGATCGCCGCGGCCCGCGACGAGGTCAGCCGGCTGCAGGCCGACGTGGCCGCGCTGACCGCTGAGCGGGCCCGGTGGGACGACCCCGTCTACGTGGCCGCCCAGGCCCGCGACCGGTTGCACTACGTCAAGCCCGGTGAGGTGGCGCTCACCGTCCTGGACGACGTGGCGCCGCCGGTCTCCGCAGATCCCCGCGACGCCTCGGTGGCCGTCCCCGAGCCGGACCTGTCCCGGCCCTGGTACGGCACGCTGTGGCGCTCCATCGAGACCGCTGGGGACCCGACGACCCGGCAGGGCGCGGTGCCGGACCCGTACGGGCTTGCCGATCCGGAGCCCGCGGTCGGCTCCGGCGGAAAGCAGCCGTCCGGTGCCGCGCTGGCATCGGCTACGGACGGGTGAGCCAACGTGCCCGGGCTGCCCTCCTACGCCGACGTGGTCGCCCTACCCGGCAGCCGGCGCCGGCAGGTCCCGGCCGAGTTCGGGGACGCCAACGGCCACATGAACGTGCGCTACTACCTGGCCCTGTACGACGACGCCGAGTGGGAGATCTTCGAGCGGATGGGCCTGGGTGCCGAGCACGCCCGCACCGACCGACGCGGGATGTTCGCCCTCGAGCAGCACCTCATGTATGCACGGGAGGTGGACGTCGCAGCGGAGGTCTCGGTACACATGCGCCTGCTCGCCCGCTCCGCCAAGGTGCTGCATCTGGTCAACTACCTCGCCGACCACACCCGTGGCCAGGTCGCGGGCTGGATCGAGGTCATCGATGGCTACGCCGACCTCGACACCCGCCGGCTCACGCAGTTCCACTCCGGACCCGGCCGGTCCGCCCTCGACGCCCGGCTGGCCGCCGATCGGGCCCTGACCTGGCCGGCGGCCACCTCCGGGTGCCTCGCCGTCCGCCCCGACCGCCCCGATCGATCCGAGCCGACGACCGCGCCCTAGTCTGAGCGGGTGCCCTCCGAGACGGGCGTCGTCGACCGCGCGGACCTGGCCGCGGTGCGGGCCCAGCTCGCCCGCCCGCCGCGCGGGGTGGTCGCGATCGCGCACCGCTGCCGCTGCGGATTGCCGGACGTGGTGCGCACCGCCCCCCGGCTGGCCGACGGCACGCCCTTCCCGACCAGCTACTACCTGACCTGCCCTCGGGCCACCTCGGCGATCGGCACCCTCGAGGCGGGTGGGCTGATGGCCGAGATGACCCGCCGGCTCGGCGAGGACGCCGACCTGGCGGATCGCTACCGGGGCGCCCATCAGGACTACCTGCGCCGACGGGCCGAGCTGGGTCAGGTCACCGAGATCGAGGGGGTCTCGGCCGGAGGTATGCCCGACCGGGTCAAGTGTCTGCACGTCCTGGTCGCCCACGCCCTGGCCGCCGGACCGGGCGTCAACCCGCTCGGCGACGAGGCCCTGGCGCTGCTCGAGGACTGGGGTGTCGCCGGGCCGTGCCTCGCGCCGTCCGAGGTGTCGATCTCTGAGGTGTCGATCTCTGAGGTGTCGAGGTCAGTGGGCCGGTCGGACGAAGGGCGCCCCGGATGAGCCGGACCCGCCGGGTCGCCGCGGTCGACTGCGGCACCAACTCGCTGCGGCTGCTGGTCGCCGACGTGGATGCCGAGGCAGGCGTGCTGACCGACGTCGATCGGCGCCTGGAGATCGTCCGCCTCGGTCAGGGCGTGGACCGCACCGGCCGGTTCGACCCCGCCGCCCTGGCCCGAACCCTGGACGTCGCGGGCGAGTATGCCGCGCGCTGCCGGGCGGCGCAGGTGCAGGCGATCCGGTTCGTCGCCACCTCCGCGACCCGGGACGCCGCCGACCGGGACGTGTTCGTGGCCGCCGTCCGGGACCTGTTCGGGACCGAGCCGCAGGTGGTCAGCGGGGACGTCGAGGCCCGGCTGTCCTTCGACGGGGCCACCCGCGGGCTCACCGGCCTGGCCGACTCCACTCGGGTGCTCGTCGTCGACATCGGGGGTGGCTCGACCGAGCTCGTCCTGGGCACCCTGGCCGGTGGGGTGGAAGCGGCCGCCTCCGTGGACCTGGGCTGCGTCCGGCTCCACGAACGGCACGGTGACCCGCTCACCTCGGCGGCCGAGCAGGACATCGGCCAGGCCTTGGACGCCGCGGCCGCCGCCGTCGACCTGGGCCGCGCCCAGGCCTTGGTCGGCGTGGCCGGCACGGTCACCACGGTCACTGCCCATACGCTGCGGCTGGAGCGCTACGACTCCGCCCGGATCCACGGCGCCCGCCTCGACGTGGCCGCGGTGGTCGCCGCCTGCGCCGACCTGGTGGCCATGACCCGGCCGCGACGGGCCGGACTGCCCTACGTGCACCCCGGCCGGGTGGATGTGATCGGCCCTGGCGCGCTGATCTGGCAGCGGGTGCTGGAGCGGGTCGGCGCCGCGGCCGGGCTGACCGAGGTGTACACCAGCGAGCACGACATCCTCGACGGCATCGCCTGGTCGCTGGGCGGCGCCGGGTGAGCCGGTCGGCGGACGCGGCATGCGTCGGACCGTTCGGGTCGGTCGAGACTGGGGTGCCGAGCGCCGCACCGACGGCGGGTACGGTGGCGGGGTGCAGTCCCACCGGCGCCGTGTGTCTCGGGGGAGAGGCCCGAACCGCCCGTCACGCAGCGTGGTTGACCGTGTCGCTCGGGTCGTCCCGGTGGTCGGCTGCGTCGTCCTGGCGCTGACCGCGTCCGGGTGCTCCGACGGGGAGTGGCAGGGCCCGTTGGGGGCGCTGGGCCAGGAGAGTGTGGTCCCGACCGCAACGCCCGAGCCCTCGGCGTCCTCGAGCGGCGTCCTCGCCGGCGGCGCCTCGCCGGCGGCAGCCGACGCCGGCGCGCAGTCGTCGTCCGGACCGTCCGCCAGCCCAACCCCCGACCTGGTCCCCAGCCCGACGACGAGTCAGGCCGTCCTGGTTCCTCCGGACCTGGCGGAGGTTGAGGGCTACACCTACGCCAAGGCCCCGAAGGCCGTGGCCAAGGCGTTCACGCCGGTCGCAGCCGGCTACCACGGCGTGCTCAGCGCGCCGACGGTCCGCGCCGTCCGGCGCAGCGGGACCGACATCGGGTCGGCGGCGGCGATGACGGTCGAGCCCGCGAGTTGGGAGGACTCCGAGGTGGTCTCCACCCTGGTCACCGGCCTGGTCCAGGGCATGAGCGGCAAGGGCTACACCCTGCGCACCCGCGCGGTGACCGTGGACGGCGAGAAGCGCACGGTGGTCGTCGCCTTCCGCAAGGGCTCGACCATCGGGTCCTGGTTGCACAAGGGCTGCGTCGTCGCCTTCGTCAGCTCCGAACCCGAGGAGACCGCGCTCCGCTTCGCCCGGGCCTACCTGGCCGGCTGAGCTCGCGGTCGTCCCGAGCGGACTGGCTGATAACGACTCTCCGAATCTGATGTCGTCCGCACAGTACTGCGGATTGTGTAGTAGTGTTGCAACCCGTACCCACCACACCAGCGCCGGGCTCGCAGGTCATCGTCAGGAGGCGAGATGGACACGACCCAGCTGCTCAAGGGGGTGCTCGACGTGGCCGTGCTGGCGGTGGTCTCCCAGGAGGACGGATACGGCTACGACGTGGTCCGCCGGCTGCGGACGGCGGGGTTGGACGACGTCGGGGACGCCTCGGTCTACGGCACCCTGCGCCGCCTGTACAGCGCCGGTGCCCTGACCTCGTACGTGGTGCCGTCCGACGAGGGGCCGCACCGCAAGTACTACGGGATCAACTCCGCCGGGCGGCAGCTGCTCGCCGAGCAGTCCCGCACCTGGGCCACGTTCGCCGACACCCTCTCCGGGCTGCTCGCCACCGCGACCACCGCAGTGGCCGACACCCGGCCGTTACCGGCCCGCCCCGTCCCGACCCGGTCCGAGGAGGCCGTGCGATGACTGCAACCGTGCGCCCTGAGGTGGCCGCCTACGTCACGGCGGTCCGCCGCGAGCTGGATGACCTGTCCACCGATGAGGTCGACGAGCTGGTCGGGGGACTGGAGGCCGACCTGGACGACGCGCTGGCCGACCGGTCGACCCCGGACGGCGATCCGGCCGTCGTCTTCGGCGCGCCCGCGGCGTACGCCGCTGAGCTGCGCTCCGCGGCGGGTCTGCCGCCCCGGGCCGCGGCGGCGGGGCGGCCCGGGGTGGGCGAGCGGCTCGCCGCCACCCGCCGACGCTGGACGGCACGGCTGGCCGGGCAACGGTGGTGGCCGGGAGTGCGGGACTTCGCGCTGACCATGCGTCCGGTGTGGTGGGTGAGCAGGGCCGGGGTGATCGTGCTGCTGTTCGCCGGCTCGCCGGCCGGGGCGGTGCTGCCGTTCCTCGTCCTCGCGGTGGTGAGCGTCGAGGTCGGCCGACGCCGACTGGCGGCTCGCTCCGGTCTTGCTCGCTGGGTGGTGCGCGTCGTCAACGCCCTGGCGGTGCTGATGTTCCTGCCCGTGCTCGGCCAGGTGCTGACCCCGAGCACGGCCTACGTGGAATCGGCGGTGATTCCGCAGGATGGCCTGTGGCTCAACGGCGTCGAGGTGCGAAACGTCCTGCCCTACGACAGCGAGGGACGTCCCCTGTATGGAGTGCAGCTGTTCGACGAGAACGGCAGACCGCTGGACGTCGGCCAGTCGGCTCGTCTGCCCCTGTGGTGGGACACGACGGTGGACGGGTTGCCCCGCGGCACCGCCCAGGTCCCCCAGGTAACCGACCGCGGCGGCCAGGCCTGGAACGTCTACCCGTTGCGCCAGGTCGAGGTCCGCGAAGGAGGGTCGAGTGGTGAGGGGGGTCTCGATGAGGGCCGACAGGTCGGGGAGCCGACCTACCCGGCACCTGACCCGGCGTCGGCGCCGCGGGTTCTGCTGCCGCCGTCGGACCCGGCCTCTGCACAGCCCCCGGCAACCCCGTCACCGGCACCTTCGAACCTGGCTGCCTCGCCGGGTTCGACCCCGGCGACCTCCCCGACCCCGGTGCCGAGCCCGAGCCGGTGACCGTCGGCGCCGACGCGGTGGTCCGGCTCGCCGCGTCGGCCGCCGATCTGGCAGACCTCGACCAGCGGGTCAGTGCCTGCCGCGCCTGTCCGCGGCTGGTGGCCTGGCGGGAGCAGGTGGCCCGCACCCGACGACGGGCCTTCGCCGACGAGACCTACTGGGGCCGGCCGGTTCCTGGTTGGGGCGACCCGGCGGCGCACCTGCTGGTGCTCGGCCTGGCACCGGCCGCCCACGGCGGTAACCGGACCGGTCGGGTGTTCACCGGGGACCGGTCCGGGGACTGGATCTTCGCCGCGCTGTACCGGGCCGGGCTGGCCGCCGTCCCGCACAGCCGCCACCACGGCGACGGCCAGCACCTGGACGGCGTCCGGATCGCCGCGGCGGTGCGCTGCGCGCCGCCGGGCAACACCCCCAGCCCGGCCGAGCGGGACACCTGCGCGCCGTGGCTGGACCGGGAGGTGGAACTGCTCGAGCCGACCCTGCGCTCGCTGCTCGCTCTGGGTGGGTTCGCCTGGCAGGTGGCGTTGGGCTGCGCGTCACGCCGCGGTTGGAGCGTGCCGACACCGCGACCGAGGTTCGGACATGGGGTCGTGGTGGAGCTGGTCCGACCACAGGGGCCACCGGTCCGGCTGGTCGCCAGCTACCACGTCAGCCAGCAGAACACCTTCACCGGCCGGTTGACCGAGCAGATGCTGGACGCCGCGCTCCACACTGCCGTGGGATCGCCACCGTCGGCCTAGGCTGATCGGTGGCCCCCGTAGCCCAATGGCAGAGGCAGGCGCCTTAAAAGCGCCCCAGTGCGGGTTCGAGTCCCGCCGGGGGTACCCGAGCCCGGAGGCCCTGGCTATGGCGCGAGCGCCCCGGCGAGCGAATAGTGGATGCATGGCGGTCCAAGAGGGTGACTCCGTGCCCGAGCCGGGCCCGGATCTGCAGTACGACCTGGCGCACGAGAGCATGGCCCAAGCCGGCGCCGCGGCCAAGCAGGCCGGACAGCACGGCGATCCAGAGGTGTATGTCGCGACGGAGACGGAGGGGTTCCAGGGCGACTACGGGTATGACCTGGCCCACGACGTCCCGAAGCGGTAGTGGCGTGTCGGCCGGGGTCCTGCTCGGCGCTGACGCGCCCGACGTGCCCTCGGTCCTGGCACTCCTGCGGCGGCGATGCCGGTCGCGCTCGGACCTCACGCCGACCCAACGCGGACCGACCGCGCTGGGAGTGTCCCCGTGGGCGGGGTGGTGTCGGGGACATGAAGGGTGATCGGGTTGAGATCGCCGTCGACGGGGGTGACCGGACCCTTGTCTACGAGATCGTCGCCACCCGGGCGGGCCGGCGAGTCGAGGTGAGCATCGCCCGCGGCGTGGTCGAGGTGGTCGAGGTGACCCGGTCGGGCGCCCCGGTCCGGACGGCTCGGTTCATGAGCAGCCGCGTGCTGGCGCTGGTCGAACACCCTGCTGCTCGTGTCGTGCCTGGTGGCCCGGGCGGCCCCTGATACTGGGAGGTCTACTGCCCGAGAACCCGCGACGGGGGGGCGGGTTCGGGAGAGGAGGCGGCGTGAAGCGCCTGTCGGGCTTCGCGGCACGTTCTCCGGTGCTGTTCAGCCTGGCGGTCGCGCTGGCGTTCGTGGTCATCGTGGTCGTGGCCGGGGTCGCCGCCTACCCGGCTGGAACAGAAGCCGGCACGGCGCTGGCGTCAGGCGCCGTCATGCTGGTCGGCGTCCTCGGGTTGCTCGTGGTGCTGAACGGCCTGGGCTGGTCAACGTCGGCCGGGGTCACCCGCGTCGGCACGCGACGCGCGTGGCTGCTGATGATCCCGCTGGTCGTCTATCTCTCGGTCGCCCATGTCCTGGCGTTCTTCGGGACCGACGGGGTGCGGGTGCCCGACGCCGGGCTGGCCGCCGCGCTGGTCTTCGAGAACCTGGTCGACGGTGGTCTGCTTCAGGAGTTGACCTTCCGCGCCCTGGTGCTCCACGCGTTGGTGCGCGCCTGGGGCAGCACCTGGCGCGGCGTGGTGGGTGCTCTTGGCGTGAGTGCCGCGTTGTTCAGCGCCGTTCACGCCGTGAACCTGGTGGCGGGGGCGGCGGCATCGACGACGGCGCTCCAGCTGATCGACACCCTGCTGGCCGGGTTCTACCTCGGGGTCATCGTCCTGTTCACGCAGAGCATCTGGCCTGCGGTCGTCCTGCACGCCACGGGGAACATCCTGACCACCGTGCTGGCCGCTGGTGCCACGGATTTCACCGAGACGACCGGGTCGTGGGCGGCGCTCTTGCTGCTGAAGGCACCGCTGTATGTGGTCGCGGTGTATCTGTTCCGTCACCTCGCGGTGCCCACCACGGCTCGGCGCGACGGCGCGGCACCGGCCACGTCTGGACGAGGTGGGCGGGAACCGTCGCTGGGTCAGTAAGCGTGTCGTTCCTGCGAGGGTGGCCACTGTGTCGGTGCCCCCGAGCGGGACGGATGTTCGGCGACGCCCCGGCTGTCGGTGACCTTGACTAGCCTGGCCGTACATCGACGATGCGAGGAGACCACACATGAGCGAGGCCTCAGCCCTCGGTGGCCGGCGAGCGAGCAGACCTGGTGGAGACTCTGGACAAGCACCGCGGGTTGCTGCGGCACACGGTGCGGGGTCTGACCGACGAGCAGGCCCGGCTCCGTCCCACGGTCAGTGACCTGAGCCTGGGAGGTCTGGTCAAGCACGTCGCCCTCACCGAGCGTCGGTGGGCCGAGTTCATCGTCGATGGACCCTTGGCGATGTCCGGTCCGGACCCGTCCGACCCGAACGCGGACTGGAGTGAATGGACGAACGCCTTCATCCTGTTGCCGCAGGAGAGCCTGGACGGGGTTCTCGAGGAGTACGAGCGGGTCGCGGCCCGGACCGATGACCTGGTCAGGTCCCTTCCCGACCTGGACGCCGCGCAGCCCCTGCCGCAGGCACCGTGGTTCCCGCCCGGGGCCCGATGGTCGGCCCGCCGGGTGTTCCTGCATATCGTCGCGGAGACCTCCCAGCACGCCGGACACGCGGACATCCTGAGGGAGAGCATCGACGGTCAGAAGACCATGGGCTGATCATGGATGGCAGCAACTCGTCGGACCTGTGGCCTGGCGGCGCCCGCCCTTGACCTCAAGTTCACTTGAGCATGCACTCTCGTCCCCATGTCCATCACCGCTGAGGTCCACGGCACCTCAACTACTTCCCGGCGCGACGACCCGGCGTCCCAGAAAGCCATCCCGCCCGAACAGCGGTTCGACGTGCCTGCCCGCCGCTTGCTGGTCGGCGTCGTGGCTGTCGTGGTCGCCGTCGCCTTCGAGGCGATCGCCGTGTCCACGGCCATGCCGGTCGCCGCCCGCGACCTCGACGGCCTGAGCCGGTACGGGCTCGCGTTCTCCATCTTTCTGACGACCAGCCTGATCGGGATGGTGGCCGGCGGCGAGCTCTCGGACCGCCGCGGACCGTTGATCCCGTTCATCACGGCGTCCGTCGTGTTCGCCGTCGGTCTGGTCATGGCCGCCGTCGCGCCGTCGATGTGGGTTCTGATCGTGGCCCGCGGCATCCAGGGCCTCGGAGCCGGCCTCAACGTCGTGGCGCTGTACGTGGTCGTCGCCCGCGCCTACCCGGCGTCCCTGCGTCCTCGGGTGTTCTCGGCCATGTCCGGCGGCTGGATCGTCCCGGCGCTCGTCGGGCCGCCCATCGCCGGCCTGCTCGCCGACCGAGTGTCGTGGCGTGCGGTCTTCCTGCTGGTCCTCCCACTGCTCGTGGCGGCGACCCTTCTCGTCGTGCCACACCTGCGCGGCATGGGAGTGGCCGACAGCGGAGGCGAACCCGTGCGGTCGCGCAGTCGGCTGGTGCCGGCAGGGGCTGCCGCAGCCGGAACGGGTCTGCTCCAGTACGCCGGCCAGGAGCTGGTGTGGTGGTCTCTCGCACTCGCGGCCGCGGCCGTCGTCCTGCTTGCCCCCAGCGTTCCTCGGCTGCTGCCGCATGGAACCCTGCGCCTCGAACGCGGCCTACCCACCCTTGTGGCACTGCGCGGGATATTCGCCGGCGCGTTCTTCGGCGCCAGCACATTCGTGCCGCTCATGCTGGTCGAGGAGCGCGGCCTGGCCACCACGTGGGCCGGCGCCTCCCTCACCGGTGGCGCGCTCACCTGGGCCGTCGGCGCGTGGTACCAGGGCCGGCCACAGCTCCGGTTCCCCCGGACCCAGCTGGTCACCTTCGGTCTGCTTCTCGTGGCGGTGGGCATCCTGATCGTGGCCGCGTCGGTGTCCCCGGCGGTCCCCGTCTGGACGGCGGCGCTGGGCTGGGTCGTCACCGGGCTCGGGATGGGTCTGGGTGTCACGTCACTGAGCGTGCTGGTGCTGTGCCTGTCGCCGTCCGGCGAGCAGGGCGCCAACTCGGCTGCCATGCAGGTCAGCGAGGCGATCGGTTCCATCGTGCTGATCGGTCTGGGCAGCGCGATCTTCGCCGGGCTCCACCAGGCCGCGGCCCGCGACGCGGAGGCATTCTTGTTGATCTTCCTGGTCATGGCCGTGGTCGCCTTCATCGGATCGCTGGCGGCACCACGGTCGCGCGCCCTCACCACCGCCCCCTCACAGCTTGTCGATCACCTGGCACAGACCACGGTGGAGCGACTGACGGCCGGGTCCACTGTGGTGCTCCGCTCGCCCGGAGCCGACTCCCTGCGCGCCGTCGTGACCGCACGCCTGAAGCGCGTAGCGCACCGCCTGAGCTGCGAACGCCGAGTCCCGGCGGCGGTAGGAGATGAACCCGAGCACCAGGTCAGGATCCCATCGCGCCGCGTCACGTTTCGACATCCTTACCTTCGCCGCAGCGACCTCGGGAATGCTCCAGCCGATGCGGGTGACGTTGCCGTCCCGGCGCTCGACTCCGTCCGCCGGCCCGTGCCCGCTCAGCTCACGGGTAGCTGATCACGTAGCTCGGGTCCTCGTAGTTCGGGTCCGAACCACCGGGATCGGGGATGCCGTCGACTGCGTCACCGACGCCGTTGACCACGTGGTTGATCGTGCCCGGGCCGCTGAGGTTCTTCGTCATGACGTGGATCAGCTTAACGCCGGGCGTCTTCGGAACCTCGTAGCCGTTCTCGGTGACGATGTCGGGGTTGTTCCGGTTGAAGACGTATACCCCGCCGCCCCACATCTGGTGCTTCTTGACCTTGTCGCCGACTTTGTACCCGGCCCAGCCGAGGGTGCCGTCCGGAGTCGTCCAGTCCGCCTGGGTGGGCGGGTCGTAGGGCAGCTCGTTCTGGTAGAGGATCACGCGGCCGTTCTCGCCGTTCCAGATGGTGTTGTACTCCTGGAAGTGCTCGACGAACAGCCCCGTCGCGGTGACGTTGTCACCGGTCACCACCAGGCCGTTGCGCCCGATGTTCGTCCTCCACCGTTCGTTGTCGCCGAAGGTCCCATCGGAGGAGTTGAAGCCCTCGACGCCGTGGTCGGCCCGCCACACCCAGGTGTGGTCGATCAGGACGTTGTCGCTGTTGACCTGGAGGGCGACGTCCGACTTGCCGATGTGCGGGCCGCCGACGCGGAAGTACACGTCACTGAGCGTCGTCGGGTTGCTGGGGACGTTGTTGTTCCGCCCGTTGTTGCCGTTGGGCTTGCCGACTTCCAGCAGCACCGGCGACTTGACCGTGCCGGCGTCGACGGTCACGCCGGCCACGATGATGCCCGGCTTGTCGGCGATCGTCAGTGGGATGGCCCCCTTAACGGCGGTGAGTGTCGCCTGGCCCATGCCCAGGACGACCGTGTTGGCGCGTTTGATGGAGATGCTCTTCGCGACGTCGTAGACGCCGGGGGTCAGGATCAGGTTCTTGCCGCGAGCGAGCTGGTTGTTGATCACCTGCACCGAGTCAGTCGGATCAGCGACGAAGAAGTCGCTGATCGGGATGGTCCGGCCGGGCGTCATGCCATCGGCCCAGCTGATGCCGCTGGTGTTGGACCGCGCGGACGGGACGCGGACCTGGTACTTGCCGGCGTCGAGGAAGAGATACGGCTTCTCCCGGCTCAGCGGAGTCTTGTCGAGCACCGTGTATGGCGGGTTCGGGTAGGCGGCGTCCACCGGTGCCTTGCTCGGGTCTGTGAAGTCCATGCCAGAGAACACCTGGTTCCACACGGCGTTCGACCAGATCCCGACCTCGCTGTTGCGCGCGTACCACTGCTGCTGGGAGCCGTTTATCAGCTCCTGGGTTGGCAGGGACGCGTCCGCAACCCTCGAGTCGGCGATGTAGCCGCCGCTGGCGAAGGACGGTCCCGTGCAGTAGTCCATGAGCGTCAGGTTGCCGCCCTTGACGTCCACCCGGCGCATCGAGACGGCTTGCGAGACGGCCCACATGTTCGCCGTGGCCTCGCACCCGCCCTGGCCGAGTGTGTTCACGTTGATCGTGAGGTTGGACATGCCGCGCCAGAAGTTGTTCAGCGCGAAGCAGCCGATGAACTCGGGGTTCGAGGGATCGTCGAAGCATCGGTTGTAGACCTCGATCGCCCCGTTGATCTTCACGTCACTGGGCGAGGCACCCAGGCCGGCCACCTCGGTGTAGTAGCCGACCTTGACCTGCAGCGGCTCCTCGTCGGTGCCGTACGTGCCCGGTAGGAAGTACAGGCCATAGCGGTCGGTGCCCATCTCGTTGTCGACCTGCTTGGCGTGGATCTCGTCGAACTTGGCCTTGATCTCGCTGGTCGGCATGCTCGGATCGAAGATCGTCACATTTGGCCCGAAACCGGGTGCCTGATTCTGCACCTTCTGGACCTGGGGGCCGCCAACCACGGGGCTGCCGACAGCTGCCCGGGACGCCGGTTCAGCGCCGGCGGCGCTGCCGATCGGCGCCACCAGCGCAGCCACGACGGCGCCCACGACGGCGAGCAGTCGCCCGCCGGTCCCCCTCCTGGTCTGGCGTCGTGCCCTCGATCCCCAGAGTGATTCCTGCGATAGCATTCCGTGGTGACGCATCAGTCTCCCCTTCCGGGTCTGGGGCGCGATGCCCCTGCAGGGACATCGGAGGCTTCCAGCCGACGTGCCGACGTGACGCCGTAGTGCCGAGGCGTCGTACTCGGGCCCGGCCTTACGGCGACATGCGATCCGAGCGAGCACGACATGTCGGGCACAGAGGAACAAGCCGGACCATAGCGCAGCCCGATTCAGGCGGTCCAGAGAGCGCTCGCTGATCATCTGGGGCTCGCGGGTCGTTCGGGGCTCCGGTGGACTCGCGTGCCATGAGCTTGACGGAGGAGCCGGTCAGGACCGCGAGGGCGCGCCGTTCGCCCGCGGTCATAGGATGGATCTATGATCACCGCGGTGCACACGTTGCTCTACGCCGAGGACCCGGACGCTGCCCGCGCCTTCTTCCGTGACGTCTTGGAGCTCCCCGGCACCGACACCGGCGGTGGCTGGCTGATCTTCAAGTCGGGCCCCAGCGAGCTGGGGGTGCATCCCAGCTCCTGGGAGTACGAGGGTCACAGCGGTTCCACTGATCAGCAGTTCGACGTCTCGCTGATGTGTGACGACCTGGACTCCACGATGGCGGAGCTGGCCACGAGGGGTGCTGAGTTCGTCGACGAGGTCCGGGACGAGGGCTGGGGGACCACCGCTCGCCTGAGGGTGCCGGGCAGTCGGAGGCCGATCACGCTCTACCAACCGAAGTACGACCCGCCCGCGACGTCGGGCTAGGCCCACGACGTCGCGCATCATCGTGTACCTCGGGGCGCCGGGTCGGGTCGCTGCCTGCGAGTCCCGGCGGCGCCGCTAAGGCATCGGTTCGGGTGGTTCGCCGGGCGCCGTGGCGTCTCGGGAACCAAAATCGGCCCGTTGAGCATTACCGTAAGTACCAGCCGTGCGGCGCCGACCGGACGGCTGGTGGCCCGGGACGGTCCCGGGCCGACGTTTCGATCCCTGGAGGGGACCGATGCACAGCAGCAACCCCGTCTTCAACCGTTCCGAGGGGTTCCAGCGGGGTGGCTATGCCACATTCGACACCGCCAGCGCCACCCAGCTGGAGGACATGTACCGAGCCCCGTCGGCAACGTCGGTGCAGACCGGCCGAATGACCCTCGACGATGTCGTGGTCCGCACCTCCGCCCTGTTCGGCGCGCTGCTGGTCACCGCCGTCCCGACCTTCGCGATCAAGCCGGGCTTCGGCATCGTCCTGGGCGCCGGCCTGGTCGGCCTGGTGCTCGCCCTGGTCATCGGCTTCAGGAAGCGCCCCAACCCCGCCCTGATGTTCGGCTACGCCCTCATCGAGGGCGTCTTCGTCGGTGGCTTGAGCAGCATCTACGCCTACTTCGCCGGCAACGACATCATCGTGCATGCGATCGTCGGCACCCTGAGCGCCTTCGCAACCATGCTGTTCCTGTACAAGACCGGCGTCGTGCGCAACTCGCCGAAGTTCACCAAGGTCCTGCTGATCGCCGGGGCCGGCTACCTGGTGTTCAGCCTGGTGCACCTGTTCGGTGCCATGGCCGGCGTGTGGACCAGCATCTACGCCGGCGGCGGCATTCTCGCCATCGGGCTCAGCGCCTTCGGCGTGGTGCTCGCCTCGCTGTTCCTGGTGCTCGACTTCGACTTCATCGAGCAGGGGATCCGCAACGGCCTGCCCAAGCCGTACGCCTGGACGGCTGCCTTCGGCCTGGTGGTCACCCTGGTCTGGCTGTACCTGGAGATCCTGCGCCTGCTGGCCATTCTCCGCGGCGACAACTGAGCGGCGACAACTGAGCGGCGACAACTGAGCGGCGACAACTGAGCGGCGCCGCCCGACCAGCACCCACTGATCAGTCACAGTCGGCCGCGCCGTCCCTCGTCTCACCGCGAGGGACGGCGCGGCCGCGCTGTGTGACACCATCGACCGGTGCCTGGTCCTGACCCTGCGTCCGTCCCGCTGCCGGGCCAGGCCCCGCGGACCGGGTGGACCGCCTGGCACCCCGGGCCCGCCGTCCTCGACCTCGTCGAGCTGGTTGTCACCGGCGCGCTGCCCCGGCTGCCGGAGGATGCCGTCCCGCCCGAGCGGACCGGCACCGGTCAGATCATCGAGGACGCCGAGGGCACCCCGGTCGCGGCGCTCGGCGAGGACGGTCGGCTCAGTGCTCTGCGCCCGTTCTCCCATCCGCCGCTGCGTAGCCACCGGCTCACCCCGGCCCAGGTGCGCACCCGGCTGGCCGGACTGGCCACCGCGGACACCGCTGGGCGGCGGGTCTTCGCCGTGCCGGTCACCGGCCCGCTGACCGACTCCGGGGTCAGGCTGCTCACCGACCTGCTCGCCAACCAGCGGTCCCGGCTGCTGTGGGTGGTGCTGGTCGGGGCCGACCGGACCGCCGCCGGCCCGGGTTCGCTGTCCTCGGAGGCGCTGCTGCGTGCCGTCCGCGGCGTGGCGGCCGAGCTGGAGGAGGAACCGGTCGTCGTCCCGGTGGCCCTGCCGGTCGGCCATGACCACCTGCTGGAGAGGGTCGCGCGGTCCTACGGCGGCGACGAGATGGTTGACCTGTCGCCGACGAGCCAGGACCCGAACGCCCATCCCGCCTTCGCCACCGAGCTGGCCCATGCCGCCGCGCCGAAGCACCGGCAGGGCCTGGTGGTGTTCTTCACCGGTCTGTCCGGATCGGGCAAGTCCACGGTCGCCAAGGCGCTCGCCGAGCGCGTGCTGGACGCCGGGCTGCGCACCGTCAGCCTGCTGGACGGCGACGAGGTGCGCCGGCTGCTGTCCGCCGGGCTGGGGTTCACGGCTGCGGACCGGGCGGCCAACATCGCCCGGATCGGCTTCGTGGCGGCCGAGGTCGCTCGGCACGGCGGGATGGCGGTCGCCGCCCCGATCGCCCCGTTCGCGCGCGGGCGCGCCGAGGTACGCCGAATGGTGGAACAGTCCGGCGGGGTCATGGTGCTGGTGCACGTCGCCACCCCGCTGGCCGAGTGTGAGCGACGCGACCGCAAGGGCCTCTATGCCCGGGCCAGGCGCGGCGAGGTTCCCGAGTTCACCGGAATATCCTCGCCCTACGAGAGGCCCACCGACGCGGATGTCGTGATCGACACCACGGGGCGGGACCTCACCTCCTGCGTCGACGAGGTGTGGCGAGTCCTTCAGCAACGGGGCCTACTGGTCGAAGGCGACGATGGCTCGATCGACGGTTCGACCTGCCCCCGGTAGGGGGGCGGCGGCGGGTCACGTGAGGAGCAGGTAGCAGCCGTGGATGTCGCCGTGGTGGTCGCTGGCCTCGTGGTCGGCTTCGTCGTCGGTCTGACCGGGATGGGCGGAGGAGCCCTGATGACGCCGGTCCTGGTCCTGTTCTTCGGCATCGCCCCGCTGGCCGCGGTCTCCAGTGATCTGGTCGCCTCGGCGGTGATGAAACCAGTCGGCGGCTGGGTGCACATGCGGCGCGGCACCATCGACTGGTCGCTGGTGCGTTGGTTGATGGTCGGGTCGGCACCCAGCGCCTTCGCCGGCGTGCTGGTGCTTCGCGCACTCGGCAACTCCGGCGACGTTCAGGCCGTGGTCAAGGTCAGCCTCGGCGTCGCCCTTCTGGTCGCCGCCGCCGGGCTGGTCTACAAGGCCTACCGGACGATGCTGGCCCGGGTACGGCGCCAGGCCGCCAAGCGGTACGGTGCGGCGGCGGTATCGGCGCCGGTCGGAGCACCAGTCGTCGTCCGACCGCTGCCGACGGTGCTGGTCGGGGCCGCCGGCGGGCTGATCGTCGGGATGACATCGGTGGGCTCCGGATCGTTGATCATCATCGCGCTCCTGGCCCTGTACCCGACGCTGACCGCCAACCGGCTGGTCGGCACCGACCTGGTGCAGGCGGTGCCACTTGTGGCCAGTGCGGCGTTGGGCCACATGCTGTTCGGTGACTTCCAGCTGGATCTGACCGCCTCGCTGCTGCTCGGCTCGATCCCCGGGGTCTACCTGGGGGCGCAGATGTCCTCCCGGGCCCCGGGCTGGATCATCCGTCGCGCGCTGGCGCTGGTACTGGTCGCCTCCGGGCTGAAGCTCCTCGGTGTCCCGACCGTGGCGCTGGGGGTGGTGTTGGCGCTCGCCGTGGTGCTCGGCCCGATCCTCTGGGCCCAGGTGCGCCGTCGCGAGGCCGCGCGGGCCCTGGAGGCGCTGGCCGCCTGACCCGGACAGCGCGGCGCGCCGTCCGATCCCGGACCGGGCAGACGAGGAGCCCACCGATACGGGACCATGCTCGCCATGGCAGAGATCTCGGCGCCGATGGCACTGGACAAGCTCAAGCACGCCATCAAGGCCGGTCAGGTGGACACCGTCTTGGTGGTGTTCACCGACATGCAGGGCCGGCTGCAGGGCAAGCGGGTGCACGGGCGCTACTTCGCCGACGAGGTGCTGGCGCACGGCACGGAGGCCTGCAACTACCTGCTCGCCGTCGACGTCGACATGAACACCGTCGGCGGGTACGCGATCTCCAGCTGGGAGAAGGGCTACGGCGACTTCGTGCTGCGCCCGGACCTGGCCACGCTGCGGGCGGCGAGCTGGCACCCGTCCACGGCGATGGTCCAGTGCGACCTGCTCTGGCTGGACGGCAAGCCCGTCCGGCAGTCGCCGCGGCAGATCCTGATGGCGCAGGCCGAACGCGCCGCTGACATGGGCTACGTCGCCTATGCCGGCACCGAGCTCGAGTTCATCGTCTTCGACGACACCTACGAGCAGGCCTGGGACGCCGGCTACCGGGGTCTGACCCCGGCCAACCGCTACAACGTCGACTACTCGATCTTGGGCACCGGCCGGGTGGAGCCGCTGTTGCGTGACATCCGTAACCACATGGACCGGGCCGGCCTGGTCGTGGAGTCGGCGAAGGGCGAGTGCAACGACGGCCAGCACGAGATCGCGATCAAGTACGCCGACGTGGTGACCACCGCCGACCAGCACGTCGTCTACAAGACCGCCGCCAAGGAGATCGCCGCCCGGAACGGCAAGGCCCTCACCTTCATGGCCAAGTACGACCAGCGGGAGGGTAACTCCTGCCACATCCACATGAGCCTGCGCGGGGTGAGCGGGGACGCCGTGTTCGCCGGGTCGGCCGGGTCGGCCGGGTCCGCCGCGGCTCAGCAGGAGAGCGGGGCCGGTCCGGGCCGCAGCCGCGTCTTCGCCTCGTTCGTCGCCGGGGTGCTCGCCACGATGCGCGACTTCACCCTGCTGTATGCGCCGAACATCAACTCCTACAAGCGGTTCCAGCCGGAGTCGTTCGCTCCGACCGCGATCGCCTGGGGGGAGGACAACCGGACCTGCGCGCTCCGCGTGGTCGGCAAGGGTGCCGGGTTGCGGGTGGAGAACCGGGTACCCGGCGCGGACGTCAACCCCTACCTGGCCCTGGCCGGGATGCTGGCCGGAGGGCTGTGGGGGATCGATATGGAGCTGCCGCTGGAGCCGGCCCTGGTCGGCAACGCCTACGCGGCCGGCCGAGCCCGCGTGCCCACGACGCTGCGTGAGGCCCGCGAAGCCTTCGCCAACTCGGTACTGGCCCGTAACGCCTTGGGCGATGACGTGGTAGACCACTACGTCAACGCCGCGGACGTCGAGCTGGCGGCCTTCGAGTCCGCGGTCACCGACTGGGAGCGAGTGCGATGTTTCGAGCGGATGTGATCGTGGTGGGCGGCGTCCGATGACCACGTACCAGGTCATCGACCCGGCGACCGAGCATGTGGTCGCCGAGATCGAGCAGACCGACGTCGCGGCCACCGACGCCGCGATCGAGCGGGCGCATGCGGCTTGGCCGGCCTGGCGGGCCGTCGGCCCGGCCGACCGCGCTCGGCTGCTGCGCGCCTTCGCCGAGGCCGTCGACACCCATGTCGAGGAGCTGGCCGCCCTGGAGGTGCATGGGGCCGGGCACACCATCGGCAACGCCCGCTGGGAGGCCGGCAACGTCCGGGACGTCCTGCACTACTACGCCGCCGCCCCGGAACGCCTGGTCGGCCGACAGATCCCGGTGGCCGGCGGTATCGACCTCACCTTCGCCGAACCGGTCGGAGTGGTGGGGGTGATCGTGCCCTGGAACTTCCCGATGCCGATCGCCGGTTGGGGGTTCGCCCCGGCCCTGGCCGCGGGCTGCCCGGTGGTGCTCAAGCCGGCCGAGCTCACCCCGCTGACCGCGATCCGGCTCGGGGAGCTGGCCCGCGAGGCTGGCATCCCGCCGGAGGTGTTCCAGGTGCTGCCCGGCAAGGGCAGCGTGGTAGGCCAGCGCCTCGTCGAGCACCCGCTGGTCCGCAAGATCGTGTTCACCGGGTCGACCGCGGTGGGCACGCGGATCGCGGCGCGGGCGATGACCCAGGTCAAGCGGGTCACCCTGGAGCTGGGCGGCAAGAGTGCCAACATCGTCTTCGCCGACGCCGACCTTGACAAGGCCGCGGCCACCGCGCCGTACGGAGTGTTCGACAACGCCGGGCAGGACTGCTGCGCACGGTCCCGGATCCTGATCCAGAGCAGTGTGTACTCCCGGTTCCTGGAGCTGCTCGAGCGGGCGGTGAAGGGTGTGAAGGTGTGCGCCCCCGACGCCGAGGACGCCGAGATGGGGCCGCTCATCTCGGCCGGCCAGCGCACCGTCGTCCGCTCCTTCGTCGAGGACGCCGAGGACGATGTCGACGTCGCCTTCCGGGGTGAGGCGCCGTCCGGGCCGGGGTTCTGGTACCCGCCGACCGTCGTCCTGCCCCGCTCGGCCGGCGACCGGGTGTGGCGCGAGGAGGTGTTTGGTCCGGTGGTGGCGGTACTGCCCTTCGAGGACGAGGCCGAGGCGATCGCGATGGCCAACGACACCGAGTACGGCCTGTCCGGCTCGATCTGGACCCGGGACGTCGGCCGGGCGTTGCGGGTGGTCCGCGGGGTGGACTCGGGGAACCTGTCGGTGAACTCGCACTCCTCGGTGCGGTACGCCACGCCGTTCGGTGGCTTCAAGCAGTCGGGCCTGGGTCGTGAGCTCGGCCCCGATGCGCTGGCGGCGTTCACCGAGGTGAAGAACGTCTTCATCGCCACCGACTGACGGGCCGATGCCCGATCGGTGCGGGTCTTGAGTATATCTGTTGGGAGAGTGGGAGTCCGGTGAACCGCTTCGAGAACCAGGTCGCCGTCATCACCGGCGCCGCGAGCGGCATCGGCGCTGCCAGCGCGCGCCGGCTGGCTTCCGAGGGGGCGACTGTTGTCGTCGCCGACGTGAACCCCGAGGCCGGCGAGGCACTGGCCGCCGAGCTGAACGGCATGTTCCTCAAGGTCGACGTGACCAGCCGCGAGGACAACGGGCGGATGTACGCCGAGACCGTGAAGGCCTACGGCCAGGTCGACGTCGCCTTTCACAACGCCGGCATCTCCCCGCCGGAGGACGACTCGATCCTGACCACCCCCCTGGAGGCCTGGCGTCGGGTGCAGGAGGTCAACCTGACCTCGGTCTACTTGGGCTGTCAGGCCGTGCTGCCGTACATGCTCGAGCGCAAGAAGGGCTCGATCATCAACACGGCCTCGTTCGTCGCCACGCTCGCCGCTGCCACCTCGCAGATCAGCTACACCGCGAGCAAGGGCGGCGTGCTGGCGATGACCCGAGAGCTCGGGGTGCAGTTCGCGCGGCAGGGCGTGCGGGTCAATGCGCTGTCGCCCGGCCCGGTGGCCACGCCGCTGCTGATGGAGCTGTTCGCCAAGGACCCCGAGCGGGCCGGGCGCCGGTTGGTACACGTGCCGATGGGCCGGTTCGGCCGGCCTGAGGAGATGGCGGCCGCGGTCGCGTTCCTGGCCAGTGACGACGCCTCGTTCGTCACGGCGAGCAACTTCCTTGTGGACGGCGGGATCACCGGTGCGTACGTGACGCCGCTGTGACCGGTGCCAGGGCCGGCGGTGACCGGGCGGGCGGGGTCGGGCACGGGGCGCCACGGCGCCCGGTGATCGGGTTGACCGCCTACTCGGTGCCCGCTTCCTGGGGTGCGTGGAACGTGGAGACCGTTCTGCTGGCGCGCAACTACGTCGACTCGGTGGTCGTCGCCGGTGGGGTGCCGGTGCTGCTGCCACCCCTGCCGGGCGTGATCGAGGGCGTGCTCGATCGGCTGGACGGGCTGCTCCTGGCGGGGGGCCCGGACGTCGACCCCACCCGCTACGGCCAGGAGCCGGGGCCGAACACCCAACCGGCCCAGCCGAACCGGGACGGCGCGGAGCTGGCGCTGCTGGACGGCGCGGTCGGGCGGGGGCTGCCGCTGCTGGCGGTGTGCCGCGGCATGCAGCTGCTCAACGTCGCCCGCGGTGGGACGCTGCACCAGCACCTGCCGGACGTGCCGGGGATGCCGCACGACCACGACGGGTCGCCCCAGCCGGGGGTCTTCGGGCGGCATCCGGTGCGGGTGGCGCAGGGGTCGCTGCTGGCGACGGCGCTGGGACGGACCGAGGTGGACGGTGTGCCGGCCTACCACCATCAGGGCATCGACAGGCTCGGCACCGGTCTGGTCGAGACCGCATGGGCGGACGACGGTCTCGTCGAGGCCGTCGAGGACCCATCGCTGCCGTTCTGCCTCGGGGTGCAGTGGCACCCGGAGGCGGGAGCGGACGGCTCGCTGTTCCAGGCTCTGGTCGGCGCGGCCGGTGACGGACTGCCCTGAGCCGGCCCCACGTCAGCGCTCCGGTCGCCGAATGGGCCGTGCGCCCCGGTCGGCGAATCCGGGCGGGCCTGCCGTCGCGCCGTCCAGCGGTACGGTCACCCAGGGCAGCAGCAGCTGGGTGAGCGGCCCGATCGAGACGGCGTAGAGCAGCGTGCCGATCCCGGGCACCCCGCCGAGTGCCCAGCCGAGTCCGACCGCGGTGAGCTCGATCGTCGTCCGCACCAGCCGGATGGAGCGCCCGGTCCGCCGGGACAGGCCCGTCATCAGCCCGTCGCGTGGGCCGGGTCCGAGCTGTGCGCCGATGTACAGCGCGCTGGCCACGCCGTTGAGGCCGATGCCGCCGGCCATCAGGGCGACCCGGCCCGGCCGCCCGTCCGGCGCCACGAGCACCGCCAGGGTGGCGTCGGTGGCCAGGCCGATCAGGACGGCGTTGAGCACCGTGCCGAGTCCGGGCATCTGCCGCAGCGGGATCCAGAGCAGCAGGACGACGACCGAGGTCGCGATCACCATCTGGCCGAAGCTCAGCGGCAGGTGCGACGCCAGTCCGAAATGCAATACGTCCCACGGCATCTGGCCCAGCAGGCCCCGGATCATCATCGCCATCGACACACCGAAGAGGCCGAGCCCGACGACGAGCTGGACCACGCGTCGAAAGAGCCGGGGCGCCCTCAGCTGGTCCACCGGAGTGAGGTTGGCCAGCGGTACCCGTCCCGGTCGGCTCGGGCGGGCCGGGTCGGTGCTCGGTGCGGTTCTCGAATGGGCGGGCGACGGGCTGAACCCGCACGCCGGCGAGTCGGATGGATCTGGTGAGCGGTACATCATGGGTCCACCATCGACGGGATTGGCCTTGGATGAAATAGCCAATTCTGCGACAGTGGCCTGCATGACTCGGCGGATCAGTCCCACCCGTGTCGCCGTGCTGGTGTCCGGGTTCCACCACGACCCCGCCTACCGAGGGTTGGCCGACGCGCTGCGCCTGGCCATCGGTGACGGCCGGATCGCCCACGACACCCAGCTGCCGAGCGAGCGTGACCTGACTGCCGTCCTGGGTCTGTCCCGCACCACCGTCACCCGCGCCTACGCGGCACTGCGTGACGGCGGCTATGCGATCGCCCGCCAGGGCTCCGGCACGTTCACCCGAATCCCAGGGGGGCCGAACCGGATCGTCGACCGGGCGCTGAGCCCCCGGCCCGACGACGACGTGCTGATCGACCTCAACTGTGCGGCGGCGTCCGCCACCCCGGTCCTGGTCCAGGCCTACCAGGCCGCAGTGGCCGACCTGCCGGCCTACCTGTCCGGCCACGGCTACTACCCCGCCGGGCTACCCACCCTGCAACGTGCCGTGGCGGAGCGCTTCTGCGCACGAGGGCTGCCCACCGATGCCGACCAGATCATGATCACACCGGGTGCGCTCGGCGCCTCGGCGATCGCCGCGCACGCCCTGGTCCGCGCCGGAGATCGGGTCCTGGTGGAGAGCCCGGTCTACCCGAACGCACCGCGCGCCTTCGCGGCCGCCGGCGCCCGCTCGGCCACCCTGCCGGTGGGCGAGGAGGGATGGGACCTGGACGGACTGGGTGCCACAGTTCGCAGGGCGACCCCGACCCTCGCCTACGTGATTCCCGACTTCCAGAACCCGACCGGCCACCTGCTGGGCGACGCGGGCCGCGAGCGCCTCAGCGTCACCCTGACCCGAGCCGGCACCACGGTGGTGATCGACGAGGCCCACCAGGAGCTGTCGTTGGACGGCCAGGAGATGCCGGCCCCGTTGGCGGCGCACGTCGAACGGGCCGGCGGCCTGGCGGTCACGGTGGGGGGTGTCAGCAAGACCGCGTGGGGTGGACTGCGGGTGGGCTGGCTTCGGGCGCCGCACCACCTCATCGCCTCCCTGACCGAGGCCCGCCTCGCGCTCGACCTGGGCGTGCCGGTGATCGAGCAGCTGGTGGTGGCCGGGCTGTTGACTGGACCTGCGGACTGGATCGCCGACCACCGCGAACGGCTGCGCGTCCAGCGCGACGCGCTCACTGAGGCAGTACGAGACCAGCTGCCGCAGTGGCGTTTCCGCAGACCGACCGGTGGCCTGTCGCTGTGGTGCGAACTGCCCGAGCCCCGTGCTGCCGAGCTGGCTGCCCGAGCCGAGGAGCGTGGTGTGATCCTGGCTCCTGGGCCGGTGTTCGCCCCTGAGGGTGGGTTGAACGGCAACCTGCGGATCCCGTACACCCGACCCGTCGACGATCTGCACCAGGCGGTCGCCGCGCTGGCTGACGCCTGGCAGGCCACCACGGCGACGGGGGACGACCGGCGGCTCCCGTCCCGGCCCATGGTCGCCTGACCGGCGCGGGGTTCGCGATGGAGTCCATGACCGGCGGCGCTGGGCCGTTGCCGCCCTACGCCGACCTGGCCGAGCCCGAGCAGGTCGCGCTGCTGCGCCGCGTTGCACGGGAGGCCGTGCGCGTCTTCGGGCTGGTCGACCGCCGAGATCGAGCTCGTCGCTCACGCCTACAACACCACGTTCGCCGTCCAGACCACCGACGGGCAGCGATACGCGCTGCGGGTCGGGACCAGCTCGCAGAGCAGCGAACAGCACGTGGTGGCCCAGCAGGCATGGCAGCTGGCCCTCGCCGAGCAGACCGAGGTCGGTGTCCCGGTGCCGCTACGCACCCCGGCCGGGGCCTGGTGCACCGAGGTCGACTGTCCCGGGTTCGACCGGTCGTTGCTGGTCACCGCGGCGTCCTGGCTGGACGGTCCGGACGTCGGCGAGCTCGACGTGCCCGCCGCCGGGGCGCTGGGGCGCACCATGGCCCTGCTGCACGGGCAGGCCGAGCACTGGCCGTTGCCATCGGGTGGGGCGATGCCGGCCCTCACCACCCCGCTGTTCGGGGACGTCGACCTGCTGGAGGCCCCCGCCGGGCTCACGGCTGACCAGCGCGAGACGCTGGCCGCCGCCCGGGCCGAGACCGACCGGGCCTTCGCCGTCCTGCATGCTGACAGCCCGCTGCGCCCGATCCACGCCGACCTGCACGGCGACAACCTCAAGTGGTGCGCTGGGCGGCTCGTGGTCTTCGACTTCGACGACTGCGGACTCGGGCTGCCGGCCGTGGACCTGGCCGTCACCACCTTCTACCTGCGCGAGGACGACCCGACTCCCGAGGAGGCGTTCCGGGTGGCCTACGGCGCCGAGGCACTCTGGCCCGACATCGCGCCCGCCGACTTCGAGGCGTTGGTGGCCGCCCGGCAGCTGCTGCTGGCCAACAGCCTGTTGGCGAGCAGCCACGCGCAGTGGCGCGGTCAGGCGGCCGAGTACCTGCATCTGGCGGTGGCCCGGCTGCGGCACTGGTTGGTCACCGGCAGGTTCACCCGGGCCGTCCTGGCAGCTGACGGCGGCAGCGGGCCGGGGTCGCCCCAGTCTGAGGGGTGAACCGGGTTCGGTCCGCGCGGCGGTCGCTCGCACCTGCGGCGCCCGCGGTCCACACTGGCCGGCATGTCCGAGCCGCCGGCGACCGAGGGAGCGACCAGCCAGGAGCTGGTGGCTCATGCGGACCGGCTCGCCGACCGGCTGCGGGTGGTCGGACCCCGGCTCGCCGCCCGCGACGGCGCGCAGGCAGCGGCGATGCTGGACGACGTCCGAGGTGTGCTGCAGGCTCTCGCCGACCTGGGGGCGGACGCTGAGGGTCGCCCGCGCCGTCCGGTACCGGTGCTGGCCGCGCCCGCGCTCGGTGACCAGGTGCTGGTCCTGGCCCATGACGTCGCCGCGGCCGGTGACCCGGCGGCCAGGACCGATGCGGTGCAGTTGATCCGCGATCTCGCCCGGCGGGTCTGAGCCCTTCCGGGGCGCGGCTGCTGCGCCTAGATTCGGCCGAAGAACAGGGCAGTCGAGGGCAGGGGTAGGTCCGACCATGAGCGCTGAGGACGAGGACACGGGGGCCTTCGAGACCGGGTTGGAGCCGACCCGGGCCAACCACGCACCGCTGACTCCACTGGTCTTCCTGGACTGGAGTGCCGACGTCTACCCGGATCGGCTCGCCGTCGTCCACGGCGCGCGACGCTACACCTGGGCGCAGACCCGGGACCGCTGCCGCCGGCTCGCCTCGGCGTTGGCCGCGCGAGGGATCGGTCGGGGCGACGCGGTCGCCGTCCTGCTGTTCAACACCCCGGAGATGATCGAGGCGCACTTCGGTGTGCCGATGACCGGCGGGGTGCTGACCACCATCAACACCCGCCTGGACCCCGGCACGATCGGCTACATCCTCGGCCACAGCGGGGCCAAGGTGCTCCTGGTCGACCGAGCGCTGGCGGGCGTCGCCGCGCAGGCGCTGGCCGCGATGGACGCCGGCGCGGCCCGCCCGATCGTGATCGACGTCGACGACAGCGAGTATGACGGGCCGGGCGAGCGGATCGGCGCGAGTGACTACGAGGGTCTGCTGGCCGCGGCGAGCCCGGACTACCGGCGTACCGAACCGGCCCAGGAGTGGCAGGCGATCGCCCTGAACTACACCTCCGGCACCACCGGCCGGCCCAAGGGCGTGGTCTACCACCACCGCGGCGCGCACCTGAACTCGGTCGGCAACATCCTCACCTGGGGGATGCCCCGGCACGCGGTCTACCTGTGGACACTGCCGATGTTCCACTGCAACGGCTGGTGCTTCCCATGGACCATGGCCGCCAACTCCGGCACCAATGTCTGCCTGCGCGCGGTCGAGGCCGCGACGGTCTTCGAGCTGATCGCCCGGCACAAGGTCACCCACTACTGCGGCGCCCCGGTGGTGCACAGCCTGCTCATCGACTACCCGGCCGAGCGGCGTCCGCCGATCGAGCAGACGGTGCACGGCATGATCGCCGCTGCCCCACCGCCGGTGTCGGTGATCGAGGGTATGGAGGCCCTGGGCTTCGACCTCACCCATGTCTACGGGCTGACAGAGGTCTACGGCCCGGCCTCGGTGTGCGCCAAGCACGACGAGTGGGACGGTCTGGACGCCCACGGTCGGGCCGAGCGCAACGGCCGGCAGGGGGTGCGCTACCTGCTGCAGGACGAGATGACCGTCCTCGACACCGAGACCGGTGCCGAGGTGCCCGCGGACGGCGAGAGCATCGGCGAGATCGTCTATCGCGGCAACATCGTCATGAAGGGCTACTTCAAGGATGTCGACTCCACGGCAGCCGCGTTCGCCGGTGGGTGGTTCCACTCCGGGGACCTGGCCGTCAAGCACCCCGACGGCTATGCGAAGATCCGCGACCGGGCCAAGGACGTGATCATCTCCGGCGGGGAGAACATCTCCTCGGTCGAGGTCGAGGACGCCCTGTACGCCCACCCGGCGGTGGCCCTGGTCGCCGTCGTCGCGCACCCCGACCCGACCTGGGGGGAGACGCCGCGGGCCTACGTCGAGCTCAAGCCCGGCTACGAGGCGAGCGAGGTGCTGGGACAGGCGCTCATCGAGCACTGCCGTGGTCTGCTCGCCCGGTTCAAGGTGCCTCGCTCGGTGGTCTTCGCCGAGCTGCCGAAGACCTCCACCGGCAAGATCCAGAAGGCGGTGCTGCGGGAGCGGGCCGGGTCGGCGGCGTCCTTTAAGACCTGACTCGCCCGCCCGCGCCCGTGCGTGAAGGTCACTGTGGGCGTTGGTGGCTGCTATGGCGACCGCGGCTGCACACGCTGATCTTCACACCCAGGGGCGGAGCACCCTCGCGCCCGTGCGTGAAGGTCACTGTGGGTGTTGGCGGCTGCTATGGCGACCGCGGCTGCACACGCTGATCTTCACACCAGGGGCGGAGCCCCTCGGCCCGTGGTGAAGATCACTGTGCCCCGATGTGGCTACGCACCCACGGCCCAGAGGCCTCACTGACCGGGCGTGGTCCGCGCCACGAAGTCGACGACCACCGAGGCGAACGCGTCAGGGGCGTCCTCCTGGACGAAGTGCCCGGCGCCGGTGATGGTCGTGTGCGGCTGGTCGGTGGCGCCGGGCACCTTCTCGCGCAGCCACCGGTCCCCGCCCCGGGTGATCGGGTCACGGTCCGCGAACGCGCACAGCAGGGGAGTCTCCAGCGTCGAAAGCGCTTGCCAGGCAGCCCGGTTGGCCGGTGCCGCGGGGTCGTCCGGGGTGTTCGGCACCAGGTCCGGGAAGGCTCGCACCCCGACGGTATAGGCGGGGGTGGGGAACGGCGCGGCGTAGGCGGCCCGCTCGGTGTCGGTCAGCGACCGCAGGCAGCCGGAGTCGACCATCCGCGCGATGTCCAGCGTCGGCGCGCTGCGCACCATCGCCCGGAAGGCCTGCCAGCGCGGAGGCATCGGCACGTCCCCGGAGGGCAGCCCGGTGTTCGACCAGACCGAGCCGGCGAACCGGTCCGGATGCTCGGCGAGCAGTCGCAGGCCGAGCAGCCCACCCCAGTCCTGACCGACGAAGACCACCTGCCGCAGGTCGAGGACGTCGAACAGCGCCTCCCGCAGCCACTCCACGTGCCCGGCGTAGGAGTAGGCCTGGGCCGCGGTGGGCTTGTCGCTGCGGCCGAAGCCGATCAGGTCCGGGACGACGACCTGCAGCCCGGCCGCCAGCAGGTGGTCGACCATCACCCGGTACAGGAACCCCCAGGTCGGCTCGCCGTGCACCAGCACCACGGTCGGCGCGTCCGCAGGCCCCTCTCGCACGTAGCCCATCCGCAGACCGTCTGTGAGGTCGAGACAGCGGGGCTCGTGGTCGTAGCCCCGGATCTCAGCGAAGCACTCGTCGGGGGTCCGTAGCGCGTCCATCGAGCCAGTATGTGCCCCACTGCCGGATCGTGAATGTGCTCGCGCCTCGGGCAGATGTGCCGGGGCCGGCACGGCCCGGCTCGCTAGCCTCTCGCCATGGCACGTGAGGTGCGCACGCCTGTCGTGCTCGACGTCGACACCGGGGTGGACGACGCGTGCGCGCTGCTGCTCGCGGCTCGCCACCCTGGGCTCGACCTGCGCGCGGTGACCTGTGTGGCCGGCAACGCCGACGTCGACCAGGTGGTCGCCAACACCATCACGGTGCTGGACGTCGCGGGCCGGGACGACGTACCGGTCGCCCGTGGTGCGACCCGGCCGCTGCTGGAGCCCGCCCGACCGGCCCGGCACGTGCACGGCGAGGACGGGATGGGCGATCTTGATCTGTCCGGGCTGGGCCTAACCCGCTCCGAGCGGGCCGCCGAGGCCCGGCACGCCGTGGAGCTGCTGCGCGACGTCCTGGTCGGTGCCGCCGCGACGGGGCAGCGGGTCACCCTGGTACCGCTGGCACCGATGACTAACGTGGCGATGCTGCTGCGTACCCACCCCGAGTCCGCAGCGGGGCTGGACCGGATCGTGTTCATGGGCGGTGCCGCCCTGGTCGGCAACGCCACCGCGGCGGCCGAGTTCAACGTGTGGCACGACCCCGAGTCGGCAGCGATCGTGCTGGACGCCGCGACCGAGCTCGGCGTCCAGGTCACCATGTACGGCCTCGACGTCTTCTATGACGTACGGGTGAGCCGTTCGCAGGCAACCGATCTCATGGCGTCCACGGCGGCCGTCGCGCGACTCGCCGGGGCCCTGATCGACTTCCAGTGCCATCGTTTCGCCTCCGGCGACGCGACCATCGGCGACGCCGGGGCGGTCTGTGCCGTGGCGGAACCGAGCGGTCTGACCACGCGGCGACTCCCGGTGCGGATCGAGCTGGCCGGATCCTGGACCCGCGGACAGACCGTCGTCGACCAGCGACCGGGCGGTCTCGACCACGTCCACGACCCGCACGGCCTGGCTCCCGCGGTCGTCGACGTCGGGCTCGACGTGGACGGCGAGCGGTACCGGCGGCTGTGGCTCGCAGTCGTATCGGGTTGAGTCTCAGCCCACCGGTCGGACGGCGATCACGCTCTGCCGCCCGGCCACCCGGGTCAGCACGATGGTCGTCTCGCTCGACCCCCGAGTGGCGTCCAGGCGCAGCTGGCGGCGCAGCTGCTCCGGCTCGACCGCCGTCCCGCGCTTTTTGATGGTCAGCCGGCCGATGTCCCGGTCGCGCAGCCAGGTGCGCAGCCGCTTGAGCTGGAAGCCGAAGACGTCCTGGACGGCGTACGCCCGGGCCAACGGGGTGCGCACCAGGGCGTCGCCGGTCACGTAGGCGATCGTCGCGTCCAGCAGTCGGCCGTCCACGGCCGCCGCGACCTGGCCGACCAGCCCGGCCCGGATCACCGCGCCGTCCGGCTCGTACAGGTAGCTCCCGACCGGTCCCACCTCCGGCTCGCCCAGCCCGGCGTCGCTGACCTCGGCCGGCTCCCGGGTCCGGTCGTCGTCCCTGGGCAGCACCAGGGCGGCCCGGCGGACGCCGTCCCGGGCCAGCAGCCCGAACCACAGCCCGGCCTCGACCACCTCGCCGTCCACCGAGATCCACTGTGCCTCGACCGGTGCGGGCCGGTCGTGCGGAATGAGGTGGTGTGGGATGCCGGGCGCCGTCTTCAACCCGACGGCGGGTAGCTGGCCGGCCAGGTCCAGCACGAAGGACAGCGGCGGTGAGCCGGCGCGTGGGTCGAGCAGTCGTCTGCCGCTCGTGCCGTGGCGGCGGGACGGGTCGCAGAAGGCCCCACCGAAGCCGGCCAGATCGCCGTCCACGCTCATTGTCGTCACGTCGGCACAGCGCACAGTAGCCTCCGGCCAGTGCCGCAGGTTCATCGTGGCCGCCGCGGCGGTGATCTCGTCGCGATCGACGGCGAGCACCTCGCGGTCGAAGGTGGCCAGGGCCATCGCGTCGGCCCCGATCCCGCAGCCGAGGTCGGCGACCCGTTCGATGCCAGCCGAGACGAACCGCTGCGCGTGCCGGGCCGCGACCTGGAACCTGGTCGCCTGCTCCAGGCCGGCGGGGGTGAGCAACATGCCGTCGGCGAACGGTCCGAACTTGGTCCGGGCCGCCGCCCGTAGCCGGGACTGGGTCAGGGCCGCCGCGACGAGGTCCGCCGGGTGGCCGTCGCGGCGCAGCTGCTCCCCGAGGGCCAGGGCCAGCTGCTCGTCGTACGGCGGCAGGGACTCCAGCAGCGCCCAGCCCTGCTCGGTGAGCAGCGCGGAGATGCCGTCGGTGTCCACCGGCTGATCCTCGCATGTCGTCTCGGGCGACATATTTGGCACTCGGTTTGACCGAGTGCTAAACGGCGGCCTAGATTCGGGGTTGGCACTCTCAGTGTGAGTGTGCCAATAGTTGGGCGGTCCGTACCGACACCCGCGACGGCGGTTCGGGCCCCCGTATCAGACGCCCGCATCGACATTCCCGAAGGGGAGGTCCGCAAGTGTCGGTCTCCATCAAGCCGCTCGAGGACCGCATCGTGGTCGAGCCTCTCGAGGCCGAGCAGACCACCGCGTCCGGTCTGGTCATCCCGGACACCGCGAAGGAGAAGCCCCAGGAGGGCAAGGTCCTGGCGGTCGGCCCGGGGCGCTTCGACGACGAAGGCGAGAAGCGCATCCCGCTCGACGTGAAGGTCGGCGACACCGTGCTGTACAGCAAGTACGGCGGCACCGAGGTGAAGTACAACGGTCAGGAGTACCTGATCCTGTCGGCTCGCGACGTGCTGGCCGTCATCGAGAAGTGAGCCTCACCGACGGGTGCGCAGCACCCTGGCGGTGAGTAACACCGAGCAGTGAGCGAGCATGTCCGTCGGCCCGCACCGGTCTCCGGTTGCAGGTCGTCGTCGGCACCTCGTGACCTCCGCCCCGGCCGGCCGGCGATCGTCGGCCGGCCCGGGGCGGTCCTCGTTGCACCCGGGTCCACTCGACCCAGACCCCACTCGACGTAGCCGCTTCGATGAGCACACGTCGACTCCCCACATCGGAAGGACCATCTGGCATGGCCAAGACGCTGGAGTTCAGTGACTCCGCCCGCCGCAGCCTCGAGCGCGGCGTGGACACCCTGGCGAACGCGGTCAAGGTGACGCTCGGCCCGCGTGGCCGCAACGTCGTGATCGACAAGAAGTGGGGCGCCCCGACCATCACCAACGACGGCGTGACGATTGCCAAGGAGATGGAGCTGGAGGACCCCTTCGAGAACCTGGGCGCCCAGCTCGCCAAGGAGGTCGCCACCAAGACCAACGACGTCGCCGGCGACGGCACCACCACCGCCACGGTGCTGGCCCAGGCCATGGTCAAGGACGGACTGCGCAACGTCGCGGCCGGCGCCGCCCCGTCCGCCCTCAAGCGGGGCATGGACGCTGCGGTGACCGCCATCAACGACCGGCTGCTCGAGGTGGCCCGCGAGGTCGAGGGCAAGGACGACATCGCCCACGTGGCGACCATCTCCGCCCAGGACCGAGAGATCGGTGAGCTGATCGCCGACGCCTTCGACAAGGTCGGCAAGGACGGCGTGATCACCGTCGAGGAGTCCTCGACCACCGCCCTGGAGCTCGACTTCACCGAGGGCATGCAGTTCGACAAGGGCTACATCTCGCCGTACTTCGTCACCGACGCCGAGCGGATGGAGGCCGTCCTGGAGGACGCCTACGTCCTGGTGCACCAGAACAAGATCTCGGCGATCTCCGAGCTGCTGCCGTTGCTGGAGAAGGTCGTCCAGGCCGCCAAGCCGCTGTTCATCGTCGCCGAGGACGTGGACGGCGAGGCGCTGTCCACCCTGGTGGTCAACAAGATCCGCGGCACCTTCACGGCGCTGGCCGTCAAGGCCCCCGGCTTCGGCGACCGCCGTAAGGCGATGCTCCAGGACATGGCGACCCTGACCGGCGCCCAGGTGGTCTCGCCCGACGTGGGTCTCAAGCTCGACCAGGTCGGGCTGGAGGTGTTAGGCACCGCGCGGCGGGTGGTGGTCACCAAGGACACCACCACCATCATCGAAGGCGGTGGCAGCCACGACGATGTCGAGGCCCGGGTCGAGCAGATCAAGGCCGAGATCGAGCGGACCGACTCCGACTGGGACCGCGAGAAGCTGCAGGAGCGGCTGGCCAAGCTGGCCGGCGGGGTGTGCGTGATCAAGGTCGGTGCACACACCGAGGTCGAGCTCAAGGAGAAGAAGCACCGGATCGAGGACGCTGTGTCGGCCACCCGGGCCGCGATCGAGGAGGGCATCATCGCCGGTGGTGGCAGCGCCCTGCTGCACTCCGCCTCGGTGATCGACGACCTGGGCCTGACCGGCGACGAGGCCACCGGTGCGGGGATCGTGCGCAAGAGCATTGTCGAGCCGCTGCGCTGGATCGCTGAGAACGCCGGGCTCGAGGGCTACGTCGTCGTCGAGAAGGTGCGTTCGCTGCCAGCCGGGCAGGGCCTGGATGCCGCGACCGGCGAGTACACCGACCTTCTCGCCCGAGGAATCATCGATCCGGTGAAGGTGACCCGGTCCGCTCTGCGCAACGCCGAGTCGATCGCCTCCATGGTCCTCAGCACGGACACCCTCGTGGTGGAGAAGAGGGAGGAGGAGCCGGCTGGTGCCGCCGGTGGTCACGGTCACGGCCACGGTCACTGACCTGCCCGCCGGCTCAGCAGGCCATCGCGTCGGGTAGCACGAAGGGGCTCGATCCCACAGGGTCGAGCCCCTTCGTACCTCGCTCGCCGCGGCGACCCACCGGTGCCGCGGCCTCGAGGCCGCTCAGCAGGCGGAGGCGACTGCCGGCCGACGCCGGGTCGAGTAGATCGACTCACGGTCGTCCTCGCTGAGCCCGCCCCACACGCCGTACGGCTCGCGAACGGCGAGCGCGTGCTCTCGACACTGTGTGATCACTGGACACTCGGCGCAGACGGCCTTCGCCGCCAGGTCGCGGTTGCGCCGGGCCGGACCGCGCTCGCCCTCCGGGTGGAAGAACAGGGTCGGGTCCGCGTCGCGGCATGCGCCGACCAGCTGCCAGTCCCACAGGTCGGCCACCGGTCCGGGGAGCCGGGAGATCTCTGCCATCTGAACACCTCGTCGTCTTGGGGGACTTGTTGCCGTCGCGGTGGTACCGGAGGCCGGTGCGCTTCGCCGAGCGTCGGGGCGAGCCTGCGGCCGACCCGCTCTGTGCTGGATAATGCGTGGCTTGTCGTTCTCCTGCCTCACCCTGACCCTACCAATCGATTCATAGGTTGTTCAACAACCAAGTCTGTGACGACGTCGCGACTTTCGGTAATGCTCCCGTGGTCGACGGGTGCCGCTTCCACGAGGTGGGTCCTGCGGCGCGGCGACCCCAGCGGACCCAACGACTGGGAACCGTGTGGGGTGCCTGAGTAGGGGTCCCGGTCGCCGGGTGGTCTCGGCCCGCCGACCCAGGTCGTGATGCGGACCCCGGCCATCACCACCACAATGACCAGATGGCTGATCGGCAGCGTGCGAAGGCGGCGCCGCTGCCGGAGTCGGACGCAGGCAGCCGAGCAGTCAGGGCGCTGACCGTCGCAGCGGTGGCCCGCCGGCTCGGCGTCGCGCCGTCCACCCTACGGACGTGGGACCGGCGCTACGGCCTCGGCCCGCGGGGGCACTCCTCGGGTGCCCATCGCCGCTACACCACCGAGGACCTCGCGCGTCTGCTCATCATGCGCCGGCTCACTCTGGAGGGTGTGCCGCCGGCTGAGGCGGCGCGGATCGCCGGTGAGCACTCCGGTGGTGACGAGGTCCTGGCCGCCTGGGCGGTGGGCAGCGCCGACGGAGGGGGCGACCTCGCGATCCGGGGCCTGCCCGGCGAGGTCGCGGTGGACGTCACCGCGGCTGTCCGGGGTCTGTTCAGGGCGGCGAGCTCCCTGGACTTCGTCGAGATGGCCCGGCTGCTGCGCGCCGGCCTGGGCACCCGCGGCATCGAGGACACCTGGCAGAGCCTCGCCCTGCCCGTGCTGGCCCGGATCGGCGAGCGCTGGGAGGCCACCGGGGAGGGCGTCGAGATGGAGCACGCCCTGTCCCAGGTGCTCACCTCGGTGCTGCACGCGGAGCGGCCGGTCCCACTGCATCCCCTCAACACCAGCCCGGTGTTGCTCGGCTGCGCCGAGGGCGAGCAGCACACTCTGGCCCTGTCCGTGCTCGACTACGCCCTGGCCGAGCGCGGTGTGCTCTGCCGGGTGCTCGGTGCCGGGATGCCGCGCCAGGCGCTGGTCGACGCCGCCCGCCGCAGCGGTCCGGCGGCGATCTTCCTGTTCGCGCAGCTGCCGACCCGGGACGAGCTGCTGCTCGCCGAGCTGCCGCGGCAGCGGCCCTCCCCCCGGCTCATCGTCGGTGGCCCGGGCTGGGCGGCCTGCGAGCTGCCGCCCCGGGTCCGCCACGTGAACAGCCTGCGCGAGTCGGTCACCGAGATCGTGGACGCCGTCCGGTTCTGACCCGGCACCGGTTCTGACCCGACACCGCCCGTCGACCGTCCCGCCCCGCGCATCCCCTCCAGTTCCCCTCCGACGGTGACGACACCAGGAGCGTGAACCGCCCGCGCTGCCCGGCGCGGTGGTGAGGCGGAAGGGGATCGGCCGTGGCAACGGTGCTCGTATGCGACGATTCGGCGGCGGTGCGGGACAACCTGCATCGGGTGCTCGCCGGTGTCCCGGGAATCACCCGGGTCGTGGATGCCGCCTCCGGTGAGGAGGCGCTGGCCAAGTGGCCCGTCGAACGGCCCTCGCTGGTGCTCATGGATGTGCGAATGCCGGGGATCGGCGGCGTCGAGGCCGCCCGCCGCCTCCTTGCGCGCCATCCCGAAGCGTTGGTGATCATGGTGACCGTCGCCGAGGACGCTGAAGGAGTCGCCAGAGCAGTGGCCGGCGGCGCGCGGGGGTATCTTGTCAAGGACGCGACGAGGGAGGAGATGACGGCCGCCGTGGTGCATGCGCTGTCCGATGCCGTCTGGCGTCGCCCGCTGCCCGCACCGCGGTCTGTCCAGGCATCGGAGTCGGCCCCATCGCTCACCGAACGGGAGATGCAGGTCCTGACCGGGATGAGTCGCGGTCGCAGCAACGCCGAGATCGGCAAGGAGCTCTTCCTGTCCGAAGACACCGTGAAGACCCACGCACGGCGGCTGTTCCGCAAGCTGGACGCCGCGGACCGTGCGCAGGCTGTTGCCGTTGGGTTCCGCTGGGGATTGGTGCGCTGAGTCAGTGCGGTCGGGGGACAAGGTTGCCCAGCGCGGGAGCGTCCGGGGGCGGGTGTCGGGACCTGATGTAACGGAATCGTCACGTCGTCCGATGACATCGGTGGACAAAGTCCGGGAGGACCTCCACCAGCTGGCCAGCTCAGCGGTCCTTGGTGATCGGCACGCGGCGGAGGAATTGCTCGGCGAGGTCCACACCTTGGCCCATCGCTACTGCCGGGCCCGTCTTTCCCGCTATCCCGGTGCGGAGCATGCGGCGGACGACGTGGCCCAGGAGGTCTGCATCGCCGTGCTGTCCGCCCTGCCCCGCTACCGAGACGAAGGCAAGCCGTTCGAGGCCTTCGTCTACCGGGTGGCCGCCAACAAGGTCGCTGACGCACAGCGCGCCACCTACCGGCGTCCGCAGGCCAGCGCTGAGCTGCCCGAGGTGATCGACCTGACCGACGGGCCGGAGGGCCTGGCCATGCGCCGCTCCGACGTGAACGAGGCGCGTTCGCTGCTCGAGCACCTGCCCGAGTCCCATCGCGAGCTCATGGTGCTGCGGGTCGGCGTGGGGCTGTCGGCCGAGGCGACCGGGCAGGCTCTGGGGATGAGCGCCGGAGCAGTGCGGGTGGCCCAGTACCGGGCCATGCAGAAGCTGCGTGAGCTGGTGGCGCGGGATCCCGAGCGGTGGCGGTCGTGACCGCCGGACGACGGGGGTCGTGGCTGGGCCAACCCCCTCAGACCACCCAGTTCGTCCCGGGTACGCCGAGAGTGGAGCTGGTGCAGGAGGCCGACCTGCTGCTGGACCGGCTCGGCGACCGGCGGCCCGCGGCCGATGACCTCGACGACCCGCTGCTGGCGCTTCTCGCCGAGTTCGCCGCTGACCTGGACGTCGAGGCCCTCCCCGCCGAAGAGACCCGCAGCGCCGTGTCCCGGGCAGGGGTATGGCCGCTTCGTCAGGACCTGCACCGGCTGGACGACGAGCGGCTCCCTGCGGGTCCGGGTGACGACCTGGACGCAGAGGTCGCCACCACGAGTGGCCCGGTCACCGAGCTGTTCCGGGTTCCGTCCGAGGCGGTACAGGCCCGCGACGTCGGCATCAGCCGCGCCGAGACCCGCCGCCTGGAGCGGAGGCAGCAACGCTCGGGTGGCATGGCGGCCCTGGTCTCGCCGCCGAGGGTGCTGGGCGTGCGGGTACTGCCAACCGTGGCGGTCGCCTCGGCCGTCGTCGTGCTGTCCATGGGTGGCGCTGCCGCCCTGTCCAGCGGCGAGACGCTGAACCCGGTTGTCGCGGTGAGCCGGAAGGTCATCGAGATCACGCGACCGGACCCGGCGACCCCGTCGACGAACCCCCCCCGCGAGGCCGACGCCGGCGTCGGCGCTGGCGTCGGCGGGGCCATACGCATTGCGCCCTCGGCATCCGAGCCTGCCGGCGTCCTCCCCGGCTCGCCCGCCGAGGAGGCCGGCCTGGCACCGCTGCTCACCCCGACGACCGTGGGTGCCGGCTCGAAGGCGTCCGAGGATGGTGGCCAGAGCGACGGGACGGCGTCTACGACGGACACGCTCCCCGCGCCGGCCGAGACCTCCGCCCCAGGTTCCGCGTCCGCTTCGCATCACCCGCTGCCGCTACCGGCGGCCCCGACGTCCGCACCCGCGGCCGCCACCACCGAGCTGGTGGTCCAGTCGTCGTCGAGCGCCCAGACCACGACGTCGGCCCCGGCAGTCAGCCAGTCGAGCGCCAAGCCCGGCAACCCGAGCCCTCCCGGGCAGGTCAAGAAGTCGTCGAAGGCCTAGAACGAGCCGCCCCAGCTCCCCGAGTGACACACGGCGTACCGGCGGTCGGGGGCCGCACCGGGCAACGGGTTACGATCGCGTCGTGACGCGCGAGTTCGACGAGGTCTTCGGTCGTACCGGTCTGACCTACGACGACGTCCTGCTCCTGCCCGGACAGACCGATGTCGTGCCCAGCGCCGTCGACACCCGGACCCGGCTCACCCGCGAGGTGAGCCTGCACATCCCGGTGGTATCCGCGGCCATGGACACCGTCACCGAGGCTCGGATGGCGATCGCGATGGCGCGTCAGGGCGGTATCGGGGTGTTGCACCGCAACCTGTCCATCCCGGATCAGGCCTATCAGGTCGACCTGGTCAAGCGGACCCAGACCGGCATGATCTCCAACCCGGTGACGATCGGTCCGGATGCGACCCTGGAGCAGCTCGACGAGACCTGCGGCCGCTATCGGGTCAGCGGCCTGCCCGTGGTCGCCGCCGACGGGATCCTGCTCGGCATCATCACCAACCGGGACCTTCGCTTCACCCCGATCGCACAGTGGGGCAGCACTTCGGTGCGCGACGTAATGACGCCGATGCCGCTGGTCACCGCTGCCGAGGGGATCAGCCGTGACGACGCGATCACGCTGCTGCGCCGGCACAAGCTCGAGCGGCTACCGATCGTCGACGATGCGCAGCGCCTGGTCGGACTGATCACCGTCAAGGACTTCGTCAAGTCCGAGCAGTTCCCGCACGCGACCAAGGACGCCGACGGCCGGCTCATGGTGGCCGCTGCCGTGGGCTACTTCGGGGACGCCTGGAAGCGGGCCACCACCCTGGTCGAGGCCGGCGTCGACATCCTCGTGCCGGACGTCGCCAATGCCCACGCCCGGCTGATGCTCGACATGATCCGCCAGCTCAAGTCCGATCGGGCCACGCGGCACGTCCAGGTGCTGGCCGGGAACGTGGCCACCCGCGAGGGCGCTCAAGCCCTCGTCGAGGCCGGCGCGGACGCGGTCAAGGTGGGTGTCGGTCCGGGCTCGATCTGCACCACCCGGGTGGTGGCTGGGGTCGGCGTACCCCAGGTCACCGCCGTGTTCGAGGCCGCCCAGGCCTGCGGTCCGGCCGGTGTCCCGGTGGTCGCCGATGGTGGGCTGCAGCATTCCGGGGACATCGCCAAGGCCCTGGTCGCCGGGGCGGACACGGTGATGATCGGCTCTCTGCTGGCCGGCTGCGAGGAGAGCCCGGGGGAGACGCTGCTGGTCAACGGCAAGCAGTACAAGTCCTACCGGGGCATGGGCTCGGTGGCCGCTATGAGCTCACGGGGCAAGAAGTCGTTCTCCAAGGACCGTTACTTCCAGGCCGACGTGGCCAGCGACGACAAGATCGTCCCGGAGGGGATCGAGGGCCAGGTGCCGTACCGCGGGCCGCTGTCGGCGGTACTGCACCAGCTGGTCGGCGGGCTGCACCAGTCGATGTTCTACGTCGGGGCCCGAACCATCGCCGATCTGAAGGCGCGGGGCCGGTTCATCCGGATCACGCCGGCGGGGCTCAAGGAGTCGCACCCGCACGACGTGCAGATGACCGTCGAGGCGCCGAACTACTCTGCCGACTAGCGCCGGTGCACGCGGTCGTCGTTGCGTCGGCGTGGAGCCGCTCAGGGCCCGAATTCCTCGGGTAACGACTTCCGGGTGGCTCGGAGCCTGTGGATAGTCGTGGATCGCGGCCGTCGGCGCCCGAGGCTGTGCGCTGTGGATGCGCGCGCCGTGGTCATCGAGCTGGGCGGACGGGCCAGCCTGGCACAGCTGGTGCGTCGGACCACGCGCGGCCACGTCCGGGCGGCGGTCCGGCGTGGCGAGCTGCAGCGCGTTGCGCGGGGGTACTACATCGCCACGGGCATGGCGCCGCAACGGACCGCCGCGGCGAGTTGCGGCGGGGTTCTGTCGCACGACTCGGCGGCTCTCGAACTCGGCCTGGACGTGTGGGGCTCGCCCAACCAGGTGCACGTCACCGTGCCGCCGGGGGCCAGGCCGTCCCCCCACAAGGGGGTGCGGGTGCACTGGAGCCGCCTGCAACCGCACGAGAGCGCCGACGGAACGACCACAACGCTTCGCACCGTGCTCGACTGCGCCGTGGCGTTGCCCCTGCCCCGTGCCCTGGCGATAGCCGACAGCGCTCTGCGGCTCGGCCGGATCACGGCCGAGGAGCTCCACGCCGGCGCCGCCGCGCAGGCTCCGCGCCGTCGCGGCCGATGCGCTCACCTCGCTCGGCACGCCGATGGGCGGGCGCACACCGCCTTCGAGTCTGCACTGCGGGCCATCGTCCTCGAGGTCGGGCTGACCGGGTTCGTCCCCCAGCTACCGGTACAGCTCGGGCGGTTCACCGTGCACGTGGACCTTGGCGACCCTGAGCGCCGTATCGCTATCGAGGGGGACAGTTACGCCCGGAGTGGGTCGCAGAGGTGATTCGCCGGACCGTCGGGAACCGCTCCGTCGTCGTTGCCCGACGCGCGACCGCACGACGGGCCGCGCCAGGGCAGTAACGACGACCGGGTGGCGCGCGGACGCCCGATAGCCTTCTGGTGTGAACGAGATCGAGATCGGCCGGGGCAAGCGGGGTCGGCGCGGCTACACCTTCGACGACATCGCGATCGTGCCGAGCCGGCGCACCCGCGACCCCGAGGAGGTCAGCGTCGCCTGGCAGATCGACGCCTACCGTTTCGAGCTGCCGGTGGTGGCCGCACCGATGGACTCGGTGATGTCGCCGGCACAGGCGGTCGCCGTCGGCCGGCTCGGCGGGCTCGGCGTCCTGGACCTGGAAGGACTGTGGACCCGCTACGAGGACCCCCACCCGGTGCTCGCCGAGATCGCTGCCCTCGACCCGGACGCCGCCACCGCCCGGATGCAGGAGCTGTATGCCGAGGAGATCAAGCCGGACCTGATCGTCGCCCGGGTCAAGCAGATCCGCGAGGCCGGCGTCACGGTGGCCGGGGCGCTCAGCCCGCAACGGACCCAGCAGCACTGGAAGCACGTCGTGGACGCCGGGGTCGACCTGTTCGTCATCCGTGGCACCACGGTCAGCGCCGAGCACGTCTCCGGTCGGGCCGAGCCGCTCAACCTCAAGCGGTTCATCTACGAGCTGGACGTCCCGGTCATCGTCGGTGGCTGCGCCACCTATACCGCCGCGCTGCACCTGATGCGCACCGGGGCTGCGGGTGTGCTGGTCGGGTTCGGCGGTGGGGCCACCCACACCACTCGGGCGACGCTGGGCATCCATGCCCCGATGGCGACGGCGATCGCCGATGTGGCCGCCGCCCGACGCGACTACATGGACGAGTCCGGCGGGCGCTACGTGCACGTCATCGCCGACGGCGGGATGGCCCGGTCCGGGGACATCGTCAAGGCGGTGGCCTGCGGGGCGGACGCGGTGATGCTCGGGGCGGCGCTGGCCCGTGCCGACGACGCACCGGGCCGCGGGTACCACTGGGGCCCGGAGGCTCACCACGCGCTGCTGCCGCGCGGCGGGCGGATGCCGGTGCGCTCGGTCGGCAGCCTCACCGAGATCCTGCTCGGTCCCAGCCGGCAGCCGGACGGCGCGACGAACCTGGTCGGTGCCCTGCGCCGGGCGATGGCCACCACCGGGTACTCCGACCTGAAGGAGTTCCAGCGGGTCGAGGTGGTGGTCTCCCAGCACCGTCCGAGTGGCGGCGAGCGATAGTGGCTCGCGGGGTGGAGGCGACGAGCGAGAACAGCCTGATCGACGACCGGCCCGGGGACCGCGCCAGCCTGGGGCGGCTCGGTCCCCACGAACGTGACACCGCGCTGGCCGCGATGCGGTCCACCACCTTCGATGTCCTCGTCGTGGGTGGGGGCGTCGTCGGGGCCGGCTGCGCGCTGGACGCCGCGACCCGTGGCCTGAACGTGGCCCTGGTCGAGGCCCGGGACTGGGCCAGCGGCACATCGTCCCGGTCCAGCAAGCTGATCCACGGCGGGTTGCGCTACCTGGAGATGCTCGACTTCGCCCTGGTCCTGGAGGCGCTGCGGGAACGCGGTCTGATCCTGACCCGGCTGGCCCCGCACCTGGCCCGCCCGGTGCCGTTCCTCTACCCGTTGCAGCACCGGCTCTGGGAGCGTCCCTACGTGGCCGCCGGGCTCACGCTCTACGACGGCATGGCCCGCACCGGCGCGGTGATGGCCGGCCTGCCGATGCATCGGCACCTGACCCGCACCGGCGCCCTCAAGCTGGCTCCCAGCCTGCGCAAGGACGCCTTGGTTGGCGCGGTCCAGTACTACGACGCCCAGCTGGACGACGCCCGACACACCATGAACCTGGTCCGCACCGCCGCCGCCTACGGGGGGCAGGTCGCGAACCGGACCCGAGTCGTCGGCGTCCTGCGCGAGGGCGAACGGGTGGTCGGCGTCCGGGTGCGCGACCTGGAGCACGGCGCGCAGTTCGAGATCGCCGCTGAGCAGGTGATCAACGCGACCGGTGTGTGGACCGACGAGACCCAGGCGATGGTCGGGGAGCGGGGCCAGTTCAAGGTCCGCGCCTCCAAGGGCATCCATCTCGTGGTCCCGAAGGACCGGATCCAGTCCAGCACCGGGCTGATCCTGCGCACCGCCACCTCGGTACTCTTCGTCGTCCCGTGGGGCCGGCACTGGATCATCGGCACCACCGACACCGACTGGGACCTCGACAAGGCCCACCCGGCGGCCTCCGCCCGGGACATCGACTACCTGCTCGACACGGTGAACACCGTGCTGGCCACCCCCCTGACCCGCGAGGACGTCGAAGGCGTCTACGCCGGGCTGCGTCCCCTGTTGTCCGGAGAGAGCGACCAGACCTCCAAGCTGTCCCGCGAGCACGTGGTGGCCCACCCGGCGCCGGGGCTGGTCGTGGTGGCCGGCGGCAAGTACACGACCTATCGGGTGATGGCGGCCGACGCCGTCGACGAGGCCGCTCGCACGCTGAACTTCCGGGTGGCGCCGAGCTGTACCGACGAGGTGCCGCTGGTGGGCGCCGAGGGCTACCGCGCGGCCTGGAACGCGCGGGTGCGCACGGCTGACCGGGTGGGCCTGCACGTCGCCCGCATCGAGCACCTGCTGGGCCGCTACGGGTCACTGGTCGAGGAGGTCCTCGAGCTGTGCGTGGCCGACCCGGCGCTGAAGGCGCCGCTGCCCAGCGCCGAGGACTACCTGTGCGCCGAGGTCGTCTACGCAGCCTCGCACGAGGGCGCCCGGCACCTGGACGACGTACTGGCCCGGCGCACCCGGATCTCCATCGAGACCTGGGACCGGGGGGTCGGTGCCGCGCCGCACGCAGCAGCCTTGATGGCCGGTGTGCTCGGCTGGAGTGCCGATCAGACCGACCGCGAGGTTCGCCACTACCTGGCCCGGGTCGAGGCCGAACGTGCGTCCCAGGCCCAGGCGGACGACGAGACCGCCGACGCCGTCCGGATGGGCGCCCCGGAGATCGTCCCGCTCGCCTGAGTCGCTGCCGCGCACCCTGGCCGGTTCATCCGGATGGCGCAGCGCGGACGGAGTAGTGCACTACGGCGCCGGAGTGCGCCGGTGTCGGCCGGCCGGGCGCAGCGGCCAGGGGTCGGCTCAAGACCGTCGACGGTGGTGCCGAAGGGCCTCTCGGAACACGAAACCGGCTCCGGGAGCGATCCGATGACGATCATCAAGGCGACCTGTCCCTGTTGCGGCGACGTGGAGCTGACCCGCGACCAGGTCCGGTTGACCGTGCACCCGGTGAAGGAGCGCTCCAACTACAGCTTCATCTGTCCCAAGTGCGGCGACGAGGTGCGCAAGCCGGCCGGGGCCGAGGTGATCCGGCTGCTGAAGATGGGCGGGGTGACCGCCGTGGCCGTCGACGTTCCGGCCGAGGCCACCGAGGTGCACGTGGGCCCGCGGATCAGCGAGGACGAGTGCCTCGACTTCAGCAACTGGCTCGAGTCGGCCACCGCCGTCGCGGCGGCCGCAGCAGCAGGCCTGCACCACCGCGTCGAGGAACCCTGGGACTGACCGATCCCTGCGGTGGGTCCTCTTCCATAATGGACAGATGCCCGTCGTTCCGGCCTCCGGTGACCAGCCGGTCACGCCTGCCCAGCGGGACGCGGCGATCGCGGCCCTCATCGTGCACCGGGAGGCCGGTCGGCTGAGCTCGACCGAGTACGAGGACCGGCAGGTACTGGCCGACGCCGCACGCACCTGGGCCGACCTGGACGCCCTGTTCGTCGACCTGCCCGCTCCGCACCCGCAGCGGCCCGTCCCCCCGCAACCGGCCGGTCCCGCCCACCCCGACCACCCGGCGGGCGGCCCAGCCGGAGTCGGCGGGCAGATCGCCTGGGGCCCGGGTCTGGTCGCGGCCCTGCCGATCCTGGTGCTGCTGCTGTTCTTCGTGACCCGCGCCTGGCAGGTCTTCCTGCTCGTGCCGCTGGTGTGGATCTTCACCTCCGGGCCCGGCCGCCGCCGCTGAGCGCTGGGTGCCCGGCCGAGGACGTCGGCACCTTGCCCGGCGACGCGCGGCGGCGTGTGCTGGAAGTGTCACAACCCGAAGGGTTGTCACATCCTGCGAGGTGCATCATGAGCAAGACCACGATGACTCCCTCGCCCCTGGTGAACAGTCACTGGTCGAGTGACCTGCGGGTGACACGCTGGATCCTGGCGGTGCTCGGCGCCATCTCGGCCTTCATGGGCCTGTTCATCCTGTTCGGCGGGGAGGACCAGTATGTCGGTCTCGGCGGCGAGGCCTCCTGGCGCGTTGGCGACATCGACCCGTTGTGGGCGTACGGCCTGCTGATCGGCGGCCTGGTGTTACTGGTCGTCGGTGGCTACGCCGTCGCTCGATACCACGCGGCCGTGCGTGCCGGCACCCGACCGGCCACCACGCCGCGGTCCGACCTGATCTCCCACGCGATCGTGTTCGTGATCGTCAACGCCTTCATCTGGGCCCAGGACATCGCCCTCGGTGACGGTGTGAACTACGCGTGGTGGATCACCGTCCCCTGGGCCGTGGGGCTCCTGGCCCACGGCTACGCCTACCTGGCGGACCACCGGCATGTCACGAGGTGACGAGACCGGCTCGGCGGGCTGGGACTGACCCTGGCAGGACGGGCGACCCATAATGGGGACCATGTCCGAGCTTGAGGATCCCGGCCCGTCCCGTGTCGGTCCGGCCCAGCGAGAGGCGGCGATCGCCGCCCTGGCGGCACACCGTCAGGCAGAACGGCTCACGTCGACGCAGTTCGAGGAGCGGCAGGTGCTCGCGGACGACGCGCAGACCTGGGCGGATCTGGAGCGGCTCTTCGTCGACCTGCCGCCGCCGCACCCACACCGTCCGGTGCCACCCGCCGTCCCGCGGGACGCCCAGGCCCCGACGTCCGGTCCCACGGGCGGGGGAATCGCCTGGGGACCTGGCCTGGCCGCAGCGATCCCGATCATTGCGCTGATCCTGTTCTTCGTGACCGGCAGCTGGCTGGCGTTCCTGCTCGTTCCGCTGGTGTGGATCTTCACCAAGGGACCGGGACGGCGTCGCTGACGGACCGGGCTCGGCCGGTCGACGGGGCGCTGGGTACCGTGAGGGCATGTGGCGGACCGCCCTGCGACCTCGTTGGCTGGCCCTGTTGCTGGTGGTCCTCGCCGTGGTCAGCGGAATGGCCTGGCTCGGCAGCTGGCAGCTGGACCGGGCACGTCAGCAGGGCGAGCGGGCCCAGCGGGAACGTCTCGCGGCCGAGCCGGTAGAGTTGATCAGCCTGTTCGGGGCTCGTCAGCGGTTCCCCCCCGAGGGGGCCGACCGCCCGGTCCGGGTCGGCGGCCGCTGGGAGGGCCAGGGCCAGCTGCTGGTCGTCGGACGGCGCCAACCTGAGACCGACCGGCTCGGCTACTGGGTGCTCACCCCGTTGCGCCTGGACGACGGGTCGGCGATCGGCGTCGTCCGCGGCTTCGCCGATACCCCGCAGGCGCCGGGCGCCGCACCCCAGGCCCTGCAGGCGGGGCAGGTCGAGGTCACCGGGGTGCTCCGCCCGGGTGAGCCCGCCGTGGTCCGCACCCCGGGCGAGGACGCCGGCCTGCCGGCCGGACAGCTCGACCGGATCGACCCGGTCGAGCTGATCGAGCGCTGGGACGGGCCGCTGTTCACCGGCTACGTGGTCGCGGTGCCGGCGGTGGGTGCGGGTCTGGACGCCGTCCCGGTGGTCTCGGACCGATCCGGTCTGGCCCTGCAGAACCTGTCCTACGCCGTCCAGTGGTGGATCTTCGCCGCCTTCGGACTGTGGCTGTGGTGGCGCCTGGTCCGTGACGACCACCGCGGGGTGCTGTCCGGCCGCGCGGCCGGCCCCGACGCGACGGCGGAGCCGGTGTCTGCCGGCATGCAGCCGCCCGGCAGGATGGAGCCATGACCGCTGCGCTGACCCGCTACCGGGTGCTTGCCTACGCCACCGGGGTGTTCCTCGTGGTGCTGACCGTCAACATCGTTCTGAAGTACGTCCTGGACACCGCGCACCTCGGCGACTGGCTGGCCATCATCCACGGGTGGCTGTACCTGGCCTATGTGATCGTCACGGTGGACCTGTGGTTCCGCTCGCGCCAGGCCGACCCCGAGCGGCTGCCCTTCTGGCCCACCGTGGGCGTGGCCCTGGCCGGGACGATCCCGCTGGCCTCGTTCGTCGCCGAGCGCTGGGTCAGCCGTCGGTTCGCCGAGCGGCCTGCGCTGGCCGATAGGCTCAACGTGTGAACGACCCCTCGGTTGCCGACCATGCCGCGCCCACCGCCGAGGAGCTCGCCGAGCAGGCCCACTCCCCGGTCCTGGTCGTCGACTACGGCGCCCAGTACGCCCAGCTGATCGCCCGCCGGGTGCGCGAGGCCCGGGTCTTCTCCGAGATTATCCCGCACACCGTGAGCGTGGCCGACATGCTCGAGCGCAAGCCGGCCGCGATCATCCTGTCCGGCGGCCCGGCCAGCGTGTACGCCGAGAACGCCCCGCAGGTGGACCCGGCCCTGTTCGCCGTGGGCGTGCCCGTGCTCGGCATCTGCTACGGCTTCCAGGCGATGGCCGCGGCGCTGGGCGGCGAGGTGGCCCACAGCGGGGCACGTGAGTACGGCGGCACGGATCTGCAGGCGGTCGCCGCCGGCTCCACCCTGCTCGGCGGCCAGCCGGCCCAGCAGTCGGTGTGGATGAGCCACGGCGACAGCGTGCAGCGGGCCCCGCAGGGGTTCACCGTCGTGGCCAGCACCACCCAGGTGCCGGTGGCGGCGTTCGAGGACGACGAGCGCCGGCTCTACGGCGTCCAGTGGCACCCGGAGGTGCGGCACTCCGAGTTCGGTCAGGACGTGCTCGTCAACTTCCTCACCCGGGGTGCGCAGATCACTGCGGACTGGACCACGGGCAACGTGATCACCGAGCAGGTGCTGCGGATCCGTGAGCAGATCGGCTCGGGCCGGGTGATCTGTGGTCTGTCCGGCGGAGTGGACTCCGCGGTCGCGGCGGCGCTGGTGCAGCGGGCCGTGGGCGAGGCGCTGACCTGCGTCTTCGTCGACCACGGGCTGCTGCGCTCGGGGGAGGCCGAACAGGTCGAGCGGGACTTCGTCGCGGCCACTGGCGTGCGGCTGAAGGTCGTCCAGGCCCAGCAGCGTTTCCTCGCCGCTCTCGCCACCGTCACCGACCCGGAGACGAAGCGCAAGATCATCGGTCGGGAGTTCATCAGGGTGTTCGAGCAGGCGGCCCGTGAGGTGGTCGCCGATGCCCGGCTGGACGGCGCTGCGCCTGGCGAACAGGTCCGGTTCCTGGTCCAGGGCACCCTGTACCCGGACGTCGTGGAGTCCGGAGGCGGGACCGGTGCGGCCAACATCAAGAGCCACCACAACGTCGGCGGGCTGCCGGACGACCTGGACTTCGAGCTGGTCGAGCCCTTGCGCACCCTGTTCAAGGACGAGGTCCGTGCCGTCGGCACCGAGCTCGGCCTGCCCGACCAGATCGTGCATCGTCAGCCGTTCCCGGGCCCAGGGCTCGGCATCCGGATCGTCGGCGAGGTGACGGCCGCGCGGCTGGAGACCCTGCGAGGGGCCGACGCCATCGTCCGGGAGGAGCTGACCGGGGCCGGGGTGGACCGCGACATCTGGCAGTGCCCGGTGGTGCTGCTGGCCGACGTGCGGTCGGTCGGGGTGCAGGGGGACGGACGCACCTACGGTCACCCGGTGGTCCTGCGCCCGGTCTCCAGCGAGGACGCGATGACCGCCGACTGGTCCCGGCTGCCGCACGAGATGCTCGCCCGGATCTCCACCCGGATCACCAACGAGGTGCCCGAGGTGAACCGGGTGGTCCTCGACATCACCAGCAAGCCACCCGGCACCATCGAGTGGGAGTGACGCGTGGGAGTGATCAGACCATCTTCACGACGATGTCGTGCAGCACCTCGCCGGCCCGGGCGACCCGGTCGGCGCCGTTGGACATGTGCCGGTAGACCTCGCGTTTCTTGAACACATCCATCACGGTGCGCAGCGCCTCACCGTGGCTCGGCGCGCCGGCGGCGTCCAGCTGGGCGGCTCGGGCCTCGACGTCGAACAACGCGGCGAGCGCCCGCCGGTAGGCCTTCTCGGTGTTGCGTTCGGCCTTGCGGGCGGCCTGGGCGCTGCCCTCCGCGGCGGCCGGGTCGGTCTGCAGCAGCCGGTAGCCGTCGCGTAGAGCTTTGGAGCCGTCCAGCAGATACGCGGCGATCTCGGTGGTGGACCTGTCCGGCTCGACGCCGAGCGCCTCCATCTCGCGCACCGTGGTCTTGGCGTAGTTGATGACGTGGTCGATGGTGCTGATCGCGCGGTAGAGCTCCTCGCGGTCCATCGGGGTGGAGAAGGCCCGGTTGAGCACGTCCATGTTGCGGTCCTTGACCTCGTCGGCGGTGTGCTCCAGCTCGCGCACCCGGACCGCATGCGACTCGTCGCCGGTGGTCATGTACTCGACGAGCGCCTCCGATGCCTGCACCGCCATCTCGCACTGCTCGTTCAGCAGTCCGAAGAAGTCAGGCATCTTGGGAAAGACCCGGCCGACCACCTTGCCGAGCACCGAGTTCGAGCCTTCGCTCATGACAACCTCCTGGGTCGTGGTCCGGGGTATGGGGTCTGGGTCGTGAGGGCCTGCGGGCTGGGCCGGAGGCGGCCGCCGATCAGGTGACCAAAGCACTGGCCAGGTAGGCGACGACGGCGACGGCCGCCGCACCCGGGATGGTGATCAACCACGTGCTGACGATCTCCTGGGCCTTGGCCCAACGAACCGCCTTCGGTCGTTCCGAGGCGCCGATACCCATGATCGAGGAGCTCACCACGTGTGTGGTGGAGACCGGTGCCCCGAGGGTCGAGGCCGTCAGGATCACCACCGCCGAGGTGAGCTGGGCGTCCAGGGCGTGCAGCGGGCGCACCTTGTAGATGCCGAAGCCGACGGTCCGCACGATCCGCCACCCGCCGGACAGGATGCCCAGGGTGATCGCGCTGGCGCAGGACAGGATCACCCAGAACGGCACGGTGAACTCGGTCAGGTAGCCGCCCAGCACCAGCGCCAGCGTGATGATGCCCATCGACTTCTGGGCGTCGTTGGCGCCGTGCGAGAAGGCCAGCCCGGCGGAGGTGATCCACTGCATCCGGCGCAGCGAGACGTTCACCGATGGCTTGGCGCCCTGCAGCAGCCGGCCGGCCAGGCGGTGGATGGCGAAACCCAGCCAGAAGCCGATCAGCGGGGACAGGACCAGACCCATCAACACCTTGGTGACCCCGGTGAAGTGCCCCTGGGTCGCCTCGGTGAACCCCCAGAGCACATAGCTGGGTCCGGCGGCGAGGATGACCGCGCCGATCAGGCCTCCGACCAGGGCGTGCGAGGACGACGAGGGGATGCCGAACCACCAGGTGCCCAGGTTCCAGACGATGGCGCCGATGATGCCGCAGAGGATGACTCGCAGCGCGGTCGTCGTCTCCAGGGAGGACAGGTCGACGAACTTGCCGATCGTGTTGGCCACCGCTGTCCCGCCCAGCAACGGGCCGAGGAACTCGAACGTCGCCACGACGACCACGGCCTGGACCGGGGTCATGGCTCGCGACGCGATCACCGTGGCGATGATGTTCGAGGCGTCGTGGAAGCCGTTCGTGAAGTCGAAGAGCAGGATGAACGCGACGGCCACGACGGTCAGCACCACGACGGTCGACATGCGAGTCAGCCTCTTTCGCGCAGCAGAGGTGACCGTCATACCGATGGTGGCCCCGGCACAACCGGCCAGATGAAGTTGGAGCGGTGTTCACCGAGCGGACACCTGAGCAAAAGGTGACGAACCACGGGGTGCAGGTCAAGGGCCTGGCACCGTCGATCTGGTCGGGTCGGTGATCGGTGCAGGGGGATCGGTGCAGGGACGGTGGGAAGGCGGCGCGCATCTCGGGTCCGTCGTGACAGCAGGGCCTGCGAACCGGCAGGCTCGTGGGGTGAGGACATGGAGGGGTTGAGGTACTCGACGGTGCTCTCGTCGCGAGGGTGGCGGGCCGCGGTCGTGGCGCTGGCGGGCGCCGTCCTGCTGACCCAGCTGCTGGCCCACCGCCCGGATCCGGCGGCCGAACCCGGGCTGCAGGTCGCCACCGTGCTGCTGCTGGAGGCCGACCTGGCTCTGGCCCGTCCGCCGAACGGTGCCGGGCCGACAGCCGACGCCGAGCCGGTCCGGTACCCGGACCCCGGGGACCGTGCCGAGCGGGCGGCGACCGTCCGGACGATCTGGGCCGAGTCGGCGCGCGCTGCGCGGCTGGACGCCCTCCAGGGCCTGCCCCTCGAGTCGCGCCAGGTGCGGCTCGTCGTCACCGACTGGGCCGCGGTGCGAGCCTGGGCGCATCGCGGCGAGGTGGACCTGGTCGGCCGGGTCGAGCGGCGGGAGGCGGGCCAGGCCTGGCAGGCCGAGGGGAGCCGTCGTTGGCGACTGGAGCTCACCCGGGGCGACCCGGTCGGGGTGCTGCGGGGTTGGCGGCTGCTCTCGGCGCGCACCGAGCCGGTGTCGGGCTGATCTGCTGTCGGTGATGCTGACCCGTTGGTGCGGGGTCGGTGGGTGGAACGGTCCGGGCGTCTCAGGTGGTCGGCGCAGGGGCCGCGAGTCCGGCTCGAGCGACCCCTGCGGACACACCGTCGCGTGCTCGCCTGGGGGCCCACGCGGGTGGCCCGATGCGTCACGCTGCACTGAACAGGAGCAGCCGCAGCGGGCGGTGATACCTGCGGGATCCCGTGCCTTTGCTGCCGTCCGGTGCTGGCGGCACGCGGCGGGCTGTTCGGGGAGGAAACGCACCCGGGACGAGGGTCTCGGCAGGTGAGCATCGATGTCATAGACTCCGCGCACGGGGCCCGGTATCGCCGGACCGCCTCCCGACCGGGTAGCGACAGGCGCTCCGGTGCGCCGAGGAGGTCCGCTGATGTCAGGTGTGCGCGTCGAGGGCCGCAACGGGGTGCCGAGCCGCGGTGGCACGATCGGTGTGGCCGGCCTCATCGGCACGAGTTTCTGACGCTGGACCGAGGCGAGCCCACCGTGCACGAGCTGTCCATCGCGACCTCCGTGGTTCGCACGGTCGCCGAGGTGAGTGGTGGGCGGGCTGTGCTCGCCGTCCGGCTGCGGGTGGGCGTGCTCTCGGGGGTGGCACCCCAGGCGCTGGGCTTCGCGTGGGACCTGGCCGTTGCGGGGACGACGCTCGTCGGCTCGCGCCTGGACGTGGACCTCGCCCCGGTGCGGGTGGAGTGTCGGGCGTGTGGTGAGCGGTCAGACCTGCCCGAGCCGCTTCCGATGCGGTGCCCCAGGTGCGCCGCTCGCGAGGTGGACGTCGTCGGTGGGCAGGAGCTGGAGGTCGTCAGTGCCGAGGTGGACGACGAGGCGCCGTCGGTGGTGACGCGATGAGCCTGGTCGAGCTGCGCAGCGCCGTCCTGGCCAAGAACGACGACCTGGCCGCCGCGCTGCGCCGTGACCTGGCCAAGGCAGGCACGGTGGCAGTGACCCTGCTGTCCGGCCCGGGCAGCGGCAAGACCGCTCTGCTGGAACGGGTGCTCACCCGGTGCGTGGCCCGCGGGATCGCGGTGGCCGCGCTGACCGGGGACCTGGCCACCGAGAACGACGCCAAGCGCCTGGCCCGCTCCGGCGCGCCGGTGCGCCAGGTGGTCACCGATGGGTTGTGCCACCTCGAGGCCGACCTGGTCCGCGACCACCTCACCAGCTGGCTGCCTGCCGGAACGCGGCTGCTGCTGGTGGAGAACGTCGGCAACCTGGTCTGCCCGGCGTCCTACGACCTCGGCGAGTCGCTACGGGTCGTCCTGGCCAGCGTCACCGAGGGGGAGGACAAGCCGGTCAAGTACCCGACCGCCTACCGCTGGGCGGACCTGGCCGTGCTGACCAAGGTGGACCTGGCGGACGCGTGCGAGTTCGACGAGGGTGCCTTCACCGACGCGGTCCGCGACGTCGCCCCCGACCTTGCGGTGCTACGCACCAGCGCCCGCACCGACGAGGGCGTCGAGGAGCTCCTGGACCGCTTCCTCACCCTGACCCCCGACGTCGAGGTCCCCCCGGTGGGCGCGTGACGGATCGGCGCAGCTCTGCACGGGGTGCCGTGGGCCCGCCCGTGCCCGGATCCCGATCCACCAGGGCCGTGCACCTGCTGCGGCGCCAGGTGCGGGTGCGCGGCGTGGTCCAGGGGGTGGGGTTCCGTCCGTTCGTGCACGCCCTGGCCACCCGGCTGGCTCTCAGCGGCCAGGTCGGCAACGACGCCGAGGGGGTGCTCACCGACGTGCAGGGCACCGCCGACGCCGTCGAGGCCTTCTGCAGGGCGGTCGTCGAGGAGGCGCCGCCGCTGGCCGTGGTCGCGGCGTGCACCTGGCAGGACCTGTCCGCAGACCCCGACATTGCTCCCGGGTTCACGATCGTCGCCTCCGACCCGACCGCCGCGGCGGCTGGACGGCGCACCCTCGTGCCCCCGGACGTCGCCACCTGCGCCGACTGCCTGCGCGAGCTGACCGACCCCGAGGACCGTCGCCACCGGCACCCCTTCATCACCTGCACCCACTGTGGACCCCGGTTCACCATCGTCACCGGCCTGCCCTACGACCGGGCGATGACGACGATGGCGCCGTTCGAGCTGTGCCCGGCCTGCTCCGCGCAGTACCACGACCCGGCGGACCGGCGCTTCCACACCCAGCCGGTGGCCTGCCACGACTGCGGTCCGGTGCTCGAGCTGGTCGAGATTGGCCGCGACCCGCTGCACCGCGAGGCGGCCCTGGGTCGGGCCCGGCAGCTGCTCGCCGCTGGTCGGGTGGTGGCGGTCAAAGGGATCGGCGGCTACCACCTGGCCTGTGACGCCACCGATCCCGCCGCGGTGCGCCGGCTGCGGGCACGCAAGCGTCGCGGTGACAAGCCGTTCGCGGTGCTCGTGGCCGACCTGGCCGTCGCGCGCCGGCTCACTCGGGTGGACGACGCCGAGGCCGAGCTGCTCACATCGCCGCGCCGTCCAATTGTGCTGCTGCGCCGAACGGGGCCGACGGGAACGGGGTCGACCGGGGCCGCACCGACGACCGCCGGTTCCGACGTGGCCGACGAGGTGGCCCCGCGCAGCAACCGTCTGGGGCTGATGCTGCCGCCCTCGGCCCTGCACCACCTGCTGCTCGGACTGCCCGACGACCCGCCCGGGCCCGCGGCGCTGGTGCTGACCAGCGGCAACCTCTCCGGGGAGCCGATCGTCACCGACGACGCCGAGGCGCTGCGCCGGCTGGGACCGGTCGCCGATGCCTGGCTGCGCCACGACCGAGCCATCCACGTGCCGTGCGACGACTCGGTGGCCACCGTCGTGGACGGCGAACCGCTGCTCATCCGTCGCTCCCGCGGCTACGCGCCGATGCCCGTGCCGCTGCCCGCGGACGTGCCACCGACCCTGGCTGTCGGCGGTGACCTGAAGACCACCGTCTGCCTCGCCCGGGGCCGTCAGGCCTGGCTGTCCGGGCACATCGGCGACATGGACGACCTGGCCACCCAGCAGGCCCTGGATGTCGCGGCCGCCCAGTTGCAGGCCCTGGTCGAGGTCGACCCGACGACCGTTGTCGCCGACGCCCACCCCGCCTACCGCAGCGTGGCCTGGGCCCGCCGCCGCGCCGCGGCTGCCGGGCTGCCCCCGGTGCGCACCGTCCAGCACCATCATGCCCACGTCGTCGCCGTCCTCGCCGAACACGGCGTGCCGCCCGATGAGCCGGTACTGGGCATCGCCTTCGACGGCACCGGGTACGGCGACGACGGCACCGTCTGGGGCGGGGAGGTGCTGCTCGCCGAGCCCGCCGGGTACCGTCGGGTCGCGCACCTGGACCACGTGCCGCTGGCCGGTGGTGATGCGACCGTCCGCCGTCCGTATCGCATGGCGCTGGCGCACCTGCGCCACGCCGGGCTGGCCTGGGACGCCGACCTGCCCCCCGTCGCGGCCTGCCCGCCGCACGAGCGCGCCGTCCTGGCCCACCAGCTCGCCACCGGGCTGGCCAGTACGCCGACCTCGAGCATGGGCCGCCTGTTCGACGCGGTCGCCTCGTTGGCGGGGGTCTGCGACGTGGTCGGCTACGAGGCCCAGGCCGCCATGGAGCTGCAGTTCCTCGCCGAGCAGGCGGCAACCCGGGCCGGGCCTGCCGAGCGCGGCTACGCCCTGCCCCTGCTGGGGATCGCGCCGAGCCCACCGCGGCAGGCAGGGGTCGACTCCGCACCATCGATGGGGCCAGCACCTTCGGGGCCGTGGCGTTGGGACGTCGCCTCCTTGATCCGCGCGGTGGTGGATGACCTGCGGGACGGGGTCGACCCCGACCGGATCGCGCTGCGGTTCCACCTCGGGATCGCCGAAGCGGTCTGTGAGGTCGCCGACAACGCGGTCACGGCCGGGCTGCTCACAGATCCGCAACGTCGGGTCGCATTGTCTGGCGGGGTGTTCGCCAACACCCTGCTGCTCTCGTTGACCACCCGGTCCCTGACCGACGCCGGATACCAGGTGCTGCGGCACCGGCTGGTGCCGCCCAACGACGGGGGCCTGGCGCTGGGCCAGGTGATGGTCGCCGCCGCGCAAGGGGCCCGGGGGCACTGGCCAGACGGCGACGAGCCGATGAGAATGCAAAACGAACGGGAAGGAGACCGAGATGTGTCTCGCGGTGCCCGGCAAGATCCTCGAGATCACCGAGACTGACCTGACCCGGATGGCCAAGGTCGACTTCGGTGGCGTGGTCAAGGACGTCTGTCTGGCCTACCTGCCGGACATCGAGGTCGGTGACTACACGATTGTGCACGTCGGCTTCGCGATCCAGAGGCTCGACGAGGCCGCGGCGTTGCAGACCCTGGAGCTGTTCGCCAACCTCGGGATCATGGACGAGGAGTTCGGCGACTCCTGGGGCCGGGCGGCTGCCGAGGCCGGGGCTCCCCGACCCGACGGCGCCGGCGAGGGGACCGAGTCGTGAAGTACATCGACGAGTTCCACGACCCGGTGCTGGCCCGTCGGCTGCTCGAGGACATCGCCGCTACCGTCACCCGGCCCTGGGCAGTCATGGAGGTCTGCGGCGGGCAGACGCACTCGATCATCCGGCACGGCATCGACCAGCTGCTACCCGAGCAGATCGAGCTGATCCACGGGCCCGGCTGCCCGGTCTGCGTCACCCCGCTGGAGACCATCGACCAGGCCCTGGAGATCGCCGCCCGGCCCGGGGTGGTGTTCTGCTCGTTCGGCGACATGCTCCGGGTGCCGGGCAGCGAGGTGGACCTGTTCCGGGTCAAGAGCGCCGGCGGCGACGTCCGGGTCGTCTACTCACCCCTGGACGCCCTCGAGCTGGCCAGGGCCAACCCGGACAAGGAGGTGGTCTTCTTCGGCATCGGCTTCGAGACCACCGCGCCGCCGAACGCGATGACCGTCTACCAGGCCAAGCGGCTCGGCATCACCAACTTCAGCCTGCTGGTCTCGCATGTGCGGGTGCCGCCGGCGATCGAGGCGATCATGGCCTCGCCCAGCTGCCGGGTCCAGGCGTTCCTGGCAGCCGGGCACGTCTGCTCGGTGATGGGTACGCAGGAGTACCCGCCGCTGGCCCAGCGGTACGGCGTCCCGATCGTGGTCACCGGTTTCGAGCCGTTGGACATCCTCGAGGGCATCCGCCGAGCCGTCGGTCAGCTCGAGTCCGGACGGCATGAGGTCGACAACGCCTACCCAAGAGCCGTTCCACCGCAAGGCAACCCGGCTGCTCAGGCGATGTTGGCCGACGTCTTCGAGGTCACCGACCGGGCCTGGCGCGGGATCGGGGTGATCCCGCAGTCCGGGTGGCGGCTGTCCGAGCGCTACCGTGACTTCGACGCCGAGCACCGCTTCCAGGTCAGCGGCATCCGCACCCAGGAGTCGCCGCTCTGCCGCAGCGGTGAGGTGTTGCAGGGACTGATCAAGCCGCACGAGTGCGTCGCGTTCGGCACCGCCTGCACCCCGCGCACCCCGCTCGGAGCGACCATGGTCAGTAGCGAAGGTGCCTGCGCCGCGTACTACCTCTACCGCCGCCTCGGCGGCGCGTCGAAGGAGCCGGTCGGTGTCGGCTGAGGCGTCCGGTGCCCCTGTCGACATCGACGGCTGGTCCTGCCCGCTGCCGTTGCGCGACTCCCCGGTCGTGGTCCTCGGCCACGGCGGTGGCGGGGCGATGTCCGCCGAGCTGGTCGAGCACCTGTTCCTGCCCGCGCTGGGTGCCGACCGGCCGGCCGAGCTCACCGACTCCGCGGTGCTGAGGCTGGGGGGTGCCCGGCTGGCCTTCTCCACCGACTCCTACGTGGTCCGACCGATGTTCTTCCCCGGCGGCTCGATCGGCGATCTGGCAGTCAACGGGACCGTCAACGACCTGGCCATGAGCGGTGCCGTCCCGGCCGTGTTGTCCTGCGGGTTCATCCTCGAGGAGGGTACCGAGTTGGAGGTCGTGGGCCGCATCGCCCAGGCGATGGGCCGGGCCGCCCGGCGGGCCGGGGTCAGGGTGGTCACCGGTGACACCAAGGTGGTCGACGCCGGTCACGGCGACCAGGTGTACGTCAACACCGCCGGGATCGGGCTGGTGCCGGACGGCGTGGACATCCGCCCGCAGCGGGCACACCCCGGCGACGTGGTCATCGTCAGCGGTGACCTCGGTGTGCACGGCGTGGCGGTGCTGAGTGTGCGAGAAGGCCTGCAGTTCGGCACCGACGTGGTCAGTGACACCGCACCCTTGCATGACCTGGTCGCGTCGATGCTGACCGCCTGCCCGGACCTGCACGTGCTGCGGGACCCCACCCGAGGCGGGCTGGCGGCGGCGCTGAACGAGATCGCGGTGGCCTCGGGCACCGGGGTCGAGCTGGTCGAGACGTCGCTACCGGTGCCGCCCGAGGTGTCCGCCGCCTGCGGCTTCCTCGGCCTCGACCCGCTCTACGTGGCCAACGAGGGCAAGCTGGTGGCGATCGCGCCGCGGGAGCATGCCGACGCCGTCCTGGCCACGATGCACGCTCACCAGGACGGACGCGGAGCTCGGGTGGTCGGGGAGGTCGTCGAGGACCATCCCGGCATGGTGGTCACGCGGACCGGGCTCGGCGGCACCCGGGTGGTGGACCTGCCGCTCGGCGAGGTGCTGCCCCGGATCTGCTGACGCCGACCTGTTGGCCCAGGTCAGGCCAGGTCAGTCGCCCGGCGGGCTGCTCGTGGGTGACGAGGTCGACCGCGTCGGCGCGGGACTGGTCGACGAACCACCCAGACCGCCACCACCGGTGCCCGAGGAGACCGAGGGTGACCCGCTCCCGGCGGTTGGGCTCGAGCTGGGCGGTGGGGTGCTGGTACTGGCCGTCGGGGTCGCGCTGGGTGACGGGCTGGCCTTGGTCCCGCTGGGCGAGGGGGACGAGCTGGGTGAGGGGGAGGAGCTGGCGGACGGCGTCGAGGACGGTGGGGGGGCCTTCGTGGTCGCGGTGGGTGCCGTGGTGTCCACTCCGACGGGGTTGACCTTGCGCGGCATCTGGATCGGCGCGGGCTGGTCGAGCTGTGCCTGCCAGTCGGCCGAGGGACCGGAGGCCGGGGGCACGTCTGCACCGGCACCCAGCGCGGCGCCGGAGCTGCCGACGTCGCTGAGCGTCGCGTCCACCGTGGTCGGTGCGAAGGGCTCGTCGTCCCTGCCGAACCCGAGTACCTGCGACGCTCCGATCAGACCGATCACCAGGGCGAAGCCGGCGGCGGCGAGCCCGGCCGTGCTCAGCCCGAGCACGTGGCCGTCGCGGTCGGTGGAACCGCCCCTGGGCGGGGTCGGCACGGCGTGCCGGGCCGACCGGATGACCGTGGTCGCCGGGTCGTAGCCGGACGGCGGCGGAACGGCGACCGGTGACGGAGCGGGGTGCGGCACCGGCTCGTGGTTGCGCTGGGCAGGCACGATGGGCTCGCCCGACTCGCTGCCCCGGGCCAGGGAGCGCAGCGCCCCGGCCGCGGTCGAGGCGTCCGGTCGGTTCTGCGGGTCGGCGTCGGTCATCGCCGTGAGTAGGTCCGACCACGTCGGGCCGAGCTCGGCGGGCACCTCAGGCGGCCGGGAGAGGCGGGCGACCGCCGACTCCACGGGCGCGCCGGGGAACTCCCGGTGTCCGGTGATCGACTCCAGGAGCACCAGGCCGAGGGCGTACACGTCGACCGCGGGGGTCGCCGAACGGCCCTGGACCTGCTCCGGGGACAGGTAGGCGGCGGTGCCGAGCAGGGCCCCGGTCGCGGTCATTCGGGTGGAGTCGACGATCTGGGCGACACCGAAGTCGGACAGGTAGGTGCCGCCGTGCGAGTCCAGCAGCACGTTGCTCGGCTTGACGTCCCGGTGGACGATCCCGAGGCCGTGGATGTACGCGAGCCCGTCGGCGATCTGGGCACCGATCGCGGCGATCCGCGCCGGCGGCTGGCCGCCGTCCAGGTCGGCCAGGGTGCCGCCGTCGATGAGCTGCATGGCACACCAGGGCTGCGCGTCGTTCTGGCCGCCGTCGTACAGTGCCACCAGGTGCGGGTGGGTCAGCCCGGCCAGGGTGTGGATCTCGCCGAGGAACCGCTTGCGGTCGGCGTGCCGGTCGGTGCCGGGTCGGAAGACCTTGACCGCGACCTCGCGGGCGAGCACCTGGTCCATCGCCCGGTAGACGTCGGCCATGCCGCCTCGACCGATCACCCCGACGAGCCGGTACCGTCCGCGCAGCAGGGAGCCGATGGTGATCGCGTCCGTGGTCGGACCGCCGTCGTGACCGTACGTCGCACCGGCGGCCGCGGTGCCCGGCGCGGGCTCGTCGTGCCGAACGATGCGCAGGTCGTCAACGGCTTCGGCCGGTCTGTCGGTCGACAGGTGTGGGAGCCCGTGCGAGTCGTGGTGGTACTGACTCACGGCGCCCCCTCCTCCTCAACATGGCTCGTGGCGGTTCTTGCCAGTGGACCAACTTACAGTCCCGGGCGCAGCCAGGTCCCATCCTGGGAGGCGGACTCCGGTTGCGAATGCGTCACGGAGAGACGCCGGGCGGCCCCGGCGCGTCCGCGCCGCTGCCGCGCCGAGGGGCGCCGAGCAGGCGTACCGTGGCCCGGTGAGCGATGCCTTGTCCCCCCGTCAGCCCTGCGCCCAGCCGCCGACCCGGATGCCCGAAACGGCTTGCGGTCCAGGCGCACTGGAGTGGTCCGGCCGCGGTTTCTCCACCCGGGCGATCCACGCCGGAAGCGACCCGGACCCGGCGACCGGGGCGGTGGTCACGCCGATCTACCAGGTCAGCACCTACGCGCAGGACGGTGTGGGCGGACTGCGCACCGGACTCGGCACCGGTTATGAGTACTCCCGCAGCGCCAACCCGACCCGGACCGCGCTAGAGGACTGCCTGGCCGCGGTCGAGTCGCCGCCGAGTGGTCGGCTGGTGCGGGCCTTCGCCTTCGCCTCGGGGCTGGCCGCCGAGGACACCCTAATCCGGTCGGCGGTGGCGCCGGGCGACCACGTCGTGCTCGGCGACGACGCTTATGGCGGCTCCTACCGGCTGATCGCACGCGTGGCCGGCCCCTGGGGCGTCGGGCACACCCCGGTGCCGATGCACGACGTGGACGCCGTGGCGGCGGCCATCCGGCCCGGGCAGACCCGGCTGGTCTGGGTGGAGACCCCGACCAACCCGCTGCTGTCGATCGCCGATATCGCGACCCTGGCCCTCATCGCCCACGACGGCGGGGCCCTGCTCGTGGTCGACAACACCTTCGCCACCCCGTACCTGCAGAACCCGTTGGCCCTGGGGGCCGATGTCGTCGTCCACTCCACCACCAAGTACGCCGGCGGGCACAGCGACGTCGTCGGCGGGGCCCTGGTGGTCGGCGACGCTCAGGTGCCCTGGCTGGACGGTGCCGGCGAGGTGGGACCCGCCCTGGCCGAACGGGTCGCCTTCCACCAGAACGCCCTGGGCGCCGTGGCGGGACCCTTCGACGCCTGGCTGGTGCAGCGCGGCCTGAAGACCCTCGCGGTCCGCATGGAGCGGCACTGCGACAACGCCGAGCGGGTCGTCGACTTCCTGGTCGAGCACCCCCGGGTGCACCAGGTGCTCTACCCCGGACTCGTCGACCACCCCGGCCACGACATCGCCCAGAAGCAGATGCGCCGCTTCGGCGGCATGGTCAGCATCCGGGTCGCCGGTGGCGAGCAGGCGGCACTGCAGGTGTGCCGGCGCGCCGAGGTGTTCACCCTGGCCGAGTCCCTCGGCGGCGTGGAGAGTCTCATCGAGCACCCGGGCCGGATGACCCACGCCTCGGTGGCCGGCTCAGCCCTGGAGGTGCCGGCCGACCTGGTCCGGCTGTCGGTGGGGCTGGAGGATGCCGACGACCTGGTCGCCGACCTGGACCGGGCCCTGGGCTGATCCGGGCTCCCCGGGCCGCGGGTCCTGCCGCCGCGTGATGCCCGGGGTTCGGTAGCGTCACCGCCGATGGGTGCCCTGCTATGCGTGGACGTCGGCTCCACCTACACCAAGGCCGTCCTGGTCGACCCCGCCGACGGCGCGGTGCTGGGCGCCGCATCGACACCTACGGTCCTGCCGCCGGCCGGCGACGTCCTGGACGGCCTCGAGCAGCTGCGTGGCCGACTCGCGGCCGCCGCCGGCCTGGCCGTCGCCGAGGTGTCGGCGGAGGAGCTGCTGGTCTGTTCGAGCGCCGGCGGCGGGCTACGGCTGGCCGTGGTCGGCTACGAGCCGGATATCAGTGCCCTGGCCGGGCACCGGGTGGCGCTGACCGCCGGCGGCGCCGTCGTCCACGTGCACAGCGGCGAGCTGGACTGGGCCGGGCTGACCGCGCTGCGCGAGGCGCGCGCCGACGTCGTGCTGCTCGTCGGCGGCACCGACGGCGGCAACGCCAAGGTGCTGCTGCACAATGCCCGCCGGCTGGCCGGGGAGAAACGCGCCGTGCCGGTGGTGCTGGCCGGCAACGCCGACGCCGCGCCGGACGCCGCCGCGCTGCTGCGCGGCCGGGGGCGCACTGTCGAGGTGGTGGACAACGTGCTGCCCCGGGTCGGGACGGTCGCGCCGGCTCCGGCCCGGGCCGCGATCCGGGACCTGTTCCTGCGCCATGTGATCGGCGGTCGCTCCCTGTCCCGGCGCCGGCTCGACGGGATGTCCTTCCCCCGGTTGGTGCGAGCCGCGACCCCGGATGCGATGCTCACCGGGGTCGGGGTGCTCGCCGAGGCGCTCGGTGACGTCCTCGTGGTCGACGTCGGCGGGGCGACGACCGATGTCTACTCGGCGCTCGGCTCGGCCGCACTCGCCGACCTGCCGAGGTCCCCGGTGCAGACCCTGCCGCTGTCGCGCACCGTGGAGGCCGATCTCGGAATGCGCTGGGGCGCAATGTTCCTCATCGATGCCGCACTCGCCGAGGGCCTCGTGGACGGTCCGTTCGACGCGGTCTCCTCGACCCGTCCGGAGTTGACCGACTACGCCGCCCTGGTCGCCGCCGAACCCGCCCGACTGCCCCAGGACGACGTCGAGGAGCGGCTGGAGGCGGACCTGGCCACGCTGGCCGTCCGGGTCGCCGTGCGCCGCCACGGCCGGCCGACCCGACCGGGCGAGGCCGCTCGGCCGATGGAGCACCTGGCCTGGGTGGTCGGTAGCGGTGGAGTGCTCCGGCATGCCTCCGAGGCGGCGCGGCGCGCCGTCCTGGAGCCGTTGACCGGCGACCACGGCGGCGGCTGGGCGGTGCCGACCTCCGCCCGGCTGGCGGTCGATGAGACCTACCTGCTGTTCGCGGTGGGGTTGCTGGCGTCGCAGCACCCCGAACCGGCGGTGGCGCTGGCCGACCGGGTCCGGGCCGGGGAGCTGCGGTGACGCCGGCCGCCGCAGTCCCCTCCGTCGAGGACGTGCGGCGGGCGGCCGACCGGCTGCGCGGGGTGGTCCGGTGCACCGCTCTGGAGCCGTGCCGGGTGCTCGCCGAGCGGCTCGGCTCGCCGGTGCTGCTCAAGTACGAGAACCGGCAGCGGACCGGCTCGTTCAAGCTGCGCGGGGCATACACCCGGATGGTGCGGCTGAGCGCCGAGGAGCGCGACCGAGGGGTGGTGGCGGCCAGTGCCGGCAACCACGCCCAGGGGGTGGCCCTGGCCGCCGGGCTGCTGGGGATCCGGGCCACCGTGTTCATGCCGGTCGGCGCCCCGCTGCCGAAGATCGCCGCCACCCGCGGCTACGGCGGTCACGTCGAGATGGTCGGGGCGAGCGTGACCGAGGCGCTCGCCGCCGCCGCGGAGCACGCCCGCCGCACCGGGGCCGTGCTGGTGCACCCGTTCGACCACCCGGACGTCATCGCCGGCCAGGGCAGCCTGGCGCTGGAACTGCTCGACCAGTGCCCCGAGCTGGCGCCGGGCGGGTCCTCTCCGGGTTCGGGCACCGTGCTGGTCGCGGTCGGCGGCGGCGGCCTGGCCGCCGGCATCGCGGTGGTGATGAGTGCCCTCGCCCCGCAGGTACATCTGGTCGGCGTGCAGGCCGAGGGCGCGGCGTCGTTTCCCGCCTCGCTGGCCGCCGGTGCACCGACCACACTGACCGACCTGGCGACCATGGCCGACGGGATCGCCGTGGCCCGGCCCGGTGAGCACACCTTCCCGATCGTGCGTGAGCACGTCGACGAGGTGGTCACGGTCACCGAGGAGCAGATCTCCCGGGCGTTGTTGCTGCTGCTCGAGCGCGCCAAGACCGTCGTCGAGCCGGCCGGTGCGGTCGGCGTGGCCGCACTGCTCGACGAGGGCGTCGCCGCCCGGCTGCGCCCCCCGGTGGTGGCGGTGCTGTCCGGCGGCAACATCGACCCGCTGCTGCTGCTGCGGGTGATCGGGCACGGCATGGCGGCCGCCGGGCGCTACCTGCAGCTGCGGTTGCGACTGCCGGACCGACCCGGGTCCCTGGCCGCCCTGCTGGGCCGGCTGGCCGAGGGCCAGGCCAACGTGCTCGAGGTGGAGCACGTGCGCAGCGGGCCCCGGACGGCGATCGGCGAGGCCGAGGTGGAGGTGCGACTGGAGACCCGTGGTCAGGAGCACGCTCAGGACCTGGTCGCCATGCTCACCGAGGCCGGCTACGCCTGCACGGTGGACTGAGCGTGGCCGGGCCGGACGGCCGCTGCGCGGGTCCGATGAGAAGCCGCACCTGGCAAGCGCGTCCCCGAACGGCTATGGCAGGAACGGCTTGGCCGACTTGATGACGACCTCGACCTCGCGCCCGTTGGGGGCCGTGTAGCTGCTCCGCTCACCGATCTTGCGGCCCAGGATCGCCGCCCCGAGCGGGCTCTTCTCGCTGTAGACGTCCAGGTCGGTGTCCCCGGAGACCTCACGGTGGCCGAGTAGGAAGACCATCTCGTCCCCGGCCAGGTCGACGGTGACGACCATGCCTGAGCGGACCCCGTCGTCCGCGCTGACCGGTGCCTCACCGACCTGGGCGACGTGGAGCAGCTGCTCCAGCTGGCGGATCCGGGCCTCCTGCTTGCCCTGTTCCTCCTTGGCGGCGTGGTAACCGCCGTTCTCGCGAAGGTCGCCCTCCATCCGCGCCTCTTCGATCTTCTTCGCGATCTCGACGCGGCCGCGCCCGGACAGATGGTCCAGCTCCGCGGCGAGCCGGTCGTAGGCCTCCTGGGTCAGCCAGGTCACGTTGCCGGTTTCGGTCACGGTGCACTCCCAGAGGGCAGACAGGGTCGGGGATTGTCCGGCGGCGGACCAACTGCCGCAGCCGAACCATCAAGGTTAGCAAGCCCTACCGCAGCACGCAGTCGCGCACGCCGCCGGCCGTGGCCCGTTCTGAGGTGCGCATCTCCACCGTGGTGCGGACCACGCCGGTCCTCGCGGGCCCGACGACCACGTCCCGACGCCCGACCTCGGTGCGTACCTCGTTGACCACCCGGACCGTGCAGATCGCCTGGCGCCCCGGTGGCAGGCTGAGCTGGAAGGTGAGCGTGGCGGCCTCGTCCCCGGCGACGTCGACGCCCAGCTCGGTCCAGGTCAGCGCCGTCCGGCCGCGTTCGGTGGCCACCCACACGGCGAAGCCCACGGCGGTGACCACGAAGACGGCCAGGACGGCGAGCAGCGACCGTCGCGTCCGGACCGGGTCGCGGCGGCGTCCGTAGCGATCGGCGATGATGGGTGCGGACACGGATCTATTGTCGCAAGGCCCGAGATGGAGGAGGCTTGCCGGTGGCGGACGGCCTACGGCTGATGACGGTGCACGCCCACCCGGACGACGAGTCCAGCAAGGGCGCGGCGACCCTGGCCCGGTACGTGGCCGAGGGGATCGACGTCATGGTGGTCACGTGTACCGGCGGTGAGCGCGGTGACGTGCTCAACCCGGCGCTCGCCCAGGACCCCGAGGTGCTGCGCGACATCGCGGAGTTCCGCCGGCACGAGATGGCCCGGGCCGTCGATGTGCTCGGGGTACGACACGAGTGGCTGGGCTTCGTCGACTCTGGGCTGCCCGAGGGGGACCCGCTGCCGCCCCTGCCCACGGGCTGTTTCGCCCTGGAGCCGCTGGAGGTGGCGGCAGCGCCGCTGGTCCGGCTGGTGCGCACCTTCCGGCCGCACGTGATGATCACCTATGACGAGAACGGCGGCTACCCGCACCCGGACCACGTGATGTGTCACCGGGTCTCGGTGGAGGCCTTCGAGGCGGCCGGGGACGCTGACGCCTACCCGGGCACCGGCCCGCCCTGGCCGCCGCTGAAGCTGTACTACGACCGGATGTTCTCCCTCTCCCGGCTGCGCGCCATGCACGAGGCGGCGCTGTCGGCCGGTCTGGACTCGCCGTACGCGCAGTGGTTGGACCGGCGTGAGGTGGACCAGGAGGCCGTCCGGGCCTACGAGGAGTCGGTGACCACCCGGATCGTGTGTGACGAGTTCTTCGAGGTGCGCGACCGGGCGCTGCTGGCCCATGCGACCCAGATCGACCCGAACGGGTTCTTCTTCGCCGTCCCGTTGGCACTGCAGCGGGCGGTCTGGCCGACCGAGGAGTTCCAGCGGGCACGCTCGCTGGTGGAGGCACCGGTACCGGAGGACGACCTGTTCGCCGGGGTGCGCGAGAGAGCGGGAGCCCTGGCATGAGGGCGAGTGTGAGTAGCGGCCTGGTGGCCGCGGTGGACAATTCGACCATGATCGGTCCGGGGTTCCTGGGCTTCCTGGTGATGTTCGCCCTGGCGCTGGCGACCGTGCTGCTGATCCGCAGCATGACCCACCACCTGCGCAAGGTCCGCTACGGCCCCGATCCGGGGCTGCGGGGCGACGCTCCGATCAGCGTGGACGACGGGGACGCCGGCGTGTCCGGTGGGGGCTCTGACGGCGGCGGTGGGGATGGTGGCGGCGACTGACGGTCCGCTGTCAGCGAACGGGTCTTGATGCTTCGCTGTAATGAAGTAATCATTGGTGCATGAGTAAAGCGGAAAGCACCGAACGTCAGATCCAGGCCTGGTTCGGCCAACGGTTGCCCGAGGAGTGGGTCGCCGCCCCGACGGAGGTGACCGTCGACCGTGAGGAGATCACGGTGATGCTCACCCTGGCCGGCCCGGATCCGGCCGGCACCACGTCGTCCAGCCAGAGCACGTCGCCCGAGGACGGCGAACAGCTCGCGGCCGAACGGGCCGAGGCCCTGGCCGGCTACATCGCCCGCTGGCGGGAGCAGACCCGCGACGCGCGGATCGGGATCGCCCGGGAGGCCGAGCCGCGGTTCGGGCGCAAGGTCGCCTGGGGGGTGCGGGTCGGTGAGCACGCCGAGCTGTTCACCCACCTCGCCGTCCCGGTGATGACCAGGCTGCGCCAGCAGGAACGGCGGGTGCTGGACACCCTCGTCGACGCCGGGGTGGCTCGATCCCGCTCCCACGCCCTGGCCTGGTCCGTGCGCCTGGTGGGTCGGCACAGCGAGGAGTGGCTGGCCGATCTGCGCCAGGCCATGGAGGCGGTCGCCGAGGTCCGTGCCGACGGTCCGGCTGCCTGATCCCTCGCCCGTGGGCCGGGTCCGGGCGGCGCGACCTCAGACGGCGATCGGTCGCAGCGCCAGGCCGATGCCGACGCAGTGCGCCACGAACGCCACGACGGTCAGGGAGTGGAACACCTCGTGGAAGCCGAACCAGTGCAGCGACGGGTTCGGCCGGCGCACGGCGTAGACGATCCCGCCCACCGTGTAGAGGACGCCGCCGACCAGGGCCAGGATCAGGACGTCTGGGCGCCCACCGGCCAGGAAGTCGGGCAGGACCATGACCGCCGCCCAGCCCAGCACGATGTAGGCCGGTGTGTAGACCCAGCGGGGGGCCCGCAGCCACAGGACCCGGAACGCCACTCCGAGCGCCGCCCCGGTCCACACCACGGCGAGCAGGGTCCGCGCGGTGCTGGGCGGCAGCAGCAGGACGGCGTACGGGGTGTAGGTCCCGGCGATCACCAGGAAGATGCTGGCGTGGTCCAGGCGCTGCAGGGTGGCTGCGGCCCGCGGCCCCCAGCGGCCCCGGTGGAACACGGCGCTGGTCACGAACAGCAGGCTCGCCGTCCCGGCGAAGACCGCCACCGCCACGCGCTGGGCGGTGCCCTCGGCGATCAGGACCAGGATCACCCCGACCGCGACGGCGACCGGCGCCGTCCCGGTGTGCAGCCAGCCGCGCAGGTGGGGCTTGTCGGGCGGCGCCGGGCCATCCGCCACGGGCTGGTCCGGACCTGTGAGGTCGCTCAGGATCGCCTCCTGGGTCTGGTCGGCGGGCGGTCGGTCCGCCGGGCCTGCACACGAGAATAGGCTACGGAAGCGTAGGTTACCGATGCGTAGGCCGAAGCTGCCGGACTCTCGTCCGTTCGTCGGAGACTGTGTGCAGATTGCGTGGAGACGGCACTGAGGGGCCTGTCGGCCCAACGGTCCGGAGTAGCGTGACCCGTACGGAATCGGGCCGACTCCGGCCGGAAGGTGCGTGATGGGGCTGCGCGGTCTGCTCTACGGCGTCTACGAGCGCCGGTTGGCGGCCGGGCTGAAGCCACAGGCTCTTCCGCGTCACATCGGGGTGCTGGTCGACGGCAACCGACGATGGGCCCGCGCCTACGGCGCCGAGACCAGCGCCGGGCATCGAGCCGGGGCGGCCAACGTGCTGGAGTTCCTCGGCTGGTGCGAGGAGCTGGGCATCGAGCGGGTCACCCTGTGGCTGCTGTCCACCGACAACCTGTCCCGCCCGTCGGCGGAGCTCACCGAGCTCTACGCGATCATCGATGACCTGGTGGGGCGGATCGCGGCCACCGGGCGCTGGCGGCTGCACCCGGTGGGCTCCCTCGACCTGCTGCCGTCCGGGTTGACCCATCAGCTCAAGGAGCACGAGGACGCCACCCGCGAGCTCAAGGGTCTGCACGTCAACGTGGCCGTCGGGTACGGCGGACGTCGGGAGATCGCCGATGCGGTCCGCTCGCTGCTGCAGCAGCACGCCGCCCAGGGCACCTCGATCGAGCACCTCGCCGAGATCCTGGACGTCGAGCACATCGCCGAGCACCTGTACACCCGCGGCCAGCCCGACCCCGACCTGGTGATCCGTACCTCCGGTGAGCAGCGCCTGTCCGGCTTCCTGCTCTGGCAGAGCGCGCACAGCGAGTTCTACTTCTGCGAGGCGCTGTGGCCGGACTTCCGCAAGGTCGACTTCCTGCGAGCCCTGCGGGCCTACGCCGAGCGGGAGCGCAGGTTCGGCGGCTGAGGACTACCTGAAGGCAGAACCGGTGGCCAGCGGTTCAACGTGCGCCGTCGATCACCCGATACACCTCTTGGAGGCATGCGCACGGTGACGTAGCGTTCTCTACCGGTGCCGACCGCGCCAACGGTGACACAACGGACGCCGCGTCCGCGTGGCGGAGGGGAGTCGCAGTGGCCCATACCCGCCGTCCCGTCAGTCCTACGGTCCGTACCCTGCCGCAGCGCACGTTCGTGCTGGACACCTCGGTGCTGCTGGCCGACCCTCGGGCGATCACCCGGTTCGCCGAGCACGAGGTGGTGCTGCCCGTTGTGGTGGTGATCGAGCTGGAGGCCAAGCGGCACCACCCGGAGCTGGGGTACTTCGCGCGGCAGGCGCTGCGCAACCTCGACGACCTGCGCCTGCAGCATGGGCGCCTGGACGCCCCGATCCCGATCGGGACGGCGGGCGGCCTGCTGCGGGTCGAGCTCAACCACGCCGACCCGGCAGTGCTGCCGGCCGGATTCCGGTTGGGGGACAACGACAGTCGGATCCTCGCGGTGGCGCGTAGCCTGGCCGCCGACGGTCGGGATGTCACCCTGGTCAGCAAGGACCTGCCGATGCGGCTGAAGGCCTCGGCGATGGGCCTGGAGGTCGAGGAGTACGAGCCGGAGAGCCCGGTCGACAGCGGGTGGACGGGGATGGCCGAGCTGGAGATCTCGGCCGAGGCGATGGCCAGCCTCTACGCCGAGCAGGGCCTGGAGATCGCTGAGGCCAAGGACCTGCCCTGTCATACCGGCCTGGTGCTGCTCTCCCCGCGCGGCTCGGCGCTGGGCCGGGTGATCCCGGACAAGCAGGTGCGGCTGGTGCGCGGCGATCGGGACGTGTTCGGCGTCCACGGTCGCAGCGCCGAGCAGCGGGTGGCCGTCGAGCTACTGCTCGACCCGGAGATCGGGATCGTCTCCCTCGGTGGCCGCGCCGGGACGGGCAAGTCCGCTCTGGCGCTGTGCGCCGGCCTGGAGGCGGTGATGGAGCGCCGCCAGCACCGCAAGGTGATGGTGTTCCGGCCGTTATACGCCGTCGGTGGCCAGGAGCTGGGGTACCTGCCCGGCTCCGAGGCCGAGAAGATGAACCCCTGGGCGCAGGCCGTCTTCGACACCCTCGGGGCACTGGTCTCCCAGGAGGTCGTCGAGGAGGTCATCGACCGCGGGATGCTCGAGGTGCTGCCCCTGACCCACATTCGCGGCCGGTCGCTGCATGACGCCTATGTGGTCGTCGACGAGGCGCAGTCGCTGGAGCGCAACGTGCTGCTGACGGTGCTGTCCCGGGTGGGCCAGAACAGTCGTGTCGTGCTCACCCACGACGTCGCCCAGCGGGACAACCTGCGGGTCGGTCGGTACGACGGCGTGGCCGCGGTGATCGAGGCGCTCAAGGGCCATCCGCTGTTCGCCCATGTCACCCTGACCCGCTCGGAGCGTTCGCCGGTGGCCGCCCTGGTCACCGAGATGCTCGAGGGTCTGGACGGCTGAGGCTGACCGGGGCGGGTCGCCAGGAGACACCGGCTAAACGCACCAGACTCACCTGTCCGGCGTCCTCGGCGCCATCGGCCGATCGCCCGACCCAACACCCCGCGTAGTGTCACGGAGGCGTAACGGCACCGACGCCACCGGGCACCAGATGGCCGTGGCCGTTCGATGCGGCGCCGCCCTGACGGCCTGGCTCGCGGGCCGCCACGGGCAACACGGCTGTGACAGATGGTGTTCAAGAGGTGAGGGTTAACGTCAACGCAGCGTGCTCGGCGGCGGAGCGCGCACCCCCTATGAGCAGCCTAATCACCCTTAGGGTTTGGTTAGGCTGGTCACCTAGTGTGCTGTGGCGTTTGTCACATATATATACCCTGAGTGACAGCGCACCGTCATATCATCACGATGTGCAGAGGTTCACCGGATCGCCCATAGACCTGGCGCGTCGGAGCGGACATCTTTGCCACGACACGTCCGAGTAGGGACGCCGCTGGGCTCCCTGCCGAGCGGTTTCGGGAGAAGGGAAGACGTGACAGATCGCGGCGACACGGCGGCCCGGGTTCGCCCAGGAGTCCCGTTCATGGTCCCCACGGTTTCTTCCCCGACCGTTTCCGTCTCCGGTCAGCTGGCCGGCACGCCGGCGAGCGCCCCGGCCACGGCGGTGCTCGACCTGCCGTCCTGGATCGCCGAGTCGCCGCGCCGCACCCGGCGCGCGGCGCGGGACCCGGAGAGCCTCTTCGCCCCCGTCGTGGCCCCGACGGGGCCGTACACCCCCGGACTGGGCCATGCCTTCGGCCCGGGGCGCAGGATCCCCCGCACGGATGACCGGGCCGCTCGCGCAGAGCCGGGCACCGGGAACCAGGGCGAGCGCTGGTGGCAGTCGCCGACCTACGTCGAGCTGCAGCGCGCCGTCGACGCCGTCTTCGAGGACGTGGCCGATGCGCCGACGCCGCCCGTCGAGCTGATCCGCCCCTACATCGAGCACTCCGACAGCGAGTCGGTCTGGGCCGGCGTGGGGGTGGTGCCACCGCCGACCCCGGTCGCCGGGATCGCGGACCCCTCTCGTTCGCTCAGCGGTTCCCTGCCGACCCGGCGACAGCTGCGTGAGCAGCGCCGGGCCGAGCAGTCGGCCCGGACCGCCGCGCGCAACCGCCTGGCCAAGGGCGGGGTGCTGGCGGTGGCCATGTTCGGTGCGGTCGCCACGCAGGCCCCCCAGGCGCTCCACGACCGGCTGTTCGGCGGCTCGACCACCACGACGACCCTCGACCCGGCTGCCGCGGCTCTGGACCTGACGGCCCCCGGGCGGCCGGTGGACACCTCCGCCCTGCCGCGCGATGGCGTCGAGCAGACCCTGCGTGAGCAGTTGCTCAAGGAGCACCAGGTGCAGCGGGTCAGCGAGGCTGCCCAGTCCGCCGGTGGCGTCCTGGTCGCGGTGGCGAAGGCGCAGGCGGCCACCGACCAGGCGGCCCGCCAGGCTGCGCTGGCCAGGGCCACGCGAGAGGCTCAGCGCAACCCCACGGCCCTGGCCCGGATCATGGTCGCCGAGCGTGGCTGGTCCTCGGGGCAGTACTCGTGCCTGGTGTCGCTGTGGAAGAAGGAGTCCAACTGGAAGTACCGGGCGAGCAACCCCAGCTCGGGCGCCTACGGCATCCCGCAGTCACTGCCGGGCTCGAAGATGGCCTCGGCCGGCTCGGACTGGCGCACCAACCCCGCGACCCAGATCGAGTGGGGCCTGGGCTACATCGCCGACCGGTACGGCACCCCCTGCGCCGCCTGGGCCCACAGCGGACGCGTCAACTGGTACTGAAGCCGGGGACCGCGAGCCGGTCGCCGGTGGTTGTCGTGGTTGAGCAGCATGACGAGTGCCACAGGCCCCCTGGGCAGTAAACGCTTCACGCGCGGTGCCGTTCTCATCGTTACCTTTCTGTGACCTTGGGCATATCTGTCACCCCAGGGTGACGATTGCGCGCGTCCTATCACTCTGTGTCACTAGGCACTTTGCCTGGCCCGGGGCTGCTTGACAGCGTGGTCGAGGTCGTCGTGCCGACCGAGCCGGACCCGGCTGCGCCCGGGCAACCGCCGGCACCGCCGACGGCCGGTCGACAGCGACGTCGGCGGGGGGACCCGAAGCACCGTCGTCTCTGCCCGGCAGGGCCAGAAAGGTGAGCCGTCCTCGATGAGGATCTCCTTCCTCCGTACGTCCTTCGTTCGCTCAGTGACGTGGTCGCCGAGGCGAGTGACCCTGCGCCACGCCGTCCCGCTGGCGTCCCTGGTCGCCGTGGTCGCTCTGACCGGCGGTGCCGTCACCGTCTCCCAGGAGCAGACCCGCCAGGCCCGGACCGACCTGGTCGGTGGTGGTGGGCAGACGGTGGCCGACGGCACCCAGCTGGCCGAGGTGCTCGGTGCCGAGCGGTCCGCGGTCTTCGAACGGGCCAGTCGTGGCGGCCTGCGGGTCGAGGCGCCCAGTGGGGTCGACCGGCCCGCCGGGCGGGTGCCCGAGCCGGCGCTGAAGCGGGCCGCCCCGAGGACCCCGGACGGCAGCGAGACGCCCGCGGGGAGTCGGACCGCTCCTCCAACGACCCCGACGCGGGCGAAGGCCGCGGCCAAGGCGATGGTTGCTGCCCGTGGCTGGAGCTCGAGCCAGTACTCGTGCCTGGTGTCGCTGTGGGAGAAGGAGTCCAACTGGAAGTACCGGGCGAGCAACCCCAGCTCGGGCGCCTACGGCATCCCGCAGTCACTGCCGGGCTCGAAGATGGCCTCGGCCGGCTCGGACTGGCGCACCAACCCCGCGACCCAGATCGAGTGGGGCCTGGGCTACGTCGCCGACCGGTACGGCACCCCCTGCGCCGCTTGGTCGCACAGCAAGGCGAAGAACTGGTACTGACCCGCTGCACGCTGCTCAGTGAGGTTGGGCCTGGCACTGTGGACGTCATGCTCAGGAAGCCGACGCCCTCCGACGGCTTGGTCCTGGCCCAGTTCGTCGCCATCGGCGGCGTCGTGCTGTGGCCCGGTGAGCCGCTGTGGGCGCTGCCGGGGGTCGTCCGATACACGTCGCTGGTCGTGGTGCTGGCCGGTCTCCTGCTCGGCGCGGCCGCACTGGTGGCGCTGGGGCGGGACCTGACCCCGTTCGTCGACCCTCCGGCCGGTGCGGGGCTGCGGACCACAGGTCCGTACGCGCTCAGCCGCAACCCGATCTACGCCGGGCTGCTGCTGGCCGCCGTCGGCTGGGCCGTGCTCCGCGCCCGTCCCGAGCCGGCAGTGGCGGCTGGGCTGCTGGCCGCGGTGCTGCACGTCAAGATCGGTGTTGAGACGCGTCGGCTCGGCCACCGGTTCGGGGCCGACTATCAGGACTACCAGTCCCGGGTGCCGCGGCTGCTCGGGTTGCCCCGCCGGGGTCAGCGGACGGCGAGGTAGATCGCGTACTGCACCGCCCGCCCGTCCCGGTGGACGTCGAGCAGCACCTCCGCGCACGGCCGTCCGGTCAGGCGGGTCAGTCGTTCAGCCAGCTCGCGCTCGCGCTGGGCGGCCCAGATTCCCAGCAGGCCACCGGGGCGCAGCGCGTGTAGCGCAGCGGTGAGCAGTCCGGCGGCGTAGACGGTCTCGTTGCCGGGGTGGATCAGGAAGCTCGGTCCGTTGTCGACGTCGAGCAGCACCGCGTCCACGCCGCCGGGCGGCAGAGCCGGCACGGCGTCCAGCACGTCGGCGACCTCGACGCGGACCCGGGGGTCAGCCAGAGCCGACCCGGCCGCCGGGACCAACCCGGCGCGGGCCCAGTCGACCACCACCTGGTGCAGCTCCACCACGTGGACGCTGGCCACCCTCGGGTCGGCGAGCAGGCGCTGCGCGGTGAAGCCGAGGCCGAGACCGCCGACCACGACGTGCCACCCGGCGTCCGGCTCCGGCGGGGCCAGCCGCTGCAGCACCAGCGTGGCGAGGGCCCGCTCGGTGCTGACGTCGACGGTGTCCATCGCGAACACCCCGTCGACCACGAGCTCGAGGACGTCGCCGCGGCGGCGCAGGGCCAGCTCGCCGCGCGCCGTGCGGGCCCGGGCGAGCTCGACCGGTCGGTCCGCGTCCGGCGCGGCCGCCGTGACGCTCACCCGTTGACCGGGTCGGGACTGAGATCGCCCACGTGGTCGAGCAGCCGCACCCGGCCCTCGGCCAGCCGGTAGTCGGCTCCCACGACCGCCACCCGCCCGGCGCGGACCGCCTCGGCGATGGTCGTCGAGCGCTCGGCGACCAGGTGCACGGTGTGCCGGACGTGCTCCTGCATCACCTCGGTCGGGTCGAGGGTCGCCATGTCGCGTCCGCCCTGGCGAATGGTGACCAGGCTGGAGGTGAGCCGCTCGACGATCTCGCGCAGGTAGCCGCCGGGCATCCGGGCGTCGGTGTGCGCGGCCATGGCTGCGTTGATCGCCCCGCACCGGTCGTGGCCGAGGACGACGATCAGCGGGATGTCGAGGGCGGAGACGGCGAACTCCAGCGAGCCGAGGACCGCGGCGTCCACCACGTGACCTGCGGTACGGACCACGGCGAGGTCACCCAGGCCGCGGTCGAAGACCAGCTCGGCGGCGACCCGGGAGTCCATGCACCCGAAGATCGCGGCGAACGGCTCCTGCGGTGCGGCGGCCGTCGCGGTGCGCCGGCCTACGTCCTGGTTGGGGTGCTCTGGCGTGCCGGCCACGAACCGGTCGTTGCCGGCGGCGAGCTCGTGCCAGGCCTGAGCGGGGGTGAGGTGGGCTCCCATGCGAGGAATCCTGCCAGTCGGTCGGGGGCCTCGTCCCGGCCAGGGGTGTGAGCAGGCCGACGGCGGCGAGCCGAGGCCGGTCCCGGCCCGGTGGCGATCGGCGTCGGGCGGCACGGTCGGGAAGACTGGGCGGCATGACCCACGCTTCCGGTGGCGCGGCCGGGCACGACCTACCCTGGCCGACGGCCCGGGCCCGGGCCGTGACCGCGGTGGCTGTCGTCGCGCCGGTGACCGTGCCGCTGGCCTCGGCCGCTGGTGCCGTGCTCGCTGAGCCGGCTTGTGCCCGAACGGATCTGCCCGCCGAGACGACGTCGGCGATGGACGGTTGGGCGGTGGCCGGGTCCGGACCGTGGCGGGTGGTGGGCGCCGTCCTGGCCGGTCGGCCCTGGGAAGGCGGGGCCGCCCTGGACGACGATGTGGCGGTGGAGATCGCGACCGGGGCGGTCATGCCCCCGGGGGCGTCGGCCGTGCTGCGCCGCGAGCGCGGGACGGCCGACGGCGAGATCCTCACCGCCACCGGTGCGGCACCCGAGCCGGGCACCGACGTGCGGCCCGCGGGGGCCGAGTGTCGGGCCGGCGACATGGTGCTCCCGGCTGGAGCCGTGGTCGGTCCGGTGGCCGCCGGACTGCTGGCCGCCGCGGGGCTGGACCAGGTGACGGTGCGCCCGGTGCGTGCCGACGTCCTGGTTCTCGGCGACGAGCTGGTCACCGCCGGCCCGTCCCGGGCAGGGCGGGTCAGGGACGCGCTCGGACCGTTGCTGTCGGCCTGGCTGCCGGCACGAGGTGCTGAGATCGTGTCTCGCCGCTACGTTCCCGACACGCGGGCGGCGCTGGAGACGGCATTGTCCGGGTGTCTGGCCGACGTCGTGGTGACCACCGGCTCGACCGCGAAGGGTCCGGTCGACCACCTGCACGCCGTCCTGGCCAATGCCGGTGCCCGGTTGGTCGTGGACGGCGTCGCGGTGCGTCCGGGGCATCCGCAGCTGCTCGCCGTCCTGCCCGACGGACGGCCTCTGGTGGGCCTGCCCGGCAACCCGCTCGCCGCCGTCTCGGGGCTCTTGACGCTGTTCGACCCCGTGGTGCGGACGCTGCGCGGGCTGGCGCCGTCCGAGCCGGTGACCGGAGCCCTAGTCGTCGACGTGCCGGCCGGCCCCGACGCCACCCGGCTGATGCCGGTGGCCGGTGGCAGACCGGTGCTCTTCGCCGGACCGGCGATGTTGCGCGGGCTGGCCCTCGCCGCAGGCGTGGCCGTCGTCCCGCCCGGCGGCGTGCGCGCCGGCGAACCCGTCGAGCTGCTGGCCATCCCCTGATGCGCACCCGCCGCCCGGCTCCCATCCAGGGCGCAACGTGACGCAGCGCCCGTCACACGGGCGAGACGTCACTCAACGCCCGCTGCTCGTGCTCGCGACGCCACTCAATCTCTCGACTGGGTGGTGACTGAGAGTGCTGCAGTCTCGTGAGGACACCGGCGTCGCGTCCCCAGACGACTGTGAAAGCTCCCCCGTCCACAGGGCGGCGGCAGGAGAGCACCGCCCAGCTCGCGCCCGTCGAGGATCGACCCATGCGCCGCCGCGACTTCGATCCCATCGATCTCGACGTGGCCCTGCGGGGCCGCGAGTTCGTCATGCGCCACGATGAGCTGAGGCAGCTCGGCGTGTCCATGTCGAGCATCACCCGACGAATATCACCGCACGGTCCCTGGCAGCGGATGCTGCCCGGCGTCGTCCTGGCGCACAGCGGGGCCGCGAGCCGACGTGAGCTGCAGCTCGCCGCCATTGCCTTCACCAACGGGGATGGTGTGATCACTGGCCCGGACGCGCTGGTGGCCCACGGCCTGCGTTCGGTGCAGCTCCTGCCGGTGGTCTGCGTCTTGGTACCCATTCGCCGGCAGCGCAAGTCGATGACGTTCGTGGCGGTCGAACGGACACGTCACCTTCCCGATGCTGTGCGAGTATCCGGCTTGCCGTACGCGCCGGCGCCGCGAGCGTTGATCGACTCCTGTCGACGCATCGAGAACCTCGCAGCAGTCCGCGGGTTGGTCTCCGGCGCGGTTCAGTCGGGGCTCGTCACCGTGCCTGACCTGTGGGCGCAGGTGCAGGCGGCCGCTCGGCCACGGACGGCGCTCGCCAGGGAGGTTCTTCGCGAGGTCGGCGAGGGCGTGCGGTCAGTTGCCGAGGCCGTGGCGCGTGACGAGATGCAGCGCAGCGGGGTGCCTGCCCCGTTGTGGAACGTGGTCCTGTTCACCTCTGACGGGCGGCGCCTGCTGTCGCCGGATGCCTATTGGCCAGAGTTGGGACTCGCGCTGGAGATCGATTCCTACGCGTGGCATCTCGGGCCCGGGGACTATCTGCGGACTCTGAGGAGATCCCGGCAGATGCTGGTCAACGGGATCATCGTCCTGCATTTCGCGCCCGTGGAGATCCGTGACGATCCGGAGCGGTTCATCCGTGAGGTCATGGCTGCCTTGCGCCTGGCTCAGGGGCGTCGGGCCCCTGAGGGCATCACTGTGCGCTCGGCAGCCTGACGGCCCGAAGCCGCAGGGCACAGGCGTACGTAGGTGCGAGCCTGGCGTTCTAGCGTGCACGCACAGTCACCGACTCTGCCTGCCTGTGTGAAGCCGTGCCCATTGGCTGGGGCTGTTGTGTGACACAGCACCCGTCTATTGGGCGCAGCGTGACGTTGCGCCCAATAAGCGGGGTGCCCAATAAGCGGGGTGCCCGTGGCTACTTGCGGCCGATGGACAGCGCCGGCTTGGTGACCTCGGCGAAGAAGTCGTTGCCCTTGTCGTCGACGACGATGAAGGCGGGGAAGTCGTCGACGTCGATCTTCCAGACTGCCTCCATGCCGAGCTCGGGGTACTCGAGCACCTCGACGTGCTTGATGCAGTCCTGGGCCAGCCGGGCCGCCGGACCGCCGATCGAGCCGAGGTAGAAGCCGCCATGCTCCTGGCAGGCCGTGGTGACCTGGGCCGACCGGTTCCCCTTGGCCAGCATGACCTTGGAGCCGCCCGCGGCCTGGAAGGCATCGACGTAGGAGTCCATCCGACCCGCCGTGGTCGGTCCGAACGAGCCGGACGGCATGCCCGCCGGGGTCTTTGCCGGCCCGGCGTAGTAGACGGGGTGCTCGCGCAGGTAGTCCGGCATCGGCTCGCCGGCGTCCAGGCGCTCCTTGATCTTGGCGTGGGCGATGTCCCGAGCGACCACGAGTGGTCCGGTGAGGGACAGCCGGGTCTTGACCGGGTGCTGGGTGAGCTGGGCGAGGATCTCGCTCATCGGCCGGTTCAGGTCCACCCGGACGACGTCCTCCGCCTCCGATGAGGAGGTGAGCTCGCCGTGCGTCACCTCCGGTAGGAAGCGCGCCGGCTCGGTCTCCAGGGCCTCCAGGAACACCCCCTCTGGCGTGATCTTGCCCAGGGCCTGCCGGTCTGCCGAGCAGGACACCGCAACCGCCACCGGCAGCGACGCCCCGTGCCGGGGCAGCCGGATCACCCGCACGTCGTGGCAGAAGTACTTGCCGCCGAACTGCGCCCCGATCCCGAAGGACTGGGTCAGCGCCAGCACCTGCTTCTCCAGCTCCAGGTCGCGGAACCCGTGACCGGACGGCGAGCCGGAGGTCGGCATCGAGTCGAGGTAGCGCGCCGAGGCGTACTTCGCGGTCTTCAGGGCGAACTCGGCGCTGGTGCCGCCGATCACCAGGGCCAGGTGGTAGGGCGGGCAGGCCGCCGTGCCGAGCATGCGCAGCTTCTCATCGAGAAAACGCATGAGGCCGTCCGGGTTGAGGATCGCCTTGGTCTCCTGGAACAGGAAGGACTTGTTCGCCGAGCCACCGCCCTTGGCCATGAACAGGAACTTGTAGCTGGTCTCCGCGCCCGGCGTGGTGTCGGCGTACAGCTCGATCTGGGCCGGCAGGTTCGACCCGGTGTTGCGCTCCTCCCACATGGTCAGCGGCGACATCTGCGAGTAGCGCAGGTTCAGCGTCGTGTAGGCATCGAACACCCCGCGGGAGATGGCCTCTTCGTCCCGCACCGCTTCGGCCGGCGTGAGCACCTGGGTGCCCCGCTTGCCCATGACGATCGCGGTCCCAGTGTCTTGGCACATCGGCAGCACCCCACCGGCCGAGACGTTGGCGTTGCGCAGCAGGTCCATGGCCACGAACTTGTCGTTGGCCGAGGCCTCAGGGTCGTCCAGGATGCGGGCGAGCTGGGCGAGGTGCCCGGGCCGCAGGTAGTGGGCGATGTCGTGCATGGCGGTCTCGGTGAGCAGCCGCAGGGCCTCGGGGTCGACCTCGAGAAAGGTGCGTCCGCCCGCCTCGACCGTGCGCACTCCGTCCGTGGTCAGCAGTCGGTAAGAAGTCGGCGGGGTCTCTGTGACCCCCAGCGGGGTCAGGTCGGCGTAGCTGAACTGCGGCTGGTTGGACACGGCGCCACTCCTCGTCGACGGCTCCGATGGTGACTCGATGAGCCTACCGAGGTCCGGACATCGCGGGGCGACAGGCCCACTGCCGGTACCGGCTGCGTGCACGCGACCAGCCGGCGGGCGTAGGTCAGGCTCCGGGATCGACGACGTCGTCCCCGCGCCGGAGCGAGGGAGTCGGGACGGCGCCCACGCCGCGCAGCGCGCCGTCCGGGGTGTAGTAGTCGGACACGTTGTCCTGGGCCGGGATCCGGGCTCCGGCCTGCGGCCGGGCCACCTCCCGCAGCACCCGCTCGGTGACCCCGATGACCACACGAGTGGTCAGCGGGTCGCCGTCCGACATCGCCGAGACCCAGCCCAGGGTGCCGGCGGCGAACACCCCGGCACCGCTGGGAGCGCTGTACCAGGTCATGTCCGCGGCGTCTGGTGTGCCGCGGCAGGTGGTGGGGGAGTGCGCGAGCACCTGCAGGGGACGTGGCGTGGTCACCTTCAGGTTCACCCGGTCGTACTCCGGGCCGATCAGTGCGGGCAACCGGGTGCCCGGGGCCAGACCCAGCCCGGTGAACGGCCACGCGTCCGGGTCGCCGATCACGAGGTCGCCCCCCGAGTGCGCACAGGCGAACATCGGGCCGACCAGCGACGACTGCGCCTGGGCGTGGGGTGGACGACCCCAGTCCGCCGTCGTGTCCACGGTCGTGACCGGGTCGTCCTCGCCCAGCTTGTAGTTCACCATCACCCGACCGGCGCCCAGCGGCGAGTCGGTGAGCCGGATCCGCCGGTGCACGTCGTTGGCCCCGAGGAAGGCCAGGTTCACGCCACGGTCGCGGGCCGCGGTCAGCTGCGCGCGCATCTGTCGCGACCAGTACTCGGAGTGACCGAGCACCACCACGGCCACCGCGCCGTCCAGCACCTCCGGGTGCACGTGCAGGTCCAGGTCGGTGGCGTAGTTCAGGTGCAGGCCGAGCCGTTCTGCCGCGGCGATCGCCGGCAGCTCATCGGTGAGGAAGCCGCCCGCGCCGTTGCCGCGGGCGTACGGCCGGTCGAAGGAGGCGGCCACCGAGCGCAGCTCGAAGTCCTCGGCCTTGTCCTCCTTCTGGTGACCCCGATAGGTATTCGGCCCGCCCCAGTCGTTGTAGGCCTGCCAGGTCGCTACCCCGGAGACGAGCAGCACCGCCCCCCTGCTGTCGACGTCCCGGACGACGAACGGCACGAAGGAGGCGGCGCCGTCCGCGCCGATCAGCTTGGCCAGGTAGGCACCCGGTGGCCAGCCGGTGGTGTCCAGGGTGGCCGACCGGGGCCAGTCGGCGCTGACCATCCGGGTCACTGGGTCGCGGCGGCCGCCGCTGCGCAGCCCACCGGGCAGGTCCTCGCTGGTCCAGATCCGCCGCGCCCAGCGGCCGTCGTAGTCGCCGGTGCGCAACACCTCGACGTGGAAGGTGGGCGCCGAGGAGCTCACGTGCAGTCCGAGCTCCTCACCGGAGCGCACGCTCACCGCGTCGGCGTACCCCTCGACGATCCCCGCCCGGCCCCGCCGGGCCGAGGACACCGGGGACGGCTGTGCGATCGTCCACCCGAGGATGCCCGCCCGGCGGTTCTCGCTGAGTGCATCGACCCCGGAGCGGGTCATCCAGGCTCGACCGGGCAGCGCGGAGGTGTGCAGGCCACCCCGGCTGACGCCGACGAAGACCGGCACGGTGCTCGCCGGCGCCTCGCCCTCCAGCCCCTCCAGAACACCGGTGTCGAGGGCGCTGTCGGCAGGGGCGCGGGAGGCGTCCGGCGGCTGCTCGAGGGCTCCAGCGGCCGGCTCGGGGCCCGATACGCATCCGGCCAGCGTCAGCGCTGCAGCCATCAGCGCAGTGACAGTCAGTAACGCGGCCGCCTGCGGGCGGACAGCGTCGACGGCGCGCACGGGCGCCCACGGGGCCAAGTCGTGGAGCATGTCGCAGCACAGTCAACGCCATCGGCAGGCCGCGGCGCACGCTTCCCGGCCCACATCACGCGCGTGGCGCGCCGAGATCCCCCCAGCGGGTGCGTCACCGGGGGAGGACGGCGGCGTCCCGTGGCCCCAGCCACCACGCCGCGTAGGGCGGCAGGGGGTAGAAGTCCGGCGAGCCCCAGCCGTGCGACTCCGCCTGCGGGGCGAAGCCGGAGACGTGGTCCCACGGCGCGACCAACCCGGCCCGGCGCACCGCGTCCACCGGCAGGTGCTGCCACTGGGCGGAGACGTTGTAGACCTGCACCAGCGTGCCGGCCGGGTGCCGGCGCCGGAACCCCAGCAGCGCCGGCACCGAGACCTCGATCGGCTCGCTCTCCACCGCCGCGTGCAGCGAGGGCAGGCGGGAGCGGACCCTGGCCAGGTGGGCGATCCCGGCGAAGATCCGCTGCGCCACGGAGCCGGTCGCCTCGCGCTGGGCAGCGGCGCCCCAGTCCATCCTCGGACGATGCAGCCACCGGTTGTCCTGCGCGTGACGTGGGTCGCCGGTGTAGCTGCGGTCGTTGAGCAGGCCGATCTCGTCGCCCATGTACAGCAGCGGGATGCCGCCGTATCCGTAGACGACCGCGTGCAGCAGGAAGATCCGACCCAGGGCCAGCCCGACCTCGTAGGGGCTGTCGGCGGCCTCCAGCCCGGCCAGGCTGGCCAGGGTGCCGCTGCTGCGGGCGTCCCCGGTCTGCGGGTTGACCTGGAACGGTTCGCCGCGGGCGAAGCTGCCCGGGAAGGAGCCGTCATAGAACGAGGCCAGGAAGGCCCGGTGTGCCGAACCGGTCAGGCCCGCCGCGGCGGCGTCGGTGTCCGAGATCGCCCAGCCGATGTCGTCGTGGCAGCGCACGTACGTCGTCCAGGCCGTGGTCACCGGCTTGGGCGGGGGAACGGCGAGAGCGCGACGGGCCAGATCGGCCGACCCGGTCGCCAGCGCCGACCACAGCTGGACCATGAGGCTGTTGTGGTAGGCGAGGTCGCAGACCTTGCCCGCGTGCCGGCCGGTGCCGAGGTAGGCGGGCAGCTCCTCCGGGGCGACGATCGCCTCGGCCTTGAAGATCACCCCGGGCGCGGCGATCCGCACGGCGGCCCGCAGCGCCTGGACGATGTCGTGCACCTCGGGCTGGTTCTGACAGCTGGTACCCATCCGCTTCCACAGGAAGGCGATCGCGTCCAGCCGCAGGCAGTCCACCCCGACGTTGGCCAGGAACAGGATGACGTCGAGCAGCTCGCAGAACACGTCGGGGTTCGACCAGTTCAGGTCCCACTGGTAGCTGTTGAACGTCGTCCAGACCCAGGCGCCCCTGCTGCCGTCGCCGCGGACCACCTCAGGCTCCCAGGTGAAGTTGCCCGGGGCGAAGTCCGGGAAGACCTCCGGCAGGGTGCGCTCGTAGGCGTCCGGGGTGCGCCTGTCGTCGTAGAACAGGAAGTAGTCCTGGTACGGGGCCTCACCCCGGACGGCGGCCCGGGCCCAGGTGTGTTCCCTGGCGACATGGTTCAACACCAGGTCCAGGGTGAGCGCGATCCCCGCCTCGTGCAGGGTGTCGGCCAGGTGTTCCAGGTCGGCCATCGTCCCCAGGTCGGCGCGCACCCGGCGATAGTTGGCTACCGCATAGCCGCCGTCGTCAGGTCTCTCCCGCGGCTCCAGCAGCGGCATCAGGTGCAGATAGGTCACGCCGAGCTCGCGCAGGTAGTCGACCTGTTTCTCGACCCCGGCGAGGGTGGCGGCGAACCGATCCGGGTAGCAGACGTAGCCGACCTGGTCCGGCTCTGCGAACCAGGTCGGGTTGAGCAGGCGGCGGCGGTCCAGTGAACGCAAGGACGCGCGGCGTCGGCCGTGCGCGGAGACCAGCAGATCGATCACGCGAACGGCAAGGTCGTCGGCCTGCGGGTAGACGGCGGTCAGCCCGCTGCGCAGGTCGGCTCCCCACCGCTCCAGGCGTTCCAGGAAGGCGCCGGTCTCGTTGGGGGAGTCGGTAGGCAGCTCGGCCCGGGCCCGGTCGAGAAGGTGCTGGGTCCCCGGCTCCATGCCCGCCTCCTCAGCTGCTCCGGCCAGTCGCGCCAACTACTGTAGGTGGTCGCAAACGCTTGCAGGCTGGGAGCACACGTGTTCCACCAGGCCTGGGGCGTGCCCGTGACCTGCACCGACCGGTGCAAGCGCTTGTCGACGTGGGGTCGGGCGTGTCACCGTGATCTCAACACGACCGGCGTTCGGGTCCCGGCGTCATGTCGGTGCACGTCACTCGGCTGCCGCGTGCTCCACCTGTCACCGGCTCGAGGCGGTGGACGCCAACCGTCCACCGCTGCGCAGAAAGGGGCCCGCCGTGCGCGTCGTCCCCGCTGGCTCGGCCGATCAACCTGCTGCGCGCGCACCCGGCGTGACCCGCGCCAGCATCGTCGACGTCGCCGCGCGAGCCGGGGTCTCGGTGGCCACCGTGTCCCGGGCCCTGCGTGACCTACCCAACGTCTCCCCGTCCACCCGGGCCCGGGTGCAGCAGGCCGCGGCCGAGCTGGACTACGCCGTCTCCCCGCTCGCGTCCGGGCTGGTCACCGGCCGGGTCCGGGCGGTGGGCGTGGTGTTGCCCTATGCGGGTCGCTGGTTCTTCGCCGAGGTGCTGCACGGCATCGAGGAGATGCTGCGCGGGCGCGGCTACGACCTGGTGCTGCACGTCCTCGGCGACGCCCATCGGCGCCGCGAGTTCTTCGAGCACCTCCCGGTGCGTCGCCGCGTCGACGCCCTGCTCGTCGTCGCGCTCCCCCTGGAGGCCCGCGAGCTGGCCGCGCTGCGCAGCCTGCACGTGCCGATGGCCTCGGTCGGAGAACCGATGTTGGGACTGCACAGCGACCAGATCGACGACGTCGCCGCCGCCCGGCTCGCCGTCCAGCACCTGCTCAACCTCGGCCACCGTCGGATCGGCTGCATCGGCGGTGACCTGGAGGGTCCGGAGCGTTTCCACACCCCCGGTTGGCGGACCCAGGGCTACCGCGAGGCACTCAGTCGGGCCGGGATCGAGCTTCGGGCGGCATGGGAGCGGGACGGGCGCTACACCGCCTCCGGCGGCGAGCTGGCGATGACCGAGCTGCTCAGCCTGCCCGGCGGCGCCCCGACCGCCGTCTTCTGCCAGTCCGACGAGATGGCCTTCGGTGCGCTGCGGGCGTTGCGCCGCAGCGGGTTGAGCTGTCCGGAGGACCTCTCGGTGGTCGGCATCGACGATCACGAGCTGTCGCACACCTTCGACCTCACGACGGTCGCCCAGCCGGTCGCCGACCAGGGTGCCGCGGCCGCCGCCTGGGTGGTCAACCTGCTCGAGGGAGCGAGCAGCGGGCCCGACACCGGGGGTGATGTCGCCGAGCAGACGCCGCGGCTGCACGATGTCCGGCTCGTCCTGCGTGGTTCGACGGGACGGCCGCGGCGCGACTGACCGGCGCTGTCGGCCCGCCGTGGCACACCCTCCCCGGAGCGCAGGTCAGGCGGCGTTGAGCTCCTCGCGCCGGGGCGGGTCGGCGCCCGGGCGCTGACAGGTGATCGACGAGATCCGGACGGCGTGCGCCAGCATCGCCTCGACCTCGTCCGTGCTGATCTGCCGCAGTGCCGCCAGCCGGTCGCCACCGAGCAGGTCCGCGCCCGCCAAGTGGTCCAGCAGGCCCGCCGAGAAGGAGTCGCCGGCGCCGACGGTGTCCACGACGGTGATCGAACGGCCGGGCACCTCCACCCGTCCCGCCGCGCACAGCGCCGTCGCCCCGTCGCCGCCACGCGTGACCACGACCACGGCTAGCCCCCCGGCCAGCCACCGGGCGGCGACGGCCTCGGGGTCCTCGCCCGGGCACAGCCAGGCCAGGTCCTCGTCGCTGACCTTGACCAGGTCGCTGACCGCGACGAACCGCTCCACCCGCTCTCGTGCCGGTCCCGGCTCACCCATCAGGCGCGGCCGCGCGTTCGGGTCGTAGCTGACCGTCATCCGTCCGCGGGCCGCGGTCGCCAGGTCCAGGACGGCGTCCCCACCCGGTGGGAGGAACGCGGCGATCGAGCCGGTGTGCAACGCCCGGGCCGCCGGCACGCCGTCCAGGGCTCGGGCCGAGTCGGGCAAGGCCCAGTCGATGGCGAAGTCGTAGTTGGCCACCCCGGCGGGGTCGAGCCGGGCCAGCGCGGTGGACGTGGTCGGCGCGCCGATCGAGGCGTCCAGCACCCGCACGTCGGAGTCGCGCAGGTGCTCCAGGATGGTCCGGCCCCGGGCGTCGTCGGCGATCCGGGTGAGCAGGCTGACCCGCCGGCCAAGCCGACCCAGCCCGAGGGCGACGTTGGCCGGGCTGCCGCCGGGATGCTCCACGGGCTCGGCGCCGTCCGCGGCCACGATGTCGACCAGTGCCTCACCCACCACTAGCACGTCGTCCACCGGCTCGTCCGGGGCGTTCTCGTCTGCGGGGTCGGGCATCGGCGCAATCATGGGCGGGATGGTAGTGCCGGTTGGCGCCCGCGGCGTAGGGCAGGCCAGGATGAACCGGTGAACCGGGGACTGCGCACCACCGTCGCGGACATGTTGCGCACCATGCTGGTGATGATCGCCGCGGTCGGTCTGCTGGTGCTGTTGGTGCCGCGCCCGACCTCAGTGCCCCGGCCTTCGGTCGACCTCGCCTCGGCCGCCGCCGGCGCCGAGGCCGCCCTCGGTTTCGCCCCGGCCACGCCGGTCCCGCAGGGCTGGACGGTGACCAGCGCCCGGGTCCGACGCGATACCGGGGACCTACCGTCCTGGACCATCAACTACCTGACCGAGGAGGGCCGCTCGGTCGGGTTGGTGCAGGCGGCGGGTTGGGACGCGCGGTGGCAGTCGTCGCTGACCCACGGGGGTGAGCCGACCGGCGAGGTCCGGGTCGGCGGGCGCACCTGGGCCTCGTTCGACAAGCCGGAGCGGAAGATCACCTCGCTGCTCTCCCGCGCCGATGACGGCTCCACCCTGGTTCTGGCCAAGGGCGGCGGGTTGGCCGACGCGAGGCGGCTCGCCGAGCTGCTCGCCCCGTGACCGCCGGGACCACCCGCGCCGGGACGGACCCGGCAGCCGGTGGCCGGCGCGGCGCCCTGGAGCCGGCCGCCCGGCTGACCCGGCGGGAGCACCGCCAGCTGGCCGGGATCGCGCTGGCCGTGTTCGCCCTGTACTCGGCGTATGCCCTGCTGCGCCACGACCGGTACCTGACCACCGGGTTCGACCTGGGCATCTTCGACCAGGCGGTCAGGGCCTACTCGCGGTTCGAGGCACCGATCGTGCCGCTCAAGGCCCCGGGCTACCACCTGCTCGGCGACCACTTCCATCCGGTCATCGCGCTGTGGGCCCCGCTGTACTGGATCTGGGACGACCCGCGGGTGCTGCTGCTAGCTCAGGCGGGCCTGATCGCCGTCTCGATCTGGCCGGTGGCCTCCTTCACCGTCCGCCGGCTGGGACCGGTCGCCGCGGTCGTCGTGGCAGCCCTGTACGGGTTGAGCTGGCCGTTGCAGCGGATGGTCCAGTTCGACGTCCACGAGATCGCCTTCGCCGTGCCGCTGATCGCCCTCGTCGTCGACGCCGTCGACCGGCGGGCCCGATGGACGACGGTGCTGGCCTGCCTGGGCCTGTTGGCCACGCGCGAAGACATGGGGGCCTTCGTCGCCGGGGTGGGGATGCTGGTCGCGGTTCGGGCGATTCGCCTGGCCGGGCCGGACCGGCGGCTGCGGCCCCGCCCGGACGACCTGCTGCACGGGGCCGCCCTGGTGGTCCTGGGCGGGCTCGGCTACCGGTTGGCGACCGGGGTGGTGATCCCGCACTTCTCCGACGGGGCGGGGTTCGTCTACTGGACCTTCCCGGTGCTGGGGCCGGACCTGGGCAGCGCCGTCCGGTTCGCGTTGACCCAGCCGTGGAGCGTGGTCGCCCTCATGGTCACGCCGTGGCGCAAGGCGCAGACCCTGCTGGCTCTGGGCATGCCGACCCTGTTCCTGTGCCTGGGGTCGCGGTATGTCGTACTCACCCTGCCGTTCCTCGCCCAACGGATGCTGAACTCCCGAGAGCTGCTGTGGTCGACCAACTTCCACTACTCCAGCGTCCTGGCTCCGATCCTGTTCCTGGCCGCGGTGGACACGGTCGCGGCGCTACGTCGGTTGGCCCAGCGCCGGAACTGGTCAGTGCGGACCGTCGACGGGGTGCTGGTCCGCGGTTGGCTGGCCGGCTGCACGGCGGTCCTCGTGCTCGGCATGCTCCTCCAGGCCGGCGACTACCCGGTGGCCCGGCTGGCGACTCGGGAGGTGTGGAGCCGTGACCTGCGGGTGCAGGCGATGGAGCGGGTGCTGGCGCAGACCCCCTCCCAGGTCTGTGTCGAGGCGGACAACACGGCGGCCCCGCAGCTCACCGGCCGGACCTACGTGACCCGGGTGGGCCGGTCCGAGGGCCTGGCCACCTGGATGGTGCTCGACTTCAGCCGTTCCGACACCGGATGGGAGGGCACCAGCCCGCAGGTCGCCTACGACCAGGCGCTGGGGCGAGGGTTCGTCCCGGTCGTCCAGGACGACGTGGTGGTGCTGCTGCGTCGTGAGGCGGCCGTCGACCCGGTGTGCCGAGTCGGCTGACCGGTCACCCTTGGGTATCTGAGGCACCCCCTACCGGCTCCTACCGCTGTGGCGCCGACCGGGCCACGCCAGAACCGACGTGAAAGAGGTGAGCCGCAGATGCGCCACCCGAATCGTTCGCACGTGCCCACTCCCCTAGGCCGCGCCGTCCCCACCCTGTGCTGGTTCGTCCCGCCGCACGTGCAGCGTGAGGTCGCCAGAAACGCCGAGGGCCCGGCGGCCGACGCCGACCAGCTCAAGCTCGCCGAGGCGGCCCGCAAGCGCCGGGCCAAGGCCCTCACGGCGGCCGTGGGCCCCGCCGAGGTGGTGGAACGGGCCGCCCCCCCGCCCACCGGGACCTCGCGGCGGGAGGTCTACGACTGCGAGACCACGACCACGCAGCGGCTCAAGCTCGTCCGTGCCGAGGGCGAGCCGGAGACCGACGACGCCGACGCGTTGAACGCCTACGACAGCGCCGGCCTGGTGCGGTCGTTCTTCGGCGACCGGCTCGGGCGCACCTCGATCGACAACCGGGCGCTGGACCTGATCCTCAACGTCCACTTCGACGTCCAGTTCAACAACGCGTTCTGGGACGGCGACGAGATGACTTTCGGTGACGGCGACGGGGTCATCTTCACCGGCTTCGCGCGGTCGCTGGACGTCGTGGCGCACGAGCTCGCGCACGGCGTCACCCAGTTCACCTCGGGCCTGGTCTACCAGGGCGAGTCCGGCGCCCTGAACGAGCACTTCAGCGACGTGTTCGGCACCGCGATCACGCAGTGGGCCGCGGGCGAGGCACCGGCCGAGGCCGACTGGCTGATCGGGGACGAGATCATGGGGCCGGACCTGTACGGCGAGGCGCTGCGGTCGATGGCCCACCCGGGCACCGCCTACGACAACCCGATCCTGGGCAGCGACCCGCAGCCGGCGCACTACGCCGACCGGTACACCGGCACGGCCGACAACGGCGGCGTGCACATCAACTCGGGCATCCCCAACCGGGCCTTCTACCTCAGCGCGATGGAGATGGGCGACACTGGCGAGGCGACCCGGATCTGGTACCACGCCCTGCAGGCCCTGCCGGCCACCGCAACCTTCGCCCAGGCTGCCGTCCAGGTCGCCACCTCGGCCCGAATCCTGGTCAAGTCCGGCGCGGTGTCCAAGGGCGCCACCCAGATCGTCCGGGGGGCCTGGCGCACCGTCGGTGTCGGCTGAGTATCGGCTGAGTAGGTGTCGGCACCACGACGTCCGGCACCACAACTGGCCCGGCCGGGTCGGCGTCCGCGACCGAGGAGGACGACGCCGTGATCATCTTCGCTGTCGAGGGCGGGTTCACCGGCCAGCTGCGCTCACTGCGCATCGCGCCCGACGGTGCGGCGGTCGCCGAGGTCAGCGGGCGTCGCTCGTCCGCCGACCTCACCCGCGACCAGGTCGAGGCGATCACGGCCGAGCTGGACTCCTCCGGCCTGTTCACCACCGGCGCCCGACACAGCTACCCGCCACCGCAGGGCGCCGACGTGCAGCGCTACGAGATCAGGTACCGCGGCGCCACCGTGGTCGCCCACGACACCGCCGTGCCGCCCGAGCTCACCACGGCGGTGCAGCTGCTCCAAGCCGCCCTGCGCGACGTGCAGCGCTGAGCCGGCGGCGACACCACCGCAGGGGGACGGCCTCAGTCATCGCCGCGGTCGGCGAGGGCGGCGTCCATCCGGGCCCGTGCGCCCTCCAGCCAGCTCTCGCAGTGCCGGGACAGGGCCTCGCCGCGCTCCCAGAGGGCAAGCGACTCCTCCAGGGTCGCCGCGCCGCCCTCCAGGGTCCGGACCACCTCGACGAGGGCGTCGCGGGCCTGTTCGTAGCCCATCGTGGCCACCTCGGCGGCGAGCACCTCCTCGACCGGGGGGCGGGTCATGTCCGGCTCGTTGCTCGTGCTCACCGCGCCACTGTACGGCGGCGCCCCTCGTTCGGGCCGGTCGGTGACCGGTCGCCGGCTCGTTCGGCGCGGGCGGCCAGCTCGCCGCCGGCCAGGCGGATCCGCAGCGCGGCGCCGTCGGCCACGTCGGGGCTGCGCAGCACCGCGCCGTCCTCGGTCTGCACCACTGCGTAGCCGCGGGCCAGGGTCGCTGCGGGGGAGAGCGCCGCGACCCGTTCGCGCAGGTGCGCGACGTCGTCCGTCGCTCGGGTCAGCCGGGCCCGCATGCTCAGCGCGGCCCGTTCGACGAGCCCGCGCACCTCGGCCCGGTGCCGTTGCAGCATCGTCTGCGGCTCGCGCAGCACCGGTCGGGCCCGGACGGCGTCCAGCGCCTGGCGTTCGCGGTCCAGGCGCCCCCGGACGGCGGTCCGCGCCCGGTCGCGGGCCTGCCGGACGCCGGCCAGCTCCTCGGCGACGTCCGGCACGACGCGCCGAGCGGCGTCCGTCGGCGTGGAGGCGCGCACGTCGGCGACCAGGTCCAGCAGGGGGGTGTCCACCTCGTGACCGATCGCCGAGACCACCGGGGTGCGGCAGGCGGCGACCGCGCGCAGCAGGGTCTCGTTGCTGAACGGCAGCAGGTCCTCCAGCGAGCCCCCGCCGCGGGTGACGACGATGACTTCCACGCGCTCGTCCTCGTCCAACCGGCGCAGCGCCTCGACCACCTCGGTGACCGCGTTCGGTCCCTGGACGGCGACCGCGCAGATCTCGAAGTCGACCGCGGGCCAACGGGTCCGGGCGTTCTCGACCACGTCGCGCTCGGCGGCGCTGGCCCGGCCGCAGACCAGGCCCACCCGCCGCGGCAGGAACGGCAGCGACCGCTTGCGGTCGGTGTCGAACAGCCCCTCGGCGGCCAGCATCCGGCGCAGGTGCTCCAGGCGCGCCAGCAGCTCACCGACGCCGACCGGGCGCAGGTCGTCGGCGGCCAGGCTCAGGCTGCCCCGGCGCGGGAACAGCTGAGGCCGGGCATGGACGACGACGTGGCTGCCGTCGTGCAACGGGGTGGCCAGGGCATCCAGCACGCGGGCCGCGACGGTCAGCGAGAACGACAGGTCGACGTCGGTGTCGCGCAGGGTCAGGTAGACCGTGCCCTGCCCGGGACGGCGGGTGACCTGGACCACCTGGCCCTCCACCCAGACCGACGGCGCCTTGGCGATGTACTCGGTCATCTTGGCGGTGAGCAGCCGGACCGGCCACGGGCGCTCGGGTGAGGTCTGGCCGGCAGTCGCGGGGATGTCACGGCGGCTCACCCGGTCAACCTACGCTCCGCGCGCCGCACTCCTGGTCGGGCGCATCGCCGCGCAGGTTCGTACCATGGCCGGGTGAGTCACGAGCCGCAGCCCGCACCCGCCCAGTCCTTCCCTCCGTCTGGCAAGCGTGTCCTGCTCGCCGCGCCGCGCGGCTACTGCGCGGGCGTGGACAGAGCGGTCATCGCCGTCGAGAAGGCCTTGGAGCTGCACGGGTCGCCCGTCTACGTGCGCAAGCAGATCGTGCACAACCGGCATGTGGTCGCCACGCTGGAGCAACGGGGCGCCGTCTTCGTCGACGAGGCCGAGGAGGTGCCCGAGGGGTCACTGGTGGTCTTCTCCGCGCACGGGGTCTCGCCACAGGTGCACCGCGAGGCCGCTGAGCGCAACCTGCGCACCATCGACGCAACGTGCCCGCTGGTGACCAAGGTGCACAAGGAGGCGATCCGGTTCGCCGAGTCCGACTACGACATCCTGCTGGTGGGCCACCAGGGCCATGAGGAGGTCGAGGGGACCTCGGGCGAGGCGCCCGAGCATATCCAGATCGTCGACGGTCCAGACGACGTGGACCGGATCACTGTGCGCGACCCGGACCGCGTCGTCTGGCTGTCCCAGACCACGCTGTCGGTGGACGAGACCATGGAGACCGTGCGCCGGCTGCGCCAGCGGTTCCCGAACCTGGCTGACCCGCCGAGCGACGATATCTGCTACGCAACCCAGAACCGGCAGGTCGCGGTGAAGAAGATCGCACCCGAGTGCGACCTGCTGATCGTGGTCGGCTCGGCGAACTCGTCGAACTCGGTGCGGCTGGTCGAGGTGGCCCTGGATCACGGCGCGAAGGCCGCCCACCGGGTGGACTGGGCCGAGGAGCTGGACGAGAGCTGGCTGGCCGGCGTGGCAACGGTGGGCCTGACCTCCGGCGCCTCCGTCCCGGACGTGCTGGTGACCGGGGTCATGGCCTGGCTGGCCGAACGCGACTACGACGATGTCCAGGAGGTCGTCACCGCCGAGGAGGACCTGCTCTTCTCGCTACCCAAGGAGCTGCGTCGCGACCTCAAGGCCGCGGCCGCCATGCGGGCCTGAGCGTCCCGCCGTCCCAGCCCCGGGCGGCTGCTCAGAGCCGTTTGACCAGGACGTGGGAGTTCCGGTCGGCGTTGTAGGCGTCGCGCCGCGTCACCGGCAGGTCCTCCACCGTGCCGGGAGAGAACCCGTGCTCGACGAACCAGTGCGAGGTGTGGGTGGTCAGCGCGAAGAGGGTCTCGATGCCGAGCCGTCGGGACATGATCTCGGCGCGCCGCAGCAGGCTGCGGGCTCGGTGTGAGCCGCGGTAGTCGGGATGGACGGCGACGCAGGCGAACTCGGCGATCCGCTCCTCGGGATAGGGCACGAAGGCGTGGCAGGCGATCACCATGCCGTCGCGGACCATGACCGAGAACGTGCCGATGTCGAGCTCCAGCTGCTCGCGGGTGCGCGGCACCAGCACCCCGGCGTCCTGCAGTGGCCGGAGCATGGCCTGGATCCCCGCGAGGTCGTCGACTGTGGCCTGGCGGGTGGCCTCGTAGTCGGAGTCGGCGTAGAACATCATGCCGGCGCCGTCCCGGGTGAACAGCTCGCGCAGCAGCGCCCCGTCGGTGCCCGCGCCGACCAGGTGGGCCCGGGCCACCCCGGACCGGCCGGCGGCCAACGCGGCCCGCACACAGTTGCGGTCCTCGGCCGGTAGCCGGTGCAGCAGCTCGTCGTCAGCCAGAGCCCGCTCGGCCTCGCCGAGCAAGACCTGGCCGGCGTCCCCGGCCGAGGACGCCACCGGCCAGGTCGCCGGGTCGGACTCGAGCACGAAGACCAGCTTGTCGGCGCGAAGCCCGATCGCCACGGACTCGGCCACGTCGGCGTTGCGCAGGTTGAACGCCTCACCGGTGGGGCTGTAGCCGATCGGGGACAGCAGCGCGACTCGTTCGGCGGCCAGCACCTCCTGGATCGCGGCGATGTCGACGCGGCGGACCTGGCCGGTCAGCAGGTGGTCCACGCCGTCGCGAACGCCCATCGGCTGCGCCCGTACCCAGGTGCCGCTGACGACGGTGAGCCGCGCACTGCCCATCGCGGTGTTGTCCAGACTGGCCGACAGGGCCGCCTCGATGTCCATTCGCAGCGCCCCCACCGCGGCCTTGACCGCTGACATCGCGACCGCGTCGGTGATCCGCAGATCACCGTGGTAGCGGGCCGGCAGGCGGCGGACCGCGAGCTCGTCATCGATCTGCGGGCGGGCCCCGTGCACCAGCACCAGCTTGATGCCCAGGCTCGACAGCAGGGCGATGTCGTGCAGAAGCGACTCGAAGTGCGGGCTGGCGCAGGTCTCGCCGGGAAAGGCGATGACGAACGTCCGCCCGTGATGGGCATGCACGTACGGGGCCGCTCCCCGTAGCGCGGTCACGAAGTCGGCGTGCTCCACGACGGCGAAGTCTAGGTCGCGGCGACTACGGGTCCGGCCCAGTCGGCCCGCCCACCAGCTCCGGTGCGCCCACCGGCCGCCGCGGCAGGGTCAGCGGGTCCGGTGCCCGGATCGGCTCGTCCACCAGCTCGAGGTCGTGCAGGCGGCGTGCGGTGACCAGCACCCGGCGCTCCAGGGTGCCGACGAGCGCGTTGTAGTCCGTCATCGCGCGCTCCAGCGACCGGCCCAGCCGCACCGTCCCCTCGCCGAGCGCCCCGAGCCGGGTATACAGCTCCCGGCTCAGGTCGAAGACCTGGCGCGCCGACCCGGACAGCGTCTCGGTCTGCCAGGTCAGCGCCACGGTGCGCAGCAGAGCCAGCAGGCTGGTCGGGGTGGCCAGCACCACCCGGCGGGACATCGCATGCTCCAGCAGCGCCGGGTCGGCCCGGCAGGCCTCGGCCAGGAACGCCTCACCGGGCACGAAGCAGATCACCAGCTCCGGGCTCGGTTCGAAGGCTCGCCAGTACTCCTTGGCCGCGAGGGTGTCGACATGGGTTCGCAGGGCCTTGGCGTGCTCGCGGCGGCGCTGCTGCGCGACGTCCGGGGGCGCGTCGTCCACATCCTCGGCGGCGTGCAGGAATGCGGTCAGCGGCGCCTTGGCGTCCACGACCACCTGCTTACCCCCGGGCAGGTGGACCACCAGGTCCGGCCGCACGCCCATCCCGTCGGGATGGCTGCCAGCTGCCTGCTCAGCGAAGTCGACCTGGTTGAGCATCCCGGCGTGCTCGACCACCCGACGCAGCTGCACCTCGCCCCAGGTGCCCCGGGCCGAGGAGGAGCGCAACGCACCGGCCAGCGCCGCGGTCTGCCGGCGCAGGGCCTCACCCGAGGTCCGGACCGCCTCGATCTGCTCGCCCAGGCGTGAGTACTGCTCCACCCGGTCTCGTTCCAGCGTGTGCACCTGCTTCTCGACCCGGGTCAGCGTGCTGGCCAACGGGGCAAGCGTGGCCGCCAGCTCCCGGTCCTGGGCCGCCGCGCCCTCCAGGTCGGTGATCCGTTCGCGCAGCAGGTCGGCCTCGGCGCGGGAACCGGCCAGCCGCTCGTGCAGCGGCGGCACCAGCGCGAGCCGGGCGATCCCGGCTCCGACTGTGGCGGCCAGCAACACCACGAGCAGCAGCGAGAACCCACTGATCTCCATGGCCGACAGTCAAGCAGTGGCCACCGACAACATCTGAGCGGCAACCGCGGGTGGCGACAACTGGGGCATACGCTCCATGTGTGCGCTGTGTGGGGATCGATCTGGCCGCCCAGGACCGAGAGACGGCGATGGCGGTCATCGAGTGGGACGACGATGCCGTCGAGCGTGCCGTCGAGGGTGCCGTCGAGGGTGCCGTCGAGAATGGCGCGGGGGTGCCGGCGGTGCTGGCGTCGGTCCGTCTCGGCTGTTCGGACGCGCATCTGGTGGCCGCGGCCGACGGCGCCGACGTGCTCGGCGTGGACTGCCCTCTCGGCTGGCCCCTGGACTTCGTGGCGATGGTCCTTGCCCATGAGCAGTTCCGACTCGCGCCCCCGCCGATCTCCGGCGAACGATGGCGGCGCCAGCTCACCCTGCGCCACACCGACCAGTACGTCCAGGCCCGGACCGGGCTGACCCCGTTGCGGGTGTCGGCCGACCTCATCGCCCATCCGGCGATGCGGTGGGCTGGGGTCGCCGCGCAGCTGGCCCAGCAGGGCCACGACGTGTGCCGGGACGGGTCGGGCCTGATCGCCGAGGTGTACCCGGCCGCCGCCCTGAAGACTTGGGGACTGCCGCACCGGGGCTACAAGGGCGGCGACAACCGGACCGTCCGTGACCGCCTGGTCGCCGATGTCCTCGGTGCCGCGCCGTGGCTCGACCTCGGCGGCTTCGACGCGTTGTGTGTGGAGTCCGACCACGCGCTGGACGCCGTCCTGTGCGCGCTGCTGGCCCGCGCCGTCCGCTCAGGTCTGACCGAGCCGCCGGACGACGACGACCGCGCCCGCGTCGAGGGCTGGATCCACCTGCCCACGGTGGGCCTGGCCGAGCTGAGCGGCGGCCGGCTCAGTTCTCGTGCCGCCACTTGATCGAGCAGCCCATGCTCGGCCGGTGTGGTTCGGGAACCGTATGTCCGGCAAGGACCTTCTCGATCGCCCCGGTGAGCAGCTCGCCGGTGACCGGCACGCCGTTGCCGGGGGTTGAGCCGTCCATGGCGCCGCGGTAGGCCAGGCCCCCCTCGGCGTCGTAGAGGAAGAAGTCCGGGGTGCAGGCGGCTCGGAACGATCGCCCCACCTGCTGGGACTCGTCGACCAGGTACGGGAAGTCCCACCCGGCCCGCTTGGCCTGCTCGGCCAGGTGCTCCGGCGCGTCGTCCGGGTAGCCCTGGGCGTCGTTGCTGCAGATCGCCACCACCTGCAGCCTCGGATGGGCGCGGACGACCTCGGCGAAGACCCTCTCGACGTGCTTGACGTAGGGGCAGTGGTTGCAGACGAACGTCACCAGCGCGGGCCGGCCGGACAGCGTGTCGCTGCTCACCGTCGTCCCGGTCAGGTCGGGCAGGGCGAACGGGGGCATCGGGGTGCCCAGCGGCACCATCGTCGACTCGACAGCCATGACCCAACCCTAGGCCGCTGCCTCGGGCGTGGCGCGTCCGCGCAGCAGCAGCACGACGATCGGCACCACCAGCAGCAGCGACCCCAGCGCGAGCCACTCGTAGCCAGCGGCCTGCAGGATCGGCCCGGAGAAGACTCCGGCGGTGGCCGCAGCCAGCCCCATCATCAGGTCGCCGGTGCCCTGCACCTTGGTCCGGACGTCGTCCGGCACGCCCGCCGACAGCAGCGCCGAGCCGGCCACCATGCATGCCGACCAGCCCAGACCCAGCAGGGTGAGCCCGAGACCGATCCGCGCATGCTGGTGCGACCCGGCCGACGCCGCGGTGACCAGCGAGACAGTCAGGACGGCGATCCCGAGGCCGATCGTGGGCCGCGTCCCCCAGCGGTCGGCCAGCCAGCCCATCACCGGGCTGAGCGCGTACATCCCGGCCACGTGCAGGCTGATCACCAGCCCCACGACCTGCAGGGTCGCCCCGCCGCGACCGATGTGCACCGGCGTCATCACCATTACCGCGACCATGATCGCGTGGGCCCCGGCGAGCGCGGCCATCCCGGCCAGGGCCGGGGGTGAGGTCCGGACGGCATGCAGGGCGCGCCGGGTGGAGGTGGCCGACTCGCGGTGCCCGGTCGGTCGCCGGCCGCCGGGCAGCAGCAGCGCGACCACGGCGGCGACTGCGAAGCCGGCCAGTCCGAACAGGAAGGGTCCGGCCAGGTCGGGCACACCGAGGGCGGCGCCGGCCCGGCCGCCGACGCCGGCCAGGTTGGGTCCGAGGACGGCGCCGACGGTGGTCGACCAGACGACCATCGACAGGACCCGACCGCGGTGCGGGCCGTCGACCCCGTCGATGGCTGCGTACCGGGCCTGCAGACCGGCGGCGGTCGCCGCCCCGAACAGCGCCATGCCCGCGATGAGCAGCCAGAACCAGCCACGCAGGGCGCCGGCCAGCACGACGGCGCTGCCCACCGCGGCCAGCAGGTAGCCGGTGGCCAGGGCCGGTGCGCGGCCTCGGCGCTCGGCCGCGGCGGCGAGCGGCACGGCCAGCAGGGCGCCGCCGAGCACCGACGCCGTCTGGGCCAGACCGGCGAGGGACGTCGAGCCTGAGACCTGCTCGGCGAGCAGGGTCCCGACGGCAACGCCGCTGGCCACCCCGATCCCGCCGAGGGTCTGGGTCGTCACCAGGTAGGGCAGGCGGTTGCGGGTGGCGGCGGGCGCGACCGAGGGCTCGGCGGAGGTGCTCACGACCGACCAGTCTGCGCCCCGGCGGCGCGCCGGCCGGGCGTCGTGGTCGTGGTTACCGTGGTGGCATGTGTCGCAACATCCGTACCCTGCACAACTTCGAGCCGCCGGCCTCGCCCGAGGAGGTGCAGGCGGCCGCACTGCAGTACGTGCGGAAGATCTCGGGGTCGACCAGGCCGGCCCGGGCCAACACCGAGGCCTTCGACGTTGCGGTCGCCGAGGTCGCTGCCACTACCCAGCGCCTGCTCGACGTCCTGGTGGCGCACGGCGCGCCGAAGGACCGGGAGGTTGAGGCGGCCAAGGCCCGGGCCCGCGCGGCGCAGCGGTACTGACGGGTACCTCGGGTGGGGCGGTCCTCCGGTCAGCCGAACTGGCGTCGTGCCGTCGTCCGGCAGGTGCCCCCCCGGCCGGCCGAGTCGGCGATCTGGTGCAAGGGGGCGTAGACCGGTCCGGTGGGTGGGGTGTGGTTGCCGGTCTTCAGGACCAGCGAGTACACCCCGGTGGCGGCGAGGGAGCCGTTGCTGCGTCGTCCCTTCCAGCGGGCGACGATCCGGTCGGCGCTGACCTCGACCGGGCTGCGCCAGACGACCGAGCCGGTGCAGGCGTCCTGGACGGTGAGCTGCCAGGTCTGCCGTCGGGACGGTCCGGCGGTGAGCACCAGGTCGGTGCGGCCGTGGGTGCTGCGAGCGCTGGAGCGGGTCGGCCAGCTGAGGGTGATCCTGGGGGTGCGTAGGGCGTGGCCGGCACAGGCGATGTCCCAGTCCATCGGCTGGGAGTCCCACCACTGCACCAGATGCACCGGGCCGCCGTTGAGGCCCGGCTTGCCGCACACCGCGGCGGCCTTCGCCCGGCCGCGGGTGCCGACGGTGGCCCAGAACGGGACGTCGGGTCGCTGCCAGCCGTTCATGATCTCCGACCAGCCGGCGCTGTTGCTGTAGAAGCCGGCCGGGATGCCGACCGCCTTGTAGGCGGCGAGCATGCCCTCGACCACGGCGCGGTTGCGAGCCGCGGCGGTGGGGTTGCCGGTGGCCTTGGGCCAGGGCTGGGGGCTGCGGGCCTCGATGTCGATCCAGATCATCGGTGGGCGCAGGCCGACCCGCTTGAGGGTGTTGATGCTGTGCGCGGCCTCGGCGTAGCCGACGTTGCGCAGCCGGCCCAGCAGGTCACTGGTCGGGAAGCGGCCGGTGCGTCCGTACCGGTCCAGCTGCGCCTTCGTGGGGTAGGCGGCCATCGAGTAGGCGTAGAACGGGCGGAAGGCGTTGCGGATCCAGCGGGCCTGCTCGGCCAGGCACGGGTTCACCGTGAACGGTAGGCCCCGGGTGGTGCCGACCACGACGAAACCGGTGCGCGTCGACGGCATCGGGTTGGCATAGCCGCCCTGGGCCCTCGAGCACTGCGGCCAGGAGATGTCGTTGCCGATCTGGGCGGCGGCCTGCGCCGGCGCGGTCGGTCCGGCCACGATCCCGGCCAGGACGGCGGTCGAGGTCAGCAGGGCGGCCAGCGCACGTCGTCCGCGGCCTGTCGTCTCCTGGTGCACGCTGTATCCCCCCTGGTAGCCGGCTCCCCAGACGCCGGACGGCGGTGCCCGGCCATGGGCGCCGGACGGCAGAACGCTACTCCCCGCGCCGGTAGACTCCACTCCTCGTGGCACTCACCATCGGCATCGTCGGACTGCCCAACGTTGGCAAGTCGACCCTCTTCAACGCGTTGACCAAGGCCGACGTCCTGTCCGCCAACTACCCCTTCGCGACGATCGAGCCCAACGTCGGCGTGGTCGCGCTGCCCGATGCCCGACTCGGGGTGCTGGCGAGGATCTTCGGTAGTGCGAAGATCGTGCCGGCCACGGTCTCGTTCGTCGACATCGCCGGAATCGTCAAGGGGGCCAGCGAGGGGGAAGGGCTGGGCAACAAGTTCCTGGCCAACATCCGCGAGGCCGACGCGATCTGCCAGGTGGTGCGGGCCTTCGCCGATGACGACGTCGTGCACGTCGCGGGCCGAGTGGACCCAGCCGATGACATCGAGGTGATCCACACCGAGCTGATCCTGGCCGACCTGCAGACGCTGGAGAAGGCGATCCCGCGCCTGGACAAGGAGGTCAAGGGGCGCAAGACCGACCGCGCGGTGCTGGACGCCGCGGTGGCGGCGCAGGAGCGGCTGAACGCCGGGACCCCGTTGCACGCCGCCTCGGATCTTGATCTGGCTCCGATCCGCGAGCTGTCGCTGATGACCGCCAAGCCGTTCCTCTACGTGTTCAACGTCGACACCGACGGGCTGAGCGACACCGCACTGCACGACAAGATGCGGGCCCTGGTGGCGCCTGCGGATGCGATCTTCCTGGACGCCAAGCTGGAGGCCGAGCTGGTCGAGCTGGACGATGCGGAGGCTGCCGAGCTGCTGGCCGGCGTCGGGCAGACCGAGTCGGGCCTGGACCAGCTGGCGCGCATCGGGTTCCACACGCTTGGGCTGCAGACCTACCTGACCGGCGGGCCGAAGGAGGCCCGGGCCTGGACGATCCGGCAGGGCTGGACGGCGCCCCAGGCCGCCGGGGTGATCCACACGGACTTTCAGCGCGGGTTCATCAAGGCCGAGGTTGTCTCGTTCGTCGACCTGGTGGACGCCGGGTCGATGGCTGAGGCCAAGGCGCGGGGGAGGGTCCGGATGGAGGGCAAGGACTATGTGATGGCCGAGGGCGACGTGGTCGAGTTTCGGTTCAACGTCTGAGCGAGTCGGCGGTGGGTTCCCGGCTGGGCGCGGGGAATGGGGCTTGGTTGGCCCACTTCCCCGCACGGAGAGGCCGGAGCCGTGCCACGATGGCTCGATGTTCCCCGCGGACCTACCCGTACTCGAGCGGCCGCCGGTGCGGCTGACCCCGTTCCGTGCCGATGACAGGCGCAGCGGTTGAGCCCTGGAACCAGGCTGTACAGGTACGCCGTCACCGGCGGGCCGGGTGACGACGCGCAAGGGTCTTCGGGATGAGCGAGGTCGAAGAGCTCCCGCCGGGTCTGGAGCTGGTGCGGGTCACCCCGACGTTCGACGAGAACACCATCCCGGCGGGCCTGTTGAAGGCCCATCAGGTTGCCGCCGGGGTCTGGGGGCGCCTCGTCGTCCACTCCGGGGCCGTCCGGTTCGTCTTCGAGGACAGCGCCGAACCCCACGAACTGCATGCCGGCAGCAGCATCGCCATCCCGCCGCAGCGACCGCATCACCTGGAAGTGATCGGACCGGTCCGGCTCGCCGTCGAGTTCCATCGGCCGCCGGACGACTCAGTCGATGCACCGGCAGACCGGCAGCATCCGGCGACCACCCCGCTGGGACTTCGGGCCGACGGCCTGCCTCCGGACGTCGAACCCGGCGCCACAGGGGCGGGTTCATCCTGGCGCAGGTCAGGTCATGGCGGCCCCGTCGGTCTGTGATGTCGGACGTGAAACTCATTGGCTGACAGTCCGTGACGGCCTCTAGGGTGTCAGGATGACCGCCGGCTCTGGGACGCTGCACTTCACCGAGGACCCGGACGCCTTCCTGACCAGGGCGGGCGACCACCTCGCCGCCGACGCCCTGCTCGGCACCATCCTCGCCTCGGCCACCCACCAGGCGCAGGCAGCCGATGCGGCCGGGATCCGGCGTGACCCGACGGTGCCGCGGTGGTGGGTGAGCGTGGAGGGCGCCAGGGGCGCGGTGGTCGGCGCCGCGATGCGGAGCGCTCCCTTCCGGCCGTATCCGCTGTACCTGTTGCCGATGCCGGACGCCGCGGCGGTCGAGCTGGCCAGAGCACTGCACGGTCGCGGCGAGGCGGTGGACGGCGTCAACGGCGTCGTGCCGGCGGCGCGGGTGTGTGCCGAGGAGCTGGCTGGGTTGACCGGGCGGGCAGTCCGTCTCGACGTGGCGGTGCGCCTGTTCGAGCTCGCCGAGCTCGTACCCCCGCGAGCCGTGGAGGGACGGTTGCGTCCGGCCCGCGCGGGCGAGGTCGACCTGGTCCTGGACTGGTTCGCCCGGTTCGGCGTCGAGGCCGACGAGCAGGCGGGTCGGGCGCCGGGGGTGCTACCCGCCGAGGAGCCGAGTCGCCCGGAGATGCTCCGACGCATCGTCGGCGGTCAGGTCCAGCTCTGGGTCGACCCCAGCGACACCCCTCGGCACCTGACCGTCTTCCGCCCGCCGAGCTTCGGGGTGTCCCGGATCGGTCCCGTGTTCACCCCCAGGCGGTTTCGCGGCCTCGGCTACGCCAGTGCCGCAGTAGCCCAGGTGTCCCGGTGGCTCCTGGACGACGGCGCCCGGGTGTGCCTGAACACCGACCAGGCCAACCCGACGTCGAACGCCATCTATGAACGACTGGGTTTCGCACCGGTCGCCGACATGGCCAACTTCAGCCTGGTGTAGCCGCTCACCAGCCCTCCTCACCAACCATCCTCACCAACCGTCCGGTGCCGCATCCGCTTGGTCTCACCCCGGCGCCGCTTCTCATCGATGCGCCGCTGCCGGGCGGCCCGGCTCGGGCCGCTCGGACGGCGCCTCGCCGGCGGCGGGGCGACCGCTTCTCGGACCAGCGCGGCCAGACGCGCCAGCGCCGCCTCCCGGTTGCGGCGCTGGGACCGGAACTGGGACGCGGTGATCCGCACCTCGCCGTTCACGCTGCGCGCCGCCAGCCGCTCCAACGCCCTCCCGCGTACGTGCTCCGGCACAGCGGCGGACGACGCGGCGTCCCAGATCAGCTCGACCCGCGAGTCGGTGGTGTTCACGCCCTGGCCTCCCGGGCCGGACGAGCGAGAGAACCGCCAGCGCAGCTCGACCGCCGGGATCCGCACCGTCGGGGTGACGACCAGGTCAGCGTCCATCGACGTGTCACACCACCCGCAGCACGTCACCGGTGTCGCGCTCGCGGCGGGCCACGCCATCCGGGCCCACGGCGACGCCCTCGGCCGCAGCGAGGTAGACGTGCCGGATCTCCACACCAGCAGCCTACGGCGCGCAAGGATCGCTACCGGGGTTCCCGCCATCCCGAGTAGCTGCGTCCGGCCGGTGTTCTCCAGACGGTTCGGCCGGTGACCGGGTCGCGAGCGGGCGTCAGTGCCCCCCGGGTCTTCAGTCGGTGATGGTGTTCGCACAACGCGTGCAGGTTGCAGTCGCAGGTGGGTCCGGCCTGCGCGCCGTCGCGATCCCAGGGTCTGATGTGGTCCAGCTCGCACTGCCGGGCTCGTCGCCGACATCCCGGGGCGGCGCAGGTGCCGTCCCGGGCCTGCACGAAGCGGCGCAGCTGCGGTCCCGGTCGGTAGCTGGGAGTGAAGGTGGACCGCCCGAGGGCAACGATGGTGCCGTGGGCAGGGGAGCCGTCCCGGTCGTCCACGATCGCGCAGCGCCACACGCCGTCCGCGGCCAGCTCGCGGGCGAACTGGGCCGGGATCGGTCCGTACCCGTCCAGGGTGCAGGGCGCATCGGACTGTCCGGTCAGCACGGACAACGGAACCGTGACCAGGACGCGGGAGCGACTCCGGCAGGCCGACCGACCGGTGGGCCGTAGCAGCCAGTCGGGCAAGGCCGCGTCGGGAGTGAGCGTGTCGGTCGCTGCCTCCTGCCCGGTGTCCGCCGTCGGCTGCTCCGATTCCGGAACGGAGGAACCTGCTGTGGCGCAGGAGTCAGGTGTGGTGGAGCAGTCAGTGCCGCTCACTCGTGCCGCAGCCGCAGCGAGGACGTCGGCCAGGACGTCGACCCGGGTTGCAGACGGGAGACGTTGTTCGGGGTCATCGGGGTCCGGGCCGAGTCGGGGGTTGTCCGGGTCGTCCGGGCGGACGACGGGCGCCGCCCCCGTACGCGCGGCGGCGGTCAGCGCGTTGAGGTCGGCCCGCATCGCTTCGACCTGGTCGGCGCCGGCGATCAGGGTCATCTGGGCCATGCCGTGGGCCAGGGCGCGGAACCGCAGGCGACGTTCACGACGCTGCTCGGCGGCGGCCTCCTCCGCTGACGCGGGGTCGGCTGCGATGACCAGCCGGTCCAGTAGGGACGAGAGCTGGCCGCGGGTGGCGGTTTCGGCGACCGTCCGAGCGGCCTCGTCCGTTCCGGCCGGGGCGACCAGGGCGGCCTCGACGTCCGGATGGTGGATGCCGGACAGGCCCTGCGCCTTGTCGGTGACCATCACGGCCTTGGCACTGTCGAGACGGCCCTGCGCCCACAACCGGAACAGCCTCGGCATGGCCACCGGGAGCCAGCGAGCCGCGTGCAGCAGAGCTGCTACAGCATGCCGGGTGGTGCCGGTGGCCAGGGCGATCTCGGTGGCGGTCGGCCACAGCCCCTCGTCTTCGCCGCCGAACGAGCCGGCGTATCGCTCCCGAAGCTCACCGGCCGCCCGGCACTCCAGGGCGCCCGCCCAGGCAGCCAGGCGGTGTGCTGCGGACACGGTCGAAAGAACCTGTTCCTCAGTCAGGGCGTCCAGGCGTCCCAGCCGACCCGTGGTCAGTCCCAGGTCGCCGGTCAGAGCGGAGAGCAAGTGGGCGCTCTGCGGGCCCGGTGCGACACCGTTCAGCCGGGACATCACGTCGGCGACCGTGCCGACCGTGCCCGGGTCGACGGATCCTTGGGGCATCACGGCCTCCAGGCCGGGACCGCGATCCGTCGGCGGCAGTCCGGCCACCGACCGCAACCGGGCGATCTCGGCCCGGGCTGCGCTCAAATCCGTCGTTGCGCCGGTGTGCAGTGCGCGCTCTCGAGCCAACTCCCGCTGCAGGATCTGGACCTCCAGCGACAGCGAGGCCGCGGTGGGCGCGAGCAGCTGGTCGGCTGTGCGAGGTCGCGCAGTGGTGCGGCCGGTGTCGGCCGGCTCGCACAGCTCCACCGGCGGTTCGGGTGCAGGTGATGCCAGCACCTCGGCCGGGTACTCCAGTGGCGATTCCAGCACGGGAGGGGGTTCGGCTGCCGGCACGTGCGTGTACCGCAGGAACTCGCGGACGGCGGCGTCGTCGTGCGCCGTCCAGTGCAGGTCAGCCCACTCGGCTATCGGAGTCACACCCCGGGCCGATGTGCGGTGCAGCCGGTCGCGTAGGTCGACCTCAAGGGCCGACGGTGCCGCACCGCCGCATTCGAACATATGTCCAGTCTACACGGAAGCCGTTGCCAGGCAAGGGCACTGCCCCGATCCGCTCGCGCGCGGCGACGTGCACCGGGAAGCCCACGCCCACCCGGGCGAGCTGCGGACCCTGCACACTGGTCGCTGTGGCACACCTCGACGTCAACACCGTCTCGTTCACACTCCCGGACGGCCGCCCGCTGCTCGACGAGGTGACCTTCCGGATCGGGGACGGGGCGGTGGCCGGTCTGATCGGACCCAACGGCACCGGCAAGACCACCCTGTTGCGGATCATCGCCGGTGACCTGGCCGCCCACTGCGGCGCGGTGACCGCCAGCGGCAGTCTCGGCGTGATGCGCCAGTTCGTCGGTCAGCCCCCCGTCGACGGCGACGGTCCGGACGACGTCCGCGGACTGCTCGTCTCCCTTGCCCCACGGCGGATCCGGGACGCCGCCGCGGCGCTCGAGGCAGCCGAGCTGGCAATGATGACCACGGACGACGAGCCCACCCAGCTGCGCTACGCCCAGGCGCTGGCCGACTGGGGCGACGTCGGCGGCTACGAGGTCGAGACGCTCTGGGACGTCTGCACCACCGCCGCGCTCGGCGTGGAGTACACCCGCTGCCAGTACCGCAGCCTGACCACCCTGTCCGGCGGAGAGCAGAAGCGCCTGGCCCTGGAGGCCCTGCTGCGGGGACCGGACGACGTGCTGCTGCTCGACGAACCCGACAACTTCCTCGACGTCCCGGGCAAGCGCTGGCTGGAGGCGCGCCTGGCCGAGACGCTCAAGACCGTCCTGCTGGTCTCGCATGACCGCGAGCTGCTCGCCCGGGCGACCACCCATATCGTGACCCTGGAACCCACGGCGGTCGGAGCCGTCGCCTGGCTGCACGGCGGCTCGTTCTCCACCTACCCGCAGGCCCGCGCCGACCGGAACTCCCGGTTGGAGGAGCTGCGCCGTCGCTGGGACGAGGAGCACGCCAAGCTGAAGACCCTCGTGCACACGTTGCGGGTCAAGGCCGAGTTCAACGACGGCATGGCCTCGCGTTACCAGGCCGCCCAGACCCGGCTGCGCAAGTTCGAGGAGGCCGGCCCGCCGCAACAGGTCCCGACCGAGTCGAAGGTCACCATGCGGCTGCGAGGTGGACGCACCGGCAAGCGGGCCGTGGTCTGCGAACAGCTGGAGCTGACCGCGCTGATGCGCCCCTTCGACGCCGAGATCTGGTTCGGCGAGCGGGTCGCCGTCCTCGGGTCCAACGGCTCCGGCAAGTCCCACTTCCTGCGGCTGCTCGCCGCCGGCGGCACCGACCCCGAGCCCGAGCACCGTCCGGTCGACGAGACCAGGGTCGACCCGGTGCCGCACACCGGTCGGGCCCGCCTCGGCGCCCGGGTCCGTCCCGGGTGGTTCGTGCAGACCCACCACCATCCCGAGCTGCGTGGCCGGACTCTGCTGGAGATCCTGCACCGCGGCACCGACCACCGAGCCGGGATGCCCCGCGAGCAGGCCGCCCGAGCCCTGGACCGGTATGGCCTGGCTCGGGCCTCGGAGCAGACCTTCGACTTCCTCTCCGGCGGGCAGCAGGCCCGGCTGCATATCATGCTGCTGGAGCTGTCCGGCGCCACCCTGCTGCTGCTCGACGAGCCGACCGACAACCTGGATCTGGACTCGGCCGAGGCGCTCGAGGCGGCGCTGGAGACCTTCGAGGGCACTGTCCTCGCGGTCACTCACGACCGTTGGTTCGCCCGCGGCTTCGACCGGTTCCTCGTCTTCGGCGCCGATGGCACCGTCTACGACGCCACCGAGCCGGTCTGGGACGAGTCCCGGGTAGTCCGGGAACGCTGACCAACGTCTGCCCCCCGACGAGCGGGTCGGCACGAGGATCGACCCAGGCTGACGTTGAGGAGTCGCCGATGACACGGCAGGTACAGCAGGCAGAGCCCGCGAAGCGGACCCGGTGGCACGCCGCCGGGGTCGCCGACCTGGCCGACCGGTTCGGCACCCCGATCGAGACCGGTCTGGACGACGCGGCGGCGCGCGCCGCGTTGGAGGAGCACGGCCCGAACGAGCTGCCCGAGCCACGGCGCCGCGGTCTGGGGCGGATGCTGGTCGACCAGCTCGCCGATTTCATGATTATCGTTCTGATCGCGGCCGCCGCGGTCTCCGGCCTGGTCGGCGAGCCCGTCGACACGATCGCGATCGTTGTCATCGTGCTGCTCAACGCGGTGCTGGGCGTCGTCCAGGAGTACCGGGCCGACCAGGCGATGTCGGCGCTGCGCACGATGGCCGCCCCGCAGGCGACCGTGCGCCGCGACGGCCGCCCGGTCCAGGTGCCGGCCCGCGAGGTGGTGCCCGGCGACGTGGTGCTGCTGGAGGCCGGCAACGTCGTTCCTGCCGACGTCCGCCTGGTCGAGGCGGCCCGGCTGGCCGCCCAGGAGGCCGCCATGACCGGGGAGTCGCTCCCGGTCGAGAAGGACTGCGACGTCATCGAGTCCGGGGCCGACGGCGAGGTTGACCACGTGCCGTTGGCCGACCAGACCAACATGGCGTTCAAGGGGACGACGATCAGCGCGGGCCGAGGTGTCGGCCTGGCCGTGGCGACCGGCCAGGACACCGAGCTCGGAGCGATCGCGCGGATGCTCGGCAGCACGGCGACCGTGAAGACACCGCTGCAGCGCCGACTCGCCCGGTTCGGCACCGTGCTGGCGCTCGCCGTCCTGGTGATCTGCCTCGTGGTCTTCCTGGCCGGCCTGGCGCGCGGCGAGGACCCGGCGCTGGTCTTCCTCACCGCGGTGAGTCTCGCCGTCGCCGCGATCCCCGAGGCGCTGCCCGCGGTCGTGGCGATCTCCCTGGCCCTGGGCGCCTACCGGATGGTGGGCCAGCACGCGCTGATCCGGCGGCTGCCGGCGGTGGAGACGCTCGGGTCGATCACGACGATCTGCTCGGACAAGACCGGCACCCTGACCGAGAACCGGATGCGGGTCGAGTCGGTGGTCGCCGACGGCGAGGACGCCGTGCGCCGGCTGTGGGAGTGCGCCGTGCTCTGCAACGACGCGCAACCCGGCACCGCCGCCGGCGGGGGAGGCGGTGAGGTCGTCGGCGAGCCCACCGAGGTGGCACTGGTCGAGGGGGCGCTGGCCGCCGGAGTGGACGTCGTCGGGCTGCGTCGGGGCTCGCCCAGGGTCGGCGAGCTGCCCTTCGACTCCGACCGCAAGCGGATGAGCACCCTGCACCCGCTGGATGGCGACCGGGTTCGGGTCTGCGTCAAGGGAGCGCCCGAGGTGGTCCTGGAGCGGACGACCCACTGGCTGACCGCCACCGGCGTGCAGGTGCTGCCCGCCGCGGTACGCCACGACCTCGAGGAGCGCATTCGGGCCCTGGCCGCTGACGGCATGCGGGTGCTCGCGGTCGCCGAGGCGCGCCGCCGGATCGCACCGGTGGACGACGTGGACGACCACGTCGAGACGGACCTGACCCTGCTCGGCCTGGTCGCCCTGATGGACCCGCCCCGGGCCGAGGCGTTCGACGCCGTCCAGGGCTGCCGCCAGGCCGGGATCACACCGGTGATGATCACCGGTGACCACCCTGCGACCGCCCGCGCGATCGCCGCCCGCCTGGGAATCTGCGAGACGGGCCCGGACGACGACGCCCTGGTGTTGACCGGGTCCGAGCTGGCCGGGCTGGACGACGCGGCGCTCGCCGAGCGGGTCCGCGACGTCCGGGTCTACGCGCGCGTCGACCCGGCCCAGAAGATCCGGATCGTCGCCGCGCTGCAGGAGGACGGCGAGCTGGTGGCGATGACCGGGGACGGGGTCAACGACGCCCCAGCGCTCAAGCGCGCCGACATCGGGATCGCCATGGGCCGGGGCGGCACCGACGTGGCCCGCGAGGCGGCCGCCATGGTGCTGCTCGACGACAACTTCGCCACGATCGTGCACGCGGTGGGCGAAGGCCGGCGGATCTACGACAACATCCGCAAGTTCGTGAAGTACACCATGACGTCCAACTCCGGTGAGATCTGGCTGATCTTCACCGCACCGTTCATCGGGCTGCCGCTACCGCTGCTGCCGATCCACATCCTCTGGGTGAACCTGGTCACCGACGGGCTGCCCGGGATCATGCTCGCCCGGGAGTCCGCCGAGCCCGACGTGATGCGCCGCCGGCCCCGGCCGCCTTCCGAGAGCGTCTTCGCGCACGGCCTGTGGCAGCACGTGATCTGGGTGGGCCTGCTGATGGGCGGGGTCTGCCTGGCCGTGCAGGCGCTCGCCCGGCAGGCCGGCGCCCCGTGGCAGACCATGGTGTTCACCGTGCTGACCCTGTCCCAGCTGGGCCACGTGCTGGCGATTCGCTCCGAGCGAGACCCGTTGTGGCGCCTGGGAGTACGGTCCAACCCGTGGCTGATGTTCACCGTGGTCGGCACTGTCGTGCTGCAGCTGGCCACCATCTACGTACCGGCGCTGAACGGGATCTTCGCCACCGAGCCGTTGTCGATCGGCGAGCTCGCCGTCTGCCTGGCCGTCTCGGGCGTCGTCTACGTCGCGGTCGAGGTGGAGAAGGCCGTGCGCCGCGCCCGGCACCCGGGTCCGCGTTCGCCGGCTACCCGGTGACCCGCGCCACGGGACACGAGCACGTTTTGACCCTCCGGCGGCTCCCCAGGTAGCCTGTCTCGTCGTTGTGGCACCGCGTGTCGAGCGGCCGTGAAGAGCGGTCCACACTCCCGCGCCCGGCCGGCGAACCGATCGGTGAGCCGGTGGTGTCACGCAACACTTCCTGACGAGGACGAAGGTTACGACCGTGCGCACGTTCACTCCCAAGGCCGGCGACGTCGAGCGCCGCTGGCACGTCATCGACGCGACCGACGTCGTCCTCGGCCGGCTCGCCTCGCAGGTCGCCGTCCTTCTGCGTGGCAAGCACAAGCCGGTCTTCGCCGCCCACGTCGACACCGGTGACTTCGTGATCATCGTCAACGCCGACAAGGTCGCCCTGACCGGCAACAAGCGGGAGCAGAAGCAGGCCTACCGGCACTCGGGCTACCCCGGGGGTCTGCGCGCCGTCGGCTACGCCGACCTGCTGGCATCCCGTCCCGATCGGGCCGTGGAGAAGGCGGTGCGCGGCATGCTGCCGAAGAACTCCCTCGGTCGCGCCCAGCTGGCCAAGCTGAAGGTCTACGCCGGCCCCGAGCACCCGCACCAGGCCCAGAAGCCCATCCCGTTCGAGATCACCCAGGTCGCGCAGTAACAGCGTCACCGACAGCGACGACCCGAAGCAGCACCCGAGGAGAGACGTGGCCGACACCACCGCCGAGTCGACCGAGCCGACCGACAGCAAGATCGACACAGCACCCGAGACGGACGTCGCCGCCGCGGCCGCCGAGGATGCGCCGAGCAGCTACAGCACGGTCAGCCCGGCCCCGCGCAACAGCGGCGCCGGGATCACCGCTCCGGGAGCTGCGACCGGCCGCCGCAAGGAGGCGATCGCCCGGGTCAGGTTGGTCCCCGGCAGCGGCACCTGGAAGATCAACGGCCGCACCTTGGAGGAGTACTTCCCGAACAAGGTGCACCAGCAGCTGGTCAGCGACCCGTTCCGGACCACCGAGACCGAGGGCCGGTTCGACGTCCTCGCCCGGATCCATGGCGGCGGCGCCTCCGGCCAGGCCGGGGCGCTGCGCCTAGGCGTGGCCCGGGCGCTGAACGGCATCGACGTGGACGCCAACCGGCCGAGCCTGAAGAGAGCTGGCTTCCTGACCCGTGACGCCCGGGTCAAGGAGCGCAAGAAGGCCGGACTCAAGAAGGCGCGCAAGGCTCCCCAGTACAGCAAGCGCTGACCCGGCGCGCCATGGGACGTCTGTTCGGCACCGACGGCGTCCGGGGCCTGGCCAACCGCGACGTCACCGCGGAGCTCGCCCTCGACCTGTCCGTTGCCGCCGCACATGTGCTCGGTGAGGTGGGTGCCTTCGCCGGTCGCCGTCCGCAGGCGGTGGTGGGGCGTGACCCGCGCGCCTCCGGCGAGTTCCTCTCCGCCGCTGTGGTGGCCGGCCTGGCCAGCGCTGGGGTCGACGTCCACGATGCCGCGGTGGTGCCCACGCCCGCAGTGGCCGCCCTGGTCGCCGATATCGGTGCCGACCTGGGCGTGATGTTGTCCGCCTCGCACAACCCGATGCCGGACAACGGGATCAAGTTCTTCGCCAAGGGAGGGCACAAGCTGCCCGACGAGGTCGAGGACGCCATCGAGGCCCGGCTGCGTGAGGACTGGCGGCGTCCGACCGGCGCCGACGTCGGTCGGGTGCTCCCGATGCCGGACGCCACCGGCCGATACGTCACCCGGCTGCTGGCGAGCCTGCCGCACCGGCTGGACGGGCTCAAGGTCGTCGTCGACTGTGCGCACGGTGCCGCCAGCGTCGCCGCGCCGGCGGCGCTGCGCGGAGCCGGCGCCGACGTCATCGTGATCGGCGCCGAGCCGGACGGGCGCAACATCAACGACGACTACGGGTCCACGCACCTGGAGCACCTGCGTGACGCGGTGGTGAGCAACGAGGCGCACGTGGGCATCGCCCACGACGGGGACGCCGACCGGTGCCTGGCGATCGACCATCTCGGTCGGGACGTGGACGGTGACCAGATCATGGCGGTCCTCGCCCTGGCCTTCCGGGACCGGGGCGCCTTGCGCGAGGACACCTTGGTCGCCACCGTGATGAGCAACCTCGGACTGATCCTGGCCATGCAGCGCGAGGGGATCCGGGTGGTCCAGACCCCGGTCGGGGACCGCTATGTGCTCGAGGAGATGCGCCGCGGTGGCTACACCCTCGGCGGGGAGCAGTCCGGGCATGTGGTGATGCTCGACCAGGCCACCACCGGGGACGGGCTGCTGACCGCGCTGCACCTGCTGGCCCGGATGGCCCAGACCGGACGGTCCCTGGCCGACCTGGCCGCCGTGATGGAGCGGTTGCCGCAGGTACTGGTCAACGTCCCCGGCGTCGACAGGACCCGAGCCTCGGGGGCCTGCATGGACACCCGGCTCGCGGCGGCGGTGGCCGAGGCCGAGGCGGAGCTGGACGGCACCGGTCGGGTGCTGCTGCGACCCTCCGGCACCGAGCCGCTGGTCCGGGTGATGGTCGAGGCCGCCGAGGCCGGCCAGGCCCGGCGGGTAGCCGACGACCTCGCGGTCGTGGTCCGGGAGCGGCTGGCGCTCTAGCCACCTGGGGCTGCCTTGGTCGACGGCGCCGAACATCATCGGCACGTACAACGGATGGACCGGGCCGACCCGGCACCGTAGTCGGTCGGTCCGGTCCCCGGATCGGAGGCCGTGGACATGAGCGACCACGAGTCGTACGACCCCGAAGCGGCCCGCGCCATCGGTGGTCTCGTTCTGGCCGCCGGCTTTCTGGCGTGGGAGCGCCCCTGGGAGCCCGATCCGCCTGACCTGGCGGAGAGGACCGAGCAGTTCGTCGGGAGATCCGCAAGGACTGGGGCCTGGACGACTGATGCCTGGCCGGTGGAGATCCGCGTGTGGGGTTCAGGGCGGCCGACAGGTCAGAGCTTGCGCAGCTGTACCTTGCGGACCGTGTGGTCACTGCCCTTGCACAGCACCAGCCGGGCACGGGCCCGGGTCGGCAGCACGTTCTTGACCAGGTTGGGCTCGTTCGTGGTCCGCCAGATCCGGCCCGCGGTCTCGACCGCCTCGGCGTCGGACAGTGCCGCGTAGCGATGGAAGTAGGACTGCGGGTTCGCGAACGCGGTCTGGCGCAGCTGCAGGAACCGCTCGATGTACCAGGTGCGGATGTCCCGGGTGTAGGCGTCGACGTAGATGGTGAAGTCGAACAGGTCGGCCACCGCGAGCCCCTGCCCGCCGTCCGACTCCGGCCGGGGCGGCTGCAGCACGTTGAGCCCTTCGACGATCAGGACATCCGGCTGGCGGATGGCGATCAGCTCGCCGGGAACGATGTCGTAGGTCAGGTGGGAGTACACCGGCGCGGTCACCTCGGCCTGCCCCGACTTGACCGCCGAGACGAACCGGAGCAGTGCCCGCCGGTCGTAGGAATCCGGGAAACCCTTGCGGTGCAACATGTTGCGCCGCTCCAGCTGGTCATTGGGTAGCAGGAAGCCGTCGGTGGTGACCAAGTCGACGTTGGGGGTGCCCGGCCAGTGGCAGATCAGCTCGCGCAGGATGCGTGAGGTGGTCGACTTGCCCACCGCTACCGACCCGGCCACGCCGATCACGAACGGGGTGCGGGCGGTGGGCTCACCGAGGAACAGCGATGTGGCCGAGTGCAGGCCGCGAGTGGCCCCCACGTACAGGTCGATCAGTCGGGACAGCGGAAGGTAGACCTGGGTGACCTCGTCGAGGTCGATCGGCTCGCCGAGGCCGGTCAGCCGCTCCAGGTCGGTCTCGGTGAGCCGCAGCGGCGTGCTTAGGCGCAGCCTGCTCCAGGCCGTCCGGTCGAGCTCGACGAAGGGCGACACGCACGGCATTCTGCCGCCTCGGCCCTAGGGTTGGGCGCATGGGTGTGTCCAGACCCGAACGGGCCAGGCGATGATCGTCGGCGTCGGCATCGACGTGGTGGAGATCGCCCGGTTCGTGCGCACCCTGGAGCGCACCCCCGGGTTGCGCAATCGACTGTTCACCCCTGACGAGCGTGAGCACCCGGTGGCCAGCCTGGCTGCCCGGTTCGCGGCCAAGGAGGCCCTGGCCAAGGCGCTCGGCGCGCCGGCGGGGATGAGCTGGCAGGACGTCTGGGTGGTGCGTCCGCACGCCAGCCAGCCGCGGCTGGAGGTCACCGGGTCGGTGGCCGCCCGGGCCACGGAACTGGGTGTGGCCCGGCTGCACCTGTCGATCTCGCACGACGCCGGTGTCGCCAGCGCCGTGGTCATTGCCGAGGGCGACTGAGCCATGGTGGGGAGAGCAGCACGAGACGGGCAGCATGAGACGGGCAGCATGAGACGGGCAGCATGAGACGGGCAGCATGAGACGGGCATGGACCGTCGCCGAGAACCGGGCGGCCGAGGAGATCGCCCTGGCGCTGGTGCCGCCCGGAGCGCTGATGCAACGCGCCGCAGCCGGGCTCGCCACGGTCTGCGCCGGGGAGCTGCGGCGGCGACATGGCGGGGTCAGCGGCCGACACGTCGTCCTGCTGGTCGGCGGCGGGAACAACGGTGGAGACGCCCTGTTCGCCGGCGAGCGCCTGGCTCGCCGGGGGGCCCGGGTGGACGCCGTGCTGCTCTCACCGGGCCGGGCGCACCGGGTCGGGCTCGCCGCGCTTCAGGCGGCCGGCGGCCGGCTCCGCGACCGTGTGGATCCGCAGGCGAACCTGGTCGTGGACGGGATCATCGGGCTGGGCGCCTCGATGGGCCTGCGGCCGGACGCCGTGTCGGTGGTCGCGCAGATCCCGGAACACGCGACGGTGGTCGCCGTCGACCTGCCCAGCGGGGTCGACCCGGACGGCGGCGAGCTGCCCCAGCCGGACCCGGACGGGCGCCGCCGGCACGTCACAGCCGACGTCACGGTCACCTTCGGCGCGGAGAAGGGGTGCCTGCTGCTGCCCCCGGCCGACGCCGCGGCCGGGCGGGTCCAGCTGGTCGACATCGGCCTGGGACCGCTGCTGACCACCCGCCCGCTGGCGGAGCGGCTGGACGGCGCCGACGCCGCCGCCCGGTGGCCGGTACCGGGCCGCGCAGCGCACAAGTACACCCGCGGTGTACTCGGCGTGATCGCCGGCTCGGGCACCTTCCCGGGCGCCGCGGTGCTGGCCACCTCGGGCGCGATCCGGGCGGGGGCGGGCATGGTTCGATACCTGGGGCCGTCCGCTGCGGCCAGCGCCGTCCTGGCCGCCCGACCGGAGACGGTGGCCGTGTCCGGGCGGGTGCAGGCCTGGCTGGTCGGCAGCGGCATTGATCCGGAGCGGGATGCCGACCAGGTGGACGCCGCCCGAGCGGCGATCGGGGACGGCCTGCCCACGGTCGTGGACGCCGGGGGCCTGGACCAGGTCGAGGCCTCCGACCGGCGTCGTCCGCTGCTGCTCACCCCGCATGCGGGTGAGCTGGCCGCCCTGCTCACCCGGCTCGGCGAGCGGGTCACCCGAGACCAGGTCGAGGCTGCGCCGCTGCGGCACGCCCGGACCGTGGTCGAGCTGACCGGTGCCACGGTGCTGGTCAAGGGCGCCACCACGCTGGTGGTCGACCCACCCGGGCAGGGCCGTTCCGGTGTGGTGCGCAGCCAGGCGGACGCCACGCCGTGGTTGGCCACGGCGGGCGCCGGCGACGTGCTGGCCGGGGTCGCCGGGGCGCTGCTGGCCGCTGGGCTGTCCCCGGTCGACGCCGGCTCGCTGGCCACCCTGGTGCACGGGCGGGCGGCCCGGTCGGCTGCCCGTGGGGGCCCGCTTGCGGCGCTGGATGTGGCGGATGCGGTGCCCGTCGCGGTGCGTGAGCTGCTCGGCTGAGACAATCCGCGCGTGAGTCCGAGGTCTTCCACTCCTGACGTCGGGCGCAAGGGCCTGCTCTCCCTCGGTGTCGGCCTCGCCGCGGCCGGCGTCGGAGCGGCGATCGGGGTCGCCGCCGAGCGGGCCGCGGTCGGACGTCCGCTGCTGCCGTGGCGGGGGCCGGTCAGCGACGGTGAGGACTACGGCGGGCTGCGCGGACCGGCTCGGGTGGTGACCGCCGATGACGGCACCCTGCTGCACGTCGAGGTCGAGGACCCGCCGGTTGAGCCGGAGCTGACCCTGGTCTTCAGCCACGGGTATGCCCTGTCCCAGGACTCCTGGCACTACCAGCGCAAGGCGATGCGGGAGCTGGCCGGGCAACGAGTCGGTGGTCTGCCGTTCCGGATGGTGTTCTGGGACCAGCGCGGTCACGGTCGTTCCCAGGCCGGACCGGCCGCCGGGGCCAGCATCGACCAGCTCGGCTCGGACCTGGAGCGAGTGATCGAGGCGACCGCGCCGTCCGGGCCGCTGGTGCTGATCGGTCACTCGATGGGTGGCATGACGGTGATGTCCCTGGCGGCCCGCCGTCCCGACCTGGTCGCCGAGCGGACCCTCGGCGTGGCGTTGCTGTCCACCACCGCCGGCGGGATCGCCGACGTGGACCTCGGGCTGTCCCGGCTCGGCAAGCTGGTGGTCCAGCTCGCCCCGCCGACGGTCAAGGTGCTGACCCGGACCCCGCGCCTGGTGGAGCAGACCCGACGGATCGGCAGCGACCTGGAAGCCGTTCTGGTGCGCCGCTACTCCTTTGCCTCGCCGGTCTCCCGGGCGCTGGTCTCCTTCACCGCCGACATGATCGCCTCGACCCGGCTGGACGTGATCTCGGACTTCCTGCCCGCCTTCCCAGCGCACGACAAGCGCGAGGCGCTGGCCGCGCTGGACGGGCGGGAGCTGCTGGTCATCGTCGGCGACGCGGACCTGCTCACCCCCGCGCAGCACAGCGCCGCCATCGTCTCCGTGCTGCCCGGCGCCGAACACGTGGTGGTGCCGGACGGCGGGCACATGCTCCTACTCGAGCACCCCGACGAGGTCAACCTGCACCTGCTCAGGGTCATCGAGCGGTCGGTCAAGCACGTCGGCGGTGGGTCAGCGTGACCGCCGACCGGCCGATGCGGCACGATCGGGTCCAGCACTCGGGATCCGCAACCGGGTCGGGAGCCAGGAGGTGAGGGTGACCGGAGCGCATCGCGCCGAGGCGACCGGTCGGTCCAGCATGCCCACGTCCCACGCCGTCCTCGAGGTGCCCACCGCCGATGCGATGCGGGCGCTGGGCGCCCGGATCGCCCTGCTGCTGCGCCCCCGCGACCTCATCGTGCTCACCGGCGACCTCGGCGCCGGCAAGACCACCCTGACCCAGGGCATCGGAACCGGCCTGGGGGTGCGCGAGCTGATCAGCAGCCCCACCTTCGTCATCGCCCGGGTGCACACCTCCCTGGTCGACGGCCCGGACCTGGTCCACGTCGACGCCTACCGGCTCGGCTCCCTGGCCGAGATCGACGACCTGGACCTGGACGCCTCGCTGGAGGGCTCGGTCACCGTCGTGGAGTGGGGGGAGGGCCTGGTCGAGGACCTGGCACCGGACCGGCTCGAGGTGGTGATCCGCCGTCCCCGGGGGGGTCTGGACGGCAGTGGGCTGGGCCTGAGTGGCTTGGGTGAGCGCGGGATTGCCGACGTCGGCGCCGACGCCGCGCCGAGCGACGGCGACGAGCCACGACAGGTCGCGCTCACCGGCTATGGCGACCGGTGGGACACCGTCAGCCTGCCCACGTCGGCCGGCTGACACAGCCCTCGTGCTCCTGGCGCTGGACACCTCCACCGCGGCGGTCACCGCCGCGGTCTGTGACGACACGCGGTCGGCGCCGGGAACAGGCGAGGGGTCGGACGCGGTCGTGCTCGCTGCGCGCAGCATCGTCCAGCGCAACCGGCACGCCGAGCACCTGGCGCCTCTGATCGCCGCCGTCCTCGACGAGGCCGGGATGCGCCCGGGCGACCTGGACACGGTGGCGGTCGGCGTCGGTCCCGGCCCGTTCACCGGGCTGCGCGTCGGGCTGGTCACCGCACAGGTTCTGGCGCTGACCGGTGGTGCCCAGGTGGTCGGGGTGTGTTCGCTGGACGCTCTCGCTCAGGGTGCCGTCGAGACCGGCGTGATCGGGCCGGGTGAGGAGCTGGTCGTGGCCACCGACGCCCGCCGCCGCGAGGTGTACTGGGCCGGCTACCGGGTGGTCGGCGCCCACGCCGGGATTGGGGTGGAGCGCACCGAGGGTCCCGAGGTGTCGGCACCGGCCGCCGTCCCTCGCCGTGGTCGCGTCGTGGCCGGTCGGGGCGCCGAGCTCTACCCCGTCGCACTCGGCGAGGTGGTCGGTCCCTTGGACGTCGACGCGGCGGTGCTGGCCCGGTTGGCTGTGTCGCTGCTGCGGACCGGGCGGACCCTGCCGGTCCGGCCGCTGTACCTGCGTCGTCCGGACGCTGCCGAACCCGGGGCGCGCAAGCGGGTGCTGTCGTGAGCCGACGCCCGTCGATACCGGCGCACGTGTCGCTGGTCCCCCTGCGCTGGTGGCACGTCGAGGCCGCGGCGGCGCTGGAGACCGAGCTGTTCGCCACCACGGCCTGGTCGGCAGAGACGATCTGGTCTGAGTTGGCCCGACCCGAGACCCGCTGCTACACAGCGGCTCTTGACGCCGATGAGCACTTGGTCGGCTACGCCGGGCTGCTGGTGACCGGTGCCGAGGCGGACGTGCAGACCGTGGCGGTGGCCCCGTCCGTCCAGGGCGCCGGCCTGGGCTCGCGGCTGCTGCGTCGGCTGCTCGATCAGGCCGGTGCGCGGGGCGCCCGGACCGTGCTGCTCGAGATGGCCGCCGACAACGAGGCAGCCCGGGCCCTGTATGCCCGTAGTGGGTTCGAGCAGATCGCCCGGCGGTCCGGCTACTACGGGCCCGGCGCCGACGCGGTGATCATGAGAAGGGTGATCGTGGGGCAGCCGCCCGGGCACGGAGGCCCGGGGTGAGCCTGGTCCTCGGCATCGAGACCTCCTGCGACGAGACCGGCGTCGGTCTGGTCCGCGACGGTGTGCTGCTCGTCGACGCCATCGCCAGCTCGGTCGATGAGCACGCCCGGTTCGGCGGGGTGGTGCCCGAGGTGGCCAGCAGGGCCCACCTGGAGGCCATGGTGCCGACCGTCGAGCGCGCCTGCGCCCAGGCCGGGGTGCGGCTGGCCGACGTGGACGCGGTCGCGGTCACCTCCGGTCCCGGCCTGGTCGGCGCGCTCACCGTGGGGGTGGCCGCCGCGAAGGCGTTGGCGCTCGGGCTCGGCAGGCCGCTGTACGGGGTGAACCACCTGGCCGCCCACGTCGCCGTGGACACCCTCGAGCACGGCCCGCTGCCCCGGCCCTCGATGGCGCTGCTGGTCTCCGGCGGGCACTCCTCGCTGCTGCTGGTCGCCGACGTCACCGCCGAGATCGCCCCGCTGGGCCGGACCATCGACGACGCCGCGGGGGAGGCCTTCGACAAGGTCGCCCGGCTGCTCGGGCTGCCGTTCCCCGGCGGCCCGCATATCGACCGGGTGGCCCGCGAGGCCGAGGCCGCTGAGGGAGACGCCGTGCGCGATGCGATCGCCTTCCCGCGGGGCCTGACCTCGGCGCGGGACCTGGAGCGGCACCGCTACGACGTGTCCTTCTCCGGACTGAAGACCGCGGTGGCCCGCTGGGTGGAGACCCGTCAGGCCCGCGGTGAGGCGGTGCCGGTGGCCACGGTGGCGGCATCGTTCCAGGAGGCCGTCGTCGACGTGCTGACCCGCAAAGCCGTTCTGGCGTGCCGGGAGAACGGCGTCGACACGCTGCTCGTCGGCGGCGGCGTGGCGGCCAACTCCCGGCTGCGGGCGTTGGCCGAACAGCGCTGCGCCGACGCCGGGATCATCCTTCGGGTGCCCCGGCCGGGCCTGTGCACCGACAACGGGGCAATGGTGGCCGCCCTCGGCGCGCTCATGGTCGAGGCCGGTCGGGCGCCGTCCGAGCTCGGCCTGTCGGTCGACTCGGCGATGCCGGTGACCCAGGTGCTCAGCGCCTGAAGTCTGCGGTCTCACCAAGGTCGCACGGCGTCCAGCTCGGTCTGCAGGTCGATCGGGGCGGTCCAGTCGCCACGGCGGGCGCAGGCGGCGATCTCGGCGAGCAGTCGCTCCACGTGCTCGGTCGTGGTGGACAGGCCGATGCTGGCCCGGACCGCGCTGGCGTGGCCGGTCGCGGCCAACAGGTGATCGACCAGGAGGTGGGCGCAGAACCTGCCGTCCCGCACCCCGATCCCGTACCGGTCGGCGGGTCGCCGGTAGGTACGGACCTGGTCCTCACCCGGAGCACCCCACCGCGGAGGAGGGTTGCCGGCCAGCGAGCCGGGGCTTGGCGCTGGCGCTCATGACCGTGCGTCGACGGTAGTGACAGGGGGCGCGACTCGTCCAGGCTCCGGTCGGGTGTCTTCACCCTCTGAGACACCCGGCCCTGGCGCGTATCAGGCATGCAGTCCCGAGCCCCTTCCCCCAGGACGCCTGCAGGGGGCAGGCGAGGCGGCCCGAGCCGCGCGGAGGGGGAGACCTGTCATGAGCCTGTTCCAGGACGTGCGATGGTCGGGGGCGTTTCCGTCATGCTCTGGGCAGCTGACCTAGCGGCCCTCCTGGCCACCGGTCTCGCCGTCGTCGGTCGGTTTCCGCAGATCCGGCGACTGGCCCAGACCCTGGACCGCTCCGGAGTCTCGCTGGCCGCCCCTGCCATCGGGGCGGTCACCGAATGCGCCTGGGTCGGGTACACGGGGGCGGCCGGGCTCTGGGCCGGGGTGCCTGCTGGAGTGCTCATGGTGCTGGCGAACCTGACCGTGGCCATGCTTGTCGTCGGCTGCGGTGCGGCGTGGCGGACGGCGATCACGGCGGCCGGGCTCTGGGCCGGGCTGCTCGTCGTGCTGAGCGGGTACGGCGGCATCGTGCTGCTCGGCGCGGCGCTGGCCGGGGCCTACTTCGTGCAGATCGTGCCCGCCGTGTGGACGGTGTACCGCTGCGCCCTGCCCAGCGGCGTCGCTGCGGCGACGTGGCTGGTGGCCGGAGTGGAGATGACGTTGTGGGCCGCGTACGGCCTGGTCCATGCCAATCTCGCCTACACCTGCCTCGGTCTGGTCGGTCTGTGCGCCTCGTTCCTGGTGTTGCTGCGCCTGACTGTGGCCTCGCGGGTCGAGGGTTCCAGCAGACTGGCGGCGTGCTGGGACTTCTCGCGTTGACCGCAGCGGCGGTGCTGCTCGCCGTCGGTGCCGAGCTGTTCGTCGAGAACGTGGCCGGAGCCGCCCGCCGGCTGGGGCTCACCGTGCTCGCCGTCGGCGTGCTGCTGGCAGGGGCTGAGCCCGAGGAGGCGTTGACCGGGGTGCTGGCCAGTGCACAGGGCCGACCCGGGCTGGCCGCGGGTGACGCGATCGGCGCCAATGTCACCATGCTCACCGCTGCCCTCGGCCTGGCTGCGCTGGCCCGGCCACTGCCGATCGGACGGCGGGTGCGCCAGTATGCGGTCGGCTCGGCGCTGGCCGGGCTGGCGGCCCTGACGGCGCTCGCCGACGGCTCGGTGTCGCGCTGGGAGGGGGCCGCGCTGCTCCTCGGCTACGCCGGGCTGGTCGCCGTGGTCTGGTGGCGCGAGCGGGAGCCGCCCGCCATCGGCGAGCTCGCCGAGATCGACGAGGACGGGACCGACGACCTGGACGACGAGCCGGTGGAGCGAGCGACTCGCTCGCTCCTGCTCGCCGTCCTGGGGATCGTCGTGATGACCCTTGGCGGCGCCATGGCGGTCGAGGGGGCCACCCGGGTGGTCGACTCGTTCGGGATCGGCGACGAGGCGGTGGGTCTGACCGCGCTGGCGTTGGCCACCACGGCCGAGCTGTTCGCCCTGGTCTGGGCGGCGCTGCGCCGGGACGTGCTCGAGGTCGCCGTCGCCGGGGTGGTCGGCAGCGCCGCCTACAACGCCACCGTCTCCCTCGGCCTGGCGGCTGTGGTCCGTCCCCTCGACCTGACCGGGATGCGTGCCGGGCTGCTTCCCGGCGCCGCGGTGGCCGCCGGGCTGCCGCTGCTCGTGGTCGCCCTGGCCCGGGCCGGCCACCTACCCCGGGCGGCGGGCGGGGTGTTGGTGCTGGGCTACCTGGCGTATCTGGTCGCAGTCCTGGGGTGAGGCGCAGGGTGCAAGGCAGCAGCCGCCGCTCAGCCGGCAAGCAGCGCGTCGATCCGCCCGGCCAGAGCCGGTTCCGGCTGCGCGCCGATCACCCGGCCGACGGTCTCACCGCCGCGGACGAAGGCCAGGGTGGGGATGCTGCGGGCGTCGAACCGGGCCGCAGCGACCGGGTTGTCGTCCACGTTGACCTTGACCACTTTGACCCTCCCCGCGTAGCGGACGGCCAGCCGCTCCAGCACCGGGGCGACCATCCGGCATGGCCCGCACCAGGGCGCCCACAGGTCGACCATGACCAGCTGCACGGTGGTCAGCGCGGCGTCCAGCTCGGCGTCGGAGGCGTCCACCAGCCACGGCAGCGGGGCGTGGCAGGAGGCACACTGCGGGCGGCCCGATGTCGCCACCGGGACCCGGTTCTTCGTGCTGCACGAGGGGCAGGCGGTCACGCGCGAGGACA